>NZ_RZRU01000005.1 GCF_003997495.1 Mesorhizobium sp. M7A.F.Ca.US.008.03.1.1 | reverse complement strand
CCGAATTGAAGATGCCGGGAACCGTAGGAGATGGCCGCAAGCTATATCGCCAATGGCAATCCGGACACGATTTCTCCGTGCAGGGCGCGTCTGCCAACAACCCACGCGGCACCAATGGTCGGCAAACAAAACCCCGTCATGAAAACCGTGACGATCCTGTCACGAAAACCGTGACGAAAATGGCCGCAGTGTCATGAAAACCGTGACGGCCTGTCCCGAAAAGCGTGACGAAAGTGGGCTTTTTGACACCTCAACTGTCACGGTTTTCGTGACATCCTTATCCTACCAGACCTATGTGGCCGGAGTCTCCCATGCAGCATAGCCTGTTTGACTGGTCCCCACCTTGCCAGATCGTCCTGTTTCCAATGAGCAAACGTGTTGGGCGCATTCGATCGACAGCTGAGAAGATGCTGGCGAAATCGACTGACCGGCACGCCGACAGTTACCGCGATCAGGTCACTTTGGCCCTCATCAACCATCTTTGCCGGCTGGAAGTCCCGCAGATCGACCAGGATAAGCAGGTCGGCGCTTTTTGGTCGGCGGTTGATGTCGAGATGATCCGGCAGACCCGTCGCGGCCAGCGGCCCGGCGGAAACGCGGCATGAGCAACAATGACATCGTACCGATGAGGAGGCGTGCATGACCGACGATCTCACCACGCTGCCCGTCTTCAACTACGCCCACCTGAGCACCGCACAGGCGAAGCTTGCGAAAGAGGCCGCTGAGTTCATCGGCGATCGGCGGCGAAGAATGTCGACCTCGGTGCTGGAAATCGGCGCCAAGCTGAACGACGTGAAAGACAGCCTCGGCCACGGTCATTTCACCGCCTGGGTGGAGTCGGAATTCCCGATGACGATCCGAACGGCTCAGGACTATATGCTGGCTGCCGAAAAGCTCGGTTCCAAAAACGAAGTTACTTCGTATTTGCCGGTGACCACCTTAATCGAAATGGCGAAGGCACCGGGCCCTGTTCGTGACGATCTCCTGCACCGCATTGATGAGGGGCAGAAGCTCGCACAGCCGCTCCCGGTCAGGGCGGTGAACTACATCCTTTCCAACGCAAAGGACGTCGAGAAGGCAGCCAAAGAGGCTGCGCGGATATCCCCAGAGGCCAAAGCCAAAGCGAAGGTGCGGGAGAAAGCCAATAAACAGCGCTGGGCCCGCGAGAACGAGAAGCATCGGCAAAGGCGGGAAGCGGAACAGAAGATTCAGCAGCGGGCCGATTATGCGCTCGCTGTGCTACTCATCAGCCGTTTTCAGGACGATCTCGACACGCTCAAGCTGGCTTTCGAAAAAGCCAGGCAGCATTATCTTTCTGGCCTTCTCTCCAACCCGTATGGCTCCCGCCTGGAGGGCTTTCGACGAGTTCCAAATGATCGCCCGTACGAATGGGATGATGAGGCATGAACGACGCCCTTCGCGATGCGGTTATCGAAACTGCGGCAAGACGGGCCTACATATTGCTTGCAGCATGGTGCTGCGGGGGCAGTGGCCTATTCCTCATAGAAGGTCTGGGCTTCTTGTGAACAACAGGCCGATCCACGAGCATCGTCGCGATCGGGATCCGTTCCGGTGGAGCCGCACGTTGGCGGATCATCAAGAACATATCGACAAATTTTCTGACATCCAAAGGCATGATGACCTCCCATCACCAGCCCTCCCGCCTCAGCACCCTATGCTCATGCAAAGTCGCTGGCGTGTAAATTCGACCTACCGCAAAAGATTTTCTTCCCCTGCGATCCGCAAGATGACCGCGCCCGCTTACCGCACCGCCGCCGTCTGGATCGACCAAGCCTTAGGATGCCTGTCCGAAGCGGTCTGCGGCCTCGACCGCAGTTCGTATCCTGCGGCGCAGTGCGATATTCTCGGCCAGCATCTGTTCTGTGCGTTCAATCGCGAGCTCGGTCCGCTTCATGCGCTCCCTGGCGTTGGCGAGTTCCAACGTCAAAATATCGGCCGCGTGGTGGGGTTTCATGCTGGTCATCATGATTGCGTAACTCATGGCGGGCCGGTTCGTTCCGGTTTGGTTCCGGAATTCGGGGCGGGCAGCCAATGAGCGAGATCGAACGCGCGCGCTGCAGCCTGCAGGCAGCAATCAAAGCTACTGAAGTCGCATTGAACACGCTGGTTGATCAGTTGCACGCCTTGGATGCAACCGACCAACTGAAGTCTGTTGAGCACGAATGGGAGACGCTGCCGGAATGGGCACACCAGCCAGAGTTCCTGACCCCGAAGCAGGCCGGTCATCTGGCAAGACGTCATGAGACCACCATCCTCAGATGGTGCGAGAATGGATTCATCGGCACCAATACCAGGGTTGGCGGCAGACATCGGATTACGAAGCGCGAGCTCTTCGAATACCTCGCCGTTCGAAACGAACATTGATGCAGGTTTTGCAGTTTTCAGTGCAGGTTTTGCAGTTTTCTCGAAATGACTGAGTGATGCCGTTGAGGTAGATTCCTCGTTATAGAAACGTGGAACCTCGACGATGGATCTCAAAGCCGTTTTAAATCTGGTGCGCCGGCAGACGAATACCTTTGCTGATCTTAGCGCCGCCTTGGCGCAAATCGATATTGCTGGCGCGGAAGCGGCGGCCGAGGCGTTGGAGGCCGAGCGTCGGCGCATCCTGCTTGACGGGTCCGATAAGCAACTCGCCGAGGTCGAGGACCGCATCACTACCGCGAACCGTGACATCGAGCGCCTCTATGCTGCCAAGGACGAACTAGAGCGTCGCACCGAGCAGGCCCGCAATTCAGAGGCAGACCAGATCAAGGTTGCTCGATACCAAGCCGCAAAGGCCCAGGCTGATGCGGCCGCCAAGGCGCTGACGAAGGAATACCCCGAGATCGCCCGCAAATTCGCTGCCCTTATCAAGACGGTAGCCGAGGCGCAAACCGCAATCGAACAGGCAAACCAGAGTCTCCCTGATGGTGTGCCGCCGCTGCTGGATCCCGAGTTCGCGGTGCGTGGCAAGCCCGGCGAACCGGAGCGAACCCTCAAATCTGAGGAGGTCGCACTCTGGTGCTATGCCAACGCATCGGGCATCCAGGTCCTTCCTCAGGAGAAGCAGCTAGAATTGGATGCTCGCTCCAAAGGCTCGGATCTAGGAACGGTCAGTAGCGGCAGCGGCGGAGGCTACACCAGCGTTATAAGGCGCCGGCTGGTCAAGCGCTCCTATCTTCCCGCCTCCCAGACCGAGAGGCCCGACAGCATCTTCACCATTGCTATGCCCGGGCTCAGGGTAGGCGACGTGCCCTTCTGGCAGGCGGTGCCGTATTCCGATCTGCGTTCAGTGCGAGCCAATCTGGACAAAATCGCCTCAATGCGTCCCGCACCTGCGGTAAACGATAGCAACATCCGCATCGAATACACCGACGAGATCCCAAGCGCCGAACCTGCCATGGCAGAGGCGGCCGAGTAAGCTCAATGGGCGGTCCTTCCCATTTCGCAACGGAGACGGACGGCTTCGGCTGCCCGGTCTCACTCCATGTCGACCGAGGCTGCGGGGCCGTCCGGTTGGCTAGGGCTGGGTGTGGATCTACGGCTGCACTCAGCCCGTTCGTCTTCATGAAAGGCGCGGCCGACTTCCTTTCGTCGGCAATGCGTCGCGGCCAGGGCGGTAGCGATATCCACCTTGGCCGCACCGATTGCCAGCGCGTTGTTTCGTCATGGCGCGTAGGCAAAGCAGGCGGGGTGGCACTTGGTGCTGCTGCTCTGCCTGCATCCATCCATCGGGCAATCCAAGGTACTTCCCAGACCACAGACAGGATGAGGGGCGGCAGCGCGCGATCCCTCTCTAGCCACAAGTGTACAGAACTTGTGCATGGCCACGCGCAACCATCTCAAACCCTTTTGCATCGCGGCTTCTGTCGCAATCGAGAAGTAAAGTCATGTCAAGCTTGATGACCTTTGCGGAATATGCGCAAGCCATCGGCGTCAACGCGTCTACGGTCTCGCGAGGCGTCAAGAACGGCACCATCCCGGTTGTCGAATTGGCGGACGGCCAACGCAAGATCGACCGCAGCGCTGCCGATTCTGCACGGCGTCTCAACGGCAATATTGCGCGCGGACACGGCGGGCGTGCTGATCGCGCCGTTCGCCGCCAAGCCGAATGGAAAGCGAAGTCAGAGACCGGCTACGAACCGAGCGTCCTGGCGATGCTGAACGCCATGCGCACCTTATGGCCCCCACTCATGAAACAGTCGATGGGGGTGCTCGGCGCAGCCGAGATAGACCAGGCGCGGGCAGTCTTAGCCCTCTCACAGATGACCGCATACATCGCCGCCATGGTCCACCAGGAGTCGTCCAGAGTTCGGGACTACCGCCAGGTTTTGCAACCGGAAACGCTACCGACATTCGAGAATGAGAAGGCACAGGCCTTCTATTTGAAGTGGTGTGACCATGAAGGCGACTGCCCGGCTTGGACCGACGAGGCCGAAGCCGACGGCCTACCCGGCGGAATGGAGGTCGCAGAACTCATGTGCGACGCCGGCCACGCGGCACGACCCTAGAGAAGGATTTTAGACCATGATCCCCACAACATTCTCGGCACACTGGCGCCGCGCCGTCGAAACTGGCGATGCAGCTTTCACGAACGATGAAGACGCGATCGGTTTCTTCCACGCCACTCAGCACCGAGGTAGCGGGGTTTTCTTCCAGCTATCGATGGACGAGAGGGATCACCTAGCGGATTTGAGGAGCTCATATCCCGCCGAGTCCTCGGAAGCGAACACCCGCGCTATCTATGGAATTACGCCAGCCAATTCGGCGCCTGCCTCCGAGGTACCCGCAGCGGCGCTTGGCAGCACGGCAACCCGTTTCGATTTCTTCCGACGTGCCAAGTCCGAAACTCCCAAGCCTCAGACGGTGTCATGGGACGCCGCAATCGCGCGCGCCAACGGCAAGTTTAACGGGATGGCCTCGGACATCTACGCCCGCCGCAATGGCAAGGGGGACTGATCATGGCCAAAACCATCACGCAACGCATTGCGCTCGACGGCGGCAAGGATATCGCGAGCCAGCTCAAAGCCCTTGGCGCGGCCGGAGAAAAAGCGTTCAAGGACATCAAGGCTGCCGTGGACAAAGCGAATTTTGCCAAGTTTAGCGCCAGCCTGTCGAAGGTGCGGTCTGACCTGGCGAACGTCGCGAAGAACGTTGCCTTGCTCGGCACCGGCCTTGCTTCTGGTGCGACGGCGGCTGGCGCGGCAATGTTCAGCTTGGCCAAGAGTGGCGCTGAGGCCGCCGACGCGGCGGGCAAAGGCGCGCAAAAAGCCGGCCTGCAAATTGACGCTTATCAGCGATTGGCATTTGCAGCGAAGCAGGCCGACGTCGGCAATGACCAATTCGTCGCCGGTATGTCGCGGCTGAACAAGGCAATTGCCGAAGCGGCCGGCCAGACCGCCAAAACCGATAAGGCTTTCGATGACTCAGGCGTGAGTGTGCAGCGCTTCGGCGGCAAGGTCGACAAGACGGCGGACGCGACCAAGAAGGCCGGAACCGTCTTCGACCGGCTCGGCGTCAAGATCAAGGACGCCAACGGCAAGTTGCGCCCGACCGAGGCTATCATAGGGGATCTCGCAGAGGCATTTTCCCGATTGGAAGACGGCCCGGTCAAGGTCGCGCTGGGGATGGAGATTTTCGGCAAATCGTTCGCCGAACTCATCCCGTTCCTAAACCAGGGTCGAGATGGAATCCGCGACCTCGGGAAAGAGGCGGAAAAGCTGGGGTTCCTGTTCACGCCTGCCGACGCGGCATTGGGCGACTCGCTGGGTGACATGCTGGATTCTCTGTCTGCGGCCCTCTTCGGCGTCAGAAAGAAACTTGGCCTGTTGTTCGCACCGCTCGTCCTGGTCGGCGCCCAAGCGTTCCGGGATCTGATCGTGGACAACAAGGACGCCATTCTGCAGTTCGGCGCTGAGGCTGCCCGCGTTACCGCCGGTGTCCTGGGCGATCTCCTGCACCTGCTAAGCGGCAACACCGCAGCCATCAAAAATCCATGGATCAAGGAATGGTCGGCCGCCGTCATCCAGTTCGGCAACGACGTCGCGGGCGTCTTTAACGGGCTCGTCCTGCCGGCCTTCCGGCTGCTCCGAGACGGCGCGCAGTTCGTTGCCGACCAGATCAACCGCGTATTCGGCACCGACATCACTGCCGGCGAGCTGGCACTCGGAACCGCGATCCTTTCGGCCGTGGGTGCATTCACACTGCTGGCGTCAAGCATCGGTGCAGTGGTGGCAGGCATAGGTTTCCTGGCCGGTCTGGTGGGGGGCATCCCGCTGGCGGTTGCCGCAGCGGCGGTATCGGCGGGAGTCCTGATAGGCGTCTTCTGGGAGGAAATCAAAGCCGGGGTCTCGGCCGCGTGGCAGTTCATCACCGGCGGCGCAGCCGTGGCCTGGCAGGCCATTGTCGACGGCGCCACAGGGCTCTGGCAGGGCATTGTTGCCGCCTTCGGCGAAGGCCAGCAAGCGGCGGTCGATGCGTTCAACGGCATTGTGGATGCCATCCTGTCGGTCTGGAATGGCCTTATCGATAAGCTCGGCCAGATTGCGCAGGCGATCGTCGAGCGGATCGCGGGCTGGTTTGGCACGTTGCCAGCGCGGATCACCGCCGTCTTCAACAGCCTGGTCAGCATCGCCAGCAGCGTCCTCAACCGCGTGTCGTCGCTGGTCGACAGCATCGTTTCGAAGATCCAGTCGGCCATCAATCTGGCGAAGCAGCTCGTCGGGTTGGGCGGTGACAGTGGCGGCGGCGGGACGCAGGGTTTCCGTTCCGGTGGCGTCGTGCGCGGTCCTGGTGGACCGAGGACCGATAGCATCCTGGCGCGCTTGTCGGCTGGCGAATTCGTCATCCAGGCTCGCGCGGTGCAACGTCTCGGCGTTGATTTCCTCGCTGCCCTCAACTCGGGCGTCGACCCGCTCCGGGCGCTTCGCGGCTTCAGCGTCGGTGGCGTGGTGGACAACTTCAACCGGTCGATGTCCATTCCGCGCTTCGCTGGCGGCGGCCTTGCCACTGCCAATCTTGCGCCGGCCTCGTCTTCCTCGAAGAGGACGCCTCTGCTTCTGCAATTCAATGGCGGCACACCGATCGACGATA
Organism: Mesorhizobium sp. M7A.F.Ca.US.008.03.1.1; assembly: GCF_003997495.1. Lineage (GTDB taxonomy): Bacteria > Pseudomonadota > Alphaproteobacteria > Rhizobiales > Rhizobiaceae > Mesorhizobium. Next base: position 117,641 of record NZ_RZRU01000005.1, on the reverse strand, counting down.
TCACCATCGGCGATATCGCAATGAATAGGCTCGAAAGGGAGTGGGTGAGGCACCAGCAAACCAGCCTTGGCAGGAGGCCAAGCCGATGAACGAGAGACCCGAAGCTTGGTGGCGAGCCCCACCGGAACACGTCGAGCGGGTAGAAGAGAACCGCCGCGACTTTCAGGAACAGTTCGGCGACTTTGCTGCAGCGGAGGCCGAGGGCTATTGGCTCGGCTGCTCGCCGGATGGCCAGTTCTTCGGTCTCCAGTTCACTCGCCCTGATGGGTCGGTGCTGCGGATGACGATTGCCGCTGCGAACATGGATCAGTTTTTCACCGAGCTTGCCGGCGCGATGGAATACATGGGCCAGCGGTGGCTTGAGCACTCCGAGCCTAGGGGAGTCGCATGATGCCAGCGCTGGCCTTCCTCGCATCGCTCGCCGTCGTCGGCGCGCTGCTGTTTCACTGAGGGTGGCCCCGGAGGGGCGTGGGTCATAGCCGATATCCTGCGGCGTCGAGCACGATCAGAACGAGGGCACACACCGCCAAAAGTGCGAATAGGCATCCGATAACTAAGATGCGATAAGGCATCCAGGGTCCGGTGCGGTCATGTTGAAGCGTTGTTATTTTCTGGGCAATTAGGTTTGCCCCCAGGTTCAGCGCGACAATGAAAGCGATCCCGGCTAGCCATCCGCCCCAGCTATGCATAGAAAAAACTATCTCCGCTGGGGCGCCGTAGCGGTGTATTCGTGCACAGGAGTTGCCCTGGCGTTGTTTCGCCACTCATCACTGCTTTGCCATATCCTCCAAGACGCAAATAGGGCAGCCCTATCACCCAAGTTCTCCTGTTTGTTGCTTGAGATATTCCACCATTGAGTAGTGAACCGCCCGACGGAATCGACGCCACTGGTGGCGAAACTCATAAGCCAGCCCTCCGCCGTTTGGGCAAGCAATCCCGCCAAATTGGTGCGCTCATGGAGGCTAGGAAACGACTGGTCACCCGAAAGTGGTTCGATTGCCCAATTGGTCCCAAAGGACAGGCATTCACTCTTTGGACTACCGAAAATCATCCGGGGGTGTGGTTCTTCGCCAACCGTAACCATTCCAATGAGCCGGCCATCTCCGTCTTGTGGAGCAAGCACAATTCCGAGATTCCTTGTTCTCGTGCCGAAAGCCACTAACTCCCCCGAGTCCGTATCGGCAAATCTTTTAATAGTCGCGTCACCAAGCACCTGCATGACTTCCCCCTCAGTTGACGGTTTGCTCGATCGTAATTCGCTTCCCCCGCGACAACAGCACCAGCAATCCTAGAATAATATCGCCGAACACCCAGATCCAGAGCAAGATGCCTATGGCAATGCTGCCGCCGATCGCAGTTCCGACATGCGACGCAGCGTCAGTTGTCGCCTGATATTGTTGACTCGCACCTTTAATTCCGGCGAACATCCACAGGCCCATCAGCGCATTGAAGGCCAAGAACATCCACCAAAACAGCATTCCGAAGAAGCCGCGCTTTCTGGTCTCGATACGCTCAATATGCGGCATATTTCCCCCCTTGCAGATTAGTACGGCTCGACTGTCCCATCGTCGTAGACCACCTTGTTGATTGCTACTTCGACCGTAGCTGTGCCAGCGGCTACCGGCCCAATCATCTTGCTATAGGCGTCGTCGTTCAAGAATTGGTTGTCCTCCCAAAACAAGAACGTTGGACTTGTCTCTGTGCCGCCCGGCCTGATGCTGACATCCAACTTGCTCTCTCCGTTGAGGATCACATCGCCGAACGCATCCTTGATTGAAACCACTAAAGCCAGGGCTGACACTCTCTTGGGCGAGGTGTTGGCAAACGACATGTGGAGTTCGATCCGAGGGCTGAAAACCTGCTGTTCGTAATTTTTGTCCTGGATATCGAATCGAGCGTTGGCGAGAGTAACGGGCGAAGCAGACTTCGATGCTGTTTCTACCGGCGATGCCGTGCCCGTGTGCAGGCCATCGTAACATGCCAGCCGGTCAGCATCGTTTAAAAGCTGCCGGCAGTTTTCGACGCCCTGAAGCGTTTGAGCTTCTGCAGCACCAGCGATCATTGCTAGTGCAAACGATACGAATTTCCCCCAACCCACAGCACTATGCCCCCCAGCCAGTTCGCTAATACTTGCGCAAGTGGCGCGCGGGCGCAAGCCGCCTCCCCTTTCGGTGTAGATTACAAGTTGCCGCCGCTAATCGCCCGATCGCAGTCTGAGAATTCCTTTGATCACCGTCCCCTCCGGTCCAAAGAGGGAATAGGCATTGGTGCACTCCTCATACGACAGTTGCGCGCGATCCGGGTGGCCAGCGAAAGGCACCACATTTGAGAGGAACGAACTCTCTCCTTCGTTCGCGGTGACTATGATCGAGCTAGGAGTGTTAGGCAGTCCAACGGACACGGCTATTTCCATGGCCTTTTGCGGATCGAGTTCATAAGCAGGGCATTTTGAAGAATACCAAAGTGCATTTGAGAAGGCCCCGCGTCTTGCGTCGGCATGCGCTTGTGTGATGCCGGCCAACAAAACTAGTGCGGCAGTTCTGACCAATCGTTTCATCGTCAGCAAAGGCTCTCGCACGGGATTCCATCCTTGTCGCGATCAAGCTTGCCGCCCCATGGGCAGTTGGCCAGATACCAGTTCGCCTCGTCGCACGAGCTGATCTGCGGGCAGGTTCGCCTTGGCTGGCACGAATAGCTCTGCGCAACCTGTCTGTTGATGAGCCCTAGAGGCTGGTTGGTGATTGCCGAGGAGGAAGGATCGCCGCTACCGTGCCCAGCACGCCATTCCCACGGGATCTGAAACCTTCCGACCCACAGCCCCACTTTTGCCGCCTCGGCCTTCTCCTGCTGCGCGGCATAGGCACCGTGGCTGTATTTGGGCCAGTCGAGCGCATGGCCGTGCTCGACCATCCAGGCGGCCACGCTGGCAAGATCCGCACGCCGGCAGTCTCCCACAAACCGGTTGTAGCGGTCCCACGCGACGAAGGTGCATGTAACCGGCCTCGCAGCGGCCAGGAAACCGTCGAGCGCTGCTGCGGCCTTCGCACCGCACCGGTAGAGGCGGCCCTCGGCGTCATCGCATTGCTGGGCGGACTCGGGTGCGTCGACACCGTTGACGCGGATACGCTGTCCATGAATCTCGATCGTGTCACCGTCTATGACGGCGGCAACACCGGCGATCGGCGCCGGCTTCGGTGCGACCCAGCTGGAAACGTGGAGGTCTGGCGCGACGTCACTGTGCTCCTCGACAAAAAGCGCCACGAAGGCAGCCATAGCAGCAATCGTAACGAATACGAGCCGCTTTGGAACGCTTGCGAGCACTCGCGCACGTCGCCGCTGCGCACCTTGCCGCCTGCGCCACTGGTCAGCCCGATTGTCGTATCGTGACTTGTCCACGCTAGCGACCCCTCTCCAATACCTACCAGTCGTGCCAAGAAGCCAAGGACCAATATTCCTGCAATCAGATTGGCGCTGGGTTGATGCCGGAGGCTCTCAATTGCGCGCCAAGCTTTGCTCGAGTGGCGCAAGAGGCCTTGTCACCGCCGATGCATTTGTTGTTCGCATCTGACCAGTCGAGCAGAGCGGTGTTGATCCAGCTACCGGGTGCGCGCTGGATTCCATAGGGGGTAGGTGTCGCACCAGAGGCAACGGCGGATGCAGCGGCAGCGCCTCGTCCGCGCGGCGAGCGCTTCCAGCCGCTGATGATCAGGCAGTTCTTCATATATTGATCTTCGGCAGCCAAGTTGCCCAGCGCATTGCCGATCCCCGCACCAGCAACAAAGGCGGGGGATCCGATGGCAAGATAGCCTTGGTCTACTGATCCTTTTCGCATCTCGCACTGAGCGTGCGCGACCTCGAAACTTGGCCCGTAGCCAATTTGCATGTAATCAGCTTGATTGCTTGTTTGACAGCCGCACAGCGGCACAATGGCAACGAGTGCCATCAACGTTTTTCTTTTCATCCCCAAGCCCTCCCAAGGCCGCAGATCAGCATCTCCTAAAGTTATTATTTGTGCAAGTGACGACCGTTGTTCTGGTAAATTCCCCACGGACGCTATTATCTGCCCGGTAGCCGTTGCGGTCGTGCTGGCAACGTCGTGTAGCTGGTGCGCTAACCCAGAACCTGGATGGTGGCTTTAAATGCGCGACAGCGACCTCAAGGATCGCCCTGGCCGAGGAACCCCATTGAAGGAATGCAGCGACGGCTGCGAGGATGACTTATTGATGTGAGCGGCCGGCATCAACTCGACGCTGTGCCTCGGTCGCATGCCATTCAAAGTCGATTGAGCCCTCGGCGGCTTTGTGAAAATACTGAGAGCAGACAAGCCATCCTTTGAGAGGCCGGAGCAGCAGGACACAAGCGCCAATAGTCATAGGCAAGCTTGTTAAGATGTGGATCCAGAAGGGAGGCTCAAACCGCAGCTGTAGCCAGAGCGCGAAGGCCATAGCGGGAAACGCAACTATCGACATCGAAAAGAACGCCGGGCCGTCAGCCGGATCGGCGAAGGAAAAATCTAGCCCGCATATGTCACAGCGAGGCGCCAGCTTCAGATACCCGGCAAATAGGTGCCCCTGCTGACAACGCGGGCACAACCCTTTGAATCCTGTCACGATTGGGTTGGTGGTTTCGATGTGCTCAACCATGAGGCCTAACTTGGCCGAAGACGCATAGTTCCGCTGGTCGTTCCGACTTCGCGACCTCATTCAGAACAATCAACGCAGCATATCGTTTGGCTACGTCGGCGAATCCTTGGTCCTTCGACGGGGATTCTATTTGCCTGGGCGCAAGTGATACTCGCAACCAATCTTTGCCGCCGCTCGTTGACCTATGCTGGTTGATCCCAGCACTCCAGACCCTGCCCGCTGGCCTTACGGCTGGCGGGCTTTTTGCGTTCTGGGCTACGCCTTAATGCTCGGCGCCGGCGGCTTGACGGCTGAACTCAATTGCAATCGCTCGACTGTCGCCACGATGGCGGCGGCCAGCGCCTCAGCCTCGTCAAGCAGGCCCGGTCCATAGATCCCGTTCACGGCCTCCTCGCTGGGCAGAACGCCCGGCGGACAGTGGTCCTCGATCGTTTCTCTGATCAGCCGCAGCGCGGCTCTGCAATCGGGATCGTTCTTCATGGGGCATCGAACCCGGCGCCACGGTAAAAGTTCCGGAACCATTTTAGCTTAAGCTTATTGAATCGCGGTTCCACGAGTCCAAGGCATGCGTTTGAAGTTCATTTCGCCGATGATGCCAACCTTGGTGGAGAAACCTCCCGAGGGCGGTGATTGGCTGCATGAGGTCAAGTTCGATGGCTACCGCTCCCAGCTCGTGATCGATGCCGGCGGCCCTCGAATTTTCACTCGGCGCGGCCTGGACTGGACATCGAAATATCGCGACCTCGCAAAGGCCGCCGCCGCCCTCGGTGTAGAGAATGCCGTCATCGACGGCGAGATCATCGTGTTGAACGATGCTGGCCTGTCCCACTTCTCGGCGCTGCGCAAGGCGATCACCAGTCGCCAGCACGACCTCTACTTCGTCGCTTTCGACTTGCTGCACATCAACGGCCATGACCTCCGTGACATGCCGTTGGAGGATCGGCGCGAGATCCTTGCCGCGATGATCCCTGAGGGACAGCATATCCAATTCAGTCAGCCGATGCCCGGCGATGCCGCCAGCATCTTCCAACTTGTCGACCAAGCTGGCCTTGAGGGCATGGTGTCGAAGCGTCGCGATAGCAAATATCGGAGCGGACCAACGACAAACTGGCTAAAGGCCAAAAGCTATGCCGTCGGCGAGTTTGACCTTCTCGGGGTCGAGCGGGAGCCTGGCAAGCCGGCATTCGCTCTCATGGCAGAGCGAGGCACGGGGCGCTATGTCGGCTCGGCCTTCATCACCCTGAACCGGGAGACGCGCGAACGCCTCTGGAAGCGCGTCCAGAACCACGCAGGAGCAGCACCGAAGGGCATGAAGCGGTCGGCAACCCAATGGGTAAAACCGGGGATCATCGCCCGCGTGAAGCACTTGCGCGGCGAACAGGATTTGCGGCACGCATCGCTGCAGGACTTCAGAGAGGAGGAACCTGATGCCAATTAGACGAAAAGCTGTGGACGCCGGGATTTTTGATGGTGCCGAACTAGCCTTGCTAGGGCGGGTTTTCGACCAACTCAAACGCGTCGACGAGCATTCACCTGATGCGCACGGTCGATTGGCCTCCCGAATCATCGCCAACTACATGGCAGGCATCAGAGACGAGGCCGAACTTGTATCGCTCTCGAAGCAGGCGCTAGGACGCTAGACAGATGGCGGTCGCCAAGAAAGATCAGGAGCGCGTCACCTATGCCTGGATGTATGGCGCCCAGGCGCGCAAGGACTGCAAGGAACGCTCAGTGCCGGAGTACTGGGAAGAGCAGGCCGACGCTTGGCTGCAAGGCTTTGACGACCTTCCTTTGGCCGACGCCGGAAAGGTCAAGCCTGTCAGTGACCAGATGGAAGCGGAAGTTGATGAGGCCGGCGTCGAGCGTTAGAGCGGCTTGCCGGCGCGCAACATGGCCCGCGCAATTGCGAGTTGCGTCTCCAGCTTGGCGCTCTCTTTCTGCGTCATGTTGTCGGCGGCGATGAGCCGTTTAAACGCCCGCATTGTCTCGCCTCGCTTCCATCCCGCTTCCAGCATGCAATCGACGATTGCCTGAAATCCGGGCTCCATTGCCTCTTGGCAGTCGATGGCCCGGTCCTGATATTCTCCCTGTCGTTTCGGCGGACTGATCATCTTGCCCCCTGCAAATACTGGTCGCCATGCTCTCGGTGCCCGGAACAGAACCAGTGTGACTCTTGCCGTGGCTTGGCAAATCCGAACGGAGCACGCATGCCACATCTTGCAAACTCGCAAACATGGTTTTCGATCCGCGACCGCTCGCGCGGCGCTGCCGTCATCCCCTCCGCAAGCCTCAGCGGTTCGTCGCTCATAGGGGGTTGATCGGGCCGACCAAGGCGGGATGGTCATTGGGCTGCTTGTTGATCAGAGTTGCGTTGACGTCGCGACCGACGCGGTTGAACTGCAGTTGACCGTCGATGTCGTGGCTGAGAATGTCTTTCAGGTAGTCCTTGGGCGTCGTCGGATCCAGCCACGCGTCATAGTAGGTTTGGTCGAGGATCACCGGCTGCCGATCGTGCAGGTTCTTCATCGGCTCGCCGGCCGGCTCTGTTATGATGGTGCAACTGGTGATGTCGAGGTTCGAATTGTATGCCCACAGGCCGGCAAACGAGAACGGCGCGTGTCCGGGCAGATAGATATGCCAAGGGTCCTTCTTGCCGTCGGCCGGCGAGATGGTCCATTCGTAGAAGCCGTCGGCCGGGATCAGACAGCGCTTTGACTTGAACGCGTCACGGAAGGCCGGGGCCGTATCGACGCCTTCGATCCTGGCATTGAACATTGCCGCCTTGGGCATCTCTTTCGCCCAGAACGGCACGAGCCACCAGCGGCCTTCGCGGAGTTTGTGATTGCCATCCTCGCCGGCCGTGACGAACGGGACTTCCTCGGTTGGCGCAATGTTGTAGCGAGGGGCGTCGTTGCGGCCAGTCTCCGCCGGCGCGGTCAGCCGATATAGGCGATGGATCTCAGACCAGGTCAGGTACCTGGTATAGCGGCCGCACATGCTCAATCGACCAATTCAAGCAAGAGATAATTGTCCGGCACGGCATCTGGAGGCCAATTGGCGCAGCATGCGGCGATAGCGGCCTTGTTGGCCTCGATCCAAACACTTGCAGCATCGTCCTCTTCCGCTGTGGGTTCCTCATCGGCAGCAAAGCTGGCGTCGTCCCAGCCTTCCAAGGCAAACAATCCACCTGCGGCTTGCTGGGCCGAGATGCCGGCCGCAGCGAAGACGGCCTTTGCCGCCTCGACGCCGCGCTCCTGCTCCTCAGGTGAAGCGCCTTTGATCTCTAAGCGAAGCTGCATGTTCGCCTCCTGTGGTTATCCTGTCGCCAGTGAACAAAATGAGAACGGTTGAGTCAAGAGCCTCTTGACCTGCGAGGAATATGTTCCTTTTCTAGAGGGATGGCACACGATCCGATCGACACGCTGGGCAAGGCGACGCGGCACAACATGCTTGTGAAGGCCGAATGCAGTTGCGGCAATGTCCGCTACTGCAGATCAGCCGATCTCATGATGGTCTACGGCGGCGGCGTCGATCCTCTGAAGCTGAAATTCGACTGCAACCGGTGCAAGCCATCGATCAAGATCACGCTGCTTGAGGTCCACCCCGAGCACCTTCCCAAGCGCCTGATGATTCACAAACCGATGAAGGTCGACGGCAAGATCCATTGGCACACCGAGCGGTTTAGGGGATAGCCTGGCCAGGTCGAAACCCTCAAAGCGTTGTCTCAGGCTGAAATCAAGCGCTTTCTGGTGGCAGCGGAAGCGCTGCACCTCAGCGTGTCTGAATGACCGTTTGCAGAACTAAGTCCGAACGCATGCTCTCCATGTTGTCGGCGATCTCAGCCAAAATCTTCCCTGCGTCCTCGTCCATTCCGAATCGCTCCTTTTTGCGTTACCCGAATTCATGCCGACAGAACCGGCATATGCGCGCGTCCGCCTTCACCATCTCTGCACAATCCGGGCATTGCTTTTCGATGATCGGCCCAAAGGTCTTTGAGGGTGGCCCTGCGTCGACCACTTGCACCCTCTGGTACTGAGCCGGTGGCCTTCCGTTCCCAAGAGCGATCATCAAGAGGCCGGCAAGTATTGGCGAAATGAGAAGCGATAGAAAGAACCAACCGGTGCCGTTGCGATCTCGTCTATTGGCCGCAATGCCGACGATCATCGACAGACCGAACCAAAATAGCAGAATCCCCATGGTGCGTACCCCAGCAGAAAAAGAACAATCGCGCAGACAACAGGGACACGCAAGCGGGCTCTTTCGAAGGGGAACGCCAGCCACTTACTTTATTAATGAGAGAAACGTCACGCCACCTATAGCAAGACAAACGATAGATCCGACCACGGCGCCGATTGAGCCCCAGCGAATTATTTCACCGAGGAGTTTCAGACGCTTTGACTCAGGTGTGTCGCGTATGAACGGCGCTTCCCATACAGAATCCTCTTCGGCGATCGACAGCGAGAAATAGATTTGGCTGAAATAGGCCAACCCAGGGGCAATCACAGTCAATAGCAGGCTTGCGAAAAGCCAGTAGAGAATCGAGTTAAATGTCGTCAAGTGTTCCGGTTGTTCGGCCAATCGGGTGTAATTAGCGCTGTAAAAGCCCAAAGCAGCGGCCACGCCACCAGCTGCCACAAGAGCTGGTGCCCTCATAGCACTGTTAGAAAAGGACAGAACCTGGGAGGTTGTATTTTCAAGAGCCGTGCGCCTAGCGTCGTGGGCCCGTTCAGCCGCACGGATTCGAAGATCGTAGCTTTTTTCAGTCTCAGGTGTTTCGGCCACTTTATTTCCTCAACCTCACGCCAGCTCCGCCACCATTTTCAGCTATGAACTCGACGCCGGCGGACTCGAGGGCGCGGCAGACAGCATCGACGTTGTTTGCCATTCCAACCGCCGGCCCGTCGCTGCCTTCCATGCGCTTGACGGTCGGAACCGACACCTTCGATTGCTCGGCTAACTGTGGTTGCGTCATGCCGACGAGAGTCCGCGCAGCAGCGATTTGTCGGCCTGTAGGCTTATCCATCCGGATCAACTTTATCTAAAAGTGTTGACGTTTGTATAACGGTGATCTATTCGTATCACCGCAATACGAAAACATCAACTGGAGCAAACACCATGCCGAACACCCATGTTCCGGCGGCCGGCGAAGCCATGCCCGCTGTCGAGGGAATGCACATCTTCACCGGACGGTTTTCCCGCCGCGCCATGCTCATCGGCGCGATTGCCTCCATTCCGGCTATGGCGGGCGCTTTAGCGGCTGAAGCGCCAGCGGACGATATGCCCGACGCTGAATTCGCCGCGCTCGACTGGAAGCCTTGGGAACATTACGAGGGCGAATTCGTGCCGCCGACCAATGACGAATGGATCGAGGCGATAAATCCCACGCTCGTCGCAATCCGCTTAGCGTGGGCTGTTATGTACAAAACCAAGCCCGAATTGATCACGATGCTCAACGAGATGGATAAGGAGCCGACCGGCGAAGGGGAAACGCTTGCCGCGATGATGGTGGGGCAGATCGAAGATGCGAGAATACGCATCGAAGCGCTCCACGACACACTTTGCGGTGCTTTCGCCCGTTGCGCCGTCGCTGTAAAATCCACAGGTGCAGCATGAACGCCCTCGGCACGTTGAAGCCCTACGGCATGCCAGCCGGTATGGACCCGCGCACGTGGCGCCAGGAAGTCGGCAAGCGCATCAACGAACTTCTAGACCAGTCTATGGCGCTGATCACCGCGCTCGACCTCATGGAAGCAGATTGCGACCTGGAAGACACCGCCGACGACGAACCATCGCTCGGCTGGACGGCGCGCGGCGGGCCCGGCGACACATGCGATCTGGAGCTAGACAACGCCGACGATGAGGACGGCCACGACGCCGAGCCATCGGAAGACGGCGAAACCGTCCAGTGGGCTCTCAATCCGCTGGTCTCGCAGGACTGCCCGGCGTTCCACGGGAATTAACCACTAACTGGTTGATGAGATCAGGCCCGGCGGCTTCGGCTTCCGGGCCTTTTTGTGCCCGGTGCCTGCTTACAATGATGCTTACACGAACGATTTCTGAGGCGCCCCCTTGCAGTAGGCCGGGCGGCTTCTGCGATGCGTCTTATATTAGCAAGAAACGATATATTAACGGCTGTGACGCACCCTTCCACATCACGGGGACGCGAAAACCACCTCCCTCATCGACGTTACAACGCGCGCCCTTGGAGCGTCGGAAAGCGCTCGACCAATGCGGAGCAAACGCATGAGTGTCGTCGGAGCAGCTCTCGAACAATTGCTGCGGTTGATTCATCGCCGAACTCTTAAAATAGCAGCGTTGCCGGAGGATGAAAGGGATTCACACTACGATCTCATCCGCCTGTCATGTTGCGCAGCCGCCGAGTACATTGGGCAAAGTCCCGACGAGGCAGCCATCACGGCAAACGATATGGTTCAGTTTGTTCGCGCACTGGTCGGAATCATTGAGGTGGGCGGCGGATCAGACCAAGAGCGAAGCGCCGATCGGCCGGCGCCGACGCGACATTTTGGTAGCCGGGAGAATAGCACTACTGGAATGTAGGATTGCGATGCAAAGCGGCAGGCCCCGGCGGCCGGTATTCTTCACATGCGTTCCGGATTATTCGGGAATTCGACCGGCGGCGGAAAAGGCAGAGCGGTCTGACCTGGCTCGGCAACTCAGGTGGCCGGGCTTTTCACAGCCTGTTCGGCCGCCTTGATACCTCGGTCAATTCTAGCCGTCAGAACGAAAAGGAAGTTCCCTAGTGCCTCAGCAAACTCAACAGCCTGCTTTGCTTCCTCAGGCGAAACGTGGGGTCTGGTGTCGTCGGCGTGCCTCGGGCGATTAGAGCCGAGCCTGACCGAATGCGCCCACTTAGCCATTCCCTCGGTTAGAAGGTTTTTCTTTAGGGCTTCGTCGATACGCGCATACAGACTGCCTTCGGTAAGCTCATGTTTTTTCAGCATGGCGTCCACAGCGCTACCGGCCATTACCGCTGCTGCATCTGGGGCACGAAGCGTCTCGAACGCTTGTTGAAGGAATGTCCTTGCGGGCTCTGGGATATCTGCGTGCGCAATTTTTGCATCGGGGAAGATAGCCGTGGCTTGCATTCGTCCATCTTTTTCATAGCGCATTCGCATCGAGATAATCCCTGAACAGGAATTGCAGCGATAGGCTGCCCAGCGCTCTTCTGCGACGCTCTTCCAGTGGTCCGACCAAGTTCGATTTACATCCGGGCTTGCGATGTCACAGTGAGGGCAGCGACCAAGGTCGAGGAGCTTGTCACCTGGAACTTTTCCCCCGGCCGTCGTCGCCACTGTTGAATACGCCAAAATCCCCCTCCTGTGTCGCGTCCATGTCGCGTGGACCTGCCGATAGTCGCAGGAAACCGTTGGAAATCAACGGTAGCCAGTTGCAACATGATGCGACATCCCAAGCAAGTAATGCGACCACTTGGACCGCATGCAAGTTGTTGAAATGGCGTCGAAAAGTAATGGTAGCGGGAGAGGGACTTGAACCCCCGACCCCAGGATTATGATTCCCGTGCTCTAACCAACTGAGCTACCCCGCCAGGGCGGCGAAAGGCCCGAAATCCGCCTCAAATCGAAAGGCATGTCGGGGGCGTTCGCCAAGGTCGCGCGGATATAAGGTTGGGAGGGTGAGCCTGTCAAGCTTCGAAGCAACCGGCTTGCCGGCTTATCGTCATTATCGAAAAGCTTTGCCGTGCGGACATTTGGTTGCCGCCGCCGGGGTTGAGTTCGAAGGGGCACGTCGCTATGTCTCGGCCACGAGTTTTTAGAGTTTGAAACAGATGAAGCCGCGCATAGCAGTCCTCGGTTGCGGATACTGGGGCAGCAACCACATCCGCACTCTCAAGGCGCTCGGCGCGCTGCACGCGGTCTCCGATACCAACCGGGCCCGCGCAGAAGGCTTCGCCAGCGAGCAGGACTGCCTGGCGATCGAGCCGGACCAGTTGTTCGTCCGTGACGATATCGACGCCATCGTCATGGCACTGCCGCCGCAATTCCATGCCGACCTTGCCGTGCGTGCCGTCGAGAGCGGCAAGGACGTGCTGGTGGAAAAGCCGATCGCGCTGACGGTGGCGGATGCCGAGCGTGCGGTGCAGGCGGCCAAGGACAATGGCCGCGTCTTCATGGTCGGCCATGTGTTGCGGTTCCATCCCGCCTTCGAGACGCTGAAAGGGCTGATCGACAAGGGCGAACTCGGCGAAGTCCGCTACATCCACTCGCACCGGCTCGGCCTCGGCAAGTTCCACACCGAGAACGACGCGCTGTGGGACCTGGCGCCGCACGATCTGTCGATGATCCTGGCGATCACCGGCACAGAGCCGATCGAGGTGCGCGGCGAGGGCGCGGCGCTCCTCGACAATCTCAGCGACTTCGCGCATCTGCACATGCGCTTTCCCAACGGCCTGCGCAGCCATCTCTTCACCTCGCGTCTCAATCCCTATCGCGAGCGGCGGCTGACCGTGGTCGGCACCAAGGCGATGGCGGTGTTCGACGATGTCGAGCCATGGGAACGCAAGCTAGCCGTCTACCGCCACGCGGTGTGGCAGGACAGCGGCCAATGGGCCTTCACCACCAATGAGCCGTCCTATGTGGCGGTTGCCCAGGGCATGCCGCTGACACGCGAGCTTGAGCATTTCATCCAGTGCATCGAGACGCGTGCCGAACCGCGCACCAGCGGCGAGGAAGCCATCAGGGTGCTGCGCATCCTGACCGCCGGCACGGTCACCCACACCAAGTCGAATTCCTGAAGCGCGGATTTATTCGGCGGGTATCTTATTCGGCAGGTATCTGGGCCGGCCTGGCGGCCAGCCGGGTCAGCATGGCCTCGGCCTCGGGGCCACGCTCCGAACGCTCGATGAAGCCGCCGCCGAACACGCGGGCCTCGTTGCCGTCATCGGAGTAGAGCACGCAGGCCTGGCCCGGCGCGATGCCGGACTCGCCGTCGACCAGTTCCACCCATGTGGCACCGGCACGATGATGCAGCACGGCCGAACGCGGCGGCCGCGTCGAGCGGACCTTGGCGAACAGTTCCAGGCCGCCAGCGGGGACGTCTGTGAGCGGTCCGTCGCCCAGCCAGTTCATATTGCGCAGATAGATCTTGTGCGTCTCCAGCGCCTCGCGCGGGCCAACCACGACGCGAGCGCGGTCGGCGTCGAGATGGACGACGTAAAGCGGCTCGCCGGAAGCGATGCCGATGCCGCGGCGCTGGCCGATCGTGTAGCGCAGGATGCCCTCATGGCGGCCGAGCACGCGGCCGTCGATGTGGACGATGTCGCCCGGATTGGCTGCGGTTGGCTTCAGCTTGGCGATGATGTCGGAATACTTGCCCTGCGGCACGAAGCATATGTCCTGGCTGTCCTGCTTGGCGGCAACCGCCAGCCCCATCTCCTCGGCGATGGCGCGAACCTGAGGCTTCGACAGGCCGCCGAGGGGAAAGCGCAGATAATCGATCTGCGCCTGCGTGGTGGCGAACAGGAAATAGCTCTGGTCGCGGTCGGCGTCGACCGGACGGTAGAGAGCGCGGTGGGCGCCATTGGCGCCGGAACGGATGTAGTGGCCGGTGGCCAGCGCGTCGGCGCCGAGCTCCTTGGCGGTGGCCAAGAGGTCGGCGAACTTCACCGTCTGATTGCAGGAAACGCACGGGATCGGCGTCTCGCCGGCGACGTAGCTCTCGGCGAAGGGATCGATGACCGCCTTGCGGAAGCGTTCCTCGTAGTCGAGCACATAATGCGGGATGCCGAGCGTCTCGGAGACACGGCGGGCATCGTCGATGTCCTGCCCGGCGCAGCATGAGCCGGCCCGGTGCGTCGCCGCGCCATGGTCGTAGAGCTGCAAGGTGACGCCGACGACGTCGTAGCCCTCGCGTTTCAGCAGGCCGGCTACGACCGAGGAATCGACACCGCCCGACATGGCGACGACGATGCGGGTGTTTTCGGGACGTCCGGGAAGATCGAGACTGTTCATGATGCTTTCGTTCTGCGCGGCGCCTCAATGCCAATGTCGAGAATATAGGTCAAGCTTTACCGGCGCGCCAGCGTGCAGGGCGATTCACCGGTCGCGGCCGATCTTCGGCAAGGGATGCATTTTCCCCGGCAAATCAGGGTGTGCGGGCAGATGTTTCAAATGCCGGCGAAAAGACTAACGCGGCGTTCATGATCCTTACCTAGTCATTAGGGTCTGCTTAGGCAATTTTTAAAGCTGTGGCGGTAACGTGGCGGGGATTGGGTCTTTGAGTTTTTTGTAGAGAGTACGATGACCGATCTGGTTAGACCGAGAGTCAAATATGTTATCGGGCCTGACGGCAGCCCTCTTACGATTGCCGATCTGCCGCCGACCAATACACGTCGCTGGGTTATCCGGCGTAAGGCGGAAGTGGTTGCGGCCGTGCGCGGCGGGCTTTTGAGCCTGGACGAGGCATGCCAACGCTACAAGCTCACCACCGAGGAATTCCTGTCCTGGCAGGCGTCGATCGACGAATATGGCCTTGCCGGGCTGCGCACGACGCGCATCCAGCAATACCGGCACTAACCATTGCGAATTTAGACGAAGGGCGCGGCTAACCCCCGCGCCCTTCGTGTTTTCCAAAACGCTTTTCGTTGGAAGCGAGCCTTCTGGCGCTCAGACGGTCAGTGCAACCTTGCCGATCGGCTTGGTGGCGAGGAAGGCGTGAGCCGCCCCCGCCTGGTCCAGCGGGAAGCTCTTCGCCACATGGACGGCGAGCTTGTTGGCATCGATCAACCGAGCCAGTTCCAGCAGGCCCTCCCTGTCGGGCACGACGGACATACGCTCGACCCGGGTATCGCGCGCATTGGCCTGCGCCCTGGTGTCGTCGCTGACATCGAGCAATGACACCAGCACGCCGCCACGCTTGAGCACCTTCAGCGAGCGTTGGGCGTGGTCGCCGCCCATTGGATCCAGCACCAGGTCGATGTCGCGAACCCGGTCTGTGAAATCGCCCTTGGTGTAGTCGATGACCTCGTCGGCGCCAAGTTTGCGGACGAAATCGAGCTTGGCCGGGCTGGCCGTGGCGACAACGTAGGCGCCGTGCGCCTTGGCGACCTGCACCGCCAGATGACCGACGCCGCCGGCTCCCGCATGCACCAATACGCGCTGATCCGGTTTCAGTCGGCCGTGGCGAACAAGCCCTTGCCAGGCGGTGAGGCCGGCCAGCGGCAAGGCGCCCGCCTCGAGGTGGCCCGCGCCCCTCGGCTTCAGTGCGATTTGATCGGCAGGTACGGCTGCCAGCTCGGCATAGGCCGCCGCCTGCTTGGGAAAGCGCGGCATGCCGAACACCTCGTCGCCGATCTTGAAGCCGGTGACGCCGGCGCCGAGTGCTTCGACAGTTCCCGAGATATCCCAACCCAGGATGAAGGGCGGCTCGCCGAGCAAGGGGTAGTAGCCGGCACGGACGGCGCCATCGACCGGATTGATGCCTGCGGCCTTGACACGGACCAGCACTTCGCCGGCCTCTGGCGTGGGGTCCGGCTGATCGGCGATGACAAGGACGTCGGGTCCGCCGACGGAATTCTGGATAACGGCATGCATTGAAATGTCTCCTGCTCGGTTGATGCCGCTATCATTTGGATAGTAACAGTCCCTTGTCCAGTATGTACCTTCCTGATATATACGCACCTCATGGATAGTGAAGATGATTGCGGTTTCGGCTATGATGCGTTCCGGCGAACGTGTCCTTCGCACACCGTGCTGGAGATGCTGGCCAGCAAGTGGGTCTATCTGGTGGTTTGCGCGCTGCGCAAAGGCCGGCTGCGCAATGGCGAGCTTGCCCGGAAACTTGAGGGCATCACGCCGAAGATGCTGACGCAGACGCTGCGCGTGCTCGAGCGCGACGGACTGGTACGGCGCGAGATCTTCCCGGTCATTCCGCCGCGCGTCGAATATGAATTGACCGAGCTCGGTCAGAACCTGGCGGGACTGCTTACCCAGATCAGGTCATGGGCGGAGCAGCATGCGCCGGATATCAAGGATGCCCGTGCAAGGGCAATTGCCGAGAATGAAGGGGATTGGGCCGCGTAGGGCGGGTTTTATTTTTCTTCGCGTATTCCCGCCGGGGCGGCAAGCCACGGCAATTGCGCCGGCCTGATGGCGAGCGCTGACGCCGCCAACGGCAGGGTTTTAGCCGATCATGGCGCTGCGGCCACCGACTTCGGTTTCGCGGATCTTCGTGTCGCGCGATTCCAGCATTTCCGCCTTGGAAAGCTCCGCTTCAGCTTCGCCGAGTAATGATTCGGCGGCGCTTCGCTGCTGGGCGAGGTCGCTTTGAGAATTCCTGAGGTTGTCGCGGCGCAGGCGAGCCGCCTTGGCGAAGGTCGGATAGGCGAAATGGTTGATGTCGGTGATGCCGGCCTTCTTTTCCTCGGCGGTGATCTGAAGCTCCAGCTCGACGGCCATGCGTTCGAACTCGGCGATCATCATGTCGAGCTGCAGCAGCTGCCGCCGCTTCTCATTCACCTGAAACTGTTTCAGCCGAACGAGGTTTTCACGTGACTTCATGATTCGGTACTCCCGGAAACGCACACCCGCACTTATCGTCCAAACCACCTGGAAACGCCCAGGCCGCACCCGTGTCCACCGGCTTTCCCCGAACTATAGGAAACAAAACCCTAAAGTTTTTTGCCGGCGGTAACCATTCGTTTACGGGCATTGTTAATCATACGGGTCAGGACTTAAGGCCGGGTAAAAATTCCGGCCACCGATGCGGAAGCGACGTCGATGAGTCCCTGGAGTCGCTTAGTCCAGGTTGTTAATGTGTTGCATTAGGAATTTGGTTCTGAGATTCGTTATTAGATTCAAGAGGGTGTAGAAAGAGGTTAAAAAATCTGGTACCGTCATGGACGGGAAATTAGGATTTGTTAACCATTCAATGGCAGCCTCTGCACAAGGCAACCACTGCTCCGGGTCCGGACGGGTCGTGAAATGGTCCGGCAGCAGAAAAGGGGAATGAAATGCGTGTTCTGCTGATAGAAGATGACAGTGCAACCGCACAAAGCATCGAACTGATGCTGAAATCGGAAAGTTTCAACGTCTACACGACCGATCTCGGTGAAGAGGGCGTCGATCTAGGCAAGCTCTACGACTACGATATCATTCTTCTCGATCTCAACCTGCCTGACATGTCGGGCTACGAGGTCTTGAGAACGCTTCGCCTTTCCAAGGTCAAAACACCTATTCTCATCCTCTCCGGCATGGCCGGCATCGAGGACAAGGTGCGCGGCCTCGGCTTCGGCGCGGACGACTACATGACCAAGCCGTTCCACAAAGATGAGCTGGTTGCCCGCATTCATGCCATCGTGCGGCGCTCCAAGGGCCACGCCCAGTCGGTCATCACCACCGGGGACCTGGTGGTCAACCTCGATGCTAAGACAGTCGAAGTCGGCGGCCAGCGCGTGCACCTGACCGGCAAGGAATACCAGATGCTGGAGTTGCTTTCGCTGCGCAAAGGCACCACGCTGACCAAGGAAATGTTCCTCAACCACCTCTATGGCGGCATGGATGAGCCCGAGCTGAAAATCATCGACGTCTTCATCTGCAAGCTTCGCAAAAAGCTCGACGCGGCATCGGGCGGCCAGAACTACATCGAAACGGTCTGGGGGCGCGGCTATGTGCTGCGCGAACCGGAAGACATTCGCGTCAGCGCCTGAGCGACGAATCGTTCGAATCTTTTCAATAAAAAACCCGGCTTCGGCCGGGTTTTTGCATGATGGGCTGGTAACGGTCTGTTTTTGGGCTTCCGGGCAGAAAACCGTCACGCACTTTTTCTGGAATTGCTCAAGGATGCCGAATCAGGTGCGCTCTTCAAGGTGCGAAAGCGCTCGAGCAGCTGCGGGCGGTTGAACGGCTTCAAGAGATAGCCCTGGGCGCCGGCCCGCTTGGCCCGCATGATCGAAGCAATATCGAGCTCGACCAGCGAAATCAGGATTTGCGGCCTTATCGGGCTCTCCATGGCGCGGACGCGACGGATGAGATCGACCGCCGGTACGTCGGGCAAGGCGCCATCGACGACGATGATGTCGGGCATGTCGGCGGCGCACATCTCCAGCGCGTCAAGTCCGCTGGCGGCCTCGATGACAATCATTTCGGAGCCGCCCAGGATGCGTTTTGCAACCTTCCTGATGACGCTTGAATCGTCGACGAACATGCAGCGTTTCATTTCCGGGTCCTCTTTGCCTTCTGGCAGTCCGGTAGCGTCGGGGCATCCAGGACGCACCATAGGCCAATCTGGTAAAGAAGCCGAAAAGGCGTTAGGTAAAATTTTTGCAAAGATGGGCAGCTGCCTGCTTTTATTCACGAATGCTTTGGTACTGCCTGGACGATCAGGCGCATCTCAAGTCGATGAGCTGGAATTGCAGATTTCAATGTAGAAATACTTCGCTTTACCGGCTGAGCAATCAGGCCGCCGAAAGCACGATTTCTTCCGGCGTCGCGTGGATCGATATCGTATGCCGTCTTCTGCTTGACAAAAACAGCGTGTAATAGGGCTGCACGGAATGCGCGTCGATCGGTTCCTCCGGCTTGTGGCCGGAATGCAGTTCGAGGAATTTCGGCGGCACACGCAGCATCGGGCCAGCCGCCGCAAGCGCGAAGCGCGGCTCGGTCTCGAGATTTTCCAGCGTCACCGAAAGCTTGCCGCCGCGCGGAATGGCGGCATTGGCGACGAGGATCAGGTTGAGCAGCAGCTTGACCTTGTTCTTGGGCAGCAACGCGCGGGGCCCGTTCCAGGTCAGTTCCGGCTTTTCGTTCTTGAGGAAGGCGATGGCGACCGCTTCGGCATCGCCGGTGTCGATCAACATGCCGGCCGAGCCGGCGGCACCGAAGGCGATGCGGGCGAACTGCAGGCGGGCCGATGCGTTGCGGGCGCTCTGACGGATCAGCTTCATGGCGTCCTCATCGGCGCCGCCTTCATCAAGCAATTCGAGCCCGTTGTTGATCGCGCCGACCGGCGAGATGATATCGTGGCAGACCCGGCTGCACAAAAGCGCTGCCAGATCGGGTGCGGAAAGGGTGAACAGATCGGCCATCGGCGAAAAATCCCTGCAAAATCTCACAACTCATGGCCGGGCGATCGATCGTCACCTGCCACACGAATCACGCACTCTCTCCTCGAGCTTTCTGAATACACAGCGCCCGTGCGTGCAGCAACAAATCCAGATTGTGGTTATGGCAAATGGCGTGTTCACGCAGGCCGCCGATCCCACTTGAGCGACCCCAAACAGCCTTCGAACCGCCATGTTCATGTGTGAGATTAATGGTTGAAAAAGGATTACGGCATAGTTTGCCCCTAACAGTTACCCTTAACGGCCGGCTAAAAGAGCCGTACGGGGTACGAGGCGTCGGCGAAGGTGCTCCCTGACGGAGATTGGAAGCATGTTTTCCCGATACTACGACCGGAGCTTTCTCCGTGTCTTCTCAATGGCGGTCACGCTCCTGGGCGTTCTCGTCTTCTCGACTTCAGCCCTGCGGGCCCAGGAATACACCGCTCAGGAGATTGTCGATTCCGGTCACAAATTTTTTGGCGCGACATCGGGCGGACTCGCCACGGTGATCGAGAAGATTTTTGCCTCCTACGGCCTGCCCAACGGCTATCTGCTCGGCGAAGAGGGCTCGGGCGCGCTGATCGGCGGCCTGACCTATGGCGAAGGCACGCTCTACACCAAGAATGCCGGCGATCACAAAGTGTTCTGGCAAGGTCCGTCGCTCGGCTGGGATTTTGGCGGCGAGGGTTCGCGGGTGATGATGCTGGTCTACAATCTCGACGATGTGGGCAGCCTCTACAACCGCTATGGCGGCGTCGCCGGTTCAGCCTATGTGGTGGCGGGCGTCGGCTTCAACGTGCTGAAGAACAACAATGTGCTCTTGGTGCCGATTCGCACCGGCGTCGGTGCCCGGCTCGGCGTCAATCTCGGCTATCTGAAGCTTACCGAGCGGGCCACGTGGAACCCGTTCTAAGCTGAAGTCCTTGGCTGTCGTTGCCCAAAACCGGGACCGCTTTTGGTTCGACATGCGTTAAACTCGTAGCGTTGCGGCAAACCCTTGCCGCAACGCTGGATTTCCGCCATGTCAACGTGGCACAGTCAAAGCGCTCTATGCGCTTTTGGTTTATCTTGTTGCATGTCGTTGTCCCAAAACCGGTTCCCACTTCGGCGACATGTATTGGTTTGATGCTTACCGGCCACAACGGGTAGTCACTTGGTCCAGTCGGTCCTATTCTTCGTTCTCGGCTTTCTCTGCGCTGGCTTTCTGGCGCTCATGGTGGCTCCGGCCATATGGCGTCGTGCGGTCGCGCTTACACGCAAACGCGTCGAATCCTCGATCCCCCTGACACAGACCGAGATCCAGGCGGACAAGGATCGCATCCGCGCCGAATACGCGATGACGACGCGCCGCCTGGAAATCAGCGTCAAGGCGTTGCGTGAAAAGGCGGCCGAACAACTGGTCGAGATCAATCGCGGTCGCGAGGCCATGAAGGGCCTGGCGGTCGAGCGGACGGACAAGAACCAGGCGCTGACCGAGCTGGGCGCGAAGAACGAAGCGCTGCGTCAACGAGAGGGCGAGTTGCAGCAGCTTTCGGAGCGTCTGAAGGAAACCGAACGCAAGCTGGAAAAGCGCGCACTTGAGCTGGAAAAGCTGGAGCGCATGTATGACGACGCCAGTTTTTCCTCGAGCAGCCGACAGATCGAGCTCGTGGCGCGAGAGTCTGAAATGCAGAAACTCGCCAGTGACATTGCGATGCTGCGCGGCCAGCGCAAGGAAGCCGACAGGCGCGGCCAGGAAATCGCGGCCGAAAGCAAGGCCGCGCGGGACGCCCTGAAAGCCGAGAAGAAAAAAACCGCCGAACTCGACAAGAAGGTCGAACGGCTGCTGGCCACACTTGCCGATCGCGAAGACAAACTCGACCGCCGCGAAAAGGAACTGGCACGCATGCGCGAAAGATCGAAATCCGAGGACAGCGCACCAGCCTTGCGGCTGGTCGGCAAGGGCGGCGATGTCGCCAGGAGCGATGATTTCGACAAGGCAATCGCCAAGCTCGACAGCGACCGTGAGCAGCTCGAGGCGAGGCTGACGGCGCTGGCGCGCGAGAACAGGCGGCTGAAGGCGGATCTCACCGCACTGGCAGCGTCCAAGGCCACGGACAGCAGCTCCGCCTTGCGCGAGCAGATGAACGAACTGGCGGCGGAGGTCGTCCATCTGACGGCCAAGCTCGAGGGGCCTGGTTCGCCGATCGCCAAGGCATTGGCGGTACCGTCGGACGCACGCTCCGGCAATGGTGACCGCAGTCTTGCCGACCGTGTGCGCGCGCTGCAGAAGGCTGACGCGACAAGCTGAAGTCAGGCTTCCTTAGAGCATTTCACCGTTTCACGGAAACGGCGAAATGCCCTAACGCTTTGCTTGGACGCAATTCTGGACGGAGAACCGCTTCACACTTTTCCTAGAATTGCTCTGGCCGAAAAATGATGCAGCGCGATGGCTGAAGCCGCGGCGACATTCAGGCTGTCGAAGCCTTCCGCCATGGTGATCCGCACATTGTGCAGGCTTGCGAGCAGCTTGCCCGGCAAGCCTTCGCCCTCGGTGCCGAGATAGAGCGCCAGGCGCTCGCTGCGCTGCGCATGGCGGATGTCGGTCTTCCCGCGTGGCGACAGCGCGAATTGTTCGAAGCCACGTCGGGCGAGCATCGTTGTGAAGCCGGCGGTGTCGGTGAACGATGCAAAAGGGATCTGAGCGCGGCGCCGACCGAAACGCGGATCGCCTTGCGATAGAGCGGATCGCAGCATGTCGCATCCAGCAGAACCGCGTCAGCGCCAAAGGCGGCGGCGTTGCGGAAGATCGAGCCCACATTGTCATGGTTGGCGATGCCGACGAGCACTACGACCAGCGCACGAGGCGGCAAGCCATCGAGCAAGGCTTCGGCCGGCAGCGGCTCTCCCTTGCGGCCCATGGCCAGGATGCCGCGATGCATGTGAAATCCGGCGATAGCGTCCATCACCGCGCTGGTGGCGACATAGACCGGGAGGTCGGTGGGCGCCTTGCTCAGGATGTTGTCGAGACCTGCCAGCCGGTTTTCCAGGACCAGGACCGATTCGGCGGCAAAGCGCCCGGTCGAGAGCAGCAGGTCGAGCACCACCTTGCCTTCGGCGACAAAGCGGCCTTGCCGGCCGGCGAGGTCACGCTCGCGAATGTCGAGATAGGCAGCGACGCGTGGATCTTGCGGGTCGTCGATGCGAATGGGATCCATGCATTCCTCGCGACCATCGCATCGGTCCTAAAATCCGGACCGCTTCCCGGCGCTCAGCTTGTTTGGAAAGCACGATGCGACAATTCGGGACAATCAGCCAGCTTGTGCGCCCCCGGATGGGCGCATGTCGCTCTGAATCCCCGGCGAGATCGGTGGCTATGTGGTCAGGTTCCAGCACGGCGCAAACGGTGCGCCATCTGGGACAGGTCATCCTTGCCGCTGCCGAAAATGCCATCCAGCATGACAAGCAATTCGCGCACGGCGTCGGATTTGCAGGAGTAGTAAATCATCTGCCGGTCGCGACGGGTGTCGACAAGGTCGAGCGCCCGCAACTTGGCCAGGTGCTGGGACAGGGCGGATTGGCTGAGCATCACCTTTTCGGCGATGGCTCCAACCGACATTTCACCTTCGGCGAGATAGCTCATGATCAACAGTCGCTTCTCATTGCCCATCAGCATGAGAAACTCTGCCGCCGATTCGGCGTTCACGATTAGCTTTGTCGAGACCATCGATCCCCCATGCTTCTTGTTCATCCCGACGCCATGGGGGCAATGGCGTCTGATTCCATAAATTCACTTATCGATCGGCGCTGGCGATTCAGCGTCACCAAAAGGTAGAGCATTTCACTTAAATCTCAAGTGTTGCTTTTGATCCAGCATAATTAAGTCTCAGTCCCGGTGTCGACAATGGCTCGACCGGCCTTGGCCATATCGACCAGAACGTGCCGCAATCCGCCTGCCGCCGCCAAAGGTTGTGGGTAAAAGGCCCGGCAAACATCGTCGCCCGACACCAGATCAATGCCATCGGCATCGAACCCGGCAACACGCCAGCCGTTTCCGGATACTTTCGCGAAATGCTGTGCGTAAACGGTGATCGCGTCGAGATGGTCGGCGTTCATGTGGTCGATGGCCGATTGTTCGCGCGCCGCGAGTTCCTCGACGATCGGTCCGCTGGTGAGCAGATCCGATTGATCGAGCTGATAGGCCTTGCCGAAGCCGCCGTTGAGGCTGGCGCGTTGCGGACCGAGGCGAAAGATCGAAAAGTCGCCGAGACCGGCGTAAAGTTTCGCCTTGGGATTGTGATTGAGATAGCGGCGCTGGGCGCGGGCGTGTTCGCCTGATCCGCGCTCAAGCCGTGCCGCCTGGCAGATCAATGTCAGGCGCGGGTGCGCCAGCGGGTCGCCCTTGCCCGGTTCGCCGAGCAACAGGGAACAGCGCGGATCGGCAAGCAGGGCGCCGGTGTGCGCCGAAAGCATCGACACCAGGATCAGCGGCGCGCCGTCGATGTCGGTGGCCACGCCAACTCTGCTGGCCAGCGGCGAGCCGGTTTGCGGTTCGACCACCGCCAGGGCGCCAAAGCGCGCGCTGCGCAGAAGCGCCTTCGCCAGCCGGATCGCTTCGTCGTCCGTCTCGCGGATCACCCCCTTCATCGGCTCGTCCAAGGCATCACCGCAGTAAGTTGATTTTTCTTCTCTAGTTATCGGTCAGCAAGCCGGATTTGACAAGGTCGTCAATCTCGGCTCTCGCAAAGCCGAAACGCGCCAGCATTGCCGACGGCAACAAATCCTTGGCGTCGGGCATTGTGGCCAGTGCCGGCTGCGAATTCGAGAAACGCGGCGCGGGGGCGGGGCGCTCAAATGCGCCTGTCGTCACAGAGGCGTTGCGTGCCCGATTGTGCGGGTGGTGCTTCGCCTCTCGCAGCGACAGAACGGGTGCGACGCAGGCATCGGTTTGCGCGAACAGCCGGTCCCAGTCGTCGCGTGGCTTCTGCCGGATCCGGTCGGCAATGGCGGTGCGCATCGGCGGCCACAGGGCCTTGTCGTACTGGCCGGATGCAAAGCGCTCGTCGAGCGGCAGCAGCCTGGCGAATTCGGCGAAGAATTTCGGCTCGAGGCAGCCGATGGCGATATGCCGCCCGTCCGACGTCTCATAGGTGTCGTAGAACGGGGCGCCGGAATCGAGCAGGTTCGCGCCGCGCTTGTCGTTCCACAAGCCGGCCGCCATCAAGGCGTGCAGGGGCACCGCCAGCATCGACGCACCGTCGACCATCGCGGCGTCGATGACTTCACCCTTGCCCGTGCGCGAACGTTGGAACAGGGCGGCCAGCACGCCAGCAATCAGCATCATGGCGCCACCGCCATAGTCGGCGACAAGGTTGAGCGGCGGGACGGGACGGCCCTCAGCATGGCCGATGGCGTGCAGCACGCCGCTATAAGCGAGATAGGTGATGTCGTGGCCGGCGCGGCCGGCGAGCGGGCCGTCTTGGCCGAAACCGGTCATACGGCCGTAGATCAGCGCCGGATTCCGCGCCAGCACCGCTTCCGGGCCGAGGCCGAGTCGCTCCATGACGCCCGGGCGAAAGCCTTCGAGCAGCATGTCCGCCTTTTCGGCAAGGCGCAGCAACAGATCGGTGCCTTCACGGCGCTTCAGGTCGAGGCGCAGGTGGGCGCGGCCATGGCGGTCGATGTTGTACTCATCCGGCAGCGACAGAAATTGGCTCGTCCCCGCCCGTTCGATGCGCAACACTTCGGCGCCCATCTCCGACAGCATCAGGCCGGCCAGCGGCACGGGGCCGAGCCCGGCCATCTCGATCACCTTCAGCCCGGCCAGCGGACCGGTTTTAGCGGCAGCGGACAGGCCGGCGCTCATGACCTTCTATTTCGGTGCCATGCGAATGGCGCCGTCGAGGCGAATGGTCTCGCCGTTCAGCATCTGGTTCTCGATGATGTGCAGGGCGAGAGCGGCATATTCGGACGGTTCGCCCAGGCGCGACGGGAAGGGCACGGCGGCGCCCAGCGAATCCTGCACCTCTTGCGGCATGCCGGCCATCATCGGTGTCTTGAAGATGCCGGGAGCGATGGTGCAGACGCGGATGCCGGAACGGGCAAGGTCGCGCGCCACCGGCAGTGTCATGCCGACGACGCCGCCCTTGGACGCGGCATAGGCGGCCTGGCCGATCTGGCCATCATAGGCGGCAACCGAAGCGGTGTTGACGATGACGCCGCGCTCGCCGCCCTGCAGCGGCTCAAGCTTCGACGCGCGCTCGGCGACGAGGCGGATCATGTTGAACGTGCCGATCAGATTGACCTCGATCACCTTGCGGTACTGATCGAGGGGATGGGGACCATCCTTGCCGATGGTCTTCACGCCGATGGCGATGCCGGCACAATTGACCAGGATCCGCGGCTCGCCAAGCTTGGCGGCGACGTCGGCGAGTGCAGTGGTCCCGCTGTCGGCGCTGCTGACGTCGCATTGGACGGCAATACCACCGATCTCGGCCGCGACCTTGGCCGCGCGATCAATATCGACATCGAAGATGGCGACGCGGGCGCCCTTGGCGGCCAGCGCGCGCGCCGTTGCCTCGCCAAGGCCGGAGCCGCCGCCGGTGACGATCGCGATCTGGCCGTTCGGGTTCATGGCGTCATCCTTTGATCTCAGGAACAGTGGGACCGATCAGGCGCCAGATCGAAGGGAAAGGTCAAGCCATCGCCGCGGTAGGATCGGCCACCCTGGCCTGATCGGCGTGGCAGACCTCGCCCAACAGCCTGGCTACCGCGCCCGGCGCGATCTCGTGCGACAGCAGCCGGTCGAGATCGACGGGGCGCGGCATCGAAATCTGGCCGCGCGGAATCCGCTTGAAACCGAGCGGCCCGTAATAGGGCTCGTCACCGACCAGCATGACGGCAGGTGCGCCGGCCCGGGCGGCGGCCTCCAGCGCGATTGCCACCAGCCGGCGGCCGATGCCGAGATTCTTGAAGGCCGGCCGCACCGCGAGCGGCCCGAGCATCAATGCGCGGCCGGCACCGGCGGCGATACGGGTCATGCGCACCGAGGCAACGACAAGTTCGCCGTCGACGGCGACGAAGGACAGCGAGCGTTCATGCCCTCCGGCTTCACGAATCTTGTAAGCAGCCAGCACAAAGCGGCCGGGCCCGAAGGCTTCGTCGTTGATGGCTTCGATCTCGGGGTCGTGCGCCGGGGCTTCCGGCAGGTATTTCACGTCGGCAAGGCTCATGGTCTTTGCGGTCCGGTACAAGGAGGAAAGGTTTGCTGCAAACGGCAGCATTCGCCAGTCAGCGCTTCATCAAGCGCGGGCGCCCTTTCGTCGTCGGTCAAACCGGATCAAAGCAAAGTCGAACATGCGGATTGTCCGCTAGCATCAATTTCCCGCCGCTGCAATCGGCCGTTTCTGTCCGTCATTTCTGCCAAGTGACGGTCTGTTCAGCACCTGACGTCTTCGACAGGGCAGCCTTGCGCCTACATCAATCAACAGAACGCTAGGAGATTTGCATGGGATTGCTGGTCGAAGGAAGATGGCAGGACCGCTGGTACGATACAGCGGACAATGGTGGCAGGTTCGTGCGGACGCAGTCGCAATGGCGCGACTGGATCACCGTCGATGGGGCGCCTGCCGAAGGCCGGACGCGCGGTTTCAAGGCCGAGCCCGGCCGCTATCATCTCTATGTCTCGCTTGCCTGTCCGTGGGCCCACCGGACGTTGATCTTTCGCGCGCTGAAGAAGCTGGAAGGCGTCATATCGGTGTCGGTGGTGCATCATTTCATGGGCGCTAACGGCTGGACGTTCGTGGCTGAGGACGGCGCCACGGGCGATACGCTCTACGGCCTCGACTTCCTGCACCAGATCTATGCCAAGGCCGATCCCGACTATTCGGGCAGGGTGACGGTGCCGGTGCTGTGGGACAAAAAGGAGCAGACCATCGTCTCCAATTAGTCTTCCGAAATCATCCGCATGCTGAATTCAGACTTCGACGAATGGGGCGACGCAAGCCTCGATTTCTATCCGAAGGCGTTGCGCGGCGAGATCGACCGCATCAATGCGCTGGTCTATCCCGCCATCAACAACGGCGTCTATCGCGCCGGCTTCGCTACCACGCAACGCGCCTATGAAGAGGCGTTCGGTGAATTGTTCGCAGCGCTGGATGCGCTGGAGGAGCGGCTGTCGAAGCAGCGCTATCTGGTCGGCAGCCGCATCACCGAGGCCGACTGGCGGCTGTTCACCACGCTGGTGCGCTTCGATCCGGTGTATGTCGGCCATTTCAAATGCAATCTGCGCCGTATCGCCGACTACCCGAACCTGTCCAACTATCTGCGCGATCTCTACCAGGTGCCTGATGTGGCCGGGACGGTGAACCTGCATCATATCAAGGCGCATTATTACGGCAGCCACCAGACGATCAATCCGACGCGGATCGTGCCTGTCGGGCCGGATCTGGATTATGCCGCACGGCATGACCGGGCGCGCTTCGAGAAAGCGGCAACCTGATCTACCAGTAGGGCGAGGGCTGCTCGCCGTCAAAAACCTCGGCGATCCGGCGCAGCGTCGCCGGCGTCGTGCCCACGGGCAAGCCGTCGAGCGGGAAGAAGCCGGCTTCGGCGATCTCGTGGTCCGGCAGCTTCGGCGCCGTCTGGCTGAAATGCTCGAGCAAATAAAAGCCGACATGGTCGCGGCGGCTGGAGCGGCGGTTGAAATGCATCGATTTGAGCACCGGCGGAGCGGTGAGAGCGATGTTGCCTTCCTCGGCCAGTTCACGGGCCAGTGCCTCGTTCATCGTCTCGCCGACTTCGACGCCGCCGCCGGGAAGCTGCCAGCCCGGTACATAGGTATGGCGAATAAGGAAGACGGACCTCGACGCCCTGTCGTGGATCAAGCCGCGCACGCCAAGCGTCATCGGCCTCCGCAGCACGAAATAGAGATGGAACAGCCTGGCCCTCAAACCTGGCCAGCCGGTCTGGCGGAAGGCATCTTCAGGGCTCGTCATTGATAGCGAAACCGTGGGTGGAAAGCCGCGCGCGGGTCGCCTATGAAGGTTGTATGTTCAGGCTCGCGCATATTTCCGATGTCCATCTGGGGCCGCTCCCCGATGTATCTTATCGCGATCTCGCCTCCAAGCGCGTGCTCGGCTATGTCAACTGGCAGCGCAACCGCCGCCGCCATATGCATGATGCGGTCATTGACACGATCGTCGCCGACATCAAGGCGAACACGCCTGACCACCTCGCCGTCACCGGCGACCTGGTCAATCTGGCGCTCGACGGCGAGATCGAGATGGCCAGGCACTGGCTGGAGACGCTGGGACCGCCGCATGATGTTTCAGTCGTTCCGGGCAATCACGACGCCTATGTGCCAGGCGCCTTCGACAAGGTCTGCCGGTCCTGGGCGGCGTGGATGAGCGGCGACGGCGTCAACACGCCGGTCGACCGCAACGCATTCCCCTACCTGCGTGTGCGCGGCAATGTCGCGCTGATCGGCGTCTCGACGGCACGCGCCACGGCACCCTTCATGGCCAATGGTTTCTTCATGGAAGGCCAGGCGGATAGGCTCGGCAAAATCCTCCAGAACACCGCCGGACAGGGATTGTTCCGTGCCATCATGATCCACCATCCGCCGGTGCGCGGCGCGGTCCCGCAGCACAAGCGGCTGTTCGGCATCGCCCGCTTCAACAAGATCATTCGCCGCCACGGCGCCGACCTTGTGCTGCACGGCCATTCGCATCTGCCGTCGCTGTTCTTCATCGGCGGTCGAGGCGTCAGGATCCCGGCGGTCGGTGTCGCTGCCGCCGGCCAGGCGCCGGGCGGCAAGCACCCGGCGGCGCAGTATAATCTGTTCGACATCGACGGTGAAAAGGGAAATTGGCGAATCCGGCTGACACGGCGCGGCCTGACCGGGCCGTCCATACCGCCATCCGATCTGCAGACGGTGGAGCTTGGCACCGAGGCCGCTATGGCCGCAAATTGACAACCATGGCCACGATGCGGTCCCAGAACAGGACGACCGACACCACAAGGCCGACCAGTGCGCCGGCAGCGACCAGGCCAAGCCCGGACAGAAGGGCCGACCAGCGTTTGCCACGCTCCGTCGCGTGCAGCGGCGGTTCGGCTTCTGGCACATACGCACGTTTCAGGCCGGCGACGGCGGGTTCGACGCCGCCTTCCAGCATCCTCTGACGCTCGACGATGCGCTCGGCGACATAGCGCGTCACGGAATCGGCAACCGGTTTCATCTCGGTGGATTCGGCAAGCACCACCCGGCCGATGCGGGTGTCCTTGAGGAAGCGATAGGTGCGGCGGTCGCGCCCCATGGCGACATGGCTGATGGCGTCGATCCACAGGCGCGGCTGCAAGCCGGACGAGACGACAAAGTCGAAATTGTCCATGTCGGCCGGAACATCGGCAAAAACCGGCGCCAGCTCGGCGGCAAGCAGATCGAGACGCATGCGATGCGCTTCGCGCATGTCGACGACGACGTCGTCGCGGTCGGCGAAGGCATTTTTGACGTCACGGATGGCATCGGACAGTTTCTTCGACTGGTCGATGGTCTTCTCGCCTGCTTCCTTCATCGGCGTCTGCCTCGTGGGTTTGGTTAACACCGGGTTAACACAGCCGCCGGCAAAATGCACTGGCGAGATCGACGGCATCGGGGTGCTCAGGAGGGTTGTCGTGCGCGAAAAAGGTCAGCTGGCTGCTGCTGCGAATTTCTGGCGATGCGGCCTGGCGCGGCGGTTGGTGTTGCGGCGAATGATCTCGGCAACGAGGTCGGGGGCTTCCTCCGGCAGCATATGGCCGGCCTCCAGCACGTGGTGCACGTGAAAATGCGCCGGCAGGTCATCCGCCTGGGTAAAGGGCAGCACCGCATCGTTGGTTCCCCATGCCACCATCACCGGCATGTTCAGCCCATCAAGGCGATCGTGCGGGATGACGCCTTGCCGATCGTCCACGGTCATGGCGGCTGCGATCTCGACGAGCTTTTCGAGTTGGCCGGATCGCTTGCGCATTTCCCAAAGGGTGTCCACGGTATGTTCGAGCGGCAGGGCTGAAGGTCCCGACATGACGGCGAGGCAGGAGCGGATCTCGGACCGATCCGCGGCTTCGGCATAGCGGCGCAACAGCGCTCCATTGATTTCGGGGCCAAGGCCCCCCGGCGCCAGAAGCGTCAGCGAGGCTATCTTTTCGGGCTCGGCCAGCGCCATCAGCGCCGCCACGACACCGCCCATCGAGTGGCCCACGAGATGAACGCGCTTCAGGCGACGCTCCGAGAGATCGGCCAGAACGGCCTTGGCCGCCACCCTGGCCGGACCGGCGGCAGGAAAATCGAGGGACATCCCATGCCCGGGCAGATCATAGGCCAGCGTATGCGTGGGAGGTGTCAGGGCGGAAATCACCTCGCGCCATACATCGTGGCAGCCGCCGAAACCATGCAGCAGGACGATGGCCTTCGAGCCAACACCCTCTTCGGCGGCAAAAAGTGATGCGGTCATGAAAGCTGATTTTTGTTATTGCAGTTTGTTATTGCAGAATGCGCGACACCAATCGTGGCTGAATTGCGCCTAGTCCAACGTGATGACCAGTAAAATTTTCGCGATTTGTACGGTTGTGTACAGAACTTGGCGACCAATCGGCATTCGGCGATCGGAGCGCAGGAAATCCATCGGGACGTGGCGCAGCCAGTGCGCGGACGTCGATGGTGTCAGCTTGGGCTGCCGAGCCCGGCAGCGCGGAGTGCCTGGACCAGACGGTCGGTCAGGTCGGCCGGATATTTCCGCTCGACGAAAGTCGCCCGCGGATCGGCAGCAAATTTGGGGAACTCGGTGGCCAGCTGTTTCAGCAGAGTGCTCACCAGATGGTCCTGTCCGGCAGCCTTGGCGCCGACCAGCCGTGCCGCCAGGTAGTGTGATTTCGTTGCCGTCGTTCTCAGTGCCATGCTGGCCGCGACTGCCTTGTTCATGTCGCCGAGCATGAGCTCACCGACGAACAGCCCATAATCCCACCATGTCGGGTGCCCGCTGAAGGTCTCCGCCGCATGATCGAGGATCGGCGTTCCCTCAGCATATCGTCCGGCGAAGATCAGCCCGTAGCCGTAAGCGGCGGCCATGCCGAGATCGTAGGGGTTGAGTTCATAGGCCTTGCGCATCCAGCGGATCGCTTCGTCCGTATTGCCCAGGCGCGAACTGACATAGCCGTAGGAGCGATGCGCATAAGGGCTGGTCGGACCCATCTGCACGCCGCGATGGGCAAACTCGACGGCTGTTTCAATCGTCGCATTGGGCGGATAGGCGTAATGATCGGACACCGCCTCGAGATGCAGGGAAGCAAGTTCCGAATAGACGAGCGACG
This sequence comes from Mesorhizobium sp. M7A.F.Ca.US.008.03.1.1, assembly GCF_003997495.1. Taxonomy (GTDB): domain Bacteria; phylum Pseudomonadota; class Alphaproteobacteria; order Rhizobiales; family Rhizobiaceae; genus Mesorhizobium. Next base: position 85,595 of record NZ_RZRU01000005.1, on the reverse strand, counting down.
ACTTGGTTCCGCCATTGGCCAGCTTCTCGAGGCAACGATAGGCTGCCTCATGGGTCCTGGCGTTCTGGTCGAGATAATATTTGCCGTTGAGCAGCAGGCATTGCGTCAGACCGTTTGGTGTGCCGGTCTGCTCGATATAGTTGTAGATGGTGCCGGAGGCGGGGAGTGCCGAGCTCAGCATGTCGGCGATACGGTCTTCGACCGCGGCAGGTGCGCTGTCGGCGGGGGTGAGATTGCGCGATAGAAGCACCCGTCCAGACGCCATGCTTTGCAGTTCGATCGTGATATCGCCCGCGTCCGGTCCGGGCAGGACGTCGAATATGAAGCTCTCAGCGTCGTCGGCCGGACCGCTGGCGGCGTCGCGGCCGATGAAGTCGATCGTATCGAAGCCACTCAGGCCGGCGCGCAGCGATGCGGCGACACGGCTGGCGTCGGGGCCGTCAGCCTTGAGTCCGATATAAACTTGCGGCAGGGCGTCAGCCCTTGCCGACGATGTGATGCTTGCGGTTGCGCCAGCGGTCTCCGGCGCTGCCGAGATGTCGCCGCCTGCCAGCAAGGCAGTGCTGCCCTGGCGAAGGATCAGTACGCCCAGCATGGCGATGACCAAGGCGATCGCCATCCAGAAAAAGCGGAGATGGCGCGCCACCGAGGGGGCAGGCGAAGACGGTACGGAAGCCAGAGACGTCGCGTCCAGCATGCCCGTGCCGGCTTCGTTTGACCGATCGGCGGATGTGGCGCCGTCCAGCCTGAGTTCGGGAACAGCCTCGGCAATATCCGGCAGGCGGATCGCGTTCAATTCATAGGCAGGGACATAGCCGCCGCGCGGAATGGCGATGCGGACCGGCTCGGCAATTCCCTCATTGGCAAAATAATGTTGCAGAAGCTCGCGCAGCCTGCCTGCCTGCACCCGCACCACGGCATCGGTGGACGGATCGAAATCACCGTCCTTGCCGAAAACATCCATGGCAATGGAAAAGCCCTTGAGTCTGTCGGCTTCGCCGGCCTGTTCACGTTCGACAAGATAACGCAGCAGCTTGCGCGCGCGTTCGGATCGGCCGAACGTTTGGCTGGCAAGCAGTCGCTCCAGTGTCTCGCGCACTGCGGGGGCGGCAGGCGTGGCATGCTGCAAGTGTCGATCCTCTCGAAGTCGGCACAGGTTGAGGCGCGATCATATAGCTCCCGCCCCGCCACACAAGTATACACCCCATTATGCGATCACGTACCCACTGGATAATCCCGCGGTGGTTAATGGCCCGAAAGATCGGAACCGATCACGAGACTGAGCCGGTTCCGATCTTTGTTCCCGTCGGGCGTCAGCCGGCTTTTTTACCGACGATACGGTTGGCGGCGGACATCACCGCTTCCAGTGAGGCAGCGACGATGTTGGTGTTGATGCCGGCGCCGAACAACTTGCCCTGGGGATACTCCATCTCGACATAGGAAATGGCCGAGGCGTTCGAGCCGCGCTGCATCGAGTGCTCGGAATAGTCGAGCACCGACATCTCGACACCGACATGGCGCGACAGCGCATTGACGAAGCCATCGATCGGGCCGGTACCCGTGCCTGTAATCGTCACTTCCTTGCCGTTGTCGAGGATGACCGCCTCGACGACGCGCCGGCCCTTGATCTCGGTGCTGGGATAGGTGTGGTGATCGAGGAATTTCAGCCGCGCGCCGGGCTGGTCGACATAGGTCTCGAGAAAACGCTCGTAGATGCGCCTGGCCGGCACTTCCTTGCCCTCGGCATCGGTAATCGCCTGGATTTCCTGGCTGAACTCGATCTGCAGATTGCGCGGCAGGTTGAGGCCGTAATCGGCCTGCAGCACATAGGCGATGCCGCCCTTGCCGGACTGCGAATTGATGCGGATGATGGCTTCGTAGCTGCGTCCGACATCGGCCGGGTCGATCGGCAGATAGGGCACTTCCCACAGGCTCGTATTGGCCTTCTTCAGCGCCTTCATGCCCTTGTTGATGGCATCCTGGTGCGAACCGGAAAAGGCGGTGTAGACGAGTTCGCCGACATAGGGGTGGCGCTCGGGGATCTTCAATTGGTTCGAATATTCGTAGACGTCCTTCATCCGGTTGATGTCGGAGCAGTCGATCAACGGATCGACACCTTGCGTGTACATGTTCAGCGCCAGCGTGACGATGTCGACATTGCCGGTGCGCTCGCCATTGCCGAACAGCGTGCCTTCGACACGGTCGGCGCCGGCCATCAGGCCGAGTTCGGTGGTGGCGATGCCGGTGCCGCGGTCATTGTGCGGATGCAGCGAAACCAGCAGGTTCTCTCTGTTGTCGAGGTTACGGCACATCCACTCGATACGGTCGGCATATATGTTGGGGGTCGACATCTCGACCGTCGACGGCAGGTTGATGATCAGCTTGTTGTCCGCCGTCGGCCTGACGATCTCGGTGACGGCGTTGCAGATCTCCAGCGCCACTTCCAGCTCGGTGCCGGTAAAGCTTTCCGGCGAATACTCGAAACGAAAACCTCCGCCGGCCTTGGCCGCCATGTCGGTGATCATCTTGGCGGCGTCGGTGGCGATCCGCTTGATGCCGCCGACGTCCTTTTCGAAGACGACGCGGCGCTGCAATTCGCTGGTCGAATTGTAGAAATGGACGATCGGGTTGGTGGCGCCCTTCAGCGCCTCGAAGGTGCGGGTGATCAGCTCCGGCCGGCACTGCACCAGCACCTGCAGCGAGACATCGGCGGGTACGTTGCCTTCCTCGATGCACCAGCGGGCAAAGTCGAAATCGGTCTGCGATGCCGACGGGAAGCCGATCTCGATCTCCTTGAAGCCCATGTCGAGCAGCAGGCCGAACATGCGTGCCTTGCGTTCATGGCCCATCGGGTCGATCAGCGCCTGGTTGCCGTCGCGCAGGTCGACCGAGCACCAGATCGGCGCCTTGTCGATCACCTTCGACGGCCAGGTCCGGTCGGTGAGGCCGACGGTCGGATAGGGCTGATATTTGCGGGCCGCGTCGGGCATCCCTTTAGCCGAATCCGTGTCGGCTACCGCGGCATCGGAGCGGATTTCTTCTCGTGCGTTCATCGTCGTTTCTCCCGGCGGCTCATGGATCCACCTTCGGTGGATTGATGGCGAGCGGCGCCTTTACCAGAATTTCGTTCGCTTGATGTGATTGCCAAGGAGCATGCGCTTGCGCGGCGGTTCGACCGCCGGGCGCTCCTTCAGCGAACCCGGCGATCGCCGATAAGGCCGAGAAGAAGCAGGGTCGAAGCCAGCGCGCGCACGGTCTCGCCGGAAAAACCGGTCGGACGGGAAGCGTTGGTGGCGCGCGTGTTCATGGCGGTTCTCTTACAGGAGCGGCTTGTGAGAGGCAAGTGGGGCCGCATGGCGGGCCGGGATCTGCCGGATGTTGTCCCGAAGATGCGCGCTCTTCCCCAGGCGGGGCAAATGCGCCAGACTTGGGCATCGACGGGGTTTCGATGCCCTGTCGCGGGAGGGGGTCGTCCATGAATTTCGTGTTCTTCTCGCCGCATTTTCCCGCCAATGGTGCGGATTTCTGCGACCGTTTGAAGAAGGCCGGGGCCAGGGTTCTCGGTATCGGCGATGCGCCCTATGACGCGCTCGACGCCAAGCTGAAGGCAGCCCTTTCGGAGTATTACCGCGTTACCGACATGGAGGACTACGATCCGGTGCTCCGGGCGATGGGGCATTTCATCCACAAATGGGGCCGTATCGACCGTTTTGAATCGCTCAACGAACATTGGCTTGAGCTGGAAGCCAACATCCGCACCGACTTCAACGTCTACGGCACCAAGCTCGATTTCGTGAAGAACCTGAAGCGCAAGAGCCGCATGCGTGCCTTCTTCCGCAAGAGCGGCGTCGACACCATCGCGCAACGCAAATGCTCCGACCGTGCCGGGGCCATGACTTTCATCCGGCGCGTCGGCTATCCGGTGGTGGTCAAGCCCGACAGCGGTTCCGGCGCATCGAACACCTTCAAGATCTCCAACGCCAAGGAACTCGACCAGTTCTTCCGGGACAAGCCCGAGGACGTGACCTTCGTCATGGAGCAGTTCATCGAGGGGCTGGTGGTGACCTTCGACGGGCTGGTCAATCGCGACGGCGAGGTGGTGCTGGCGGCCAGCCATCGCTACGATCAGAGCGTCATGGAGGTGGTCAACAAGGATCGCCACATGAGCTACATCTGCTTTCCCAGGATCAACCCGGCGGTCGAGGAGGCCGGTCGAAAGATCCTGAAAGCATTCGACGTGCGCGAACGCTTCTTCCATATCGAGCTGTTCGAGACCAAGGACGACCGGGTCATCGCGCTGGAGGTCAACATGCGCCCGCCCGGCGCCTGGATGACCGATGCGATCAACTATACGTTCGACGTCGACGTCTATGCGGCATGGGCCGATATGGTGGTCAGGGATGCCGCCGGCGGCCCTTACGAGGGCAAATATTTCACCGCCTATGCCAGCCGCAAGCGGCGCCTCCACTATTTGCACAGCCATGAGGACGTGCTAGCCGCGCACCGCGACAAGATCGTCCACCATCAGGCCATCGAAGAGGTTTTCAGCCGCGCCATGGGAAATTACGCCTATCAGATGCGCTCGAAGGACGAAGCAGCGTTGCGCGAGGCAGTCGCCTATGTCCACGCGGAAAAGGCGTGAGACGATGGACATTTCCTATCACAAGAGTTTCTCGAGCCAGCTCGGCCGCGACATGGAATACAAGCGCTACGGCCATGCCGGCCGGCCGGTGGTGGTGTTCCCGACCTCGCAGGGCCGGTTCTACCAGTTCGAGGATTCCGGCGGGGTGGGCGCATTGGCCGAATTCATCGACACCGGCCGCATCCAACTGTTCACGGTCGACGGCGTCGATTCGGAATCCTTCTTCGACAAGCATGCCGACGCCGCCCACCGCATTGGCCGCCACGAGGCCTATTTCCGCTATGTGCGCGAGGAGGCGCTGCCAGAATTCCTGTCCACAGCCGAGCAGGCCAATGGCGGGCGCAAGCTGAAGCCGCTGTTCTCGGGCTGTTCGATGGGCGGCTACCATTCGTCGAACTTCGTCTTCCGTTTTCCCGAACTCGCCAGCGGCGTCATCGCGCTGTCGGGCGTCTATTCGGCGCGCGACTTCTTCGGCAAGGCGCTGGAAGGCGACATTTTCTACAACTCACCGCTCGACTATCTGCCCGGCATCGTCGATCCCAAACTGCTGGCCCGGCTGAAGACGCTCAGGCTGATCTTCTGCTGCGGGCAGGGCGCCTGGGAAGAGCGGATGCTGGTCGAGACGCGCAGTTTGGAACAGATCCTGCGCGACAAATCCATTCCCGCCTGGGTCGATTACTGGGGCGGCGATGTCAGCCACGACTGGCCGTGGTGGCACAAGCAACTGGTCTATTTCTTCGGCCGTTGGCTGGATGAGGATCTGATGCACAGGCTGGACTGATAGCGGGACCCGTCCGCTGACTGCTACCCTTCCTGGCATGCCGGCAGGGCGGCGGTTTCGCGCTCCAAAGCCGCTCCGCGACGCAGGCCAAGGAAGACGACGATGGCGGTCATGACGGTGATTGCCGCCAGCACGATCAGCAGCCTGTCGAACGCCGTCTCGTAGGCCTGGACCAGAACCGCAGCTCCGGCTTGCGGCAAATGTTGCGCCGTTGCGCCGAGATTGCCGGTCACCAGCAACTGGGCTGCCGCCGCTGCCTCCGTCGAAGATGCCGTTCCTTGTGCGGCGAGCTGCGCGGCGGTAAAGCCGGAAAGCGTCGCCATGACGATCGCCAGCGCCACACCCTCGCAGGCGACGCGGGTGGTGTTAAAGATGCCGACCGCCATGCCGGCGCGCTCTCTCGGCACGACACTGACGGCAAGCCCGTCCATCAATCCCCAGGGCAGAGCGATGCCGACGCCGATCAGCATCAGCGGCGCCACCAGCGCACTATCGACCGGTGGTGTCAGGCTCAGCCAGACAAGCCCGGCGGCAGCGACGAGCAGGCCGACGCCGCAGATCGTGGCCGGCGCGATCCAGCGCGCCAGCTGGCCGGCGAGCATCGGCAGGATCAGCAGCGGACCGGAGAGGCAGATCATCAATTGCCCGGCCTTGATCTCGTTCATCCCTTCGATGCCGATGAAACGGATCGGCAACAGGACGAGCAGGACGACGAAGGCGTAGGCGGGTGCCGCAGCCAGGAACTGGACGCCGACGAAGCGGGGATAAGCAAACAGCGTGAGGTCAAGCATCGGCCGTTGTGCTCGCCGCTCGACAAAGACGAAGGCGACAAAACAGATGACAGAAACGGCCAGAAGCATGATGACGAGGGGATCGGCCCAGCCGCTCTGCGGGGCCTGGAGCACGCCATAGGTCAGCGACGCCAGCGCGATCGTGAAGGTGCCGGCTCCCGCCCAGTCGAGGCCCGTCGCATCCGGGTCTCGCGATTCCCTGATGGTGCGCAGGCCGAGCATTGCGGCGGCAATCGCGAGTGCTGCAACCAGAAGAAAGATCGACCGCCAGCCGAATGCGGAGATGAGCAGGCCCGACGCGATCGGGCCGAAGGCGAGGCCGATGCCGAAACTGGTGCCGAGGAAGCTGAAGGCGCGCAGCCGCAATGGCCCTTCGAATTCCTGGGCGAGTGCCGAGGCCCCGCCAGCGAAGGCGGCCGCACTGCCGATCCCCTGCACGGCCCGGAAAGCGTCGAACCAGATGATGTCCGGCGCCAGCATCGCGCCCAGTGATGCCAGGACATAGAGGGAGAGACCGACGAGGAAGAGGCGCTTGCGGCCATGGTTGTCGGCCAGAGCGCCCGACGCCATCAGGGTGGCGCCGAAGGTCAGCATAAAGGCGTTGGTCACCCAGTTGAGCTCAATCGGATTGCCGCCGAGATCGGCCGCGATGCGCGACAGAGCGACGGCCGGACCGGTGAAGGTCAAGGGCATCGTCATCGCGGCAAGGCACACGGACAAGAGCACGAGCCATCTCTCGGCAGAGCCGGTTGTGGTCCTGGAAGTCATGGATTTCCCTATCTGAAACAGCACTCGCCGGTGGGCTGCGCGATTGCGGAGCCGGTCGTCATGACAAGATAGGTCGTCGGCATTTCAGGAAAAATAGTGTTATATCTCCTGGTATATCGGACTGAAACGCTCGAATGGAATGACACGATGGATCGTCTCAACGGGCTCCTGGCCTTCGCCCGCACCGCTGAACTCGGCAGTTTCATCGCCGCCGGCCGCGCGATCGGCATCTCGGCTTCCGCCGTCGGCAAGAGCGTCGCGCGGCTCGAACAGGAGCTCGGCGTGCGGCTCCTGCAGCGCAGCACGCGGCGCATCGGCCTGACGGAAGAGGGCAAGCTGTTCAACGAGCGGGTGCGGCGCATCCTCGACGACATCGGGGATGCCGAGGCGATGCTGTCGCGGACACGGGAAACACCGCGTGGGCGGCTGCGCATATCCACCCCGATCGTCACCTATCATCTGCTGCTGCCGGTGCTGTCGGAGTTCATGGCCCGCTATCCCGAGATCGAACTCGACATCGATTTCAACGATCGGATCGTCGACGTCATCGACGAGGGCATCGATGTCGCGATCCGCAGCGGCGAGCTGCCGGATTCGCGCCTTGTGTCGAGACCCGTTGCGCCCTTTCGCATGCTGCTGTGCGCGGCGCCTTCCTATCTGGACCGCCATGGCGCCCCCAGCGTGCCGGCGGATCTCCTCAGGCATTTCGGCATAAACTTCCGCTTCCTGAACAGCGGCAGGCTGCTGGAGTGGCCATTCATAACCGGAAGCGCCGAACCGCAGACCCGCTCGATGCTGACCTGCAACAACATGGAAGCCTTGAAGGGCGCCACGATCGCCGGGCTCGGTATCGCCTGCATGCCGGATTTCCTGGTGCGCGAGGCGCTGCTCGAAGACAGGCTGCGTACCGTCCTCGACGGTCATGTCGACGGCCGCGGCCAGTTCAGAATGCTGTGGCCCTCCAATCGCCATCTGTCGCCGAAGGTGCGCGTGTTCGTCGATTTCCTTCCCGAACGGCTTGCAGCGCGGTAGGCGCTCATCGCATAATATGAGTTTTATAATCAAGTTTATGTGGAAACGCCGGAGCGGGTGTGGCATGCCGCTGACGGCGGTGGCGCCGCGGCGCTTGCCCAGAACTGTTGTGAAGGACTTGAGCGATGGACCAACTGAGCGCGCAGACCCGTATCAGCGACGCAGCGATCAGGTCGGTGATGGACCGGCTTCGCGCCGAGCACAGCGAGTTCGAGATCGACACCGGCGTCGCCGACCAATGGGAGCTTCGCCTCTACTATGGTTCGTTGAGCGCTACGCTCGATGATGAAAGCGTACTGATCCGCGTCGCGGCGACCGACGAAACCTGCCTGTCCTACATGAAGATGACGGTTGCCGGCCATCTCGCCGAACATCTCGGCACGACCAGGGGCATTCATTGGCAAGGCGACGGCGTTGACGCCGGCACGCCGGTCTTCTTCCGCGAGATCACGGTGGTGTCGTCGACGCGGATCTCGGCGCATATGCAGCGCCTGCGCTTCGCCGGCAAGGATCTCGGCCGGTTTAGCCATGGCGGCCTGCACATGCGGCTGCTGCTGCCGCCGCGCAGCAGGCGGCCGGTCTGGCCGACGATGGGTGCCGACGGCCTGATTGTCTGGCCTTCGGGCGACGATGTCCTTGCCGTGCGGGTCTACACGATCCGGGCGCTGGATGCCGCAAGCGGCTGGCTCGATGTCGATTTCGTGCTGCACCCCGGCCAGGAGACGCCCGCCGCCACCTTCGCGCAAAACGCGCAGGCAGGAGACGTCATCGGCATGATCGGACCCGGCGGCGGCGACGCCCCGGTGGCGCAGACCCTGCTTTTGTTCGGCGACGACACAGCACTTCCCGCCATAGGCAGGATTTTGGAGCATCTGCCGCCGTCAACACGCGCCGAGGCGCTGATCGAGGTCGATGGGCCGGATGACCGAATGGCGCTGGCGCAAGGGGATAATATCGACATCACCTGGCTTTACCGGCGCGGCCTTGAGGCCGGCACCGCGGGCCTGTTGTCCTCCGCCTTGCTGGAGCGCAGTCATATGGCGCTTGCCGACGGCCTGTACGTCTGGGCCGGATGCGAATTCGGCGATTTCCGCGAGATACGCAAGATCGTGCGCCAGCAGTGGGGCCTGCCGCGCGACCGGCACCTGGTTACGGCCTACTGGCGCCGGGACGCGCAAGGCGAGAATGAGGGCGACGAGGAATAATCCGCTGCTTATGACTGTCTCCGGCGGCGGCTAGACACTTTGTTTTGAAGCAATTCCCTGGGGAAGCGCTATGCGCTTTTCCCGGGAAAACCGCGTCACACTTTTCCTGGAATTGCTTTGCCTATTGCCTGACGCTTCTCGCCACCAGCCGCGCGACGCTCGGGCCGACCAGCAGCACGATCAGGAAGCGTGCCGATTGCAGGGCCATGACGAAAGAGATGTCGACGTTCTGGGCGGCGGCGGCGATGATGGCGATGCTGTCCATGCCGCCGGGGCTGGTCGCCAGATAGGCGGTCAGCGGATCGATGCCCAGGAGATGGCTGATCATGAAGGCAAGGCCGCCGCAAAAGGCGATCAGCGCTACGATCGAGGCGATGATCTGCGGCAGAGCGCGCGTCGCATGGCGCAGGATCGCCCTTGTGAAGTTCAGGCCGATCGACCAGCCAACCATGGCGTAACTGACGGCCAGCAGCCATTGCGGCAATTGCATCTCCACGCCCAAGCCGAGATGCACGACAGTGCCGAAGATAAAGGTGCCGAGGAAGAAGGGCGAGGGCAGCCGGCACAGCTTTCCCGCCAGGCCGCCTACGACGGCGATGCCGATGGTGGCTGCGAAGGCTTGGGCATCGATCGGCGGAAACCAGATGATGGCGGGGATTTCGACGCCCGACGTGTCGACCCACATCTTGGCAACGAGTGCTGCCGTCATCGAGACGAAGATGACGCGCAGATATTGCATGAAAGCGACAAGGCGCTGGTCGGCGCCGAACGCGCCGGCCATCAGCACCATAGCGGTGGCCGCACCCGGCGACGAGCCCCAGACGGCGGTGGTGCCGGGCAGGATACGCCAGCGGCTGATCAGCCAGCCGAGCAGGCTGGAGGCCGTGACGGTGGCCACCACGACGCCGAGAAACAACGGCCATTCCTGGTAGAAGACCGGAAAGATATCGGCCGAGATCGACGCCGCGACGAGGCAGCCGACGATCGCCTGGGCGGCGGCGAACAGCAGGCGCGGCACGCGCACCGTGGCGCCATTGGTGCCAGCGACGATGGCCGCCAGCATCGGCCCGATCAGCAGTGCCGCCGGCAGGGCCGCGAATTCCAGCGCGCCGGCAAACAGCAGGGAGACGATCAGCAGGGCCAGCCATTGCCAGAGCTTGCGCATCCGAGCCATGCGTTCGATGGTGGGCTGGTCTGGTGGCTGCTCGGCCGAGGAATCCATGTTTCGGTCTTAGACTTGAAGCGGGACGATGCGAACCCCGCTACGCCGAAAAAGAGAGCTGTATGATGCGCGATTCGCGCAGTTTACCAAAGGTGTCAGAGCTTTCGGATAGGACCAGGATAACGGGCGACAAGATCGTCTATCGTCAGCAAGGTAATCCCCTCCACGGTTGCCTGGGCGACCAGGATTCGATCGAAGGGATCCTTGTGGATCGCCGGAAGTCCGTCGATGGCGAGGGCATGTTCGCTGGTGATCGGCAGGTCGTGATAGCCGTTGTCGAATAGGCCTCGCCGGAGCAAACGGGGGTCGACTTGGAAATCATCCCGTCCAAGTCCTCGTTTGATTGCGATCTCCCAAAGGCTGGCAGGACTGAACAGCAATTCGTTCTCTGGGTTCTCAATCTCGGCGAGAGCCGCAAGTGGTAGCCGATCCGGTTCGCCAGCCGCCCACAGCAGCAAATGGGTGTCGAGTAACAGTTTCAAGTGTTGACACCGAACAGTTGTTCAATCTCCTCGCCGCCCATGCGGTCGAAATCGTCGGGAACGGAAAACTGGCCGGCCATAAAACCGACCCTTCGCGCCTGCGACGAGGCCGGCTGATCAATAGGCACGACTTTGACCAATGGTTTGCCCGCCTTGGCGATGATGAACGACTCACCTTTGGCAGCTCGGTCAACGAGACGCGAAAGATTGGTCTTCGCATTGTGGATGTTCACGGTCTGCATCGCAGGTTGCCTCAAATGGACTTAGTCCTCTGAACTTAGTCCATTTTCAGAGCATTGCAAGTGGAGTGCAATGAACTGGCCTGTCGCTATTGTACCAAGGTGCGAACTTCCCCTCGGCATACGTGCGTAGAGATCATCCCGTCTTGCCGTCAACCAGCCCGAAGCCGCCGACGGGGTGGGTCTCGACCTGGAATTCAAAGCCGGCGATGAATGGCCGCGCCTTGGCGATCGCCGCCTGGACTTCCGGAAGCTGCAGCGAGGCCTTGTGGCTTTCGGCGTCGGTCCACACTTCGGTGACCCAGATCGCGTCGGCGTCGGCGGGGTCGCGGGCGATGATGTAGCTCAGGCAGCCCGGCAGGGCGCCGGTGCTGGCGCGCAGGAGGTCCATGACCGCGTCGCGCTGGCCGCGCGCCGCCCGCATCTTGCCGATCAGTCCGTACATTCGGTTGTCTCCCTTTGAGGTTTTCGACAAGAGCATGCAGATCGCCAGTATGCCGATAGCCGTTCAAGGCATCAACTGGCCGCCATTCACCTCGATCACCTGGCCGGTGATGTAGCCGCTGAGAAGATCGGAAGAGAGGAACAGATAGGCGCCGACGCAATCCTGCGCCGTGCCGGCGCGTCCCTGCGGAATGGTGGCGACCATGCCCTTCATCTGCTCGTCGGTCGAATAGCGCTCGTGGAACGGGGTGAGGATGGTGCCGGGCGCCACCGCGTTGACGCGAATGCCGAAGCCAATCAGCTCCTTGGCCATGCCGCGCGTCACATTGGAGACGAAGGCCTTGGCCGAGCCGTAAAGCCCGGCGCCGCCGCCGGCACCATTGCGGGCGGCGATCGAGGAGGTGTTGACGATGAAGCCGCCCTGTTTCTTCAGCCACGGGACCGCCTTGCGCGAAGCGGTCAGCACCGAACGGGCGTTGAGATCCATCACAGCGTCGTAATGCGCCTCGGTCTGCTTGGCATAGGGGATGCGGCCAAGCATGCCGCCGGCATTGTTGACCAGCCCGTCGAGGCGGCCGAAATATTGCGCGCTATCCTCGACGACGCGTTCGACATCGGCGGCAACGGAGAAATCGCCCTGAACGAGAAACACCTCGCCGCCCTTGTCGGCAATCGTCAGGCCGAGCTTCTCGGCGGCGTCCTGACTCGAATTGTAGTGCAGCGCCACCTTGCATTTCTGCGCTGCATAGGCCAGCGCGAGCGCTGCCCCGATGCCGGTCGACGCACCGGTAACCAGCACCGCCTTGCCGGCAAGATCGGGTATGCTGAGTGTGGTGGCTGGCACGTTTCTTCCTCCGGGATGTCTGCCTGCCCTTCGTAGGCCCTTGCCACCCCGGTGTTCAAGCCTTGGAGCAATTCAAGGAAAAGTGTGAAGCGGTTTCCGGGAAAAGCGAGCAGCGCTTTCACTTAGGGAATTTGCGTCAAACAAACCGCTCTACGGGCGCAGATAGGCGTAGCCCTGGCCTTGCAGTTCGGCGAGCTTGACGACGCCGCCCCTGTCGGCTGCATGGAACCCGGCAAGCAGGTCGGGGAGCGAAATATCCATGCCTTGCATGGTGTTGGCGCAAGCGTGGGGTTCCAGCCCCTGCCGCACCAGGCCGGCGAAGCGCCCGGAAATCGCGGCCGATATGCCTTTCGACTTGAAAGCCGCGAGCGCGGGACCATGCACGACCAGCACGATGTCGACCTTGCCGCCGGTACCCTCATAGTGGTTCTTGATGTTGCCGAGCACGAAATTGACCTTGTCGGTGTCGCTCAAGTGGTAGGCAACTTTTTGCCTTGTTGGCTCGGTGGCGGCTGCCTGTACTGCCCGCAGACCGAGAAGCGTTCCGGTTCCGGCAAGAACCGCGCGGAACATATCGCGCCGGCGCATGGCATCCTCCTCCACTTGGCGGCTGACCGCGAATTGCGTGTCTCCAACCGCAATACTAGCATAAATTGACGTTGCGTCCTGTCGATGCGGAGGAGAGGTCACATGGCGTTTGGGTTGGGGGAATGGAAGACAGTTGCCGGCGCCGGGTTTGGCGCCGTGCTGCTTGGCGCGCTTGCCGGATCGGCCTCCGCCGACGATGCGCTGAAGCTCACCGAACTCAGTCCGAACGGCGCTGATGTCTGTTTCAGCCGCGTCTATGATGCGGCGCATCTCAAGGCGCACCCGAAGCAGAAGGTGGCGCGGATCTTCTTCTTCTACGGCCATGATCCGGTCAGCCGGCCGAATGAGGAGCCGACCGTGAATTCCGACACATCCTACAATGCCTTCATCGCCACCACCGTGCGCGGCGCCAAGTCGCCTGAATGGGCCGGCGGCTGGTGCAATCATGCGTCCGAGGACGGCAAGACGGGCCCGATCCATTGCGGCATGGAATGCGACCGGACGCTTGCGTCGCTGAAGGTCGACGACAAGGGTCGGCTGTTCCTCTCGGATCTGCAGCCCGACATCTATCTCGATGCCGGATCGGAAGAGGAGCTTGGCGCAGCGGAATATGGCAGGCAGGCGCTCGGCTCGGAGGACGACAATTTCCGCCTCGACCCGATGCCGGCAGCGACCTGCAAGGCGGAATTCGCGCGCATCGACCCAGTCGATCCTGCGCTTGGACCGCCGCTGCGCGAGCGGCTGAAGCCGGACCAGGCGTTCTGCTATGGGCGCGACTACGACGCAGCGCATCTCGGCTCGCACCCCGATCAACTCACCCAGTCGATCCGGGTTTTCCGCGGCAAGGTAGAGCTGGCGTCCTTCGCCACGGGCGGTGACGCCGCCAACTGGCCAGACGGGGCCGAGATTGCCGTTACCGTCACCACACGGGAGAAATCGGCTGAGGTGACGCAGACCTATTCCTGCCAGGGCGAAGCCGACCAGTGGCGCTGTGCGGCCAGCTCGAAGATGAGCGATTTCTCCTGCGACATTGCGCAGAAGGAAATCTTCCTCAAACGCGGCGCCAACGGCACGATGATGCTAGCCAATCCCAACAGCGCACTCGCGATCGTCGATCTGTGTTCGAAGGCCGCCGACGGCAAGACCAAATCCGACGACAAGGTCTATCGCCTGCAGCCAATGCCGCAATCGGCCTGCATGCCTTGAGCTTGGACTTGTCTACGTCGCTATGAGGGGATATATCTTTGCTATATCTCATTTTGAGGATAGCATGATGGACAAGGCAAAAGTGTTCTGGTCGGGCCGGTCACAAGCTGTGCGTCTGCCCAAGGAGTTCCGTTTCGAAACAGATGAGGTTTCGATCCGCCGTCACGGGCAAGCCGTCATCCTGGAACCGCTTGCGCAGGATTGGGCGTGGCTCGACCAAGTGACCGGACCGCTTGATAATGATTTCGCCGAGGCAGCGCTGGAACATCAAGACGGGCAGGATCGACCTGCCTTGGATGACATTTTCAAGTGATCTACCTGCTCGACACCAATGCCGTCATCGCGGTCATCAAGGGCGACGCCGGGCTGTTGGCGCTGCTGAAACGGCACAGGCCGCAGGACTTTGCCCTATCTGTGATCGTCGCGCACAAACTGTACTATGGTGCTGAAAAGAGCCAGCGAAGGGCTGAAAATTTGGCGCGCATCGATGCTCTGCAGTTCCCGGTGCTCGAATTCGACCGAGAAGACGCAAGACATGCTGGGGAGATTCGGGCAACGCTTGCGACGTTGGGAACTCCGATCGGTCCCTACGATGCGTTGATCGGCGGGCAGGCGCGCGCTCGGAACCTTACGCTGATGACCGGTAATGTCGGGGAGTTCGAGCGGATCAAAGATCTCTCAATCGAGACCTGGTGAACCGCCTCAAGCGAACGGCACGGCCGTCGTGCCCTTGGGCAGCTTGGCCTCGTCGTCGGGCTCGACATGGATGGTGACGCGCACCGAGGGAATTTCGGCCTTCAGCGCGTCCTCGATGCGGTCGCAGATGACATGGCTGGCGCCGACCGACATGTCTGCGTCGACGACCAGATGAAACTCGATGAAGGTGGCGCGGCCGGCGATGCGCGTCTTGAGGTCGTGAACCTCGAGCGCGCCCTTGCAATTGGCCGATATGACGTCACGGATGCGCATGTGTTCCTGGGTGTCGACGGCGCGGTCCATCAGGCCGTTCATCGACGAACCTATGACATGCCAGCCCTGCCACAGGATGTTCAGCGCCACGAGGACGGCAAGCGCCGGGTCAAGGATCTGCCAGCCGGTCAGGATCGCTCCGACCAGGCCGCCGAAGACGCCGATCGAGGTGACCACGTCGGTCATGATGTGGTTGCCGTCGGCGACCAGCGCCGGTGATTTCTCAGCCCTGCCGGCGCGGATCAGCGTCCAGGCCCAGAAGGCGTTGATGATCGTGGCAACGCCGTTGACCGCAAGACCTTCCCAAGGCTGTTCCAAAGGTGACGGGGTCTGCCAGGAGCGCCAGACCTCGTTGAGGATCAATAGCGCGGCAAGCACGATCAGCACGCCTTCCAGCACGGCCGAGAAGTACTCGGCCTTGTGATGACCGAAAGGGTGGTCCTGGTCGGCCGGCTTGTGGCTGACCTGGATTGCCCAGAAGGCTGCGACCGAGGCGATGACGTTGACGATCGATTCCAGCGCGTCCGAGTAGAGCGCCACCGAGCCGGTGACGTACCAGGCCGCAGCCTTCAGCGCGAGCACGACAAAGGCGACAACGATCGACCAGAAGGCGAGGTTGGCGACCTTGCGCTTCGCGGCCGCTTTAGCCGCGATCGCCATCGTGTTCTCGGCTTCAGCCATGATCGTCAGGCGGCCTTTTCCTTGGCCTTGCGCGGCAGGTGGGCGACGATGTTCTCGATGATGCGCATGCCGGCATTATGGCCGAGCGTCATGATCGATTCCGGGTGGAACTGCACAGCGGCGATCGGCTCCTTGCGGTGCTCGAAGGCCATGATGATGCCGTCCTCGGTCTCGGCCGTGACGATGAAATCGTCGGGCAGCCGCACCGGATCGGCGAAGATCGAATGGTAGCGGCCGACGGTGACTTCCTTGGGCAGGCCCGAGAAGATGATGCCAGGCTTGGAGACGCGGATGCGCGACGGCTTGCCGTGCATCGGTATGTGCAGCTGCCGCAGTTCGCCGCCATAGGCCTCGGCCAGTGCCTGCAGGCCAAGGCAGACGCCAAAGATCGGCAGTTCGCGGGCGCGCGCCTTCTTGATGGTTGCGGCGCAATCGAAGTCCTTCGGTGTGCCGGGGCCGGGCGACAGCACGACGAGATCGGGTTTCAGCCGGTCGAAGACTTCCTCCGGCACCGGCGAGCGAACGGTCGAGACGTTGGCGCCGGTCTGGCGAAAATAATTGGCCAGCGTGTGGACGAAACTGTCCTCGTGGTCGACCAGCAGGATGTTGACGCTGTCGCCGACGCGCGCGGTGGTGCGCTCGGTGCTGGCGGAATTGCCTGTCTTGGCGTCGCGGATAGCGGAGAGCATGGCGGATGCCTTCAGTTCGGTTTCGGCTTCTTCTTCCTCGGGAATGCTGTCGAACAGCAATGTGGCGCCGGCGCGCACTTCGGCAATGCCGTCCTTGATACGGATGGTGCGCAGGGTGAGGCCGGTGTTCATGTCGCCGTTGAAATTGACCATGCCGATCGCACCGCCATACCAGGCGCGCGGGCTCTTCTCGTTCTGTTCGATGAAGCGCATTGCCCATAGTTTCGGCGCACCGGTAACGGTGACCGCCCAGGCATGCGACAGGAAGGCATCGAACGCATCCATGCCTTCGCGCAGCCTGCCTTCGATGTGATCGACAGTGTGGATCAGGCGCGAATACATCTCGATCTGGCGCCGGCCGATGACGCGTACCGAACCCGGCTCGCAGACCCGCGACTTGTCGTTGCGGTCGACGTCCGAGCACATGGTCAGCTCGGATTCGTCTTTCTTCGAGTTGAGCAGTTTCAGGATTTGCTCGGAGTCGGAAATGGCGTCGTCGCCGCGCTTGATGGTGCCCGAGATCGGGCAGGTCTCGACGCGGCGGCCGTTGACGCGCACGAACATTTCGGGCGAGGCGCCAATCAGATATTCGCCTTCGCCCAGATTGATGAAGAAAGAGTAGGGTGACGGATTGATGGCTTTCAGCTTGCGCGAAATCTCGGACGGCTGCGTCTCGCAGCGCTCGTAGAACATCTGGCCGGGCACGACCTCGAACAGGTCGCCGCGCTTGAACGAATCCATCGCCTTGCGCACCAGATTGGCGTATTCGCCCGGTTCATGGTCGCCGCGCGGCGGGATGCGGTCGGGGCTCTTGAACGGCTCGGCGATTTCGTCGCGCGGCAGCCCCTCGGTTGAAAACCCGTCGCCGGCATAGTCGTAGCGGTCGGTCCAGGCCTTGGCCGAATAGTGGTCGACGACCAGGATCTCGTCGGGCAGGAACAGCACCAGGTCGCGCTGGCTTGGCTTGCGCTCGAGCTTGTAGTCGACCGGGTCGAACTGGAAGGCAAGGTCGTAGCCGAAAGCGCCGTAGAGGCCGAGATTGGCGTCTTCCTCGGTCTTGAACAGAGCGGTGATGGCGCGCAGAACGGTAAACACCGAGGGGACGCGGCTGCGTTCTTCTTCGGTGAAGACACGACCAGGCTTGGCGACGTCGAGGCGGATGAGCTTTTTCGACGTCTCGGCGATGGTGACATCGGCCAGGCCGGCGAGCGCCTTGCCGATGACCGGCAACAACACCTCGCCACGGCCGTTCAGCGCCTCGACGCGCATGGCGCGGCCGCGCGCGGAGATAACCAGAGGCGGGTCGATGATGGCGGTGTCCCAGCGCGTGTAGCGGCCGGGATATTCATAGTTGGAGGAAAATACAGCGCCGCGGCGCGAATTCAGGCCGTCGACGTAAGCGTCGATCGCACCCGCATAGGGCCGGTCGTGGCGCTCGCGGGTGATGGTGATGCCACCCGCGGTCACGAAACTTTCCGCCCCGTTTTCCAGAACCTTCATCGTCATTGCCGTCTCCATCAGCTTCTTGGGGCAACGGACCCGGGAATGGCTTGGAAAAAACAAATGGCCGCCCGGACTTTCCGTTGCGGCCACCCTCTCTTTTCACGCGCACGTGTTCGAACAGGCCGCTGTCAGCAGGCCCACCACCAAATGGTCTTGGTCGAACGCATGTTCATGGCGAAATCCATAGCTGCGAAAAGAAGGATGCGCAACAGGTTTGAAAGTCTGTTCGTTGGCCGCCGCTTCTCAGGCTCATGGCACATCGCCAGAGCCCACAGTGCCGCTTAGACTGTTCATCCAACAGCAGGAAGACGGGAAAACAACCATGACCGAGCAGATCGAACGCGCGCGGACGTTTCATTCCCTCCACGTCAAGGGAAACCCGGTCGTTCTCTATAACGCCTGGGATCCGGGCTCGGCCAAGATCGTCGAAAAAGCGGGCGCCAAGGCGATCGCCACCGGAAGCTGGCCGGTCGCGGCCGCGTTCGGCTACGCCGATGGCGAGAAAATCCCGCTGGAGCTTGCGCTCGACAACATCGGGCGCATCGTCGGGTCGGTCGACCTGCCGGTCACCATGGATCTCGAGGGCGGTTACGGCGTCGATCCGGAAATCGTCGCGAGAACGGTAACGTTGGCGCTGCGGGCCGGCGCTGTTGGTTTCAACTTCGAAGACCAGATCGTCGGTGGCAGCGGCCTGCATGACATTTCTGTCCAGGTAAAGCGCATCGAAGCTGCTGCGGCGGCCGTCAAGGCTTCCGGCATACCGGCGTTCATCAACGCTCGAACCGACATCTTCCTCAAGGCGAAACCGGATGCGCACGATGACGTTCTGCTCGACCAGGCCATCGAGCGCGCACAGGCCTTCGAAAAAGCCGGCGCGCACGGCTTCTTTGCGCCGGGCCTTGGCGACGAGGGCCTGATCGAGACGCTCTGCAAGGCAATTGCGTTGCCGGTCAACATCATTGCGCTGGCGCATGTGCCGCCGCGCCAGCGGCTGGCGGAACTGGGTGTCGCCCGTATCAGCCACGGCCCGGTACCTTACCGGCAGATGGCGGAGTGGCTGGAGGGGAAGGCGCGACTGGCTATTTCGGGTTAAGTCAGTCCTCCAGCGTCCCCGACCGGGCGTCGGCGCTCTTCCTGTCGCCGACCAGTTTCAGAAGATCCTCGCCGGCGCGGATGATGCGGCGCGAGCGGCGGGTCAGGATGATGCCGTCCTGCGGCGCGAACACTTCGGTGCGGCCATCGGTTTCGCCCGGTGCATGGACGACGGTGGCGAGGCGCGCGCCCTTGGCGACGTGGTCGCCGGGTTTGACGTCGTAGAGCACGGCACCGGCCCGTGGCGCCGGCATCATGTCGATGTTTTCCAATGGCGCCACGAAGCCGGTGAAAGGACCCGGCGTGGGCAGGGCGCTGTCGGCGATCACGCCGCGCGCCACCAGCAGCCGGTAGAGGCCGTCGGCGTCGGCGGCGGCCAGGGCGCCATCGACATCGAGGATGCCGCGATATTCGACGGTGGTGGCGACGCGACGGTCGAGCCTGGCGATATCGGCGGGGACGTTCTGGTAGGGCATGATCGAGGCGCCCTCGAAGGTGCCGTCGGTGTCCTCGCTCCACAGCACGACCGCGTCGACGCCCATGGCGGCGGCGCAATCGGCCATGGCCGGCCACAGGCTGGTGTGGACGTAGAGATAGGCGAGGCCCTCGTCATCGCAGTGCAGGTCGAGCACGATGTCATGGCCGAGCGAGAGCTGCACCAGCCGCGTCTTCAGCCGCTGGTCGACGCTGCCAAGGGTGGTGTCGGGCAAGAGCGCTGTGTCGGGCGCGGCGAGCAGCGGAAAGCCGCGGTTGAAATTGGTGCGCGTGCCCAGATGGAAGCGGCCCTGATGCTCACCGAAATGATATTGCGCCCGGCCGATCGGGTTGGCCCAGGGCACGATGGTGAGGTTACCCTTGATGCGGCCTTCGGCCTCCGCCCTGGCAAGCATCGGCATCAGCGCGTCGATGGCGACGACGCCCGGCAACTCGCCGGCATGGAGTGCCGCCTGCAGATAGGCCGAAGGAGCAGCCTTGTCGGCTCCGGCGATGCGGAACAGCGGGAATTCGTAGGAAACCCCTTCGCTTTCGCCGGCGACGCGTTCGATCGATTTCTGCATGACTTCCTCCATCAAGAGCGAGAGACATGCGATTTGAAGGCGCCGATGTCGATTGGTCCAGCCTGCCGCGCTATGGGCGCAAGAGACTATTCAGCCGGAAGCGGGATGACCGGTGCGCGCCGGTCCAGCGCCTGCGACAGCACAGCGACGGTGACCGCCAAAAGGGCGAGTGCTGCGCCGACCAGCGGCAAATTGGCATAGGAAACACCGGCGGACAGGGCCACGCCGCCGATCCACGCGCCGCTGGCATTGCCGACATTGAAGGCGCCCTGGTTCAGCGTGGCGGCGAGGTTCGGTCCCTCGGAGGCGGCCTCGACGACCCGGATCTGCAGCGGCGGCACGACGACGAAGATGAGCAGGCCCCACAGGAAGACGATGCCGACGGCAATGCTGGCCATTGCGCCGAACTGCCTGAAGCCAACGAAAAGCAGCGCCATCAGCAGCAGGGTGCCGATCACTGTCGGCATCAGTTTCCAGTCGGCCAGTCTGCCGCCGATAATGTTGCCGATGGTCATGCCCGCGCCGAACAGCAGCAGAACCCACGTGACTGCCGAGGTCGACAAGCCCGATACCTCGGTGAGGTAGGGTTTGATGTAGGTGAAGACGGTGAACAGACTTGCAGAGGTCAGCGCCGCGATCAGCATGGCCAGCCAGACCTGCAGTTTGCCCAGCACACGCAGT
This sequence comes from Mesorhizobium sp. M7A.F.Ca.US.008.03.1.1, assembly GCF_003997495.1. GTDB lineage: Bacteria > Pseudomonadota > Alphaproteobacteria > Rhizobiales > Rhizobiaceae > Mesorhizobium. The sequence goes on along the minus strand of NZ_RZRU01000005.1, from coordinate 64,678 downwards.
TCGCCGCGCAGGCCGCCACCGCTTGGCTCGGCGACGTCGGACGGCACCAGCCAGGCGATGGCCGCGACCGAGATCAGGCCGATGCCGACCACGGCTATGAATGTGGAGCGCCAGCCGAACGCTTCGCCAAGCGCGGTGCCGGCGGGAACACCCAGAATGTTGGACAGCGTCAGCCCGGCGAACATCAGCGCGATGGCACTGGCGCGCTTGTTGCGCGGCACCAGGCTGGCGGCAACGACCGAGCCGATGCCGAAGAAGGCCCCATGGCCGAAAGCGGTGAAGACGCGCGCGGCCATCAGCGTCCAGTAGTTGGGCGAGATGGCGCAAAACAGATTGCCGACGACGAACAGCACGGCCAGCCCGACCAGCACCGGCTTGCGCGGCAAATGCGCAGTGGCCATGGCGACGATCGGGGCGCCGAAGACGACGCCCAGAGCATATCCTGTGACCAGCAGGCCCGCAGAAGGGATCGACACGCCGAGGTCGGCGGCAACTTCGGGGAGCAAGCCCATGATGACGAATTCGGTGGTGCCGATGCAGAAGGACGCAATGGCAAGCGCAAGGATCGGCAAGGGCATGGTGCGTCCAGACTGAATCGGTTCAATTCCAGACTGCGCGAAGGACGCCACCGTGCGCAAGCTGCATCGCTGCATTGCAGCGATGCAGAAAAGGAAGAGCTTTGAAATGGGTCGCCAACAGGCTGTCAGGCCAGCGACTTCAATTCCTGGGCAATGGTGGGCAGCAATTCCGAGACATTCGGGTGGATGTGGACGGCACGCGCCAGCGTGTCGACGGGCGCCTTGGCGTACATCAGGTCGAGCACGCAATGGATAGCCTCGTCGCCGCCGGGGCCGAGCACTGAGCAGCCGAGGATTTCCCTGGTGTCGGCATCGACCAGGATCTTCATGAAGCCCTGCGTCTCGCCCTTTTCGATAGCGCGGCCGACGCGGGTCATCGGCCGCTGGCCGACCAGTGCGCGCCGGCCGGATTTCTTCACCGCTGCCTCGGTCATGCCGCAGCGGCCAAGCGGTGGGTCGATGTAGAGCGCATAGGCCTCGATACGGTCGCTGATCCGCCGCGGGTCGTTGTCGAGCAGATTGGCGGCGACGATCTCATAGTCGTTGTAGGAGGTGTGGGTGAAGGCGCCCTTGCCGTTGCAGTCGCCCATCGCCCAGATGCCGGGCACGCTGGTGCGTAGCTGGTCGTCGACGGTGACAAAACCGCGCTTGTCGACCTCGACGCCGGCCTTGTCGAGGCCGAGATCGTCGGTGTTGGGTGCGCGCCCCAGAGCCAGCAGCACGTGCGAGCCGACAGCCGGCGGTTTGCCGGCCGAGAAGGTCACGGCAATGTCCTTGCCCTGCTTGGCGAAGCCGATGTCGTCGGCGCCCACATGAACCGCTATGCCTTCGTTTTCGAGGATCGACAGTATGGCGGCGGAGACATCCTCGTCCTCGCGGCCGGTCAGGCGCGGGCTCTTCTCGATGACCGTGACCTCCGCGCCGAAGCGGCGGAACATCTGCGCGAATTCGAGCGAGATGTAGCTGCCGCCGACGACGATGAGATGGCGCGGCAGCACGTCGAGATCCATCATCGACGAGTTGGTCAGATAGTCGATGTCGTGGATGCCGGGCAGATCAGGCACCGAGGCGCGGCCGCCGGTGTTGAGGAAGATCTTCTCGGCGGTCAAAAGGTCGTCGCCGACGCGCACCGTGTTGGCGGATTCGAAACGCGCATGGCCGCGATAGAGGGTGCAGCCCTTCATGCCGGCGATCCAGGTTTCCAGATTGCCGCGAGCGTCGTTGGTGACCTTGTCCTTGCGCGCCTTGATCACCTTGTAATCCACGCCGACAGGGCCTGAGAGCGTCACGCCATAGTCGGCGGCGCGGCGCGCAAGATGCGCGGCGTAGGCGCTGGCGACCATGGTCTTGGTCGGCATGCAGCCGGTGTTGACGCAGGTGCCGCCGACCAGCTTGCGCTCGATCAGCGCGACGCTCATGCCGGCGGCCGTCAGCCGGCCGGCCAGAGGGGAGCCAGCCTGTCCTGCGCCGATGATGATGGCGTCGAAGGCTTTTGCCGTCATGCCACCGCCGCCACGACCAGCAGGCCGCCGATGATCGCCACCGCGTCCTCGATGAAGGCGGCTGGCGGATCCTTGCCGAAGCTTGCTGCCAGCCGGCGCGTGCTTCGGCGCCGCCCAGCGTGCCGATGACAGCGCCGATGGCACCCGCGATCACGCCGCCGATGGTGGCGCCTCCGGTGGCGCCGATCACCGCGCCGGTGAAAGCGCCCATGATGATGCGAGCGCCGAACTGCTGCGGTACCTTGCGGCTCGGAGTCGATGGCAACTGGTCGGTGACCAGCTCGACAATGGCCAGGATGGTGAAGATGCCGACTGCCGCCCAGTGGCTCATGAAGCTCGCCCAGGTGCCGGCAACCGGCAGCCAGCCGAGATAAGCGCCCCAGGCGACGGCGGCCGGCGCCGTCATGGCGCGAAGACCGGCGATGACGCCGATCAGAAGTGCGAGAATGTAGAGCATGGTCGATCCCCCTCGATCCCCCCGGACCAGGACAGTCCGGCAAGAGCAGGCTAGCATAGGTCCGGCATTTGACCAGCGCATGACTCTGAAAATCGGAATGGTTTTGCGCCCGGCGTTGCAGGCGCTGGCACTTTCCCGTCCACTGCAATTGTGCTTTGGCAACGACATCGATTGGAGACATCGTCATGGTTGAAAGCGAGCGCTCAAAGATGGCGGCCGGCGAATGGTATACGTGTCTCGACGACGAACTTGAGACGCTGCGAGTGATGGCGCGCGACGCGGTGTTCGAGCACAATTTGCTGCCGCCGAGGCAGCGCGGAAATCTCGGGCCGGGCTTGAAAGCGTTGCTCGGCGGCGTGGGCGAGGGCGCCCGCATCGAGGCACCTTTCCATTGCGCCTACGGCTTCAACATCTTTCTCGGCGATGGTGTCTTTCTCAATGCCGGCTGCACCATCCTCGACACGGCGCCGGTGCGCATCAGCAAGGGAACGCTGCTCGGCCCCAATGTGCAGATCTACTGCGCCGAGCATCACAAGGAGGCCAGTGGGCGCCAAGCGGGACTGGAGATCGCCAGGCCGGTCGAGATCGGCGCCAATGCCTGGATCGGCGGCGGCGCGATCATCCTTAGCGGCGTCAGCATCGGTGAGGGCGCCATTGTCGGCGCCGGCGCGGTGGTGACGCGCGACGTGGCGGCGAACACCACGGTGGTCGGTAATCCGGCGCGGGCGATCAAACGAGACTGAACAGGTCAGGACGACAGGACGTACGTCATGCGCTCGTCCTGATCGGTCCTTCTGGAGAATTCGCGCCGGTATTGCGCCGGCGATGTCCTCAGCCTTGCGGCGAAATGCTGGCGCAGCGATGTGGCGCTGCCGAAGCCGGCTTCGAAGGCCACCATGTCCATGGATTTCTCCGTCGCTTCCAGCAAACGCTGCGCCAGTTCGATCCGCTGGCTGGTCAGCCAATCGCCAAAGCTGGCGCCGATCGATTTCTGAAAGCGACGGGTAAAGGTGCGGCGGGTCAGGCCGGCGGCCTCGGCGACGCTGTCCAGGCTATGCGTCTCTCCGAGCGCCGCGCGGACCGCGTCGAGCGCCTGGGTGAACCGGTCGGCGTCAGCAGCCCTCGCCACCGGATGCTCGATGAATTGCGCCTGCCCGCCTTGCCGATGCGGAGAAAGCACGATCTGGCGGGCGAGCCGCAGTGCCGCTTCCGCGCCATAGCGGGCGCGCACGATGTGGAGACAGCAGTCGAGGCCGGCAGCGACGCCGGCCGAGGTGACGACGTCACCATTGTCGACATAGAGCACCGCGGCATCGACAGCGATGTCGGGATGGAGTTTTTGCAGCCGCTCTGAATAGGCCCAGTGGGTCGCGGCACGTCGGCCCGAAAGCAGCCCGGCCGCGGCAATGGCGAAGGTTCCGAGGCAGAGGCCGACAATCAAGGCGCCGCGTTGGTGCGCCTGGCGCAGCGCCTCAATCAGCAGCGGCGACACCGGTTCGCCCAGATGATGCCAGCTCGGGATGATGACGATATCGGCGCCATCGAGCCCTTCGAGCCCATGCGGCGCGGCAATTGTCAACCCGGCTTCGGCGTGGATCGGCCCGGCCTTGACCGCGCAGATGCGGAAGTCGAAGCGCGGCAGGCCAAGTGCTGTCCTGTCCTCGCCGAAGACCAGGCACGGTACGGAAAGATGGAACGGGCTGATGCCGTCGAAGGCGAGGACGGCAATGATCGGGTCGGTCATGGGTGCTTCCAGCAAGTGAGTGTGGATTGTCCCAATTCTTTCGAATGATGTCAATCGGGACACTTTCGGCTGTCGAGAAGTCCGCCTATTTTCAGCCCATCGCATTCAAGCCGGAAAGGAAAAAACCATGTCTGACCCAGCCAACACCACGCCGCGCCGGGCGCTGATCGTCGTCGATGTGCAGAACGATTATGACGGCGGCAATCTCGCCATCCAGCATCCGCCATTCCGCGACAGCGTCGTCCATGTGGCACGCGCCATGGACGCGGCGGTATCGTCCGGCATCAAGGTTGTGGTCGTCAAGCAGATGGCGCCCGAGACATCGCCGATCTTCGCCAGGGGAAGCCATGGCGGTGAACTGCATCCCGAAATCGCCAGGCGCGAGCGCGACCATTATGTCGAAAAGAACCTGCCCTCCGCCTTCACCGGCACTGATCTGGAAGACTGGCTGCGCGCCAATGCCATCGATACGATCACTGTGGTCGGCTACATGACGCATAATTGCGACCTGTCGACCATCATCCACGCCGTGCATATGGGCTTTGCCGTCGAGTTCCTGTCCGATGCTACCGGCTCGGTGCCTTACGCCAACAGCGCCGGCTACGCCTCGGCCGAGGAGATCCACCGCGTGGTGACTGTTATCCTGCAGTCGCGCTTTGCTGCCGTGCTCAAGACCGCCGAATGGGTTGAGTGCCTGAAGACCGGCGCGCTGCCGGAGCGCGACACGATCTTCGGCTCCAACCAGCGGGCGCTGTCGCGCAGCGCTGCTTAGAGCTATCCGAAAACAGAAAGGGCGCCGCATCGCTGCGGCGCCCTTTCTGTTTTGAATTGAAGGATTTTAGAACAGACCTTCGATATGGCCCGCCTCGTTGAGGAAGATCTTTTCCGAGGACGGCGCCCTCGGCAGGCCGGGCATGGTCATGACCTCGCCGCAGATGATGACGACGAAGCCGGCACCGGCCGAAAGCCTGACCTCGCGCACCGGCACGGTATGACCGGTCGGCGCGCCGCGCAGGTTCGGGTCGGTCGAGAAGGAATACTGGGTCTTGGCCATGCAGACCGGCAGGTGGCCGTAGCCGGCGTCTTCCCAAGCCTTGAGCTGGTCGCGCACCGACTTGTCGGCAATCGCTTCCGAGCCGCGATAGATGCGCTGGACGATGGTGTTGATCTTCTCGAACAGCGGCATGGCATCGGGATAGAGCGGCGCGAACTGCGAGGCGCCGGATTCGGCCAGTGCCACCACCTTGTTGGCGAGATCCTCGATGCCGGCCGAACCATGCGCCCAGTGTTTGCACAGGATCGCTTCTTCGCCCATCGAGGCGACATAGTCCTTCATCGCCTGGATCTCGGCGTCGGTATCGGAATAGAAGTGGTTGATGGCAACCACCGCCGGCACGCCGAACTGCCGGATATTCTCGATGTGGCGGCCAAGGTTGGCGCAGCCCTTCTTCACCGCCTCGACGTTTTCCTTGCCGAGATCTTCCTTCTTGACGCCGCCATTCATCTTCATGGCGCGCACGGTGGCGACGATGACCGCCGCTGCCGGCTTCAGGCCCGCCTTGCGGCACTTGATGTCGAAGAACTTTTCAGCACCGAGGTCGGCGCCGAAGCCGGCTTCGGTGACGACGTAGTCGGCGAGCTTGAGCGCCGTCGTGGTGGCGACGACCGAGTTGCAGCCATGCGCGATGTTGGCGAACGGGCCGCCGTGCACGAAGGCCGGGTTGTTCTCCAGCGTCTGCACCAGGTTCGGCTGCATGGCGTCCTTCAGCAGCACAGCCATGGCGCCGTCGGCCTTGAGGTCGCGAGCATAGACCGGCGACTTGTCGCGGCGATAGGCGACGATGATGTCGCCGAGCCGCTTTTCCAGGTCCTTCAGGTCGGTCGACAGGCACAGGATGGCCATGACTTCCGAGGCGACGGTGATGTCGAAGCCGCCCTCGCGCGGGAAGCCGTTGGCGACGCCGCCGAGCGAGCAGATGATTTCGCGCAGCGCGCGGTCGTTCATGTCCATGACGCGGCGCCAGACGACGCGGCGGGTGTCGATGCCGAGCTCATTGCCCCAATAGATGTGGTTGTCGATCAGCGCCGAAAGCAGGTTGTGCGCCGTGGTGATGGCGTGAAAGTCGCCGGTGAAGTGGAGGTTCATGTCCTCCATCGGCACGACCTGCGCATAGCCGCCGCCGGCAGCACCGCCCTTGACGCCGAAGTTCGGGCCGAGCGAGGCCTCGCGGATGCAGACAATCGCCTTCTTGCCGATGCGGTTCAGGCCGTCGCCGAGGCCGACCGTGGTCGTGGTCTTGCCTTCGCCGGCCGGCGTCGGGTTGATGGCGGTGACGAGGATCAGCTTGCCGTCCTTGTTGCCCTTCACCGATTTGATGAATTCGGCTGATATCTTGGCCTTGTCGTGGCCGTAGGGCAGCAGGTGTTCGGTCGGGATGCCGATCTTCTGGCCGATCTCCTGGATCTGCTTTTTCCTGGCGCCGCGCGCGATCTCGATGTCTGACTTCACTTCGGCCATGACGGCTTTCCTCTGGATTGGACGGTGGAGGGGACGGGTTTGATCTTACTGGCAAGCAGGTTGGAACCGGGCGCGGGCATGTTCTAACCCTGTCGCTGCCGCGGCGTCAACTTGTATGCAACTATGTTTCCTCTAGAGAAAAATCCTCTGCGGACCGGCCGACCTGTCGTCGGTTCTTCCTGGCTCCGTTGCCGCGCCGTATAGAAGCCAGAGGACGCGTCGTTCCGCCGTCTCAAAACAGCCGCACAATGCACGGAATGCGACAGAGGCGACGGCGCAAATTCGCCATCGCCTGGTCCCTAATGGAACAGCGCTATTGCGTCAGAACGTTGCTGATTTCGACCATATTGGAGCGCACCCTGAGCACATAGAAGCCCATTGTCGTCAGATGCGTCGGCAACAGCCAGCCATCCTCACGGCCGTTGGCGATGATGAAAGGCTGGATCTTCAGCGCCGAAACGAACTGCGAGTCCATCGTGTCCCACAGGTTCTGCAGATGCTTTTCCTTGATGACGTCCTCGAAATCTGCCTGGGCGCCCTTCATCAGGCCGTAATAGCCGTAGAGCTGGCCATAGGCGAACCAGTAGCGGTCGTCGGCGCGGAAGTCGAACCAGCCATTGTTGTGGTTCTCGGCGCGCTCCTTGAGGATCGCCGAGGTCGAGCCGATGTCGGACGAGATGCGGTCGATATATTGCTTCAGATTGTCGGCGCGGGCGTCGAATGTCGCCTGGCAGGTGGCAAGGCGAGCGTTGAAGGAACGCAGCATGCGCACGGCATCGCGATAATAGCTCGGCGTCGGCGTCTTGGGGCCGAACGGGTTCAGGCCGAAATACCAGGTCTCTTCGTCGAACTGCAGGTTGCCGCGGGCATTCTGCAGATCACTGTCGATCTGCGAGGTGGTGCGGACGCGGCCGAGATTGTCGGCGAGCTCGGTCGCCGTGCGCCGCACCGCCTGATTGATGCCACGCTGGAAGGAGGCTTTGTTGTCCATCCACGGGGTGTTGTCCCAGTCGATGCCGAACAGACCGAGCTTGTAGAGGATCATCGAAGAGATCCAGGCATTCTGGTTGACGTTGAAGTCGGTCAGGTCGGCGGCGATCTGGGCAATGCCGGAGTTGCCGCAGGTCTTGGCGGTGTCGGTGCCGGCGCCGGCGGAGACCTGTTCGCCGGCGGAGACATTGCGCTTCTCGAACGTGTAGGTGTCGGGATAGTTCGGGTTGAAATTGTTCCACCACTGGGTGGCGTAGAAGAAGTTGGCATAGAGGCCGATCAGCACCAGCAGGGCGAGGCCGACCGCCGCCTTGAGGATCCAGCCGCGCTGCGTGTACCAGCGCCCGGCCCACAGGAACGGCCACAGGATCACGCCGATCAACAGGCCGATGCCGCGGCCAATCCACTGGAAAATGCGGGTGAAGAAATTCACGATCGGATCAAGCATGGCTGTGTCACCCCTCAGTCAGTCAGGCCGTAGAGGCGTGTGCGAAACGCCACCTTGTCCTTCAAATATGTGGTTTTGAGAACGTCCACAACATGCGATCGCCAGGCGTCGCTGAAGCCGTCATAGTCCTTGTAGAAGCCCTGCTTGTTGAAGATGTAGCGCGAGACGAAGTCCGACGGTACGAAATCCGAGATCAGCCGGTTGGTCAGCCAGGCGTCGGGATGGTCGGGCTTGGCGCGGATCACCAGGAAGCGCTGCTGCGGGAAGACATCCTCGATCTTGAGATGGCCGAGCTGGGCGATCTCGCGCTTGGCGGCGTTCAGGAAGGGAAAATTGCCGTCCCTGGTGATCAGGTCGGCATGGCTCTGGATCCAGGTCTGCAGCCAGACCTTGTCGACATTGGTCAAATTGCGGTTCGGCTCGGCGTCACGGATCAGCGCGCGCACCACCATCTCGGCGCGGTGCTCGAGATAGCCCGAGGCCTCGACCCATGAGGCGCGGGGCAACTCGATGCGGCCGGTGGTGGCGAGGAACTTGAACACCTTGTCGGCGTCGTTGATGGAGAGATAGCTGACCTGCCACGGCCGCGAACGGCGGAAGCCTGGCGCCGCAGGATCGCTGATCACCGTCGTCACATCCGGGTCGACGAAGACGTAAAGGCCACCGAAATGGCTGGTCCAGTAGGCGTTGTGGCGGAAGATCACCTGGTCCGGCACCAGCGCGTTCTCGCGGATGTCGCCGCAGATCTTGGCGAGCTCGACCATGCGGTTCAGCATGGCGCTGTCGCGCCAGGCGTCGGGCTCCTGCTTCAGCCGGTCGACGAGCTTGCCGAGTTCGGCGGCCTTGCCCAACACATCCTCGGCCGACAGCACCTTGAACTCGACCTGGCTGATCGACAGCAAATCCTCGATGTCGTTGACCTTGGGAACGGAATCCTCGATCTCGCCGTAGATGACGTCCTTGATGGTCAGCGCATCGATGGCGCGCTGGTTCTTGGACATGAACTCGAACATCAACTGCGAGGTGTTGGAGAAGGCGGTGTGCACCACCGGCAGGTCGATCTGCGACGGCGTCAGGATGATGAAGCGGCGGTTGACCTCGTTGGGATCAAGATAGTCATAATCATCGCATTCCTCGGCCACTTCGGGCGAGAAGCCGGTGCGGTCGATCTGGAAGGTCTTCAGTTTCGTCGGCTTCAAGCCGAACGCGGCCAGCGCCTTGTTGTAGCGCTGGATCAGATGCGGCTCGTCGACCGTCAGCAACCGGCCATAGATCAACTCGTTGTCGCGCAGAAGATCGGGTTTTTTGGCGGGGGTCATTGCCTACCTCTAGGCATTCCATAGCCCCTTCTTCTTCATCTCCTCCATCTCCCGCGCGGCCCGTTCGCGCAGGCGGGCGTCGCGCAGCAGTTTTTGCACGGCTGAGTCGTCGGACTTGTCGGAATAGCGGAACTCCGAGTCGGCGTAGCGGTTGATCTCCTGCATGACCATGTCCATCGAGAACGGCCCGCGCAGTTCCTCGATCATCGCTTTCTTCTCGTCATAACCCTTGTGCATGAAGACTTCCGGCTTCTCGAACCAGTCGTCGGGAAGCTCGATGTCCATGGCGCGCATCTTGATGGCGTCGGTGACGTTCTTGATGGCGCGGCCGGTGAAGCGGGGCTCGGCATCCTTGATCAGGTGCAGATAGGTGCCGATGTCAGCCATCGATTTCGGTGCGCCGTTCTCCTTCATGTAGCGTTCGTAGACCTTCATCAGCCCGTCTTCCTGCGGCTTCTCGTGCTCCTCATAGGCTTCGGTCACGGCGCGCTGGATTTCCTGCGCGGCGTAGAGATCGTGGTCGCCGAGGGGGATCTTGTGGTTTTTTCCCGCCAGCAGGACAAAAATATCGATGTAGTCGTCGCGGCTCTGCGGCCCGTCGACCAGCCAGCGGGCGCCGGCGCGCTGGCGCAGCGCGTCGTCGACATTTTCGGGGTAGTTGGAGAACATGCCGAACGAGCAGTTGCCGCGCACCACGGTGGCAGCGCCGGCGAAGGCATCCATCAAGACGCCTGTTATTTCCTGCTGGCCGGCCGAGGCGCGGTCGTCTGAGCGGCGCGCCGCCACCTGGTCGATGTCGTCGATGGTGCCGAAGCCGATGACGCGCGGGTTCAAGACATTGTTGATGAACTGGCGGCAGTTCTGGCCCGACTTGCCCTGATAGGACGAGATCTGGTCGACGCCGAAATTCTCGTAGGCGAAGGGATAGCCGGCGACCTGGCTATAGCCGTTGACGAGGCCGGCGATCATCTGGATCAGCGTCGTCTTGCCGGTGCCGGGCGCGCCGTCGCCGATGAAGGTGAACAGGAAGCCGCCGAGCTCGACGAACGGATTGAGTTCGCGCTCGAAGTCGTAGGCCATCAGCATCTTGGCGAGCTTGACCGACTGGTATTTGGCGATGTGGTTGCCGACGACCTCTTCCGGCTTCTTGAATGTCATCACCAGCGGTTTTGAGCGCTTGCCCGGCGCGACGTCGAAACCATCGAGGGTGAAATCGTCGGCATCGATACGGATATGGGCGTTCTCGAACGGGCCGATGCCGTCGAAGCGGCCCTTGCGGGCCAGAAGCCCGTCGATGGCGACACGGGCGAAGGCACGTGCCCTTGTCATCAAATCGGCATCGTCGGACGATCCCGAGATCGCCTTCTCGAGGCCGGCCAGGATCGACTTCACCGCATCCTGCGGCGTGTCGAACAGGAAGTCCGGCTCGGGGATGTCGTTGGGCGCTTCGCCGTCGCTGTCGATCAGCTGGAACAGATAAGAGGCGAGGCTGAAGGCCGAAATGTAAGCCGAGGCCGACAGAAGCTTCTTGAAGGTGGACGCCTCGTCGCCTTCGAGCGGCGCGCGGGTGTTCCTGGCCTGCAGGCTTTCGAGGTCGGAGCCTTCGGCGAAGACATCCGATATTGCGAGCGCGATCGCCGTGCCGCGCCGGGCGCGAAACAGGAGCGTATGCTGCGGGATGGTCAACAGCTGGTCGTCGGGATGAACGGCGCCGACTGTCTTGGCCAGCTCGACCTCGCGCGTACGGCGTACCGAACCGACCGAGACGGTCGAGACGAAGCGGCGGTTGGTGCCGGCAAGTGCGGTGCCGGAGGAGCTAGACGGATCCTCCAGCACGACAATGCGGGTGATGAAGCTCTGCGCGGTGGCGCGGTGCTTCTCGATGGCGGCTTCCGGAATTGTGGTCAGGCCGGTATCCATGAAGGGTGCTCCGTGGTGTGACGGTCAGACGTCTGAGATGACCTGTCCGTTGGACAGGATGTGAACCTTGTAGCCGGCAAAAATCTTCTGCGCCTCGCCGGCGGCGTAGAGCGCCTGGTAGGCCTCGTGCGGGATCAGCGCATGGTTTTCGTAGCTCGACACGCCCTGGCGCGCGGCTTCCAGATCGTCGGTGTTGATGAAGAATTCCTGCGTCGTCTTCTCGCTGGAGAACAGGCCCTTGCGGCCCGGTTTCTCGCTCTTGGAATAGACCTCCTGGATGGTCCAGGTCAAAAGCCAGGCATTTTCGGGCTTGCGCACCTTGGCCAGAACCTCGGTCACCGTCGAATTGTTGTCGGTAATGCCAGCCGAATAGAAGGGGCCGAGCACGACGCGGCGCAACTGCTTGGGGTGCAGCGGTTCGAAATCCTTGTCGAGGTTGACCGCGATGGTCGCCGGCGACAGCGTGTAGGCTGAATTCTTCTCGGTGAAATCGTCGAAACGATGGGCAAGCTCGGGATTGAGCAGGCCATCGACCGGCAGCGGAATGTCGATCGTCTCGTTCAGCTTGCCGTTTCTGTCGACAAGCTGGCGGATCATCGCGTCGGAGGAATCCTCCACCGTCACCATGTAGACCAGAGGCAGGTTGGCGCTGCCGTCGAACGTCGCCCAATGGACGAGATAATAGGGCCGCCCCGTCTTCGGGTTGACCGAGACCTTGGCCGTTTGCGCCAGGGTGAAGGGACCGAAGGTGTTCTCGCTTTTCACATCCTCGAGATAAAGGCGCTCGGCCATCGACTTCTGCAGCGCCTCGGGGAATTCCTTGTGGCGCAGGATGAAGTCGGCCATTTCCTCGCGCAACTCGTCGGCGAGCGGAATGTTGGCAAGCCGCGCGTCGGCCTGGCGGCGGTCGTTTTCCAGTTCGAGCAGGTTTTGGAACACCGGAAATCCGCTTTCGGCGCGCGAAATGCGGAACGTGTCCATGAAACCCAGCCGGTTGCGCCAGCAGGCAAACGACTTGTCGAGCCGGGCGATGTATTCGGCGACGATCTTGGCGACGATGCCGTGCCGGTAGAGCGGCGAGCGATCGTCGCGCATGAACACTTCAAGGCCGCTGAGCGCGGCCGTGATGGCGGAGAAATACCGTGCCGCCGCTTCGTTTTCGGTGGTCATGCCTGTGCGCTCGCGGGCAGTCCTGTCACCCCTAAGACTGCACGTAGTTTGCCGAATTGTGCTTCTTCAGCACCTCGTCGAAGCGGCGGGCGAAGGCATCGTCGGCCAGCTTCTTGCGGCGCTGGATGTCGGCGGTGGCGACCATGTTTTTCTCGTGCATCTCGAGCAGGTCGCCGATGTGCTTTTGCGAAGCAGCACCGATGCCGGCCATGGTTTCCTCGGCGGTGTTGTCGACCTGGCTGCCCAGCGTGTTGATCTTGTGGGCGACGTCCTGCTGGGCGGCGGTCTTCAGCGAATCTTCCAGCGCCTTGTAGAGCACGATGCGCTGCTCGGTATCGATGGTCAGCTTGTTGATCAGTGTCGATTGCGCGGCGATCTGGTTGTTGAGCGAATCGACGAAGGTCTGGAACATCGATGTGTAACGCTCGAGCGTCTGGCTCTCGGCCAGCAGCTCCTGCTCCTTGGCTTGCTTTTCGTTGTATTCCGTCGCCAGCTTGGAGCGTTCGCCTTCGAGCTGCGTGCGGTCCTTCTGGCTGGTCGAAGCGGCGATCTTGTTTTCGATGTCGAGCAGCATCGGGTTGAGCTCCTCGATGCGCTTCTGCACGGCTTCGAGGTTGGTCATGGTGGTCTTGCGGCGCTCGATCACCTGCGACAGGCTGGTTTCCGAGGTCTTGTAGCGTTGGTCGAGGACCTCTTTCTGCGCCTTCAATATGCCGACGATGGTGTCGGATTTGACCAGCAGTTCCTGCAGATTGCCGGCCAGCGACATGTTGCGTACGCGGTCGGTGCGCATGCGCTGCTTGCTCTGGCTGGAGAAGACGCCGATAAACTTTTCCCAGCCGGTGTAGTTCTTCATGCTCTCGAACTCCGCGCCGAAGACGTTGGTGGCGTCCTCCAGCCCGATGATCAGGTCGGCAATGTTGCCTTCCATCACCTTCTGCTGCTTCAGCACATCCTCGATGCGGGCGTTCTCGAGGTCGAAATTGGCGTCGCCGATCTTCTTGTCTGATGTGGCGAGCGTATCAAGCATGGTGCCGGACTGCTCGATCTTGGAGCGCATGTCCTGCACGACCTGCTTGGTCTTGGCAATTTCGGCGTCGAAATTCTGCAATGTCGCCATTGGGGCCTCCCGCTTCGGCATGACGTCGCTGGTCGCGAACAGCGGCGAATATATGTGGGGCATCGGGGGATTGAAAGACGTGAAGACAAGGGCGACGTGAAAACAAAAGAATCCATCAGGGTCTTGAAAGCCAGTGAAGGCGGGGGCCTGGCGTGATTAGCTTGCCGGCCAGCCATAGTTCAGCTGTCATTGAACTTTCATGCGGCAAGGCGATGGCGCACGGATGCCTTTGTATTTGGCAAACCACTGAAGCAATCGCGGCCGCGACATGCGACGCGAAAGCCGGCTTTACAGAGGCGGACGAACAGCGGATCAGGGCTTGGGATCGGCCTTCAGATAGGCGATGACATTGGCGATGTCGTCGTCTTTGGTCAGACCGGCAAACGCCATCTTGTTGCCGGGCACTTTCAGCTTGGGGGCCTTGAGATACTCGGCGAGATTGGCTTCATCCCAGACCAGGCCGGCGGCGCCGGCACTCTTCATCGCCTCGGAATAGTGGCCAAGAAAACTCCCGGCGCTGCCGGCGGTGCGGCCAACGACGCCCAACAGATGCGGACCGACCTTGTCGCGGTCGGTGGCTGCTTCATGGCATGCCATGCACCGGTTGAAGACTTTCTTGCCAAGGGCAGGATCACCGCCGGCATGGGCGGCAAGCAAGGTGGCAAGGAGAAGAATGCTGGCGGACGAAGCGGCTCGAAACATGGCTGACCCCGGAGAGCTCTGGCTGTCGGCCTTATAGGGCCGAGGCCTTAAGAAACGCTGCATCATGGCGGGATTGCGGAAGACGGGCCATGACAATGGTATTGCAAATCAGGCTTGCTGGGCCAGGTCGCGGCGCAGGAAATCACTCAGCCGCTCGACCGCAGGCGTCGTCGACAGCGGGTTGCGCAGGATGCCGATTTCGAGGTCCGGTAGCACGGGAAGCCCTTCATTGCCGCCGATGATGCGCAGCGACGGCGGCACGCTGCGCTGGGCGAGGCCAGCCACAGCGAGCCCGGCCTGGACGACCGCGATCAGGCCAAGCAGAGAGGCGCTGGAGTAGGTGCAGCGGTAGGAGCGATCCACATCGCCAAGCGCCTGCAGGACATTCATCCTGGCGGCGCAGCCTGGTTCAAACAAGGCAACCGGAAGCGGGTCGGTCTGCCAGGCGACATGGTTGGGTGAGGCGACCCAGACGAAGCGTTCCAGCCGGATCACCTCAAGCGGCTGCTCCGGCAAGCGGGTGACGATGGCGAGATCCAGCCGCCCCTCCGCCAGCGTCTTCACCAGCGCGGTCGACTGTTCGCAGATCAACTCCACCGTCACCAGGGGGTGCTCCGCCGCGAAGCGCGACAGCACGGGCGGCAGGAGGAAGGCGGCATAGTCGTCCGGCACGCCCAGACGGACACTGCCGGTCTCCTTCGGCCGGGTGACGCTCGCCCATGCTTCGTCCGACAGCTTCAGCAACCGGCGCGCATAGATCAGAAAATCCTCGCCGATAGCATTGGGAGTGACGGTTCTGGGGCCACGCACCAGAAGCTGGTTGCCGACCATCTCCTCCAGCCGCTGCATCTGCATGCTGACGGCTGACTGGCTGCGGCCGACCCGAGGTGCTGCATTGGAAAGGCTGCCGCTCTCGACGACGGCGACGAAGGTTTTCAGCAGGTTGAGATCGAGTGGCGCGGGCATGGTGCTATCAGCATATCGAATAGCCTATCCCAAATCTATTCGCTTGTTTGAGACCGCAGCCAGTGACCACATGCGTCGCACCAACTGGACGACCTTCATGACAGACGCCTCGACAGCCCGCTTTCCGGCCGCGAGCCTTGCTCTGGCAATGGTGATCGCCGGCACGGTCGGCGCCTTCGCCACGGAATCGGGGTTGCATCCCGTCGCCGTCGTCTTTTGGCGATGTGTGTTCGGCGCGCTGTTCCTTTTCGCATGGTGCCTGTTGCGCGGCTATCTGCCGGATCGGACGCTGTCGCCGTCCCGGCTTGCCCTCGCGGCACTTGCCGGCGTCTGCATGGTGCTGAGCTGGACAGCCTTCTTCGCCGGCTTCGCCATGACGTCGATCGCCACGACGACAATTATCTACCATATCCAGCCGTTCTTCGTGGTCCTGATCGGTGTCGTCTTCCTCAAGGAGCGCATCTCCCCCGACCAACTGCTGTGGATGCTCGGGGCGTTTCTCGGCGTCGTGCTGGCCAGCGGCTTCGTCTTCGCGCGCGGCCATGCCGATGCCAACTGGGCGCCGGGCATTGCGCTGACGCTGGGCGGCGCAATGCTCTATGCCGTTACAACGATCCTCGCCAAAGGCCTTGGCCAGCAGCGCGCCGAAATTACGGTACTCTGCCAGACGGTGGTGGGGGTCGTCATGCTCGCCCCGTTCGCTGACGTCGGCCAACATATTGCGCCTGCGTCATGGCGCTGGCTGCTCGGCATCGGCGTGCTGCACACCGGCATTGCCTATGTGCTGATGAATTCGGCCTTTCCGCGCCTGACGACACCGGTGATCGGCGTCATCACCTTCATCTATCCGGTCGTCGCCATCATCGTCGACTGGGCGATCTATGGGCATCCGCTCGGGCTGGCGCAGGCTGCCGGTATGGCACTGATCGCGCTGGCAACGCTTGGCGTACGGCTTGGTTGGCGCTTTCCGAGATGGCGTGTCTCGACCGTATGAGCCCGGAGCAATTCCCGGGAAAGCACATAGCACTTCCCCTGGGAATTGCTCCAAAAACCAAGAGACAGAGTCAGCCCTTGATAAAGCCGATGAAGTCGTCTGGCGCGGCGCGGCCCATCTCTTCTTCCCAATGGCGGCGGCAGAGCGAGACATAGACATCCTTGCCGATCGCCACCTGTTCGCCCTGTCTCGCCACCTTGCCGTCCGAGCCGAGACGCACGACCATCGTCGCCTTGCGGCCGCAGCGGCAGATGGTGCGCACTTCACGCAACTCGTCGGCGATGGCCAGCAGCGCGCGCGAGCCGGAAAACAGCTTGCCCTGGAAATCGGTGCGCAGGCCGTAGCACATGACCGGGATATTCAGCCGGTCGGCGATGCGGGCGAGCTGCCAGACCTGCTCTTCCTCGAGGAACTGCGCCTCGTCGACAAAGACGCAATGCACCGACGTATGCGCGTGGTGATCGGCGACGCGGGCGAACAGATCGTCGCCATCGCGGAACATCTCGGCTTCCGTCTCCAGGCCGATGCGCGACGAGATCAGGCCTGTATCGCCCTTGCGGTAGTGGCCGGCGACGAACAGCATCGTGCCCATGCCGCGCTCGCGATAATTGTAAGAGGCCTGCAAAAGCATCGTCGTCTTGCCGGCGTTCATCGTCGCATAGTGGAAGTAAAGCTTGGCCATGCGCTCTTTTAAGCCGACTTGGCCTGACACGGGGAGGGGCGGCCGGCCGCATTCCCCTGAAAAAGCCGGCCCGTCTTCGAAAAAACCGTCCGGCACGGCAAAAGCGCCTGATGTGTCGCTCATTGGCCAGTCTGCGCCGTTGATCGTGATTGTCTTAATGCTTGAAACCACACCAGAATGGTGTTTGGCTGACGAAACAAGGCGGGCAGAGAAACCGTAGCTAGGCTTCGCCAAAGAATCACAATGGGAGACTGTCTATGTCGCGTATGAACTCTTTCGTCGCCGGCCTCGGCCTGGCGGCTTTTTTGTCCACCAGCGCTGCCTACGCCGGTGATCCGGCAAGCTGCAAGGCGGTGCGCCTTTCCGATGTCGGCTGGACCGACATCCAGGCGACGACCGGCGTCGCCTCCGTGCTGCTGACCGCGCTCGGCTATGAGCCGCAAACGATCCAGCTTTCGGTGCCGGTGACCATGGCGTCGCTGAAGAACAAGGATCTCGACGTGTTCCTCGGCAACTGGATGCCGTCGATGACCAACGACATCAAGGACTATACCGCCGACGGTTCGGTCGAGACGATCAGCACCAACCTGACCGGCGCCGGCTACGGCATCGTCGTGCCGACCTATGTCGCTGACGCCGGCGTGAAATCGCTGACCGATATCGGCAAGTTCAAGGACAAGTTCAACGGCAAGATCTATGGCATCGAGGCGGGCAATGACGGCAACCGCATCATCCTCGACATGATCAAGAACCCGAAGGACAATCTCGAAGGCTTCGAGCTGGTCGAATCCTCGGAAGCCGGCATGCTGACGCAGGCCGAGCAGTCGATGAAGAACAATGAATGGATCGCCTTCCTCGGCTGGACGCCGCATCCGGTGATGGGCGCCATGAAGATCACCTATCTCGACGGCATGGGAGACAGCGGCTTCGGCGCCGCCACCGTCTATACCAATGTGCGCAAGGGCTACACCACCGAATGCCCGAACGCCGGCAAGTTCATCGCCAATCTGAAGTTCAATTTGGACATGGAAGGCGAGATGATGGATGCGATCCTGAAGGGCGGCGACGCCAACACGGTTGCGACCGATTGGCTGAAGAAGCACCCGGATGCGGTTACCCCGTGGATCGCCGGCGTGACCACCTTCGACGGCGGCGACGCCGCCGCCGCCATCAAGACCGCGCTCGGAAGCTGAGCCGACTGAATTCGGCAAAGCCGAACCAGTAAGGGCAGCCATCTTAGAAAAGGCTGCCCTTTTTCATATCCTGTGACAAGATGACGGCAGTCGAGGCCGAGGGCAGGGCGGTCTCCTGCATGAGAGGGGCGATATGGATCCGATTTCGAAATTCATGGTCGATCACAAGATTCCGATCGGCGCCTGGGGAAAGGCCTTCTTCGGTTTCCTCACCGACAATTTCGACACTGTGTTCAGGGCTTTTTCGAATGGCCTCAATTTCCTGCTGGACGGGCTGGTCGGCATCCTTTTGATGGTGCCGCCGGTGCTGCTGGCGCTGATCATCGCTGTCATCGCCTGGCTGCTGCAACGCTCGCGGCCGCTTGCCATCGGCGTCTTTCTCGGGCTGATCTTCATCATCAACCAGAACCTTTGGAAGCAGACAGTGCAGACGCTGGTGCTGGTCGTCGCGGCCGCTGCCATGGCGATGGCCATCGGCGTGCCGCTCGGCATCTGGGCGGCGCACAAGCCGAAGGTCTACCGCATCATGCTGCCGGTGCTCGATCTTATGCAGACGCTGCCGACCTTCGTCTACCTGATCCCGGTGCTGACGCTGTTCGGCCTCGGCAACGCGCCCGGCCTCATCGTCACCATCATCTTCGTCATCCCGACCGCGGTCCGGCTCACCCATCTGGGCGTCGTCTCGGTGCCGAAGTCGATCGTCGAGGCCGGTGAGGCTTTCGGCGCCACCAAGAGCCAGTTGCTGTGGAAGGTGGAACTGCCGTCGGCGCTGCCCACGATC
Source organism: Mesorhizobium sp. M7A.F.Ca.US.008.03.1.1 (assembly GCF_003997495.1). Classification (GTDB taxonomy): domain Bacteria; phylum Pseudomonadota; class Alphaproteobacteria; order Rhizobiales; family Rhizobiaceae; genus Mesorhizobium. The sequence goes on along the minus strand of NZ_RZRU01000005.1, from coordinate 45,594 downwards.
ATGGCTGGGTTGACACAATCGATCATGCTGTCGCTGTCGATGGTGGTGTTTGCCGCACTGATCGGCGCCGGCGGTCTCGGCACCGAGATCAACCGCGCGCTCGGCTCGCGCCGCATCGACCTCGGGCTTGAGGCGGGCCTTGCCATCGTCGTGCTGGCCATCGTGCTCGACCGGATGACCCGCATCGCCGTTGGAGGCAAGAAATGACCGTCGCCGTCGATTTCAGGAACGTCGATATCGTCTTCGGCGCCGACCAGGCCGGATCGCTGAAGATGATCGACGCCGGCGCCAGCCGCGCCGATATCCTCGAAAAGACCGGCAATGTACTGGGCTGCGCCGGCGCCAGCCTGACCGTGAACGAGGGCGAGATCTCCGTGCTGATGGGCCTCTCCGGTTCGGGCAAGTCGACATTGCTGCGGGCGGTCAACCGGCTCAACGTGGTGTCGCGCGGCCAGGTTCTGGTGAAGGATGGCGACAAGACCGTCGACGTCGTCACCTGCGACGAGGCGACCTTGCGGCGCCTGCGTCAGAAACAGGTGGCGATGGTGTTCCAGCAGTTCGGCCTTTTGCCCTGGCGCACCGTGGAGGAGAATGTCGGTCTCGGCCTCGAACTCGCCGGCGTACCGGAAGCCGAGCGCAAGGAGCGCGTGCAACGCCAACTCAAGCTGGTCAATCTCGATCAGTGGTCGAAGAAATACGCGCATGAACTGTCGGGCGGCATGCAGCAGCGCGTCGGCCTGGCACGAGCCTTCGCCACCGAGGCGCCGATCCTGCTGATGGACGAGCCGTTCTCGGCGCTCGACCCGCTGATCCGCACCAAGCTGCAGGACGAATTGCTGCAGCTGCAGGCCGAATTGAAGAAGACCATCATCTTCGTCAGCCACGACCTCGAGGAGGCGCTGAAGATCGGCTCCCACATCACCATCATGGAGGGTGGGCGCATCGTGCAAACCGGTGCGCCGGAGGACATCGTGCTGCGGCCCGCCAACGACTATGTCCGCGACTTCATCGCCAATGTGAACCCGCTGTCGGTGCTGACCGCCTGGAACGTGATGCGCGACCGCCGCGATCTGGAGCATGGCGACAATGGCTGGGTGTGGCTCGACCGCCGCAAGACGACGCGCTTCAAGATCGACGAGCACGGGCTCGTGGCGGCAGCCGAACGCGACGGCAAGCCGGCGATCTGGATGTCCTGTGCCGACGTCGAGGGCCAGTCCGAGGAAGCGGCGCAAGTGTTCTGGGCTAACCCGGGCACCTCGCTGAAAACCGTCATGCTGGCCATGCACCGTTCGCAGACCGCTCCCGTAGCGCTGTTCGACGACCAGTCGCGCTTCGTCGGCGCCATCGGCATCCGTGATGTGCTGAGCGCGGTGCTGAGAAGGTAGTATCTTCGAAATCAATATCGACGAGGCGGCGACCAATCGCGCCTCTTTTTTAAGCCGCCAACGGCAGGCGCAGTTGCGTCAGCAGGCCGCCGCCGGGGTTGTTGGACAGGCGGATCTCGCCACCTGCGGCGCGCGCGATGTTGCGGGCAATGGTCAGGCCGAGGCCCAGACCACCGGTCTGGCGGTTGCGCGATTGCTCGAGGCGCACGAACGAGCCGAACACGGCGTCGATCTGTGCCTGCGGTATCCCAGGCCCTTCGTCGCGGATGGTGAGCAGGATCATGTCTTCCGACCGGCGCAGCGAAAGATGCGCCTTCTTGCCGTAGGTGACCGCGTTCTGCACCAGATTGGTGACGCAGCGCTTGAGCGCGACCGGCCGCGCCATGCAGATCAGCCCGCGCGAACGGGTCTCGTCGTCGAACGACACGTCGTCATAGCCGTCGGCGATCGATTCCACGAGCGACCAGAAATCGATGCGTTCGTTCTTTTCCTCGGTCACTTCGAAGGTGGCGAAGTCGATCACCGAGCTGGCGATGCTCTCGACATCGGCGAGGTCGTGCGCCAGCGCCTCGCGGACCGCCGATTTGCGCAACAGCTCCAGGCGCAGGCGCATCCTGGTCATCGGCGTGCGCAGATCATGCGCCAGTGCCGCCGCCAGGTGTTCGCGGTCCTCGACATATTCGCGCAACCTTGCCTGCATGGCATTGATCGCCTTGGCGGCGGCACGCACCTCGCGGCTGCCGCTCTCGGCGATCGGCGGGCTCTTCAGATCCTTGCCGATGCGGTTCACGGCGGTCTCCATCATCCGGTAGGGCGCCGTCAGACGGCGCAGCGACCAGATCGACATGATCACCACCAGGCCTGCGATCAGCGAATAGAGCGGCAGGCTGTCGAAGCTCAGGATCGGGCCGACGGGCGTGATCGGTTCGGTGAAGTTCAGCCATTGGCCGTCGGCGAAGCGCAGCGAGGCCGTCAGCTTGTCGCTCTGGGCGAAGTCGGCGGCCAATACCAGAAGGTCGCGCTCGACCTGGCCGATGTCGGGCCCCGGCGCCGTGCCGTCCGCGTCATCGGCCTCGCGCGTTGCCGGATCGCGGCGCACGCGTGCATCGGTGATGCCGAATTTCGACAGCCGGCCGACGAGGATGTCTTCGAGTTCGGCCAGTTCGTCGTCGCCGGCGATCGACGAAGTGACCGCCGGCGTGTCCGAAACGGTGAGCGCGTAAGTGGAGTTGAACAGGCCGGTCGCCGTCGCCTTGCGCTCGTCCGGACTGGCGTCATGCATGAGCTGCACCAGCGAGAAGGCACGGTCGTTGAGCCGGTAGAGGTCGACGACGTCGTTGGCGGCGGCGCGATCGCGCGACACGATGTAGAGGGTCGCGACCTGGCTGATCAGCAGGCCGGCAATGACGATCAGCAGCACCCAGACAGGCAAGGTCTGCGGCAGGAAACGTCTCATTCGGAGGTCGTCTCGGGCAGAAACTGGTAGCCGCCGCTGCGTACGGTCAGGATCAGCTTGGGCGTCTTCGGGTCGTCTTCCATCTTGCGCCGCAACCGGCTGACCAGGATGTCGATGCTGCGGTCGAAGGAATAGTCGCTGTCGCCGCCGGACAGTTCGATGAGCTGGTCGCGGGTCAGCACGCGCTGCGCGCTCTTGACGAAGGTCTGCAGCAGGTTGAATTCGGCCATGGTCAGCTCGACCCTGACATCGTCGGGTGCGATCAGCCGGCGCCGAGCACAGTCCATCGTCCAGCCGGCGAAGCGGTAGATCTGCTTGGTGGTGGCGCGCTTCGGCTCGGCGGCGCCATTGCGCCTGAGCACGGCGCGGATACGCGCCAAAAGCTCGCGCGGGTCGAAGGGTTTGGGCACATAGTCGTCGGCGCCCATTTCCAGGCCGACGACGCGGTCGGTCGTCTCGGTGACGGCGGTCAGCATAATGATCGGCGTCGAATACTGGGCACGCAGGTCGCGGCACAGCTCCAGCCCGCTCTTGCCGGGCAGCATCACGTCGAGGACGATGAGGTCCACCTGGACGCGCCGCAGGATGGTCTCCATCTCGATGCCGTCGGCGGCAACCGAAGTGTGCAGGCCCCGCTTCTGGAAGAATTCCTGCAGCAGGTCGCGGATACCCTTGTCGTCGTCGACGATCAGTATGTGTGCGTCGGATTTCACAGCAGCCCTGTCATTGTTGATTGCCAAGCCCTTCTGTCGCAACCCACACGATAGAATTCAGGCCATATGTTGGCCAGTGGCTACGATGGGTTCACACCGGCTTTCTCAGACACAATCCAGAAACAAAATTCTACAGTTCAGAAAAACTCCTGAAAAATTTCAAAGGCATAACTGATCTCGTGGCGGTCAGGTCATCGGCTGCGACGCTAGTCTCCGGGTTTTACGGATAAACCGATGCCAAGGTTGTCGATCAGTTTGTTGGGTGCGTTGCTGGGCTTCTGCCTGGTCACTGCCGCTGTCGGACAATCGGACGCAAAGGCGACGCCCACGACCCGGAGCGAACGGTGCGCCAATCTCAGCCACCAATTTGATGAAGCCCTCGAAACCCATGCCACGGCAACGCAGGTCACCGCGGCAAAGGCACTTCAGAGAAAGGGCAACCGGTACTGCGCCGCCAAGAAACAGGCGCAGGGCATCCGGATGCTCGCCAATGCTTTGAAGCTGCTTGGAGTGACGCCGAACGACCCGGTTCAGTAACACTCCGAAACTTGACCCGCATAAAAGGAAACGAAGCCATGAAAAAGTCCATCCTCTCCGCCACCGGTCTCGCCGTCGCTCTCGCCTTCGCGATGCCGGCTCTCGGCAACGCCGCCGCCACCACGACCGCTGCTCCGGCTGCTTCGACGACCACCGCTCCGGCGACTGCCGCTCCGGCCAAGGCTGCTCCGAAGAAGGTCGTCAAGAAGACCGTCAAGAAGCACAAGAAGGCTGCCGAGAAGGCCGTCAAGAAGGACGCCCCGAAGACGTAATAAGGTCCGGTACAAAATGCCGGCCTGTTGACCAAGGTCGCTCCAGCTGGTTTCGGCTGGAGCGGCCTTCTTCCCGTCCAAACCGCTGAAGCCATGACATTGGCGATGAAGCGGGCCGATGTTCAAGAGATCTTTGGCGAAGTCTGGCACCGGCAGCTTCCGCCTCGACTGACACTTAACCCGTTTGCAACGCCGGCCGTGTAGGACAATCCGCATGAAGAAGCGGCTTTCGTCCATTTTGCGCTCGATGGTGGTCGGCGGCCTGGTTGCCACCGGCGTCGCCAGGGTGCTGATCCTGTTCACCGCCAGCCCGGTGCCCGATCCGGCCAGCGGACGCACCGAGCCTTCGCTATTCGCGCCGGCGATTTCCACCAACTGGGACTACATTACGCCGGCACAGACCTGGCTGCTGGTCGTGCTGACCGGCGCGACGTTGATCTGCGTCGCCGCGTGGCCGATCGCGACCTGGCTGGAACGCCGGGCGGATGCCGGTGGAAACCGCCGCATGTTCGGCCGCTAGGGCCGTTGAACGGCAACCGACACTTTCCCACATGATTGTGAATGGCCGCGCCCCGCCGGACATCGGCTTTGCGCGCCAGTCAAAATGGACGGCCGCTGTCGCTGATGCCAGAATGGCGGTCACGTGCTCATGCAAAATTGTCGGTTCCAATGCCTGAAATCACCACAAAACCGCGTACCCAGGTCGAGCCGCAGGTCGAACGGCCGAAGCTCTACAAGGTCATCCTCATCAACGACGATTTCACGCCGCGCGAATTCGTGGTGACGGTGCTGAAGGGCGAGTTCAAACTCAGCGAAGACCAGGCGCATCGGGTGATGATCACCGCGCATCGTCGCGGCGTCTGCGTCGTCGCCGTGTTCACCAAGGATGTCGCCGAGACCAAGGCGACTCGCGCTACCGATGCCGGCAAGGCCAAGGGCTATCCGCTGATGTTCACGACGGAGCCGGAGGAGTAGCCCTACCGTCCCTCACGGTACCACATCGAACCCATTGCCAAAAGCAGCAGGCCGAGACCGAGGAAGCCCCCGAACAGCGGCACGCGCGAGACGGCCTTGAGCACGCTGTCGTCCGTTGTGCGCAGTCCGATCCAGTCGTTGCCGGACGCGGCACCAGCCGAGCGCACCGGCACGATGGAGGGCAGCATCACGTCGCTGCCAAGGGCTGTGGATGACGCCAGCCGGCGCACGCTGCCGCCGGTGGCTTCCGCCGGCGCCTTCAGCCGGTTTTCCGTGGAAATGACGTCGGCGAATTCCGGTGCGTTGACCGGCCCGACATGGGCAAGCGCGGTGAGGTCGCCATTGGCGACCTGGTAGAGGCCGATCTCGCTGGTCTCGACGCTGCCGAGGAAGATCCCGGGCTCAGATTTCTCGAGCTTGACGGTCAGTGTCTTGCCGGACGGGGTGATGATCTGCGCGGGGCCGGGATCGTCGGCCATCGTCTGGCGGCGGATTTCCAGCACCATGCCGCGGCCGTCGGCGGTCAGCCGCTCCTCCTCGAGCTCGGGCTCCTTCATCAGCCAGTGCGCGATGCGCCGGTAGAGCTGGACATGCGGGCCGCCGCCCTCGAAGCCGCGCGCCCATAGCCAACCCTGATCGGACAGCAGCATGCCGACGCGGCCTTCGCCCTTGCGGTCGAGCAACAGCAGCGGCCGGTTGTCGGCGCCCTTCATCACCACTTCGCCTTCCGGGTTCTGCACGCCTATGGTGCGGAACCAGCGGCTCCAATGCGGCGGCTCGGTGGCAGAGCCATCGAGACCACGTGTCACCGGGTGGCGCTGGCCGAGTTCGGTGAGGCGCGGATAGAAGGCCTTGTCGACAACTTCGCCGGTCGGCATTGCCGGCAGGGCCGCCATCAGCGGCGTGCGCGCGATCGAGCTTTCGCCGGCATATTCGGGGCCGGCCGCGATCAGCAGCGCGCCGCCCTTTTCGACATATTCGGAGATGTAGTCGTAATAGAGGATCGGCAGCACGTCGCGGTGCTGGTAGCGGTCGAAGATGATGAGATCGAAATCCTTGATCTTCTCGACGAACAGTTCGCGGGTCGGGAAGGCGATAAGCGACAATTCGTTGATCGGCGTGCCGTCCTGCTTTTCCGGCGGCCGCAGGATGGTGAAATGGACGAGATCGACCGAGGCGTCGGATTTCAGCAGGTTGCGCCAGGTACGCTCGCCGGCATGCGGCTCGCCGGAGACGAGCAGCACACGCAGGTTCTCGCGAATACCGTCGATCAGTGCGATGGCGCGGTTGTTGGTGTCGGTCAGCTCGCCCGGCTCACGGTCGATGGCGAGCTCGACGATGTTGCGGCCGGCGCCCGGAATGGTCACCTGCAGCGGCATGGCCTGGCCAACGGTGGCGTGCTCGACCGCAACCTGTTCGCCATTGACCGAGACGCGCACATCGACCGGGCCGGTTTCGTTTTCGGTCGAGATAACGCGGTAGGTCATGTCGAGCGGCTTGCCGACAAGGCCGAAGCGCGGCGCGTTCTCGAAGCGGATGCGGCGGTCCTTTTCGTGGTCGTTGCCGGTGATCAGGGCATGCAGGGGGGCGTTGAAATCGGGCGCGCCCGGGGGGGCGTCATGGACCTCGCCATCGGTGATCATGATGGCGCCGCCGATGCGTGACGGCGGTACGTCGCGGAAGGCGCCTTCAAGCGCGCCGAACAGCCGTGTCTCGGTACGTTCTTCGGCGGCCTCGGATTTGCCGGCCTCGACGACGCGCACGTCGAACTGCTTGAAGCGGCCAAGCCGCTGCTGCAGCCCGGCCAGCGCCTCGTCGGTCTGCTTGGTGCGGTCGCCGATGTCCTGGCTCTGGCTGCGGTCGACGACGAGGGCGACAACGCTTTTCAGCGGCTCGCGCTCCTCGTTGAGGAACACCGGGTTGAACAGGGCGGCGGCGATCGCCAGAAGGGCGATGAAGCGGAAGACCGAGCCGCGCTGGCGAAACCACAGGCCGACAAGCGCCAGCAGCGCCAGCGGTACCAGCGCCAAGGCCAGCAGGGGCCAGGAGATCAGCGGTTCGAAGGAGATCGACCAGTTCATTCCTTACCCTCCCATCTGGAAGGGTCGATCCGCGGAGGTGCAATAAAAGACATCATCTTACTGCCCCAGCCGTTCGAGCAGTATGGGCACGTGCACCTGGTCGGATTTGTAGTTGCCGGTCAGCATGTACATCATGATGTTGACGCCGGCGCGCAACGCGTAGACGCGCTGCATCGGGTCCGCCGGTACGGTCGGCAGCAGCGGATCGCCATTCTCGTCGACCGCCCAGGCGCCGGCAAAATCATTGGCGGTGATCATGATCGGCGAGACGCCGTCGCCGGTGCGCACCGGCCGGTTCTCGGCATTGCTGGCGTCGAGCGATGCCTCGACCCACAGTGGGCTGCCGGCGAAGCGGCCGGGGAATTCGGGCAGGATGAAGAAGGATTTGGTCAGCACGTGGTCGGAGGGCACCGGTTCCAGCGGCGGCACGTTGAGGTTGCCGAGGATGTCGCGCAGCCGCTCCGTGGCCGGACTGGTCGAATCGGCGCCGATGCCGTTGGCGAACTGGTCGCGGGTGTCGAACAGCACCGTGCCGCCCTGCTGCATATAGGCGTCGATGCGGGCGATGGCGGCCTGGCTCGGCATCGGGGCGGCCGGATCGATCGGCCAGTAGATCAAGGGATAGAACGACAGCTCGTCTTTCGAAATGTCGACACCGGCCGGCGCGCCCGGTTCCAGTGCAGTCTTTTCGACCAGGAAGCGGGTCAGGCCCTCGAGCCCGGCGCGGCTGATCGAATCGTCGCCCGGCACGCCGGTCAGCACATAGGCGATGCGGGTCTTCGAAATCGCCTCGATGGCAACCTCGTCGCCCGGCTTGGCGTCGTCGGCGCGGGCAAGGTCTGCGTGACCGAACAAGGCACCGAGCGCAATCAAGACCGCGGCGGTGGTTGCCACGGCACCGGCGCGGCGCGGCCGGCGTGAAAATAGGCCGCCCATCCAGAACACCGCCAGCGTATCAAGCAGCATCAGCACCAGGGCGGCCGCGACCAGCGCGCCCTTCAAATTGCGCGATTCGTCAAAGGCATACTGGATCGAGGTGACGGGAACAGTGATTTGCGGGCGCGCCAGCGGGGCCAGCGTGCTGTCGGCTTCAAGCAAATTATGGGCAAATACACCCGTCTCGGAACCATAGAGACCGGGCGGGTTTTCAAAAGTCACCGGCAGCGCGCCGGCGCCCGGTACAAGCGGTCGTGCATCCGGCGTCGGCGGCACCAGCGAGCCGTCGGCTGCAATCATGCGATAGGGCGCCAGCGACGCCGCGGCGGCTTCGGCATTGGCGATGGCCGCGCCCTGGTTGCGCGACAGCTGCACGATGCGGCGCAGCATCTCGACGAAGCTGCCTGAGATCGGCAGGTTCGACCAGGTTGCCTCAGGGGTGACGTGGAACAGCACCAGCGTGCCCTTGCCTTTCTTCAGTCCGGTGACCAGCGGCGTGCCGTCGGCAAGGGCCGCCCAGGTGCGCTCGACGATATCGGGCGTCGGCTCGGCGAGCACCTGCCTGCTGACGGTGACCTCGGTCGGCGGCGCCAGATCGGCGAACGGGCCGGCCTTGGGGAATTCGGTGACAGGCTGCGGCGACGTCCATGACAGCGCGCCGCCGAGCGAACGCTCGCCGGTGCGCAGGCGGACCGGCAGCAGATCGTCGTCATCGCCCGCAGTAGCCAGCCGCGAACCGGCGAAACGCACCAGCGTGCCGCCCTTGTCGACCCAATCGACAAGTCTCTGCCGGACCTGTCCGGGAATGGTGCCGATATCGGCCATGACGATCATCGCGGGCTTCTGGTCGAGGATCTGCGGGATGGCGTCGGCAAGATCGGCGCTGGAGGGTTCGACCAGATCGGCGAAGGGCTGCAGCGCTCGCCTGATGTAGTAGAGCGGCGACAAAAGCGGCTGCGCCTGGTCGGCCTCGGCCTGCGACAGCAGCCCGACGCGGCGGCGCTTGGAGCTTTCGTCGAGGACGCGCACCGCACCGGCCTGCCGCTCGCCGTCGAGCGCGATCGAAGCGAAGTCGTTGCGCAACTCGAACGGCACCGCCATGGTGCCGGTGGCGGTGGTTTCGCCAGGCGAAAAGGTCAGCGTCGCATCGGCAATGCGGCGGCCCTTGTCATCGAAGGCGCCGGCGGTGACCTGAGCCGGCGCAGGGTCGCCCGGCGCGCGGATGGCGGTCAGTGCAAAGCCGTCGACCTGGTTGTCGGCGGCGGTCAGGCCGGTCAGCGACAGCCTGTCGGCGGTTGCCCAGACGACACGCGAGGCATTTTTCGACAAAAGCGTGTTGAAGGCGGCTTCATCGCCCTTCGCCGCCAGGCCGTCGGCAAGTACGGCGACACTGGCCCCGGGCATGGTCTCCAGCACGCCGGCGACGCGGGCATAGACGGCGGGCCGGTCGGTCGGGATCGGCCGCGGCTTGGCGGCGCGCAGCCGGTCAAGGGCGGTGGCGGCATCGAACGGGCCGATCTCGGCATTGGCCTTTTCGGCGGTGAAGGCGATGACGACCGGTACGCCGTTGGAGCCGGCGTCGTTGATCAGCCGCTCGGCGGTGGCGACGCGTTTGCCCCAGTCGGCGGCACTTGCCCAGTCATTGTCGATGACGAGCGCAAGCGCGGCTCCCTCGGCCGGCAGCTTTTCACGCGGATTGAAGACCGGGTCGGCCAATGCGGCGACGATGAGCGCCGCCATCAAGAGCCTGAGCAGCGTCAGCCACCACGGGCTCTGCTGCGGCGTCTCCTCGCGCTTCAGCACGCGGGCCAGGATCTTCAGCGGCGGGAAGATTTCGGTCTGCGGCCTGGGCGGCGTCAGCCTGAGCAGCCACCAGATCACCGGCAGTGCCAGGAGGCCCCACAGCACCATGGGGGCGCCAAAGGAAAGCGGCAGCCAACTCATGCGACAGCCCTTCCGGCACGACCGCCAAAGGCGGTCTGCCCTGGTCGATCGCCACCAGCGATCGTGCCTGCACGACCGCCAGCGGTCGGCCTGACCGAGGGGCCATCAGCGGTCATCGCCATGTGCAGCCGCACCAGCGCGTCGGAGGCGAGCCGGTCGGTGTGGTTGACGGTAAAGCTCCAGCCAAGCCGTTTGCACCAGGCCGCCAGTTCGTGGCGCCGGGCGGTGTAGAGCAGGCGATACTCATCCCCCAGCATTTCGGCGCGGCCGGCGGTCAGCTTGTCGCCGGTCTCGGGATCGGTGAATTCGGTTCGGCCGGCATAGGGGAAGGTCTCCTCGGCCGGGTCGGCGACCTCGATCAGGTGGGCACGCACGCCGTGGCGGGCCAGCACGTCGAGCCAGGCCATCGTCTCCTCGACGCGATCGAGAAAGTCGCTGACGATGACGATGTCGCAGAAGCGCCTGATGTCGGACAGGTCGGGTTTTGCCGGCAGCTCGCCGGCATGCATCAACTGGGCGGCAATGCGTTCGGCGCCGTTGCGGGCGGTGAACGGGTCGGTGAGGCCCGGCCAGGCGATGCGCTCACCGCTGCGCGACAACAGCTCGGCCATGGCCAGCGCCAGCACCAAAGCGCGCGATTGCTTGGAAACGCTGGCGCCGGTCGATTTGTAGAGCATCGACGGCGAGGGGTCGGCCCACAGCCAGACGGTATGGGCGGCTTCCCATTCGCGGTCGCGCACATAGATGTGGTCGTCGCGGGCCGAGCGGCGCCAGTCGATGCGCGAGGAATCGCCCTCGACATAGGGCCTGAACTGCCAGAAATTCTCGCCGATGCCGCGCTTGCGGCGGCCATGCCAGCCGGCGATCACGGTGTTGACGATGCGCCGCGCCTCGACCAGCAGGTCTGGCACAAGCGAGGCCCGCAACCGGCCACGAGCGAGCGCGTCACGCGTCGCTGCCGGAGCCTGGACCTCGCCGATGCGCGGCATCAAATCCCTTTCACGAGTTTCGCCACCACGTCACGCACGCTGGTGCCTTCGGCGCGGGCGGCGAAGGTCAGCGCCATGCGATGCTGCAGCACCGGCTCGGCCAGCGCACGCACGTCGTCGACCGAGGGCGCCAGCCGTCCGTCGTAAAGCGCGCGCGCCCTTGTGCACAGCATCAGCGCCTGGCTGGCGCGCGGGCCGGGACCCCAGGCGACGTTCTTGTCGGTCTCGGCGTTGCCTTGGCCCGGACGCGCCGAGCGCACCAGCGTCAGGATCGCCTCGACGACGCTTTCAGGCACCGGCATGCGGCGGATCAGCGTCTGGATCTCCTTCAGCCGCACCGGCTGCAGCACGTTTTGCGCTTTCGCGTCCTCGATTCCGGTGGTTTCCAGAAGGATGCGGCGCTCTGCCTCGATCTCGGGATACAGGATATCGACCTGCATCAGGAAGCGGTCAAGCTGAGCCTCGGGCAACGGATAGGTGCCTTCCTGCTCCAGCGGGTTTTGGGTTGCCAGCACGTGGAAGGGCGCCGGCAGGTCATGGCGGGCGCCGGCAATGGTGACGTGGTATTCCTGCATGGCCTGCAGCAGCGCCGACTGGGTACGCGGCGACGCGCGGTTGATCTCGTCGGCCATCAGCAGCTGGGCGAAGATCGGCCCGGAGATGAAGCGGAAGGAGCGTTTGCCGGTCTCGTCCTGCTCCATCACTTCGGAGCCGAGGATATCGGACGGCATCAGGTCCGGCGTGAACTGGATGCGACGCGAATCGAGGCCGAGCGCGATGCCAAGTGTTTCGACCAGCTTGGTCTTGGCGAGGCCCGGCACGCCGACCAAAAGCGCATGGCCACCGGCCAGCAGCGCCACCAGCGTACGCTCGACGACGCTTTCCTGTCCGAAGATGACCCGGCCGACCCCGTCGCGGATCCGGGAGATGTCGGCAAGCGCCTTTTCGGCCTCGGCGATCATGTCCTTTTCGCTGATCGGGCTTTCCTTGACCATCACGCTCATGCCGCATCGATCCTTGTGGTTGGAATACCATGGCTGGAACAACGGCTGCACCATACCATAGGTTGCCGCGATTCGGCCTCGCGTGGCGCCTATGTCGAAACTTAAATCACAGACTCAGGCTGACAAGCGGAACAACAGTGACTATTTCGTGACCATGACGGGACCCTTGGGACATCGTGAAGAAAGCCTGACTGATGCCACCGAGGCGCGCGGTCTCGAGGCGCTGATCTCGCGCGCGGCCCGCGCCGGCAAGGGCGCAGCACCCGTTGAGCGCTGGAATCCGGACTTCTGCGGCGATCTCGACATGGAGATCCAGGCCGACGGCACCTGGTTCTATCTGGGCACGCCGATCGGCCGCATGCCGCTGGTGCAGCTTTTCTCCTCGGTGCTGCGCAAGGACGCCGATGGCAGGACCTATCTGGTGACACCAGTGGAAAAGGTCGGCATCCGCGTCGCCGATGCGCCGTTCATCGCCGTCGAAATGGACGTTTCGGGTAACGGCGAAGCGCAGATCATCACCTTCCGCACCAATGTCGGCGATGTCGTAGAGGCCGGGCCGGAACGGCCGTTGCGGTTTGTCGATGAGAACGAGACCGGCGGATTGAAACCCTATGTGCTGGTGCGTGGCCGTCTGGAGGCGCTGGTGGCGCGGCCGGTGATGTATGAACTGGTCGGGCATGGCGAGGAGGTCGAGATCGGCGGCGAGACGATGTTCGCGGTGCGCTCCAAGGGCGCGGTGTTCCCGATCATGCCGGCGGACCAGTTGAAGCGGCTGAGTGCGTGATGGACCAGGTGACGCCGGGGCCGTTTTCATCCGCGGATTTTCGCGCGCGCTTTGCCGTGCAGCCCGATGCGCATGCAGGCGACGACGACTATGGCGACCATCGCTTCAACCCCGGCCATCCGCGCCTCGACCAGGGCAAGGCGCTGCGCGATGCCGCGGTGCTGATCCCGGTGGTCGATCATGAGGGTGATGCGACGGTTCTCCTGACCAAACGGGCCGAAAAGCTGCGCAGCCATTCGGGGCAGGTGGCATTTCCGGGCGGCACCATCGATCCGACGGATCCGAGCCCCGAGGCGGCGGCGCTGCGCGAGACCTTCGAGGAGATCGGGCTTGGCCAAGACCGCATCGAGATCATCGGCCGCATGCCCGACTATGTGGCCGGCAGCGGCTACCGTATCGCTCCGGTGCTGGGCATCGTGCGGCCCGGTTTCCAGCTGACGCTCAACTCCGACGAGGTCGATGCCGCTTTCGAAGTGCCGCTGCGCTTCCTGATGGACCCGGCCAACCACAAGCGCGACAGCCGTATGTGGAACGATCTCGAATGGTTCTTCTACGACATGCCTTACGGCGACCGGCGCATCTGGGGCGTCACCGCCGGCATCATTCGTACCCTCTATGAAAGGCTCTATGCGTGAGTGTCTCGATCGCGGGCAGGGCTGATTGGCTCACCGACAAGCATCTGCAGCGCCTGCTGTTCGCACTGGCCGAAGGCGGTGAAGAGGCGCGAGTCGCCGGCGGCGCGGTGCGCAACACTCTGATGGGCCAGCCGGTCGCCGACATAGACATCGCCACCACCTGCCTGCCGGAGGAAACCCTCCGCCGCGCCGAAGCGGAAGGCTTCAAGGCGGTGCCAACCGGCATCGAACATGGGACAATCACCGTGGTTGCCGACGGAAAACCTTATGAAATCACCACGTTGCGCGCTGATATCGAGACGGACGGGCGGCGCGCGAAAGTATTGTTCGGGCGCGACTGGAAGCTCGATGCCGAGCGGCGCGACTTCACCATCAACGCGCTCTATGCCGGGGCCGATGGCAAGGTGGTCGACCTGGTCGGCGGCATTGCCGACATCGAGGCGCGCCGGCTGCGATTCATCGGCGACCCGGAAGCGCGTATTCGCGAAGACTACCTGCGCATCCTGCGCTTCTTCCGCTTCTTCGCCTGGTACGGCGACGGACGGCCGGACGCCGAAGGGCTGAAAGCCTGCGCCCGGCTTAAGGAAGGGCTGGCCCAGCTTTCGTCCGAGCGTACCTGGTCGGAACTGAAGAAACTTTTGTCGGCGCCCGATCCGTCACGGGCACTGCTCTGGATGCGGCAGGCAGGTGTCTTGACCGCAGCGCTGCCGGAAAGCGAGAAATGGGGCATCGATGCCATCCATGGGTTGGCCAAGGCCGGGAAGGATCTGGTCTGGGCACCCGACCCGCTGCTCAGACTGGAAGCGATCGTGCCGCCCGATGCCGCTCGCATGATGACGCTGGCCGAGCGGCTCAAACTCTCGACCGCTGAAGCGGATCGCCTGCGCCACTGGGCGCTTGCCACCGCCGTCGAGCCGAAGACGACCGAGGGCGAACTGGCGAAAAGGCTCTATCGCGGTGACCGGCAAGGGTTTGTCGACCGGTTGCGGCTGTCGCTTGCGGCAGCAAGGGTGCGCGCCGTCGAGGACAATGAGGCGCTGCTCGAAGCCGGTGGCTTTTCGCGCCTGCTTGCCTTCGCCACCAAATGGGAAAAGCCGTTGTTTCCGCTGAAAGGTGCCGATCTGACGGCGCTCGGCGCAACTCCAGGCCCGAAACTCGGCGAAATCCTCAGGAATCTCGAAGCGGAATGGGTCGAAGCCGGGTTTACCCCTGATCGCGACGCGCTCCTCAAGCGCGCCGCCGAAGCCTTGAAGGCCGGGTAGATCAGGCCGCGTCGCGGGTCTTTTCGATTCGCGAGCGGATCGCCTCGATCATCGTCTCGCGGATGACCGTCTCGCCATGCGTCTCGCGCATGTGCTCGACGGCACGGCGCATGACCTCGGCCTCCTCGTCGGCACGCGTGTGCCAGTCACAGCCGGGCACGAGCGACCCGCAGTGAAATTCCTTCATGAGATTTCTCCTTTCCTCCGTGGAGCCCGAGGCTCCGGCACTTTTTTGGCTGACGGTCCAAATCCAGATCGGATCCTGGGGCCGCGAGCGGGAGAAGCATAACACAGATGGGGTGGCATTGGTTGCAGTCAACGGCGAAAAGGCGGAGCAGGCGCTGCTCCGCCCTCTTACGCTACCTCCAAAACAGGACCGGATATCGTTTCATCCTGCTCTGGCGGGCAAGCATCATTTTGCGACCTTGACGGCCTCGGCGACCTTGTTCTTGCCCTTCATATCCCATGAGACGCGGACCTTTTCACCGACCGTCAGGCCAGGATCCTTGAAGGTCTTGGGAAGCGTAAAAGACGATCCATCATCGAGGACCAGGCTCGTGGTCGTCGTGTCAAAGGTCTTGATCGTCCCGGTGGTGTGCTTGACGGCGGCGAATGCCGCTGAACCGGAAGCGAGAAGGGCAGCGGCGGCAGCCGAAACAATGATCTTGCGCATTGCGAAGTACTCCTGGAAAGGCGGGTATCCTTTTGACGAAGATGTCCCGCATCGTCCTGGGCCGTCCGGTCGCGTCGGGTCGCGGCTCGCTTTGTCTTGACGCAATTCCGGTCGGAACGCCGTTTCGCACTTTCCTGGAATTGCGCGCAGGCGAGCCGCCGGCGCTTCCCGACCCAGCGCCACAAATAGACCAGTCTTTTCAACAGCCTATTAGACGAAAAAGAAATTTTTCGCCGCACCGTGTGCCACATTCCATGCCCATTTCGAGCGAATGGGACATCAATGCGGCTCACGCCCCGCTCACCATTTTGTTACGGCCAGCGGACCTCGGGCGGCAGGCTGGAGAGAATGGACGCGACATTGCCGCCGGTCTTCAGTCCGAAGATGGTGCCGCGATCGTGAAGCAGATTGAATTCGACATAGCGGCCGCGGCGGATGAGCTGTTCATCACGGTCGCCATCGGTCCAGTTCTCGTTGAAGTTGGCGCGCACCAGGTGGCCGTAGACGACGAGAAAAGAGCGTCCGACATCCTGGACGAAGTTGAAATCGGCATTCCAGCCGCCCTTGTCCTCACCCGAATGCAGCCAGTCGAAGAAGATGCCGCCGGTGCCGCGCGGCTCGTTGCGGTGCGACAGATAGAAGTACTCGTCGCACCAGGCCTTGAATTTCGGGTAATCGGCCACCGCGACATTCTTCTCGCAAGCGAATTGCATGGCGCGGTGGAAGGCGATGGTATCAGGGTCGTCCTGGGTGCGGCGGCGATCGAGCACCGGTGTCAGATCGGCGCCGCCGCCGAACCATTGGCTGGATGTGACCACCATGCGCGTGTTCATGTGTACGGCCGGAACGTTGGGATTCCACGGGTGCGCGATCAGCGAAATGCCGGATGCCCAGAAGCGCGGGTCTTCCTCGGCGCCGGGCATCTGCTTCCTGAACTCGGGCGAGAACTCGCCATGGACGGTCGAAGTGTGGACGCCGACCTTTTCGAAGACGCGGCCGTGCATCATCGACATGGTGCCGCCGCCGCCGCGGCCCTCGTCGCGTTCCCATGGGGTCTTTTCGAAGCGGCCGGGCGACCACGAGGCCAGCGGCCCGCCAAGGTCCTGCTCGATCTGCTCGAACGTGGCGCAGATGCGTTCGCGCAGCGCCTCGAACCAGAGGCGCGCTTTCATCTTCTTCTGTTCGATGTCGGCGGGCAGCCCTGCCGGTATTTCAGGTCGTTCCAAGTGCCGTCTCCGGTTGCGGGGCGGTGAGTCGACAAAAGACTCGTCTTTTCCGGGCGCGATCCCTAATCTCTTAGGGGACAGGGTCAAGTGTCATTACGGTGCAAGGAGTTGTTTCGTGCGCACCCCGGCAAGACCGCCGCTGGATGGCCTGAAGAAGAGGCTCGACCAAAGCCGTGCCGAGCGCGTGCGCATGCCGCGCGACGGTTTTCTGCGCGAGACCTTCGTGCTGCCGCGCTCCGATGCGCGGCTCAAGGCCAAGGAATGGTTCGAGCGCTTTCCCAAGCAGGCCTACTGGACCGAGATCGAAAGCTGGTTCGAGCGGCCGGGCGACCTGATCGAGTTCACCATCAGGCGGTTGCCGGTAGCTGATTGAAGCGCAGCTTGCTCAGCCGGCCACCAGCCGCCTGGCGCCTGTGCCTTCCCTCGCCAGCCGGTCGCCCTTGTTGCGCAGCGGGCATTTGTCGATCGACATGCAGCCGCAGCCGATGCAGTCGGTCAGCCCGTCGCGCAGTTTCTTCAATTGGGCGATCTTGTGATCGAGCCCGTCGCGCCAGGCGGTCGACAAAAGGTTCCAGTCATCGCGCGTCGGCGTGCGGCCCTCCGGCAGCGATGCCAGGGCTTCGCCGATCTCGGCCAGCGAGATACCGACCTCCTGCGCCACCTTGATGATCGCCACCCGCCGCAGCACGTCGCGGCCGTAGCGGCGCTGGTTGCCCGCCGTGCGGTAGCTGCGGATCAGGCCGCGGGCCTCGTAGAAATGCAGCGCCGACACCGCTACACCGCTGCGCATGGCGACCTGGCCGACCGTCAATTCCGTTACCGGTGCCATTCCTGACTTTCCGCTCCGTTTTTCTTCTTGACCTCAAGTTAAGTTGAGCTTGTAGCGAAGAAAGATCGTTTGGGCAAATGCAGGAGAAGGCGATGTGCGCCTGGGTAAGAACAAGTGGGGAAGCCCCTGTCGTCGTCGACGACAGACGTGGTGTTGTCGACGGGTTGCGGATCCTATCCGAGTTGCCGGATGGCTTCGCCCGCCACCATGGCGACGGACAGCGCGACATTGATGCTGCGCGCCGCTCCCTGCATGGGGATGGTCAGCCGCGCATCCGCCGCCTGATGGACAGGATCCGGAACGCCTGCGGATTCGCGGCCGAACAGAAGAATGTCGCCTTCGGCGAAGGTGAAGCTGGTGTAAGCGGTCGTGGCTTTGGTCGACAGCAGCACCAGCCGGCGCGTGCCAGTTTTGCGCCAGTCCTCGAAGGCGTGCCAGTCGACATGCCGGGTCAGAGCAGCCATTTCGAGGTAATCCATGCCAGCTCGCTTGAGCGCTTTGTCGGAGAGCGGAAAGCCGGTCGGTTCGATGATGTCGACGCCGAGCCCAAGGCAAGCAGCGAAGCGCAGGATTGTCCCGGTGTTGCCGGCGATATCCGGCTGGTAGAGCGCGATGCGGAGACGACAGTTCATTTCCGCATCCTTCTAATAAGTGGCAGATCGGCCACAGCGGCTTCGCGGTTTTGGAAATTGCTGGACCTGCGGGTGGCCATTTTCTGCGAAGTCGGGTATACGGCCAGCATTGTCAACCCGAACCGATGGAGGGGAAATTCATGATGACCATGCACATCCAGCGCCCCTCTCGTGGGCTTGCCTGCCTGCCGGCGGTTTCGGTACGACGATTCTCCTGACTCTCTAAGACTTGATCGCACCGATTCCCGCCGAAACGATTTTTCGGCTCTCGAAGGAATCCTGCGATGTTTTTCAAAAAGTCAAAAGGGCTGAACGCCCCACCTGAACCTGTCCGGACCGATGTCTATCGTGTCCAGACCGACGCAATGCGTGTCCCCGGCCGGATGCCGGCGGACGAAATTGCTTCGCCTTTTTATCTCGATTTTCACACGGAGGACGGACCGATGTTCGATCCCTACAGAATACCCGGCTCAAGGAGCCTGCATATCCACCGACTGCCGACCTGGGCGCTGCTGATCGGCGACACCTATTCGTCGGCGGTTCACGCCGAGGTTCGCCGCCGGCCGCATCGCGGCATGCTGCCGGATGTCGATTTCTCTCGCGCGGTGCCCGACCACAGCCGGCCGTCGCTGGTGCGCCGGATCATCCGGCTGGTCCGGCCGGGCGCGAAAAACCGGGCTGGCGGCACCGTGTCGTCAGGATCGTCTGGCGCAGCTGTCGGCGAAAAGCCCGCGAGCCCCTATATTGCGCGAAGTAGGGCCGACGGTCCGGGTGATTCCGGACCGTCGGCCCTTGATGCCATGGGTACCGGGGACTTCGTACGCTCACGTGCCGCGTAAGCGGCAAACACATTTCACAGGCATGACCTATGTTGTTGTTTAGCTGGTTTGAAAAAAGGCTCGATCCGTTCCCCGCGGCGGAACCGGTCGAGCCGCCGAGGACGCTGGTTGCCTTCTGCGTGCATTATACGCGCGGCGCGTGGCCCTATATCCTTTTCGACGCGGTGCTGGTGACGGCCATCGCGATCGCGGAAGTGTGGATGTTCGGCTTCCTCGGCCGCATCGTCGACTGGCTGTCGGGGCAGAATCGCGAAACCTTCCTGCAGACGGAAGCCTGGAAGCTCGCCGGCATGGCCTTCATCGTGCTGTTCGCGCTGCCGGGCACGGTATGGCTGCATTCGCTGCTCAACCAGCAGACGCTGATGGGCAATTATCCCATGCGCATCCGCTGGCAGGTGCACCGCTATCTGCTCAAGCAGTCGATGAGTTTCTACCAGGACGAGTTCGCCGGCCGCATCGCGACCAAGCTGATGCAGACGGCTCTCGCCGTGCGCGAATGCGTCATCAAGGTGATCGACGTCCTGAACTACGTTATCGTCTATTTCCTCGGCATGCTGCTCATTGTCGGCTCGGCCGACTGGCGGCTGGCCGCGCCGCTCGGCGTCTGGCTGGTCGGCTATATCCTTTTGCTGCGGTTTTTTATTCCCCGGCTGGGCAAGGTCGGCGAGGAACAGGCCAATGCGCGCTCGATCATGACGGGCCGGGTCGTCGACAGCTACTCAAACATCCAGACGGTCAAGCTGTTCAGCCATGCACGCCGGGAAGCGTCATTCGCCAAAGACGGCATGTCCGGCTTTCTCGAAACGGTCTACCGGTCGATGCGGCTGGTGACAGTGCTTTTCGGCTCGCTCTACATACTGAACGCGCTGCTCTTGTTCTCAGTGACCGCGATGGCGCTGTGGCTGTGGCTGGGGCAAGCCGTGACGATCGGCGCGGTCGCCGTGGTCATCGGCCTTGTGCTCAGGTTGTGGGGCATGTCGCAATGGATCATGTGGGAAATGTCGGGCCTGTTCGAGAACATCGGCACGGTGCAGGACGGTATCGCCTCGATCTCGCTGCCGCGCCTTGTCGAGGACAGGCCGGACGCGAAGGAGATCAGCGTTTCCAGGGGTGAGATCCGGTTCGAGGACATCCGCTTCCACTACGGCAAGCAGAAGGGTGTGATCGAAGGCCTGTCGCTGGCGGTGAAGCCGGGCGAGAAGGTCGGCATCGTCGGCCGTTCCGGCGCCGGCAAGTCGACGCTGGTCAACCTGTTGCTGCGCTTCTACGACCTCGAAGCCGGGCAGATATTGATCGACGGCCAGGAGATCGCCGGCGTGAAGCAGGATTCGCTGCGTGCGCAGATCGGCATGGTCACGCAGGATACCTCGCTGCTGCATCGTTCGGTGCGCGAGAACATCCTTTATGGCCGGCCCGATGCCACCGACGAGATGCTTGTCGAGGCGGCGCGGCGCGCCGAGGCGCTGGATTTCATCGGCGGGCTTTCGGATGCCAGCGGCCGCAAGGGCTTCGATGCCCATGTCGGTGACCGCGGCGTCAAATTGTCCGGTGGCCAGCGGCAACGCGTCGCCATTGCTCGCGTTATGTTGAAGGACGCACCTATACTTATCCTTGATGAAGCGACCTCGGCGCTTGATTCCGAAGCCGAGGCGGCGATCCAGGAGAATCTCTACAAGCTCATGCAAGGCAAAACCGTCATCGCCATAGCGCACCGGCTGTCGACCATCGCGGCGATGGACAGGCTGGTGGTGATGGACAAGGGTCGTGTCATCGAGGAAGGTTCGCACGAGGAACTCGTCGCCAAGGGCGGGCTCTACGCGCAGCTCTGGCAGCGCCAGTCGGGTGGGTTCCTGCTTGAGGACGGTCCCGCCGACGCCGCCAACGACGCACTTGCAAAGGGGCAAGCCGCAGAATGATGGCCGCCGCATGATGACAGCCGTCTATCGCTGGTTCGAGAACTGGGTCTATCCGTTCAGGGAGCCAGCGAATCTTCGGCCACCGACCAGCGTCGGCGGCTTTCTCTGGCACTATGTCGGCCAGGCGAAGTTCGCCTTCTTCGCCATGCTGGTCATCGGCGGCATCGCGCCGCTGGTCGAGGCCGGCCTGTTCTACTTCGTCGGGCGGCTGGTCGATATTCTCGACCAGCTTCCCGCCGAGCGCAGCTGGCACGCGCTGTGGGCCGCCGCCGGCCCTGAACTGGTTTTCATGGCCGTGGTGGTGCTGGTCATCCGCACCGTCGTCGTCGGCCTTTCGGCGCTGGTCGACGAACAGACGATCACGCCCGGTTTCTACAATCTGGTGCGCTGGCAGGCGCACCGGCATGTCTCGCGCCAGTCCTACGCCTTCTTCCAGAACGATTTCGCCGGCCGCATCGCGACAAAGGTCTGGCAGGCGGGGCAAGCCACCGGCGACCTGATGGAAAGCTTCATCGAGGTCGTCTGGTTCATGATCGTCTACACGGTGACGACGCTGGCGCTGGTCGCAGGCCTCGATCTCAGGCTGGCGGTGCTGGTGGTGATCTGGATTTTCGCTTTCGCTTGGCTGGCCAAGCTCTATTTGCCGGCAATCCGCAAGCATGCCGAGGAAACAGCCGAGGCCGGCTCGATGATCACCGGCCGCATTGTCGATTCCTATTCCAACGTGCAGACGCTGAAATTGTTCTCGGCCGACGGCGACGACCGCTACATCAGGAACGGTTTCGACATCTACCTCGACGCATTGCGCCCGTTCACCCGCCGGCTGACCGGCGTGCGCATGGCGCTGACGACGCTGTCGGGCATCATGATCACGGCGATCGGCTGCTTTGCCGTCTATCTCTGGGTAGAGGGCTCGATCACCGTCGGCGCTGTCGCCTTCACCCTGTCGCTGGTGCTGCGGCTCAACATGCTGCTTGGCCGGCTGATGATGCAGCTCAACAGCATCTTGCGAAACCTCGGCGTGCTGGAGAACTCCAAGGCGCTGATTTCGCAGCCGCTCGGCCTCACCGATGCGCCCGACGCCAAGGAACTCGTGGTGGCAGGCGGGCGTATCGAGGTGAAGAACGTCGAGTTCCATTACGGCAAAGGTTTCGGCGTGCTGAACGGCATCGACCTTGTCGTCAAGCCGGGCGAGAAGGTCGGGCTGGTCGGACCGTCTGGCGCCGGCAAGACGACCCTCGCCAATCTGATCCTGCGGCTCTACGATCTGGAGAGCGGGTCGATCACCATCGATGGCCAGGATGTCGCCAAAGTCACGCAAAATTCGCTGCGCGCCAACATCGGCGTCGTCAGCCAGGATACGGCGCTGTTCCACCGTTCGCTGCGCGACAACATCAAGCTCGGCATGCCTGACGCGACCGACGCCGAGGTGATCGCGGCGGCGAAAAAGGCCGAGGCGCACGAATTCATCCTGGCCTTGCGCGACAACAGGGACCGCGCCGGCTACGAGGCCTTTGTCGGCGAGCGCGGCGTCAAACTGTCGGGCGGCCAGCGCCAGCGCGTGGCGATCGCCCGCGTCTTCCTCAAGGATGCGCCGATCCTGATTCTCGACGAGGCGACCTCGGCACTCGATTCCGACATCGAGGCGGCGATCCAGGAGAATCTGACGCGGCTGATGGAAAACAAGACGGTCATCGCCATCGCCCACCGGCTGTCGACGATCGCGGCACTCGACCGACTGGTGGTGCTCGATGGCGGCCACATCGTCGAACAGGGCACGCATGACGAGTTGGTAGCACGCGACGGGCTCTATGCGCGGCTGTGGAAGCGGCAGTCCGGCGGTTTTCTCTATCACGAGGACAGCGTGCTCGAAGAGACACGCCCTGCGGAGTAGCTCCATGGGTGGATCAACAGGCGCCATCTCAGAGGTCGGCTACGTGCTCAAGCGGCTCCGGCCGACCATGCCGGCCTTCGACACGCTGAAGGAAGAGAGCCGGCTGGAAGGCTACTGGATGCTGGTGCGCCTGGCGGATGGCTGGGCAAGTGGCCGCAACAAGTTCCTGAAACGGGGCGAGGCGCTATACGGAGCCTGGCATGGAAAGGAACTCGCCGGCGTGTGCGGGTTGAACATCGATCCCTATTTCGAAGGCAGGGACCAGGGCCGGGTCCGGCACCTGTTCGTCAGTGCGCGCCGCCGTCGCGCCGGCCTTGGCCAGATGCTGGTCGAAACCGTTATCGACAGGGCACGTCACCATTTCGCCGCGCTTAACACCCGCGCGCCGCAAGAGGCTTTTGGTTTTTACGAACGGCGTGGATTTACACGCGTGGAAGGCGAAGAGTTCGTCACACACCGCATGGTTTTCGGGAAAGGAGGCTGAAATGTCCTTGCGTCCGCCATCTCATCTTGCCGGCGGCTCGGCCGCTGAAACCGCCTTCGACGCGCTCGGCCATGAAATATTGGCGGAAAAGGCGGCAGCACTCGGTCGCGCCGGCCAGCGGGCAGAGGAAACGCTGGCCAGGCTGCGCGACAATGCCGACGAGCAACTGCGCCCCCGACTGCTCAAGGATGCCGCCGAGGCGGTGCATGGCTATTTCATCCAGCGCGAGCTGTGCGGCTTGCGCAAGCACGATGCCGTCATTCGTGAATACAACATCCCGAAAGCGGTGCTGGCCAGGCTCGGCGCGAAATAGAGATCACTCAAGCCATTCGGTGACGAAGCTGCCATTCTCGTGGATGTCGGTCGTTTCCAGCGGGCCCGGGCCGAGATTGGTGAATTTGTGCGGCGTATTGGGCGGCACGATCAGGATCTGACCGGCGGATGCCTCGATCTCCTGGTCGCCGACGGTGAACAGGCCGGTGCCCTGGCGGATGATGAATATCTCCGCGTAGGGATGCGCGTGCAGCCGTGGACCGCCGCCGACATCAGGCAGGTGGTTGAAGATCAGGCAGGAGTTGGAGCCGTAGGCGCCACATTGCAACTCGCCCTTCCAATGGTCGGAGCGAACGGCCCAGGTGTCGCGGTCTATGACGTGTGCCATGATGGCAAGGATAGACCCGGCCGGCGCCTTGTGTCGAGGCGAACAAGGGCATCGGATTTGCGGTTGTTTCCCGGTTGTTTAGCGATGTTTGGCGGCCATCCGGCGTCGCGTCGACCGGTGGCGGATTTTGTCCCCGCGACAATCTGCCCTTGTGCCTTCACCCGTCTGGACAAAAACGGGCTTCACGCATAAACCGAAGTCCAAATGCCGGAGGAATTCGCAAGCCTGTTCGCCATGCGCTGTCGGGTTGGCGTAATTGAGCGGGGAACAAGGCTCAGCCACCGGCACGGAAGAGGCGAAAGGATCAGGCACCCGTGAGCGCAACCGACACCCAGGATCCCAACCGTCGTGATTTTCTCTACGTCGCCACCGGCATGGCCGCAGTGGTCGGCGCGGGTGCTTTCGCGTGGCCGTTCATCGACCAGATGCGCCCTGACGCCTCGACGCTGGCGCTCGCCTCCGTCGAAGTCGATGTCGCCTCGCTGACGCCTGGCATGTCGCTGATCGTCAAATGGCGCGGCAAGCCGGTCGTGGTCCGCAACCGCACCGAACAGGAAATGAAGGACGGCGAGGCGGTCAAGCTGGCCGATCTCAAGGATCCGATCGCGCGCAACGCCAATCTGCCGGCCGACGCACCGGCGACCGACGCCAATCGCACCACACCCGGCAAGGAAGCCTGGATGGTGATGGTTCAGGTCTGCACGCATCTCGGCTGCATTCCGCTTGGCCAGGAAGGCGATTTCGGCGGCTGGTTCTGCCCGTGCCACGGTTCGCAATACGATACGGCCGGCCGCATCCGCAAAGGCCCGGCGCCTGAGAACATGGCGGTTCCGGGATTCAAGTTCATTTCCGATACCAAGATCCTTATCGGTTGAGGCAGGGGATATTTCGATGAGCGAGGGACACTCCACCTATACGCCCAAAACCGGTCTCGGACGCTGGTTCGACGCCCGCATGCCGCTGCCGCGGCTGGTCTATGACAGCTTCGTTGCCTATCCGGTGCCGCGCAACCTCAACTATGCATGGACCTTTGGCGGCATCCTTTCGATCATGCTGGTGGCGCAGATCCTGACCGGCATCGTGCTGGCCATGCATTACACGGCCGACACCAATCTGGCCTTCGGCTCGGTCGAGAAGATCATGCGCGACGTGAATTCGGGCTGGCTGCTGCGCTACATGCATTCGAACGGCGCCTCGTTCTTCTTCGTCGCCGTCTACATCCACATCTTCCGTGGCCTCTATTACGGCTCCTACAAGGCGCCGCGCGAGCTGCTGTGGATCCTTGGCTGCATCATCTATCTCCTGATGATGGCGACCGGCTTCATGGGCTACGTGCTGCCATGGGGCCAGATGAGCTTCTGGGGCGCCACCGTCATCACCGGCTTCTTCAGCGCCATTCCGCTGGTCGGCGACTGGATCCAACAGCTGCTGCTCGGCGGCTTTGCCGTCGACAACCCGACGCTCAACCGTTTCTTTGCGCTGCACTATCTGTTGCCGTTCATGATTGCCGGCGTCGTCGTTTTGCACATCTGGGCGCTGCACGTCGTCGGCCAGTCGAACCCGACCGGCATCGAGGTCAAGTCGAAGACCGACACCGTCGCCTTCACCCCCTACGCGACCATCAAGGACGCGTTCGGCATGATCGTGTTCCTGTTCTTCTTCGCCTATTTCGTCTTCTACCTGCCGAACTATCTCGGCCATCCCGACAACTACATCGTCGCCAACCCGCTGAAGACGCCGGCCCACATCGTGCCCGAATGGTACTTCCTGCCGTTCTACGCGATCCTGCGCGCCATCACCTTCAATGTCGGGCCGATCAACTCCAAGCTCGGCGGCGTGCTATGCATGTTCGGCGCCATCGTCATGTTGTTCCTGGTGCCGTGGCTCGACACTTCGAAGGTGCGCTCGGCGGTTTACCGGCCTTGGTACAAGCTGTTCTTCTGGCTGTTCGTGGCCGATGCCATCCTGCTTGGCTGGCTGGGCTCGCAGCCGGCCGAAGGCAGCTATGTGTTCATGGCGCAGATGGCGACATTGTTCTACTTCGCCTTCTTCCTGATCGCGCTGCCGGTGCTCGGACTGATCGAGACGCCGCGACGGCTGCCGAACTCGATCACCGAGGCGGTGCTCGAGAAGAACAAGGGCGGCAGCGGACATCCGGCGGGCGCTACGGCGGCTCCGGAAACCAAAGGCTGAGCGGGTAGAGAATCTAAGGGGATTTGGCATGAAAAAGATTCTCACCTCGCTGGCGCTGATCGGCCTTGTGGCCGTCGCCGCTGGGGCCGCGGGCACTCGGGCGATCGCCGCCGAAGAGGCACACAATGTGGCCAATCCGACGCATTTCCCGATCGACGAGCCGAAGGAAATGGACTGGAGTTTCACCGGCCCATTCGGCACTTACGACAAAGCGCAGCTGCAGCGCGGCCTCAAGGTCTACAAGGAAGTCTGCTCGGCCTGCCATTCGATGAATCTGGTGGCGTTCCGCACGTTGTCGGACCTCGGCTATTCCGATGCGCAGATCAAGACGCTGTCGGCCGAGTACACGATCCACGACGGCCCCAACGATGCCGGCGACATGTTCGACCGTCCCGGCAAGCCGTCCGACCACTTCCCGCCGCCCTTTGCCAATGAGGAAGCCGCCGCTGCCTCCAATGGCGGTGCTGCTCCGCCCGACATGTCACTGCTGGCCAAGGCACGCGGTGTCGAACGCGGCTTTCCGCAGTTCGTCTTCGATATCTTCACCCAGTACGATGCGGGCGGCCCCGACTATATCCACTCGCTGCTGACCGGCTACGACCAGACGCCGCCGGCCGGCATGGTGATCCCGGAAGGCACCCACTACAATCCGTACTTCATGTCCGGCGTGTCGCTGAAAATGCCCAAGCCGCTCTCCGACGGCCAGGTGACCTACGATGACGGCGCGCCGCAGACCGTCGACCAGTATTCCCGCGATGTCTCCGCCTTCCTGGCGTGGGCGGCCGAGCCGCATATGGAAGACCGCAAGAAGACCGGTTTTCGCGTTCTGGTGTTCCTGCTTTTGTTCGGCGCGCTGGTCTATCTCACCAAGCGCAAGGTGTGGGAAGGCGTGGCGCATTGAGCCACACAATCAAGTGATCGAAAAGGGCGCCGAGAGGCGCCCTTTTGCATTTCCGGAGGCTGGTCATGTCACATGGCCGTCACCGCATCCGGCGATCCTGCGCTGCTCTCATCAAAGGATCGCATTCATGAAAAGATACGCATCGCTCGCGGCAGGCCTGTTGCTGCTCATCGTCGGCTCGGCCGCGCAAGCGGAAGACGCCCAGCCCTTCGTCACCAACAAGGACGTCGACCTGACGATGATCCTGCCGCCGCCGCCGGCAAATGATTCGGCGCAGACCAAGGCCGAACTCGGCGAGGTGCTGACGTTGCAGGTCACGCGCACCCCGGAGATGGTCGCCAGCGCGGTGGCCGATGCCGAGGAGAATGTCTGGCGCTTTGCCAACGTCATGGGGCCGAAATTCAACAAGGAAACGCTGCCGAAATTCAGCGCCTTCTTCGATCGCGTCGTGGCCACCGAAGGCGCCGTCGTCGATCCGGCCAAGGATGTCTGGAAGCGCCCGCGCCCGCACCAGCTCAGCGACCTCGTCAAGCCGGTGGTCAAATTGTCGAGTTCCGGTTCCTGGCCGTCCGGCCATGCCACCGTCGGCACCATGATAGGCATCATCCTGTCCGACATGGTCCCAGAAAAGCGCGCCGAGATCATGGCGCGTGCGGCCGAATATGCCCACAACCGCGAGGTCGGCGGCATCCATTATGCGTCCGACGTCGAGATGGGCAAGATTTCCGGCAGCGTCATTGCCGCGGTCCTGCTCAACCGGGACGACTTCAAGGCTGAATATGAAGTGGCCAGGGCCGAGCTTCGTTCCGATCTCGGCATGTAACCTCGTCAGCCTGATTTAGGCGGGAAGGGGCGCTTAAGGCGCTCCTTTTTGTTTACGCTCGTGCTCAAGCGAAAGTTCGGCAATTAGTCCGTTGGCATGGCGGCACCAGGTTGATATTCGACGCATCGAATGGTGGCGAGGAACCTGTCCCGCCATGGCCTTGGAATTCGATGATGCGGCTCAGCGACTGTCACAACTTTTCCGATTTCCGGCGGATGGCACAACAGCGGCTGCCGGGGCCGATCTTCAATTACATCGACGGCGCGGCCGACGATGAGGTCACCTATCGCCGCAACACCGAAAGCTTCGAGACCTGCGACCTGGTTCCCAACGTGCTGCGCGGGGTGAGCGAGGTCGACATGTCGGTGACGGTCATGGGCCAGAAGCTGGCGATGCCGTTCTATTGCTCGCCGACCGCCTTGCAGCGCCTGTTCCACCATCAGGGCGAGCGCGCGGTCGCCAAGGCCGCCGCCAAATACGGCACCATGTTCGGCGTCTCCTCGCTTGGCACCGTCAGCCTCGAGGAGGCGCGCAGCATCAGCAGCAGTCCGCAGGTCTACCAGTTCTATTTCCACCGGGATCGCGGTCTTAATCGGGCGATGATGCAGCGGGCAAAGGCGGTCGGCGTCGAGGTGATGATGCTGACCGTCGACAGCATCACCGGAGGAAACCGCGAGCGCGACAAACGCACCGGCTTTGCCATTCCCTTCAAGCTCAACCTGGCCGGAATGGCGCAGTTCGCGCTCAAGCCGGCCTGGGCGATCAACTATTTTACGCATGAGGGGTTCAAGCTGCCGCAACTCGACGAGCATGTCGACATGGGCGGCGGCACGATGTCGATCAGCCGCTACTTCACCGAGATGCTCGACCCGTCGATGACGTGGGACGACGTCGCCGAGATGGTCAAGCTTTGGGCGGGTCCGTTCTGCCTCAAGGGCGTCATGTCGTTGGAGGATGCAAGACGCGCCGTCGACATCGGCTGCAGCGGCATCGTACTGTCGAACCATGGCGGCCGGCAGCTGGATGGCTCGCGGGCGGCGTTCGACCAGCTTGCCGAGATCGTCGATGCCGTTGGCGACAGGATCGACGTCATCATGGATGGCGGCGTGCAGCGCGGCACCCATGTGCTGAAGGCGCTGTCGCTCGGTGCCAAGGCCGTCGGTGTCGGCCGCTATTATCTGTTTCCGCTCGCGGCGGCCGGCCAGCCCGGCGTCGAACGGGCGCTTGAGCAGATGCGGGTCGAGATCGAACGCGGCATGAAGCTGATGGGCTGCAGTTCGATCGAACAATTGTCGCGCAACAACCTCCGTTTCAGGTAATCTCGACCCATGAAATCCTCTCTCGAAGACACGCTGCTTGCCGCGATCCGCACCATTCCGGACTATCCCAAGCCCGGCATCCTGTTTCGCGACATCACCACGCTGCTCGGCAATGCGCGCGCCTTTCGCCGCGCCATCGACGAACTGGTGCATCCCTATGCCGGCCAGAAGATCGACAAGATCGCCGGCATCGAGGCGCGCGGCTTCATCCTTGGCGGCGCCGTCGCCCATCAGCTCTCGGCCGGTTTCGTGCCGATCCGCAAGAAAGGCAAGCTGCCC
Organism: Mesorhizobium sp. M7A.F.Ca.US.008.03.1.1; assembly: GCF_003997495.1. Classification (GTDB taxonomy): domain Bacteria; phylum Pseudomonadota; class Alphaproteobacteria; order Rhizobiales; family Rhizobiaceae; genus Mesorhizobium. Next base: position 15,952 of record NZ_RZRU01000005.1, on the reverse strand, counting down.
TACGAGACGGTGCGCGTCGCCTACAGCCTGGAATACGGGCTGGACGAGATGGAGATGCACAAGGACGGCGTCGCTCCGGGCGAGAAGGTGATCCTGGTCGACGATCTGATCGCCACCGGCGGCACCGCGGAAGCGGCGGTCAAGCTGCTGCGCCAGATCGGTGCCGACATCCTCGCCGCCTGCTTCGTCATCGACCTGCCGGACCTCGGCGGCCGCGCCAAGCTAGAGGCGCTCGGCGTGCCGGTGCGGACGCTGATTGGGTTCGAAGGGCATTGAGGTTCGCTCGGCCACCTTCTCCCCTTGTGGGAGAAGGTGGCCGAGCGAAGCTCGGTCGGATGAGGGGTGTTCCAGGGAACGCCAACGCCTCATTCCGTCCAGCACCCCCTCAACCGTCTCGGCGCTGAGCGCCGATCCACCTTCTCCCACAAGGGGAGAAGGAAGAGGCGCCACTACTCTGTCTTCACCAGCACGGCGCTTTCGAACTCGAGGACCTTGTCGCCGGTCGAGTCGAAAGCTTCCGAACGCAGCGCCAGCAGCCGCCAGCCAGGGCGTGAGGCGATCGGGCGGTGGGACAGTGCGGTGCGGGTGAAGGTGATGGTTTGCCCGGCATAGACCGGCTTCAGCCATTTCAGGTTCTTGAAGCCGGGCGAGGGGCCGAATTCCGGCACCGGGCCGGGGCCGCTCCACGCAGCGATCTCGGCGTCCATACGGTTTTCCAGATTGAGTTTCATCCAGGTCGCGGCCGTGTGCCAGCCGGATGCGCAGAGGCCGCCGAGCACGCTTTTCTTCGCGGCTTCCTCGTCGATGTGGAAGATCTGCGGGTCGTATTTGCGGGCGAAGGCCTTGATCGCCTCGGGCTCGAATGTGTGCGAGCCGAGCGTGACGGTGGTGCCGATACGGAAGAACTCATCCAGTGTCATGCTTGGCTCCCCGCGGCATCGCGCGTGAGGAACATGACGGAGTTCTCGAGCTCGAAGACGCTTTCGCCACGCTGGTTGAACAACTCGCTGCGCATGGTGACGAAGCCGAGTTGCGGCTTCGATTTCGACAGGCGCCTGGCAACAACCACCAGGGTGCCGGTCAGTTGGTCGCCGGCCAGGACCGGCTTCTTCCACTTGACCTGATCGACGCCGGGCGCGCCCTGGCAGGTCGAGTCCAGCAGGAACGCATCGCACAGCATCCGCATGAACATGGCGCAGGTGTGCCAGCCCGACGCCGCCAGCCCGCCAAGGATGCTGGCCTTGCCGGCTTCCTCGTCGAGATGCATCGGCTGCGGGTCGAATTCTCCGGCGAATTCGACGATCTCGGCGGCACTCACGAGCTTCGAGCCGAGGTCGATCGACGCGCCCTCGATGAAGTCCTCATAGGCCCATGTTTTTATCTCTGCAGTCATGGTCTGGAATCCGGCTTGTCGACCCACGATCCCCAGGATCGGGGTTTCCGGATGCAGGCCGGCGTTCATTTGGTCAAGCGATTTCTACTGCGCCAGCCTGTGGCAGCCGATCGACAGGGCCACTCAGAGCCAGCCGCGGCGGCGGAAATACCAGAAGGGCAGGATCGCCGACAGCACCATCATGGCGATGGCGAAGGGATAGCCAAGCTCCCATTTCAACTCGGGGATGACGTCGAAATTCATGCCGTAGATCGAGGCGACCAAAGTCGGCGGCAGGAAGATAACGGCGGCGACCGAGAAGATCTTGATGATGGCGTTCTGCTCGATCGAGATCATGCCAAGCGTGGCGTCGAGCAGGAAGGAGATCTTCTGCGACAGGAAGGTGGCGTGGTCGGCGAGCGACAGCACATCGCGCGACAGCGTCTTGATGCGCGCCTTGGTGTCCTTGCTCATCTTGGTGCGGGTCGAGGCATGGGCGAAAAAGCCTGCCAGGCGCTGCAGAGAGATCAGGCTGTCGCGGATCGAGGAGGCAATGTCCTCCTTGCGGCCGATGGCTTTCAACAACTCCTGGAAGTCGCGATTGCGCTTGGAAACCTTGGTCGATCGCGCTTCGAAAATATCGCGCGAGATCGCCTCGATGTCGCGGCCGGCGCGTTCCAGAATATCGGCGAGACGGTCGACGATCGCCTCCAGCAAGCCGATCAGGATGGTGTCACTGCTGGTGCAGCCGGTCGCCACCTTCTCGGCGCGCTGCGGAAAGGTCTTGAAGGCCTTTGGTTCGTGGTAACGCACGGTGATCAGCCTGGTGCCGGCGAGCACGAAGGTGACCGGCGACATCAAGGGATCGTCGATCTCGGTCTGGGCGGGCAAGGTGGCGGTCATGAAGTAGGCGCCGTCCTCGACATAGAGGCGGCTCGAAATCTCGATCTCCTCCATCTCCTCGCGCGTCGGAATGGCAACGCCGAGCCAGCTCTCGATCGTCGCTTCCTCTTCCTTTGTCGGGTTGAGCAGGTCGGCCCAGACGACGTTGTCGCCGTCTTGCAAGAGATCATCGACAGCGCGCAGGCGATCATTGTCCACGACGAAGGCCTTGATCATCGCCTGATATCCCTTGCTGGGGCCAAAGGGTGCGTTCGGATTGACGCGTCGTGTTGGATTGCACGAGACGGACACTTTCGCCGAAAGCGCCGACCGCGTACCCCAGCCGATTAGACCCGTGATGTGACAAGGTCAAGGCAGGCCATGCCGCCCGCAAAACAGGTCGACGGCAGGTGCTGTCAACGATGCAGAGAGATAGCGGACGGCACATTGCCGCCCGCTATCTTAGGGATACGTCTACCGGGACTTTGGCAGGATTTGATGCAGCACGATGGCCCAGACCGCACCGAAGGCGATTGATGAGCCGAGGATGTACTGCACGAGGTCAGGGAGCGTCTTGACGAAATCCGGCGGCGCCAGCGTGGCAAACAGCGCCATCAGGATCGGCAGACCGATGACCAGCATGTTCCGCTCGGTCAGGGGTGTACCGCGCACGACGCGGAAACCGTTCATGGCGATGACGACGCAGAGAACGCCGAAAACGCCGCCGATGACCGGCCCCGGTATCGAGGCGATGACCGCCGAAAGCTTGCCGATCAGGCCGAACAGGACCAGGAAGATGCCGGCCGCGGCAAAGGCGGCGCGGCTGGCAATACCGGTGATGGCAATGATGCCGGCATTGGACGAATAGCCTGTCACCGGCGTGCTGCACAGCAGCGCGCTGACCAGGCAGCCGAGGCCTTCCCCGGTGGCGCCCCGGTCGAGCTGCTCGTCCGACAGCGGCTTGTCGATGACGGCGCCAACGGCGAACCAGGTGCCGGTGGTTTCGGCAAGAACGACGATATAGACTATCAGCATCGTCAGTGTCGCAGACAGCGAGAACGTCACGTCGAGATTGAGGAAGGCGATTCGCGGCATGGAAAACCATGTCGCGTCCGCAACGCCCGCCATGTTCAACTGGCCCATGAAGGCGGCGGCCACGCTGCCTGCCACCAGGGCGATGATCACGGACAGCAGGCGCAGCCAGGCGCCCTTCGCGCCAAGTGCCATGCCGGTCAGCGTGCAGCCGACGAGGAAGGCAGCGGCGATAAAAGCGAGGACGATGTTGCCGCCGACCGTGGCGGTGCCGTGGACCGCGAACACGCTCTCCTTGAGCGCCACCGGCATCAAGGCGACGCCGACGACGATGATGATCGCACCGCCGACGATGGGCGGTACGAAGCGGTTGACGAGGCGATGGAAGATCCTTGTCGGCGACCCGAGCAGCATGACCAATATGGCACCCGGAATGAGCGCTCCGACCACGGCGGAAAGGCCGCCGATGCCGCCGCCCGCTCCGAAGGCGATGGCCAGCACCGCGCCGATGGGGACGAAGGATGGACCCTGCACGACCGGCAGTCGCATCAACAGCTGCGACTGGATCAGTGTGGCGATGCCTGCGGCGACGAATGCGGACTGGATAAAGGCGCCGGCATCGCCGACGCTGAAGGCGAGCACCGATGCGATGATAAACGGCACGATATAGACGTCCATCGCCAGTACGTGCTGGAGGCCGAGCAGCGCTGCCTTGCCCCATGGCAGCGGATCGTCCGGTTGGGCAATCAATGTGATCTCTGGTGCAACGCGTTCCATGTACCGTTCCCCTTCTGGCCCTCTGGAAATCTTCGCTCGATCATGGGATCAGTCGGTGCCGAAGGACAGCGGCGACAACATTTGCCAACTGTTTTTTTGTAGGCCAAGCAGATTGTTAGCCGAACCGGAACCGCACATGACGACAGAGCCCTTCACGCTGCTCGGCACCGCCTTCCATACGCCCCAACGCGGCAGGCTGGAGGTGCTGAAGGACCATCTGTTCAGCGTCGATGGGCAGGGGTGTATCGCGGAGATTCTGGCGCCTGGTCATCTGGAGTACCAAGCGAGGCAGAACGCTGCACGCCAGTCTGGCACGCTGGTTGAGCTTGCCGATGGACAGTTTCTGCTGCCTGGCCTGATCGACCTGCACATCCATGCGCCGCAATGGCCGCAGATGGGCAAGGCGCTGGATGTGCCGCTCGAAGTCTGGCTGCAGAAATACACCTTTCCGCTCGAAGCGCGCTACGCCGACGTCGACTATGCCCGCGAGGTCTATGCCGATCTGGTCGACAATCTGCTGGCCAACGGCACCACCACGGCGCTCTATTTCGCCACGGTCCATGTCGACGCGAGTCTGGTGCTTGCCGAGACCTGTCTTGAGAAGGGGCAGCGCGCGCTTGTCGGCAAGGTGGTGATGGACGATCCAGAGCAGTGCCCGCCCTTCTACCGCGACGCCGATGCGGCAAGCGCGGTGTCGGACACCAGACGGTTCATCGAGGCGGTCAAGGCGCTGGATCCGCGCGACAGGCCGCTCGTCCAGCCAGCGATCACACCGCGCTTCATCCCAAGCTGCACGGATGCGGCGCTGCAAGGACTGGGCGAACTGGCAACCGAATTCGGCTGCCACGTGCAGACGCATTGCTCGGAAAGCGACTGGGCAAAGCAGTTCGTCGAGACGCGCTTCGGCCGCACCGATGCGGCAAGCCTTGATGGTTTCGGCCTGCTCACCCGGCATACGATCCTGGCGCATTCGAATTTCATCGATGAGCAGGATATGGACCTCATAGAGGAGAGGGGCGCGGGTGTTGCCCACTGCCCGCTGTCCAATTTCTATTTCGCCAATGCCGCATTTCCGCTGCGCGCGGCACTTGACCGGCACATGCATGTCGGGCTCGGAACCGACATTTCCGGAGGCTACAGCCCGTCACTGTTCGACGGCTGCCGACATGCATTGTCAGCGTCGAGGACGCTGCAAAGCGGTGTGCATGCCGGCCTGCCGCCGGAGCAACGCGGTGCGCCCGGCGAACCCATCACGCACCAGGAGGCGTTCTGGCTGGCGACAGCCGGCGGTGCGGAAGCCCTTGATCTGCCGACGGGCAATTTTCGCGTCGGCTATGAGTTTGACGCGCTGCTGATCGACACGAGCGCCAGGGCCTCGAACATCCACATCGGCATGGCCGACGATACGCTTGAGGAGATATTCCAGAAGATCGTGCTCAACGCAGCGCGGGCCAACATCGCCACGGTCTGGGTGAGTGGCCGCAGGGTGGTCAGCCAATAGCCGATTTCTCGGCCGCCCGAAAAGAATCGCTGGTCACGCCGCCACGGCGGCGTGACCTTCGTCACATCACGTGTTGAACTTGAACAGCAGGATGTCGCCGTCCTGGACGACATATTCCTTGCCTTCGTCGCGCGCCTTACCGGCTTCCTTGGCCGCCACTTCGCCGCCCAGCGTGACGAAGTCGTTGTAGGCGATGGTCTGGGCGCGGATGAAGCCGCGCTCGAAATCGGTGTGGATGACACCGGCGGCCTGGGGGGCCTTGTCGCCCTTATGGATGGTCCAGGCACGCGTCTCCTTCGGCCCGACGGTAAAATAGGTGATGAGGTGCAACAGCTCGTAGCCGGCGCGGATCACCTTGTTCAGACCGGGCTCGTCGAGGCCGAGCGAGGACAGGAATTCCATCTCTTCCTCATCCGAGAGCTGGGCGACTTCGGCCTCGATCGCGGCCGAGATGACGACGGTGCTGGCGCCTTGCGCCGCGGCCATCTTTTCCACGGCCTTGGTGTGCTCGTTGCCGGTGGCGGCATCGGCCTCGGCGACATTGCAGACATAGAGCACGGGATGCGAGGTCAGAAGGTTCAAGCCCTGCAGGATGCGCAGGTCTTCGGCGGCAATGCCCTTGAGCAGGACGCGGGTCGGCTTGCCGGCTTGCAGCAGTTTGAGTGCGGCCTCCATCATCGGCAGCACTGACGTCGCTTCCTTGTCCTTGCTGCCGGCGCGCTTGCGGAATTGCACGATGCGGCGCTCGAGGCTGTCGAGGTCGGCGAGCATCAGCTCGGTTTCGACCGTCTCGGCGTCGGCAACAGGGTCGATGCGGCCCTCGACATGGGTGATGTCGTCATCCTCGAAGCAGCGCAGCACATGCACGATGGCGTCGACCTCGCGGATGTTGGCGAGGAACTGGTTGCCCAGCCCTTCGCCCTTCGAGGCGCCGCGCACCAGGCCGGCAATGTCGACGAAGGAGATGCGGGTCGGAATGATCTCCTTCGACTTGCCGATCGCCGCGATCTTCTGCAGGCGCGGATCGGGCACCGCCACCTCGCCGGTGTTCGGTTCGATGGTGCAGAACGGATAGTTGGCGGCCTGCGCCGCGGCCGTTCTGGTCAACGCGTTGAAAAGCGTCGACTTGCCGACGTTGGGCAAGCCAACGATGCCGCATTTGAAACCCATTTTTGTCCGGTCCTATCGGGAAAATAGAAATTTGATCAGGGCTATGGGCGATAGGGGTGATCAACGTCAAGCCCTGTGGCGCCGATCCCGCTCAGTCCTTGCCGCCGAAGAGTTTCTTCAGCATGGCGGCCATCGGGCCGGATTCCGGCAGCTTGGCTGGCACCTGCTGCGGCCGTGCCTGGCGGATGTGGCTCTGCTGCTTTGAGCCCTGCTGCTTCTGCGCCGGCTTTTCCGGTTCCGAGCCGGCCTTGCCCTGGACGGCGAGGCTGGCCTTGTTCATGAAGCCGGACTCGTCGCCCTTGGCGATCATGGCGGCGTTGTCGGCGATCGCGTCGAGCAGCGGTTCGAGCCATTCGCGGTCGGCCTTGTCGAAATCGCCGAGCACATGGTGCTGGACCATTTCCTTGACGCCGGGATGGCCGACGCCGATGCGTACGCGGCGATAGGCATTGCCGACATGGCCGTCGATCGAGCGGATGCCGTTGTGGCCGCCGGCGCCGCCGCCGGTCTTGATGCGCAGCTTGCCTTCGGCAAGGTCGATCTCGTCATAGAAGACGGTGAGTGCGGAAAGCTCGAGCTTGTAGAAGCGCAGCGCTTCACCGACCGACTGGCCGGACAGGTTCATGAAGGTCTGCGGCTTGATCAAGACGATCTTTTCGCCGCCGAGCGTGCCTTCTGAAATCAGGCCCTGGAACTTCTTCGACCAAGGCGAAAAGGAATGGCGGCGGGCGATTGCGTCCGCCGCCATGAAACCGACATTGTGCCGATTGCCGGCGTATTTCGCGCCCGGATTGCCGAGGCCTGCAAACAGCAGCATCGCCTGCTCCGGGCGGGAAAGAGTTACTTCTCTTCGGCGGCAGGAGCCGCTTCGGGTGCAGCCGCTTCAGCCGTCTCTTCCGTCTCCGGCTTCATCGCCGACGAACCGGCAATGGTCGCGATGGTGAAGTCGCGGTCGGAGATCACAGGCTTCACACCGGCCGGCAGCTTGACCGCCGAGATGTGGATCGAGTCGCCAATGTTGGCGCCGGTGAGATCGACGGTGATGAATTCCGGGATCGCATTGGCCGGGCAGTGGAACTCGACTTCGTGACGCACGATGTTGAGCACGCCGCCGCGCTTGATGCCGGGCGACTTGTCCTCGTTGATGAAGTGGACAGGCACGTCGACATTGACCTGGGTGTCCTTGCCGATGCGCAGGAAGTCGACATGGACAGGGAAATCCTTGACCGGGTCGAGCTGGAAGTCCTTCGGCAGGACCTGGATCTTCTTGCCGTCGACATCGATCGTGGCGATCGTGGTCAGGAACCCGCCGCCATGGATCTTGTAGTAGATGTCCTTGTAGGTGAGCGCGATAGCCAGGGGAGGCTGCTTGTCACCATAGATTACTGCAGGCACTTTACCGTTGCGGCGAACTGCACGGGCGGACCCCTTACCGACCTGTTCGCGTGCTTCGGCCTTGAGCTCGTAAGTGTCGTGGCTCATGGCATTTCCTTTCGGTTTGTTCTGGAGCGCTCACGGTTGGCAGAGTGCCTGGACCGTAAACGTCGAAAGCCGACATACTCACGCATGATCTGGTCCGAAAACCGGAATCCACTTTTCGGGATCATGCGGGAAGGCGGCCTTCCGCCGCGTTGCCTCCAAGGGTGTCTACGCGGGTGGCGGCTCTATAGCGGAAGGCGGCGGGAGGTGCAAGCCAAAGGCATGTCCGCCGGCGCGCAGCGCAGGCGGGCGCTATCCGCGCTTTTCGATGACGGCATAGAGCACGTTGCGGTTCTCACCGAAGAACACTTGCGCCTCGACGGTGTTGCGGTCGACGCTGGCATTGACGATGTTCCACATGTCGACCTCCGACCGCAGCAGCAACACCCAGTCCATGAACGTCTCCCGGTACCCGGCGTCAGGCGTGCCCTCGGCGTAGTTCGCAAACAGGAAGGTGCCGTTCGGCTTCAACATCTGCAGGCAGGTCTTCGTGAGTTTCACGGCGACGTTGTGGGCGAGGTAGTCGTAAAGGCCGGAGGCGTAGATGAAGTCGAATTTGCCGAGCTTGTGGCCCCGCGTGAGCACGGTTCGCACGGAGCCGTCGATGGCTTCGACCGCGGTGCCCTGGAAGTCGCGCGAGATCAGCCCAACGCTTTGGGGATCCTGGTCGAGGGCAACCCAGCGCTTGAGACGGCCCTCCGCCAAGGCGGCCGAACGATTGGCTTCCCGCAAATGGCCGGCCGCGATCGCCAGCACCTCGGTTTCTGGTCCATTCTTGGTTGCGATCTCATCGACGTATCGGGTCAAGAGATCGCGCCGCTCCCGTGCGGCGACGCATGACGGTACGTTCTGGGTATGGCTGTACAGGGCCTTGCCGATCTTCGAGGCGTTGGCCACGCTCTCTGCCACATGCGGGTCGCAATAGATGTAATCAAGCAACTGCGCGTCGCCGGAATAGCCCCTGGGCTTGGTGAAGGACCAGTGCGTCAGCGGATCCTCGAGAAAATACTTCAGGATCGGATGGCTCTGCGCGACCGGTATCAATGCATGCCAGACGTCGGGATGAACTTTGGAATGCAGGCCATTCAGGTAGGACAGCAAGCGACCGACGATCTCGGCCGGGTTCTTGTCCTGTTCGACCTGCTGCTGTGTCGCGTGGAGAATGAGGGCCAGCTCCGCGCGAGCGGTTTCGAACGCTTCGCCATGATGCTCGAGCTTTCCCCGAGGCAGCGTGCCGGCGAGCATCTCAGCAGTAATCAAGCTTTTGCCATCAAGAACGGTCTGCACGCCATCACTCCATAGTTAACAGTCGGTTAACTTATTGCGTAGAATGCTCCCTTTGCCAATGTCGTGCCGACGGCATTTTATCGTTATGATTAATTTCCCGCAAACCATGTTCCTCTTTAGACGGCTTTGGGCCCGAATTCCGGGTTCGAGTTAACGGAAACTTGTCTTGCGCGATTGCATTTGTTTGCCCGGCGTCGCAATCGCCGTCGCGTCCAAGGAGCCGGCCCGCGTGGGGGCAGAAGCTGGAAATGAGTTCGGAAAACAAAATCCCTTTCAAACGGGGTCTATTGTGATGAACGAACACCTGTCCTCCGTATTGGTCGATGCGGTTGATGCGGAACCGTACGAGCCGCGCTACGAACTCGGGGCCGACGAGCTTCGCACCCTTTACCGCACCGAAGCGCAGGCGACGCGAAGAGGAGAAGCCAGGCCAGGGCTTTGGATCGCGGTTGCGATCTATCTCCTGTTTTCGGCAACCGATCTGCTGCTGATCCCGGATGTGGCCGCTTATACGATCACGGCGCGCTTCGCGGTCGGCTTGAGCGCGCTTTTGATCCTGGAAGCACAGCTTCGCCGAGGCATCGGGACGGAATGGCTCGACGTGACTTGCGCCGGAGCCATCATCTTCGGCTATGTTGGTTGGTTGTGCCCAGCGGTTCTTGGCGCGGACAAGGAAAGCGTCTCCTATTATATGGTCTTCGGGACCATATTCATGATGAGCGCCAATCTTTTTTTCACCTTCAATTTCAAGCTTTCTATTGTAACCTCAGCGATAATTTTATGCATACTTTATGTCGTGAATTACTTCGTTCCTTCAACTCTCACATACAAGATGGTGTTTGGCGCTTTCTATATTTCTTGTTTCACGTTCACGTCCTATGTGAACTGGAAACTGAATGAAGAACGCTACAACGTCTTCCTGAACGCCCTGGAAGCCAAGCTCCAGCACCATGAGGCGACCGAACGCGGCAAGGCCCTGCTGAGATTGTCGCGAACCGATCCGCTGACGGGTCTGGAAAACCGGCGCGCGATCGACGAGAAGCTGCGGGACTACTGGAGTGATTGGCAAAAGGTCGGCACCAGCTTTGGGGCGATCCTCATCGACGTGGATTTTTTCAAGAAATTCAACGACTGCTACGGCCATCAGGAAGGCGACCGCTGCCTGATCCATGTCGCCAATGCGCTTAGCGAGATGATCAAACAGTACAATGGCTCCATAGGCCGCTACGGCGGCGAAGAGTTCATCGTCCTGGCGCGCATGGAGACAAAAGAGCAGATCCTGAATATCGCGGAAGCCATTTGCAGCACGGTGGAGAACCTGGCGCTTACCCACGAGCTGCGGCGTGACGGCGTCTCGATCGTAACGGTAAGCGTTGGCGCCGCATTCACCAGGACACAGACCGGGGCCAAGCTGGAGAAGATCATCCACGAGGCCGATCGCGCTCTCTATCTGGCAAAAGCCGGCGGCCGAAACTGTGCCCGGTTGTTCGATCCAACCGATCCGCAAAGCAGCGACGAGAGTGAGAACATTGCGGCGTTGCTGAAGATCGCGATCGGCCAGAATCTCGTTTCACTCGTTTACCAGCCCATCCAGGATGTCAAATCGGACCGGGTTGAAGCGGTAGAGGCTCTGATGCGCCTCAAGATGCTGGACGGCACATCGGTTCCGCCAAGCCTGTTCATTCCCGTCGCCGAACGAACCGGCGCGATCCTGGAACTCGGGCGCTGGGCGATAAGGACGGTGTGCGCCGAGCTCCTGGCGGACGACCACGTCCGTGTGGTCAGTGTCAACGTCTCCCCGATCCAGCTCAAGACACCGGGCTTCGCAACGTCCGTCGCGACCATTCTGGGCGAGACCGGCGTCGCCGGCAGCAGGCTGGCCTTCGAGATCACCGAAGGGCTGGAGATGGAGATGCATTCGGACATCCTGCGCTGCATCAGCGACCTGAAGCTGCTCGGGATCAAGATATGGCTTGATGACTTCGGGACCGGCTTTGCGGGCCTTTCGTGGCTTCGGCTGATCGATTTCGATACGGTGAAGATCGACCGCTCGTTTCTGCACGACTGCAGCTCCCCGAGCGGCAAGGCGATGCTGCAGGACATCATCACCCTGGTCCGAAATCGGGGCCACAAGATCCTGGTCGAAGGGGTGGAAACCGACGAGCAGATGACCTTGATGCGCGAATTCGGCATAGACAAGATCCAGGGCTTCCATGTCGGCCGCCCCGCTCCCGCCGTTAGTTTCCAGGCGAAGCGGGCCATGCGCAAACGGTCATTCGCCGTGCTTAAGTCCGCATGATTGCAGCCTCTTTCCGACGTTTGGCCTAGCCGCCGTCAAAAGCCGCGCTGATTGCAATCGACCCACGACAGGGCCAAGCTGCTACGCAGGGCTACCGGTCGCCGGTCAACGCGGCGCGCAGCGCCTGGATCTGCCGGTTCAAGGCATCGAGCTCGGCCAGCTTCATGCCCGAGCGCTCGATCAAGGTTTCGTTCAGGCAGTTGCATTGCACCAGCAGCCCGCGCCCGGCTGATGTCAGATCGACCTGCACCTGGCGTTCGTCGGTCTGGCTGCGCTGGCGTGTCACCAGCCCGGCCTGCTCCATTCGCTTCACCAGCGGAGTGACGGTGCTCGATTCCAGAGCGAGCCTGTGGGCGATGGTGCCGACCGACATGCCGTCAGCCTCTCCAAGTGCGTTCAGCACCAGGTACTGCGGATAGGTGATGCCCATCTCGTCCAGCATCGGCTTGTAGGTGCGGTTGATGGCCATGCTGGTGGCATAGAGCGTGAAACAGAGCTGATTGTCCAACGGGAGAGGCACGGCGCATTCCTTTTACCAATATGGGCATCAATTCGATACCACGAAAAATGATATCGCGATACATATTTTTGTGGACAAGGGTTTTGAGCTGCGTTAGCTATATCGCTATCGCGATATTGTTTATCGCGGAAATAACCAGAAGGAGATTGAGATGACCTCGCAAACCAAGCCCAGCTCCGGCAGCGGTACGATCACCACCAAGAACGGAACGCAGATTTACTACAAGGACTGGGGGACCGGGCAGCCTGTCGTCTTTCATCACGGCTGGCCGTTGAGCAGCGACGATTGGGATGCCCAGATGCTGTTCTTCCTGTCACAGGGCTACCGTGTCATTGCCCATGATCGCCGTGGACACGGCCGCTCGACCCAGACCGATACCGGCAACGAGATGGATACCTATGCCGCCGACGTCGCGGAACTCGCAGCCCATCTGGACCTCAAGAACGCCATCCATGTCGGCCACTCGACCGGCGGCGGCGAAGTGGCGCGCTATGTCGCCCAATATGGCGCCGGCGGCCGTGTCGCCAAGGCGGTGCTGATCGGCGCGGTGCCGCCGATCATGCTCAAGACCGCAGCCAATCCCGAAGGCTTGCCGATCGAGGTTTTCGATGGCTTCCGCTCCGCCCAGGCGGCAAACCGCGCCCAGTTCTTCCGCGACGTTCCATCAGGCCCATTCTACGGCTTCAATCGTCCGGGTGCAGAGGTGTCGCAAGGCGTCATCGACAATTGGTGGCGCCAAGGCATGATGGGCGGCACCAAGGCGCATTATGATTGCATCAAGGCCTTCTCGGAAACCGACTTCACCGAGGATCTGAAGGCGATCGACGTGCCGGTGCTGGTCATGCACGGCGACGACGATCAGATCGTTCCGATCGCCGATTCGGCGCTGCTGACGATCAAGCTGCTCAAGAAGGGCGAGCTCAAGGTCTACAAGGGCTTCCCGCACGGCATGGCCACGACCCATGCAGACATCATCAACGCCGACCTGCTGGCCTTCTTCAAGGCTTAAGGCCTTTTCCGAATGGCCCACAAAAATGCACCCGTCATCCGGCGGGTGCATTTTTGTGACAGCGGCAGACCCGCCTGATCTAGGCGGCCGCCTGCGCCTTGCGCGCTTCCTTCATATTCGGCAGGAACACGGTGAGCAGTCCAAGGAACGGCAAATACGAGCAGATCTGGAAGACGAAATCGATGCCCTTCATGTCGGCGACGACGCCGAGCACGGCCGCCGCAATGCCGCCCATGCCGAAGGCGAAGCCGAAGAAGATGCCGGCGATCATGCCGACGCGGCCCGGCACGAGCTCCTGTGCAAAGACGACGATGTTGGAGAAGGCCGAGGACAGGATCAGGCCGATCAGCACCGTCAGCACCATCGTCCATTCCAGATTGGCGTACGGCAGGGCGAGCGTGAAGGGCAGCACGCCGACGATGGAGAACCAGATCATCGCCTTCTGCCCATAGCGGTCGCCGAACGGGCCGCCGAGCAGGATGCCCAGCGCCGAGGCACCGAGGAACAGGAACAGCATGACTTGGCTCATCTGCACCGAAACGCCGAACTTATGCATGGAATAGAAGGTGTAGTAGCTGGCGAGGCTGGCGATGTAGGCATTCTTGCTCAGCACCAGCAGTGTCAGCACGATCAATGCATTCATCACCTTGCGGCGCGGGAAGGGCGAAACGAAGCTCGCCGCCTTGCGAGTGCCCTGCGCGGCACGCAGCCGGCTGTACCAGCCGCCGACCTGCCACAAGACGATGATGCCGATCAGCGAGCCGACGGCGAACCAGGAAATGCTGGTCTGGCCGAACGGCACGACGATGAAGGCCGCCAGCAGCGGCCCCATGGACTGGCCGAAATTGCCGCCCACCTGGAACAGCGACTGCGCCAGGCCGAAGCGGCCGCCGGAGGCGAAGCGGGCGATGCGCGAGGATTCCGGATGGAAGATCGCCGAGCCGATGCCGATCAGCGAGGCGCCCATCAGCAGCAGCGAATAGTGCCCGGCATAGGCGAGCACGATCAGGCCGATCAGTGACGACGCCATGCCGTAGGGCAGCGAATAGGGCATCGGCCGCTTGTCGGTGATCATGCCGATTACTGGCTGCAGCAGCGATGCCGTCACCTGGAAGGTGAAGGTCAACAAGCCGATCTGCCAGAAATCGAGGCCATAATTCTCTTTCAGGAGCGGGTAGATGGCCGACAGCAGCGACTGCATGATGTCGTTGATGCAGTGGCAGAAGCTCACCGCCAGGATGACGGTGAAGGCCGTCGCCTGGGCTGAGGCGTGACTGACGCTCGCCGGTGGGGCGACGCTGGCGGCTGTCGTATCGGTCAAGGTAGGCTCCGTGGTCTTTTTGGCGGGCGCACCCGCAGGCAGTTGACGGACGCTCCTGCGGCCGCCTTGTCGGACGCTCCTGTGGAGCGTCTGGGGACGGTGCGTTATAAGCCGCTTGCGACACGACTTCTTTCGTGGTTTGGTCCAATAGTTTCGCAAGTGGGCCATATCGGATGCCGCACGGCAAAGAAGTCTTTCACGCTGGCAATGCCAATCTCGGCCAGTTGCACGAGAGCCGCTGGCAGTGGCTTGAGCAAGTGGCCGGGCCGGCGGTGGCATTGCCGACCGAATATCCGGACGGCTACCGCGTGCCACAGCACCGCCACAGCCGCAGCCAGCTCTTGCATGCGCTTGTCGGCGTGGTGCTGGTGACGACGCGCTACGGGCGCTGGATGGTGCCGCCCGACCACGCGATGTGGATTCCAGCCGGCACCGAGCATGCCGTCGAGATGCTGGGCGATGTCTCGATGCGTTCGGTCTATGTCATGCCACAGGCGATCCCCGGGCTGCCCGAAGGCTTGCGCGTCGTCGGCGTCACCGACCTGATGCACAGCCTGATCGTGGAATCGGAAAAGCTGCCGCAAGGCGGCGTTCTGGAAGGACGCGGTGGGCTGATCATGAACCTTTTGCTGCACGAAATCCCGACCTTGCCGGAACGGCCTCTCGGGCTGCCATTCCCGTCCGATCCAAGGCTGTCGGCGCTGTGCCGGCGCTTCGTCGCAGCACCATCGCCGCACGCGACGATCGACGAGTGGGCCGATGCAGCCGGCATGAGCCGGCGTTCGTTCACGCGCGCCTTCCAGCGCCAGACCGGCCTGTCGCTGTCGACATGGCGCCAGCAGGCCTGCCTGTTCGCGGCGCTGCCCAGGCTGGCGGACGGCGAGCCGATCACCAGGGTGGCGCTTGATCTCGGCTATGACAGCGTGCCGGCCTTCATCACCATGTTCAAGCGCATGCTGGGAACCTCCCCGCGCGGCTATATGCGCGGCGCACGCGAGAGCGTCGAGGTCGCTCGTCGCCTGATCGGCCCGGTTCGGTTGGAAAGCTCTGCGCCGTAACGGCAGGTGCTGTTCTAGAGCATTTCACCGTTTCACGGAAACGGCGATCTGCTCTAACTCTTTGTTTTAACGCAATTCCAGACGGAAAACCGGGTAGTGTGCTGAGAGTTCTGCAAATTTCGCTGAGAGAGGGCGGTCATGGCAGGCTGGTGATGTTCAACGTCACCTGATTCCCGCGAAGGAACGCCACCATGACCAAGACAGAAGGTAAGACCGCCAGCGCTGCCGTCAAAGACATTCTGCTT
>NZ_RZRU01000058.1 GCF_003997495.1 Mesorhizobium sp. M7A.F.Ca.US.008.03.1.1 | reverse complement strand
TGTTGACAATGCGTGCAATGGCAGCCGAAGGGCTTTTGATCGAGACCTGCTTTCCGTTGAGCCTGATCTCGCCGGCGTCCGGTTTGTACAGACCGAAGAGCGCGCTCATGAGCGTCGATTTTCCGGCTCCATTCTCACCAACGATGCCGTGGATCGTTCCCGCGCGAATCGCGAAACTGACGTTGTCGTTGGCGAGAAGCGTCCCGAACTTCTTCGTCAGCCCGATGAACTCGATGGCGGGCGGCACTTCCTGCACGATTGCCTCTGGCTTTGTGATCAGCATGCCGCCCACCTCTCGGTCGATACCGCTCCACGTCTCAACGCGGCATCGGCAAGCAGGTCACGCAAGGCGGCCTCGGTCACCGATGCAACCTGCATCTTGTCATGGGGGTCCAGAAGACCGTTCGTCCAGCGGATGGAGCCGACGGAAAAAATCTGGCCGCCGCCGTCATGCCGAAAAAGTACTATGTCTCCTCTAACCATCGCATGCAGTTTG
>NZ_RZRU01000057.1 GCF_003997495.1 Mesorhizobium sp. M7A.F.Ca.US.008.03.1.1 | reverse complement strand
ACGCCACCACCAGCAACGATGCCTTCTTCGACGGCCGCGCGGGTCGCGTTGAGGGCGTCATCGACGCGGTCCTTCTTTTCCTTGACTTCGACTTCCGTCGCACCGCCGACGCGGATCACCGCAACGCCGCCGGCGAGCTTCGCCAGACGTTCCTGCAGCTTCTCCTTGTCGTAGTCCGAAGTGGTCTTTTCGATCTGCTGCTTGATCTGGGCAACGCGGCCCTGGATCTCGGCCTTCTTGCCGGCGCCGTCGACGATGGTGGTGTTCTCCTTGGAGATCGACACCTTCTTGGCGCGGCCGAGCATGTTGAGGCCGACGTTCTCGAGCTTGATGCCGAGGTCTTCCGAGATGACCTGGCCACCGGTGAGGATGGCGATGTCTTCCAGCATGGCCTTGCGGCGATCACCGAAGCCCGGCGCCTTGACGGCGGCGATCTTCAGGCCGCCACGCAGCTTGTTGACGACCAGCGTGGCCAGAGCCTCGCCTTCGACGTCTTCCGAGATGATGAGCAGCGGCTTCGAGGTCTGCACGACGGCTTCGAGAACCGGCAGCATGGCCTGGAGGTTGGACAGCTTCTTCTCGTGCAGGAGGATGTAGACGTCCTCGAG
>NZ_RZRU01000056.1 GCF_003997495.1 Mesorhizobium sp. M7A.F.Ca.US.008.03.1.1 | reverse complement strand
CTCGTCCCGCATGACAATATGCGCAAGACCATTGCGCGGCGCCTGGTCGAGGCCAAGACCACCATCCCGCATTTCTACCTGACGCTCGACTGCGAGCTCGATGCGCTGCTGGCGTTGCGCACGCAGATCAATGCGGCTGCCCCGGTGAAGAAGACCGACAAGGGCGAGGCTCCGGCCTACAAGCTGTCGGTCAACGATATGGTGATCAAGGCTATGGCCATGGCGCTGAAGGCAGTGCCGGATGCCAATGCGTCATGGACCGAAACCGCCATGGTCAAGCACAAGCATGCCGATGTCGGCGTTGCCGTGTCGATCCCTGGCGGGCTGATCACGCCGATCATTCGGCATGCCGACGAAAAGACGCTGTCCACCATCTCCAACGAGATGAAGGATCTGGCCAGCCGCGCGCGCAGCCGCAAGCTGAAGCCGGAAGAGTATCAGGGCGGCACCACGGCGGTGTCCAACCTCGGCATGTTCGGCATCAAGGACTTTGCCGCCGTGATCAACCCGCCGCATGCGACCATCCTGGCCGTTGGTGCCGGTGAGGAGCGGGCGGTGGTCAAGAATGGCGAGATCAAAATAGCCACCGTGATGTCGGTGACGCTGTCGACCGACCATCGCGCTGTCGACGGTGCGCTGGGTGCAGAACTGCTGGTCGCCTTCAAGCGGCTGATCGAAAACCCGATGGGCATGCTGGTCTAGG
>NZ_RZRU01000055.1 GCF_003997495.1 Mesorhizobium sp. M7A.F.Ca.US.008.03.1.1 | reverse complement strand
CCGTTTGCTGCCGCGCCGCATGTGCTGGATGAGGGCAGTGGCGCCCGCCACCAGCACGCTTCGAAGCATCTCGTCGCCAGCGCGGGTAATCACGCCAAGCCTGTTTCTGCCTGCCGTCGAATGGTTCTTCGGCGTCAGCCCGAGCCATGCGGCAAAGTCGCGACCCGACTTGAAGCCGTTTGCGTCCGGCACTTTGATGGCCAGCAGCGTCGCTCCGACAGGGCCGACCGCCGGTATGGTGGCCAGCCGCTGGCTCACTTCGTTGTGCTTGTGAAACGTAAGCAACTTTTCATTGAGCACGACAATCTCGGCACTGATATGCGCATAGTCGCGCGCCAGCGTTTCGAACATGTCCCTGGCCGTGTCCGGGATCGTCGCGTCAGCGCGAATGTCGACCAACAGATCGCCGAGCCGGGAAAGTCCCTTGGGCGCGGTCAGGCCGAATTCCGCCGCAAAGCCTCGGATCGAATTGGAGAGTTGCGTGCGCCGGCCGATAAACTGCGCGCGCAGCTTCGCCAGCATTTGCAATCCCTGCTGAGCGGCGCTCTTGACCACAACGAAACGCATCTCCGGTCGGCTCATCGCCTCGCAGATCGCCCCGGCGTCCGCCGCATCCGACTTGGAGCGCTTCACATAGGGCTTCACGTACTGCGGCGGCAACACCATCACCTCATGGCCCAGCGCGCGCAATTCCCGCGCCCAGTAGTGC
>NZ_RZRU01000054.1 GCF_003997495.1 Mesorhizobium sp. M7A.F.Ca.US.008.03.1.1 | reverse complement strand
CGCTTGCAGCGACACTGTGCGGTGCCAAAAGCTGTGTGGACATTGCTGAATTCGTGGAGGGCCGGGAAGACGAGTTGAAAGAGATCGTCGAGCTGAAGCATGGGTGTCCGAGCCACGACACCTTCAGCCGGGTGTTTCGGCTTCTTGATCCTCAGGAATTGTCGAACGCGCTGAGCGCCTTCATGTCGGCGTTGCGGCGCGAACTTGGACTTGGCTCGCCGCGTGGCGTGGTGGCCATCGACGGCAAGGCGCTCAGGCGCGGCTATGAGAAGGGGCGTGCCTTCATGCCGCCGCTGATGGTCAGTGCCTGGGATGCCGAGACCAGGCTGACGATTGCGGCAACGCGGGCGCTGGCCTCCGACGAGGTTGGGGCGACGCTGGCGTTGCTGAAGAGCTTGGATCTCAAGGGCTGCACGGTCACCGCCGACGCCCTGCATTGCCGCCCCGACACGGCTGAGGCGCTGATCGCGCAGAAGGCGCATTACGCCCTCGGGCTGAAGGCCAACCGTGGCCGTCTGTTTGCCGCGGCTGAGAAAAGCTTTGCCGCGGCAGGCGAGATCGCCTGCTTCGAAACGCGCGATACGGCTCATGGCCGCATTGAAGTGCGCCGAGCCAGCATCTTGCCGCTTGCCAAACTCAAGGACCTGCCCGTGTTTCCCGGCCTCAAGGCCATCGGCCGCATCGAGGCCCTGCGCACGGCCGACAACAAGACGGCTGCGTCGGTCCGCTATATCGCGCTCTCCAAGCTGCTGGCGCCCAGGAAATTGGCCGAGACCGTACGTGCCCACTGGACCATCGAGAACCAGTTGCACTGGAGCCTTGATGTCGTCTTCCATGAAGATGACGCCCGCACCCGAAAGGACAACGCCCCACAAAACCTGGCTATCATCCGAAGGCTTGCGCAAAACATCTTGGCTGCCCATCCGCTCGACAAACCAATCGCAAG
>NZ_RZRU01000053.1 GCF_003997495.1 Mesorhizobium sp. M7A.F.Ca.US.008.03.1.1 | reverse complement strand
CTAGGTGTGAGCTTTCGAGAGGTTGTCCATTCGGACCGGACCGAGGAGACTGGAGTTACCACGCTTCAGCATCCATCGGAGGGTCCGAATGAACATCCACAAGAATGCCCGTCTCACACCGCTGCGTCGAGAGGAGATGGCGTTATCGGTGATAGAAGGCGCTTTTTCCAAAGCCCATGCGGCGCGCGTCTATGGCGTGTCGGCCAAGATCGTGGCGCGCTGGGTCGAGCGCTATAAGACCAAAGGGCGGGCCGGCATGGTCGACCGCTCGTCGCGGCCCACCGTCATGCCGAGCCTGACCGAACAGTCCGTGGCCGAGCGCATCGCAGCCTTGCGTCGCCAGCGGCTGACCGGCAAGCACATCGCCCATGAGGTCGGCGTCTCGCCCGCCACCGTCAGCCGGGTTCTCAAGCGTGCCGGGCTGTCGCGGCTCAGGGATATCGAGCCGGCCGAACCGGTCCGGCGCTACGAGCGGGAGCATCCCGGCGAGATGATCCATATCGACATCAAGAAGCTCGGCCGCTTCAGCCAAGTCGGCCATCGTATCACCGGCGATCCGCAAAAGGGCAAGTCGCGCGGCGCCGGCTGGGAGTTCGTCCATGTCTGCATCGACGACGCGTCCCGCATCGCCTTCTCGCAAATCCTGCCCGACGAGAAAAAGGAGTGCGCCATCGCCTTCCTCAAGGCCGCGGTCGCCTATTACGCCAGCCTCGGCGTCACGATAGCCCGCGTCATGACCGACAACGGCTCCTGCTACAGATCAAAGGCCTTCGCCAAGGCCTGCCGCGATCTCGGCCTCAAGCACGTCACGACAAGACCCTATACGCCCAAGACCAATGGCAAGGCCGAGCGCTTCATCCAGACAGCACTGCGCGAATGGGCCTACGCCATTGCCTATCCGACATCCGATCATCGTGCCGCCGAACTGCCTGTCTGGCTGCACAGATACAATTGGCATCGTCCACATGGCAGCCTAAAGTCAAAAACGCCTATCAGTCGCCTCGCCCTGATCGAGGACAACCTGTTGAAGCTCCACA
>NZ_RZRU01000052.1 GCF_003997495.1 Mesorhizobium sp. M7A.F.Ca.US.008.03.1.1 | reverse complement strand
GGGCAGGGCTATTGCATATGAGTAAAGAGGTCATAGAAGAAGTCTTTGCTCCAGTTTGCCCTGCGCATTTTGCTGGCGATTGGTTTGTCGAGGGGATGGGCGGCCAAGATGTTTTGCGCGAGCCTTCGGATGACGGCCAGGTTTTGTGGTGCGTTGTCCTTTCGGGTGCGGGCGTCATCCTCGCGGAAGACGACATCGAGGCACCAATGCAACTGGTTCTCGATTGTCCAGTGGGCACGAACCGTCTCAGTCAATTTCCTGGGTGTCAGCACCTTGGAGAGCGCGACATAGCGGATCGAGGCAGCGGTCTTGCCATCGGCCGTGGTGCGCAGGGCCTCGATGCGGCCGATGGCCTTGAGGCCGGGGAAGGCGGGTGGGTCCTTGAGCGCGGCAAGCGGCAGCACGCTGGCCCGACGGATTTCCGTGCGGCCGTGAGCCGTGTCGCGCGTTTCGAAGCAGGCGATCTCACCCGCCAGCGCGAAGCTTCTCTCAGCCGCCGCAAACAGACGGCCACGGTTGGCCTTCAGCCCAAGGGCATAGTGCGCCTTCTTCGCCATCAGCGCCTTGGCCGTGTCGGGGCGGCAATGCAAGGCGTCGGCCGTTACCGTGCAGCCCTTGATATCCAGGCCCTTCAGCAGCGCCAGCGTCGCCCCGACCTCATCGGAGCCCGGCGCCCGCATTGCCGCAATCGTCAACCTAGTCTCGGCATCCCAGACACTGACCATCAGCGGCGGCATGAAGGCACGTCCCTTCTCATAGCCGCGCCGCAGCGCCTTGCCGTCGATCGCCACCACGCCACGGGGCAAGCCAAGTCCAAGCTCGCGCCGCAACGCCGACATGAAGGCGCTCAACGCTGCCGACAACTCCTGCGGATCAAGAAGCCGAAATACGCGGCTGAAGGTGTCGTGGCTCGGGCACCCATGCTTCAGCTCGACGATCTCTTTCAGTTCGTCTTCCCGGCCCTCCACGAATTCGGCAATGTCCACACAGCTTTTGGCCCCGCACAGCGTCGCCGCCAACGCCAGGAACAGAAGCTCCGCAAGATTATGCCGTGCATTGATATCTCGCGGATCGCGAACTTCTCGCAGGATCGACAAAACCAACGGCATCACAGCCTCCTCTGCTTCGAGAAAGCCTCTCAAGAATCCTTCTTCTGCTGCTTGGCAATACACAATCAACTTATCTGCGATTCCCCTGCC
>NZ_RZRU01000051.1 GCF_003997495.1 Mesorhizobium sp. M7A.F.Ca.US.008.03.1.1 | reverse complement strand
GGCGGCCATGGTGCTGGTCATGCGGCTTGGCGTAGAGCGAGCTTCTTGTGCTCGCGCAGGTCGTCCATGTTGATGTATCGGTTGGCCTCCATCCAGTTTTCGTTGGTCTCGACGGCCAACGCCCTGACGAGGCGCAGGCAGCTTTCGGCATTGGGGAATATGCGCACGACATAGGTGCGCCGGCGGATTTCCTCATTGAGCCGTTCGAGCATGTTGGTGGACTTCAGGTGCTTGTGGTGCTGGCGCGGCAGGCGAAAGAAGGTCATCGTGCTCTCGATGGTCTCCTCCGCCCACGTCGTCAGCCGTGGGTAGCGGCCCGACCATTTGGCAAGCCACGCGGCGAGATCGGCCTTGGCCTCGGCAAGATCGCGCCGATCATAGAGCCAGCGCAGTTCCTGCAGGCAGTCGTCGCCGTGCTTCCTCGGCAGGTGATCGAGCGCGTTCCTGAGGAAGTGGACGTAGCAGCGCTGCCATGCCGCTTCCGGGATGACTTCGCCGATCGCCGCGACCAGGCCGGCATGGTCGTCGGACACGACCAGCTCGACGCCCCTGAGGCCGCGCGCCTTCAAGCCGACGAGGAAGTCCCTCCAGGCCGAGCGGCTTCCGCGATTGGCCATCTCCACAGCCAGGATCTGACGCCGGCCGTCCCAGTCGATGCCAACCGCGATCAGCACCGCCTGGCTCATGACGATGCCGGCTTCGCGCACCTTCTCGTAGCGGGCATCGAGGATGAGGTAGGCAAAAGGCTCCTGAAGCGGGCGTTCGGCAAATGCCTTCAGGCTTTCGTCCAGGCGCTTGTTGATGGCCGAGATCGATGAGGCCGAGAAGGCATGACCGCACAGCTCTTCGGTGATCGCCTTGACCTTTCGGGTCGACACGCCCTGCACATACATTTCCGCCAGTGTCGCCACCAAGGCCCGCTCGGAACGCTGGTAGCGTTCGAACAGCTCGGTGGAGAAGCGGCCGGCTCGGTCCTGCGGAACCCGCAGTTCAAGCTTGCCGACCCGGGTGACAAGGGTGCGCCCATAATAACCCGAGCGGTAGCCGAGACGCTCCGGTGTGCGCTCGCTCTTCGAAGCACCCAGCGCCTCGTCCATCTCCGCCTCGAGCACCTCCTGCATCACCGCACGGATCACTTCGTGCAGAGCCTCAGGGTTCGAAAGCAGAATGTCTTTGACGGCAGCGCTGGCGGTCTTACCTTCTGTCTTGGTCATGGTGGCGTTCCTTCGCGGGAATCAGGTGACGTTGAACATCACCAGCCTGCCATGACCGCCCTCTCTCAGCGAA
>NZ_RZRU01000004.1 GCF_003997495.1 Mesorhizobium sp. M7A.F.Ca.US.008.03.1.1 | reverse complement strand
GGCGTATCCAATAGGGCTGCCCCTTCTTGCCACCGGTTTGCCGCCATTCATAAAAGCCGGACGCCGGCACCAAAGCGCGGCGATGACGCATCGCCGCTTTGAACGAGGCCTTTTCGGCAGCGCCCTCAGAGCGCGCGTTGAACAGCAGTGGAAACTCCCTGGTATCCTTCACCCAAGTCGGGATCAGTCCCCAGCGCACCAGCATCGGCTGCCGGTCCGGCAGATTCGAGCCCGGCAACCGCGGAGGGCCGGCGATCGCCATCAGGATCGGCTGCGTCGGGGCGATGTTGTAGCGCGCCGGGAAATCTTCCAGTTCGGCCAAGCCTAGCAAGGCGGCAGTCTGGTCCGGCGTCGCGGTCAAGGCAAAACGTCCGCACATGGTCGATTGGCGCCCTTCGAATGGTTCAGCTTGAAAGTGGCGATGCAACCGACGTTGCGCAACCGCTAAAGCTTGCCCATGCTTGGGTGGTCCACAACAGACCTGCCTACACGCTTGATCGGAAACCCATGAACGAAGCGCGCAAGACACTTCCGGCAGTATCGGTCGCAGTCGTGCGGGCAGACACCGTGCTTCTGGTCAAGCGAGCCCGGCAACCCTCGCAAGGGCTCTATGCCTTCCCCGGTGGCAAGGTCGAACCCGGCGAGACGCTGGAGGCAGCGGCAGAGCGCGAACTTCTGGAAGAAACCGGTTTACGCGCCACAAATTATCGCCCGCTGCGGGAAATCCACATCGACGGCAAGGACGACAGCCACCCGGTCGATTATCGCCTCACGGTCTTCGGCGCCGCCTATGCCGGCGGCGAGGCGGTGGCCAACGACGACGCCGAGACGGCCGCCTTCTATACGCTCAGCGAGATGGCGGCACTGCCGCTCGCCGGCGCGGTGTTCGCGGTCGCCGAAGACTTGTTGGGCGCCGGCGGAACCCCCGGGGCGCGGTCCTGAAAATCGCCTTGCGGGCGACAAATTGTTTCGCCACAAAGGCTTATGCTATTTTGCCAAGAGCGCCTATGAACCGTCCATCCATGCTCCTCGCCATGTGTCTTGCCGTCAGCGCAGCCGTCTCGGCACGGCCGGTGTTCAGCGCCGAATCACCGTTCGAGCCGGGGCTGATGCGGCTGGCGGAGGTTCTGGGGTCGCTGCATTTCCTGCGCAATTTGTGCGGCGAGAAGGGCGACCAGTGGCGTGTCGAGATGACAAAACTGCTTGATTCGGAAAATCCGGACGCCGAGCGGCGCGCTCGCTTCATCGCCAGCTTCAATCGCGGCTACCGCTCCTTCGGCGGCACCTATACGCGGTGCACGCCGTCGGCGACCGAAGCCATCAGCCGCTACATGAAGGAAGGCGAGACGCTGTCGCGCGATATCGCCTCGCGTTACGGCAACTAGGCACCCGCTCATCAACAACTATCCGGATCATTGCTGGGCACAGCCGATATATCGGCTTGTGCCAGGCGACATCTTGGTGCAATCCTGATGTTGCACTTCTGCAACAGTATTAACGAAACCTTACCGCGCGAAAGCGGAATTAACTCAAACTGAAGGTTTTCGCCCCGCAGGCCGCCCCAATCGGCTAAGTTTGACTCGAGCTGAACGCAGCTTCGCACAAGGCAATCAAGCTTTGTAAAAGACGATCAAAAAAATGTCGTATTTACAAATACTTAATTGTCCCTGCGTGTGAAATGAACAGATCAGGCCTGGTCCACATCGATGGATCGCAGCTTGAAAGGGTGGACATTCGCTTATGGAACATGGTGTCAACGACATCGACGCGCTGGTCAGGGAAGAAAAACGCCTGACCGCCGTGGAAAGCCACAGCGAGGCCTGGGCGGAAGGTCTCTCCGCCGGGATAGAGCCCGAGATCATTGCCGAAGCAGCGCTCGAAACAGCCTTCGGCGAGATGTTGCGTGCCAATGGCGAGACCTCGGCCCTTGCCCTGCTCGACCGTATGCGTGAAAAGGTGATTGCTGGCGCCTTCGAACCTGAACGGCTGCGGCACTGAACCGACGTCCGGTTCTTTGACGGCAAAATGCCGCTCGGGCGTCATGCCCGGAAGCAGGGAGAAACGGGCAGTGAGTTTTTCGATGTCAGGCAAGCCGCGTGGCTTTGTCCTCTGCATCTCCTTCGCCGCTTGCTGTGCCGCGATCCCCCTGGTTGTGTGTCTCGCGAGCGGCCCCGCCTACGCGCTGAGCGAGATCAAGCGCGAAGAGCTCCCGCCAACAGTCACGCCGCCGGCGGACGATGACATGTCGCCTCCGGGAAGCACCGTGCCAATGCCCAACCCGGTCGGAACGCCGCCGCCGACCACTGAACCGGCTGCTCCCAATGAAGCCGAGCCGGACAGCCCGGCGGATGGCGGCGTGACCAGACCGCGCGTCGATCCGGACACGCCGGTGCCCGAGGTTGTCTACGATCTCGCCAAGCTGCCGGAGCCGGTACTGCGCATGCACGACCTGATCGTCGAAGCCTGCAAGGGCGGCGACATCGAAAAGCTGCGGCCCTTGATCGGCAAGGGCGACAGCGCCACGCAGATATCGCTGACCGACATAGACGGCGACGCCATCGCCTTCCTCAAGGGGCTCTCCGGCGACCCGGACGGCCAGGAGATCCTGGCCATCCTGGAGGAGGTGCTCGATGCCGGCTACGTCCACCTCGATGCCGGCACGCCACAAGAGCTCTATGTGTGGCCGTATTTCTTCGCCCTGCCGCTGGACAAGCTGGACGCCAAGCAGCGGGTCGAACTGTTCAAGATCGTCACCGCTGGCGATTTCGACGACATGAAGCAGTTCGGCGCCTATATTTTCTATCGCGTCGGTATCACCCCTAGCGGACAGTGGTCGTTCTTCGTCGCGGGGGATTGAGTGCGGCTCTTCCCACCCTACGGGGGGTGGGGAGCCTAGCGGGGCAAAGCCTCAGAAAACTCCACCGCCCTACCCTGGCTTGGCGTGGCGATCTCGCCTTCCCACATCACGCGGCGGCCGCGAATGACGGTGCCGACCGGCCAGCCGATCACTTCTCTCCCGTCATAAGGCGTCCAGCCGGCTTTCGAACCGGCCTGCGCATTGGTGATGGTCTGGCGCCGCTTCATATCGACGATGGTGAAGTCGGCGTCGTAGCCGGCAGCGATGCGGCCCTTTCTCGCCATGCCGAAGATGCGTTGCGGGCCGTGGCTCGAGAGGTCGACAAAGCGCTGCAAGGTCAGCCGGCCGGCATTGACGTGGTCGAGCATGAGCGGCACCAGAGTCTGAACGCCGGTCATTCCCGACGGTGAGGCCGGATAGGGCTTTGCCTTCTCGGCCAGCGTGTGCGGCGCGTGGTCGGAGCCGAGCACATCGACGATGCCTTGCGCAATGCCATGCCAGACGCCGTCGCGATGGCGCGCGGCACGCACCGGCGGGTTCATCTGGATCAGCGTGCCAAGCCGTGCATAGTCGTCGGCGTTCAGCGTCAAATGATGCGGCGTTGCCTCGCAGGTTGCGACATCCTTGTGCTGTTCGAGGAACAAGATCTCCTCGGCCGTCGAGATGTGGAGGACATGGATGCGGGCACGGGCGTTTCGCGCGATGCGTACCAGCCGTTCGGTACAGCGCAAGGCGGCGATTTCGTCGCGCCAGACCGGGTGCGATGACGGATCGCCCTCGATGCGCTCGCCAAGGCGCTCGCGCAGCCGGAATTCGTCTTCCGAATGAAAGGCGGCGCGCCGGCGCGTGTTTCGGAGGATCGACGCGACGCCCTCGTCATCCTCGACCAACAGGTCGCCAGTGGACGAGCCCATGAAAACCTTGATCCCGGCCGCACCTGGCAGCCGCTCGAGGTCTCCGACATCCCCGGCGTTTTCGCGCGTGCCGCCGATCCAGAAGGCAAAATCGCAATGCATGCGCCCCGTGCCGCGCCGGACCTTGTCGGCAAGCGCTGCTTCGCTGGTGGTCAGCGGATTGGTGTTGGGCATCTCGAACACAGCGGTGACGCCGCCAAGAACGGCCGCGCGCGAACCCGTTTCAAGGTCTTCCTTGTGTTCCAGTCCCGGCTCGCGAAAGTGCACCTGGCTGTCGATGACACCCGGCAGGATATGCAGGCCGCGGCAGTCGATCGTCTCGCCGGCCGAGGCCTGGCGGAGATCGCCGATGGCAGCGATGCGCCCGTCCTTCACCCCGATGTCGCGAGCCCCTTCGCCGTCATGGTTGACCACTGTGCCGCCTGTCAGGATGAGGTCGTAGATCATGGCCATGCTCTCTTGCGGGGGGAGTGCCAGCGGCTTACGTAAAGGCCGACCGTTTTGCAAGATCAGGTTGCTTTTCCGCCCATGCCCTTTGCCCAGCTCAAAGACCGCGCCCTCATTTCCGTATCAGGTCCGGATGCCGAGCATTTTTTGCAGAACATCCTGACCACCGATCTCGACGTCCTGGCTCCCGGCGAAGCCAAGCCCGGCGCGCTGCTGACGCCGCAAGGCAAGATCCTGTTCGATTTCCTGATCTCGCGCGACGGCGAGACTGCATCCCGGCTCGAATGCCGGGCCGACATATCGGAGGATTTCGTACGCCGGCTGACGCTCTACAAACTGCGCGCCAAGGTCGAGATTGCCAAATCCGATCAGGCGTTTGTCACCGTCGCATGGGGACATGAATCAGCATCCTCACAATCCGATTCAACGGTGGCCGACACGCGCTTTCGCAACGACGCCGTTGAGCGTTCCTACGGCGAAACAGCTGAGCGCAGCGATCTTGCCGCGTGGCAAGCCTTCCGCATTGCCAGCGGCATTGCCGAAAGCGGCAGCGACTACCAACTCGGAGACGCCTTTCCCCATGACGTGCTGCTGGACGAAACCGGCGGCGTCGGCTTCAAGAAGGGCTGCTATGTCGGCCAGGAGGTCGTCTCGCGCATGCAGCATCGCGGCACGGCCAGGCGGCGCGTGCTGATCGCATCGGCCGACAGGCCCCTACCCGCGCCCGGCACCGAGCTGACCGTCGCAGGCAGGCCGGTTGGCACGCTCGGCTCGACCGTCGACACGACCGGTCTGGCCATTGCGCGCATCGACCGGGTCAAGGCGGCGCTCGACGCCGGCCAGCCGATCATGGCCGGGGACGCCACTGTTTCACTCGCCATCCCGGTCTGGGCAAAATTCGCCTTCCCGCAGGAAGCCTTCGGCGCGGAGGAAGCCTGATGGCCGCCGACCGCGTCGGCGCGCCGGCTCGCGCCTGGCAGCGCATGCTGTCGGGCCGCCGGCTCGACCTGCTCGATCCCTCGCCGCTCGATATCGAGATTTCAGACATTGCGCATGGGCTCGCCCGGGTTGCCCGCTGGAACGGCCAGACCAGCGGCGAACATGCTTTTTCGGTCGCCCAGCACTCGCTGCTGGTCGAAGCGCTGTTCTGCGACCTGGTGCC
This sequence comes from Mesorhizobium sp. M7A.F.Ca.US.008.03.1.1, assembly GCF_003997495.1. Classification (GTDB taxonomy): domain Bacteria; phylum Pseudomonadota; class Alphaproteobacteria; order Rhizobiales; family Rhizobiaceae; genus Mesorhizobium. Next base: position 354,117 of record NZ_RZRU01000004.1, on the reverse strand, counting down.
CGAGGCTTCGGCCGACGCCCGGTTGGCGGCCCTGCTGCACGACGCCCCCGAATATGTCATCGGCGACATGATCTCGCCGTTCAAATCGGTGATGGGCGGAAGCTATAAGGACTGTGAATTGCGGTTGCAGCGCGCCATCCATCTGCGCTTCTCGCTGCCGCCGGAACCCGCCGCTGCGCTGCGCAAGGAGATCAAGCGCGCCGACCAGATCGCCGCTTATTTCGAGGCAACGCTGCTCGCCGGGTTTTCGACCGCCGAGGCGACCGAGTTCTTCGGCCGTCCGCGCGGCTTCAATGCCGACCGCTTCGATTTCACGCCGCGATCGGTGACCTGGGCGCAGAATGCGTTCCTGAAGCAGTTTTCCGCGATCGAGAAGGCGCGGCATCAGGTTTCGGCGACCGCAATCGGCTAAAACGCTAAATTAACCGGCGGCGGCCACAGTAGCGCGTTCGATCACGGTTCGCAGGCGCGCTCATGCCCGTCGCTGATGCCAAGGATGGTTCGGCCGTCCCGAAACGGGAGGCCGAAGGCATGGACCGCTCCCGCCACATGGAAGACGAGCTGCGGGAGCAGAACCAACGCTTTTCGGCTGCGGTCGAGAACATGTCGCACGGCCTGTGCATGTTCGACGCCAACGAGCGGATGATCATCTGCAACGGCAACTACCTAAACATCTTTTGCCTCGACGCCAAGGTGATACGTCCCGGCATCCGGTTCCTCGACATTCTGCGCCACAGCGTCGACATCGGCGTCGCCTCGCAAACCGCCGACGAACTCTACGCCATCCGCAAGCCCTATATCGACCAGGCGAAACCCTCGACCTACGAGGAGATGCTGTCGGATGGCCGCATCGTCAGCATCTCGCACCGCCCTCTGGCTCTGGGCGGCTGGGTTTCGATCTATGAAGACATCACCGAGCAGCGCCGCGCGCAACAGGATCTCAAGGAGCAGCACCGCCGCTTCGACGCAGCGCTCGCCAACATGTCGCAAGGCCTGCTGATGTATGACGCCGACGGCAAGATGATCGTGCGCAACGGGCGTTTTCTAGAACTCTACAACGTCACCGCGGCGGACTTCCCGCTTGGAACCACGCACCGCGACGCGCTCGAACGATTGCTGGAACTCGGTATCTATACGAAGATCGATGTCGACAGCGAAGTCGCCAAGACCGAGGCCTGCCTGGTGGCGAAAAAAATGCATTCAGCCTATCGGCATCTTACCGACGGCAGGACGGTTCTGGTCACCCGCCAGCCGATGAGCGGCGGCGGTTGGGTGGCGACCTTTGACGATGTTACGGAGCGCCGCCGCACCGAAGAGCGCATGACCCATCTTGCGCATCACGATATGCTGACGGGACTGCCCAACCGCTCGATGTTTCGCGAGCGGCTCGACCTTGCGCTGGAGGACACGGCGGCCACGCCGCTGGCGATCTTCTCGCTCGATCTCGATCGCTTCAAGGCGGTCAACGACACTTGGGGACATCCGGCCGGCGACTGGCTGCTGAAGAGCGTGGCCGAGCGGCTGCAGCGCTGCCTACATAATGAAAACGACGTCGTTGCCCGCTTCGGCGGCGATGAATTCGTCATCATCCAGTTCAATTTCAAGGGCATTGCCAATGCTGAAAAACTCGCGAAGCGTATCGTCGAGACAATCGGAAAACCGTTCCGCGACAAGAGCCGCGAGATGCATATCGGCATCAGCCTGGGCATCGCGGTTTCCCCCGACGACGGCGGAGATGCCGACACGCTGCTGAGGAACGCCGATACAGCGCTTTACCGGGCGAAGAGCGAAGGGCGCAATCTGTATCGCTTCTTCGAACCCGGAATGGACGCAATGGTACAGGCACGGCGTGCGCTGGAGGTCGACCTTGAGACCGCGCTGCCGCGCCAGGAGTTCGACCTCGATTTCCAACCCATCATGAACATCGCCTCCGGCGAGATCGTCGGCGCGGAAGCCTTGATGCGCTGGCATTCCCCAGAACGCGGCATGGTGGCGCCGGACAGCTTCATTCCGGTCGCCGAAGAAACCGGATTGATCGTGCCGCTTGGCGAATGGGCCCTGAGGAAAGCCTGCGCGGCGGCGGCACGCTGGCCCGCCGGCCTGCGCGTCGCGGTCAATGTCTCGGCCGTGCAACTTAAAAGCGGCAGCTTCGCCCGCAGCGTCATCTCGGCGCTGGCTTTCTCCGGCGTGCCAGCCGGTCGATTGGAACTGGAGATCACCGAAACCGTGCTGATGGATGAAAGCGAGGCGGTGCTAAGGACGCTGCGGCAGTTGCGCGAACTCGGCATCCGCATCGCGCTGGACGATTTCGGCACCGGCTATTCGTCGCTCGGCTACCTCAGGCGTTTTCCTGTCGACAAGATCAAGGTCGACCGTTCGTTCATCCACGACCTGGGCAATCGCGACACCGCGGCGATCGTGCGCACCGTCATCGGACTGGGTGCCGAGCTTGGCATCACTGTCACCGCCGAGGGTGTCGAGACCGAGGCGCAGCTCGACATCCTGCGCGGCAATGGCTGTACCGAGGCGCAGGGCTATCTGATCGGCGTGCCGTCAAATGCGGCCGATATTCAGCGTCTGTTGAAATCCCGAGTGCCGCACAGCCAGACTGGCTGAGGCCGGCCATCGTCAATGCAGCGTCTCGATGTACTTTTCGTGGAAGCTGACATAGCCCGGCTCGACCACCTTCAAATGCCGCTCGATCAGCGCATGAAACTGCGGCAGTTGATGAAACGGCACGCCGGGATAGGCGTGATGCTCGGCATGGAACGGCATGTTCCACGCCAGCTTGCGGACCAGCCAATTGGTGAGCGTGGTCCTGGTGTTCTCCAGCATGTTGGCGACGAACGGACAACGGCCGTGCTCGGCCAAGAGATAGAGGCGCAGAAACGGCTGGCCGAGCAAGGCCGGCAGTATCCAGACATAGAGAAGCACGGTGAGCCGGAAATAAACGGCCAGCAGAATGACCACGGCATAAAAGGCAATCATGGCGCGCGCCTCGATGCGCACCTTGTCGTGGCCTTTTAGCGGAACGTAGCTTTCCCGGCCGCGGTCCATCGCATTGGCATAAAGCGTCTTGAGGTGCCCCCACCACAACGGGATGCCAGAGACATGGACCAGATATTGCCGCCATGTCTCCGGTTTGGGGAAGGCCAGTTCAGGGTCGTTCTGCGGGTCCTGCGTGTATCGATGGTGGGCGAAGTGGAAGTAGCGAAACCAGTCCGCCGGCAGTGCGATCGCCAGGCTGCACACCCGTGCCACGGCATCGTTCAGCCATTGCGTTTCGAAAGCCGTACGATGAACCGTCTCGTGCAGCAGCGTGAACAGGAACACGATGAGGATACCTTGCGGCAGCATCAGCAGCGGCCAGTACGGCACCTTGGCGGCGATCAGCGATCCGAAGATCACGATCGCACCCCAATGGGCAGCAAGCTGAACGAGGCCCGCGACGTCCGATTTGGCGGTCAGGCGGTTGCGCTGTTCCTGCGTCAACGATGAAATTACGTCACGATGATCCACGGGCTTCGATCCAGGCTGGGATTTGATGAAATCCACTGTAGCCATGAAAAAACTTTCCAAAAACGATGATTTCTGCAATTTTGATAAGCTGAACTTATCTATCCGATAATCATGGTCACACTTCCATCTCTCAAAGGACTTCAGGCCTTCGAAGCAGCGGCGCGTGCAGGCAGCTTTGCCGCAGCGGCGGAAGAGCTTTCGGTGTCGGCCGCCGCCGTCAGCCAGCTCATCCGCGCCGTCGAGGAACAGATGGGCCGCAAGCTGTTCCACCGCGTCAACCGGCGCGTCGTCCTCACCGAGGCCGGCGTCGAGATGCTGCCCAGGCTGACCATGGCCTTCCAGGAGATCGGCAGCGTCGCGCGCCAGCTGGGCGGCGATGCGTTCCGCCCGCGCCTTGTGGTGTCGGTGCCGCCATCCATGGCCATGGGTTGGCTTTCGCAGCGTCTGGCGGGTTTTGTCGCAAGCCATGGCGCCGTCGACATATCGCTCAGAGGCGACGACGACCCGGTGCCGTTCGACCGTGAGTTGATCGACATCAGGCTCTCCTATGGGCCGCATTATCGCGAGCACCCGACCGAGGATATCGTCCAGGACGCGGTCTATCCCGTGTGTGTGCCCGGGCTGGCCGGCACGATCAAACCCGAAGGGCTCGCCAACCTGCCGCTCATCCACACTGGCTGGGGACCGACCGGTGCGTCCTTTCCGTCCTGGCACAACTGGTTCGAGGCGGCCGGCATCGAACCCGGCCGGGCAGCGCAGCGCGGCCTCTCGGCCAACTCATCGCGCGCCGCACTCGACCTTGCCATTTCGGGATTGGGCGTGGCGCTGGCGCAAGGGATCTACTGTGCCGAGGCGCTGGAAGATGGCCGGCTTGTCAGGCCCCTCGCCCAGGCACTGGAGCTGCGCCAGCCGTATTGCCTGACGATCCCTGAGCGCAGCGCCAGGCGCGATGTCGTGGGCGCGTTTCGCCAGTGGCTGATCGACGAGTGCAGGCGCGCAGTCGGCTCGCCGGCACTGCGTTGACGTAACACGCTGCAATGATCAGAGGTGCCCGCTCAATGCCTCTGCCATGTCCTTGTTTGTCGCCACTGGGATGATCTCGAATTCCACCAGATCCGCCCATTCGATGACCCAACGCTGCAGCAGCGTGACGTCATCGGCCTCCACCAGCAGGAAGCAGCGGCTCATGTCCGCCGCGATCCAGCTGTGGTGCACGAGAAGCTCGTCCGGCTTCAGGCGACCCCGGTCGCGAAAGCGACGGTAGATCTCCTTGCGATCGCAGCCGGTGAAATCCTCGATCACGATGAACAGCATCTTTTCCCCCGATCAAATTACCGCCCCGGCCGGTCCAGCCGCTCCAGGAACCACTGCGTCAGCCGCACCCAGACCTCGTCCTTCTCGCCGGAATCCTCCCAGCCATGGTCGAGGTTGGGATTGTCATTGACCTCGATGACGAAGACGCCGTCCTTGGTTTCCTTGAGGTCGACGCCATAGAGCCCATCACCGATGCAGCGCGCCGCCTTCACTGCCGTCTCGACGACATGCGCCGGCGTTTCCTTCAGCGTGAAGGTCTTGATACCGCCCTGGTCGGGCTTGCCGTTGGCCTTGTGGTTGACGATCTGCCAGTGCTTCTTGGCCATCAGATAGTGCACGGCAAACAGCGGCTGGCCGCCGAGCACGCCGACACGCCAGTCATATTCGGTCGGAATGAATTTCTGCGCGATCAGGAGGTCGGAATCTTCCAGCCATTCGGTGGCGAGCGTCTTCAGTTCCTCGAAGTTGGCGCATTTCTTGACGCCGCGCGAGAATGACGAATCCGGGATCTTCAGCACCAGCGGAAAGCCCAGTGTCTGCGCCGCCAGTTCGAGATCCGAGGTGCCGGCGATCATCACCGTCGGCGGCACCGGCACCTTGTTGTAGGCCATAAGCTCGTTGAGATAGACCTTGTTGGTGCAGCGGATCATCGACAGCGGATCGTCGATCACCGGCATGCCTTCCTGCTGGGCGCGGCGGGCGAAACGATAAGTGTGGTTGGAAATCGAAGTGGTCTCGCGGATGAACAGCGCATCGTAATTGGCGAGCTTGGCCAGGTCCCGCTTGGTGATCGGCTCGATTTCGACGCCCATCTTCTCGGCGATCTTGGCCCAATAGCGCAGCGACGAGATCTCCGAGGGTGGCAATTCCTCATGCGGGTCGACCAGCGTGGCGAAGGTGTAGCGCGCCGGCGTGCGGCCCTTGGTGTCGCGCCACTCGCGGTTGGTGTAGGTCTCCAGGCACTGGATGAAGCTTTTTTCCTCGTCCTCGGTCATGCGCGCCAGCGGATGGAAACCGATCTTGCGGATCGAGGCCCATTCGGCGCTGTCCTTGATGTGGACTTCGAGCGCCGGTGCGCGGAACCAGTCAAACAACAGCTTGGCGAAACGGTCCCAGATTTTCGACGGCCCGATGCCGAAGAAGATGCAGACCTTTTGCGGAAAGGCGCCGCCGAGATCCTTGCGGCATTTGTTGAGCGCCAGCTCCAGTTCCGGCAGCGCGTGCTCATAGAGCTTGCGCTCCGACAGGTCTATCATCGTCTCGACCGTCGGGATCACCTTGTGGCCGCGCGAGCTTGCCAGCAGCGACGCATAGTAGCCGCGGCTCTGGTAGGCGTAATTGTTCGACAGGTTGATGACCTTCGGCCGCTGGCCGCGAAACAATGACGGATGCGCGAGATAGTCGCGATTGGTGATGATCTTGTGCGGTGTCGCCACCTGATCGAGATCGCTCTGCCTGCCGGTAAGGATGACCCAGGTCATTATCTGTCACGCTTTCCCAGAGTGATGGCGGCACGCAATCCATCGCGACCGAACTGCGCCATGTTCATGAAGATGCCGTAAGGCACGGGAATGTTGGCTGCATCAAGGATGGTCTCCTGCCTTTCATCCTCGACCCAAGGGTCGTGGATCAGGATATGGTCGCCGTCATCGCCGATCGCCAGCACCCAGTGCGGCACCTTCTTGCCGAACATCAGGAATCCGCTGATCAGCACCAGCACCAGCTTTCCCCCAGCGATCGCAGCGCGGATATCGTCGATTGTGAATGCACGGTAATTCACCGGGATGCCGTAAAGTTCCGCGCGTCGGCGAAAGTCGACCTGGGCCAGTTCCATCACTCTGCGCTTGTCCTCACTACGCACCGATTGCAGGAACAGCGCGCCATAGAAGGAAACGTAGATCTCCACCGCGAGCCCGCTTTCGTAGCCCGAGACAGCGAGGCCGAATGGCTCGCACCCACCGGGACCCGACATCATGAAGACGGTCGTCGCTTCACGCCACAGGCGGATTTCCATGACCGGATCCGGCACGAAGCCGCGATCGAAATTGGCCATCGCCATCATCAGGCAGCACGGGCCGCAGGTGAATTCGCAGGTCTGCGGGTAGAACGGCACCTTGGTGGCGATCGGAATGTCGCCACGCAAGGTCTTTTCGTAGCGAAGTGCCGTTTCGCCATCCTCATAGTAGCCGGGCTCGCGGCCGATCTTGCGATAACCGGCCCGTTCGTAGATGCGGATCGCGCGGCTGTTGTCCTCGCGAACCTCGAGACGCAGCATCATGCGGTCGTGCTCGAAGGCGGCATCTTCGGCGGATCCGAGCAGCATGCGGCCGACACCCAGCCCGCCGAAAAACGGACTGGTCGCAATCGAGTAGAGGCGCGCCACGCCGCTGCCCTTGCGAAACAGCACGATCGCATAGCCGGCCACGCGGCCGTCGACTTCGGCGACCAGCGTCTCGGCGGTTTCACGCTCGATGAACAGTCGGAAGGAGCGGCGGGAAATACGGTCGCTTGAGAAAACAGCTTTCTCAATGGCGGCGAGATCATCGACGTCAGACGCGCGGGCCGTGCGGATCTCGGCAGGCATGCGGCTTCAGAAAACCTCGATTGATGGTGGAAATGGCCCTACTCGAACACGTCCTTGACGCCAACCAGGGCGTTGGGAAAACCGGCGTCCACCTGGGCGCACAAAGTCCGCTCCACCACCTTGAATCTTCGCCTCGTGTTTCCAAAAACCGTTTCCGATTTTCGGGGCGATGCGACGGCATTCATCAAGCGCTATCGCACCTCGATTAGGGCCGAATTGTGACAAATCCGACGCCGGCCCGACGGGCGCAAAAGGTCCTTCGGCCGGATCGGCATTCGCGGATCGACGGCACCGGTAAAAGCGATGCCGTTCAGCTTGCCAGCCCGTTCACAAGTTGCGTGTAGGCGCTCCTGGCGACCTCTGCCAGCCGCTCGCGCGGCAAGGAGCCGACCACGGCGCAGCCATAGCCCTTGTCCAGCCAGTAGACGGCCTCGGGTCCGTCTTGCGTGGCGGCGTAGGTGCCCTTGGCATTCTCCGTCGATTCCGTGGTGACGAACAGCGATATACGCTGCCCATTCCCGTCCTCGTAAAGCAGCATGGCGGCCTTGCTCTCGCCTGCCGGCAACAGCCGGCCGCCCACCAGCTGGAATCCGTCGGCGGTCAGGTCCGGCGCCACCAGCTTCAGCCCTACCCGGTTGGACAGCCAGGTCTGCAGATGGTCCTTGTCGCTGGCCGGCACCTCGACGGCATGCCGCTTTTCGGCGGCATAGATGACATGGGCCGCGATTGCCTGCTCAGCCAGCCGATCTTCCGCCGGATCCTCCAGGGCGATGCCGTCGATGCCGGCAAAATAGCCACCAAGTCCGCCTACGGCCAGAAGCACGGCGGCAGCAGCGGCAAACCACCAGCGTGAGCGTGGCACAACTGCCTTGACCGGCACCTCGCCAAGCACGACCTTGCGCAACCGCGCAGGCACGGCTTCGTCCAGCACGTCGGCGACGGCGGCGCGCAGCGCCGCCCGGTCGGCGGTGAAACGTGCGCTCTTGGCCTTCATCTCGGGATTGGCGTCGAGCCAGGCATCGTAGGCCGAGCGCTCATCGCTGGGCAGCTCGCCATCAAGCGCCATGTGGATGTCACGTTCGGAAAAGTCGCGGCGGATCATTTCTCGACGATCCTTATCGCGCGGCGGCGCGCCGTGTCGTCCAGCAATCCGCGCAATTCCTCACGCCCGCGCGCAATGCGCGACATCAGCGTGCCCGCAGGCACGCCCAGAATGTTGGCGGCTTCGGCATAGGAAAAACCTTCGATGGCAACCATGACAAGGGCTGCGCGGCGGTCGGGGCTGATCGCCTGCAATGCGTCGATGATCTCGCGCGAGGCGATGCTCTCCACCTGCTCGGCCGGCTGGGCAACAGCCTCGCCCGCCTCCAGCGGCAGCATTGCCGCCTCGCCGCGGCGGTTCACCTTGCGCATCTGGTCGATGAACAAATGATGCATGATCGTAAACAGCCACCTCCTGGGGCTTTCTCCCGTCTGCCAGTTGTCGAGCCGCACAAGTGCCCGCTCAAGGCAATCCTGGACGAGATCGTCGGCAGCGTCGCGGTCGCGCAAAAGCGAGCGTGCGTAGCGGCGCAGGCGCGGTATTTCGCCAAGGATTGCTGCCTTCTTTTCGTCCATGACCGCTGGTTTTCGAGGTCGCCCTGTTGATCCCAATTGAACGCGCCTTCCGGGCGCGGCGCAAGCGGCCAGCGCGAAGCGGTCCGCCGCCCCGGTCACCCAAGCAATGAGATAACGCTGGCTGATGCCGATTTATTCCCGGCCGGATCGAACTCCTGCCGTCATTGCTCGCCGACGGGTATTTTCGCCCTCGCCGCCCGTGTCAAAAGCCGCTGGTAGAACAGGCCGATGCCGATCAGCACGGCGCCAAGGCCGATGAACGACAGCGCCCTCAGCACGCCTTCCAACTCCGACATGTCGAAGATGAAGACTTTCAGTACGGCGATCGCGATCAGCGCGGCGGAGGCAATGCGCAGCACCTGGGATTTCAGCCAGACGCCGGCGGTGAGCAACGCCACGCCGATGACCAGCCAGAGTGCCGAGTAGGTGTAGGTTTCCAACTGGCCAAGCCCGCTCCACAGGCCGATGAACTCGCCCTTGAACAGGCGCCTCACCGACAGCGTGGCATAGGCGAAGGCAAGCACGGCAGCCACCACGGCCAGCATCTGCGCATACCATTTCGGCCGCTTGTCCCTGGCGTAGAGCGCCAGCCCGCCGGCGGCGACCGCCGGCAGGAGATAGGCGAGGAACAACAGGTTGAACACCGGGATCTGGCCGGTCGATTCGTCGGTAAGCAAAGGATTCAGCACCACGAAATGCCTGACAACGATGAAGGCGACCGAGGCCACGCCGGCGGCCATCGAACCATAGCGCAGCACCGAGCTTGGCGAGCGCATGTCGATGGCGACCAGGATGGCGCCGGCGCCGATGGCGATCAGAGTATAGATCGATTGTTCGGCGAGCGTCATGGCAGCCGTGTCGATGACGCCGCCGTGCATGGCGTGGCGCACCAGCATGGCGAGCGTGAGCAGCGCAAACAGCGCCGCAGCCGCTTCCATGGCAAGGCGCGGCCGGCCATTGCCAGCTACTGGCAGTGCGGGGGTGCGGGCGAGCTGCCAGGCGGCAAAGCCGAAGGCCAGTGCCGGCACGCCGTAGCCCGGCAGCAGCCAGTTGAACACCGGCGTCGTCGACAGGAACCCGGCGCCGACAATGGTCGGGTCGAAGGCGACGCGGCCAAGCACCGCGGTCACCGCGCCGACCGAAATCCAGCCGAGCACCGGATAGACGCGCCAGCGCGTGGCCAGCGCCGGCACGATGGCCGCCGCACCGAGCAGGATGGTGGTCCAGCCGGAATCGAAAGCCATATGCATGAGCAGGAGCCCGGCGATGGCCGCGCCGCCCAGGGCAAGCGACACCGCGACACCGCCCTTGAGCGGCGGTTCCTCGGCCCGCGCGATCCACTCGCCGCCGGCGGCGAAAATGACGACCTGCAGTGCCGCTGCGGCAGCGTAGACAAGGTCACGGTCGAGATTGCCGAAGGTGAACCAGAGTGCCAGCAGGATGACCAGCGGGACGACGACGCCCCACGCTGCCCATGAGGCCGCGCGGATTTGCATCCCGGCGGCAAACCTGCGCGCCGCCCAAAAGCCGGCGCCGATGAAGACCAGGCCGAGTACGATGCCGATGCGCAAGGTCAGCGCGTTGGACGTGGCCACCGGCAGTCCGTCGACGCCCAGGGCACCGCCCGGAAAATCGGAAGCGATCGAGGTTGGCGGGATGATACCGAGATAGATCAGCACCGTGACCAGTCCGGCCGCGTAGACGAGCGGCAGCGCCAGCGGGCGATAAAGCGCGACGGCCACCATCGCGGCAATCACCACGGCGCCCGGCAAGGCATAGCCGGCGGCGGCAAAGGCCGGGTCGACCGACAGGCCCAGCGCCGAGAATGCAACGAACAGGCCAGGCACGATGGACGGCCAGTCGAAAGCCCTGGCTGGCGCGGTTTCGTCGCCACGGCGAGCGAGCCAGACAAGGGCGAGCACGGCCAGCGTGACGGCGTCGACGAACAGGATGGCCGAGAGGTTCGCCCCCGGCGCATCGGTCATGTAGAGGATGGTCCAGACACCGGTGCCGAAAAAGGCGGCCGCCATCAGTAATTTCCAGTCTCGCATGCGGGCGATGACGCCGGTCGCGGCGAGCACGATCGCGAGATAGCCGAACAACGCCCAAGGATTGGGTGCCTGCGAGGCGACCAGCACCGGCGTCACCATGGCGCCGACGAGGCCGATGCCGGCCAGCGCCTGGCCATGGACAAGGGCTGCTGCGATCGTCGCCACGCCGATGATGCCGAGCAAAGTGAAGGCGAGTGCCGGGGCAATGAAGCCGTAAATGCCATGCGCGGCATAGACGGTGCCGAACAGGATGAAGGCACCGGCAGCAGTCAGGATCGCTGGGATATAAGCGCCGGCGGCCCCTTGCACCGGCACCTTGAAGCCGGTGCGGCGGATGAACTCGCCGCCGGCCACCAGCACCAGGCCGAGCACTCCGGCCATGGTCAGCCGCACGCCGGGGCCGAAAATGCCGGCCTCGATGGTGTAGCGGATCAGGAACAGGCCGCCCAGCGCCAGTGCGATGCCGCCAACCCAGACCGCCCAGCGGGTGCCGAGCGCGGTTTCGACATCGGACCGGCGGGCGGCTTTCGCCGCGGCAGCCGGCGCTGCAGATTCCGCTGCCTTCGGTGCCGACTCGCCTGGCGCCCATGGCCCGGACACGACCTCACCGATCGGGGCTTGCGCCTCTGGATCCGGCGCCTGTGCGGCGACCGGCTCGCTTATCGCTGGCGAGGGAATGTCGGCTGCTGCCGCAACGGGCGGAGCCACATCGGCGGGCGCGTCGACCGGCGCATCCTGTGCGGACGACTTGGCCACGGGCGGCACGGCGCCGGAAAGCACCAGGCTGCGCAGCGCGCCCAGCTCGCGCTCGACAAGGCCGATGCGGCTCTGCTGGCGCGAAATGATGACGAACAAGGCGATGATGGCGACAAGGCCGATCAGGCTTTCAAACATGGCGGTTCCCCCAAACCAGGCCAGTTTTCACTGACATTCGTCGTACTGACATTCAAATGCGGCGGCCAAACGGCCACAAAACTCAGCGCGCCGCCAGATTGGCGGCCGGAAAGATCGAGCATGTTTCGGTGCCGAAAGCCAGCAGCTTGCCGCCAGCATCCTTCAGCGTCGCTTCCGACACCGCCAACGTGCGGCCCTTGTGAATAACCCTGCCCTCGCAGACCACCTCGCCGGTCTTCGGCGTGATGGGCCGCGTCAAATTCACCTTGAACTCCGCCGTCGTATAGGCCTCGCCCTTGTCGAGCAGCGTCTGCACGGCACAGGCCAGTGCCGAATCGAGCAGCGTCGCCGCCCAGCCGCCATGCACGCTGCCCAGCGGATTGAGATGGCGCTCGCTCGGCATGCCACGAAAGACAGCGCGCCCTTCCGAGACTTCGGTGAGAGTGAAATTCAGCTGAAAGGAAATCGGCGGCGCCGGATACTTGCCGTCGACGATGCGCTGCAGCAATTCCAAACCAGTGTATTTCAGGATGTCGGCGTGCGGAATGGTGCCGAGGCCGAGCGGTGAGACCCGGCCAGGATAAAGTTCGACCTCGCTCATGTGATGATTTCTCTGGCTGCGTCCTCGCCAGCTATGGCCTTGCCGCGCGCGTGATGTTTGCGCAAGGCGGCGAGGAAGCCGGTACGAGCGTCCGGCGGCTCGATGCCGCGCGGCTCATAGACGTGACGGGTGAAAAAGAAGCCGGTCAGGCGGAAGGCGTCGTCGACATCAGCCGCATCGGCGCGCAGGCCGGAGCCGCGCTGCAGGAAGGCCGGCAGCGCCAGCATCTTGTCGCGCCATGGCAAACCGGCTTCGCGCGATACCGCGCGTCCCGACTTCGGCGAAACATAGGCCAGGTCCTGTCGCGTGCCGGTGGCGGCGCATTGGCTGAGATCGAGGCCGAAGCCGAGTTCGTCCAGCACCAGAAGCTCGAAGCGCGCCACCAGTTCTCCGGCAACGTCGGCGTCGTCGAGATGGACGATCATTACGGCAAGCGTTTCGTAAAGACCTTCATGTGCGTCGCGCTCTGGCAGCAGGCGCAGATGCGCGGCCATGGTCTGCAAGCCGTAGACGGCGACGGCGCTGTCCATCAACCGGGCCGCGTTCATCTCGATCGGTTCGGCCTGGAACGTGCCGAGATGTTCATCAAGGCGCGCACGCCACAACAGGTCGACGCGATTGCCGGGCTGGAGCACGGGCTGCTGCTTGCGCGAGCGGCCGCCGCGAACAAGGCCAAGATGACGGCCATGCGCGCGCGTCATCACCTCGAGGATGGCGCTGGTTTCGCCATGCTTGCGGGTGCCGAGAATGATTCCCTCGTCGCGCCATTCCATTTCAGGAGCTTTTCACCGATCGGGTGGCGAAATCAAGGTATGGGCTTGGCTCCTGGATAACTCTCACAACAATGCATAAAAAGCCGCCCGCAGCGATGTGCTGCGGGCGGGGCTGGTGAGGTCCGTCGGTCCGTTAGAAATTGCGCTGGAAGCGAACGATGCCGCCGACGCTGCTCTTCTTGTCGGCCTTGGTCCAGTTGTTGAAGTCGAAGTCGTCGAATTTTCCTGCATTGAGGTAATCGACTTCAGCCGTGATCGTGTAGCCGGGCACAATGGTGTAGGCAACGTTGGCCGCGACGCCGAGGTTCTTCCAGTCGTCATAGGAGACCTGGGCGTTGAACGAGGTCTTGTCGTTGAACTTGTAGGTGCCGCCGCCCCAGATCGCCCAGTTTCCGCCCCACGGCTTGTATTGGGTACGGCCTGTGCCGAAGTCGTTGATGTTGTCGTTGGTGCCGTAGCCGCCCATGACGAACAGCGTCAGTTCCTTGCTGACGTTGACGTCCAAACGGACCTTGCCGGACACTTCCTCGTAATTGCTGTCATAGGCCACGACGCCGGTGATCGCACCCCAGTCGCCCTTGTACTTCAAACCGCCGACGACATGCGGAACATAGCTGTCGATCGTGTTGACGCCGGTGCCTTCCTCGAGCGAGACCACGCCCGTGAAGCCGCTGCCTGCGTCGAAGTAGTAGCTGATGAGATTGGTATCCTTGACACCATAGGGGATGAGCGTGTCCTGGATGACATTGCCGGCATAACCGATGAATTGGTCGTATACCGTTTCGTCCTTACCGACGCGCAGGTCGCCGAGTTGGATCCAGGCGAAGTTGAGGGTGGTGGCCTTGTTGCCGGCCTGCCAGCCGGTGCCGTCACCGGTATAATCGCCGGAAGAGTTGCCGAACTGGAAGCGGGTCTCGGTAAAGGTCTTCAACGTGCCAAGTTCGGTTTCCTGGCCGGTATAAGTCCTCAGCGTGAAGCGCATGTTCTTGTAATAGGTGTCGTGCCTATCGCCATCCATGTGATCGGCCACGTTGTTGGCGCCATCGAGCGAGCCGGAATCGCCGACGCCCATGTCGTAGCGGAGATAGCCGCCGATGCGCAGGCAGGTCTCGGTGCCCGGAATATAGAAGTAGCCGGCGCCGTAGACGTCGCAGATCTTGACGTATTCGGCCGGTTCCGGTTCGGCGACGACGACAGCGTCGGCGGCGCGCGCGCCGCTGACCGCGATCAGGGCCGCGGCTGAGCCGAGAAGGAGGCTCTTGATGTTCATTTTCTGACCTCTCCAGTCATAGTTATAAATGGCTTCGGATTTGTGGCTGGCGGCAATGTTTTCCCGCCTCACCCCCACAACGAAAAAGGCTCACACCGCTCGCCCTTTTCAGCGGCGAACATACCCATCGATCATCTGCCTTCAATGACGATTTCCGAAATAATGCCAATTCCGTAAACAGATTAATGCTGTGTTGCACAAATAACACTTCCCATGACAACGAATGGCACGACTGGCACAACGTCATATATTAAATATATATGCTGATACTTTCGCGGCTAAATACACCTCTAAAATTATATATTTCTAAAATGATCGCATAATGCGGAATATCTACCTGATTTCGCCGAAATCGACCTGAATCTTGCCGCCCCCCTCTATCGTCAGATGAGGCACATCGCCAAACCCACTCTGACACCGAGGCGAAAAGCGGGATGACGCTTCCAAGCCTGTCTGCCTCTTCCAAAACGATCGAAATTCCCTGGAGCGCCGTCGCGTCGCTGATTGTGACAGCAGCCAACCGTTGGAAAACGATTCCTCCGTGACGCCTCTCAATCGACCTTGGCGACGCAGGCGACGTGATCGCCCGCCTCGATAGGCGGATTGGCACACATAGGTCCCTGGAAAGCATCACTTCGGCCAGAATGTCCCTGGTCCCGCCATGCGATGGCGGATGGTTCGGCGACAGGATCCGGGTTCTGGTTGGCTGGAGCGGCTTATCGTTCGGCGCTTCACGCCCGCGCGCGTGATCGGCAAGCACCGCATCGACTACGTGCCAGGATTTTTCAAACTCGACGAGGTTGATGCCGATGTGTCCGCCGACCGTGATCAGCGCTTTGCACATCATCGCTTCGACGGCGGGAAGGTCGGCGCAGAACGCTTCCCGGCTTTTGCCCTCGAAAAGCGTCCAGGCAATTACCAGATCACAGGCGGGATCGCCCTTTTTCATCTCATCTCGTCGCCAAGATAGAAGGCCTCAGCCGCCAATCTCGACCGGCCTGACCGCAAGATCACTCCTGCGTGGCGACCAGTCGGCTGACAAGCGCCGTGTCGATGTTCAATTGCTGACCATGGACCTGGAGCGATTTATTTGAACTCTCCGAAAACCGCTTGCCGCTGTCGCTACGCGGACCTTCGGTCTA
This sequence comes from Mesorhizobium sp. M7A.F.Ca.US.008.03.1.1, assembly GCF_003997495.1. Taxonomy (GTDB): domain Bacteria; phylum Pseudomonadota; class Alphaproteobacteria; order Rhizobiales; family Rhizobiaceae; genus Mesorhizobium. The sequence continues at coordinate 338,352 of NZ_RZRU01000004.1, read as the reverse complement.
GCGCGGAAACTCGAGCCCCATTTCGCGGTAGCGCTCGGGGTCGTCGCCCCAGTTCTCGCGCACCTTGACGAACAGGAACAGGTGCACCTTCTGTTCGAGGATGCCTGCTATCTCCATGCGCGCCGCCTGGCCGATGGCGCGGATGGTCTCGCCCTTGTGGCCGAGCACGATCTTCTTCTGGCTGTCGCGCTCGACATAGATGGTCTGGTCGATGCGCACCGAACCATCCGGCTTCTCTTCCCATTTCTCGGTCTCGATATGCGAGGAATAGGGCAATTCCTGATGCAGCCTGAGATAAAGCTTCTCGCGCGTAATCTCGGCCGCGAGCTGGCGCATCGGCAGGGCCGAGATCTGGTCTTCCGGATAGTACCAGGGACCGACCGGCAGAGCCTCGGCCAGATAATCGAGCACGTCCTTGCAGCCGGAACCAGTCAGCGCCGAAACCATGAAGGTGCGCTTGAACGGCACCCTTTCGTTCGCTGCCGCCGACAGAGCCAGCAGCGCTTCGTGCTTGACGCGGTCGACCTTGTTGAGGATCAGCACCATCGGCTGGCGCACATCCTTCAGCCGTTCGAGGATGGCGTCGGCGTCGCCCCTGATGCCGCGTTCGGCGTCGATCAAAAGCAGCACGATATCGGCGTCCTTGGCACCGCCCCAGGCGGTGGTCACCATCGCCGTGTCGAGCCGCCGCTTCGGCTTGAAAATGCCGGGCGTGTCGACGAAAACGATCTGCGCATTGTCATGCGTGGCGATGCCGCGCACGATGGCGCGGGTCGTCTGCACCTTGTGGGTAACGATCGACACCTTGGCGCCGACCAGTTGGTTGACCAGCGTCGACTTGCCCGCATTGGGCGCGCCGATCAGGGCGACGAAGCCGGAATGCGTCGGGGCAGCTTCCATTGCCGGCTCTTTGGTGGCGGTCATGCCGCGCTCCCTTCACTAGGGCGCCGCGCGCCTTCCGATTTTTGGGCCGATGTGGTGGCCCAGACGCCTTCGCGCAAAAGAAATGCCGAAGCCGCCGCTTCTTCGGCCACCCTGCGGGAGCCACCAGTACCGCTTATCGGCGCAAAGCCGCGGACCTGCAAGGATACGGTGAAGACGGGCTGGTGGTCCGGGCCTTCGCGTTTCTCGATCACATATTCGGGGCGCGCATCGCTGGCCTTGGCAATCCATTCCTGCAGATCGGATTTCGGATTGAGCGGCTTTGCGATCACCGTATGCGAGCGTGGTTCCCAGTAGCGCAGGACGAACCGCCGCGCGGCCTCGATGCCACCGTCGACGTAAACCGCCGCGATCAGGGCTTCTACCGCATCCGCCAGATAGTTTCCGCCCGAGCCACGCGACCGCATCTTCAAGGCAGAATCGGCGCGGACCAGATCCTCCAGCTGCATTTCGATGCCGATTTCGGAGCATGTCCGCGCATCGACCAGCGCATTGAAGCGCGGGGCGATTTCACCTTCCGGCGCATCAGGAAATTTCTCGAAAAGCATATCGGCGACGACAAGCCCGAGCACGCGATCGCCAAGGAATTCGAGACGCTGATTGTTGGTGGCCGCCTTGACCGCACTGGAATGCGTCAGGGCGGTCTCGAGCAAACGGACATCCTTGAAGACGTGGCCGGTCTTGGCCTTCACCAAACCGGCCAGAGTTTCGCCTGTCGGACGCTTCAAAGCCATCAATTGACGAAGTGGAACAGGCGCGAAGCGCGCATCAGCGACGGCCATTTCCAGATTTCGAGCGGGCTCGCCTTGCCGGCGATCGAGAAGAAAACAAGGTTGGCGCGGCCAACCAGATTTTCCGCGGGAACGTAGCCGACGGTGAAACGGCTGTCGGCGGAATTGTCCCGGTTGTCGCCCATCATGAAGTAGTGGCCGGGCGGCACGTCGAATTCGCGGGTGTTGTCGCCGATCGAATTCGAATTCAGGTCGAGCGTGTCGTAGCTGACGCCGTTGGGCAAGGTCTCACGATAGACATCAATCGGGCGCGATTCCTCGGTGATGTCGGGATTGTCGATCTGGCCTGTTTTCACGCGCGGCACGCCGACGCCGTTGATGAAAAGCTGACCGTCCTTGACCTGGATCTTGTCACCCGGCAGGCCGACAACGCGCTTGATATAGTCGACGGACGGATCAGGCGGGAACTTGAAAACCGCTACGTCGCCGCGCTTCGGCTCGGAGCCCCAGATGCGGCCCGAAAAAATATCGGGTCCGAAAGGCAGCGAATAGCGCGAATAGCCATAGGACCATTTGGTCACGAACAGATAGTCGCCTTCCAAAAGCGTCGGCCGCATCGATCCTGATGGGATCGAAAAAGGCTGGAACAGCAGCGTGCGGATGACCAGGGCGAGCAAAAGCGCCTGGACGATGACGCTGACGGTCTCGCCAAGCCCGCCGGATTTCTTCTCGGATTTTTCAGCCACGCTCATGTCGTCCTCGATTGTGCGTTGGATGGTATAGAGTCTCGGCGCGCGCTGGGCAACGTCAATGCCGGTCGTCAGAGGCAATCAATGTGGCGCTTCTTCGACGGGCAGCGCCTCGATGATCACAAAGGCTTGAGCGAGCGGGAAATCATCGGTGATGGTGAGGTGGATTGCCGCCCGATGGCCCTTTGGCAGGATTTTGTCCAGCCTGGCCTGCGCTCCTCCCGTCAGCGCCATGGTCGGCGCGCCACTGGACAGGTTGACGACCCCCATGTCGCGCCAGAACACCCCCTGCGCCAGGCCAGTGCCCAGCGCCTTGGCGCAGGCCTCCTTGGCAGCGAAGCGCTTGGCATAGGAGGCAGCACGCGCCCGCCGGTTTTCGGAGCGGGCCTGTTCGATCTCGGTGTAGATTCTCTGGATGAAACGCTGACCGTGACGCTCCAGCGATTTCTCGATGCGTCTGATGTCGATGAGGTCGCTGCCGATGCCGATGATCATCGCGCAGCGGAACCGATGCTTGCGCTGGGATGCGACGATTGCGCATGCCGGCTTGCGCGCTCGGCCAGACGTTTGCGCCGCTGTTCCCGGAAAGCGTTCATGCCCCAGCGCGTGATGGCGTAGAACAGCAGCCCGAAGACGAGCCCCAGCGGGACCGCGCCGATCAGCATCGGTTCAAGGACCGGTTTCCACAATTGCGCGAAGGAGAGGTTGTGCAGCATCTCGCCCAGATGTGCCGGCGGCCCATGCGTCGGCAAGCGGTCACGCAGGATGAGCTTGCCCGTTTCCCACGACGCGCCCCATAGCAATGGGAAGGTCAGCGGGTTGCCGAAAAAAACCGCGCCAAGCGCCGCCGCCACCAGATTGCCGGCGATCACCCAGCACAGGATGGCAGCGATGATGAAATGGAAACCGACGGGGAAGAATGAAGCGAAGACACCGGCCGCAACGCCGGCCGCCACCGCATGCGGTGTGGCCTTCAGCCGCAGGATGCGCTTGGAAAAATACTGAAGCGAGCGCGAAAACGAGCGGCGCGGCCAAAGGTAGGTACGCACCCGCTCATAAAGGCCATCAGGCTTGCGGCGTCGAAAAAGCACTCTGTTCCCGTTCCACAGCGCCCGCAACGGCACCTTCAGCCGGGCGTGGCAGCCACATCTTGCGCTTGACGATCACCCTATGGCAATCGCCACCTTATATAACGACGCGCTGGCGCAAGAACAACCAAACACCTTCTGTGCGCCGCGCTTGTTGCCGCCCTTCGGGGCGGCAGGTCTTGCTTCCAACATTGGACAATCGCGGCGAATTTAGGGAACAGGCAGTCGCATCGCCGAAAGGCGCAGCGTCGCAGGCGGCTACGGCAGATATTCGCTGACCTCGACCAGATTGCCGTCCGGGTCACGGAAATAAACCGACATCATCGGACCGCGGGCCCCGATACGTTCAACCGGGCCGAGTTCCACCGCCACACCATTGGCCGCGAGTCGGGCACGGACCTCATCCAGTGGCCGGTCGGTGATCAGGCAGAAATCACCTGATCCTGATGTCGGTGACTTCGCCTTGGGCTCGAAAGTGCGGCCGACCTCATGCACATTGATCTTATGGGTACCGAAAGCCAGCGCCGTCGGCCTATCCGCCGCGTCGATGCGCTGAAAACCCAGCACGCGCTGGTAAAACTCGCAGGTCTCTTCCAGCGAAGCGACCGTCAGCACGAAATGATCGATGCCGGCGATCATCTCCAGTTTGTCTTCACGCATGTCGTTTTCCCCAAAAACCGCCGCACACTTTTGGGCGACATGCCTCGTTAGATGTTGCGGCTGCCGGGCTTGATCGCCGGGATGGCGGCAAGGTCCGGCGGCAGCCGGTCGGCCGGATAGGCCGGGACCTCATACTCGGCAAGCGCGATGAGCGGCACGCCGACATCAGTCTTGCCGGCCGAACGGTCAATGATGCAGGCCGCGGCCACCACCTCGGCGCCAAGCTCGCGCAGGCACTCGATGGTCTCGCGGATCGACAGGCCGGTGGTGACGATGTCCTCGACGATGACGACACGCGAACCGCTGGCGATCTCGAAGCGGCGCAAGCGGAACTCGCCCCCTTCCCGCTCGACCCAGATCGCCGGGACGCGGAGATGACGCGAGGTCTCATAGGCCGGGATCAGCCCGCCGATCGCCGGGCCGACGACATAGTCGATCTTGCCGGGCACGCTTGCGCGGATCTTCTCCGCCAGCGCTTTGCACAGAAGCTCGGTCTTGTCGGCATGCATGAACACACGCGCCTTCTGCAGGAAGACCGGACTGCGCAGGCCCGAGGTCAAAATGAAATGCCCTTCCAGAACAGCACCCGCCTCGCGGAAAATGCCCAGCACTTCATCGGTGTTCATGTCTGCCTCTTTTTGATTGACCATGATCTCTGGACAAACGGTTCCCGTTTGTCCGAGAAAACCGGTCTCCGCTTTTCGGGGTCATGGTCTAGCCGTTCACGCGCCTCGCATCGCTGACGCTCGAATTGTCCTTGAGCTGCGACAGCAGCCGGTTGAGGTGCTTGAGATCCCAGACTTCGAGATCGATCAGCATTTCGGTGAAGTCGGGCGCGGTGCGCACCATCGACAGCGTATGGATGTTGGCATCGTTCGAGGCAACCACCTGCGCTATATCGGCGAGCGACCCCGGCGCGTTGATGGCGGTGACCGAGACGCGCGCCGGAAAGCGTTCCTTGGTGCGCTCGTCGATGTCCCAGCGCACGTCGATCCAGCGCTCGGGCTGATCGTCGAACGCCTGCAGCGCCGGCGACTGGATCGGATAGATGGTGATGCCGGTGCCCGGCTGAACGATGCCGACGATGCGGTCGCCGGGCACTGCCCCCTCAGGCGCGAAACGCACCGGCAGGTCGCCGCGCACGCCGCGGATCGGCACGGCGCCATCGCGCGGCTGGTCCTTGTCCTTGCGCGCGGCGCGACCCGGAATCTGGAACAGCATGCCGGCGGCATTGCGGATTTTCGACCAGCCCTCCTCGCGCGGCTTGGGGACGGCTGTGGTGACGCGCTCATCCTTGTAGTCGGGGAATACCGCCTTCATGACGTCGGTGGAGGCGAGTTCGCCACGCCCGACAGAGGCCAGCACATCCTCGATGTCCTTGCGCGCCAGCCGGTGCAGCACCTGCTTCAGGCTCTCCTTGGTGAAGGTCTTGCCGGCGCGCTCGAAGGCGCGTTCCAGGATGCGGATGCCGAGGCCCGAATACTGCTTGCGGATGGCGTTCTTGGTGGCCCGGCGGATGGCCGAGCGTGCCTTGCCGGTGACGACGACCGATTCCCACGCCGCCGGCGGCACCTGCGCCTTGGAGCGGATGATCTCGACCTCGTCGCCGTTCTTCAGTTCCGTCATCAGCGGCATGATGCGGCCGTTGACCTTGGCACCGACGCAGGTGTCGCCGACATCGGTGTGCACCGCGTAGGCGAAGTCGATCGGGGTCGCGCCACGCGGCAGCGCAATCAGCATGCCTTTCGGGGTGAAGCAGAACACCTGGTCCTGGAACAGCTCCAGCTTGGTGTTTTCGAGGAAATCCTCCGGATTGTCCCCCTCGGCAAGCTGCTCGATGGTGCGCCGGAGCCAGGCATAGGCGTTGGTCTCCTTCGAAATCGCGTGGGCGGCACCGTTGGTCTTGCCGCCGGTGTCCTTGTAGATCGAATGCGCGGCGACGCCGTATTCGGCGATCTTGTTCATCTCTCGGGTGCGGATCTGCAGCTCGACACGCTGGCGCGACGGGCCGACAATGGTGGTGTGGATCGACCGATAATCGTTCTGCTTCGGCGTCGAGATGTAGTCCTTGAAGCGGCCCGGCACCATCGACCACGCGGTGTGGATGGCGCCAAGCGCCCGGTAACAGTCCTCGACCGTGTCAACGACGACGCGGAAGCCGAAAATATCCGAGAGTTGCTCGAAGGACAGCGCCTTGGCCTCCATCTTGCGGAACACCGACCACGGCTTCTTCTGCCGGCTCTTCACGCTGGCGTTGATCGCATGCTTCTCGAACAGCGTGGACAGCGCCTTTTCGATGTCCGTCAGCACGCCCTTGTTGCGCTCGAAGATTTCGGCAAGCCGTGCGGTGACGGCGCGATAGGCTTCAGGATTGATGAAGCGGAAGGCGATCTCCTCCAGCTCCTCGCGCATGCCTTGCATGCCCATCCGCCCGGCCAGCGGCGCATAAATATCCATCGTCTCCTCGGCGATGCGCAGGCGCTTGGCCTCCGGCATGTGGTCGAGGGTGCGCATATTGTGCAAACGGTCGGCGAGCTTGACCAGCAGCACGCGGACATCTTCCGAAATCGCCAGCAGAAGCTTTCTCAGGTTTTCCGCTTGCTCGGCCTTCTTCGAGACGAGATCGAGCTTCTTCAGCTTGGTCAGGCCCTCGACAAGCTTGCCCATTTCGGGGCCGAACAGATCGTCGATCTCGGCCCGCGTGGCGGTCGTGTCCTCGATGGTGTCGTGCAGCAGGGCGACCGCGATCGTCGCCTCGTCCATATGCATTTCGGTGAGGATGGCGGCGACTTCGAGTGGATGCGAGAAATACGGATCGCCGGAAGCGCGCTTCTGGTGGCCATGCTTCTGCATGGCATAGACATAGGCCTTGTTGAGCAACGCCTCGTTGACGTCAGGCTTGTAGCGCTGGACGCGCTCGACAAGCTCATACTGACGCATCATGGGCGGAATCTCGCAGCGGTGAAATGGATCATGCGCCGCACTGCTGTACGGCGCATGTCATAGATAGCCACGAAACTGCCAGGACGGAAGGGCCGGATGCTTGATCCAGGCTCTTAGTAGTCGTCGCTCTTTTCCGGCGGCACCAGGCCCTCGATGCCGGCCAGGAGATCTTCCTCGGTCATGCGGTCGAAGGTGATGTTCTCCTCGGCGTCGTCGGCGTCGGTGGCAGCAACAGCGGCGCCGGTCTGATCGGCAATCGCCTCGCCGTCGGCCTCGGGCTCGTCGACCTCGACATGCTTCTGCAGCGAATGGATCAGATCTTCCTTGAGGTCGTCGGGCGACAGCGTCTCATCGGCGATCTCGCGCAGCGCCACGACCGGGTTCTTGTCGTTGTCACGCGGCACGGTGATCGGCGCGCCCTGGCTGATCTGCCGGGCACGATGGCCGGCCAGGAGCACCAACTCGAAGCGGTTGTCGACCTTGTCGATGCAATCTTCAACGGTTACGCGGGCCATGGATTGCCCCTTTCATGCGATGGATTTGATGGAAAACAGGCGCGGTCCATAACCCGAACGCCGCCAAAATACAAGCATCATGGCAATGGCTGGGTTGCATGGCGCCCAAACCTTGGTTCAAACATCCGATTTGGCAAAACCTGTCCGTGCTTATGTGTTCGGTCTCCCGATCACAATTGCTTGCAGTGCCGCACGCGCCCTTGGATTGCCGTGAAACTGGCGCTATCTCGGATGGCATGAGGTCAGCCGGTTTATTATGAGCCTGACCGAACGCTATCGCATTTCGTTTAGACGGGTGTTTATTTCGAGAAGGAATATTTTCCATGTTCGACCCTCGTGAAAAAATCGCCCTATTCATCGACGGCGCCAATCTCTACGCGACGTCGCGCGCACTCGGCTTCGACATCGACTACCGCAAGCTTCTGTCGAGCTTCCAGAAGCGCGGCTATCTGCTGCGCGCCTACTATTACACGGCACTGGTCGAGGATCAGGAATACTCCTCGATCCGTCCGCTGATCGACTGGCTCGACTATAACGGCTTCAAGGTGGTCACCAAACCGGCCAAGGAATTCACCGACTCGACCGGCCGCCGCAAGATCAAGGGCAATATGGACATCGAGCTCACCGTCGATGCGCTGGAACTCGCCGATGTCGTAGACCACTACGTCATCTTTTCCGGCGATGGCGATTTCCGAACACTGGTCGAGGCACTGCAGCGGCGCGGCCGCAAGGTGTCGATCGTCTCAACCATGGCCTCGCAGCCGCCGATGATCTCCGACGATCTGCGCCGCCAAGCCGACCATTTCATCGACCTGACGACGCTGAAGAACGAGGTTGGCCGTGACCCGTCCGAGCGCCCAGTGCGCCGGCCCGAGCCGGCCGAAGTCGACGAGGACGATTACTGAGGCCGGTCGCCTTGACCGCCCTTTCCGCCTCCGAACCCGGCCGCGATTGCCCGCTCTGCCCGCGGCTGCATGATTTCATCGCCGAATGGCGCCAGCGCGAGCCGTCCTGGTTCAATGCGCCGGTGCCGACTTTTTTACCTCCCGAAGGTGACGCGGCGGTTCAGTTGCTGATCGTCGGGCTGGCGCCTGGCCTTCGCGGTGCCAATCGAACGGGCCGCCCGTTCACCGGCGACTATGCCGGCGACCTGCTCTACTCGACGATGATTTCGCACGGTTTCGCGCGCGGAGAGTTCAAGGCCCGGCCAGATGACGGGCTGGAGCTGGTCGGCACGGCGATCACCAATGCGGTGCGCTGCGTGCCGCCGGAGAACAAACCGGTGGGCGCCGAGATTGCCACGTGCCGGACATTCCTGGTGCCGACGATCGCCCGGTTTCCCAATTTGCGCGCCGTGCTGGCACTGGGATCGATCGCGCATCAGTCGACGGTGCGGGCGCTGGGCGGGCGCGTCGCCGCTTACCCGTTCAAGCATGGCGGGCAGCTGCCGGCCGGCGGCGTGACTTTGTTTTCGAGCTATCATTGCTCGCGTTACAACACCAACACCGGCGTGCTGACCGAAGCGATGTTCGTCAGTGTTTTCAGCCAGATAGCGACGTTCCTGCGGACATAGAGGATGTTTCTGCGGAAATAGAGTTGGATGCCGGCAGACTTGTCAGCGTGACGGCGCAGACAGCGCGGTCAAAACGGCCGGCCCACCCTGCAGCACATTCAGATCGACGTCACCGCTGATGCCGTCGACGCGACCCCTGTTGTGGTACTGCCAGTAGACCCAGTCGCCGCGGCCCGGCTCCAGAAGCAATGAGCGAAGCCAGAGCGAACGGGCAGCGATGCGCCCGGCATAGGTCTGCGCTGCCTCATCAGTCAGATAGACAATCGCGGGTTTGCCGAACGTCGCCTCGACAGGGGCAAGGAAGGCGGCCAGTTCGGCGTTCAATTGTTCGGGCGTTGGCCGCTGCGGGCAGTTGCCGCCGAATTCGATGTCGACCACCGGGGGCAGCAAGGGTTGGTCGTGCGGCACCACCGAGATGAAATTCTTCGCCTGGTCGGCGCCAGGCCGGCAAAAGGTGAAAAAGTGATAGGCGCCGACGGCGAGACCGGCGGCGCGGGCCTCTTCCAGATTCCTCGCGAAGGCATCGTCGACATGATCGCCGCCTTCGGTCGCCTTGATGACTGCAAAGGCGACATCGTCGGCGGCAACACGCCGCCAATCGATCCGACCCTGATGATGGGAGACATCGATGCCCCTCACCGGATACTTGTTGCGGTCCGGCGAGAATGTCCTGAAATAGAGATAGCCGCCCGCAGCGACAAAACACACCAAAACCAGGCTGGCTAGACCGAAAAGTACAATCCGGTTCTTCAAACGAATAGCCCCAGCCTACCCACGCTCCTTCAGCAGTCGACCCTTCTCACGCGACCAGTCGCGCTGCTTCTCGGATTCGCGCTTGTCGTGCAGCTTCTTGCCGCGGCCGACGGCGAGCAGCAGCTTGGCGCGGCCCTGGTCGTTGAAATAAATTTTCAGCGGCACCAGCGTCATGCCTTCGCGGTCGACACTCTGCGACAGTTTTGCCATCTCGCGCTTATTGAGCAGCAGTTTGCGGCGACGTCGCGGCTCATGGTTGAAGCGATTGGCCTGCAGATATTCCGGCAGATAGGAATTGATCAGCCAGATCTCGCCGCCTTCGACCGAGGCGTAGCTGTCCTGGATGTTGGCCTGGCCCTGGCGCAGCGACTTGACCTCGGTGCCGGTCAGCACCAGACCGGCCTCGACCGTGTCGAGCACCTCGTAGGAAAACCGCGCCTTGCGGTTTTCCGAAACGGTCTTGTTGTTGGGATCGGCTTTTCTGACCTGGTTCATGATGCGGAGAGGTGGCGCCTCATCCCTAATTAATCAAGCCGGCGTGCTTCATAGCCGCATCGATCTTCTCGGCGGTCGACTGTTCGATCGTCACCAGCGGCGAACGCAGCACGTTTTCGACCTTACCCAGCTTCGACAGCGCGTATTTCGCGCCGGAGACGCCAGGCTCGATGAAGATCGCCTTGTGCAGCGGCAGCAGACGGTCCTGCAAGTCCAGCGCCTTGGCGCTATCGCCGGACAGCGTCGCCTCCTGGAATTCGGCACACAGTCGCGGCGCGACGTTCGATGTCACCGAAATGCAGCCGACGCCGCCATGCGCGTTGAAGCCAAGCGCCGAAGCGTCCTCGCCCGAGAGCTGGATGAAATCCTTGCCGCACGTGGCGCGCTGCTCGGAGACCCGTTCGACCTTGCCGGTGGCATCCTTGACGCCGACGATGTTCTTGAAGTCGTGTGCCAGCCGGCCCATCGTCTCCGGCATCATGTCGATGACCGAGCGCGGCGGGATGTTGTAGATGATGATCGGTAGCTTGGTCGCCCTGGCGACGGCAGCGAAGTGCTCGTAGAGGCCGCGTTGCGTCGGCCTGTTGTAATAGGGGGTGACGACCAGGGCGGCATCAGCGCCCGCCTTCTCGGCATATTGCACGAGGCCAACGGCTTCCTCGGTGTTGTTGGAACCGGCGCCGGCGACGACCGGAACGCGTCCCTTGGCAACCTCGATGCAGACCTTGACGACCTGGCGATGCTCGTCATGCGACAGCGTCGGCGACTCCCCGGTCGTGCCCACGGGAACCAGTCCTGTAGTGCCTTCCGCGAGTTGCCATTCGACGAGCGCGCGAAAGGCTTTCTCGTCGAAACGCCCGCTCTTTTCGAACGGTGTCACGAGCGCAGTAAGCGAGCCTCTCAGCATATCGTCCAACTCCTTGGCACTTCTGGTGTTTTGTTTCGGTGTTTGTGGTCGCGCCTTCTAGCCGAAAGCGAAGCGGCGCACCATAGTCTCGACATGGTTGCGCGGCAAGCATTGCCGTGGTGCCAGCAAGCGCAATTCGAACGGCCTCGCTAACTCTTTGTTTACGGGCTCTTCACGACCTAAGTTTAGGCTTCGAGGCATCTTCGCCAGCTTGTGGAATGCCAGGACAAGGAAAGACCTAAGGATCATGCCGGGCGGTCGGCCTCACCTTTTCGCGCTGCTTGGCGCCACGCTCTCGCTGATGCCGGGCATGGCGATCAGCGGTAGCGTGGACGTACGGGTCACCTCAGCCATTCCGCTTCCAGGCGCGGCAATTGCGCTGCCAGACCTGCAGGAAAGGACGCGACAGGCGCCCTTGCCGGACGTCGCCCCCCTGAAAAGCGGGCTGGATGCGTTGGCGGCGGGCGATAGTCCCCGCGCTCGTGGAGTGCGCGATGCCCTTCCGGCTCAGTCGCTCGACCAGCATATCCTAGCCTGGGCGATCGCGCTTTATGGCGGCGACAAGGTTCCTAGCGGCGATATCACTGCTGCGGCCAGGATGCTGCCCAACTGGCCGGGGACCGTCGCCCTGCGCAAGAACAGCGAGCGCGCGCTCTATCGCGAGAACCCTGCCCCCGACATCGTCATCAGTGCGTTCGATGGCAGCCAGCCGCAGACATTCGAAGGCGTGATGGTTCTCGCCCGCGCCTATGTGGGGTCGGGCAATACCAAGGCGGCGCGTTCCGTTCTGTCGCCCTTCTGGCGCACCGCGATCCTGGAGGCCAAGGACGAGGCGGCGCTGATCAAGGAATTCGGCAGCCTGATCCCGGCCGCCGACCACCGCTTTCGCATGGAGCGTATGTTCTATGCCGACCGTGTGAATTCCGCCCTGCGTGTCGCCGGCCTTGCCCGTGCCCAGCAGCTCGCCGATGCATGGGCGGCGGCCGACAAGGGCGACAAGAACGCGCCCAAGCTGCTGAAGGCCGTGCCGGCAATGCAACGTTCGGCCAGCTACTTCTTCGCGCAGGCCGAATATCTGCGCAAGCAGGAGGATTTTGCCGGCGCTGCAGCCATTGTGATGCAGGCGCCGACTGATCGCGAAGCTCTGGTCGATCCGGATGCCTGGTGGGTCGAGCGCCGGGTGCTGTCGCGCGAACTGGTAGACCAGGGCGACATGAAGACCGCGTACAAGATCGTCGCCACACACGCCGCCGAAAGTGCCACCAGTGCGGCGGACGCCGAATTCCACGCCGGCTGGTACGCGCTGCGTGGCCTGAACGACCCCAAGCTTGCCGCAACGCATTTCGCTCGCATCGCCGACCTTGCCCAAGGGCCGATGACGCTGTCGCGCGCTTATTACTGGCTCGGTCGTGCCGCCGAAGTCGGCGGCCCTGGCAACGCCAAGGATTATTTTGCGCGCGCCGCTGCCTACGGCACGACATTTTACGGCCAGCTTGCCGCCGAACGTGTCGGCCGGCAGGCGCTCAACATCGTCTATCCCTCGCCAAGTGCAGCCGACCGGCAGAATTTTGCCGGCCGCGAAGCAGTCAGCGCCATCAAGCGGCTGCAGGAGGCGGGCTACGACCGCTATGCCGAGACGCTCTATCGCGACCTTGCCGGGCAGTTGACCAGTCCGGGGGAACTGGCGCTGCTCGCTGTCCTTGCGGAAAAGCAAGGGAACCATTTCGTGGCGCTGAAAATCGGCAAGATCGCCGGGGCGCGCGGCATCGATGTCGGCGCATTGTCGCATCCGCTCGGCGTCATTCCCGATTCGGCTGACATTTCCGGCTCGGGCAAGGCGCTGGCCTATGCGATCGCCCGCCAGGAAAGCGAATTCAACATCGGCGCCGTATCGAGCGCCGGCGCACGCGGGCTGCTGCAACTGATGCCGGGAACCGCAAGGCAACTGGCGAAGAAGGCCGGGCTGCAGTTTTCGCAAACACGGCTGACCACCGATGCCGGCTACAACGCGACGCTTGGTTCGGCCTTCCTCGGCGAACAGCTCGACCGCTTCAACGGCTCCTACGTGCTGACCTTCGCCGGCTACAATGCCGGCCCCAACCGGGCCAGCCAGTGGGTGGCCAGATATGGCGACCCGCGCGGCAAAGACATCGACGCGGTCGTCGACTGGATCGAGCGGATTCCCTACACGGAAACAAGAAGCTACGTGCAGCGCGTGATGGAGAATTACGAGGTCTACAAGATGCGTATTTCCGGCAAATACGACATCGTCGGAGATCTGGTGAACGGGCGGAGTTGAGGAAGCTGCCGGCTCGAGAGGCAACTTCGGTGTCGCGCCTTCTATTTGACCCTCCGCGCCCTCGCCTTTAGCTGTCGGAAGGTGATCCGCTGGTGACGAGGAAACGAGTCTATATGTCGAACGACCAGGGCTTTTCCGACTTCTTCTACAGCGCATCGGATGAGCTGAAGCTCCATGCGCGCGTCTACGGCGAGGCCGATACCGGACCCTGGCCGGTTGTCTGCCTGCCTGGCCTGACCCGCAACGCCAGGGATTTTCACGAGCTGGCGCTCTATCTGTCGACGCGGGCTGCAAATCCGCGAAAGGTCATCGCCTTTGACTATCGCGGGCGCGGACAGTCGGCTTACGACCCCGACGTCAGAAATTACAATGTCGGCGTGGAGGCCGGCGACATCCTGGCCGGGCTGACGGCGCTGAACATCGGAGAGGCGGCCTTCATCGGCACCTCGCGTGGCGGGCTGATCATCCATGTGCTCGGGATGATGCGGCCAACCGTCCTGAAAGCCATTGTTTTCAACGACATCGGACCGGTGATCGAGATGGCCGGACTTGCCCATATCCAGTCTTATCTCAAGCGCGACCCGGCACCGAAAACCCGCACACAGGCGACCGCCGCCCAGCGCAGCGTGCATGGCGAAGATTTCTCCGCCCTTGCCGGCGCCGATTGGGATCGGATGGTATGGGCTCTCTACCGCGAAACGGATGGTGGGCTGGTGCCGGATTTCGATCCGAAGCTGGTGGATAGCGTTGCGAGCCTCGATCTGACGCAGCCTCTGCCTGATCTATGGCCTCAATTCGAGGCGTTGGCCGCCATCCCGTTGCTCGCCATACGTGGTGCCAATTCGAGATTGCTGTCCATAGACACGCTCAAGCAGATGCGAGCGCACCATTCCATGATGGAAGCGATCACAATCGAGGGCCAGGGCCATGCGCCATTCCTCGAAACCGGCGACTTGCCGGACGCTATCGCAGCTTTTCTTGATCGGGCCGAGCGAAAGAGTATCCAAACATAAACCCCAAGGCCAAACAAGGCCTTGGGGTCATCACAATAGTATAGATCAGGCTCGCCAGCCTACTTGGCTTTTGAACTTTTCCGAGGCGCTTTCTGCGATTCCTTTGCCGCGGCTGCTTCGTCCCTCTGTTTCCGCCCTGCCGAAGAAGTCGTCATAACGGGTGATGAAAACACGGAGCCTTCCGTGCTGCCAGCCGGCTGGGTCGATCGAGGCGTTTCCAGCACGATGACGCAGCCGTCGAGATCGTTGGTGGCCAGATGCGCGTAACGCATCGTCATCGACAGCGTCTGGTGGCCGAGCCACATCTGTACGCGCCTGATGTCGATGCCGCCCTGGACAAGACGCGAGGCGCAGGTATGGCGCAGTATGTGCGGCACCACCTGATCGTCGGCGCCGAGGCCGACTTCGGCCTTCGCGTCGTTCCAGATGGCACGAAACTGTGCCTGGCTGAGCTTGGTGAACGGTCCTTTGGGCCGGCGACCCTCAGTGGGAGGCAGCTTGATGACCTCCTTGACCCGCTCGGTCATTGGAATGGTGCGGCTACGGCCGGATTTGGTGATCCAGAAACTGACGCGATGCTCCTGGATATCGTTCCAGATCAGCCCAAGCGCCTCGCCGAGACGGCATCCGGTGTCGACCAGGAAGACGGAAAGCCTGTAGGCATCCTCGCTGCGGCTCTTGATGGCGGCGAACAGGCGCGCCTCTTCGTCCCTTTCGAGGAAGCGAATCCGACCCGCCCGCTCCTTCTGGCGGCGGAACTCGGGCAGGCTGTGGATATCTCCCATCTTGTGAGCCTTGCGCAGCAGTTTGCTGAGGGCAGCCATCTTTCGATTGATGGTTGCGTTGCTGTTGCCGCGCTGGCGCAAGGTGCCGATAAGGTTGTCCAGGGTACTTTGGTCAAAGGCGCTGAAACGCTCCCCAAGGAGAATCTCGTCTATTTCGCCGATGAACGAGCTGACATTATACTTATGCCGCCCATCATCCCACAATATGTCCCGATATGCTGAAAAAAGATCTCCGACCCGATGCGACTTTACTTCTCTGATCTTATTGTAGGTGTATCGAATCTTCGGACTTTGAGAAGAAAACATCGAAAAATGATCAGAGGACTCGCCCTCTTGAATCGCTTCGTTCGTCATCATTTGCCACACCCCCGAGTGGGATAGGTCAGCCCTACCCGCTTGGAAGCGTCCTTTCAAGAGATTTTAATCACGCAGTTGTGATTTCATCCGCCCATCAGCGGATCCCACGAAATCACCCCACGGATTTATTCAGCTACCGTTACCCCCATCCTTCTGTTTGCCTTGATCCAGTCACGAAACAAAAAACAGCCCGGGCGTGATGCGCCCGGGCTGGATTTCACCTGTAAGGAACCAGCCCTTAGAACGAGCGCTGGAAGCGGAGCATGCCGCCGATGTTGCTCTTCTTGTCGGCATTGGTCCAGTTGGAGAAGTCGGCCTCATCGAAATTGCCTGCGTTGAGGTAGTCAACTTCGGCCGTCACGGTGAAGCCCGGGACAACGTCATAGGCGATATTCGCAGCGATGCCGAGGTTCTTCCAGTCATCATACGAAATCTGGGCGTTGAACGAGGTCTTCTCGTTGAACTTGTAGGTGCCACCGCCCCACACCGCCCAGTTGCCGCCCCACTGCTTGTAGAAGCCGCGACCGCCAGCCGGGAGGGTATAGGTCGGGTCGTTGAGGTTGTCGTCGGTGCCATAGCCACCAATGATGAACAACGACAACTCGTTGGAAACGTTCACATCCAAGCGAACTTTGCCAGCGACTTCTTCGTAGTTGCTGTCATAGGCAACGACACCGGTGATCGCACCCCAGCCCTGGGTCCACTTCACGCCGCCGACAACATGCGGAACATAGCTGTCGATCGTGCCGACGCCATATGCACCAAAAGTGCCATCGCCCGAACCTTCTTCGAGCGAGAGCACGGCCGAGAAACCATTGCCTGCGTCGAAATAGTACTGGACGACGTTGGTGTCGAAGTCACCGTACGGAACCAGCGTATCCTGGATGACGTTGCCGGCGTAGCCGATGAACGTATTGAAGGCCGATTCGTCTTTACCGACGCGCAGACCGCCGAGCTGAATCCAGGCGAAGTTCAGCGAAGCGCCGCTGTTGCCAGCAGGATTACCATAGTAGGTGGCATAGTCGTTGGCGTTGTTGAAGTTGAAGCGGGTCTCGGTGTAGGTCTTCAAGCTACCGAGCTCGGTCTCCTGGCCGGTCCAGGTCTTCAACGTGAAGCGGGCCTTCTTGCGCCAGGTATCCTGTTCGTCACCCGAATTCACGTCACGGGACTTCGCACCATCGAACGAACCGACGTCACCACCACTGATGTCATAACGGACATAGCCGCCGATGCGCAGGCAGGTCTCGGTGCCGGGGATGTAGAAGTAGCCAGCGCCGTAGACGTCGCAAATCTTGACGTATTCAGCGGGTTCCGGCTCGGCGACGACGACGGCGTCGGCGGCGCGCGCACCGGAAACTGCGATCAGGGCCGCAGCGGAGCCGAGGAGAAGGCTCTTAATGTTCATTTTCTGACCTCCAGTCAAAAGTTAAAAAACGGGTCTGGGTATTCTTTGCTGAAGGACAGCGTTCCCTGCCCCATCCCCACTACCGAAAAAGATGCGCACCGCGCCGCTTCTTCGAAATCGACATTACCCATGGGGCGGCAGCGTTCAACCACGATCGTACCGGAGAAAGGGCTGGCTGGCTGCTATCCCCTGGCGTTGTTGCACAAATGACACGATTTGGCCTCACTCAGAAAGCTCTCGTTAACCATCAGGCCTGCCGCAACCCCTTGTTTGCCGCCGAATCCGGCGATGGACCGACGGAATCATGGCGAGTTCCCGAGTCGCTAGCCAGAAACAACCGCAGAACCGCCACATCCATGGAAGGTCGCCGTTCGGCGCCTTCTTATTTTTGCATATAATGATGCGGGCTTGTTGATTGTGCCGGCGCTTTTCTTTATCCAGCGGCGCAACGGAGAGGTGGCCGAGTGGTCGAAGGCGCTCC
The DNA here is from genome assembly GCF_003997495.1 of Mesorhizobium sp. M7A.F.Ca.US.008.03.1.1. Lineage (GTDB taxonomy): Bacteria > Pseudomonadota > Alphaproteobacteria > Rhizobiales > Rhizobiaceae > Mesorhizobium. The sequence continues at coordinate 320,656 of NZ_RZRU01000004.1, read as the reverse complement.
CCTGCTAAGGGAGTAGAGGTCAAAAGCTTCTCGTGGGTTCGAATCCCATCCTCTCCGCCATCCTGCTTCGCGCTCCGCGCTTCGCAGGACAAGTCCAGACCTCCGCTCGAAGCAGGATGCCCTCCGAAGCCTCGGCGAAGGAGGGCCTAAAACTCTAGCAAAAACAAGGTTTTCTGCTACGCGCTCCGCGCTTCGCAGGACAAGTCCAGACCTCTGCGCGAAGCAGGATGCCCTCCGAAGCATCGGCGAAGGAGGGCCTAAAACTCTAGCAAAAACAAGGTTTTCTGCTTCGCGCCCCGCGCTTCGTAGAACAAGTCCAGACCTCTGCGCGACCCTAGCAAAAGCAGGGGTTTGCAGGCCGCCTTCTCCGAGCCAGGATACCTCACGCCGGAAAATCCAGCCATACATCCAAGTTCATGCCATGGCGGATCGTCACCCATATCGCCTTCTCGAATCGAGCCAAGGCGACCTCATTCGAACGTTATCTCAAATCCGGCTTCGGACACGCTTTCGCCAACAATCGTCTTTGGTGATTGTTCGCGCGACGGCGGAAAATCCAACATATTTCCGAAAAACTTCTGTTATCCCAATTACTTAACGCATAAAATCGTGTCGCCGGTTCCGCATTTTCATTCGATTCTGACTGGAGGTCAGAAAATGAACATCAAGAGCCTTCTCCTCGGCTCCGCTGCGGCCCTGATCGCAGTTTCCGGTGCGCGCGCCGCCGACGCCGTCGTCGTCGCCGAGCCGGAACCCGCTGAATACGTCAAGATTTGCGACGTCTACGGCGCTGGCTACTTCTACATCCCCGGCACCGAGACCTGCCTGCGCATCGGCGGCTATGTCCGTTATGACATCGGCGCTGGCGACGTCGGCTCGTTCGATGGTGCTCGCAGCAACGACGTGCAGGACGGCAAGAACCAGGGAGCCTGGTACAAGAACACCCGCTTCACGCTCAAAACCTGGACCGGCCAGGAGACCGAACTCGGCACCTTGAAGACCTACACCGAGACCCGCTTCAATTTCGGCAACAGCAACGGTGATCCCGACTTTGGCCCGAACGATGCGCACAACAAGGACGTATCGCTGAACTTCGCCTGGATCCAACTTGGCGGTCTGCGCGTCGGTAAAGACGAATCGGCCTTCGATACGTTCATCGGCTACGCCGGCAATGTCATCCAGGATACGCTGGTTCCGTACGGTGACTTCGACACCAACGTCGTCCAGTACTATTTCGACGCAGGCAATGGTTTCTCGGCCGTGCTCTCGCTCGAAGAAGGCTCGGGCGCTGGCTCCGTCGACGATCTTGGCAACGGCAAGTATGGCGTTGGCACGATCGACAGCTATGTTCCGCATGTTGTCGGCGGCGTGAAGTGGACCCAGGGCTGGGGTGCGATCACCGGTGTCGTTGCCTATGACAGCAACTACGAAGAAGTCGCCGGCAAAGTTCGCTTGGATGTGAACGTTTCCAACGAGTTGTCGTTGTTCATCATGGGCGGCTATGGCACCGACGACAACCTCAACGACCCGACCTACGATCAGCCCGCGGGCGGCCGAGGCTTCTACAAGCAGTGGGGCGGCAACTGGGCAGTGTGGGGCGGTGGCACCTACAAGTTCAACGAGAAGACTTCGTTCAACCTTCAGGCGTCTGCTGATGACTGGAAGAACGTCGGCGTCGCAGCGAACGTTGCCTATGACATCGTCCCCGGCTTCACCGTCACGGCCGAAGTTGACTATCTTCATGCCGGCAAGTTCGATGAGGGCAGCACTGATAACGTCGCCTGGACTCCGGCCGACAAGAAGAACAGCGTCGGCGGCCTTCTACGCTTCCAGCGCTCGTTCTAACGGACCGAGCCTGGCTGAAAATCTAACCCGGCGGGCAACCGCCGGGTTTTTCAGCCGTCGCGCCTCTTTTAGATCTTCAGTGTCGACCTGCTCAATGGATGGACTGCCCAGATTGCCGGAGCAGGCGACGGGGTGTGCACTGACGATGCCTGGATTTCCAGATCAGATATGGGCCAAATCGCCCAGGGCCTCGATCAAGGGCTGGATCTCGCTTTCGTAATTCTTCCACTGCCTGACGGAAGACTTATAGATCGGCTGGCGCACCTGCCAATTGCTATAGGTGTTTACGGAGCCGCCCCTGTCAAAAAAGCGCAAGCAGATATCGTCCCAGGGTAGTCCGAGATAATCTATGAGACAGCGCGACTGCTGTTCTTGATTTTCAATCAACGTCTCGTACCGGTTTTCGAAGATACGGCCCGGGAAAATTTTGTCCCAATGCCGCATCAGGCGATCATACTCCCTGTAGTAAAGCCCCAGTGTCTCCAGATCGGCGCTGTAGCTATGCGCTTCATTAAATTGCAGGACAAAGCAAGAGATACAGTTGTCAATGGCGTCGCGGCGACAATGAATAATGCGGGCGTTGGGGAAAAGAATGCCAATCAGGCCGACCAGCTCGAAATTGTGAGGCATCTTGTCGATAATTCGAAGCGCATCGGGGGCCCGCTCGCGCAGATAGGCGAGATGTTCCGCAGCCAGCGCCCTGGACAGCTGTGGCGTCATCGATGCGATCGCCTCACCCGGGCTTATGCCGGATCCATACCTAAGATCGAGCCCATTCGATGTGCGCCTAAGCTTTGTTAACTCGCCAGCACCATGAACATAGGGATGGCTGGCGCAGATCTGCTCAGTCAGTGTCGTGCCCGAGCGAGGCATCCCGACTACGAACACGGGCACCTCCGAGACATTGCCAGAGGCAGCCCTTGAAGCCACCAAATCCGGTGTAAAGGCCTCGATCAGGGCGTCGACCCAACGACGATAGGATTGAAGATCGAACCTGCTGCCGCCGGCTTGATTTCCTTTTTTGAAGTGTTTCATCGCCTCCTTGTAGCGACCGAGGTCGTTGAGCAGCTTTCCGGCTGCGTGATGGAGCGCCGTCGCTCCCTTGGACCCGTGGTCAGGGTCTTGAAGCTCCGTCAGGATCGCAGCGAGTTCTGGTGGCTCTTCAGTGAATTTGTGCGTGCGTACAAGTGCATTGTAGGCAGCAGGTATCGCGATGCGCCGATCTATTGCCTCTTTGAGATGAACCGCGGCTTCGTCCATGCGGCCGAGGCTTGCCAGCGCACGAGGCAGCCCCAACCGGGCCATAGGATGATCTCGATCGACCCTGAGCGCCTTCTCAAAGAGAGGCAGCGCCATTTCCCCCTTGTCAAACGAATTGTATGCATCGCCCAAGGCGCAAAGCGCTTCCACCAGATCTGGCTTCAATGCCAGTGCGTGCTGAATGTGTTTGATCGCCGGTGTAAACTCGCTGAGCCTCAAATAGACTTGACCGAGGCTTAGGTGGTAGTAGGGATTTAGAGGCTCCTGCGCGATCGCGCGAGCAAAATACCGCAGGACCTTTTCGTCATCGTACCCGATCCCCAGCGTCCCAAGTATATAAAGGGCCAGCGGATGTTCAGGCGTTCTCGCCAGAACGCGATGACAGAGTTCTTCCGCCTCAGGCAATCGATTCTCTTGCTGGAATTCGAGCGCCTGCCTCAACATCATATCGGTGGCCTGAGGGCGAGACGGAGCTGCCTTTGCGGGCTTAAGTTTCGGTTGCCCAGTCTTCGGCGGTGCGCCCTTCGGCGCTGGTTGGGTATTAAGGTGCTTGGCCCAAGCGGGCGGCAATCGGTTGCTCATTCTATTCTGCTAACAAAACGGATCGGCGAAATCCAGTGCGGCATTGTCATCTTGCACCGAACATGCCTCCACGCTAGCAAGAAGGCCCTTTCAAGCGAGCTTCCACCATGCACCAACGCCCTCCCCTCATGCCGCTCATCGCAGCGCTTCCCTCGACGGTGCCGTTTGTCGGCCCCGAAGCCCAGGAGCGCGAGAGTGGCCGCGCTTTTCGCGCCCGCATCGGCGCCAATGAGAGCAGCTTTGGTCCCTCGCCGCGCGTCATCGCCCGGATGGCCGAGATTGCCGGCGACATGTGGATGTATTGCGATCCCGACAATCATGATCTGAAGGTCGCGGTGGCCGCGCATCACGGCGTAAAGGCCGAGAATGTCGTTGTCGGCGAAGGCATAGATGGCCTGCTCAGCCTGGTGGCACGCATGTATGTGGCACCCGGCGATGCTGTGGTCACCTCGCTCGGCGCCTATCCGACCTTCAACTTTCACATTGCCGGTGTCGGCGGACGGCTGGTGACGGTCGCTTACGAGAACGACAGGGAGAGCCTGGACGGCCTGCTGGCGGCGGTGCGCAGGGACAAGGCCCCGCTGGTCTATCTCTCCAACCCGGACAATCCGATGGGTAGCTGGTGGGAGGCGAGCGAGATCATCCGCTTCCTCGAAGCGCTGCCGGAAACCACCATGCTGGTGCTCGACGAGGCCTATGGCGAACTCGGGCCGGCCTCGGCGCTGCCGCCGATCGATATCTCCAGGCCAAACGTCATCCGCATGCGCACCTTCTCGAAGGCTTATGGGCTGGCGGGCATACGCTGCGGCTATGCGATCGCCGAGGCGCAGGTGATCCGCGACTTCGAGAAGATCCGCAACCATTATGGCGTCAGCCGCATGGCGCAGATCGCCGGCGTCGAGGCGCTCGCCGATCAGGACTATCTGCAAAGCGTGGTGGGGCGGGTCGCGGCCGGCCGCCGACGCATCGCCGGCATTGCCGAAGCGAACGGTCTGAAGCCACTGGCGTCGGCGACCAATTTCGTCACCATCGATTGCGGCGGCGATGGCGCCTTCGCGCTCAAAGTTCTGCAAGGCCTGCTGTCGCGCGACGTCTTCATCCGCAAGCCGATGGTGCCACGGCTCGACCGCTGCATCCGCGTCAGCGTCGGCCTCGATCACGAGCTCGACATTTTTGCCGAGGAGTTGCCTGGCGCGCTGGCAACAGCGCGGGGAAACTAGGATTGTCTGCAAGCAGACCGGCAGCAAAAACTGCCTACAAATCCATTTCCCAGGTCTGGCCGGTCAGATCCTTGCCGAAGCTGTGGTGGTGCTCCTGCGAGACCAGCCTGAAGCCGGCACGTTCATAGATCGCGCGCGCCGCAACGAGGATGTCGTTGGTCCACAGCACCAGCTTGGTGTAGCCGCAAGCCCGGGCCTGGTCCACGCATTCCGCGACCAGTCGTTTGCCGATGCCGAGGCCGCGCGCCGACGCCTCGACATGCAGCATTCTCAGCTTGGCCACTTTGTCGTCCTGATGAACCAGGAACACTGCGCCGACGGGCTGACCACCGCGCTCGGCGATCCAGCAGAAATCGCGGCCGGGCACGAAATTGCGAATGAAATCGGCGCCGATCTCGGCGAGCATTGCCTCGAACTCGATCGTCCAGCCATATTCCTCGGCATAGAGTTGGGCTTGGCGCTGCACGACCCAGCCGACATCGCCGACGCGATGCGGGCGCAACGTCACCTCGCTGCTTTCACGGGTGGGATCGCCCAGCAATTCCCCCGCCTTGCGCAAGGCGCTGCCCAGTTCATGCAACCTGTCGTCGGGGACGCTTTCGATCACCCGCGCCGTGTCCCGATCGGCCGCCGCCTGCAGTCTGGCAAGCGCTGCCTCGCCCTTTGCGGTCAGCGAGAGGACCCTTCGGCGCCGGTCAGCCGGGTCCGTTCGGGCCTCGGTCAGCCCCTGGCCCGCGAACTTGCGCAGGATCCGCGTCAGATAGGCGGCATCGACACGCAACTGTCTTGATATTTCGGAGGCCGCCGGGCCATTCTCCAGCCGAAAAGCTCCAGCCAGGAAACCTCGCTCGCCGGGGATTTCGGCGGAAGCGGGGCTGCTGCGGTGACCCAGTTCGAACAGTACGCGCGCCTCGGTCAACGTGAATGCACTTTGTGTCAGCGTCTCGTCGAGAAGGCCGACAGTGCGCGTGTAAAAGCGATTGAAGCGCCTGACATCGGCCACCAATGCGTTGCGCTCGTCCAGCATCCGCGTCCAGCTCCCAATAGGCAGCTCCATTTTCCAAAATTAGTGGACTAAGTCAATTAATTTCAAAGCCAGAAATCCGAGCTATTGCGTCGTGCGCGCAATTCTCATGTTGCATTCCCTGAGCCATGCACCAGATTCCAACGAGACAGGCTTGGAGAGATTCATGGCTGGTCATCGCAGGAAAGTGCAGGCGCGCGTCTACGGCAATGTGCAAGGCGTCGGCTTCAGAGTCTGGGCCCGGGATGAGGCCACAGGCCTTGGTCTTGCGGGCTGGGTTTGCAATGAAGCGGATGGGTCCGTAACGGCCCAGATCGCAGGTCTCGATGAAGCGGTCTCGACAATGATCGAGCACCTCTGGAAAGGGCCGGCCGGGGCTTCGGTTTCCAAGGTCGACGTCGAGGAGTTGGAGGCAGAGAACGCCTCTGTCGGGTTCATTATCGTTGCATGAAGGTGGATTTGGACCGGTCGCCTTGAATTAATTGAACGTTCGTTTTATTATTGCTCCGCAGAGGAGCTGACATGGCGCGCACCGCTGGGTCCGATGGCGAAAAGACAGAAGCGACTATCCGTGAGGCAGCGGTCAACCTCATCGCGCGCCTTGGTTACGAAGCGATGTCGATGCGCCAGCTTGCCGCCGAGGTCGGTGTCCAGGCAGCCGCGCTCTACCGCTACTTTCCAACCAAGGAAGAGCTTCTGTTCACGCTGATGCGCGAGCACATGGAAGATCTGGCCACAGCATGGGAAGCAGCCCGCCCGGCGAACGCAGATTCGGCGCAACTACTCTCGGCCTATGTGCGCAATCACATCGCCTTTCACATCGAGCGACGGCACGCCACGCATGTGTCGAACATGGAATTGCGCAGTCTGTCGCCCGAACGGCTGACACACATCCTACGCATGCGCACAGCTTACGAGAAGGAGCTGCGCGCCATCCTGCGCGACGGCGACGAGACGGGCGCCTTCAGCATCGACGACACCGGGCTGACGGCCATGGCGCTGATCCAGATGATGACCGGCGTCATCGTCTGGTTTCGGCCGGGCGAACGGCTGTCGATCGCTGAAGTGACCACGACATATCTTTCAATGACAATGCGGCTTGTCGGCGCGACGATCGACGCCTACAGCGCCGCGCGTCCCTTCGGACGCGCAAAGGACGCTGCAGCATTTTGATTTCGCGCATGATCCCTTTCCGAAGATCAAAGTCGATTTTCGGGGTCATGCGCAGGGAGGAGAAAAATGTACACAAACACGCTCAGCTTCGGGCATGACGAGGAGATCGAGGCGCTGCGCGAGATGGTGCGGCGCTTCGCCCAGGATCGCATCGCGCCGATCGCCGCCGACATCGATCGCTCGAATGAATTCCCGGCGCATCTGTGGGGCGAACTCGGCGCGCTCGGCTTGCTTGGCATCACCGCCGACCCCGATTTCGGCGGCAGCGGCATGGGCTATCTCGCCCATGTGATCGCTGTCGAGGAGATTTCACGCGCTTCGGCCTCGGTCGGCCTCTCCTACGGTGCCCACTCCAACCTCTGCGTCAACCAGATCAACCGCTGGGCTACAACGGCGCAGAAGGAAAAATTCCTGCCGCCACTGTGCTCGGGCGACCGCGTCGGCGCGCTGGCGATGTCGGAATCCGGCGCCGGCTCGGACGTCGTCTCGCTGAAGCTGCGCGCCGAAAAACGCAACGACCGCTATGTACTCAATGGCACCAAGATGTGGATCACCAACGGGCCGGATGCCGAGACCCTGGTGGTCTATGCCAAGACCGATCCGGAACTGAAATCGCGCGGCATCACCGCTTTCATCGTCGAGAAGGCGATGGCAGGGTTTTCCGTGGCGCAGAAGCTCGACAAGCTCGGCATGCGCGGCTCCAGCACCGGTGAACTGGTGTTTAGGGATGTCGAGGTGCCGTTCGACAATGTGCTGCACGAGGAAGGGCGAGGCGTCGAAGTGCTGATGTCGGGCCTCGATTATGAGCGCACGGTGCTTGCCGGCGGCCCGATCGGCCTGATGGCGGCGTGCCTCGACGTGGCGATCCCCTATGCGCACGAGCGCAAGCAGTTCGGCCAGGCGATCGGCGAGTTCCAGCTGGTGCAGGGCAAGCTGGCCGACATGTACACGACGATGAATGCCGCGCGCGCCTATGTCTATGCCGTCGCCGCCGCTTGCGATCGCGGCCAGACAACCCGCAAGGATGCCGCCGGCTGCGTGCTGTTTGCCGCCGAGAAGGCGACGCTGATGGCGCTCGACGCCATCCAGCTGCTTGGCGGCAATGGCTACATAAACGACTATCCGACCGGCCGCCTGCTGCGCGACGCCAAGCTCTACGAGATAGGCGCCGGCACCAGCGAAATCCGCCGCTGGCTGATCGGCCGCGAGATCATGGCGGAGGGGGTGTAGCATGGCCGTACTCCAAACTCAGATCTCCCCCTCCTCCCACACCTTCCGCGCCAATGCCGAGCGCATGCGGGCGCTGGTCGCCGACATTGCGGAGAAGGCTGCAACCGTCGAGCGCGGCGGTTCGGAGGAAGCGCGTGAGCGCCACGTTTCCCGTGGCAAGCTCCTGCCGCGCGAGCGCCTCGCGCAATTGCTGGATGTCGGCTCACCCTTCCTCGAGATCGGCCAGTTCGCGGCGTGGTCGATGTATGGCGAGGAGATCTCTTCGGCCGGCATGATCGCCGGCATCGGCCGCGTCGAAGGCACCGAGGTGATGGTCGTTGTCAACGACGCCACGGTGAAGGGCGGTACCTATTATCCGCTGACCGTGAAGAAGCATTTGCGGGCGCAGGAGATCGCGCTGCAGAACAATTTGCCTTGCATCTATCTCGTCGACAGCGGCGGCGCCAACCTGCCCAACCAGGACGAGGTGTTTCCCGACCGCGAGCATTTCGGCCGCATCTTCTACAACCAGGCCAACATGTCGGCATCAGGCATTCCGCAGATCGCCTGCGTCATGGGTTCCTGCACGGCGGGCGGCGCCTATGTGCCGGCGATGTCGGACGAGACGATCATGGTGCGCAACCAGGCGACCATCTTCCTCGGCGGCCCGCCGCTGGTGAAAGCGGCCACCGGCGAGGATGTCAGTGCCGAGGATCTTGGCGGTGCGGATGTGCACACCAGGCTTTCCGGTGTTGCCGACCACTATGCGCTGGACGACGACCATGCGCTCGCCATCTGCCGGCGCATCGTCAAAAATCTGAATCGGAACAAGATTGTGGGCCCGACCTTACAGGAATCGATTCCGCCGCTTCATCCGGCGGATGAACTTTATGGCATCGTACCGACCGACCTGCGCCAGCCCTATGACGCGCGCGAGGTCATCGCGCGCGTCGTCGACGGTTCCGAATTCGACGAGTTCAAGCAGAATTACGGCACCACGCTGATCACCGGCTTTGCCCATCTGCATGGCATGCCGGTCGGCATCATCGCCAACAACGGCGTGCTGTTTTCCGAAAGCGCGCTGAAGGGCGCGCACTTCATCGAACTGTGCTGCCAGCGCAAGATTCCATTGGTCTTCCTGCAGAACATCACCGGCTTCATGGTCGGTCGAAAATATGAAGCAGGCGGCATCGCCAAGGATGGCGCCAAGCTGGTGATGGCGGTTGCCACCGCCAGGGTGCCGAAGGTGACTGTCATCATCGGCGGTTCGTTCGGCGCCGGCAATTACGGCATGTGCGGCCGCGCCTATTCACCGCGCTTCCTGTGGATGTGGCCGAACGCCCGCATCTCGGTGATGGGCGGCGAGCAGGCGGCAACGGTGCTTGCCATGGTCAAGCGCGAAGGCATCGAGCGCAAGGGCGGGGAATGGAGCGCCGAGGAAGAGGCGAAATTCAAGAAGCCGATCCTGATGAAGTACGAGCATGAGGGTCATCCGCTCTATTCGTCCGCACGCCTCTGGGACGACGGCATCATCGACCCTGCGAAGACGCGCGACGTGCTGGCGCTCAGCCTGTCAGCTGCGCTCAACGCCGAAATCGAGGACACGCGCTTTGGCGTGTTTCGGATGTGAGAATGGACGGTCAACTTCGACGGCCAAACGGCGGAACTACACCGGCAGGCCGTTGCTGCCGAGCGAAAAGGCTGAACTGTATGGACCAACCGATTCATCAGCATAGGCGGCTTCGAATCTCAAACAGTGAACTGGCGGCGAGGCAAAATATTCGCTACTGCTTATCCAGCATGGGGCAATGGGGACGGGCTGGAAATGAAATTGAAATATTGCCAGGGAACGGCTGCTTCGATACTTTCTGCATTTCTAATATTAACGGCGACCGGCATCAGTTCGGCGGAATCGCTCGCAGGACGCAAGGGAGACGTGCGTTTTCCGCCGACCTTGGGTTCGGGCGAATGCAACGTTGCCTACAAGGGCTACGTCGCGGCGAGCGGTCATTCGGCCTACGCCACAACCTTTTATTCGCGTGTCGTCGACCTCTACATTGTCTGCGGGACGAAGCTCAACGCGCCTTCCCAGAAGGCGGCGGAAGAGACGGCGCTACGCAATTGCCAGGCCGGCTTGACACGGTGGAAGCTCAAGACCGCGAGTGGCGGCTGCGCAATCTCCTCATCGAAGTAGGCAACCAGCCGAGACTTTTTTGCGAATGGGGGAAGCAGAATGAAATCCGGGACCTGCAAACGAGCAGCCACCTCAATAGTGGCAGGCTTGCTGATGGTGGCGGCCCCCACCGCCGCCATGGCCGGATCGCTGGCAGGCAGCAAGGGGAACGTGCGCTACCCAGTGACCATTCCTGTAGGAACCACCGGGGGCTGTGGGAAGGCCTATGCAGCGTATCTCGCAGCCGCAGGCCATTCGGCTTTCGCGGCGACGCCGATCGTTCCGGCGACCGAGTACTTCGTTTGCGGCGTGAAGCTGAATGCATCGTCACAAAAGGCGGCGGCGGAACTGGCATTGAAATCCTGTCAGGCCAGCAAAAGCAAATACAAGGTTACCGTCGCCGGCGCCTGCAGCATCGCCGCGTCCAAATAGACCGGAAAGCGCCCGGTTTTTCTCGTTGGGGAAGACAAAATGAAATCCACGAATTCCAGGCGAACAGCCACGGCGATATTGGCCGGACTGCTGATGATCGCAGCGTGCGGCGCGGGCATGGCCGGCTCACTGACTGGAAGCGAGGGAGACAAGCGTTTCCCGCCGTACCTGCCGCGAAATCCCAAGGATCCCTGCACCAAGGCGTACAAGGCCTATGTAGCGGCCAGTGGTCATTCAGCGTACGCAACCACTCCCTACGCACGGATAATGTCGTCGTACATAGTTTGCGGGGGCCACCTCAACGCGCCATCTCAAAAGAGGGCCGAAGAGTTGGCGATGAAATCCTGTCAGTCCACCCGCGGGCACTACAAGGTCACGACGGGCGGCGGCTGCGAGATCGCGGCCTCCAAATAGGCTGGCGCCTGCCAGAATGGCGCCGCCCGAGGCAAAACCGGGAGGCTCCATGTTCGCCAAGATCCTGATCGCCAACCGCGGCGAGATCGCTTGCCGTATCATCCGTACCGCGCGCAAGATGGGTGTGCGTACTGTCGCCGTCTATTCGGATGCCGACGCGAGATCCCTGCATGTCGAGATGGCCGATGAGGCGGTGCATATCGGCGCCTCGCCCGTCGGCGAAAGCTATCTGCGCGGTGACAAGATCATCGCCGCGGCCTTGGCTGCGGGCGCACAAGCCATTCATCCCGGCTACGGCTTCCTGTCGGAAAATCCCGATTTCGTCGACCAGGTGGCGGCGGCGGGGCTCATTTTCATCGGGCCGTCGGCGGCCTCGATCCGTGCCATGGGGCTGAAGGACGCGGCCAAGCGGCGGATGGAAAAGGCCGGCGTGCCGGTCGTGCCGGGCTACCATGGCGAAGCGCAGGAGATCGTGCTGCTTGCCTCCAAGGCACGCGAGATCGGCTATCCCGTACTGATCAAGGCACGCGCCGGCGGCGGCGGCAAGGGGATGCGCCGGGTCGAACATCCCGACGAGTTTTCCGAAGCTCTGTCCAGTGCGCGGCGCGAGGCGAAAGCCGCCTTCGGCGACGACCGCGTGCTGGTCGAAAAATATGTCGACAAGCCGCGCCATATCGAGGTGCAGGTGTTCGGCGACAATTTCGGCAATGCGGTGCATCTCTACGAGCGCGACTGCTCGGCGCAGCGCCGCCACCAGAAGGTGATCGAGGAAGCGCCTGCCCCCGGCATGACCGAGGCGCTGCGCAAGGCAATGACGGATGCAGCGGTGAAAGCCGCCAAGGCGATCAATTATTCAGGCGCCGGCACCATCGAGTTCATCGTCAATGCCTCGCAAGGCCTGAAGGCCGACCGCTTCTGGTTCATGGAGATGAACACCCGCCTGCAGGTCGAGCACCCCGTCACCGAAATGGTTACCGGCACCGATCTGGTCGAGTGGCAGTTGCGGGTCGCCAGCGGCGAAAAGCTGCCCAAGACGCAAAGCGAGATCGCGCTCACCGGCCATGCCTTCGAGGCGCGCATCTATGCCGAGGATGCGGCAAAAGGGTTCCTGCCGGCGACCGGTACGCTGCATCATCTGAAATTTCCGGATGCAGCCCCCGAAGGCGCCGCGATGCGCATCGAGACAGGCGTGCGGGTGGGTGACGCCATCTCGCCCTATTACGACCCGATGATTGCCAAGCTGGTCGTCCACGCCGCGGACCGCCAGGCGGCACTCGAAGCTCTCGGTGCAGTGCTGTCGCGAACCGAGGTCGCCGGCTCGACCGTCAACACCGCCTTTCTTGCCGCTCTTGCCGCCGATCCGGATTTCTCCGCGGGCGATGTCGACACCAGCCTGATCGCCAGGCACCAGACGGCGCTGACCGAGGTCGCGCCGCCGACCGGCGAAACCATCGCTGCCGCGGCCGTTGCGGCCTCCGGCGCCGGAGCATCGCCGTCATCCAACGATCCGTGGTCGTCGCTTGCCGGCTATGCGCATTTCCACAGCGTGGCGCGGCGCACACGATTGAAGTTCGGCGAAGACGGAATCGTGGCGAAGGTTTCGGTGCGGCATGACGGGCGGTTCCAGGTGACGCTGGACAAGCCCTATGACGACACCAATTCGCATGATTTTCGCTCAACACCACGCCTCGCCCGCTGGCCAGGCCACATCACCGTGTTCGAAGGCGCCGTTGGCTACACTTTCGCCGTGCCGGACCCGCTGGCACGGGCCGATGATGCGGCGGCACGTGCCGGCAGCCTGCGTGCGCCGATGCCGGGACTGGTCAAGCTGGTGCGCGCGGGAAAGGGCGATGCAGTGATCAAGGGCCAACCGCTGCTGATCCTCGAGGCGATGAAGATGGAGCACACCATCGCCGCGCCGCATGACGGCGTGATCGCCGAGATTGCCGCCGAGGGCGCACAGGTGACCGACGGGACGGTGCTGGTACGGTTCGTCGAAGAACAAGCCGCCTCGACCGCTGCAGCCAGCTGACGGTTCGAAGGTAAACAAGAAAATGGCCGGGACGAACCCGGCCATTTCTCTACGCTATTCGGTCGCCAAGTCGGCGATTACTGCGCGATCGGCGCATATTTGCCGTCATGCCACTGGTTGATGTCGTAGCTGGCATCCTTGAGATCGCCCTTCTCGTCGAAGGTGACATCACCGACAACGGTGCTGATCGGCGTGCCGTTCTTCAGTGCTTCGGCAACCTTGGCCGGGTCGTCGCTGCCGGCACGCTTGATGCCTTCGGCGAATGCCTGGATGGTGGCGTATGAGAACAGCGTGAAGCCCTCCGGCACGAAACCGCCGGCCTTGATCTTCTCGACCGCTGCCTTGGCTTCCGGCTTTGCCTGCGGATCCGACGGGAAGACGAACATGGTGCCCTCGCCGGCCGGGCCAGCGACCTGCCAGAATTCCGGCGAGGCGATGGAGTCCGGCATGATCAGCTGGAATTTCAGGTTCTGTTCCGCCGACTGACGCAGGATCAGGCCAGCTTCAGGATGGTAGCCGCCGAAATAGACGACGTCGGCTTTCAAGTCCTTGAGCTTGGTGACGAGAGCTGAATAGTCCTTCTCGCCAGCGTTGATGCCGTCATAGTAGACCTCCTTGAGGCCGCCGGCATTCATCGTTGCCCTGACGGCGTCAGCCACGCCCTGTCCGTAGGCGCTCTTGTCGTGCAGGACGACGACATTCTTGCCGGCAAACTTCTTGGCGATCCATGGGCCGATGAAGGCACCCTGCGCATCGTCACGCGTATAAAGGCGCATGATCGTCGGCCAGCCGGCCTTGGCGGCCGCGTCGGTGAGCACCGGGTTGGAAGAAGCCGGGCTCATCATCAGCGCGCCGGCTTCGGCATAGACGGCCGAGGCCGGAATGCTGGAGCCGGAGCAGGCATGGCCGTCGATGAACTTGACGCCATCGGCGACGACGCGGTTGGCAACCGACACGGCCTGCTTGGGATCGCACTGGTCGTCTTCGATATCAAGCTTGATCATCGACCCATTGACGCCGCCGGCGGCGTTGATCGCGTCGGCAGCGGCCTGTGCGCCCTGCTTGAACTGATCGCCGATGGTGGCGAGCTGTCCAGTCATCGGGCCGATCACCGCAAAAGTGATGTCGTCGGCGAATGCGACCGGCGTGCTCATCATCAGGCCGAATATGGCCGCGTTCAAAATACTCAATTTTTTCATGATGGTAGAACTCCTCCACTCACGCGCGGCCGCCCCGGCCGCGCTTCTTCCAGAGAGGCCGGACAATTTCATCCTTCATTGGGCCTGTCTAGGCGCATTGGCGCCGCTCGATTGGGCCTGCAAGACGTCATCCACGCAAAAAGCCACGCCAGCCTTGTTCCGGCTGGTCGTGGCTTTTTTTGCCCGTCGAGCAATCTCCAGGCGCCCCCCGCCTAAAAATCCCGCTCAGCTTCCCTGTGTCGCGCACGACTGGGCCCTGCGGCCTGCCGCGTTCTCTTTCTTAACACCGTGACCGTCTTGCGCGGCCTTCGTTCCGTCGGGTCTGGCTGTCTGTGCAGTCTTGATCCCGGAGCTTCCCTGTCTTGGATAGGCCTGTCTGCGATTGGCAGATTTCAGTGCATGGTCATCCATTCGCGGGCTTCGCGAAGCGCCTTGGCGATCTCGACCTTCGACATGGCAGCCGACAGTTCCGAGCGCAGTTCCGCGGCGCGGGCCGAGCCCTTGATGGCGGCGATGTTGAACCATTTGTGGGCGGCAACGACATCGGTCTCGCAATCGCGGCCGGTCGCATACATCATGCCCAGTTCGAAAAGGATGTCGGCCTGGGCAGTTGCCCCCATGGCGCCGAAACCTGCTTCAAGCATTTCAAAACGTGCCATTTCAATCCCCTGTTTCCGGCCCCTGTCAGGCTCCCGAGAGCTGCCTTCTTTCGTGCTTGCCGGCTGCTCTTCCGATGCTTTCGAGAATGCCGTGCAGGCTTGAATCCGTCGTTAAATGGCGTGCTTAATTTGAGGAAAACAAAGCTAAAACAAGAGGTAAACGCGAAAATTCGTTAAGGATACAAAGCCAGCAATTCAGCCTGCTTGCGTCAAATTTGACGAAAATTTCCCAATACCAAGTCAAGACTTCGCTAACCACAGGAGACAAAGGCGATGCGCCGATCGTTTCATTTCCTTGGCCAGCAGTCGCATTCGGGACCCTTTCAAAATCCGAAAGTCTTCCGTTGCGGCACCGCTTTTGTTTTGCCGGGAGCTGGATTAGCTTACGTTTGCGTAAGCGGCAGACCGGCGAGGCGGAGCATCCGGCCGGACATCCAAAGGGAGGAAGACATGTTTCGAAAAGTGAGCCTGGCCCTTGCGGCCACATTGATGATGGCCGGCGCGGCCTGGGCCGATCCGATCGAGGGCAACTGGAAGACGCAGGCCGGGGATACCGCGGCCATCGCCGGCGGCGGCTCGTTTTCCATCACGCTCAAGTCCGGCAAATATGCCGGCAAGACCATCGGCTCGCTCAAGGCGACAGGCGACAACAAATATGCCGGCAACATCACCGATCCGGCAAACGACAAGACCTATTCGGGCAAGGCGACATTGTCGGGCACCTCTCTCAAGATGAGCGGCTGCGTGCTCGGCGGACTGATCTGCAAGAGCCAGACCTGGCATAGACTTTAATTCTGCATACTGATATCAGGCGGTCTCCAATGCACCAACGGAGACCGCCCAGCCATGCTACAGCCCCGAGACCTCAAGGGCCGCAACGCGATTTCCTATGCTCGCTGGAGTTCCGGCAAGCAGGCGCAGGGCGATAGCTCGGCCAGACAGACAAAGAAAGCCGTGGATTTCTGCGCCTACCATGGCCTGATCCTCGACAGTCAATTGGTAGACGATGGTGTGAGCGCATTCAAAGGCGCGAACCTTGAGGCCGAACTTGGCCAGTTCGTCAGGGACGTCCGGTCTGGCAAGATACCAAACGATGTGGTCCTGATCGTTGAAAACATTGACCGCATCACCCGCGTGAAGCCCACCCGAGCCATCCGCTACTTCCTCGACCTGTTGGACACAGGACTGACTTTAGTGACCCTGACGGACCAGCGCGTCCATACAAGCGAAGACTACGACGACAACTTCGCCAACCTCATGATGTCCCTCATGGCCATGCAGGCGGCCCACGAGTACAGCGCCAAGCTGTCATACCGTGTAGGAGATGCGTGGTCCCGCAAGGCCCAGAAGGCCCGTGAGGCAGTCGCCAGCGGTATTGGCCGGGTCAAGGTTGCGAAGCTCCCCTTCTGGATTGACCGGGAAACCTACAGCCTCAACGCCCGTGCCGACGACGCGCGGCTGATCTTCACGCTTGCCAAGGAAGGCCACGGGCAGCAGGCCATCACTCAGCTATTGAACACCAAGGGCATTCCGTCTCCCGCAGGGAACTCATGGGCTCAAGTTGTGGTCGGCGATGTCCTCCGCTCTCCAGCCGCCTATGGGTGCCTTGTCCTAAAGGGCGAGGAGGTGCCGGGCTACTTCCCTGCTCTGATCAGTGAGACGGAATGGCTGGCCGTCCGCCAGCGCACCAAGGCCCGGCAGCACAGCAGGCAGGTAGGTCGGACATCAAACCTGTTCTCCCGCATGGTCTATTGCGCACACTGCCACTCCTCAATGGCCCTCACGTCCTCCAAGAAAGGTGACGTGTCGTGGGGCTACTTCACCTGCACAGGGAAGACGTTCAAGCGCAGAGATTGCACCGCACCCAACTGGCGCTATGACCAATTCGAGCGGGAGATGCTTGATCGTATCGGCTTCTTGGCCGTTCCTATACCGCTGGACCATGCGGCCCCTGATCACCCCGAGGCCCTTGACGACGCTATAGCGGCCATAGAGTTCAAGCGTGAGAACGCGCTTGCCGGAGCCCTCGACGCTGAAACCGCCGAAACCCGTAAGGCTTTCTCGGGGAAGGCCGATGAACTCACCCGCCAGATTGAGGCCAAGCGTCGGGAGATCATAGCCATCCGCGAGAATGACGCGCGATACCGCGAGAGCGCGGCGGCTGTGTACGATTTCGAGAAGGATCAGGAAGAGATTAGGCGGCTGGCCGTGGAAGACCGGAAGGGTGCCCAGAAACTCATCTCCAATCTTGTGTCACGCATCGACCTTGAAAGCGACGACACCAGCGCCCGGTCTCGAAAAGGGTTGCGCCGCGCCTCAGTCACGATGCGGCGTGGTTACACTCACACCCTTGTTTTCGATGACACGGGAGAGCCGGGATAATTAGAGCCTCATATCGGGAGAGTAAGCCAAACATTAGCTACGACTAAAGTCGTCATAC
This sequence comes from Mesorhizobium sp. M7A.F.Ca.US.008.03.1.1, assembly GCF_003997495.1. GTDB lineage: Bacteria > Pseudomonadota > Alphaproteobacteria > Rhizobiales > Rhizobiaceae > Mesorhizobium. The sequence continues at coordinate 302,994 of NZ_RZRU01000004.1, read as the reverse complement.
CGATAGGCGAACTTCCCTCGACACGGGAGGGCTGGGATAATTAGAGCCTCATATCGGGAGAGCAGGCCAAACATTAGCTACGACTAAAGTCGTCATACCGATAGGCGAACTTCCCTCGACACGGGAGGGCTGGGATAATTAGAGCCTCATATCGGGAGAGTAAGCCAAACATTAGCTTCGACTAAAGTCGTCATACCGATAGGCGAACGTCCCGCCATTATGGCCTCATAATAGACCTACGAACGGCCTGGTCCTCGCGCGTCCTCGTCCTTTCCCCCCTCTGTTCCCTGTTTTTGTCTCGGTGGTGCGTTCTGTTCCGCCGGGGCCCATTATCATATCTAGCGCCACGTTGCGCATCCCACACATCATCTAGGATAACATGACCTATACCGCAGACATCGCCGCTGCCGTTGACGCTATGCGCTCGGCTTCCAAAGTCCCCTCACTTGCCTCAACGTTCCCACTCGCCCGCCCCTGGCACCAGAGCCGACATGCTCCGCTACCCCTGAGGTACACCCGAACTGCCCGCCGCGCTGCCCATTGCGGAGCTATGGCTCCCGAGGGATGCTCTGTCAAAGACCTACAGCGTATCCGCGACAATCACCGGCTCAACATTGAGAGCATCAGGGGTGTCCTCACCACGCTTTGGGCCTTCCGGCTCCTCGGGTGGCTCCCATCGGACACAAACTATCTGGAGTATGAACAGATAGCGGAGTTCGTCACGACCGGCACCCGCCGCCCCAAGGACACGCAAGAACTCATGCCCGAGTGGTTCACCCGACGGTACTCAGTCGATCAACTCAAGGTCTTTCGGGACGGCAATGACGCATAGCGTCTCCTTGAGTCGCGGACGCGCCTTGTAGCGCCGCCACAGCATCCCGCCTTCCTATACCCATCAAATGCAATCGCCTGTCCTGAGTCACCTGTGACCCGAGGAGGGCCTATCCAATCCAGCAAAGGATTTTCCATGAGCAGTCTTATTGAAGCTACCGAGGCCCTCGCACATATTCGCGCGGCTCTCGACAAACACGGCTCCACGCCGCCTACCCCTACCACTGATCTCAGCCTCGACCGGAGAGAGATTTCCGTGATGGCCGAAATCTTCCAGCCCCGCGACCGGGACCGGATGTACGTGGCCGACAAGCGACACATTGCATCGCTGGCAGATGCCATCGGAAGGAACGCAAGTAGGCCTCACTATCTCGACCGCATCACGGTCTGGTGGGGTGGGGACCGCTGGTATGTTATTGACGGTCACCATCGTCTTGAAGCGTACGCTGCTCGCGCTGTCCGAGAGGCTATCCCCTGCCGTGCCTTCGCAGGGTCCCTTGACGACGCAATGGCCTTCTCAGGGCTGGCCAACTCCAAGGATCGTCTACCGATGAGCAAGACCGACAAGCTGAACTATGCTTGGCGTCTTGAGCTGCTTACCGATCTGTCTAAAACGAAGATTGCCCAGGCATCGTCCTGCGCCAAGCGCACCGTTGCGAACATGCGCATAGTCAAAGCCGCGCTTTTGTCCAACCCCGAGAACTGCCTCGAAGATCTGTTGGTGTGGGGATGGAAGCGGTGCGATGGACTGGCGCGTGGCATCACGTTTGACGCGTCGAATTATGACCACGACGAAGCAATCACGAAACGGGCAGATATCTATAGGGACCGTCTCTACAAGGCACTCGGCAACAAACCCCATACGGACCCCGAGGCGTTCGCCCTGGCGTTGCTTCGCTCGGATGAGCGGTTCCCGGCGGCACTCATGCAGACAGCAGCATGGCGTGACGCCTTCCACGACGCAGTGATCGCGTTGCGGGATGAGCAGGACACCGAGGCCTCTCTGGCTGCGGCCGCGTATCTCGACGGCAATGCCGCGCACGACGACTACTAAACCGCTCCGGGTGTGCATTTGCACGGTGTATGGGATGCACACCTTTAGCCCCTTGTGCATCTTCCCAACACCCCAGCTGCCGCCCGAGTTTCCTCGGGGGCTCTTTCTATCCAACCAAAGGAAACACCATGTGATGCAGCCCCAGCAGACCGTCAACAGCCTGCGTCCAAACCCCATGGCATCGTTCATGGACATCACATTGTCGGGCCTCAAGGGCTACGGCGCCTTCACGTAAACCCAAGGAAACCTCATGGCATCTCCCGCCACTCGGGGACACCCCCGCGACTGGCGTGTGGGCATTCAATCTCCTGACCACGGTCACCAGTTGCGGTGCCGTCAAGTCCTCAACGAAACGAAACCCTGCGATTGCCCCGGCTGCACCCGCAAACGCTCCGGGGTCTCCCGCTACTGTGGTCCTCACCGGGATGCCGCGAGTTCTCGGGGTGATCCCTTGGCCCGCCTACCGGCCCGGAACGAACTGGCCATCTTTAAGAAGGCTATCGGCATCTACATGCACACGGACCCCAAGTTCGCCGCGCGTGTGGCGTTCGACCTCAGGTCCCTTGAGCGGCGCATGGTCCTGCCTCAATCCTTCTGCCTCGGCGTAGCTGACCTGCACCCTAAGCTCCCCCAGATCGCCAAGGCCAAGGGTCTCCTGGCCAACTGGCAGCACAAGGACAAGCGCACCTATACCGAGGCAGTCATCCGCACTGTGGCCTTGATTGGGTGGATGCAAGTCTATTTCCATCCCGGTCCTGCCGGGGGCCTCTGGGTGAACCACCAGAGGTTCCTTGAGACCCGCGCGGGTGCCCTCATGGGTGACTTTCGCAAGACCATCGGCACCACCGCGCTCATCAAGAAGGCCTCGGGGGCAACCCATAGGCACCTTGGCCGCGACTTCGTCCGACACGCCCAACACATCTACGGCAAGGACTTCTGGTCCTCAGCCGTCTCCACCAACGACGGTCAATCCATGACCATCCTCGACTACACCAAGCGAGCCCTCAAGGCCGCTGGTCTGCTCTAGCTGCTCCGCAGCATTTAAGGAAACCAACCACATGTCTTACTCCTACGATGACGCAATGCTCCGTCTGCCCAACCCCATGGACAGCCGCTCTGGCTGGACCGAACGGTCCGACAACCCCAACTTTGCCAGCGGCTCCGCTGCCGGTCCTGCACCCGAGGGCAAAGTCTTTGTCCCCGGCATGGACACTTACGTTGATCTGGACATTGCCGAACAGCTTGGCCTCATCGCACCTCAGGGCAACCCGAGTGGTCGGAGCCCCGAAGTCAACCGCGCCGCCTTCGATCCTCGCGCAATCCCTGCCGGGGACGATCCACTTGAAGATGTCTCCATAGACGACCTGTCCGACGCGGACCTTGCCGCCCTCCAGCAGGAACTTGAGATCAAGAATGACGACGAAGCCCCGTCGCTGTCCGCAACCCTCGACACCATCGCCGAATGCTTCACCCCCGAGGCCTTCGTGGATAGCGTGGAGACCATGGTTGAGACGGGCGACTTCAACGACACGATTGCCCGGCTCTCCGAGGCCACCGGGGTGGATGCCGCCACTGCGTCGACTCTTGTCGAGACAACCGTGATGGAAGCCGCCCCCGTTGCGTGTGAACAGATCGGCGAGGACCGCTGGAATGCCATGCTTTATGCGGCCTCCCGAACCGACGACCGTTTGGCCCGTCGCATCGTCGCGGATGTGGTCACCGGGCGGCTGGACCCTACCCAACTGGCGAACGCCTATGACCTCTGGTTCCAGTCGCTGCCGGATGCAGAGGGCTGATCGATGCTGAACCTCACCGTCGCCCTGTACGTCGCATCGATATGCGGCCTCTGCCTCTACTCACTAATTTAACGAATGGAATAGCCACCATGGCCAAGAAACCCACGACCCGCGAGGAACTCCTCGCTCAACTCGAAACCCTCGACAACTCCACCGAGATCAACACACTCAACGCCGAGGTGTCTCGACTGACGGAGGAAAATGCCTCGCTGGTGTTACAGCGCCGGGAACTTGAGCGTCAGCTTAAGCAGGAAAGGGACGCCGTACAGATCATTCGGGACGCGCTGCGAACTGTGGACATCAAGACCCGTCCACTCAGCGCGGAACGCCCTGGCTACGCCGAGATGCAAGAGGCTGCCGCACGGGCCAGTCGCCTTGAATTGACCACGGTGCGGCTTGGCATTCAGAAGGGCACCCATGATCCCGCAACGGGCTTGCCCTATACCGCCGATACCAAGCCGCAGCGCGTCTTGATCGCCGGGACACCCAAGGTGACCGATACGGAACTGGCGTCTTTCTTCCCCTCCCTCAGTGGCCCCGAGGTAGACGTGACGGTCACCGCCGACACCGTGCTCGATGCCCATCTGTCGGAACACAAGACTGCCTTGGACCTTGCCACCGGCAACTAGGTCGTGCCGATCAAGATAAAGCTGTCCCGTCCTGCCCATCCTTCTTGTCTTAAGGGTCTCGAAGGAGGCAGGACGTGACGCCGCAATCCGTGGTCCCCATGCGTGTAACTTGCAGTTTGCGCATGGGCATGCGTCCATCAATCTCTCTGCGGTAGAGGCTTGGTCAACCCGGCCCGTTTTCTAAGAATATGGAATGCCCTGAGGATGACCTTGTCGTCTTCCCTGTCGGTCTCTTGTAAAATCTCTTCTGGGGAGGCTTCTTCGGCATGAAAGTCCCGTGCCGTTGACGGCATATTCTTCCAGCCCCACTGGCAGGCATCCCAATGGCTTTCGCAAGGGACGGTGCCTTGGGAAACAATCTGACCGTGGTTCCCAAAAAATACGATTTTGAAATTGGTCATAGCATCGGCTCTCTACAATGGCATGATTGCCGACGCCCATGTTTCACAAATCAACTCCCGAAAAAATAGGTCTTGTGCAGACGTCCTGATAGCGGAAAATCTACGCCAACGAAGGCGTTTGCGATGTAAGACCAGTAAGGGATAGTAACGGCGTTCTATCATCTTTCTCTCGTCCAAACGAAACGAAAATGCTAAACGTTTGACGGGGGTATCAAGATGAATGGGATTAGAGGCGCGCTTATCGACGCAGTGATAGCTGTGCTACCTCTTGCGATCGTGTTCTTCAGTGGTTGGGCGTACTTGTCCAGCTACATCGGCGAATTTGGAGTGGACGCTACAGAGGTGACTGTCCCTCTGCCAACTGTGTTGGTGTATGCATTCTCGCCCCTGAAATCCCCTAGAGTTTTGTTTTTCCTTGCTTTTTGCTTGGCTGCTTGGGTGGCCGCTGGATACTATTTAGGAACAAAAGAGTGCCGAAATCAGATTATGCTCGTCGCGTCATTGACGGCCCTCGCCATTTTTCTATTCGTGGTCAGGGATGCCGCCCAAGCCGAAGCAAGAGCCATGGCACACTTGGTGTGGACTGGGGACAAGGCGTTCTCGGTTCCCGTTATCATCGCGCCGCATCAAGATGAAGCTTATGACGCCTTTGAGAAGTGTCGAGACAGGCGGGGACTTCGCCAAATCATCGGATTACCTGATCGCATGTATCTATTATGCCGCGATAAATACTATCCATGCGAACGCGGCAGAATGTTCGTAGTCTCCAATGCTGGCGCCATAATTTATTCTGCCATAATGCGTCGCGAACCTGGAGCTGAGGAGAACGACTGTGAACAATAAGAATTTTTTTCTGGCTGTCGCATTCGTCCTTTTTCCCTTGAGTCAAGGAGCCGCGCAGCAGGCAACTACGGAGGCCAAAGTGATCGCTGGGGTCGTTGTTGTGGATGGCCCCTACGAGCTTGTGGGAGGAGGTAGCGGAGTTCTGGGCTACGTATTGTCGCGAGCGGGCGGGAGGGCAAACTTCCAACCCTGCACTGGCAAGGTCCAAATGGTCGACGATTCGGACCTGAAGCATTCGTCATCAGATTGTAAGGATGAGCCGGGGAAAAATCCCAATTCCTTCAATGTCGCGTGCGCTGAGGTCGAATCGCAGGTTGCTATAGTGACCGCGCAGGTTGGCCAAGAGGTCAGCAAAGTAGACCTAGGGACCGTGTTCCTGAAAGCGGCCAATGGCTATGCGCAGGGGGTCGCACCGCCCAAAGAAGCACCTTGGGTGCAATGGAACGACGCATTTTCGGCTCCTTTCACCGTATGTGGCGAAAAGTACGTTGTCCTCCCGAAAACAGGATTTGACCAGGCATGGATCGGCGTGATCAAGCCATCCTCACAGTAAGGTGCCATCCACGCTGCGCAAGTTGCCTCGTGTTGGTTCCAGCTAGCAGATTACTCCATGTCCGGCACGTCGCCCCCAACAGAGAGCGTCGTGGGCTCGCCGTATTCGCCAGGCGCCGGATTGGCTTCTCACGACCACGCAATGACACCGGCTTGTTTCCCTGCCAAGCCCCCCTTGGCGGTCCTTATTACCCGGTCCTCCGTCTGCTGCTCGGCGGCCCATAGACGGGCCGGAGGTCGCCGGTCTTATCGCGATCATAGGGGGTGACCACAATGAGGCCTTCTATTGACGCAGCAAATGCGCGTCTAAGGATGTTGGTCTCGCAGCTCGCGTAGTTACCCAATGCCGACATTTTGCGAAAGCGACGTAACGCGTCCTCGTGCCTAGAGCGGCGCGATTGAAGGCGGGCCGAGGAGCACTACCGCGAAAACCATGGGAAAGGACCAAAGTCATGATCGAAGAAATCACCGCCGAAATGAGCAGCGGCAACGTTTTTGCGGACCTGGGCTTCGACAATCCCGAAGAGGAATTGCTCAAGGCCAAGCTGGCCAGCGAAATCCGCGCCATTATCAAACGCCGCCGCCTGACCCAGGCGAAGTCGGCTGAGATGCTCGGGATGAAACAGCCCGACGTCTCCGCCATTGTCACCGGCCGCACGGGGAAGTTCTCAATCGGCCGCCTTGTCCGCTGTCTCGATCGGCTCGACTACAAGGTGGACGTCGTAGTGCGGCACAAGTCGCGCAAACCGGCGCAATCTGCTGCTGAGGCAGCTTAGGTTTGTGACAGGACTAGCCCGTCGACAGCTTCGTTCAGATTGCCAGGAACGAACGGGATGTGATCGTTCATCGGGCCGGGAAAGGTCGACGCGGAGGACAAGTAGAAATTAAGTCCGACACCCTTTTTTAGTCGAACCGCGTCGAGGCCAGTAGCTTTCCTGTCGGTCTTTCTCGCGTCGAAGGGTTGCCCGTAGGAGCGCTGCCGAGATCAACTCCGAGTAATTGGCGGGCATGCGCGACCGTTACATATCCGAATGTGTTATGCAGACGACGAAGGTAGTCCAAGAGCTGTTTAGTCCGAGTGGTGTCTATTCGGCGATGTACTGCGTATCCGGAACGCGAAGCGCAGGTGAGAGTTCAGTCTCTCTAGTACCTCGATAAGAATGGTTACCACAAAACCAAGTTCTCATGCGCTGGCTTAGCGTTCAGCCTGCTCTAAACGCGCCCTCGCTCTTTTCCGCGCCGCTGAGCGTGACTCTGATCGGGTAGTTGGGAACCCTGCCAACCCGTAGGCTTGGAGTATCGAACCAAATCGCGATCTGAACACACTAGCCGCAGGAAGGTCTGGGTCGGCATTGATGAGGGCAGAGGTAATATATCCAAAATTTGCGTTTAGCCTCCGGAGACCATCAAGAAGTTCCTCATTCGTAAATCCCCACTTAAATTTGCAGTGAGGATGTGCTGTCGCCCTTTTCATCCCCGCACGAACGGACTCAGATATAGTTGAAGGAAAGCCTGCCCGCGCATAGGCCCGCATTAACGAACCAAATCGGAACGTGAGCACACGAGCCACTGGAAGGTCTGGGTCTGCACTGATCATTTTAGCTGTGACATATCCGAACTTGGTATGAAGTCTTCGTATCCCGTCGATTAGATAGTCATCCGTATATCTGAGACCTTGCTGCCAAAGGCATTTATATCCAACGAGTTCGTAGCATGCTACGAGACTACCAAAGTGGTTAACATACGAACTCGAAGAAGCAGTGTATGAACAGGCATCAATTATTCCCTGAGAGAGCTTTCCCTTCTCCCTGAAAAGCCTCCTCAACCTATCGATCATGTCCGTCTTCGCATAGGCATTGCCGACTTTGCGTCTCATCTCCTGTTGGACCTTCGCGAATTGTTTTGGGTCAACAATCGGGTCCATTACCCGTGTTCTGATCCATAGGTCTGGAGGATTTGGTCTGGACGGTCCTTTCATCCGTCGCGTTCGTACGTTGTAGACGTAGTATCCTATCATCAACTCGCTTGTGAGCAGTGTTCTGACGCGGGTTTGGGTCCAAGCCTGACCGTTTGTTGCAGGGATACCTTCAGCGTTCAGTTCGCGCGCGATGGTTGTCGTTGTTCGATGCTGGTTGACGAACATCCGGAAAATGCGGCGCACGGTTGCGATTTCATCCGGTGGACCGGGCACGAAGACAACGCGATCTGTACTTAGGCCCTTTTGCTCGCCTAGCCCGAGGAGAAATCGATGCTCTCCATCTTCGCTGACCAACAGGCGCCTTATTCCATAAAGCACCCCACCGCCCTGTTTAAACCCAAGACGCGCTTGCTGTGTTTGCGCCCTTGAGACTTTTGTAGATAGTTCGCGGCTGTACTCACCGGCCATCACCCGCTTCAGGTTCTTAATGATCATCGAGACCATACTGCCGTCGTTCTCGAATGGTTCGCCGCAATACTCAACCGCAACCCCGGCGTCCCGGCAGATGAATTCGTAGTGGGCGGATTGGTCCGTATCCTGAAATCGGCCCCACCGGCTAACATCCAGAACCAAGATCGCTGAGTAAGAGTGTTCGCCAGTCACAACGTCAGCCAACAACTGCTTCAGGCCATCTCTTCCCTTCAAGGTTAAGCCACTTTTACCGGCATCGGCGTAGGTATCAACGATAGCGAACCCTCGTTTTTCGGCATACTCCCCGATGGCAGCCATCTGGTTCTCTAAAGAATACCGCTGATGTTCGGTCGACATGCGAATGTACTGCGCAGCCGGGACACGGACATCGCTTGTAAGCTCAGTCACTATAGTGCCTCCGCGCGAGCTGATCTCTAAAGCGGCAGGACGACGCTGATGACGACAAGCGCATATTACATCGACAACGTGCTTGAGCAAACGTTCTTAGCGGTCAACTCACGGGTGCTTGCCGCTAGCCAAGTTGGTAGTGCCGCAGTCGGCCTTGCCCTTCACCCGCTCGATTGGCGTCGGCATACGCCAAAGCTGACTGGCAAGCTCGCGTTGCCCGTCTGCCACATTGCGGACCACCGGACCGAGTTGATTGGGGTAAATGTCAATGGACGGCTCAAGGTTGCCCAAGATGTCTCGCAAGGTGCCGGTCCACTGGCGGATGGCCTCTTGCGATGTGGTGATGTTGTAGAGGTTGCACATGCTGGCGAACGTGCCTTGGATTTCCACAATTTTCTAGGACCCTGTTCACCACCGGTCTCCCCGGAGCGACACCTGTGTGCCCCCGAGCAAGACAAGAGCGATGATCACTTATCTGAGTATGATGCCATCCTGACAGGCTTAGGTTTCCTATTGCTTGTTCCCGAGGTCGATCCAAGCCTTGCGGATTTCTATCGTGACAATGGCACCGACCCCACTGATCATAAAAGCGAGGAACCCAAAGAGCCCCGCACCCCATAGCGATCCGAAAGTCATGTAGGCGAGAAACGCTGCGATAAGCGCCGCCCCTGCCGCTTCGTACCCGCTACTCTCTTTCAAACGCTCTATGAGATAAAACGCGCTTTCCTTATCCATCGGTTTCCTGCAGCCTCATTGTTCTGAGAGTGTGTGTTATGCACAAGAAAACTCAGGGGCCCCGCATTGACGCGCCGAGCGATTGTCGGCACATGTAACCAATCCGGTGCGGGAATTTCCGTGCAGGATAACGGTGCCGGTGGGGAACGCTGAGGTTTGGACGCCCAGCGTCCCCCTCCGACTAGCGCAGTGATCGCTACCTCCACCAGGTATGGAATCAAGGCTTCATTGGCGCGGTTTCGGTCTGCACTAACCCGGTGTAGGGCCACAACAGACTCGCTGACAAGAGTCCCAAGCGCAAACGAATCAGTATTTTTGGGTTTTCCCCAACCTGCAGTCACCTGCGTTTGAGCCGTTCCTGCTCCGTCTCGAAGACCAGACGGTTCCCCACGGCGCTGACGGCGAACGTCAGGAACCCGTAGAGTGCCCCATGCCAGTATGTCCCAAAGGCCATGTAGCCCAGGAATGCACCTATCGCCGCCATTGCCAGCGTCTCAGCTACAGCCATCGTGATCCTCTCCTTCGTTTCATTTCTTCCGCCAGAGTTCCCAAAGAGCCGTGCCTACAACGAAGCAGAGAACGGCGGGAACGTAGACATAGAAGACCGCCGCCGGCTTCGGCCCTCGCCATGTAAACCCCATGTAGGCCCAGACGCACATTGTGGCGACTATGCCGACGAAACCGATGAAGCGCTTCATCCCGCGGTATCGGGCAGGAGCTTCCCTTCCTCCCGAGCAGCCAACCTAAAGCACCTTCGGGACCTCCGAGGTGGTCGCCTGATCGGCCAGTGCTGCCATGCAGACCCTAACGGCCATGTTCCACTTAGGGCCACGCTGGGTCCACCCGAGGAGAACCTCGGCTGCAGCCTCCACGCTCCCGACGTGTAGCGGTGTCCCTCAGGGGTCCTCACGGGGACCTTGGGTTGGAACCAGTGGTCTGCCATCAACCCCCCACCTTCAGCGGAGTAAACTGAAAAGGGGCACCCAGTTTCCAGGGTACCCCTTCTTCATCAGAACAGCCGTCCGAGAAAAGCCATCCACGAAGCCAAGGTGCATTTGCACCCGAAGGCCAAGCGATAGGTCGTCCCATTCGGCTGGCTGGCTTCAATAGTGAGGAACACCGTCATCCGGGTTCTCCTCTATCCTGCGTGTGTCTCTTGATGAGCCGAACATCACGCATAAAGACCAGCAAGCAGGGTTTTTGGGTTTTTAAACAGCCACCCGGTGACCCCCACACGCCTCGGCTGTTCGCCGTCGTCGATACAGTTGGGCAGTCGATGCCCTTCCGTCAAGTGATCACGGCGCGGATTGCCTACACATCTGCAAAAGAGCAGAGTAATCACAAAGTGAGGGACCCAATGGCTACGCTCCCAAGAACACAGACCACTCAAATCACGAGTGGACTTCGGGACGCTCCCGTTGAAGGCGACTATACGCCAAAGTTCAGGAAGACGAAATTCAAATGCCCACGCTGCCCGGTGATCGCCGCACAGACGTGGACGGTCCCTTACAAGAAGGAGCACAAGCAATTCAATCAGAAGTTAGTGGCTCTCGACGAGCAGATTTCAGACTTAGGGATTTCACAGTGCGTGGCATGTGGAGGTCGTTCACTCTGGTTCGAAGGAACCTTGGTATACCCGAGCCAGTCGGGCGATCATCCGATTCCGCAAGATCTTCCTCCTCAGCTTCAAAAGGATTTCGAAGAGGCTGCAGCGGTCGCTGAGGCTAGTCCCAGGGCAGCGGCGGCTTTGCTTCGCATGTGCATCGAAGGCCTTTGTAAGTTTGCCGCCCAGAAAGACAACTTCAACGATGCGGTTTATGAACTGGAAAAGCAGGGCATTCCAACGCAGATAACCGTAGCTATGGATGTAGTACGAATGACTGGCAACGAGGCCCTACATGCTTTACGCCTGTACGGGACGGACGACGCGACGACGGTGTCGATTTTGTTCCGTCTCGCCAACTCCATTGTTCAATGGGCGATCACTGACAAGAAACAGCTTGAAGGATTAGTTGCGGAGATCGGCCCTGAGCGGTTCGCAAAGAACGCTGCAGCTAGGCAGAGGAACGCCGACAAGGCCGCTCGTACGGGAAGCTGACTGATAGGTTGCGGACCTTTCTGAGAAAAATTCGTATCCCCGAATGTTAGAGAGGGGTAGCCCCAGTCCCCCCGTGGGGGTCCACGCGGTGCGGAGATACTTTCGCAACTTTGTTTGAGAGGGTGTCTTCATCCGCCCCAAAATTGCCGGTCCCAAGCCGTGTTTCCAGCTATGCGTCCAACGCATTCCGTAAAATAAAAGCTAAGTCTGGCACAAGCTCTGATCGAGCGCATCCTTGCGACATGAGGACGGGGCCCCGACGGGCCCCGTTTTCGTTTGCCGACACATCCTGCACCGGTGATGCTCGAGACCCGTCGACGGCTATCCAAACCGACGCCGGTGCCGTCGAAACCCCGTCAATCATCTTGAACCGCAGATGAACGCCGGCATCAGAGCCGGTTCAGTTGCATCAGGGCATTCTCCGGCGTGTTGAAGGAGACCGACCCAATGCTTGCTCGCCGCTTCACCATCGTCTGCCTGCTGGTGAGCCTGTTTGGAATGTTCTTCGCCATCCTCGTCGCCGAAGCGGGCCGTCCGGCCCGCGCCTGGGACGAAGCCAGAACCTGCCGCCTCGCCTGCCCCACCCATCTTCGCAACTGAACAAAGAAACCAAGACCTCGAAAAGAAAAGCTGAAACACCATGAACCGCATCGCCGCCAACGCTCTCAAGACCCTTCGGCTTCTGCCGCGGGCGGCGCTTATCCTGGCGGTTCTGGCCGCTCCGGTCCTGGCCGTGCCGATGATGCGCGCCGACACCGGCTCGACGATCGACGCACCGGCGCTAAAGAAGTCCGGCGTCGGCTTCGTGCTCCTGGTAAGCCTGCAGCGCGGTTGAAGAAAAACGGCGCTTTGGCCGCCTTCGGTCGCGACACCCCTCCCAAGTGCCGATCCAAGTCTCTATATTGAGCCATGGAAAAGCGAATCTACCCACAAGCCATCGAATCTGTCGTCATGCCGGAGCCTTTTGGCCGGCAAAGTTTTGATAGCGCCGAAAAGGCAGTCAAGGCACTGCAGGCGCTTTACGATCGCAATACCAAGTTCCTGCGCGACTCCTTTGCAGAACTGGCGGCAGCAGGCGGTGACAATGGCAAGCGCTACCGGGCCTTCTATCCGGAGATCGGTGTCACCACCAACTCATTCACCCAGATCGACTCGCGTCAAGCCTATGGCCACATGCCGACGCCTGGGCATTTTTCCACCACCATCACCCAGCCGGGCCTGTTCGAAAGCTACCTGGTCGAGCAGTTGCGCCTGATCATGCGCAATCATGGGGTTGCGGTCACGGTGTCGGAATCGACCACACCCATCCCGCTGCATTTCGCGTTCCTTGAAGGCACCCATGTCGACGGGGCGACGGCAGAGCGCATCAAGCGGCCGATCCGCGACCTGTTCGATGTGCCGGATCTCGACGGCACCGACGACCAGATCGCCAACGGCACCTTCGAAGTCGCTTTCGGCGAGCCGAGGCCTCTGGCGCCCTTCACGGCGCAGCGCATCGACTATTCGCTGCACCGGCTGTCGCACTATACGGCGACCACGCCGCAGCATTTCCAGAACTTCGTGCTGTTCACCAACTATCAGTTCTACATCGACGAATTCGTCGCCCGCGCCCGCGACCTGATGGCCAATGGCGGCGGCGGATACACGGAGTTCGTCGAACCCGGCAATGTCATCACCAAGGCCGGGCAAAGCGCGCCCAGTGAAGGCGTCGCGGTCCCGCGCCTGCCGCAGATGCCGGCCTATCACCTGAAGAAATCGGGGCATGGCGGCATCACCATGGTCAATATCGGCGTCGGACCTTCCAACGCCAAGACGATCACCGACCATATCGCGGTGCTGAGGCCGCATGCCTGGGTGATGCTCGGCCACTGCGCCGGCCTGCGCAACACCCAGGCGCTTGGCGACTATGTGCTGGCGCATGCCTATGTGCGCGAGGACCACGTGCTGGACGACGATCTTCCGGTCTGGGTGCCGATCCCGCCGCTGGCCGAGATCCAGGTGGCGTTGCAGGAAGCCGTCGCCGAAGTCACCGGCCTTACCGGCTACGACCTGAAACGGATCATGCGCACCGGCACCGTCGCCACCATCGACAATCGCAACTGGGAACTGCGCGACCAGCGTGGGCCGGTACAACGTCTGTCGCAATCTCGCGCCATCGCACTCGACATGGAATCGGCGACCATCGCCGCCAATGGCTTCCGCTTCCGCGTTCCCTACGGCACGCTGCTGTGCGTTTCGGACAAACCGCTGCATGGCGAGTTGAAGCTGCCGGGCATGGCGACCGAATTCTACAAGCGCCAGGTGGCGCAGCACCTGACCATCGGCATCAGGGCGATGGAGAAGCTTGCGGAAATGCCGATGGAGCGGCTGCATTCGCGCAAGCTCAGAAGTTTTTCGGAGACGGCGTTCCAGTAGGCCGGTTTCACGCATCGCGTAGGCATTTCTCATCTTGATTGGGCCGCATTTCTGCCGATAAGCAGGCGGCATGGAGAGAACAAGCTTCGGGACAATGCTGATTTCGGTTGCATTCCTGGCAATGCTGGCCTGTTCGATCGCGCTGGTGGCCGGGTTTTTCGGAACGCTGCATCCAGCTTTCGATTCCTTCTCGCATTTCCGCGTCCACCTTGCCGTGCTGATGGCGCTTTGCGCACTGCCGCTGCTGGCCACGACATTTCGCCTGCAAGCGGCCGTGGCACTGCTTTTTGCCGTGGCGACCTTCGCCACCACTTCCGGTTCGCTGTCCGTCTCCCGCCTGTGGCCGGTTCAGGCCGCCTATGAAGCCAAGAACGAAGACCGCGCGATCTACAAGCTGCTGCAGATGAACCTGCGCTACGACAATCCGACGCCGAAGAAGGTGCTGTCGCTGATCGGTCGGACCAATCCCGACGTGATCACCCTCGACGAGGTATCGGCGATGTGGGCGACCGAGCTTGGCTATATCAGCAGCGCCTATCCATACCGGATCCTCTGTCCCTATCCCAACGGCGTATTCGGCGTCGCGCTGCTCTCGCGGCGGCCCTTTGCCGCCGGCACCGAGGCGCGTTGCGAAGGGCGCGGCGCCATGGCGACAGCGACCGTCGACTTCGGCGGCATCGACGTCGATGTCGCCGCGATCCATCTCAGCTGGCCGTGGCCACGCGAGCAGTACTGGCAGATCGGCGAGTTGACGGAGCCGCTTTCCGCGCTCGGCGAGACGGCCATCATGGCTGGCGACTGCAACGCTGTGCCATGGAGTGCCGCCGTGCGCCGCGTCGCCTCGCTCGGCGGGCTGACCGTGATGCCGTCCGCCGGACCGACCTGGATTCATATCAAGCTGCCGGATTTCCTGCGGCGCTTCGCCGGCCTGCCGATCGACCAGGTTTTCAGCAAAGGCGGTGTGACCATCCATTCCGCGACACGGCTGGAAGACATCGGCTCGGATCACCTGCCGGTCATGGTGGAGTTCTCGCTCAGGCTGAATCAGCAAAAGCCGCTCGATGAACATGAAACCGCGACCGCGGCCATTGTTCAGACCGGCAAGACGCCAGGCTGAAGGATCAGGGCCTGACCAAAGCGATGACGAGATGCTGGACATGGCCGCCATCGCGATGCTCGCGCGCATCGAAAGCGAGTTGCTTGGCCTCATATGCGGCATTGGTGGCCTTGATGCGCCGCTGTGCCTCGCGACGTGTCTTGTAGCAGGACCCGTCGTCGGCAATCCGGAGGCCGGAGATCGATCTTTCCGTGGCCCGCATCATCTCCCTGGCGATGCGGCCATGTGTTTCTTCATGGGCGCGGACGCCGGCGAAGAACCGCGTCCAGCGCTTCCGGAGCGTCGGCGTGGTGGCCGAGGCGACACGCGGAAACGTATAGAAAAGATTGAGCGTGCCGTTGGCACGCCGCAGGCGGCAGACGCCATTGTCCTGGCTGGTGTCCAGGTCCCAATCCACCGCGTAGCCGGTCAATGCGATGGCGTGCGTCATGAAGCCGTGCTTCGGCCCCTTGCGGTCCATCGCCTGCACCAGCGCCAGCCCCGTGTTCCCGGTGATGTCGTAGGTCCGCGTCTTGACCACCACCCTGGTGCCGGCAGAAGCTGCCGGCGCCAAACTGAACAGCGCACCGATCGCCACAAGGCATGCCAGAACCGCCAGGCGCATTGGCCATCTCCTTATCGTCAAGGAATGGAACCATAAGCGCGCGGCAGTTTCAACAGTCCTAATGTTTCACATGCCACGGGAGACCCGAGCCATCGTCGGGGCACGCTGTGGCCGGCGCGTGCCTACATGCCCTGGTAGACCGGGCCTTCGCCGCCTTGCGGCGGCACCCAGTTGATGTTCTGGTTCGGGTCCTTGATGTCGCATGTCTTGCAGTGGACGCAGTTCTGCGCGTTGATGACGAAGCGCACATCCTTGGCCGTGGGATCGGCGGCGGCATTGCCGTCCTTGTCGACCCACTCGTAAACCCCGGCCGGACAATAGCGTGTCGAGGGACCCGCAAAGATATCGTGCTCGGAACGCTTCTGCAGCTCCATGTCGCCGACAAGCAGGTGGACCGGCTCGTTTTCCTCGTGATTGGTGTTGGACAGGAACACCGAGGACAGCCTGTCGAAGGTCAGCACGCCATCGGGCTTCGGATAGGCGATCTTCTTGTGCCGGGCGGCAGGCTCGAGCGTGGCATAGTCGGCCTTGCCATGCTTCAGCGTGCCGAAGGGCGAGACACCGAAAAGCGTGTTCAGCCACATGTCGAGGCCGCCGAAGCCGACACCGACGATGGTGCCGAAGCGCGACCACAACGGCTTGACGTTGCGCACCTTCTTCAAATCCTTGCCGATGTCGGTCGCGCGCCAGGCTTCCTCGTAGGAAGCGAGTTCGTCGTTGGCGCGCCCGGCACCGATCGCCTCGGCGACATGCTCGGCCGCCAGCATGCCGGACAGCACGGCATTGTGCGAGCCCTTGATGCGCGGCACGTTGACGAAGCCCGCGGCACATCCCATCAGCGCACCACCAGGGAAGGACAGTTTCGGCACCGACTGCCAGCCGCCCTCGGTGATGGCGCGCGCGCCATAGCCCAGGCGCTTGGCGCCCTCGAAGGTCCCGCTGATTGCCGGATGGGTCTTGAAGCGCTGGAATTCCTCGAACGGCGACAGATAGGGGTTCTTGTAATTGAGGTGGAGGACGAAGCCGACCGCCACCTGATTGTCCTCGAGATGGTAGAGGAACGAGCCGCCGCCGGTCTTCAGGTCGAGCGGCCAGCCGAAGGAATGCTGGACCAGCCCCGGCCGGTGGTTCTCCGGCTTGACCTGCCAGAGTTCCTTCAGGCCGATGCCGTATTTGCCCGGTTCGCGGCCATCGGAAAGCTTGTATCTGGCGATCAGCTGCTTGGCGAGCGAGCCGCGAGCGCCCTCCCCGATCAGCACATATTTGCCCATCAGCGCCATGCCGGGTGCGAAACCCGGACCGTGCGTTCCGTCTTTCTCGACGCCCATGTCGCCGGTGACGACGCCGGTGACGGCGCCTTGCTCATTGTAGAGCAGGCCGGCAGCGGCAAAGCCCGGATAGATTTCGACGCCGAGCGCTTCGGCCTTGGTCGCCAGCCAGCGGCAGACATTGCCTAGGGAGACGATGTAGTTGCCGTGATTGTTCATCAGCGGCGGCATCAGCATGTTGGGCAGGCGAAACGAGCCGGCAGGACCAAGGACCAGGAAATGGTCCGCGGTGACCGGCGTCTTGAAGGGATGGCCGTCCTCGTCGCGCCAGCCCGGCAAGAGCCGGTCGATGCCGATCGGATCGACAACGGCGCCGGAAAGGATATGGGCGCCGACCTCACCGCCCTTCTCCAGGACGACGACCGAAAGCTCGGGATTGACCTGCTTGAGGCGGATGGCGGCGGCGAGGCCCGCCGGTCCGGCGCCGACGATAACCACGTCGAATTCCATGCTTTCGCGTTCGATGTCGCTCATCAACCCCTCCGCACTGGCTTATCCCATTCGGGTATCTTGCTGGCTCCCGCGCTGCATAGCGCATCAATTGACGACAGGAAACCGGCGCATACGTGACAATGCCGTTTTGGCCAAAAAGTCGCGCATTGCGACGCTGGAAGACTGCTTTTCGTCCGGCATTGCCTCCCGGGCGCGCGTTTTTAATTGTTCGACGGCTTGCTTATCGGCCATACTTCACGCCATGCGCATTCCTGGGCCAGCCGGCTTTTCATCGACGCGCTTTCTTTTCCCGTCCGGCCGGACCTGCCGGGCGCTCCTTTTGGCCCTTCTGATGCTGTCGCCGCATCACGCTGCCGCCGACGAAGTGAAGGTCTGGGCGGCAGGCGCCTACTCCTTCTCCGACGAGCTTGGCGGCTTCCGCATCACCGGCGCCTCGGGCATCGGGACGAAGGACGATCCGTTCGTCATCACCGAAGAGCTGAATTCGTCAACGCCGGTGACGCTGACGATCCGCACGACAAAGCCGATCCAGGCCTTCGGCAAGGCCGGCGAATTCGCCAACGGCATGATGTATATGCGCATCGAGGTGCTCAACAACAGCGGCCAGGCCTGGATCGAATTCCAGTTCGAATTGCAGGAGATCCTGAACCAGCCGAGCGTGTTCGGCGACGGGCTTTCCTTCGATCAGCGCAACAAGACGCCGGACAATATTTTGTCGAGCAATTTCGCCGATTTCGATCGCGATTTCGAACCCTATGACCGGCTGCTGTTCAGGAATGGCAGGGTCGACCCGCTGAAAACCGCCAGCTTCGAATTCCTGATGACCGACTACACGCCCAGATGGACCTTCTATCTGGTGCAGGATCCGCGCATACCGACGGGGTAAACACGATAGGAATTTTTTCTTGACTCGGTGCCCTCAGCTATGGTACATATTCGTCCATGGTGCTGATTTGCGCCAGAGACCCGCCGCACAGGCGGGTTTTTCGTTTGATGCTCCGTCAGCCAACGCGCCGGCGAAAAGCTCCGAAGGAACCCGTTAACCCGAGTTCGTTGCCCTGGTAGAGAAGCTGCCAGCCTTGCAAATTGCCGCCACGCGGACGAATGTGAATCGATGACTGCCGCTTCCCCAACCAACAGACCGGACATCGCAGACCTACTGGCGTTTTACGCCAGCGTGGGCGTCGACGAGGCGCTTGAAGACCAGCCGGTGAACCGGTTTGCCGAGGCTGCGCCAAAGCCGATGGAGCGTGCGCCGACGGCGGCGCCTTCGGGCGATAGCGCGGCACCGCAGCGTTCGGCCAGTATGTCTCGCTCTGAAACCGGCGATAGACCAAGTGCGCCGCCCGTTGCGCGGCCGTCTGCGACGACCGCGGTTCCCGACGAAGCGCAGGCGGCACTGGCTCGCCAATTGGCGACGACAGCAACGACGCTGGACGAGCTTCGCCAGCACATGGCGGCATTCGAGGGCTGCAATCTCAAGGCCACCGCCAAGAGCCTGGTATTCGCCGACGGAAACCCGGAAGCCGCCGTCATGCTGGTCGGCGAGGCACCCGGCCGCGACGAGGACATTGAGGGCCTGCCCTTCGTCGGCCGATCGGGCCGGCTGCTCGACCGCATGCTGGCAGCGATCGGGCTCGACCGCACCTCAGTCTATATCGCCAATGTCATCCCTTGGCGGCCGCCGGGCAATCGCACGCCGACACCGCACGAAACCGAGATCTGCCGGCCGTTCATCGAACGACAGATCGAACTGGTCAATCCGAAGGTGCTGATCAACCTTGGCGGCCCGTCAGCCAAGACCCTGCTCAACACCTCGGAAGGCATCTTGCGGCTGCGCGGCAACTGGCGCGTCCACACGACGGCGTCCGGCATCGCCATCCCGGCCATGCCGACGCTGCATCCGGCCTATCTCCTGCGAACCCCGTCGCACAAGAAGCTGGCGTGGCGGGATTTCCTCGAAGTCAAGGCGAAGCTGCGTGCGCTCACCTAGCGATAACCTCGCAGGTAATTGAAATGCCTTCATCACCTGCCTAACCATGCCCTCATGACAACAGCCCAAACCTCCGCCGGCAGCCTCATTCGCGAGTGGCGCACCCGCCGCCGCATGTCGCAGCTCGACCTCGCCATGGAGGCCGAGATCTCGCAGCGGCATCTGAGCTTCGTCGAAAGCGGCCGCGCCGCGCCCTCGCGCGACATGGTGCTGCATCTGGCCGAGCAATTGTCGATACCGCTGAGGCAACGCAATCAATTGCTGCTCGCCGCCGGCTTTGCCCCCAGCTTCGGCGAACGCTCGCTTGGCGACGCGGCATTGGCGCCAGCGAAGGCGGCGGTCGAAATCGTGCTCAAAGGCCACGAGCCTTTCCCGGCACTCGCCGTCGACCGCCACTGGAACCTGGTTTCGGCCAACGCTGCCATCGCTCCCTTCCTTGCCGATGTCAGCGAGGCTTCGCTGCTGACGCCGCCGCTCAACGTGCTTCGCCTCAGCCTGCATCCCGGCGGCATCGCGCCACGCATCGTCAATCTCGCGGAGTGGCGGACGCATCTGCTCGAGCGCCTGAAACACCAGAATGACGCGAGCGGCGACGCGGTGCTGATCGAACTCGAGCGTGAGCTGAGGACTTATCCGTCCGGCTTGAAAGGCAGCCGGCCGTCGCCGGTCGAGCCGAATGCCATCGTGCATCCGCTCAGGCTGGCGCATGGCGATCAAGTGCTGTCGTTCATCAGCACCATCACCGTCTTCGGCACGCCCCTCGACGTGACGCTTTCGGAACTGGCGATCGAATCGTTTTTCCCCGCCGATGAAAAGACGAGGACGGTGCTGGTGCGGTTGGCGAAGGAGCGAGCCGAGCTGTCGTAATCACCCTTCCGGCAAAGATGCCTTGCGCGTGCGGGTGCGCTCCAGGCCAAGCTGGCGTTCGCGCCAGATGATGAAAATGCCGGCGGCGACGACGATCAGGCCGCCGACAAGCATATGGGGCGTGGCGACGTCGCCGAAGACGAGATAGCCGACGACGACGCCGAGGATCATCGACGTATATTCGAACGGCGCCACGACCGAGGCTTCGGCATGGCGATAGGCCGCCGTCATCAGGATCTGCCCGAGGCCGCCGCAGAAGCCGGCGGCAACAAGGAGAGCCGCCTGGAGCGGCGTCAGCGCCTGCCAGCCGAATGGCAGCGACAGCAGCGACATGACGCTCGCCGTCACCGAAAACCACAGCACGATGGTCGCTGTGCGCTCGCTTTGCACGAGATTGCGCACCAAGAGCATGGCGACGGCCGAGATCGCTGCCGCGACAAGAGCGGCCATGACGCCAAGCACTTCCTGGTCGTCGAGCGCCTCGTCGGAACTCAGCAGCGTCAATTCCGGCCAGGAGATGATCAGCACGCCGACCAGGCCGACCGCGACCGCACTCCAGCGATAGACATGGATGGCCTCGCCCAGGAAGATGGAGCTGAACACCACCACCAGCAGCGGCTGCGCATAGTTCAGCGTGATCGCTTCCGGCAGCGGCAGCCGGGTCAACGCAAAAAAGCCGAGCCCCATGGCGCAGACGCCGATCAGGCCGCGGGCGATGTGGTTGAACGGACGCTTGGTGGTGAAGGCAGTGCCGAGTTCCTTCCTGAAGGCCAGGAAGGCGATGATCGGGAAGATGGCGAAGAAAGAGCGGAAGAAGACAATCTGGCCGGCCGGAACCGTGCCTGCGGCTTTGATGCAGGTCTGCATGCCGACGAAGACCGCCACCGACACGATCTTGAGCATGATGCCGGTAAGCGTGTCGTGCCCGCCAGCATCATCGCTGGCTGTGGCCGAGGGGCTGCCGGGGCCTGCTGTCACGCTCCCGACGCTTCCCGGATCGTCGCCCAGATACGCGCCGGCGTTGCCGGCATGTCGATGTGTTTGACGCCATAAGCGCGCCAGAGCGCGTCGGTCACCGCATTGAGTGCCGCCGGGGTCGAGCCGATGGTACCAGCCTCGCCCGCGCCCTTGATGCCGAGTGCATTGGTGGTCGAAGGCACGTTGCGGGTCTCGAAATGGAAGAACGGGAAATTGTCGGCGCGCGGCATGGCGTAATCCATGAAGCTCGCCGTCAAAAGCTGTCCGTCCTCGCCATAGATAGTGTCCTCGGTCAGGGCCTGGCCGACACCTTGCACGACGCCGCCATGCACCTGGCCGGCGAGCAGGATCGGGTTCACGGTGACGCCGAAATCGTCGACGATGGTGTAGCGGACGATCTCGGTGGCGCCTGTGTCGGGATCGATCTCGACCTCGCAGATATGAGTGCCGTTGGGATAGGTGCATTCGTCCTGCACGAACTCGCCAAAGCCCTTGAGATCGTCTGATGTCTTGGCGGCCTTGGCGATGGTGGAAAAATCAATCGAGCGATCGGTGCCGACGATGCGGGCAACGCCGTCGGCCAATTCGATGTCGCCAGCAGAAGCCTCCAGTTCGTCGGCTGCGATGCGCTTGATCTTGTTGGCCAGATCCTCGCCCGCGCGGGAAGCCGATACACCCCCCAGCGGAATGGAGCGCGAACCGCCGGTGCCGCCGCCGGCCTTCAATTCATCGGTATCGCCCTGGCGGACATGGATCTTGTCGATGTCGAGATTGAGCTTTTCCGACAGGAACTGCGCATAGGCGGTGGCGTGCCCCTGTCCGTTGGTCTGGGTGCCGATCTTCAGCGTCACCGTGCCATCGCCATTGAGTTCGACGAAGGCCGGTTCGGAGCCCGGAAAGGCACAGGCCTCGATATAGGTCGCCATGCCGAGGCCGCGGATTTTTCCGCCGGCCTTCGATTGCGCCAGCCGCTCAGGAAACGCTTTCCATTCGGATTGCTCAATGGCGCGCTCCATATGGCCTTCGAATTCACCGGTGTCATAGAGGCGGCCGGTTTGCGTCCGGTAGGGAAATTGCTCCGGCCGGATGAAGTTACGGCGGCGGATCTCCTCGACAGGCAGGCCGACATCATGGGCGCAGGCATCGACAAGCTTTTCCAGCAGGAAGGCTGCTTCCGGTCGGCCGGCACCGCGATAGGCATCGACCGGGCAGGTGTTGGTGTAGAGGCCGGTCACCGAGACGTCGAGCGCCTGGATATCGTAGACACCGGTCGACATGGTGACGCCGATATAGGGGATGAACGGACCGTATTGCGAGATATAGGCGCCGATGTTGGCGAGCAGGTTCACCTTCATACCGAGAAAGCGGCCGTCCTTGTCCAGCGCCATCTCGGCTGTGACGAAATTGTCGCGGCCTTGCGCGTCGGTCAGAAAGTGTTCCGTGCGGTCGCCGGCCCATTTCACCGGGCGGCCCAGCCGCTTTGCCGCTTCCAGCACCAGCGGGTATTCGCGGTAGACGAAGCTCTTCGGCCCGAAACCACCGCCGACATCAGGCGTGATGACGCGCAACTGGCCCTTCTTGATCTTGAACACGCTGGCCAGGATATACTGCATGGAGTGCACGCCTTGCGACCCGGTGGTCAGCACGAAGCGCTTCTCCTCGACGTTCCATTCGCCGATCGCGGAGCGCGGCTCCATGTAGTTGCACACCAGCCGGTTGTTGACGAACTCGATGCGGGTGACATGGGCGGCCTTGGCGAAAGCCGCTTCGGTCTTTTTCTTGTCGCCCATGTGGTAGCTGAAGGCGCGGTTGGAACCAAGCTCCGGCCAGACCAGCGGCGTGCCTTCGGCCAATGCCGTTGCCGTCCCGGAGGCCGCGTCTTCGCCGTCATAGTCGACGTCGATCAGTTCGGCGGCATCCTGCGCCAAGGCTCGGCTGTCGGCGACGACGAAGGCAACGGCATCGCCGACATAGTTGACGCGGTCGCGGCACAGGATCGGGATGTCGCGCGTCGGCGCCTTGGTGCCATCCGGCTGTTCCTGCATGACGCCGGACTTGAGATCGCCGAGATGGGCAAGGTCCTTGGCCGTAAGCACCAGATGGACGCCAGGTGCTGCCTTCGCCGCCTCGGTCGAACCGATGGTGAAGCTGGCCTTGGCGACCGGCGACCGCAGGACATAGCCATGCAGGACGCCAGCCGGCTGGATGTCGTCGGTATAGCGGCCCTGGCCCTGGATGAAGGCGGCATCCTCGCGCCGCAGCACGGATGCGCCCATGCCGAATTTCGGTGTGACGACGGTCATGGATGCCTCGTGATGATGACAGGAGAAGGAACGCCTGAAATAGGCATTGCCTCAGTTTTGTCGAGGGGCCGTTTCGTGTAAAGAGCGCGGACTTCAAATTTCTTGGACCAGCGGACACAATCCGCCGCCAACGCAATCGACAGGAAAACCCACGGAATGCGCACGGACACCGGCCAGGTCTTCAAGCTCGAAGACTATCGCCCCAACGACTACCTCATTCCGAAAACCGACCTTACCTTCCGCCTTTCGCCAGACGCAACGCGTGTCACCGCCGTACTCACGATAGAGCGCCGTGACGCCGTCTCCGTGTCGGCACCGTTGGTGCTCGACGGCGACGGGCTGACGCTCAAGCGCATCGAGATCGACGGCAAGAAGCTAAAACCGGCCGATCTGCTGGCGACGCCTGACCAGCTGACCATCCTCAAGCCGCCGGCGGCGCGCCGCTTCCAGTTGCTCATCGAGACCGAGGTGGCGCCGGCGGGCAACGAAGCCCTGATGGGCCTCTACCGCTCGAGCCATGTCTACTGCACGCAATGCGAGGCCGAGGGCTTTCGCCGCATCACCTATTTCCTCGATCGACCCGACATCCTGTCCGTCTACACGGTGCGCATAGAGGCAGTGCGTGACGAAGCGCCGCTGCTCCTGTCCAACGGCAACCCGGTCGACAGAGGTGACCTCGGCGACGGCTGGCACTATGCAGTGTGGCACGACCCTTTCCCCAAGCCATCCTATTTGTTCGCGCTGGTGGCCGGCAATCTCGGCCAGCTTGCAGACGGTTTCGTCACGCTATCGGGCCGCACGGTCGAACTCGGCATCTATGTAGAGCCCGGCAAGGAGAAGCTGGCCGGCTACGCGATGGATGCTCTGAAGCGGTCGATGAAATGGGACGAGGAGGCGTTCGGCCGCGAATACGATCTCGACGTCTTCAACATCGTCGCGGTGTCAGACTTCAACATGGGAGCGATGGAGAACAAGGGCCTCAACATCTTCAACGACAAATATGTGCTGGCCGACCGGGAGACAGCGACGGACGCCGATTTCGCCAATATCGAGGCGATCATAGCGCATGAGTATTTCCACAATTGGACAGGCAACAGAATCACTTGCCGCGACTGGTTCCAGCTCTGCCTGAAGGAAGGCCTGACGGTTTTCCGCGACCACGAATTCTCCGCCGACCAGCGTTCGCGCGCGGTCAAGCGCATCGCCGAAGTGCGCACCTTGCGCGCCCACCAGTTTCCCGAGGACCAAGGCCCGCTGGCGCATCCGGTGCGGCCGCGCCGTTACCGCGAGATCAACAATTTCTACACCGCGACGGTCTACGAGAAAGGCTCCGAAGTGGTGCGGATGATCCGCACAATTCTCGGTGCCGACGTCTTTCGCGCCGGCATGGACCTCTATTTCGAGCGGCACGACGGTGACGCGGCGACGATCGAGGATTTCATCAAGGTGTTCGAGGATGCGTCCGGCCGCGACCTGTCGCAGTTCGCGCTCTGGTATCATCAGGCGGGAACGCCGAACCTGACGATCAGTTCGACGCACAATCCGGCGGCGCAGGAGTTCACGCTCGAAATCGAGCAGTCGGTGCCGCCGACCCCCTCCGAAAGCCGCAAGCGGCTGATGCACATCCCGCTCGCTTTCGGCCTGATCGGCGCCGGCGGCAAGCCTGTGGAGTATAGCGGCGTCGAGGGCGCCAGCGTCGAGGACGGCGTCATCCATATCCGCAAGCGCCGTCACATGGTGCGGTTTTCAGGCGTCACTGAGCGCCCGGCCGTGTCGCTCAACCGCGGCTTTTCGGCGCCGGTGACATTGTCCGTCGAGCAGAAAGCCGACGACCAGTTCTTCCTTGCCCGCCACGACAGCGACGCCTTCTCGCGCTGGCAGGCCTTCAACACATTGCTGACCGATGCATTGATCTCAGCCTTCCGCGAGATCCTCGGCGGCAAGCAGCCGGCCTTTGCGCCGCGGCTGATCGAACTCGCCGGCAGCATCGCCGGCGACGAAGCACTGGAGCCGGCCTATCGGGCGCTGGCGCTGGCGCTGCCCGGCGAAGCCGACATTGCCCGCGACATCGGCAGGAACATCGACCCCGATGCCATCTATGCGGCCCGCGAGGCACTGGCGTTGGCGATCGGCACTGCGAACGGGGACGTTTTTTCGGGCCTCTACCGCGGCCTTGCCGACAGAGACGCGTTCAGCCCCGACGCGGCGAGTGCCGGACGACGCGCCTTGCGCAACACCTTGCTGGATTATCTGTCGCTGCAGCCGGGCGGAGCGGCACTCGCCGCCCGGCATTTCCAGTCGGCGACCAACATGACCGACCGCGCGGCAGCACTTGCCGCGCTCGCGCATCGTCACCACGGTTCGCCCGAGGCGGTCGAGGCGCTGGCGGCTTTCGAGGCGACCTATGGGTCCGACCCGCTGGTCATGGACAAATGGTTCCAGATCCAGGCCAGCGTTCCGGGGCCACAAACCGTCGACACCGTGAAGGCCCTGACCAATCACCCGGCCTTCTCGATGGGCAATCCTAATCGGGTGCGCTCGCTGATCGGCACCTTCTCCAGCGCCAACCAGACCGGCTTCCATCGTGCCGACGGCGAAGGCTACTGGTTCTTTGCTCAGACCGTGCTTGAGGTTGAAAAGCGCAACCCGCAAGTGGCGGCAAGGCTGGCGACGGCGCTCAGATCCTGGCGTTCACTCGAACCTTTGCGGCAAGCCAAAGCCAGGGAAGCGCTGCTGTCGATCGCCGGCGCCGAAAACCTGTCGGCGGATCTGCGGGATATCGTCGAGCGCACGCTGGCGTAGGGAGAGCGATCTCCCCTTGTGCCCGGCAGGGCAGAGGGGGGCGTAAAGGATCGCCGACGTTTGATTTTACTCACTCAAACTACGTCTCATGGCTTACGCGCAATGACCGACTGACAGGCCAGCGGGACAGCGCCCCCCTCTGTCCTGCCGGACATCTCCCCCACGAGGGGGGAGATCGACCATTTGAGCATTATTTTAGTCTATTTTTAATCTTTTTTGGCCGGACCACTGGACAAGGCGAATCACCTTTGATTCTTTACTGACGATTCGGAAGTGCGGCGTTTGCCGGATCACCAAGCAGCATAGGCAATTCGGGGAGTGCCATTTATGGCGAAGGCGGACGCGTGGGGCGCGCCCGGAGGGACGGTTTTTGCGCATCGCGAGACGCGCGGCGACGGTCTTGCCGGGAATACGCGGCTCATCGCCGAACCGGCCTACCGGCGGCTCCTGGCCGCCGAGCCGCTGCTGCGCCGATCGATACCCGTCCTCATCATCACCTTCCTGATCGTCATCGCGGCGCTGCGCGTGCTGTCGCTGATGAACGAGCGCGACGATGTCGAGCGCAGTGCCAAGGCGATCCTGACGCTGGCGGCGGGCCAGCTGGCCAGTTCGCTCGCCACCACCTCGGAAACGGTGCCCGGCGCCATACAGGATCTGCTGGAGACCACCAGCCGTCAGGGCGCGATGGGCCGCAGCCATGTGCTTGTCATCACCGACAGCGCTTTCAAGATCGTCGCGGTGACGCCTCGCTCCATGCCATGGCAGGGCCATTCGCTCGACGGCCTCGTCGAGGGCGGCCAGCCCTTGTTCATGTTCGGTGATCGTGCCGGCGTCATGGACGTCAACATCGACGGACGGGATTGGTACGCGGCGGTCAGCCTGGCGAATGGCGGAAAGGGTGCATCGGCGGCCCTGGTGCCGCAGGACGCGGTTTTCGATGCCTGGCGCAAGACTGTTTCGCTGAACGTCACCCTGTTCGTGCTGACGGCCGGTGTGCTGATCGTCATCCTCTATGCCTATTTCGGCCAGGCGGCACGTGCGCAGGCGGCTGACCGCATCTACCTCGAAGCGCATCAGCGCATCGACATGGCCTTGGTTCGCGGCCGCTGCGGCCTGTGGGACTGGGACATGGTGCGCGGCAAGATGTACTGGTCGCGCTCGATGTACGATATGCTCGGCTACAAGCCCTGCGACACGATGCTGTCCTTCGGCGAGGTCGATCAGATCATCCATCCCGAGGACGGCGACCTGTTCGAGCTCGCCAACAGAATCGTCGCACGTGAGATCGATCACATCGACCAGGTGTTCCGCATGCGCCATGCCGACGGCCAATGGGTATGGATGCGCGCGCGGGCACAGGTCATCGATCCGGAGGCCCCGGAGATCCAGCTGATCGGTATCGCCGTCGACGTCACCGAACAGCGTCATCTGGCGCTGCGTTCCGAGGCTGCCGACCTTCGCCTCAGAACGGCGATCGAGAACATCAACGAATCCTTCGTGCTGTGGGATTCGGCGCAGCGCCTGATCATGTGCAATTCCAAATACCAGCAGGACAACGGGCTTTCGGACCGCGACGTGATGCCGGGCACCGCGCGCGCGGCGCTGGAAGAACGCATGCTGGCCTTTGCTTCCGAACGGCGGCTTGCCCACACCAGCGGCCTGCAGGGCGGCGCCACTTTCGAGCGGCAGTTGGCCGATGGCCGCTGGCTGCAGGTCAACGAACTGAAGACCCGGGACGGCGGCATCGTCTCGGTCGGTTCCGACATCACCCAGATCAAGCTGCACCAGGAGAAGCTGGTCGACAGCGAGCGACGGCTGATGGCAACGATCCACGACCTCAGCCTCGCCCGCCGGGCCGAAGAGGAGCGTTCGCGCGAACTGGTCGACCTCAACCGCAAATACATGAAGGAAACCGAACGCGCCGAAGCGGCGAACCGGGCCAAATCCGAATTCCTGGCCAACATGTCGCATGAGTTGCGCACGCCGTTGAACGCGATCATCGGCTTCTCCGAACTGATGGAACAAGGGCTGTTCGGCCCGCTCGGATCGGAGCGTTACGAGGAATATGCCACCGACATCAACAGCAGCGGCAAATATCTCCTGGGCGTCATCAACGATATTCTCGACATGTCCAAGATCGAGGCTGGCCAGTTCTCGCTGGACCGGGAAGAGATCGACCTCGGCCCGCTGATCAGCGAAACCGTACGCGTCGTCTCGCTGCAGGCGGCGCAAAAGGCCATCACCGTGGAAACACGCATCGCCGACGCGCTGACGCTGGTCGCCGATCGCCGTGCGATCAAGCAGATCGTCATCAACCTCTTGTCCAATGCGGTGAAGTTCACCGGCCAGGGCGGCCACATATCGGTCAGGGCCCGCAACACATCCGGCGCGCTGGTGCTGACGATCGAGGACAATGGCTGCGGCATCCCCAAGGAGGCGCTGGGTAAGCTCGGACGGCCCTTCGAACAGGTGCAGAACCAGTTCTCCAAGAGCCATGCCGGGTCCGGCCTTGGCCTTGCCATCTCACGTTCGCTGGCCGAGCTTCAGGGCGGCGCGCTGAAGATCCGGTCGAGCGAAGGTGTCGGCACGATCGTGTCGGTGCGTATTCCGGTGAAGAAGGCGGTGCCGGCGATCAGGGTCGCGGCCTGAGGATTTCATCGCCATCCCAGCCTGACGCCATTTCCCTCCGGAACGGTCGCGAGGTGAGGTGAGACGATTGAGAGAGCACCAACAAGGTGCGGAAGAAGGTCGCAAAAGCTGACCCTGCTTCACGGTCATCCCGTACGAAGCAAAAGGTCGAAGTCTTTCCTGACCTTCTGCGACGTCTCCTTGAGGTGTGCTTCCAGCACACCGAAGTCCGGCAGGTCGGTCACCGCCAGAAGCAGATCCGAAAGTCCCGGCGGAACGTCGTCGCGTTCGAAGGCTCCGGTGAGGCACAGCCGCGTCATCTGGGTCAATGCCAGATAGAGTGCGTAGGCGTCGCCAAGCTCTTGCCTGATCCCGGCATCGGCGAAGCTGGGTGCAAGGCGCGACAGGATCTCGGCCGTGCCGGTAACACGCGGCCCGGCCCCGACCTGCCCGGTGATGACAGCCACCTGGGCGATGAATTCGAGATCGATCAGGCCGCCGGGGATCAGCTTGATGTCCCACAGGTCGCGCGGCGGCTTTTCCTTCTCGATCATGGTCCGCATGTCCGCGGACTCGGCCTTCACTTTTGCCGTATCGCGCGGCTGGTCCAGGACCGCCGCCACTTCCGCTTCAACCTCGCCGCACAGGCTGGCGTCACCGGCAATGGCGCGGGCGCGGGCCAGCGCCATGTGCTCCCAGGTCCAGGCCTCCTGGCGCTGGTATTTCTTGAAGGCATCGATATGGGTGGCCACGGGACCCTTGTTGCCGGATGGCCGCAGGCGCAGGTCGAGTTCGTAGAGCACGCCCTCCGCCGTCGGCGCCGACACGGCCGCGATCAGCCGCTGCGTCATGCGGGTGTAGTAATGCGAAGGCGCCAGCGGCTTGTCGCCATCGGACTCTTCGGCATCCGGCGCGTGGTCGTAGAGCAGGATCAGGTCGACATCCGATCCGGCGGTCAGCTCGCGGCTGCCGAGCTTGCCCATGCCGAGCAGCGAAACCACGCCGCCGGCAATGGTGCCGTGGCGCGCCGCGAACTCGGCCGTCACCGCCTGCAACGCAGCCTCGATGGTGAGATCCGCCAGATCGGAAAAGGCGCGGCCGGCGCGCGCCGGATCGATCGAGCCGGCGAGCAGCCGGACGCCGATCAGGAATTTGTGCTCGGAGGCAAAGATGCGCAGCCGGTCGAGCACGTCTTCATAGAGCCGGTCACCCTCGACAAAGGCGGAAAGTCGCGCCGACAGATAGGCGCGGTCCGGTAGCTCCGTCAGCAAGGCCGGGTCGAGCAGACCATCGAAGACATGCGGCCGGCGCGTGATGATCGCCGCCAGCCGGGGCGCGGCACCCATGATCGTCGCCAGGAGCTTCAGCAGGGCGGGATTGGACTGCAGCAGGGAAAACAGCTGGATGCCGGCCGGCAGGCCGGCGAGAAACTCGTCGAAGCGCATCAGCGCTTCGTCGGCCCGGCGCGTCTGGCCGAAGGAGCGCAGCAGCGCCGGCGTCAATTCCGTCAGCCGCTCGCGTGCCTCCGCCGACTGGGTGACACGATAGCGGCCGAAATGCCAGCCTCGGATGACGCGGCAGATGTCGCTTGGCCGCTGAAAGCCGAGGCCGTGCAAGGTCTGCAGCGTATCGGGATCGTCGACATCGCCGGTGAAGACGAGATTGCCGATGCCTGTCGAAAGTTCGGGTGCTGTTTCGAACAGTGCCGCGTAGTGGCGTTCGACCTGCTGCAGCGAGGCGCGGAACGCTTGGGAAAAGGCAGAGGCATCGGCAAAGGCGAGCATGCGGGCGATGCGCTCCAAGCCTTCATCATCCTCCGGCAGCGTGTGCGTCTGCTCGTCGGCAACCATCTGCACGGCATGTTCGACGCGGCGCAGGAACCAGTACTGGCGGGCCAGTGCGTCGCGCGCCTCAGCGGTGATCCAGCCGCGTGCGGCGAGCTGGCCGAGCATCGGCACGGTCTCGCGGCCACGCAATTCAGGGAAGCGTCCGCCGGCGATGAGCTGCTGGGTCTGGACGAAGAACTCGATCTCGCGAATGCCGCCGCGGCCGAGCTTGACGTTGTGGCCTTTTACCGCGATCTCGCCATGGCCCTTGTGGGCATGGATCTGGCGCTTGATCGAATGGACGTCGGCAATCGCCGCGTAGTCCATGTATTTGCGCCAGATATAGGGCTGGAGTTCCTTGAGGAAGGCAGCGCCCGCGGCCAGATCGCCGGCCACCGGGCGTGCCTTGATCATGGCGGCGCGCTCCCAGTTCTGGCCCCGCGCCTCATAGTAGCGCAGTGCAGCCTCAACCGGGATCGCCAGCGGTGTCGAACCGGGGTCGGGGCGCAGTCTCAGATCCGTGCGGAAGACATATCCATGCTCGGTGCGGTCCTGCAGGATGCGCACCAGGCGGCGCGTCAGGCGCGAAAACAATTCGGTGGCGTCGAGCGGGTCGACGACCGCTGGTGCTTCCGGATCGAAGAAAACCACCAGATCGATGTCCGAGGAGAAATTCAGCTCATGCGCGCCGAGCTTGCCCATGCCGAGCAGGACCCAGCCCGACTGTTTCGACGGATTGCCGACGTCCGGCAGTTTGAGTTTGCCCTGACTATCCGCATCGCGCAGCAGGAAGTCGACGGCCGCACGGGTGCAGGCGTCGGCGAGGTCGCTCAACCGCCGGACCGTCAGCGCCGTTTCGGCCTCGCCGGCAAGATCGGCCAACGCAATCAGGAAATGCGCCTCCGCCTTCCACTGGCGCAACTCCATCATCAGGCCGGATTCCGAAAGGGTCTCCGCCAAATGCGCCTGGTCGATGGCGGCGCCGATCGCTTTCAGCCGAGCCTCGACGGGCTGGTCGAACAGCCCATCCAGGATTTGCGGACGGCGACGTGCCATATCGCGCAGGAATGGCGACAGATCGAAGACGGCGGCGAGGAAATCCTGGCCCTCCCCTTTGCCGGCCATGAACTTGGCCAGCCGCGTCAAGCCTTCTTCACGTGCGGCGGAAGCGATCTCAGCCAGTTCCAGCCGCGCACGGTCTTTGTCGAGCGGGGCAAGCCTGGCAGCCGGCTTCAGCAGCCAATTTTTCGCCCTCGCAGCCGTGCTCATCAGTGATCCTCCCGTGCTGGGAAACTCATGACCACGGATAATCCAGGATTGCCAGGCAAGAGTTCAAGCCGGCCATTGTGGAATGTCATGACCGCCTTGGCGAGGCTGAGGCCAAGACCGGAACCCGGCTGCGAACGGCTCTTCTCCAGCCGCACGAAGCGTTCCGTGGCACGCGCGCGGTCGCCATCGTCTGGAATGCCGTGGCCATTGTCGGCAACCGACAGGCGGACGTCCGCACCGGCTCGCTCAAGCGTAACGCGCACCGCCGGCTGGGCGGTGGCGCCGGTCGAATATTTGATGGCGTTGTCGACGATGTTCGACAGCGCCTGGCCGATCAGTTCGCGGTTGCCGTTGACGGACACCGCCTCGCGCGCGTCTGCTTCCAGCGACACACCTGCCTCTTCCGCCACCGGCTCGTAGAGTTCAACGACATCGCGCACGGCCTCCGCCAGATCGACGCGGTTGGTGTTCTCCGAGGAGTAGCCAGCCTCCAGCCGGGAAATCATCAGGATGGCGTTGAAGGTTTTTATCAGCTGGTCCGACTCGGCAATGGTGCCTTCCAGCGCCTGCCGGTAGTCGGTGGGCTTTTGCTTGCCCGAAAGCGTCGCTTCGGCGCGGTTGCGGAGCCTGGTCAGCGGCGTCTTCAGATCATGCGCGATGTTGTCGGAAACCTGCTTCAAGCCTTCGTTGAGCGTGGCTATCCTGGCCAGCATGGCATTGAGATTTTCGGAGAGCCGGTCGAACTCGTCGCCAACCCCAGTCACCGGCAGCCTGCCCGACAGATCGCCGCCCATGATGCGACGGCTGGCTTCCGACACGCTGTCGATGCGCTTCAGCGCGGCGCGGCCGACAAAGAACCAGATCAGCAATCCGCCCAGCCCCATCATGCCGAGCGCCAGCATCAGCGCACGGCGGATGACCGCACGAAACCGTTCCGGCTCGCCGAGGTCGCGGCCGACCAGCATGATCATCTGGTTCGGCAGCCGCAGCACCAGCGCAATGGCGTTGTGGCCCTTTTCGCCCTGCGCCTGCGCATCGTTCTGCTCGGATTGGGTGGTGGCGCCCTGCTCGGCGGGAAGGTTGCGCAGGCGCTCCAGCTCCCCCTCGCCAAAGCGCTGATAAGAGAACGGATTGCTGGTCCAGCCTTCGTTCTCGAGAACACCCGGCTCCAGGCTCTGCACATTGCCGGTCAGGATCTGGCCGTTGGCGTCGGCGATCAGGTAAAGGTTGGCGCCGGGCTGGCGCGAGCGCTGTTCCACCACGCGCACCAGGATCGGCAGGCCACCGCGCTGATAGGCGCGGGCAAGGCCGAGCACTTCGTCATTGATGGTCTCCTGTGTCTGCGCGGTCAGCATTCGCGCCGACAGCGAGGTCATGTAGAAGACGAGCGCCACCGCGCAGAGCGCGAAGAGCAGGAAGTAGAGCGCCGAAAGCCGCGCTGCCGTCGTCTTCATGATGGCTGGCACGGAAAGAGCCATGCCGTCAGAGTGAAATGCAAGAGTATGGAATCAACATTTCACTCTAACCCATTGTTTTGCACATGATGTTTATCCAAAAAGTCTGCAACTTTTTGGCATCATGCTCTAGCCGCTCTTCAGCATATAGCCGGCGCCGCGAACCGTATGCAGGATGGGCTTGTCGAAGCCCTTCTCGATCTTGCCGCGCAGCCGGGAGACATGGACGTCGATGACATTGGTCTGCGGATCGAAATGGTAGTCCCAGACATTTTCCAGCAGCATGGTGCGCGTCACCACCTGGCCGGCATGCCGCATCAGATATTCGAGCAAGCGGAATTCACGCGGCTGCAGCGTTATCTCGCGTGACGCACGGCGGACCGAATGCGACAGCCTGTCGAGTTCGAGATCGCCGACGCGGTAGACGGTTTCCGCTTCCTTGGCGCTGGCGCGGCGGTTCAGCACCTCGACGCGGGCCAGAAGCTCGGAGAAGGCATAGGGCTTTGTCAGGTAATCGTCGCCGCCGGCGCGCAGACCCGTGACCCGGTCATCGACCTCGCCGAGCGCCGACAGGATCAGCACCGGCGTCGTGTTGCCCCTGGACCGGAGACCGGCAATGACCGACAGGCCGTCGCGACGCGGCATCATCCGGTCGATCACCATCACGTCGTAGTCGCCGGCGTCGGCGAGCGCAAAGCCGGTTTCGCCGTCACCGGCGACATGCGCGGTGTGACCGGCCTCGGCAAAGGCTTTCTGCAAGTAATCCGCAGCCTCGCGATCGTCTTCTATGACGAGAATCTTCATAGGGCTGTTATACGCGATTTCGCCGGAAGGTTGAGTGGCAGACATCTGCATTGTGGCCTTTGCCAAAGCGCATCGCGATCAAGATCGCTCAAGGCAGTGCGCGATAAAGCTGCTCGCTGCCGATGTCGTTGGCATCGGATCGCTGAAGCGCTTTTGAAAGTGTGCGGCAGCGGGCGATGGGAAGCCCGCTGCCGCCGGGGGAAGGCGCGATGACTGACTAACGCGCGCTCCTCCATGCTTTCCCGTACGGCGGCTTGGGGTGTTGAAACCGGCGCACTGGAAAAGTCCAACTTGCCGCCGGAACGCCCTCACCCA
Source organism: Mesorhizobium sp. M7A.F.Ca.US.008.03.1.1 (assembly GCF_003997495.1). GTDB lineage: Bacteria > Pseudomonadota > Alphaproteobacteria > Rhizobiales > Rhizobiaceae > Mesorhizobium. The sequence continues at coordinate 268,102 of NZ_RZRU01000004.1, read as the reverse complement.
CCTTGGAAAGGCCGAGAACGCTCCGGGACCGACCTCAGCCCTTGGCGACGGGCAGCGCGACGAAACGATTGGTGTCGTCGCGGGTGATCTGCATCAGCACTGCCTTGCGGCCGGATTTGACTGCTTCGGTCATCGCCTTGGTGACGTCGTCGGTGCCGTTCACTTCGGTCGAATTGACCGATGTGATGACGTCGCCCGGCTGGATGCCGCGATCGGCGGCATCGCTGTCGGGATCGACGTCGGTCACCACCAGTCCCTTGCCGTTTTCGGACTTGGTGACGGTCAGGCCGAGATCGGCCAGCGTGTCGGGCTTTGCCGGGGCGGCGGGCTGCGACTGGTCGACAGAGGCCTGCTTGTCGCTCGAGGGCAGTTTGCCGAGATCGACCTTGACCGTCTGGCTCTTGCCGTCGCGCCACACCGTGACATCGACCGACTTGCCGGGCGAGTAGGCGCCGATCAGGCGGGCCAGTTCCTTCGGCGAAGCGACGTCCTTGCCCTCGACCTGGGTGATCACGTCACCGGCCGTGATGCCGGCCTTCTTGCCGGGACCATCGTCCTGGGCGCTGGAAACCAGCGCGCCGTTGTTGGACTTCAGACCAAGCGACTCGGCAATGTCGGACGTAACCGGCTGGATTTCGACGCCGAGCCAGCCGCGCTGCACGGAACCGCTCTTCATCAAGTCCTGAACGACCTGCTTGGCGGTCGAAGCGGGAATGTCGAAGGCGATGCCGACACTGCCGCCGGACGGCGAGAAGATCGCGGTGTTGATGCCGACGACCTGACCGTTGAGGTTGAAGGTCGGGCCACCCGAATTGCCGCGGTTGACCGAGGCGTCGATCTGGATGAAGTCGTCGTAGGGGCCGGCGCCGATGTCGCGGCCGCGGGCGGAGACGATGCCTGCGGTGACGGTGCCGCCGAGGCCGAACGGATTGCCGACGGCCACCACCCAGTCGCCGACGCGAACCTTGGAGTCATCGGCGAAGTCGACATAGGTAAACTTGCCGACGCCGTCGACCTTGAGCACGGCGAGATCGGTGCGCGGGTCGGTGCCGATCAGCTTGGCGTCGAGTTCCTTGCCGTCATTCATCACCACGGTGAAGGCCGAGCCTTCCGAAACGACGTGGTTGTTGGTGACGAGATAGCCGTCATCCGAGATGAAGAAGCCCGATCCCTGGGCAACCGGCCGCGGCTGGCCGTTGTTGCGGTCGCGGTGGCTGAAGCGCCTGTTGCCGCCACCCTGGCCGTCCTGGTCACCAAAGCCACGGAATTCCTTGAAGAAGCGGCGCAGCTGCGGATTGTTCGGCAGGTTGTTCATGCCATCCTGGTCGTCGGACGGGTCGGAGCCGTCATCGGCGGCCGGGCTGATCTTGGCCTTGACCTTGACGCTGACAACAGCGGGAGAAACGCGCTCGACGACATCGGCGAAGCCAGGTACCTGCGGCGCCTCGACGCGCACGGCATCGGCCAGAACAGGGCTGGTTCCGCTGGTCATCGCGCCGACGCCGATCACACCGGCCACAGCGACAGATGCGACGGCAGCCAGGAGACGCTTGCGGGTGACGGAATATGAATTGGGGGCAATATTCATGGATTTCTTATCCTCTTTCAAACGGACGCTGCTTGATCGGCATCCTCAGGAAAAGAGAATTAGAGCGGCACACATTACAGCGCCATTTCCGACACATGAAACTTTGGTAATCTTTGCGGGGGTCAGCGGACGCACAAACCCCTTGGCTGCGATGTCCGATGTGCTATCTTGTACACAACTCAGCACAAGGCTTTCATAAATGGCAGCAAGCACCACCATGACCATCCGGGTCTCTTCCGAAACCAAGCTGAAGCTGGAGCGGATCGCCACCGACACCCGGCGTAGCAAATCATTCCTCGCCGCAGAGGCGGTCTCGGCCTACGTCGATCGCGAACTCGATATTATTGAAGGCATCAAACGCGGCATTGAAGATGCGGCGGCCGGCCGTGTCGTGCCTCACGACGATGCCATGGCGGAAATCGACGCGGTCATCGAATCGGCGGAAGCCAGGCGCTTGGGCAAGGCGTGAAGCGGTTCGTCGCCTGGTCGCGAGAAGCGCTGGACGATCTCAAGCAGCAAGTTGCCTTTATCGCTCAGGACAATCCTGCTGCCGCCCGACGCCTGGCGGATCGTATTCGTGAAATGGGCCGGGGCCTTGGTGATATGGCGACGGGCCGGCCAGGCCGAGTAACAGGCACCTATGAGAAGTTCGTCGGCCGCCTGCCCTACATCATTGCCTATGAGTTGCGCCCGATCGGTGGCCGTCAGAGCGTCGTTATCCTGCGCGTCATTCACACATCGCGGGACTGGCCCTCGGAGGAATGGCCGAGCTAATTGCCCAGTATCTTGTCCAGCGCCGCCTGCTCCTCAGTGGTCAGCGCATTGGTTGCCGTCGAGCGGCGCGACCGCGCGGTCAGCACGATGAAAACGCCGCCCACCAGCAACAGCAGGACAGGTGTGCCCCACAGCAACGCATTGCGCAGGTCGAAACGCGGCTTCAGCAATACGAACTCGCCGTAACGCGACACGACGTAATCCATCACCTGCTGGTCGGTATCGCCGGCGACGAGGCGCTGGCGCACAAGGACGCGCAGGTCGCGGGCAAGGTCGGCATCGGATTCGTCGATCGACTGGTTCTGGCAGACCATGCAGCGCAAGCCTTCCGACAGCGCCCGAGCCCGCGCCTCAAGCGCGGGATCAGGCAGCATCTCGTCAGGCTTCACCGCCAAGGCCGTGCCGGCAAAAAACAGCGCCAGCAGCAGGATAATGGAGGCCAGCGACAGCCGTGCGTTCATGGCAGGGTCGCGGATGGCAACGCGCTCGCCTGCTTGCGCCGCCGCGACGGCGCGCCGACGCGCAGGCGCCGGTCCATCAGCGACATCGCCGCGCCCGCCATCATCATCAGGCCGCCGCCCCAGATCAACGTCACCAGCGGCTTCCACCACAGACGCACGACGACGGACCCGTCCTTGCCCTCGTCGCCGAGCGAGATGTAGAGTTGGGAGAAGCCGATGGTCCTGATGCCGGATTCCGTCGTCGTCATCTGCCGCACCGGATAAAACCGCTTGGCCGAGCTGATTTCGCCGACAGGACTGCCGCTGACGCCGATCAATTCGAAGCGGCCGCGGTCCTCAGCGTAATTCGGTCCCTGGGCCGGATAGAGCCCGACGAAACGCAGTGTATGGCCGGACAGTTCGACGGTCTCGCCGGCATGCATCGACAGGATTTTTTCGGTGCCGAAGCAAAGTGTGCCGACGATGCCGAGCGTGGTCAGGCCGAGGCCGAGGTGAGCGAAGGCAGTGCCGAAGACCGAGCGCGGCAAGCCGAGCAAGCGCCGGACCATGACCCCTGTTGCGACGGTCCGAAAGCCGGATTTGACGGCGAGATCGGTGAGCGCGCCAAGGATCAGCCAGACGGCAAGGCCTACGCCAAGGGCTGCGAACACCGAGGCGCCGTCGAGGAACAGAGCGGTGACCAGCGTCGCCAGCAGCGCCGCTGCAAAGGCCACCATCAGGCGCTGCGCGACGGCGAAGACATCGCCGCGCTTCCAGGCCAGCAACGGCCCGAACGGAACCACGAGCAGCAGCGGCACCATCAGCGGTCCGAAGGTGAGATTGAAGAACGGCGCGCCGACCGAGATCTTGTCGGCTGAAAAGGCTTCGACGGCGAGCGGATAGAGTGTGCCGACGAGGACGGTCGCCGTCGCCGTCGTCAGGAACAGATTGTTGAGGACGAGCGCCCCTTCTCGGGAAATCGGGTGGAACAGGCCGCCGGTCGTCAATCGGGAAGCACGCAGCGCAAACAGCGCCAGCGAGCCGCCGATAAACAGCGTCAGGATGCACAGGATAAACACGCCCCGCGTCGGATCGGTGGCAAAGGCGTGCACAGAGGTCAGCACGCCTGAACGCACGAGGAAGGTGCCGAGCAGCGACAGCGAAAAGGTCAGGATGGCGAGCAGCAGCGTCCAGATCTTCAGCGCCGAGCGCTTTTCCATGACGATGGCCGAATGGAGCAGCGCGGTGCCCGCCAGCCACGGCATGAAGGATGCGTTCTCGACCGGATCCCAGAACCAGAAACCGCCCCAACCAAGTTCATAGTAGGCCCAGTACGATCCCATGGCGATGCCGCCGGTCAGGAACATCCAGGCGACCAGCGTCCACGGCCGTACCCAGCGCGCCCAGGACGCGTCGATGCGGCCTTCGATGAGGGCGGCGACCGAGAAGGAAAAGCAGATCGAGAAGCCGACATAGCCGAGATAGAGAAACGGCGGGTGGATGGCGAGGCCGAGATCCTGCAGGATCGGGTTGAGATCGCGGCCTTCGATGGGCGCCGGGTTGAGCCGGATGAACGGATTGGACGTGGCCAGGATGAACAGGAAGAAGGCGGCGCCGATGGCGCCTTGCACCGCAAGCACATTGGCGCGCAGCGTCGCCGGCAGGTTGGAGCCGAAAGCCGCGACAAGGGCGCCGAAAAAGGTCAGGATAAGGACCCAAAGCAGCATCGAGCCTTCATGATTGCCCCAGGTTCCGGTGATCTTGTAGATCAACGGCTGCAAGGAATGCGAGTTTTCCCACACGCTTGCCACCGAGAAATCGGAGCTTGCATAGGCACTCGCCAGTGCTGCGAAAGACAGCGCCGTCAAGGCAAAGCCGGTCACGGCGACAGGACCGCCGACGGCCATGAGGCGCTGGTTGTTCAGGCGGGCGCCTAACAACGGCACGACCGTCTGCACCAGCGAAAGCGCAAACGCCAGGACGAGGGCGAAATGTCCGGTTTCAACCATGCCCGTGATCCACTGTCGCTCTCCTGCCGGAGCTATTCACTCTTGCTCTCCTGCCAGACGCCCTTGGCCTTGAGGCCGTCCGCAACCTCCTTGGGCATGTAGCGCTCATCATGCTTGGCCAGCACGCTATCGGCAACAAAAACCCCGTCCGGGCCGAAAGTACCCTCGGTGATGACGCCCTGCTCTTCGCGGAAAAGGTCGGGCAGGATGCCGGTGTAGGTGACCTTGACCGATTTGTGCGTGTCGGTCACGGAAAAGCCCACGGTGGCCCCCTGCCCGCGCTGGATCGTGCCTTTTTCGACCAATCCACCCAACCGGATGCGCTGGCCAGGCTGGACACTGGCGGTGGTGAGATCGGCCGGCATATAGAAATAGGAGGCCTTCTGGCCAAGCGCGTAAAAAGTCAGCCCGGTCGCGGCACCCAGGAAGACCAGCCCGCCCGCGATCACCGACAATCGTTTCTGCTTGCGCGTCATGTCTTGTTCTACTCCGTCGCCGCAAGCCCAAGCGAAGCGGCAAAGGCGGTGAATTTCTTTGCCTGGTCACTGTCGGCTCCAAAGACGGCAATGGCGCGACCGAGCGCCTCACGCGCCTGATCGGCCTTGCCGAGCACGACATAGGAACGAACCAGCCGCATCCATCCCTCCGGGTCGCGCGGATTTTGCCGCAGTTTGTCGTCGAGGCCGGCGACCATCGTATTGATCATGGTCTCCCGATCCTGCGGCGACATCGAGGATGCGGCGTCGACATCGCCAGCATCGGGACCGTTGGTGGCGCCGCCGGAGGCGACGTCGGAGCTTCCGGATTTGGCGAGCGCCTGCTCGACGGCACCGCGCCATGGCGAGTCCGGCGGCAATCTGCCCAGCATCGCCTGCCATGCCGTGGTCGCTTCCTTGGCGCGCCCCTCCTGCGCCAGCGCCATGGCCAGGTAGAAACTCGCCTTCGCATTGGCCGGATCGAGCTTCAGGGCTGCCTCGAAAGCATCCTGGGCATCGGCCGAGACAATGCCGCCTGCCGCGCTGGCGATCGCTTCGCCGAGACCGGCCTGGCGAACGGCGCTGTCGCCATCGAGCCGAATGGCGTTGCGATAGGCTCCCGCCGCGTCGGAAAAGCGCTGCATGCGCAGATAGACCGGTGCGAGCACGTCCCAGCCCCTGCCGTCGGCAGGATTGGCGGCCAGGTGGGCTTCGGCCCGCGCCACCAGTTCGTCGACCGAACTGTCGGCGGGATTCTTGGCCAACCGCTCGCTGAGCGGTTGCGACGGCAGGTCGGGAGAGCCAAGCTTGACATAGAGCCCCCAACTGACCAGCGGCACCGCCAGCACGGCTATGGTTGCCACCAGCCTTGCCGTGACCGACGCTCGGCCCGCGGTTGCGCCGCCGGCGGCACCCGCATTGTCAAGGCGAAGGATGCGGCGAGCGATCTCGGTGCGGGCCTCGGCGGCTTCTGCCGGCTGGATCAAGCCACGCGCGGCGTCGCGGTCGAGCTCGGACAACTGGTCGCGATAGACTTCGAGATCATGTTCGCCGCTCGACGACGCGCCCTTCACGCTGGCGGCCAGCGGCAGCAGCACCGCCAGGCTTGCACCCAGCGTGAGAATGGCGGCTATGACCCAGAACAGCATGGTTCTTCCAATAACGGCAGAGCTCTGCCGTGCCAACAGATGCATGCTGCGACGCTTTGACGACGCCAGCCGCCAATCATCGGCAGACGGTCGTCAGGTCAGCGGCGTCCAGCTGCCATCGGCGTTGCGGCAAGCGGTTCCGCGCGCCGTGACTCCGGCGCCGCCGGAAAACACCGTCTGCGTGTACTGGCGGCAGTCCTGCGAACCGACGCGATAGGGCTGGGCCGGAACCACCTCGCCGTAGCGCGAAGCCTGGGCGCCCTTCCACGTCACCTTCTGGCCGCTGGTCGTGTATTCCAGCGCTTTGTACTCAGCCTCGAGCGCGCTGCGCTTCTCGGTCTCGCTGAGACCGTTGCCGATCGCCCCGCTGATGAGGCCGCCGCCCATCGCCGAAATGATCGTCGTGGTCACCTTGCCGCTGGAAGGAGGTGTCGAGGCCGGTGTCGCTGCCACGGTTGGACCCTTGCCGCTCAAGGTGGTGCAGCCGGAAACAGCCAGCAATGCGGAAACAAGAGCGACGCGAATCTTCATGCCAACAACCGGTTTTCTTGAGTTGGAGCCTGCCATGGATGCGCCGGGGGCCGCGTCATCGAGAAGTCGGCGTGGCCATAGTATTGATATTTGTCGGAAATTTGGCCGCTGGCCGCTGCGGGACCAATGGACATGCCGCCAATAACATCTCCCGTCCCTCTATGTCGATTGGCTCTGGTGAACATCACTGAAGGCTCCGCAATCGCACCACCGCCTTCAATCCGCCCATACCGGATCGTTCGAGCGCCAGAACGCCTCCATACTCGTTGACGAGGTCTGCGACAATGGCCAGGCCCAGACCTGTTCCGGGCTTTGTCTCGTCCAGACGCCGTCCGCGCTTCAGCGCCTCGCGCGCCTTGTCCTCGGGAATGCCCGGACCGTCATCCTCTATGCCGATCTCGAACAGGCCGGCCGGGTCGTCCTTGCCGGTCAAGGGCACGACCGAGACCTGCACCGCGCTCTTTGCCCATTTCATCGCGTTTTCAAGGAGATTGCCCAGCAGTTCCTCAAGGTCCTCGCGCTCGCCGGCGAAGACGATCTCGGCCGCCGGCAGCGACAGCGACAGATTTGTCTGCGGATTGAGCTTCTGCAGAACCCGCACCATGCGCTGCACCAGCGGCGTCACCGGCGTGCGGTAGACGACGCTGTCGCGTTGCGCCGCGACACGGGCGCGCTGGAGATAGTGCTCGACCTGCTTCTGCATGGAAGCGGCCTGTTCGGCGATCAGCTGTCCTTTGGCGCCGCCAAGCGCCCGGCCCTCGTTGAGCAGTACCGCCAGCGGCGTCTTCAGCGAATGGGCGAGATTGCCGACCTGGGTTCGAGACCGCTCGACGATGCGCCTGTTGTTTTCGATCAACGCATTGGTTTCGTTGGCAAGCGGTTCGATCTCGGCCGGGAAGCGGCCGTCGAGCCTCTGGGCGGTGCCCTCACGCACCATGGCGAGCGCGTTCCTGACCCGGCGCAGCGGCTGCAGGCCGAGCAGGATGGCGATCGCGTTGATGGCGATCATGCCGACGCCAAACAGGCTGAGATAGGTCAGCAGGCGGCGCTGAAAGGTAGCGATTTCCTGTTCGAGCTCGCTCTGGTTGCCCATGACGCGGAAACGCGCGGCCCGGTTCTTGGCGTCGAGAACGAATTCGCTCTCGAACACTTCGAGTTGCTCGCCGTCGATGCCATCGGCCGCGTAGCTGCGCTGGAAGCTGGCGTTGAACGGCACCTCGGCAACGCTCGGTGATGGGATCGTCGTGGTCATCGAGGACGAGTGGAGATCGCCATGCACGCCCTCCGAAGCAGGCTCAACCGACCAGTACCAGCCTGAATTCGGCTCCGAGAACCGAAGGTCGCCGAGATCTGGCGCGCCCGTCAGCGCACCGCTGTCGGAGATGCCGATCGAACCGATGAGGTTGAACAGATGCGCCGAAAGCAGGCTGTCGAAGCCGCGCTCGCTGGCCTGGCGGTATAGGGTGGTGATCAAGGTGAAGATGACAACGAGCGTCACGATCGCCCAGACCGTGGAAAAGGCGATGACGCGGAACGTCAGCGAACGCGGCCACAAACGCAGCGAAAGCGGCGTCCTTGCGGTTGGTTTGAGCGGTTCCGAGTTACGCCTCCGGCTCACGCATGCGGTAGCCCATGCCGCGCACGGTTTCGATCATGTCGATGCCCATCTTCTTGCGCAGCCGCCCGACAAACACCTCGATGGTGTTGGAATCGCGGTCGAAATCCTGATCGTAGAGATGCTCGACCAGTTCGGTCCGCGAGACGACCTCGCCCATATGGTGCATCAGATAGGCAAGCAGGCGGAATTCGTGCGACGTCAGTTTCAGCGGCACGCCGCCGACATCGGCCTTGGAGGCCTTGGTGTCGAGGCGCAGCGGCCCGCAGGTCAGTTCGGACGACGCATGGCCGGCAGCGCGCCGGATCAGAGCCCGTAACCTTGCCAGCACCTCCTCGATGTGGAACGGCTTGGTGACGTAGTCATCGGCGCCTGCATCGATGCCGGAGACCTTGTCGCTCCAGCGGTCGCGCGCCGTCAGGATCAGCACCGGCATCTTGCGGCCGCCGCGTCGCCAGCGCTCGACCACGCTGATGCCGTCCATCTGCGGCAGGCCGATATCGAGCACGACGGCGTCATAGGGTTCTGTGTCGCCGAGGAAATGGCCTTCCTCGCCGTCGAAGGCGCGGTCGACGACGTAGCCGGCATCGACCAGCGCATCCGATATCTGCCGATTGAGATCCTTGTCATCTTCGACGACGAGTACACGCATGCGGAGTTCGATACCTGTTGAGAGCTTTGTCAGATTGAAGACTGGGGCAGATATAGGCCGATTCCGGCGGCCTGGGAAACGTAGCCTAAGGTTGATTGGATCAGTTCAGAGGAACGACGATTTCGGAACGGCGCGGACGTTGTCCGTCCTTGCCCGGAACGAGCACGACGATGACACAGACAGGCTGACCGCCGCGCGTCGATTGGGAGGCCTTGGCCAGCGTTCCGCCATTCTGCTCGGCCACCTGTTGGCCGATGGCGTAGCAATCGGACGCCGCCAGTACGATCGGACTGGCCAGCTCGGGCGGCGCGATGACCGGCATCGCCATCGCCTGCGACGCGAACAGCCCGGCAGCACAAAGCGCCAGTGTCGCGGTTCGGAAGTGGGAACGAAGCGTTTTCATGACCGGCGTTGTAACGCATCGGTGCTGAACGTGAAATGAACGGTGAACGCCGCTGAAAACATCCTCGCCACACCCCTGCAACGCGAGACAGTCAACCTGGAATTTCACCACCTCGAACAGGTGAAATCCCGCGAAAGTCCAATCTAGACTCCGTTTTGGCTATATTGAAAGCGGATCAGGCATTTTCCTGCGTTATCGCGCGAAAACGCAGCAGCCCGTGATGCACGAGCAGATCCTCGTCGTGGCGGGCTTCGGCAAATTCCAGCGACAGCCGTGTCTGGCCGCGAGGGCCGATCACCAATGCTGCGTCGGCAAGGCGCGCCTGGATGGCGGCCATGATGGCCAGCGTTTCGGCGTCGCCATGGGCTTTCGACCAGACATGCAGCGTAATCAACTGATCGTCGGTGTTCTCGGTGCCCGTATCCCAGTCAAAAGCGGAGGTATGGCCCCAGGTCACGTACGGAAAAGCGGCATTGTCGGTTGGCCGTTCGAGCAATCCAGCGCCGCCCAGCAAGGCCGACAGCGATGCATCGCTTTTCAGCCTGAGAAACAGTGCCTGCTGTAAATCGCCTGGCGCGGTCATCGTTTTCCTCCAGTTCTTGCGCTGCCGACTATTGCTTTTCGGAAGCCTGTCCGCGCTTTGCGTGTTCTGACAGATATAGCCATTCGACGCGCGGAGGCGATGGCGATTCGTCATCGGAAGGATGGATGCCGATGATCTCGAAAGGGCGACTTTGCCAACGCCATCGTCGGCGGGCACCGCGCCGTGAACATGGACTCTCGATTCCTGGTCACATATTCTCGCTCCATACAGCGTCGCATGACGCGATGTTTCCTTGCCGGTTTTGATCCACGAAGCAATTTCGGAAGCTGATGATGCTCGATGCAGAAGAGACCAGGGCCGCGTCGCGGTTGTTGGTAGGCCACTGGGACAAGGGCACCCGTCTCGACGCCATACCCGAGAAGTTGCGCCCACAAACACGGCTCGAAGGCTACGCCATCCAGTCGCATGTCATGGATCGCCCGGTGGCCCCACTTTTCGGCTGGAAGATTGCCGCGACCAGTCTGGCCGGACAAAGGCACATCAACGTCGACGGCCCGATGGCCGGACGTCTCCTGGCCGAAAAAGCGGTGGAGGTCGGCGGGACCGTTTCCCTGGCGACGAGCAAGATGCGCGTGGCCGAGATCGAGTTCGCTTTCCGTTTCGGCAGCCTTCTGCCGCCTCGTCCGGCACCCTATGAAATCGCCGAGGTGATGGAAGCCGTGGCGACCTTGCACCCGGCGATCGAAATTCCGGACTCGCGCTATGACGATTTCTGCGCCGTCGGGGCGCCGCAGCTCATTGCGGACAATGCCTGCGCCAATCTGTTTGTCATCGGCGAGGCGGCAGAAGACGACTGGCGCGACGTGGATCTTGCAAAGCACCCTGTGGCCGCGTCCGTGTCCGGAAGGTCGCAACATAGCGGATCGGGAGCAGCCGTATTGGGCGATCCTCGCATCGCGCTTACCTGGATTGTCAATGAACTATCGGGGCTGGGCATAGCACTCCAGCCGGGACAGGTGGTGATTACGGGAACCTGCGTGACGCCGATAGGCGTCGAGGCCGGCGACGAAGTCACCGGCGATCTAGGCAGGTTTGGCCGTGTCTCCGTGCGGTTTGTCTAGGCTCCGCGCTGCCTGGCAACGAAACTGCGCACCGCCAGCACCAGCACGGTGATGATGATCAGGATCACCGACAGGGCAGCGATCGCCGGGTCGATGTTGTCGCGCAAGCCCATCCACATCAGCCGGGGCAGCGTGATGGCGTTGACCGAAGTGATAAACAAAGTGACCCCTATTTCTTCCCAGGACAGGACGAAGGAGAGCAGTGCGGCGGTAACGATACCGAACTTGATGTTGGGCATGATGATGCGGGTGGCGCGCTCCCAGACCGTGGCACCTAGCCCGCGTGCGGCAAGGTCGATGCGGCGGTCGAGCTGGCTGAGCGAGACCAGCATCAGCACGGTGGCGAAAGGGACGGTCATCACCGAATGGGCCATGGCGACGCCCAGCCAGGTGTCGTAGCCGAAGAACGCGCTGAAGCCCGAGATCGAGGTTAAAAGGAAGTAGAGCGTGATCGCCGAGACCACCGGCGGCACCACCATCGGCAGCAGCACGAAGCCGACGAGTGCCGCAGTGAAGCGCGGCTGAAACATCCAGACGCCGAGGCTGAAGCACAGTGCCAGTACCGTAGAAAAAGCGCTGCTGACGACACCGATGCGGATCGAGAGCAGGATCGATTGGAGCCAGCGCGGGTCCTCGATCAGCGCCCGGTAGTGGCGCAGCGACAGTTCGCCCGACGGCATCGCCAGCATGCGGCTCGGCGTCAGCGACACCGGGATGACGGCGAGCAGCGGCATCAGCAGGAACAATGCCACGAAGGCGGCGATGATCAGCGAAACGGGACCAGGGCGATAGGTCGGCATCAGATCAACTGCTTTGGTCTGACATAACGGAACAAAAGCGCCATCAGCGCACCGACGAACAGCACCAGCACGACGCTGATCGCTGCACCCAAGCCCCAGTCCGGGCTCTGGAATATCCTGAGATAGATCAACTCGGCAATCATGACGCTGCGGCCGCCGCCGAGGATCGCCGGCGTGACGAAGAAGCCGAGCGAGAAGACGAACACGATCATCGCCGCGCCGATGATGCCGGAGCGCGTCATCGGCACGAACACCGTCCAGAAGGTGCGCATGCGGCTGGAGCCGAGCCCGCGCGCCGCCAGGAGCACGCGGTCGTCGAGGCTGCGCATGGCCGATGCCAGCGGGAAGACGGCGAAGGGAATGAGGAAATGCGTCATGCCGACGATGACGCCGAATTCGTTGCGCACCAGCGCCAACGGTTCGGAAATGAAGCCGATCGCCTGCAGCCAGGTGTTGATCAGGCCGCGGTTGGACAACAACGCCACCCAGCCGAAGGCACGGGTCAGCACGGAAATCCAGAAGGGAACGAGAATGCAGAACTCGGCGATCAGGCGCTGTGCCGGGGTTCCACGCACCCAGACGACGGTGATGGCGTAGGCAGCGGCCACCGAAACCACGGTGACGACCGCGGCGATGCGCAGCGTGCGAATGAAGACCGACTGCACCAGATCATCGGTGAGTAGCGCCTCATACTGGCCGAGCCCCGGCGTCGGCAGCGTAAAGCTCCATTTGACGACGCCGAGGAACGGCCAGGCATAGGCCAGGACAAGAAACAGGAGCAGCGGCGCCATCAACAGCGCCGCGCCCATCCTGTCGGAGAGATAGGATCTCATGTCGACCCGACTATCCCAGCCCTGGTCAGGCCGAGATGATCTTGGTGTATTCGTCGAGCGCCGGCCCGTAGTTCTTGGCGTACCAGTCCATGTCGAGCGCGATCTGCTTTTTCATGTTCTCGGGATCGACCGGGTTGATGCGCTTCTTGTCGGCCGGGATCAGCGCGTCTGCCGCCGGGTTTGCAGGACCTTGGCCGAGCTTGTCGAACATGACCAACTGCTTTTCAGGGTCCTGGGCGCTGGCGATGAACTTCATCGCCGCGTCCTTGCCGCCGGGGTTGTTCTTGAGCACGGCCAGCGCGCCGGGCGAGATCAGGCCCTGGTCCCAGATGAACTTGATCTTGCCGCCCGAATCCTGCTCGATCAGTGAAGCGCGGGTCGACCAGACGATCGCCATCGAGGCCTCGCCGTTGAGCAGCACGCTCTGGCTTTCGGCGCCGCCACCCCAATAGGCAACGACATTTTCCTTGAAGGCGGCGATCTTGTCATGGGCGCGCTTGAGGTCGAGCGGGTAGAGCGACGCAGGCGCGATGCCGTCGGCCAGCAGCGCCGCTTCCCAGCTCGATACGCCCCATTTGTAGAGCGAGCGCTTGCCGGGGAATTTCTTCACGTCGAAGAAATCGGCCATGCCGGTCGGCGCGTCCTTGCCGTACTTCTCGGAATCATAGGCGATGACATAGGAGAAGAAATAGGTCGAGGCGGCGTATTCCCAGCCAAAGCCGGGCCGCATCTTCTTCTTGTCGACGATGTTGTAATCGATCGGCTCGAGAGCCCCTTGGGCGCCGAGCGTGATGGCCGAGAAGGGGTCTACGTCGACGAGATCCCAGGTCGGCGCGCCGCTCTTGAACTGCGCGGCGATGGCGCCTTCGGTCGGACCCGAACCGTCCATCTTGACGGTGATGCCGGTGTCCTTGGTGAAGGCCTGGCCATAGGCCGCATCGTAGGCGGTGATGGCATCGCCGCCCCAGTTGACCAGCACCAGTTCCTTGGCCTGCGCAAAGGCACCGGTCGAGCGCAGCAGCATCGGCGTGCCGGCCAGCACGAGTGCCGCCAGCTGCGTGAACTGCCGGCGCGAGATTTCGCCGCGACCCGCCCTGGCGGACAGGCTCTCGATGGCTTGTTTCTTGGTGTCGTTTGTCATGTCAGTTCCCCTTTTTTTGTCATTGATAGTACCGGAAAGCGGTATGCGCGTGTCTCCACACCGTTCGTCATTGTCCTCCATGCGGAAGGAGGAAACCCTTTTCCGCCGGCCAGGTGAGCCAGACGGAATTGCCCTTGCTAAGGGCGGCGGCGGCCACCTCGTTGGGCACCGAGACCGTGACCTTGGCGCCTTGCCGTGTCGTCAGGTCGAGCCGCGTTGCCGCGCCGAGATAGGTGGAGTTTGTCGCTGTCGCAGCGATGCCGTTTTCGCCGGCTGCCGCCTCGCCTGATATCGACATGTATTCAGGCCGGATCGCCAGGATTGCATCTCCGCGCACCGCCTCGGCCTTGCAGCGCATGGAGACCGTGCGGTCTTCGCAGAGGCCGGTCGAGCCATTGCCGGCGGGCTCGACGCCCTTCAGCGGCAGCATGTTGATCTCGCCGAGAAACTCGGCGACGAAACGGTTGTCCGGCCGGTCGTAGACCTCGTCGGGCGCTCCGACCTGCAGCAGTTTGCCGTGGTTGAAGATGGCGACGCGCGACGACAGCGCCAGTGCCTCGCTCTGGTCATGGGTGACGAAGACGAAGGTGGTGCCGGTCTCCTGGTGCAGCCGCTTCATTTCGGCCTGCATCTGGCCGCGCAGGCCCTTGTCCAGCGCCGAGAACGGCTCATCGAGCAACAGTACGCCCGGTTCGAACACCAGCGCGCGGGCCAGCGCCACGCGCTGCTGCTGGCCGCCCGACAGTTGCGCCGGTAGTTTTTTCTCGTGGCCCTTGAGGCCGACGCGCTCGATCATCTCGCCGACGCGGCGCTTGATGTCGGCGGCCGATTTCTTGCGCACCTTGAGTGGGAAGGCGATGTTGGCTTCGACGCTCATATGCGGAAACAGCGCGTAGCCCTGGAACACCATGCCGGCGGCGCGTTGCTCTGCCGGTCGGTCGGTGATGTCGACGCCGTCGCTGAACAGCTTGCCCTCGGTCGGCGGCACGAAGCCGGCAAGGATCATCAGGAAGGTGGTCTTGCCCGAACCGGACGGCCCGAGCAGGGTCAGGAACTCGCCACGACCGATATCGAGCGACAGATTGTCCAGCGCACGGAACGAGCCGAAGCTCTTGCCGATCCCGATTGCCTTGATCTCTGCGGCACGGCCGGGTTGCTGCATACTGCCCTTTCCCTAACGCTTGTCGAAATCGTAGGCAGGGTGCCGGCTCACCGCAACCGAATAGTTTTCGCGTGATCGGCAAATTCCATTCATCTATGGCGAGAGGCCGCCGCCCTGCCCTCAATATGGCAGAATGCGGTTCTCCAGGAGTTTCGACCGCAGCCATCCCGCGAACGCTTCCAGCACCGGATGCGAAACCTTGGCGTGTTCGGAGACCAGGAAATAGGAGCGCGGCGACTTGATCGCGATATCGAACGGCCTGACCAGCCGGCCCTCGCTCAGAGCCCGACGGCTGGTCAGTTCGTCGCCCATGGCGATGCCCTGGCCGGCAATCGCCGCCGAAAAGACAAGGTTCATGTCCGAAAAGAAGATGCCGCCCTCGATATCGGGGTTTTCCACCTTGGACAGCGCCAGCCAGCGCGCCCAATCCTCGGTGTCATCGAGATGCAGCAGGTTGGCGCGCAGCACGTCGGACGGCCGGGAGAAACCGCCGATCTTGTTGAGCAGCGTCGGGCTGCAGAGCGGCGTAAACGAGATTTCGCAGAGCGGTTCGACCGCCCGGTTCGGCCAATTGCCGACCCCAAACGCAATGAAGGCATCGGCATCGGCGTTGCTGACATCGTCGAGCCGGCGCGGCGTCAGGATGCGCAGCGCCACGTCAGGATACATCTGCCGGAACTCGCCGATATGGGTGCACAGGAACAGCGAGGCGAAGCCGGGCGTGCAGCTGACGGCGAACGAACCGCCGACGCCGGTGCCGGCATCGCGCGTCACCGCATCGCCAAGAACGGTGAGCGCCTTGCGCACGTCGCTGGCGTAGCGCTGGCCGCGCGGCGTCAGCGCCACGCCCTTGCCGATGCGTTCGAGCAGGTCGAAGCCGAGGTCGCGCTCCAGCAGGCGAAGCTGATGGCTGACAGCGCTGCGGGTCAGGTGCAACTCGTCGGCGGCGCGCCAGACGCTGCCGTGCCGGGCGAAGCTGTCGAGCGCGCGCAGCGCTTGTGTCGATGGTATGCGCAAGGAGCCTCAGGTGAACCGAATTTGCACGAACCGGGAAAACATATCACTTTTTAGCGAACCGCTTCACTGCTTTCTTCTCATGCCATGGAGAAACCGGTGGCCACCTCGGCGCAAGCAACCGCCCTTGCCTGTCTCGACGGCATCCAGCCGTTGTTGTCCGCGTGGACACGCACCATCTTCGATTTCGGCGAGACCGCGTGGCGGGAGTATCAATCCGCCGCCTGGTATGTCGAGCGACTGAAACTCGAAGGCTTTTCCGTCGAAGAAGGTTCCGGCGGCATGCCGACCGCCTTCTGCGCGCATTGGACCAACGGCCCCGGCCCGACCATCGGCATGTACGCCGAATACGACGCGGTCCCGGGCAATTGCCAGGATGCCGCTACGGTCGAGCGTCCGCGCCGGGGACTTGGCCACCAGGCCGGCGGCCACACCGACCCGCATTCCGGGCTGGGCATTTCGAGCCTCGGCGGGCTGCTGGCGACCAAGGCGGCGATGCAGCGCCACGGCATATCCGGCACGCTGCGCTTCACCGGCGAGCCGGCGGAAAAGGTGCGCGGGTCGAAGCCGATCCATGCCGCCAAGGGTTATTATGACGGCCTTGCCGGCATGATCTCCTTCCATCCGTTCTACATGATGCCGCTCTGCAACACGGCGCGCTGGGACACGCATTGCGGCGCGGCCTACGCGATGATCTATCGCTTCATCTGCGACCAACCGGAGCGCTGGGCGCTGGCTCCGGGTGCCGCACCCATTCCGCAAGCACATTCGGCGGCGCGCGCCCCCGGCGCCAACGACGCATTGATGATGATGTACATGGCCTCCAAGGCTCTGCGCGATTCCATGCTGCCGCACCAGGGCGGCTGGTCGATCAGCGAGGCGATCCTGACTGCCGGCCAGGCGACCGCCGACAATTTGCCGGCGGGGTTGGCCGAGATCCAGTACATGATCCGCGTGCCGACGCTTGCCATGGCCGAGCGGGTCACCGCGGTGCTCGACCGCAATGCCGAGGCGGCGGCAGCGATGAGTGGTTGCCGCATCGAGCGGCATTGGGTGTCGAAGTCACGACCGGGACTTGCCAATCATGCGATGGCCGAGATCGCCTATGAAGCACTGTCGACGGTCGGGCCGCCGCGCTGGGACGAAGACGCCAAAGCCGTCGCGCGCGAAATACAGGTCAATGCCGGGCGCTTGGCGAGCGACGAGCCGTTTATCGAAGAGCTGGAGCGCCTGATCGAGCCGCAGGCAGCGGAAGCGATCCTGCGCCGCGACCTGCCGCCCTCGCAGGTCAATTCGACCTCCGACGATTACACCGACATGAGTTGGCATACGCCGACGGCGCGCTTCTATGTCGCCCGCCCGGCGCTGCGTTCGGAAACCGGCTACCCCTATCCGTCATGGGCAATGAATGCGTTGGGCGGTATTCCCGCCACCATCGACCCGATGGTGGCTTGCGCCTCCCGCACGATTGCGCTCGCCGCCCTTCGCCTGCTGGAAGACCAGACCGCCCGCGATGCGGCGATGAATGAATTCGTCGCTCGCACCGGCGGCGGAATCGGCGGCTCTAACTGGATCGCCCCGCTCTGCGATTACGAACCACCCATCCATTTCCGTTGGCCGGAATATGTCACCACCCCGCGCGGACGGGACTGGTGGATACCGAGCATTCCCCAAGCCAAATGACCGCTGATCTGATCACAAGGAGCATCGCATGACCGTTCATGACCGCATTGTCGCCGAGCCATTTTCGCTGCAGCGCCGAAACCCCGCCGGCGGCACCAAGCCGCTGACCGCCTGGGGCTTCGCCAACGAGACCGACGTGCTGACCGACGTCCTGCTCGGTTCGCCCAATTTCCTGCGTCATCTGTCGACCAGCTCGCTGTCGCGAAAGCATCTGCGCGAGGCGCCCTGCAACGTCCAGATCGCGCAGGCACAGCATAAGGACCTTGTCGCCGCCTACGAGCATTTCGGCGTCAACATCCACTGGCACGAGCCGACGCCTGAGCTGCCGATGCAGGTCTATTCCCGCGATTCCAGCGTCATGACGCCCTACGGCGCCTTCATCACCGCCATGGCCAACTGGTGGCGGCGCGGCGAGAATTATGCCGCGATCCGCACCTACGAAAAGCTCGGCATCCCGATCTACGACATGGTCACGGCTGGTACGTTCGAGGGCGGCGACTTCAACGTCATCGAGGACGGCGTCGTGCTGATCGGCTGCGGCGGCGCCCGCACGCAGGAAGAAGGCGCGCGCCAGGTACAGGCCTGGTTCGATAAGGAAGGCTGGGAAACCCGCATCGCCTTCATCGACGAATATTACGTCCATATCGATCTGATGGTGGTGCCGATCGCCGAAAAACTGACCGCCGTCTGCCTTGCCTGCACCGAACCCGGCATTGTCGACTGGCTGAAGGGCAAGGGCCACGAAATCATCGACGTGCCGTTCCAGGACACGATGGCGCTCGGCTGCAACTTCATGTCGCTTGGAAAAGACCGGGTGATCGCGCCGACCTCCAGCCAGTCGCTGATCGGCCAGCTCAAGGCCCGCGGTTTCGAGGTCGCGGCCGTCGACATGAGCGAGATTTCGAAGACCGGCGGAGGCATCCACTGCATGGCGCAGGCGCTGAAGCGCGAACCGGCCTGAGGAGCGAGATAGCGCACGCTGCTTCGTTCACATTCGCATCGGCATGATCGGCATCCTGGCTGCCGAGTGTGCAAGGTCGCGCGTGCAAACCGGCTGAGATGGCGGCTGGCGGTACTATGTGGCCGAGCCAATGCAATTCACTGCATCGGCTGCGGACGCCCGCTTGGGTGCCGCAACGCTGGCCGATGCGAAACTTGCACGATAGCTAATATAAGCGCACAGTAAAAATGTTTTTTGGGAGAGGGACAGCTCATCTGCAAATCGGGAGGAAACCATGAACACCATGAGCCTCACCACGCTTGAACGCGGCAAAACGACAATCGACGCCGCAGCCCTGGAAGCATTTTCGGCACAATTGCGCGGCAAAGTGCTGAGCGAAGGCGATGCCGCTTACGACGAAGCACGAACTGTCTGGAATGCCACGGTCGACCGACGGCCCGGGCTGATCGTGTGCTGCGTCGGCGCTTCCGATGTCGTCAGTGCCGTGAATTTCGCCAGGGAGAACAGGCTTCTCGTCTCCGTGCGCGGCGGCGGCCACAACATTGCCGGAAGTGCGGTCTGCGACGGTGGCCTGATGATTGATCTGTCGTTGATGAAGTCGGTACGGGTCGATGTCTCGGCGCGGCGGGCATGGGTAGGGCCTGGCGCGACGCTTGCCGATGTCGACAAGGAAACGCAGGCCTTCGGGCTGGTGGTACCGACCGGCATCAACTCGACCACGGGCATATCCGGCCTGACACTGGGAGGCGGCTTCGGCTGGATCACCCGCAAATTCGGCCTGACCATCGACAGTCTTGCCTCCGCCGATGTGGTCACCGCCGACGGCAAATTGCTGCGCGCCAGCCAGACCGAAAATCCGGACTTGTTCTGGGCGCTGCGCGGCGGCGGCGGCAATTTCGGCGTCGTCACGGCATTCGAGTTCCATCTCCATGAGTTTGGACCGCAAGTGCTGGCGGGGCTTGTCGTTCATCCCTTCGCCGATGCCGAAAAGGTGCTGCGGGAATATCGCAAGGCGCTCGAAACCGCTCCTGACGAGTTGACCTGCTGGGTGGTCATGCGGCAGGCGCCGCCGCTGCCCTTCCTGCCCGCGGAGTGGCATGGCAAGGAGGTTCTGGTTCTGGCCATGTGCTATTGCGGCGACATAGACGCAGGCGAAAAGGCGACGCAAAAACTTCGAGCTATCGGCACGCCGATTGCCGACGTGGTTGGCCTTAACCCGTTCACCGGCTGGCAGCAGGCGTTCGATCCGCTGCTCACGCCCGGCGCCCGTAACTACTGGAAGAGCCATGACTTCACCGAGTTTTCCGAGGAGGCGGCTGCGGTCGTCACGGGGGCAATAGCCAAGCTGCCGGGACCCGAATGCGAAATATTTATCGGCCACGTCGGCGGCGCGGCAGGTCGAGTCAAGGCGGACGCAACGGCGTTTCCACAGCGCAGTTCGCATTTCGTCATGAACGTTCACGCCCGCTGGCGCGAACCGGCGATGGACAAAGCCTGCACCGACTGGGCTCGTGCAATCTACGAGGCGGCCAAACCTTATGCCGCCGGCACCGCCTATGTGAACTTCATGCCGGAGGACGAGGTCGACCGGGTCGAAGCGGCCTATGGTGGCAACCATCGACGGCTTCTGGAAATCAAGCAGCGCTACGACCCATTGAACCTGTTCCGCATGAACCAGAACTTGCGTCCGAAGGAAGGCCTGCGAGCTGCTTGAGGCGCGCCCGTGCTGCAGTCATAAAAAGCTCACGTCGCCGCTGGAGGCTCGGGCTTTTACTTTCACATGCTGTTGGCGTCAGGCTGTACTCCCGGCCCGACCCATCAGCAACAAACCCGATGCTGTGTCTTCGACGCCCTTGTGAGTGCTGAAAAAATGGAGGAATAGTCTTGCGGAATGCATCGCCCTGAATTTGCCCGTTTGCGGTTCTCAGGTCGTGCAATTGCCTAGCCGGATTTCGAATGGCCAGTCCTGAACCGCGCAAGAGAAGAGGTCCGATCGCCGCCCGGCTGCTGGCGCTCGACGCGTGGATCGATTCCTCGCTCTACGAGATCGGTTTCAAGGCGCGCCAGTTCTGGGAATCCGCGACGATCTTCTCGCGGCGCTTCCGCGTCAACGGCTGGCGCCGTGGCATCATCGAACTGTTGAGCGAAGGTTTTACGCTCGGCGCCGGCGGCATCGTGGTGATGCTGGCGCTGGCCATTCCGGCTTTCCAGGACACGGCCGGCGACTGGCGCGCCCAAGGCGACTTCGCCGTCACCTTCCTCGACCGCTACGGCAACGAGATCGGCCAGCGCGGCATCATCCAGCGCGATTCCGTGCCGGTCGATGAGATGCCCGATCACGTCATCAAGGCGGTGCTTGCCACCGAGGATCGCCGCTTCTTCGATCACTACGGCATCGACGTACTGGGCCTTTCACGGGCGATCTTCGAGAATGTGCGGGCGAATTCCGTCGTCCAGGGCGGCTCGAGCATCACCCAGCAGTTGGCCAAGAACCTGTTCCTCACCAATGAGCGCACGCTGGAGCGCAAGATCAAGGAAGCTTTCCTGTCGCTGTGGCTCGAGGCCAATCTGTCGAAGAAAGAGATCCTGCAGCTCTATCTCGATCGCGCCTATATGGGCGGCGGCACGTTCGGCATCGAGGCTGCCGCCGACTTCTATTTCGGCAAGAGCGTCAAGGACCTGAACCTGGCCGAGGCGGCGATGCTGGCCGGCCTGTTCAAGGCGCCGACCAAATATGCGCCGCACATCAACCTGCCGGCAGCGCGTGCGCGCGCCAATGTGGTGCTGTCCAACCTTGTCGATGCCGGCTTCATGACCGAGGGTCAGGTCCTGCAGGCAAGGCTGCACCCGGCCGATGTCGTTGACCGCGGCGAACAGAAAAGCCCTGACTATTACCTCGACTGGGCATTCGACGAGGTCAAGAAGATCGCCAAGCCGGGCCAGCACTCGCTCGTCGCCCACACGACCTTCGACGCCAACATCCAGAAGGCGGCGGAAGAATCGGTGGAGTTCCACCTGCGCCAGTTCGGCAAGGAGTATAACGTCACCGAGGGCGCGGTCGTGGTCATCGAGACCAACGGCGCCGTGCGCGCCATCGTCGGCGGCCGCGACTATGGTGCCAGCCAG
The DNA here is from genome assembly GCF_003997495.1 of Mesorhizobium sp. M7A.F.Ca.US.008.03.1.1. GTDB lineage: Bacteria > Pseudomonadota > Alphaproteobacteria > Rhizobiales > Rhizobiaceae > Mesorhizobium. Next base: position 246,081 of record NZ_RZRU01000004.1, on the reverse strand, counting down.
TTCAACCGCGCCACCAAGGCGCTGCGCCAGACCGGCTCGTCATTCAAGCCCTATGTCTACGCAACGGCGATGGAACACGGCTTCACTCCCAACTCCATTATTTCCGGCGGCCCGATCAGTTGGGGCAGCTGGTCACCGCACAATTACAATGGCGGGTCGGCGGGTAACGTCACCTTGATCATGGCGATGGCCAAATCGATCAACACCGTGCCGGTGCGGCTGGCCAAGGACCATCTCGGCATCGGCCCGATCAAGGCCATGGCCGAGGCGATGGGTGTGGAATCACCGATCGAAGCACATAAGACGATGGTTCTCGGCACCTCGGGCATGACCGTGATGGACCAGGCGACGGGCTACAGCGTGTTCGCCGAAAATGGCTTTGTCGGCTCCCGGCACGGCATCAGCCAGCTCGTCACCCGCACTGGCGAGGTGGTCTATGATTTCGCCAAGGATGCGCCGCCGCCGCACCGGGTGCTGTCGGAGCAGGCGCTGAAATCGATGAACACCATGCTGGCGGCAGTGCCGGTGATGGGCACGGCGCGGCGGGCTCAGCTTCCCAACATCGTCGTCGCCGGCAAGACGGGCACGACGCAATCCTACCGCGACGCCTGGTTTGTCGGCTTCACCGGCAACTACACGGCGGCGGTATGGATGGGCAATGACGACTTCACGCCGACCAAGAACATGACGGGTGGCTCGCTGCCGGCGATGGTGTGGCAGCGCCTGATGGTCTACGCGCATCAGAACATCGACCTCAAGCCGATCCCGGGCATCGACAAGCCCTTCGTCGATGAGGAGATCGCTGCAAAGGCCGAGGAAGCACAGAAGAAGAGCGACGATCAGGCCGCGGCCGATGCAGCCGCCGAACGGCCGCCGGTGCTGTCCAGCCGCACGACTCAGACGCTGCGGGACATGACCGGGCTGTTCCAGTCGGCGCCCGTCCTCAGTACGCCTCAACCGCCGGAGACGCTGTCGGCGCTGTGATCTTTCCGACTGGGCAGGTCTTTCCGACTGGTCCGGGGCGGCAAATCCATCGGCCCGCTTGCCACGAGGCCCTGCGCCGCGATATCCCCGAGCGGCAACTCTTCGGTGTCCCCGGCCCCTCATGCTCAAAACTGCCTTCCTGACGCTGTTTTCGCTTGCCATAGCCATCGTCGGCGGTGGCGGCAGCGTTTGGTATGCGCTGAAAGTCCAAGATGGTGTTGGCGCCATCAGGATCGGCCAATGGACGGCCTTTCCCGATATCGGCACACCGTCCGCCGATCCCTATTCCAAGGCCCGCGTGGCGCGCGAGGGTGTGCTTGCGCTCGGCCGCGCCGAGGGGCTGTCCTTCGTCGCCGAGCGAGACGCGGCCGGCGCCGAGCTCAAGCGCGAATGCACTTACACAATCGAAGGTGGATTTCCGACGGCGCGGTTCTGGACGCTCTATGCCGCCGACCAGTCGCTCAGCGTGGTCGAGACCGGCAAATCCCGGCTGGCAGCGCTGCAATCCTACGGGGTGGTGCGCCAGGCCGACAATTCGGTGATCATTTCCGCTGGCCATCACCCGATGCCGGGCAATTGGCTGCTGACAGACGGCTTCGGCAGGATGTATTTCGTGCTGACCTTCTACGACACGCCGATCGCCAGCAGCACCGGCCTTTCGGACGTCTCGCTGCCGCATATCGTCAAGGTCGGCTGCGATGCGTAGCTTTTACGCTGCGATGCGCGGACTTCTGCATGCCGTCCTGCTCGGCCTGCTCGGCGCTGGCATCGTGCACATCGCCGTGCTGCTGCTGGTGCCCGAGTTTTCCGAACGCGATGCCTGGTCGCGGCTGTCCATGGCGTCGGATCTATACAAGATGACGCGACTCGATGCCGAGGCCGGTGGGGCGCCCGTGGTGAAATCCGTCGACCCCCTGTTTTACGCGACGGCCTGCCGGTTCGATCTGGGCGAAGGCATGGTCCGCGTCAAGGCACCTGGACATGTCCCGTTCTGGTCGGTGTCGGTCTATGACCGCAGCGGCCACAACATCTATTCCTTCAACGACCACACAGCGACCGGCGGCGTTCTGGATGCCGTCGTGCTGACGCCGGCGCAGATGATCGACGTGCGCAAGGATCTTCCAGAGGATCTTCAGCGGGCGATCTTCGTCGAAGCGCCGATGGAGGAAGGCATCTTCGTCATCCGCGCCTTCGTGCCCGACAGCAGCTGGAAGCCGATCGTGTCACACTTCTTCGAACAGAGTTCCTGCGAGTTGCAGGACTTCTAGACATGATCCCGGACCAGTGGTCGGTGGCCGCTGAAACTCAGTGGTGCGGGACCGGTTTTGTTCCTGGCGACCCCGCCTTGTCGGGATCCGCCGGCCGCACTTCGCCGGCATGCGACCGCTCATAACGGATGCCGGGAAAGATGATCACCGCCGCCGGCATTTCGGCGGTTTGCTTTGCTCTGGTGTTTGGTGCCGTACGCGGCACGAAAGACAGTACCATGCCCATGGTTCGCGCATTCCTCTCGGTTTCCCCGGAGCACAACGCAACGCCTCCAAATGTCATTAAGGCCGGCAGAGGGTTAACGGAACGCTAACGGATCGTCGCTAACTTGATCTTTGTCTTGAGGTCAGGACGTCCTGACCGGGGCGCTCGCGAAACCGGCACAGTCCCGGTCGAGCGCGGCCAAGTTTGTGTCGAGTACAGGCGTATCCTTCGTGTCATCTTCGGACTTCAGGCAAATCGCGGTACGAAAAGACTCGGGTAAGGCCGAAAGGCTGTTTCGCGCCGCGGTGTCGGCGTTCTGCTCGCTCACCCGCCCTTCACGCCGCGAGATCGGTCAACTCGAAGACCTGACGCTGCCACTGTTCAATGACGTGTCCGTCGAATCTCGCCGTTACGTGGCGGCCGCCCTTTCCGAATGCGAATACGCACCCGCCGCCCTAGTGCGCCGTCTTTGCGAGGAAGCGGTCGACATTGCCGCGCCGCTGCTCATCCGCTCACGCGCCGTCAGCGACATTGATCTCATCGCCCTGATCGGGCGGCATGGCCTGCCGCATGCGCGTGCCATCGCGCGCCGCAAGGGCTTGAACCCGACCATTGCTGATCTGATCAGGGCCCTCGAGAGGCCAACCCTGGTGCGCGCGCCGGACCCGGAAGCGAACGCCGCCGCGGCAGACAAGATCGCGCCAGCGAGCGCGGAAACCGCCTCCGGCGAGCCCGCCCGGGAACAGGCGCTCGGCGTCGCAGCGGAGAATGCACGGCGCAGGCTGCGCTCGATGATGCGCACCGGCGATGAGGCGACAGCGACGGGCGCCGACCCTTTCAAGGGCGTCGACACCTATGTGAAATTGCGCGAGACAGCTCTGACGGGAAACGCCGCGTTCTTCCAGACCGCGCTCGCCGATGCACTCGATATCGATTTCGAGATCGCGCGATCGCTCACCGCCAACCAGAATTATGCCTCGCTGCTTGCGGCACTGCGCTCGCTCGACCTCGGCGAAGACAGGGCCTTCCTGATCACGGTTGCCGTTTATCCCAGCCAGTTCCCGCATCCGCAGGCTATCCGGACTTTCCTCGACCGCTACCGGCTGCTGCATCGCGAGGCGGCCCAGGACAAGATGCGGTCGTGGAAAGCCGAGACCCTCTCGAGGGTGGTTCGCGACGCCGCACCGGCAAACAGCGATACCCGCATGGCATCGAACAGCGACGATGCGGCTGAGACCTCCGGCCTCAGGGCGTCTTCACGGAAATAAGCTCCTCGACGGGCACGGTGCCGGCCTCGATCTCGACCACCCAGATGTCGGGATCGAATCTTTTCTCCCTTTCCAGCCTGGCGTCGAGCATCGCGGCATCCTCGCCGGCTCCGAGCAGAGTGAAAAACCGGTCGTCGGGCTTGGCCGAATCGTAGCTTGTCTGCGGCGCCGGGCCGAACAGGGCGACCTCGCCCAGCCTGCCCCGCGCCAGCACGAAAACAGCGCCGGCCTCGGTCGCGCCGCGCTTGACCACGGCGGCAAATCCGCCGGCGCCGAAAACCCGGCGCAACAGGGCCGAGACCCACAGATCCGATGTGACACGCATGAGAAAACTCCGCGAATGCATGCCGCCCAAAAGTGGGTCCCGGTTTTGGAACAACGGCATGCATGAAAATAAGGCAGGCGGCTTCTCTAAAGTAGTTTGCCGTTTCAAGGAAACGCGATTCCGGACGAAAAACCGTTTCACACTTTTCCTGGAATTGCTTTGTCGATATTTCCGCCGCTGGGCGAGCCGTCGTTCAGCCGTCAGTTGGTCAGGCCGATCTCGCGCATCTTGACGTAGACGATCTCATCGGGCTCGCCGGTCTGCGGCAGCCCGAACAGCGACTGGAATTCCTTGATCGCCGCCTTGGTGCGCGTGCCGACGACACCATCCAGCTGCATGTCGTCATTGCCGAACGCCTTGAGCCCGGCCTGAATCTTGACGATGCGGGCATCGGGCGCTTGCGTCGCGGCATCCACCTGCCCGGAATTTGTCTGTCCTGAACCTGTCTGCAAAGACACCGGAACGGCGGCCGGCATATCCGGGCGCGGCTGCGGCCTGGGTACGACGGAAGCGGTCTTCGGCGTCGCGCCCAGTTGATCGAGCAGAAGCGCGTCGATCTCGCCGGACGTGTTGAGCCCGACCTTCTGCTGATAGTCCTGGATGGCCTTGCGGGTGTTGGGTCCGGAAATGCCGTCGACCGTTCCCGAATAGAAATCGAGATCCTTCAATATGCCTTGCACCTGCTCGACAACCGGATCGCCCTTGATCGGCGCCGGCGCACCGGATGGCCGCACGATGTTGAATGTCGTCTCCGGTTCGTCGGGCGTCGCGTGCGGAAAGCCCGCAATGCTGCGGGTCGCGAAAAATGCGCCGGCATGCGGGAAAGGCTGGTACCACAGGGCATTTGCGGAGACGTAGAACAGCGTCACCAGGAATGCCGTCGAGCCGCCCACCAGGACAGGATTGCGCGAGATCATGCCGCCGACGGCGACAGCGCCGTCCTGAAAGGCATTGCTGCGGCGCTTGACCGCCTTAGCCGGTTTTGCGGAGCGAGCCATCTCTGTCCCCTTTCGCCATCGCCACAGGCATGGTCAGCACGCCGGCCTTCTCCGCCTGATGTCCCTTCGGTCCGTTCACTGGCAGGCTGATGGTCACCGTGGTGCCCTCGCCCGGCATGCTTTCGATGGACATCGTGCCTTCGTGCAGCGCCACCAGGCCCTTGACCAGTGAAAGGCCAAGACCTGTCCCCTCGAAACGGCGGGTATAGTCGTTCTGGATCTGCATGAAGGGCTTGCCGAGATTGGCGAAATCCTCCTCGGCGATGCCGATGCCGGTGTCCCTGACCCAGAAATGCAGGCGCGAACCGATCCGCTTGGCACCTACGACGACGTCGCCGCCGTCGGGAGTGAACTTGATCGCGTTGGAGACCAGGTTGATGAGCATCTGCTGCACGGCGCGCCGATCGGCATTGATGTCGCCGGCGTCCGGCGCGATCTGCGCCTGCAGATCGATGTTCTTGGCCTGCGCCTGCAGTTGCATCATCGACTGGCACATGTCGACCGCTTCCGCGAAGCGGAACGGCTCGGGTTCGGTCGCATAGACGCCCGATTCAATCCTGGACACGTCGAGTATCGAGGTTACGACGGCGAGCAGATGCTGGCCCGAATCCCGTACCAAGCCGACATATTCCTTCTGGCGCGGATCCTTGAAGGCGCCGAACATCTCATGCAGCAGCATATCCGAGAAGCCGATAATGGCATTCAACGGCGTGCGCAGTTCGTGGCTGACCACTGCCAGGAAGCGCCCCTTCGCCACCTCGGCGGATGCGGCCGCCTCATTGGCCGCCGCGAGATCCTCGCGCAGCCGGGCGATCTCGTCATTCTCCCGCAGGACGAGCGTGAAGACGTCACCCTGTTCCTCACCACGCACCAGATCAAGCGAGAACGGCCGGTAATTATCGGCCGTCAGGCCATTGCCATTCTGAGGCAGCCGGATGCGCAATTCGAGCCGGCGCGACAGTGCGCCGTCACGCATGTCGGCCATTGCGCTGAGATAGGAAACGCGATCCGACAGATGGACGCGATCGAAGAGGCCGTTTCCGGACAGCAATTCGGGCGGCAGTTTCAAAAGCGTGCGGGCCTTTGGCGACGCGTCCAGGACCTCGCCATGACGGGCAATGCGCAAGACCACCGCATCGATGATGTCTTCGAGCCGGTCGGCAGTGTCGAGCACATCAGCCGCATCGGCCGTGTTTTGAAATGCCGATGCGCGCGGGATCAGTGTGAGCGTCCAGGCCAACGGCACCAGCCAGTGCCACGTCGCGATCTGCGCTCCTGCGAATGGGAACACGGTTCCGGCCAAAGGCTGAGCCAGGATGGCGACAGCGGCCGATACGGCTCCCCACAGTGCTGCACGCCGCGAGGTGCCTATCCACCAGGCTTCGAAAGGCAGCGCCACGACAAGCATGGCGACAGGCGAACTCAGCCCCCCTGCGGCGGCAATGAGACTGCCGAGAGAAATGCCGGCCAGCACCAGGGCGACCCAACTCGCTATCGCCATCTTGCCGGTCGCCGCCACCAGCAGGGCGACGAACCAGCACAGGCCAAAGGCGGCGAAGATGGCGGCCATTGTGACGGCGACGCCCATGCCTGAAGTGACCAGCGTGACCGCAGCGCCGGCGACAAAGAAAGGGGCGGCGAGCATGACGCCGATGAAGCGGCGCTGGCGCTCGCGGTCGCTCCGCCCAAGGATGGACGGATGGACCATACGTTCGCAACCGGCGGCAATCGCACCAGGCAATTCAACGTATCTGGCCTTGATTGAACTCAACTCAACGCACTCGCACTTGTCGTGGACAGCTCTGCTTTGCAGATGGTTCTGGTTGGCTTTGAAACTCGCATTCAGCGTTTAAGGAATGGATAAGGCAGGGCCGACCAAGGCCCGGCCTGCGGCAAATATCGGGATGCCGGCGGCAGAAAGCACGGGCAAATGCAGCCATAGTAAACGGAGAGTTATCCGGCGACGGCACCCATCGGCTGGGCGCACACGGCACCCGGACTCCGGGATTTCAGAAAAAATGCAGTAAAAGCATGGAGATAAATGGTTATCTCCTGTTAAGAAAACTTATTCAGATTTGAGACAAACCGATTGCACAACGGCTCGTTTCGAATTTGCCTAAAATTTGAGGAAAATTGTCGCTTTGCCCGCAAGCCGTCCTTTGCGCCTGTGTGCCAAGATCCTGCCTACAAAAGAGGTCATGCCATATGGATGCATGATCCGGTCACGACGAGAGGGCAAGGGCATGGTCTTCCTCATAAGAATGGCTTTCTGGTTTTCCCTGGTGCTGCTGGCGCTGCCGCTGGCTGTCGGCCCCGATGAATCGGGCCGCGAAAGCGTCGGACCGATCCAGGCCCTGTTTGCGGCACGCGAAGCGGTTGGCGACATCGCCGGCATTTGCGAACGCAAACCCGATGTCTGCGAGACCGGCAAGTCGGCGATGCACACCATCACCGCCCGCGCCAAGGAGACCGCCAAGATCGCGGCAGCGATGATGGACGACAAGTCCGCTGCCGGCCCCGACACGTCGACGATGACCGGCAGCCTGCCCGAAGAAATCGTCTTGCCCGAGACCGTCAACCTGCCGCCTCAGAATTAAGCCGTCTCGACGGCGCGCCGCGGGCTGTCTGGCCTCTCGACGCCCGCGGTGTCCTTGTTTTTTCCGTGACGCGGAGCCGCCGCGTGACTATATCCGGCATTATGGCCACGACGATCCAGACGATCCGCGACGATTTTTCGTTCCTTGAGGAATGGGAAGACCGCTATCGCTATGTCATCGAACTCGGCGAGGCGCTGCCGCCATTTCCCGACGAGCAGCGCAGCCCCGCCAACAAGGTGCCGGGATGCGTCAGCCAGGTCTGGTTGACCACTGAACGCGGAACTGGAGCCGACCCAGTCATCACCTTTACCGGCGATTCGGACGCTCACATCGTGCGTGGGCTGGTCGCGATCATGCTGGCGCTGTTTTCCGGCAGGACCGCCAGCGAAATCCAGAAGACCGATGCGGAAGCCACATTGAAAGAACTCGGCCTCGACGAACATCTGTCGCCGCAGCGCGCCAACGGCCTTCGCTCAATGGTCAAGCGCATCAAGCGCGACGCCGAGGCAGCGCTCAAACAGACCGCCTGACGCTTCCAGACCCGATTCGTGCGTCGCGGCTCGCAAAATCAAACGGCGCCCCAAAATCAAACGGCGCCCGAAGGCGCCGTTGATGTCGATCCGATCTGGCTTATTTTGACGCAATTCCCAAGGGAAAGCGCTATGCGCTTTTCCCGGGAAAACCGTTTCACACTTTTCTGGAATTGCTCTGGCAGCGATTACCGCGCTTTGCGCTTGCGGCCGAGACCCATCTTCTTGGCGAGCTGAGACCGGGCAGCCGCATAGTTGGGTGCAACCATCGGATAGGTAGGATCGAGGTTCCACTTTTCGCGATACTGATCCGGCGTCAGGTCATAGTGGGTCATCAGGTGGCGCTTCAGCGATTTGAACTTCTTGCCGTCTTCAAGGCAGACGATGTAGTCGTCATGAACCGACCGCTTCGGGTTAACCGCCGGCTTCTGCTTATCGGCAGGCGGCTGTTCGGCGGTTCCGCCCACACGCCGAAGCGCAGCATGGACATCGGATATCAGGTTCGGCAATTCGCCGACCGGCACGGGATTGTTGCTGACATAGGCGGCCACCACATCGGCGGTCAATTCGATCAGCGCATCGCTGTTTCTGGAAGGTGTTTCGACAATATCCATGGTCTTCTGGCCCCAACAAGAGTTACATCGATCTGCGCCCTTTTTTACAAACAGGGCATCGCACGAATTTTGTGCAGGTAGAGTTTCTACGATTCGTGTCGCGGGCACATCAATGAGCGTGCAGACCAAGTAAGTCAATTCTCCCCTCGCGCTATATTGAACGATATTGATCAATTATTCCGAGATCAGCTTCAATCTTTCGTGCATTGTGTAATTTATCGATATTTCGCGCTCCCAGCGGCGGGCGGCTGACGTAACGTCAGCGCGCCGTTACATTCGTGGCAACTCACGAAACGGGTTTTAATGTTTGATCTTGCTTCGCTATCGCTCGAGCAATATTGGTTGTTCACATTTGTCAACAAAACCACAGGTTGCCGTGGTCATACGCAAGCAATCAGGCGACATTCCTGTCATCCAACCGATGGGCTGATTGCCGCCGCGTCAATCAATGCGGGGTGATGTATTTTCCATAGGTCCAGCCGGTGACGAAATTGCCGTTCTGGGCCGGATCATGCCAGACTTCGCACCAGCGATAGCGAATCTTTTGTTCCTGCTTCCATGCCGGCTGGGTGGCGATGTCGAGCAGGTTTATTCCGCCGGTGCATCGCCCGGTCATCTGCAGAACGGTCCCGTTCGGATATCCCGCCTGCTTCTGGGATGTTCCCGAAGGGTACTTGCGTACATTGAGCGTGTCGCCGAACGGCACATTGGCCACTTGCCAAGCCGCGAATACGGTCGCATGAGACTGGCCGGCAAAGGCCAGAGTTAGCGAAGCAACGGCGAAAGCCGCAGCAGTGCGAGACCAAATAGTCATCATCTCTCCTCCCGGCTCATCTCCTGGAGCCGACACAACCCATACGCTCCGGCTCTTGAACCTGCCCTGATCGGCGTGTTCATTTGCCATTCAAGATATTTCTCCATTCGAGATGGTCCATTCAAGATACTGGCCCATTGAAGATACTGGCAAAGCGAGACGCAATGACCAAGACATCCATATTTCCGATCGTCAGCCCGCCAACGCCCGAGAAGCGGCCGGTTTCCGACACGCATCACGGCATCACGCGAACCGACGACTATGCCTGGCTGCGGGCCGACAACTGGCAGGAGATGTTCCGCGACCCGTCATTGCTCGATGCGGCGATCCGCACAGAACTCGAGGCGGAGAATACCTACCAGTCGAAGCTGATGGCCGACACGGTCGAACTGCAAAAGCAGCTTTTCAAGGAGATGAAGGGCCGTATCAAGGAAGACGATTCTTCCGTGCCGATGAAGGATGGACCCTATGCCTACGGCTCGTCCTTCAAGCTTGGCGGCGAGCAGCCGCGCTATTTCCGCATGCCGCGCGACGGCGGTGCCGAGCATATCCTGCTCGATGGCGACGCGGAGGCCGCGGGCAAGGCCTATTTCCGTCTTGGCGGCGTCGACCATTCGGCCGACCACGCAAGGCTGCTGTGGGCATTCGACGACAAGGGTTCCGAATTCTACACGCTTCGCGTTCGTGACCTTGCCGACGGCAGGGAGCTTGCGGACCAGATTCCCGACACCGGCGGTTCAGGTGTCTGGAACGCCGGCAATGACGGCTTCTTCTATACACGTCTCGACCCCAACCACCGCCCGTCGAAGGTGCTGTTCCATGCGCTTGGCGACAGCCCGCAAAGCGACCGGCTCATCTATGAAGAAACCGATCCCGGCTTCTTCATGAATGTCGACGGCACCCGCAACAACGAGTGGATCATGATCGGCATCAACGATCACGAGACCTCGGAATACCGCCTGATGCGCGCCGACGATCCGTTTGCCGAACCGAAACTGGTGTCGCCGCGCGAGATTGGCCTTCAGTACGAGCTGGAAGAAGGTGGCGATATCTTCTTCATCCTGACCAATGCCGACGGCGCCAAGGATTTCAAGATCATGACGGCACCAGCGAGCGATCCCGTGCGCGCCAACTGGCAGGAACTGGTGCCGCACGAGTCCGGCCGGCTGATCCTGTCGGTGATCGGCTTCAGGGACCACATGGTCCGGCTCGAACGCAAGGAAGGCCTGCCGCGCATTGTGGTGCGCGACCGTATTAGCGGCGAGGAGCATCTTCTGTCCCTCGACGAGGAGGCCTTCTCGCTCGGCCTGTCGGGTTCTTATGAGTACGACACCGAGATCATGCGCTTTTCCTACTCGTCGATGACGACGCCCGCGCAAGTGTTCGACTACAATATGCGCACCCGCGAGCGGGTGCTGCTGAAGACCCAGGAAGTGCCGTCCGGCCATGATGCGGACCACTATGTCACGCGGCGCCTGATGGCGCCGGCGAGCGACGGCGAACTGGTGCCGACATCGCTTTTGCACCATCGCGACACGCCGCTGGACGGATCCGCACCTTGCCTGCTTTACGGCTACGGCTCCTATGGCATCACCGTGCCGGCCGCCTTCAACACCAACTGGTTCTCGCTGGTCGACCGTGGCTTTGTCTTCGCCATCGCTCACGTTCGCGGTGGCAAGGACAAGGGCTATGGCTGGTACGATGACGGCAAGAGGGAGAACAAGATGAACACGTTCACCGATTTCATCGCCGTCGCGCGCCATCTGGTCACGGAGCGCTACACGGCGCATGACCGTATCATCGCGCAGGGCGGTTCGGCCGGCGGCATGCTGATGGGTGCCGTTGCCAATATGGCGCCGGATTGTTTTGGCGGCATCGTCGCCGAGGTTCCCTTCGTCGATGTGCTCACCACCATGCTCGATGCGACCCTGCCGCTGACGCCGCCGGAATGGCCCGAATGGGGCAACCCGATCGCCTCCGCCGACGACTACCGGACCATTGCCGCCTACTCGCCCTATGACAATGTCGCCGATCACGACTATCCGCCGATCCTGGCGCTGGCCGGGCTCACCGATCCGCGTGTCACCTATTGGGAACCGGCCAAATGGGTGGCACGGCTGCGCGATCGCAAGAGCGGCGACAATCCGGTTTTGTTCAAGATCAACATGGATTCCGGCCACGCCGGCGCTTCCGGCCGGTTTTCGCGGCTGGAAGAGATCGCCTACACCTATTCCTTCGCGCTGAAAGTGATGGGCAAGGCGCAGCTTACGGGAGCAACCAACAAATGATCGATCTCACCACCCTGATCGCTTACACTGCGGTCGTGCTCGGCTTCGTCTTCATTCCAGGTCCCGCCACCCTGCAGACGATCGCCCGGGCAACGAGTTCCGGAACCAGGGTCGGCATCGCGACGGGCGCCGGGATCGCTGCCGGCGATGTCTTTCACACCGTCATGGCGATGATCGGCATATCGGCGATCATAGCCGCGTCGGCGACGCTGTTCAGCGTCATAAAGTACATCGGCGCAGTCTACCTGATCTATCTCGGCGTCCGCGCGATCATGGAGAAAACACCAGCCAACCCGGCCGCCGGCGCGCTTGCGATCCCTGCCGGCAAGGCGTTTCGACAGGCTGTCCTGACCGAAGTGCTCAACCCCAAAACCGCTCTGTTCTTCCTCGCCTTCCTGCCTCAGTTCGTGCGGCCTGAAAACGGAACGGTGATGCTTCAGATGGCCGCGTTGGGGGCGATCTTCGTCGTACTGGGCCTTTCCAGCACGGTCGTCTTTGCCGTGAGCGCTGGCCGGCTCGGCACGTTCCTGAGCCGAAATCCGTCAGTGTTACGATGGCAGGGCAAAGTTGTCGGCGGCATCTACTGCGCTTTGGGCGTCCGTCTGGCGCTGCAGCAACGCTGACTCCAGACGATGATCGACGCGCCCTTTCCGGAGGGCTGGGTGATCAGGATTTTTGAAGTTCCCGTTGCTCATTTTCACTCGCAATTGCGATGACCGCGCGCTACCCAGTGCGCGGCTTTTCCCGGCCTGACAGCCTCCAATCGCGTAAAGGTCCAATATGCTGCTCGTCGACGTCTATCTCGACAAATCGTCCATCCAGGGAATCGGCGTCTTTGCCAAGAAGCACATTCCTCGCGGTACTCTGATCTGGAAGCTGGACCCAAGGTTCGATCGGCTCATCGAGGTCGAGACTTATGAGCGCGCGGCCGGCCCGGTGAAGAGCTATCTCGATCGCTACTCCTATCCCGACCGCCGCGATCCGAACTACATCGTCTTCGAAGCCGACGACGCGCGCTATATGAACCATGCCGACGAGCCGAACTGCGACGTCTCCTCACCCGAGGAGAGCTTTGCGCTGCGCGACATCGCGCCTGGCGAAGAGCTGACCTGCAACTACAACCATTTCTTCGAAACGGGCTTCGATTTTCTCGGCGACCGCCACCTGTCATCCGCAGGCTCGGTCTAGTTCGCCGTCTTCTTGCGGGCCGGATAGCCGTTTGGATGCGCCGGGATCGCCTTGAGATAGGCGGCGATGGCCGCACGGTCCTGCGGCGTCAGTTCGGCGATATTCCGCTGCACGTCTACCATGGCGCCGCCGACGGAATCGAAATCTGGCGTGAAGCCGGTTTCGAGATAGTTGGCGATGTCAGCCTCCGACCAGTTGCCTAGACCGCCCTCGCCCGACGTGATGTTTGGCACGACGCCGCTGCCTTCGGCGGCCACGGCCCCCGCCAGCCACTCGTTCTTCTTCGTGCCGCCGGAGAGATCGCGCGGCGTGTGGCATTCGCCGCAATGGCCTGGCCCCTCGACCAGGTAGCGGCCTGATATCACCGGATCGGGCGTGCCTTCGGGGAAGGCAACGACCGGCTGGTCACTGAGGTAGAGCAATTTCCACAGGCCGATGCCGCGACGGATGTTGAAGGGGAAATCGAGCGAATTGCCCTGCGCCTTGCCGGCGACTGCCGGCAGCGTCTTGAGGAAGGCATAGAGGTCGGCGATGTCGGCCGGATTCATGCGCGCGTAGGAGGCATAGGGAAACGCCGGATAGAAGTGCTCGCCCGACGGCGACACGCCCTTCAGCATGGCATTCGCGAGATCCTCGACCGACCATGCGCCGATGCCGTCCTTGGGGTCTTGCGAAATGTTGGGCGGCACGAAGGTTCCGAACGGCGTCTTGAGTTCGAGGCCCCCAACGAGCTGAAGCCGCGCGTCGCCCTGTGAGCCCGGCTTTGCATGGCAGGATGTGCAACCGCCGGCATAAAAGATGCGCTTGCCCCGGGCAGCGTCGCCAGGACCGAGCTTGGCCAGGGTTTCCCTGTCGAGCCTCACCGGCGCCGACAGGACCCACCCGGCAACCGCGCCGACGCCGCCCAGAATGACGACGGCGCCGACAAGTTTTTTCAGCCATGCCATGGCTGGTGATCAGCCCTTCTTGATTCTGTAGCCTTGATGGCAGGTGCCGCAATCGGAGCCGATAGCGCCGACTTGCGTCTTCAGCGCGTCGGCATCGGCGGGAGCCGCAGCGACCGCAGCCTTGACGTCGGCGAGATATTTGTCCTCGGCTGCCTTGAAGCCAGCCATGTCTTCCCAGATCTTCGGCGAGGCCGTGGTGTCGCCGGTGTCGCTGCCGGCCGGGAACAGCGCATCGGCATCGAATTTCTCGGCATTCGCCTGCAACGCCTGAAGTTGCGTCAGCACAGCCGCCGCATCAAAGGGTTCCTCGCCCTTGACCACTTTCGACAGGCCGCCGACAATCTTTCCGCGTTCCTTCATCAGTGCCTGCCGGTCGAGGATCGGGTCGGCAAAAGCCGCCGAGGCCGCGAGTGCGAGCATAGAGATGGCGATAACAAGCTTTCTCATTCAATTGGCTCCATGATGAAGGCATTTCGGGACAGGACGTTAACGGATGCTACAGAGGGAAAATTCCCTTCCCCCTGATGATTTTTGCCGGACCTTTGCTCTTACGGGAACGCAGAAAAGAAAAGCCCCGGGTGATACCGGGGCTTCTGGAAATCGATCACTTCGCCTTTTCGTACAATTCCAGCACGTGATCCCAATTGATCAGGCTGTCGACGAACGCTTCGAGATATTTCGGCCGGGCGTTGCGATAGTCGATGTAGTAGGAGTGCTCCCAGACATCGACGCCAAGGATCGGCGACGCGCCATGGACGAGCGGGTTTTCGCCGTTCGGCGTCTTGGAGATCGCCAGCTTGCCGTCCTTGACCGAAACCCAGGCCCAGCCGGAACCGAACTGGGTCGTGCCGGCGGCAATGAAGTCGGCCTTGAACTTGTCGTAGCCACCGAGATCGCTATCGACCGCCTTCTGCAAGGCGCCCGGCAGCTTGTTGCCGCCGCCGCCTTTCTTCATCCACTTCCAGAAATGGATGTGGTTGTAGTGCTGGGCGGCATTGTTGAAGAGGCCGGCATTCTTGCCGAACGACTGCTTGACCACCTCTTCGACCGACAGATCGCCCAAGCCGGCCTCGGCGGCGAGCTTGTTGCCGTTATCGACATACGCCTTGTGGTGCTTGTCGTGGTGATATTCCAGCGTCTCTTTCGACATGTAAGGCTGCAGGGCCTCATAGTCGTAAGGCAGAGCGGGCAATTCAAAGGCCATGGATAGTACTCCCTCGTGGAAAAATCCGGTGTTCGATACCGGAGTAAGATAGGTCTGGAATGGGTTGGGACAACTCCGGATGAAGCGTCGATCGCCTTTTTATCCGCTCAAGCAGCGGAAGTCGAATGCGCCCAAGCCCAATAGAGTTCGCGCGCCTTTTTGGCCACCGGCCCGGGTTGCAGATTGCGATCCTCAATACGCGTGACCGGCACCACCTTGGAATGGTTCCCGGTCGAAAAAATTTCGTCTGCTTCGAGGAAATCGCGCACCGACAGCGTCTTTTCCGTGGTCTTGAAGCCATATTCGCCGAGCAACGTTATCGTGCGCGAGCGGGTGATGCCGGACAGGAAGGTGCCGTTCGGCGCAGGCGTAAAGACGTGACCGTCCTTGACCAGGAAGATGTTCGAGGTTCCGGTCTCGGCGACGTTGCCCAGCATGTCGAGCACCATTGCGTTGTCGAAGCCGCGCAGCTTGGCTTCGAGAATGGCCCGACCGTTGTTAGGGTAAAGGCAGCCGGCCTTGGCGTTGGTCGGCATGGTTTCGATGGTCGGACGCCGGAACGGCGACACGGTCACCGAAAAGCCAGTCGCCGGAATCATCGGTGATTCATAGAGGCAAAGGCAGAAGCGGGTCGAGGCGGGATCGGCCGGCACGCCCATATAGCCGCCATGCTCGGCCCAGTACATCGGCCTGATGTAGACCGCCGTCTTGCCGTCGAACTTCTTCAACCCATCCCATGTCAGCCCGACGATCTTGTCGGCGGTCATGTTCGGCTTGAGGCCGAGCGCGATCGCCGAGGAATTCACCCTGGCGGCATGAAGATCGAGATCCGGCGCCACGCCTTCGAACCAGCGGCCGCCGTCAAACACGCTGGTGCCGAGCCACATGGCGTGGCTGCGCGGCCCCAGAATGGCGACGTTGCCCTCGTGCCAATCACCATCGACGAAAGTCCATGTCGTGGATTGCGCCGCAGCCGCCAGTGTCATCATGTCATCCCGTCTCGATCGGTCTCGTGTGACAGCCATTGGAAGATGCTTTGGCGGGCGCCGTCAACCGGCATCATGGAGTTTTGTTGAGGCCAGTGCCGGGGCGCAATACAATCAACGCTTGCACCTTGTCGCACCTGCCCTCAAAACTGTTGTCATGCAATACGCCGCCTATGTCTTCGACGCCTATGGCACGCTTTTCGACGTGCATGCCGCCGTGCGCCGTCATGCCGACCGGATCGGGCCGGACGGTCAGTTGCTGTCCGAGATCTGGCGCGCCAAGCAACTCGAATATTCCTGGGTGCGCACGCTGATGGGCGCCTATGCCGATTTCTGGCAACTGACCGAACAGGCGCTCGATTTCGCCTTGCGCAAGGTCCCCTCGGCCGACCCCGGTCTCAAGGCAATATTGCTGGATGCCTACTGGCGGCTGGATTGCTATCCGGAAGTGCCGGCCGTGCTCAAGGCGCTAAAGGCTTCGGGAGCGAGGCTGGCGATCCTGTCCAACGGCTCGCCCGAAATGCTGCAAGCCGCGGTCAAGTCCGCCGCGCTCGACCAGGTTCTGGACGATATCTATTCCGTCGATACGGTGCGGCGCTTCAAGACCGATCCGGCGGTCTACGACATGGTCGCCACCGGCTGGCGCCTGTACCCCGGCGCGGTTTCCTTCCAGTCGTCCAACCGCTGGGACATTGCAGGCGCCACCAAATTCGGCTTTCGCACGGTGTGGATCAACCGTTCCAACCAGCCCGAAGAATACCGGGACTTCCCGCCGGCCCTGATTCTGCCCTCACTCGAAGCTCTGGTGCCGGGCAGCTAAGACCTGTGGCTCTTGCGCCACAGTGGCGGCACAGTCACAGCTTCGCCTTTGTTTGTCCACCTTCAGGCCAGAATCGGAACCGCCTATCGCCCCAAGTGTTGTCAGCCACCCGCACAACGGTCGGCGCATTGACGCTTTGTTGTGACCTGAGACTTAAAGAAGGCAACCATGTCCAAAACCGAAATCGAATCTTTTCGCCTGAGCCGTCGCGGCTTTCTCAACGCCGCAGCCATTGGCGCCGCTTCGATCGCGGTTTCGGCATGCGCCACCACCGGGCCGGGACCGGTCGAGCCGCCGCCACCAACCTATGTCGAGCCGCCTCTGGCCGATTATGTGACGATGTACGCAGCAGTCAGCGACGGCGGCTTCGATTTGCCGGCCATCCCCGTCGACAAGATCGATCCGCAGTTCCTGCGTCAGATCGTTCCCGACCCGACGGGACAGAAGCCGGGAACCATAGTCGTCGACACCACCGGCCACTTCCTTTATCTGGTTCGTCCAGGCGGTCAGGCGATACGCTACGGTGTCGGCCTTGGCCGTGCCGGCTTCGAATGGTCCGGCGACGCCGTCGTTCAGTGGAAGCAGAAATGGCCGAAGTGGACGCCGCCGGACGAAATGATAGCCCGCCAGCCGGAACTGAAACCCTACAGCGCCGACAATGGCGGCATGCCCGGCGGCCTGAAGAACCCGCTCGGCGCACGCGCGCTCTATCTGTTCCAGGGCAATGTCGACACGCTCTATCGTCTGCACGGCTCGCCGGAGTGGCGGTCGATCGGCAAGTCGGTTTCGTCAGGCTGCGTGCGTCTGATGAACCAGGACATTATCGACCTCTATGACCGCGTGCCCTCGAAGACGCCGGTCGTCGTGACCAGCGACGCCAGCCAACCGATGGTGGCGACGGCCAATCGCCAGGCGATCCCGATCGACGCCGGCGTGCCGGACGGCTCGGTGCTGCTTGGACCGGTCAAGGCGATCACGAATTCGATTTTCTGAGCCAACAGTGTGCGGGCGGCGAGGCTTCGCCGCTTCCGGGCATCCGCCGTTCCGGAGCAGGCCAACATCGAGTCCAGGGGCCTGCCCGGCGTAGGCCGGGCGATAGAACCGCGGGCGGTTCACTGCGAGGTGGTGAACCCGCACTGCTTTTGTTCCATCTCGATCTGCTTGGTGATGCGGATGGCGTTCTGTGCGTAGGCCTCGGTCACCGAGCCGCTGTTCACGGTCTTGTCCTTCAGCGGGCTGACGGCGGCGCAGAGGTGGAAAACATGCTCCGTCTCGGACTTTGCGGCGCCGTTTTCCGGCGCGATCCAGTACACGACATCCTGACCGGCGGGGTGTGCCGCGTCCTTTGTCGCTGCAGCGACCGTGCTGGAGTCGGTGGCGATCTCCTGCGCCTGGGCGGCGACCTCGGGCGAACAGGCCGTGGTCGGCTGCCCCGCCTTGATCTGGGCTGCGCACGAGTTCATGTCCTGAGTGTACTGCTCGACCGATGGCGGCTGGTAGCTGACCCCGATCAGCGTCGCGAGCACGGCCAGCACGGCGCCGACGCCACCGGCGACCTTCTTGGTCTTCGGATCCATGTTTTTGTCGTTGAGTATCAGGAGAACCAGTGGGAGGAAGGCGATCAGCGTGATGATAGCGCCGAGCTGGTTTTGGACGAAGAATTTGAACGTTTCGGATTCGCGAGCCGGATCGTGCCTGTTGGCCGCCTTCCACAGCAAGCTGCCGGCGATTGCGAAGATCGCGATCCCGACCAGAATGCCGATCAGCAGCGGCAAGTTTCCCTGATCGAACTTATGTCGGTAGAGCAAAAAAATGCCGGCGATTTCGCCGCCAATGGCAACTATCCACGCAAGCGCGGCGAAAAGGCGCAGCCGCGTGGCGCCCGACTTCTGACCCTGCGTCGCCTGCCAATCCTTGGTAACGTCGCCCCCTGAAATCGGCTTGTCGTCGGTCATGACCGGATCTCCTCAATTTCGACATTTTTGCACGGCCGACGATAGACCGGAAGCCCAGCCTGCCTCACGCAGCGTCATTGCACAATTCTTCTTTGTCTGCCTTACCAACGCGGCGAACATCGCGAACGCCATGGCAGACACACCTGACGATGCAGCTCCCTTACCGCCCCCTCGACAAACTCCCCAATATCCCGCGCACGATCGCCCGGCCCACCGACGAGCCTACAGATCGAACCACCGACTTGATCGCCGCCTCGGCCACTGTCTGTCGGTTGGACGGTCGCGGCGCGGGTGCTCGTCTGCCTCCCGATTGCGGTGCCGGATCGTCATTGCCGAATCCCGGAATGGTCCAGCGCGAGCCGCCGCTGCCGGCCTGCTGGGCCTGCTCTTCGGCATCCTGCGCATCCTTGGCCCTTTTCTGCAGCATTTCGAAAGCCGATTCGCGATCGACGGCCTGATCGTACTGGCCGGCGACCGGGCTTTCCTGGATCAGCTTTTGACGCTCAGCGGCCGTTATGGGCCCAAGCCGCGAGGATGGTGGGCGGATCAGTGTCCGCTGCACCATGGACGGAACACCCTTGGCCTCCAACGTCGAGACCAGCGCCTCGCCAGTGGCAAGCTGTGTAATGGCGGTCATGCAGTCGAAATCGGGATTTGGCCGGAACGTCTCGGCTGCCGTCCGGACTGCCTGCTGCTCACGCGGCGTATAGGCGCGCAGCGCGTGCTGGACGCGATTGCCGAGCTGGGCCAGAACCTTTTCAGGGATATCCAAAGGGTTCTGCGTGACGAAATAGACGCCGACGCCTTTCGAGCGGATCAGGCGGACCACTTGTTCGACGCGATCGATCAGCACTTTAGGTGCTTCGTCGAACAGAAGATGCGCCTCGTCGAAGAAGAACACCAGCTTCGGCTTGTCGGGGTCGCCGACTTCCGGCAGCACCTCGAACAGTTCCGACATCAGCCATAGCAGGAAGGTCGCGTAGAGCCGCGGATTCATCATCAGCTTGTCGGCGGCAAGCACGCTGATGGCGCCGCGTCCGTCGCGGGTGGTGCGCATGATATCGGCGATACGCAATGCCGGTTCGCCGAAGAAGTTTGCGGCCCCCTGCTGTTCGAGGACCAGCAGCGTGCGCTGGATAGCCCCGACCGAGGGCTTCGTTACATTGCCGTAGCGTGAGCCGATCTCGTCGGAGCGCTCGGCGATGTTTGCCAGCAGTGCTTGCAGGTCCTTCATGTCGAGCAGCAGCAGACCTTCCTCGTCCGCAAGGCGGAAGGCGATGTTCATGATGCCTTCCTGCGCCTCGGTCAGGTTCATCAGGCGCGACAGCAACAACGGCCCCATTTCCGAGACCGTGGCGCGGATCGGATGACCCTGCTCGCCGAACAGGTCCCAGAAAATGACCGGAAATTCCTGGAAGTCGTAGGGGTCGAGCTTGACCTGTTCGGCCCGCTGGATCAGGAAATCCTGTGCCGTGCCGATCATGGCGATGCCGGACAGGTCACCCTTGATATCGGCGCAGAAGACCGGCACGCCGGCGTTGGAAAAACCTTCGGCCAGTATCTGCAAGGTGACGGTCTTGCCGGTGCCGGTGGCGCCGGTGACCAGACCGTGACGGTTCCCGTATTGCAACAACAACTGCTCGGCACGCTGAAAGCTGTCGTCGGGCTTGCGGCTGGCGCCGATGAAAATGCTGGTGTCGTCAGCCATATGTCCGGTCTCCGCAAACTGATGTGTTTAAAGCCAGTGGCCTTGCCGCAGGTATAGTGGCGCCATCGCATAGCGACAATGCCATTCGGGGAAGTCGGGGCAATCGTCCAAATCGGGCCATTCGTCCAAATTGGGTTTTTGGAGCTTGCGGATTTTGCCGCTGTTTGGCAATCGTCGTCCATGCGGACTGACCTATATCTGATGGATCGAATCCGGTCTCTGAAAGCGCATTGCATTGCGATATCGGACCGGGGACCGTAGACTGAACCACTCCCGGCTGGTGCGGCCGCATGAAACGAGGAGGACGGATGGGCGCCGGAGCCTTGATCCAGGACGTGGAACCCGAGAACGCCGAGCGTCAGCGATGGCTCGCCTTGGCGGAAAAGGCATTGGCAGGCGCTTCCTTCGAGGAAAAGCTGGTCTCGCACAGCGACGACAACATCCGTATCGAACCGCTCTACGACCGCAGCACTGCGGCGGAACCGATCGTGCGCGCAAACCCGAAATCGCCATGGATCGTCAGCCAGCGGGTCGACGATCCGGACATCGACCGCGCCAGAAACCAAGCGCTGGAGGATGTTGCACAGGGTGCCACGGGATTGTCGCTGGTCTTCGAAGGGGCGCCGAACGCGTTCGGCTACGGCTTGCCGAGAACGGCGGAAGCGTTGGAGGCGGTGCTGGACGGCATACCGCTCAACCGCATCCAGGTTCGCATCGACGCCCATCCCTGGAGCCGCGCCGTGGCCGACTGGCTGGTCGCGTTCCTGAGCAAGCGGCGGTCGGACCCGGCAAAACTCAACCTCTCCTTCGGCATCGATCCAGCGGCGATCTTCGCGGGAACCGGTCGGCTGCGTATGTCGATCGAGGCGCTGCAGGCCTCTATGCCGCAGTCGCTGGCGCATTTCTTCGCGATGGGCGTTCCGGGCGTGCTGCTGGAAGCTGACGGGCGCGTGTTCCACAATGCCGGCGCCACGGAAGCGCAGGAACTTGGCATCATGCTGGCTTCGGCTGTCTCCTATCTCAGAATGTTCGAGACGGCGCGCCAGCCGCTTGTCTATGCTGCGCCTCATATCGGTTTTGCGCTCAGCGTCGACCAGGACCAGTTGCTGTCGACGGCCAAGATGCGGGCACTGCGCAGGCTATGGGCGCGGGTGCAGGAGGCTTGTTCGATCCCGACATCCACCGCCAATATCCATGCCGAGACGTCGTTTCGCATGATGACGGCGATGGATCCGGAGACCAACATCCTGCGCACCACCATTGCATGCTTTGCCGCGGCATGCGGCGGCGCCGATTCGATCTCCATCCTGCCGCACACGATCGCGCATGGTCTCCCGGCTGGCTTTGCCCGTCGTGTTGCCCGCAACGCGCAGCTGATCATGGCCAATGAAAGCCATATCGATCATGTCACCGATCCCGCCTATGGTTCCGGCGCTGTCGAGGCGCTGACCGCGGAATTGTGCGAGCTGGCCTGGGCGGAATTGCAGACGATCGAAGCCGAGGGCGGTGTCCTGTCCAGCCTTCAGGACGGACACATCCAGAAGCGCGTCCACGCAGCGGCGGAGCAGCGCAATGCAGCCTACCGCACAGGCGAACGGGCCATCATCGGCACCACGCTCTATCCATCGAAAGACGAACGCCCGGTCGAGACGCTGGCGGCGGAACGGCGACCGGCCTTCACCGAAGGCGTTGCCGTCTGCGAGGCTCTATTTCCGGCCCGCATCGACCAATCGATCGGAGTCGGCTCTTGATCCCGGACTTCGGCCAAATCGGCTGGGTCCCGCCACGCCGCGCTCCCGTCGAGGTCAAAGGCCAGCGGACCACGCCGGAAGGGCTCGTCGCCAAGCATCTGTACAATCAAAGCGACCTCAAGGGGTTGCCGCATCTAGACACCTATCCCGGCCTGCCGCCCTTCGTGCGCGGCCCCTACCCGACCATGTATGTCCAGCAGCCCTGGACGATCCGGCAATATGCCGGTTTCTCGACCGCCGAAGATTCCAACGCTTTTTACCGACGCAACCTTGCCGCTGGCCAGAAGGGGCTGTCGGTCGCCTTCGATCTCGCCACGCATCGCGGCTATGACAGCGATCATCCGCGCGTTGCGGGTGACGTGGGCATGGCGGGCGTCGCCATCGATTCCATCCTCGACATGCGGCAGCTCTTCGACGGCATTCCGCTCGGCGAGATGACCGTGTCTATGACCATGAACGGCGCGGTGCTGCCGATCATGGCGCTCTACATCGTCGCGGCGGAAGAACAGGGCGTTGCGCAGAAGGATCTTGCCGGCACCATTCAGAACGACATTCTGAAGGAGTTCATGGTCCGCAACACCTACATCTATCCGCCGAAACCCTCGATGCGGATCGTGTCGGACATCTTCTCGTACACGTCGAAGAACATGCCGAAGTTCAATTCGATATCGATCTCCGGCTATCACATGCAGGAAGCCGGCGCGACGGCCGACCTTGAGCTCGCCTACACGATCGCCGACGGCATCGAGTATGCCCGCGCCGGCGTCGCGGCGGGCCTCGACATCGACCGCTTTGCGCCTCGCCTGTCCTTCTTCTGGGCCATCGGCATGAATTTCTTCATGGAAGTCGCCAAGCTGCGGGCCGCGCGCCTGTTGTGGGCGACCCTGATGCAGAAGAATTTTTCGCCCAAGGACGAGCGTTCGCTGTCGCTGCGCACCCATTGCCAGACTTCTGGCTGGTCGCTGACAGCGCAGGATCCCTACAACAATATTATCCGCACCATGATCGAGGCAATGGCTGCAACGCAGGGCCACACCCAGTCGCTGCACACCAATTCCTTCGACGAGGCCATGGCGCTGCCGACCGACCACTCGGCGCGGATCGCCCGCAATACCCAGCTCATCCTGAAAAAGGAATCGGGCACCACGCGCATCATCGACCCGTGGGGCGGTTCGGCCTATCTCGAACGACTGACGCATGATCTGGCGGCGCGCGCGCTTGCCCATATCGAGGAGGTCGAGGCGCTCGGCGGCATGGCCGCCGCGACCGAACAGGGCATTCCCAAGCTGCGCATCGAGGAAGCCGCCGCGCGCACGCAGGCGCGCATCGATTCCGGCGAGCAGATGCTGGTCGGCGTCAACGCCCATCGCCCCGAGACCGACATCGAGGTCGACGTGCTGAAGATCGACAATGCCGAGGTCAGGGCCCGGCAATTGTCGAAGCTGCAAAGGCTCAAGGGCACACGCGACGTCGGCGCGGTCGAGAGCGCGCTCGATGCGCTGACCCGTGCCGCGCAAGGCAATGAAAACCTGCTGGAGTTCGCCATCCGCGCCGCGCGCGCCAATGCCACGGTCGGCGAGATTTCATTCGCGTTGGAAAGAGCCTTTGGCCGCCACGTCGCCACGGTGCAGACCATTTCCGGCGTCTATCGCAAGGCTCTCGGCGATAATTCCGTCGTCGACGGCCTGCAGGACAAGCTTGAAGCCTTCGAGAAGAAAACCGGCGGCAAGCCGCGCATTCTCGTTGCCAAGATGGGACAGGACGGCCACGACCGTGGCCAGAAGGTCATCGCCACGGCCTTCGCCGATCTCGGCTTCGACGTCACCGTCGGCGCGATGTTCCAGACACCCGACGAGATCGCCAGGCTGGCGGTCGCACAGGACGTCCACATCGTCGGCGCCTCGTCGCTGGCGGCGGGACATCTGACGCTGATCCCCGAACTGCGCGACGCGCTGAAGAAGCTCGGCCGAGGCGACATGCTGATCGTGGCCGGCGGCGTCATCCCGCCGCAGGATTATGAAGCGGTGCTGCAAGCGGGTGCCGTGGAAATCTTTCCCCCCGGGACGGTTATTCCGGAGGCGGCCGACCGTCTTCTGGATCGCCTGCTGTCGGAAGGGTAAACGTTGCTGCATCAAGCAAAAGGTTGTGCCAAAATGAGGATTACAACCAAGGTGTACTGACCGTGAAGACGATCATTCATAAGCTCGACGATCAGAGGCGGTAATCGTGCCACGGGAACTGCTTGACAGCTTGAATCTTCAAGTGGGCGATCAGCTTCAAATCGTCGAAACCGACGACGGCATCATTCTAAGACCATTGAACAACAGCTTCGAGCGGCAGATGAGAGCCGCTCGTGACGTCATGGATAAATACGAAATCGGACTGAAAAAGCTCGCGAAGTAGATGCCACCAGCTGATTTTCATCCGTCCGAGAGCTTGACGATTTCCCATTCCTTGCCGTTGACGCTGGCCAAGTCGCCGACCTTCTTGCCGAACAGGGCCACGGCCATCGGCGAAACATGCGAAATGCTACCCTTGGTGGGATCAGCCTCGTCTTCGCCGACGATTTTCCAGTGCACCTTCCTGCCGTCATCGCCCTCGATCGTGACGCCCATGCCGAAGCGTACCAGGTCGCTGCCCGGCTCCGGTACGGAGAGTTCGGCGCTTTCACGCCGGGCGGTCCAATAGCGCAGGTCGCGCGACACGACCGCGATACGCTCGCGGTCGGCTTTGCGTTCGGCCTTCGCCAGGAGATCGCGCAGATCGGCCAGATTTTCCTCGATCTGCGCCAGGCCGCGTTCCGTCACCAGATTGCGATGCTGGCTGACCGGCCGCTCACCGACGCCGGCGATGGCGTTTTCGCTGTCTTCCTCGCGGGTGAAAGCTCTGCTCATTTCCTGAACTTAGGCGCGCAGAGGCTGCTCGACAAGCCATTGTCGTTTCCGTCGAGAGGAGAGGCAGACCGTCTGGCACGATTCCTGCGACGCCAAGGTTGAACGCTGGGATTCTGTGCCGATGTTGAACAGACGAACGCTGCTGACCGGAACCGCCGGCTTTGCCGTCATGGGCCTTGCACTCGGCAAGGCGGCCACTGCCAGTCTGACCGGCATCGAGAAAGCCTCGATGCGCGGCTCGATCAATGCCATCGACCTCGGCGTGCAGCCCGGCACATCAGACGATCAGAGCAAAGCCTTCGCCAAACTGCTGCGTGACGCAAACAGCCGCGACATGCCGATATTCCTGCCGCCCGGCACCTATGTCGTCTCCAATCTTTCGCTACCCGGCCGCGTGCGTCTTTCCGGGGTGCCGGGCGCGACGCGCATCGTTTACGGTGGTGACGGCCACCTGTTCATGACTGAGCAGGCCGACCATATCGAACTTAGCGGGCTGGTCTTCGATGGTTCGAACCGCACGATGGGCGATTACACGCAAGGGCTGCTCGATCTGCGCCGTATCGCGCACCTCGCCATCGACAATTGCCAGATCACCGGCAGCGGCAAGAACGGACTGGCGCTGGAGCATGCGGCGGGCCGGGTCGAGCGCTCGGACATATCGGGGGCTGCCGATGCCGGTATCTATTCGGTCGAGGCCGGCGGACTGTCGATCACGGGCAACACCGTCTCCGACTGCGCCAATGGCGGCATCCTCGTGCATCGCTGGCAGGCGGCGGAAGACGGCACCATGGTCACCGGCAACCGCGTCCAGCGCATCCAGGCGCGCAGCGGCGGAACCGGGCAGAACGGCAACGGCATCAATGCATTCCGGGCCGGCAATGTCGTCATCTCGGGCAACATCGTTTCGGACTGCGCCTTCTCGGCGATCCGGGCCAACAGCGCCAGCAACCTGCAGATATCGGGCAACACCTGTTCGCGCTCGGGCGAAACAGCAGTCTATTCCGAATTCTCGTTCGAAGGCGCCATCATCAGCAACAACATCGTCGACGGCGCCGCCAACGGCATCTCGATCGTCAATTTCAACGAAGGCGGCCGCATGGGCGTCTGCTCGGGCAACATCGTGCGCAATCTGTCGACCAGCGGCCCCTATCCCGCCGACTTACCGGGATTTGGCGTGGGCATCGGCGTCGAAGCCGACACCACCGTTTCCAACAACGTCATCGAGAACGCGCCGCTCTATGGCATGCAGATCGGCTGGGGGCCGTACCTGCGCAATGTCGTGGCCACCGGCAACATAATCCGCAAGGCAGGAACCGGCATCGTCGTATCCGTCGTCGAGGGCGCCGGTACGGCCATCATCTCCGACAATGTCATCGACGGCGCCCTGAACGGCGCCATTGTCGGCCAGCGCTGGGCCGAGCCGGCGACTGGCGATCTCGCCTCGTCAAACGGTAGCGGCTATGCGCATCTGACCGTCGAGCGCAATCACGTCAGTTGAGGCCGGTTTAGTTCAAGGCCGCGGTGGGCCTCAGCGCCCCGACCTTGGCACCGTTCCGGCTTTCGATCGGCGTGTTTGCCAGTTCGAGCAGCTTCGCCGCCAGGGCCTCGTCGGCACGAAACAGTTTGGCGAGGACGGCGGCAACCATGGCTTCGCCGGCGCGGCCGGCGCCATCATCGCATTTGAGCGCGATGCCGAGGCCAAGTTCCGGAATTGCGGCACAATGGACGCCTTCGGCGCCGCCCTTCGTGAAAATCCGCCCTGGTGCGGCCTCCATCAACGCGACGTCTTCGCGGCCGCTGCCGGCAACGAAGAAGGGCTCGGCCATGCAGGCGGAAAGCAGCCGCTTTGCAGCCTTGGCTCGCTCTGGGCCAAAACCTGATGTCGTGGCCATGCGCGCAAAGCCGAGCGCGAAGCTCCTGAGCGGCACCGCATAGGTTGGGATCGAACAGCCATCGATGGCACGCTGGTCCGCGCCATGGACAGCGCCCGTCACCGATTGCATGGCATCGCGGACCATCTCCTGCAGGCCGTGTCCCGGCTTGACATAGCCGCGATGGGCAATGCCGGCGTGGACGCATGTGCAGAGGAAGCCGGAATGCTTGCCGGAACAATTGTTGTGCAATGCGTTCGGCGAGCCGCCGGCGCGGGCGAGTGCAATCTCGGCGTCATGATTGGACGGCCAATGCGTGCCGCATTCGAGCGCTGATCCGTCCAGCCCGGCCTTGGCCAGCATGGATCGCGCCAGTTCGACATGTGCCGGTTCGCCCGAGTGGGACGCACAGGCCAGCGCCAGTTCGCGGTTGCCGAAACCATAGGCATCCGCCGCCCCGCTTTCGACCAGCGGCAAGGCCTGGATCGCCTTGACCGCCGAGCGCGGAAACACCGGCTTGGCCGTATCGCCGATCTCCCAGACCGGTTTGCCGTCGGCATCGAAGACCGCAACCGCGCCACGATGCGCGCTCTCGACGATCGCGCCGCGCAAGACTTCGATCAGAACCGGATTTGTCATGGCTACCCCGTAAAAATACGGGCTGCTTCTACCTGATCCGGTCTAATATGGAAACGTAGTTGGCGACCGCCGCACCGCCCATATTAAAGATGCCACCGAGTTTTGCACCGGGCACCTGGATGCCGCCGGCCTCGCCGACAAGCTGCATGGCGGTCAAGACATGCATGGACACGCCCGTGGCGCCGATCGGATGGCCCTTGGCCTTCAACCCGCCTGAGGGATTGACCGGCAGGCGGCCATCCTTGGCCGTCGTGCCGTCGAGCGCCAGTCTGGCGCCCTCTCCCGGCTTGGCCAGACCCATCGCCTCATATTCGATCAGCTCGGCAATGGTGAAGCAGTCATGCGTTTCGACGAAGGATAGATCGTCGAGCGTCACGCCGGCCGATTTCAGCGCCCGGGTCCAGGCCTGTTCGCAGCCTTCGAAGGTCAGGATGTCGCGCTTCGACTTCGACATCGGCAGGAAATCCTGCACATGCTCGTTGGCGCGGAAGGCAACGGCACGCCGCATCTTCAGCGCGGTCGCGGTATCGGCGAGGATAAGGGCAGCGGCACCGTCGGAGACCAGCGAGCAGTCGGTGCGCTTCAGGGGACCGGCAACGAATGGATTCTTCTCGCTCTCCTGGCGGCAGAACTCATAGCCGAAATCCTTGCGCATCTGCGCATAGGGATTGTCGACGCCGTTCTTGTGGTTCTTGGCGGCAATCATCGCCAGCGCGTCCGACTGGTCGCCATAACGCTGAAAATAGGCCTGCGCGATCTTGCCGAACACGCCGGCGAAACCCGCCGGTGTATCGCCGTCCTCGGGCAGATAGGACGCCTTGAGCAGGTTCTTGCCGATCTCTGGCCCCGGCGTCGTCGTCATCTGCTCGGCGCCGACCACCAGCACGATGCGGGCGGCATTGGCATCGATGGCGCGGATGCCTTGGCGGACCGCCGCCGATCCGGTGGCACAAGCGTTCTCGACGCGCGTCGCCGGCTTGAAGCGCAGCCGGTCGTCGGCCTGAAGCACCAGGCTTGCGGTGAAATCCTGCGCCGAAAAGCCGGCGTTGAAGTGGCCGAGCACGATCTCGTCGACCTCGTCCGGGCCGATGCCGGCATGGTCGAGCGCGTCCGTTGCCACCTTGACGATGAGGTTTTCGAGCGTTTCGCCCTCAAGCTTGCCGAAGCGCGAATGCGCCCAGCCAACGATGCATGCGGTCATGGCGGTCTCCATCCTTGACGCGAGCCTAGCAGGCGGGCTCACAGTGCGCTTTGCGTTTATTGTTCAAATATAAACAATCATCACCGCATCGGAAAGGGCCGGGACCAGACAATCGCTTGGTACAGGCAAATCCAGTGCCGATTTTTTTGTTGATTGACCCGTCAATAAAAAATAATCCTGCTTCAAAGGATCATAGCGAGATGCCGAAAGTCGGAATGGAGCCATTGCGCCGCAAGGCGCTCATCGACGCGACGATCTCGGCGATCGGCGAGCGCGGTTCGCTCGACGTGACCATGTCCGAGATCGCCGGACGCGCCGGCGTTTCCTCGGCTCTTGCCCATCATTATTTCGGCGCCAAGGACGAATTGCTGCTGGCGACGATGCGGCACATCCTGTCCGAGCTTACCGCCGATACGTTGCGCGCCCTTGGTTCGGCTGCCACCCCGCGTCAACGCGTTTCGGCGGTGGTGGCCGTCAACTTCTCCGACATCCAGTTCCAACCGGAAACCATCGCCGCCTGGCTTGCCTTCTATGTCGAGGCACAGAAGTCCCCGGCCCTGCGCCGGCTGCTCAGGGTCTATGCACGGCGACTGCATTCGAACCTGATGAGCGGGCTGACCGGCATCTTGCCCAGAACCGAAGCCGACCGCGTCGCCGAAGCGACGGCGGCGATGATCGACGGGCTCTACATCAGGCGCGCATTGAAGGACGGCGTGCCTGATGCCGCGACCGCGATCGCGCTGGTCGAGGACTATCTCGAAACCAAACTTGGGGAGCGGCTTAAACAGTGACAATTCAGCGACCTAATTTCCTGATCGTCATGGTCGACCAGCTCAACGGGACTTTTTTTCCCGATGGGCCAGCGGCCTTCCTGCATGCCCCGAACTTGAAAGCGCTCGCGGCGCGGTCGGCGCGCTTTGCCAACAACTACACGGCGTCGCCGCTCTGCGCGCCGGGCCGGGCCTCGTTCATGAGCGGGCAATTGCCGTCGCGCACCGGCGTCTATGACAATGCCGCCGAATTCGCTTCATCGATCCCGACCTTTGCCCATCATCTGCGCGCCGCCGGCTACTACACCTGCCTGTCGGGCAAGATGCATTTCGTCGGGCCGGATCAGTTGCACGGTTTCGAGGAACGGCTGACCACCGACATCTACCCGGCCGATTTCGGCTGGACGCCGGATTACCGCAAGCCCGGCGAGCGTATAGACTGGTGGTACCACAATCTGGGCTCGGTGACCGGCGCCGGCGTCGCCGAGATCACCAACCAGATGGAGTATGACGACGAGGTCGTGTTCCTCGCCACGCAGAAGCTCTATCAGCTTTCGCGCGAACAGGACGATGCGGAGCACCGGCCCTGGTGCCTGACCGTTTCGTTGTCGCACCCGCATGATCCCTATGTTGCGCGCAGGCAGTATTGGGATCTCTATGAGCATTGCCAGGCGCTGGATCCGGAAACCGGGTTCATCGCGCATGACGAGCAGGACGCGCATTCCCGGCGGCTGTACCACGCCAGCGACTATCCTTCTTTCGAGATCACGCCGGAGCAGGTGCTTCGTTCGCGGCGCGGCTATTTCGCCAACATCTCTTACGTCGACGACAAGCTCGGCGAGATCCTGGACGTTCTCGAGCGCACCCGCATGGCCGACGACACCATCATCCTGTTCTGCTCGGACCATGGCGACATGCTCGGCGAACGCGGCCTTTGGTTCAAGATGAGCTTCTTCGAGGGTTCGGCGCGGGTGCCGCTGATGATTGCCGGCAAGGGTGTTCGCGCCGGACGGATCGAGACACCGGTCTCCAATCTCGACGTGGCGCCGACGCTTTGCGACCTCGCCGGCATCGACATTGCTGCGATCGCGCCGTGGACCGACGGCCAGTCGCTGCTGCCGCTCACCGAAGGCATCAAGCGCGCCGCGCCTGTCTTGATGGAGTATGCCGCCGAAGGGTCCAACGCGCCCTTGGTGGCGATCCGTGACGGCAGATACAAATTCGTCCATTGCGAGCTCGATCCGCCGCAATTGTTCGATCTCGAATCCGATCCGCTCGAGCGAAACAATCTGGCCGACGATCTCGCCAATGCGGGCCTGGTGTCGGCATACATGGATAAGGT
The DNA here is from genome assembly GCF_003997495.1 of Mesorhizobium sp. M7A.F.Ca.US.008.03.1.1. GTDB lineage: Bacteria > Pseudomonadota > Alphaproteobacteria > Rhizobiales > Rhizobiaceae > Mesorhizobium. The sequence continues at coordinate 214,914 of NZ_RZRU01000004.1, read as the reverse complement.
CCAGGCGCGCTGGGACATGGCCGGCTTCGACGCCGCCGTGCGCGAAAGCCAGGCGCGCCGCTGGGTCGTCTATCCGGCGCTGCGCAACGGCGCCTATTACCCCTGGGATTTCCAGCCGCTGCAAAAAGCGTCCGAGCGTTACATGCGCAATCACATGAACCTCGACAATCTCGAAGAGAGCAAAAGGTATCCGCGAGGCGAATGATGTCAGACCTTCTCGTCCCCTCCATCGACCACCTCAAGCAGGCCTATGCCGTCACATCCAGGGCAACGCAGATCACGCCGCTGCTGGAATCGACAGCACTGGCCAGGGAGACGGGGGCGGCCCGCGTCTTCATCAAGCCGGAATCGCTGCAATGGGCCGGCTCGTTCAAGGTGCGCGGCGCCTATTGGCGCCTGAAGCAGCTTTCAGCCGACGAAGCGAAGAAGGGCGTCGTCGCCTACTCCTCCGGCAATTTCGCGCAAGGACTGGCGGCCGCCGGCCAGGCGCTCGGCATTCCCGTCACCATCGTCATGCCGATCGACGCACCGGCCGCCAAGCGTGACGCCACAGCGGGCTATGGCGCCCGCGTCGTGCTGACCGACCATGGCGAGCGCGCGCGCGAGGAAGTCGCCGCCGCCAAGGCACGCGAGATCGCTGAAACCGAAGGCTTGGCCCTGCTGCATCCCTTCGACGATCCGGAGATCGTCGCCGGCCAGGCGGGCGCCGGCCTCGAGGCGCTCGACCAGCTCGCCGCCAAGAACGCCAGCGCCGACCTCTTGTTCTGCTCGGTCGGGGGTGGTGGGCTGATCGGCGGCGTTTCGCTCGCGTTCCACTATCTGTCGCCCGTCACTGAGATCATCGGCGTCGAGCCGGAGGGTTTCAATGGCATGGGCTCCTCGCTGGCACATGGCAGCATCGAGACGATGCCGATCGGGCCGAAATCGATCTGCGACGGTTTGATGTCGCGACGGCCGGGCGATGCTCCGTTTGCCGCGGTGCAGACGGCAGGTGTTCGCGGCATCACCGTCGATGATCAATCGGTGCGGCGCGCCATGCGGATCGCCTTCGAGCGCATGAAGCTGGTGCTCGAACCATCGGGGGCGGCATCGCTCGCGGCACTGCTCGGCGGCAAGGTGGATGTGAAGGACAAGACCGTCCTTGTTGTGGCTACCGGCGGCAATGTCTCGCTCGCCGATTTTATGGCGCATATGAACCATGCTTGAAGCAGATTTCGTCATCATCGGCTCCGGCTCGGCCGGCTCGGCCATGGCCTATCGCCTGTCCGAGGACGGCAGGCATTCGGTCATCGTCATCGAATTCGGTGGCACCGATATCGGACCGCTGATCCAGATGCCGTCGGCGCTGTCGATCCCGCTCAACATGAGCCTCTATGACTGGGGCTTTGCTAGCGAGCCGGAACCGCATCTCGGCGGCCGCGTGCTGGCGACACCGCGCGGCAAGGTCATCGGTGGCTCGTCCTCGATCAACGGCATGGTCTATGTGCGCGGCCACGCCCGCGACTTCGACCATTGGGCCGAAGAGGGTGCGGCCGGCTGGGGCTTCGCCGACGTGCTCCCCTATTTCAGGCGCATGGAGGACTCGGACGGCGGCGAGGATGGCTGGCGCGGGCACGGCGGGCCACTGCATGTGCAGCGCGGCTCGCGTAAAAATCCGCTCTACGGCGCCTTTGTCGAGGCCGGCCGCCAGGCCGGGTTCGAATTGACGGAGGACTATAACGGTTCCAAGCAGGAAGGGTTTGGGCCGATGGAGCAGACCATCAACGGCGGCCGCCGCTGGTCGGCGGCATCAGCCTATCTGAAGCCGGCGCTGAAGCGCAAAAATGTGAGTCTGGTCAGGGGCTTTGCGCGGCGGGTGATCATTGAGAATCAGCGCGCCATCGGCGTCGAGATCGAAGCTCACAAACAGATTCAGGTCGTTAAGGCGCGACGTGAGGTGATCGTCGCCGCGTCGTCGATCAATTCGCCCAAGATCCTGATGCTGTCCGGCATCGGCCCGGCCGAACATTTGCGCGAAAACGGCATTCCGGTGGTGGTCGACAGGCCCGGCGTCGGCCGCAATTTGCAAGATCATATGGAACTCTACATCCAGCAGGAATCATTGCTGCCGATCACGCTCAATTCGGTGCTGAATCCGTTCTCGAAAGCGCTCATCGGGGCGCAGTGGCTGTTCCTCAAGACCGGGCTTGGCGCCACCAACCATTTCGAAGCGGCGGCCTTCGTGCGCTCACGTGCAGGCGTCGACTACCCCGACATCCAGTACCATTTCATCCCTGCCGCCGTCCGCTATGACGGCAAGGCGGCGGCAAAGTCGCACGGCTTCCAGGCGCATGTCGGGCCAATGCGCTCGAAGTCGCGCGGCTCGGTGACGCTGCGCTCGCCGGACCCGAAATCGAAGCCGGTGATCCACTTCAACTACATGTCGCATCCAGACGACTGGGCGGAGTTCCGCCACTGCATCCGGCTGACGCGCGAGATTTTCGGCCAGTCGGCGTTCGACCTCTATCGGGGCAAGGAAATATCGCCGGGCAGCCACGTGCAGTCGGACGACGATCTCGACATCTTCATCAGGGATCACGCAGAGAGCGCCTACCATCCTTGCGGTACCTGCAAGATGGGCCGCGCCGACGACATGATGAGTGTCGTCGATCCGGAGTGCCGGGTCATCGGCGTCGAAGGATTGCGGGTCGCCGATTCCTCGATCTTCCCGCGCGTCACCAACGGCAATCTCAATGCACCCTCGATCATGACCGGCGAGAAGGCTTCCGACCACATTCTTGGCCGCACGCCGCTGGCGCCGTCCAACCAGGAACCATGGATCAATCCGCGCTGGCAGGCGTCGGACAGATAGAGCATGATCGTGCGACTGCACGATCCGCATGCCGCGAAAGACAATCTGGAGACTTCCATGCGCGCTCAGCCCACGGCATCGCACTATGTCAACGGACGCTACATCGAGGACGAAGGCGGCGCCCCGCTGCCGGTCATCTATCCGGCAACCGGCGAGATCATCGCCATGCTGCGTTCGGCGACGCCGAACGTGCTGGAGCTCGCCGTCGAGGCAGCTCGCGCCGCGCAGCCCGCCTGGGCGCGGCTGAAGCCGGTCGAGCGCGGGCGCATCCTGCGCCGCGCCGCCGACATATTGCGCGCCCGCAACGCCGACCTCGCCCGCATCGAGACGCTGGACACCGGCAAGGCGATCCAGGAAACGCTGGTGGCGGACGCCCCTTCGGCGGCGGACTGCCTTGAATATTTCGGCGGTGCGGTTGCCGCCTACAATGGCGAGTCGGTCGATCTCGGCGGACCCTTCGCCTACACAAGGCGGGAGGCCCTCGGCGTCTGTGTCGGCATCGGCGCCTGGAACTACCCGATCCAGATCGCCGGCTGGAAATCGGCACCGGCGCTCGCCATGGGCAATGCCATGGTGTTCAAGCCGTCGGAAAACACGCCGCTTTCGGCACTGGCGCTGGCCGAGATCTACAGCGAGGCAGGGCTGCCTGACGGACTGTTCAACGTGGTGCAGGGCTATGGCGATGTCGGCGCCGGCCTCGTCGGCCACGATGTCGTCGCCAAGGTCTCGGTGACCGGTTCGGTGCCGACCGGCCGCAAGGTGCTGTCGCTGGCTGGCTCAAAAATGAAGCACGCTACGATGGAGCTCGGCGGCAAGTCGCCGCTGATCGTCTTCGACGACGCCGACATCGAGAACGCCATCGGCGGCGCCATGCTCGGCAATTTCTATTCGACCGGGCAGATCTGCTCCAACGGCACGCGGGTCTTCGTGCAGAGCGGCATCCACGACCGTTTCGTCGACCGCCTGATAGAGCGGACCAAGAAAATCCGCATCGGCGACCCGCTCGATCCCGAAACCCAGATGGGGCCGCTGGTCTCCAAGGCGCAGCACGACAAGGTGGTCGGCTATATCGAGGTCGGCAAGCAGGACCGAGCTGTTCTCGCCTGCGGCGGCAACGTGCCTTCGTTGCAGGGTTTCCAGGGTGGCTTCTTCGTCGAGCCGACGGTGTTCACCGGCGTCACCGATGGCATGCGTATCGCCCGTGAAGAAATTTTCGGACCAGTGATGAGCGTGCTGAAATTCGACGGCGAGGATGAAGTGATCGACCGCGCCAACGACACCGAATTCGGTCTTGCTGCCGGCGTCTTCACGCGCGACCTGCCGCGCGCCCACCGCGTCATCGCCGAGCTGCAGGCCGGCACCTGCTGGATCAACGCCTACAATCTGACGCCGGTCGAAATCCCGTTCGGCGGCTTCAAACAGTCAGGCATCGGACGCGAGAATTCACTGGCAGCGCTGGCGCTGTATTCGCAGCTGAAGTCGATCTATGTCGAGACCGGGGACGTGGCGAGCCCGTACTGATCCAGCCCTCTACGCCTTCGGATCGGCCGTGCTGTCCAGATATTGCGTCAGCGCACAGACCAGATGATAAAAGATACTGGCGGGCACGTCCGATGCCAGCGAGCGGCCGCGCTCATCGATGCGGTCGATCCACAGGCCGAGCGGCGCCGGGTCGATATGCCAGCGGAACAGCCGGCCGACGCGCGCTTCGATTTCAGGCTTGAGATCGGGGCCGCCCGAACCGTCGAGCGCGATTGCGGCCTTGACCGCTTCGGCCTGCGGCCAACTGCGCGATATCAGGTCTAGCGGCAGGCCTTGCCTGGAGACGGCGCCATAGGCAAGCCCGGTGGCGCGGTTGAGGCCATTGGCGACGGCCGAGGCGTAGAGTTTCCTGGCAAAGCCGCTCAACTCGGCCTGTCCGCTACGCCCGGCGAAATCGACCAGCAGCGAGGCCCATTCGAAATGATGGCCGGGCTCGGTCCATGAGCCCTTCTCGCCGGCGGAGGGTTTCCATTCGGCATCGAAATACTCGCCAAGCGTCCAGCTTTCCGGATCGAAGAAATGACTGCGAAAGAGGTCGATAATGCGCGCCGCGCGGCGCAGATGGGCGCGCTCGCCTGTCGCCTGGTACCAGGCGAGAAAGGCCTCGAGCAGGTGCATATGCGGGTTGGAGCGGCGCTCGCCTTTACCGTCCGATGTCTCAAGGAAGCCGGTCATGCGGCTGTCTTCGAGATGCGCATCGAGAAAGGCGAAGGTTTCCTCGCCAAGGCGCAAGGCGTCGGCATTGCCAGACATATGCGCATGCGCCAGTGCCAGGAGGACGCAGGAATGATCGTAGGCATCCTCGGTGGCGTCGGCGACCGAACCGTCGACATTCAGCGTCCGAACCCAGCCGCCTTTGTCGGTGCGGCCCTTGCCGGCCATGAAGGCGATGCCGTGGCTGATCAGCCGGTCGGCCGGACCGTCCCAGCCGCGCGCCCGGGCGACGGCGAAGGCATAGACCTGCCTTGCCATGGTGCGCATGCGCTTGGGCTTCATCAACGGCGAAGCGTCCAGGCCAAGCGCTTCGTGAAAACCACCATGGCGTTCGTCGACGCCCGATGTCGACCACAGCGGCAAGGTCTCCTGAAACAGCCAGTGGTGCACGCGCCGCCGCCAGGCCCCGCTTTCGATGACGCGGTCATGCGCCGGCGTGAACCTGGTTTCCAGGCGACCCGATTTTTCAAGCTGCTCGACGATCTTCTTGACGTGTTGGCTGTGGCTGACGGGAGCGACGAAGGTGGCATCCGATGTCGAAACGATGGCGATGTCCTTCATGCCGATCGCCGACAGCAGGCGGCCGTCGCTGCGGATGTAGGAATTCTGGCAATCGATGGCGACGACATCGCCGATGATGACATTGCCCCGGTCGTCTGCGGGGCCGACATCGAGCAGCGACTGCCACGAGCCGAGATCGTTCCAGCGGAAGCCGGCCGGCACCATCGCGATGTCTTTTGCCCGCTCCATTATGGCGTAGTCGATCGAGTTCGACGGAATGGCGGCGTAGAGTTCTAGCGGCATGTAAAGGCCGGACAGGTCCGATGTCGCTGCCTTGTAGGCTGCTTCGGTGGCCTGCCAGATATCCGGCTGGAACGCTATGAAGGCGTCACGCATGGTGCTGGCGCGAAACAGGAAGATGCCGGTGTTCCAGTAGAAATTTCCGGCCTTGAGATAGCTCTGCGCAGTCGCAAGATCCGGCTTTTCGACGAAGCGCGACACGTCGAAGATGCCGCCGCTTTCGGCTGCGACCTCGATATATCCGTAGCCGGTCTCTGGCTGTGTCGGCTTGATGCCGAACACCACCAGCCGGCCGCTACGCGCTGCCTCGGTGCCGGCTTCGACGCTTTGCCAAAACCGGCGCGGGGTCGATATCTCATGGTCAGACGGCACCACCAGCACCAGGCTGTCGCCGAACTCGGACAGTGTGCGTAGCGTCGCCAGTGCGACGGCGGCGGCTGTATTGCGTCCGGTCGGCTCAAACAGCGGCCCGCCGCCGGCGAGGTCGAGGCCGGCAAGATCGGCGTGGACGCGATCGGCATGGCGCTCCGCGGCGATCAGGAAGATCGGCGTTTCGCCCTCCGGCCGGGCCGTCAGCCGACGCAAGGTCTTGGCCAGCATCGAGCCGTCGCCCGACAGGTCGTGGAACTGCTTGGGATTGTCCTCGCGCGACAGCGGCCACAACCGCGAGCCGACGCCGCCGCTCATGACAAAACTGACAATCCGCTCGGTCATTCAACTACCATTCAAAAGGTCTGGTTGTAGGCGCCCACCTCGGGGCTGCGGCGCAGCACGGCGTCGACAGCCTCGAACATCTCCCGTCGACGCTGCGAGGACACCGGGCTTTCGACGACCACGACCAGTTCCGGCTTGTTCGACGAGGCGCGCACCAACCCCCAGGTGCCGTCATCGGCGACGACGCGCACGCCGTTGACGGTGATGAGGTCTGCGATCTTCTGGCCAGCGAAGACCATTCCATCCCGCTTCATGGCCTGAAAGTCGGCAACCACCCGCTCGACAACGCCATACTTCATATCGTCCGCGCAGTGCGGCGACATGGTCGGCGTGCCGAAGGTCAGCGGCAGCGCGCGGTAGAGATCGGCCATCGAACTGCCGGGACTGCGATCCAGCATCTGGCAGATGGCGATGGCGGTGACCAAGCCGTCGTCGTAGCCGCGGCCGATCGGCGGGTTGAAGAAGAAATGGCCCGACTTTTCGAAACCGGCGACGGCGCCAAGCTCGGCGACGCGGCGCTTTATGTAGGAGTGGCCGGTCTTCCAGTAGTCGGTGATGGCGCCGTTCGCGCGCAGCACGCTGTCTGTGTTGAACAGGCCGGTCGACTTGACGTCGACGACGAAGGTCGAGCCCGGATGCAGGCTGGAGATATCGCGCGCCAGCATCACACCCACCTTGTCGGCAAAAATCTCATTGCCCTCATTGTCGACGACGCCGCAGCGATCACCGTCGCCATCGAAGCCAAGGCCGACATCGGCTCCAGTCTCCAGCACCTTCTCCCTGATGGCATGCAGCATCTGCATGTCCTCGGGATTGGGGTTGTAGCGCGGAAACGTATGGTCGAGTTCGACATCGAGCGGGATGACCTCGCAGCCGATGCGCTGCAGCGCTTGCGGCGCGAAAGCCCCGGCGGTGCCGTTGCCGCAGGCGACGACCACTTTCAGCTTTCGGGCGATGCGCTGGTCCTTGGTCAGATCGTCGAGATAAGTGGCGCGAAAATCGCGGACGAAATCGTAGGAGCCGCCGCCGACGAGATCGAAATCACCAGCCAGCACGATCGCCTTCAGCGCGCTCATCTGTTCCGGTCCGAAAGTCAGCGGCCGCGCCGCACCCATCTTGACGCCGGTCCAGCCATTCTCGTTATGCGAGGCGGTGACCATGGCGACCGAAGGCAAGTCCAGTGCGAACTGGGCAAAATAGGCCGTCGGCGACAACGCCAAGCCGATGTCCCTCACCCGTGCGCCCGCGGCCATCAGGCCCGACACCAGCGCCAGCTTGATCGACAGCGAATAGGAGCGGAAATCATGCCCGGTGACGATATCGGGACCGGCACCGACACGGCGGATCAGCGTGCCAAGCCCCATGCCAAGTGCCTGGACGCCGACCAGATTGAGCTCCGGCAGTTGCGCGGAGCCGGGATGGCCGAACCACCAGCGCGCATCATATTCGCGAAAGCCGGATGGCTTGATCAGCGCTTCGGTTTCGAATTTGAAACTGTTGGGCCGTGCGTCGCCAACGATGCTGAAGGACAAGACTGGAAAACTCCGAATGGCGGAAATTACGAGTTGTCGAGGGCGCGGCTTAGCACAGAAGGCTTTAAGCCACGTTTATCCCGTGAGGGAATCCGAGCCTTTCGGACTATGCTCGACGAAATGCGACAGAAGTGCTGCCATGCCGCTTGCAGGAACGAAGTGTGGCGGCTATAAGCCCGCGGTCTGGTCACGGAGTGTAGCGCAGCCTGGTAGCGCACCTCGTTCGGGACGAGGGGGTCGCAGGTTCAAATCCTGCCACTCCGACCAGAAAAAACAAGGAGTTAGCGCATCCCGACTTCGGCGCTCCACCTGCTCCTTGAGCGAGATTACTCGCGTCCCCCGCCAGTCGGATGAGCGAACGCCTATTCGCCGTGTCTCTGTGGCCGGTCGACAGCGATGCGTGTTGCACTGGACAGTGACCAGACGGCCTCAACCGGCCGCCTGATGCTTTCGTACGTGCGGACAGATTCCGGAAACATCCCGACTGGTACGCGCGTCCCGCTCAGCGGAGGCCAAAAAAGCTCAAGATCGCTATCACGATGACCACAGCTCCAACGAGCCAAATGATATTGTTCATGATCTCTCTCCTGTTGCCTGGGGAAGCCCGCGCCTCTGGCAGAGAACGCGGGCCGACCAGCCTTTGCCGACTGATCCGCAGCAGACACCAAATCGTGATCCCGGCTGCGAGAAATAAAACCATCAGGCACGCCTAATGTTCCGTCGTTTGACGAGATCCAGCGATGACCCGTGAACATTCGGGTCGATGCCGGACGCCCGGAACCAAAGCAATCAAGGGCAGTTATCCAACGAAGGGCTAATTAAGAACATGGAGAAATTGCAATGAAAACAATGATCATGTGCGCGTTGGCGCTTTCCATTGGACTGCCCGTTATGGCTTCGGCAGCCGAAGCCGATGTGGTTGTTAGAACCCATCATCGACATCACGGCAGCGTCAAGATCATCAACGAAGACGGCCAGCGCTTGCACCACCGCCGCCATGGTACTGTGGCGTTCTATGACCATGGGCGCCGGCATCATCACCGCGATACCGTTGTCGTGACAGGTTCCGTCTCCACCCATCGCCATCACCATCGGCACCATCCCGTGGTGATCGAAAACGACGGGTACTGACCACAGATCTCCGGCCCGATTCTTGATGGAGTCGGGCCACTTTTGGCACGCATCCCGATCATGCTTTGGCGGCGCCGTCGGCAAGATCATTGCGCCTCACGACCAGACTTAGGTCCGACCCCTGCCCGACCGAAGTCCAGGTTGGAAACGTCTGCCCTTGCCCCAAATTCGGGTGGCGGGAAAAAGTGATCAAGTGAAACTAAGAGCAGCAGCATGTCCAACCGTGAAGCCAAAAGATCCCATGCCCTGAGCATGCGCATGACAGAGATCAGGGCCAGGATGCAGGAAGCCCGGATTACCGAAGACGAGATGAAGACCTTCCAGAAGGTCGCGGCCATCATGGAGGGCGGCGAGGGCCGAATCGAGGTTGACGACCTGATTGCCGCGTCATTCCTCACCGACACGCTCCTGAACAACCAGAAACGTTAAGCGACCATGCCGACGATTAGCAGACTTTTTGATTCCCCCGCCGATGCGGCGCGGGTCGCCAGCGACTTGGTGACGGCCGGAATTCCTCGCGTACAGATCGCGATCATCGGGCCTTACAATGACGAGGCGGGATCTCTTCGGGTTTCCGCTTTGGGATCGTTACTTGGCGCTGCCGCCGGCGGGTTGGCCTGCCTGAGCGCCGTTGCGGCCTATGGCATCAATCCTGTTGCTGCGAGCGTATTGTCAACAGCGATGGCTGGCGCGGTCTGTGGCGGCGTTGCCGGCGGTCTGTTTGGGACATTCGCCATGGCCGCCATAAAGGCGGATGATAAGGAGGTTGCCGAAGGGGTCGTTCTGGTGACGGCGCACGTCGATGAAAATGACGCCGACATCGCTCAGACGGTGCTCGGGGGTTGCCCCCCGTCGACGTTCGTTGCCGAGGCAGCGTAGGAAAGGCCGCCCGACGTCGCCGGAACCGGTCCTCTCCGTTTGCCAGCGATTGAGCCCAACACTCGGCAGATAGCAATTCGAGTGACTGAGAATGTTCCTGCGTCGGCCGGACAGGCCGGCCCAGTGGCAGGTTCGTTCGCGGCCGCATATTTTGACGAAAAGGTCCGTCGCCTTTAGGGTCGATGGACCTGATGGAGTCAGTGAAACGGCGGGCCGAGTGCGACATGAATTTGAATTCAACCACAGCCCCGCCCTTGATTCTTGTGATGACGCTGGTTCTCGTCGCTGGCTGTTCATCGCTCGGCAGAACCGTCGATCCAGCGAAATACGATTCGATGACGTGCACCGACCTCAACAGTGCGATGGGAGACGTCGCCCGTGACATCTCGCAAACGGCAATCACGCGCGGCAAGGTCGCCAACACCAATGTTCCACGCTGGCTGCTCGGCGGCTCACGCGTGCAGACGGCGGTAGCCAACCGTGAAACAGCCAGGATTGACCGGCTTAAGCGGCAACAGGATGCCATTGCCGCTGTGCGAGCGCGCAAGTGCCCGAGGTCCGCGAATTGAGCGGACAGCCAATGCCTCGGTGCGGAGCCCGGTTCAGGCGCTCAGGCGAAATCGCGTCACGTCGATCGCGGCGGCCATCAGCGTCTGTGTGTAGACGTGCTGCGGATTGCTGAAGATCGCCTCGGTCGGTCCCTCCTCGACGATCTTGCCCTGCTTCATGACGATGATGTAGTCGGCCATGGCGCGCACCACCGACAGATCGTGGCTGATGAAGAGATAGGACAGTTCGTGGTCCGCCTGCAGCTTGCGCAGCAGTTCGACGATCTGTTTCTGCACAGAGCGATCGAGCGCAGAGGTCGGCTCATCCAATACCACCAGCCTGGGCTTGAGGATCATGGCGCGGGCAATGGCAATGCGCTGCCGCTGGCCGCCGGAGAATTCGTGCGGGTAGCGATTGCGCGCGTTGGGGTCGAGGCCGACCTCGCGCAAGGCCTCGACCGCGCGTTGATCACGCTGCTTGCCCGAAAGATCAGGCTCATGCACCAGAAGTCCTTCGGTGATGACCTGGCCGACGGTCATGCGCGGCGACAGCGAGCCGAACGGGTCCTGGAAGACGAGCTGCATCTGGCGCCGCAGCGGCCGCATCGCCTGCCGGTCGGCTTGGGAAATGTCGCGATCGCCGAAACGGATGAGCCCGTCGCTCGGCAACAGCCGCAGCAAGGCGCGGCCGAGGGTCGACTTGCCCGAGCCGGATTCACCAACGATGCCGATGGTCTGGTTGCGCTGCAGCCGGATGGAAATGTGATCGACGGCACGCAGCATCAGCGGTTCACCAGCAAGAAACCCGCCGCCGATCCTGAACGTCACTTCGACATTCCTGCCTTCGAGCAACACTGGAGCATTGGCGGGCGGCGGCGCCTTGCTGCCGGTCGGCTCGGCCGCCAGCAGCATTTTCGTGTAGGCATGCTGTGGGTTGACGAAGATGGCTTCGGCCTCGCCCTCCTCGACAACTTCGCCCTGGCGCATGACATAGACCCGATCGGCAAAGCGGCGGACGATGCCAAGATCGTGGGTGATGAAGACGATCGCCGTGCCGAGCTTGCGCTGCAATTCGGCCAGAAGCATCAGGATCTGCGCCTGTATGGTCACGTCGAGCGCCGTCGTCGGCTCGTCGGCGATGAGAATGTCGGGATCGTTGGCGAGCGCCATGGCGATCATGACGCGCTGGCGCTGGCCACCGGACATTTCGTGCGGATAGGATTTCATCCGCCGCTCGGGATCTGGAATATGCACCAGCCGCAAAAGCTTGAGCGCCTCTTCGTGCGCCTCTGCGGTGTTTAGGCCCCGATGCCGTCGGATCGGTTCGATCAACTGGTTGCCGATCGAATAGAGCGGATCGAGCGAGGTCATCGGCTCCTGGAAGATCATGCTGATCTTGGCGCCGCGGACCTTGTTGAGTTCGGATTTGCTCAGAGTCAGAAGGTTGCGGCCGCGATAGTCGACACTGCCTGTCGCTTCGCCATTCGATGCCAGCAGGCTCATCGCCGCCATCATCGTCTGGCTCTTGCCGGATCCGGATTCGCCAACCACGGCAACGGTCTCGCCCGCATTGACGTGGATGTTGATGCCCTTGACCGCCTCGACGGCGCCGTCAAGCGTGCGGAAGCGGACGCGCAGGTCCTTGACGCTGAGGATCGTTTCGGAAGCAGCCATCTTAGCGATCCCCATCTTTATCGATCTCTTGGGTCCAGTGCGTCGCGCAGGCCGTCGCCGACGAAGTTCAGCGCGAACAGCGTCGAGACGAGGAAGAAGGCGGGAAACAGGAGCAGCCAGTTGGCGGTGCCGATGTTCTTGGCGCCAACCGAGATCAGCACGCCCCAGCTGGTCATCGGCTCCTGCACGCCGAGCCCGAGAAACGACAGGAAGCTTTCCAGGATGATGACCTGCGGCACCAGCAGCGTCATGTAGATGACCACCGGGCCGAGCAGGTTGGGGATGACGTGGCGCAGCAGGATGCCGCGCTGGCCGACACCCATGGCTTCCGCCGCCTGGACATATTCCTGGCGGCGGATCGACAGCGCCTGGCCGCGCACGATGCGCGCCATGTCGAGCCACAGCACGGCGCCGACCGCCAGGAACATCAGCACGAAGTTGCGGCCGAAGAACACCACCAGCATGATGACGAAGAAGATGAAAGGCAAGGAATAGAGCACGTCGACGATGCGCATCATCACCTCGTCGACCTTGCCTCCGGCAAAACCGGCAGCGGCCCCGTAGACCACGCCGATGACCACCGCCACGACGCCCGCGAGCAGGCCGATGGCCAGCGATATGCGCCCGGCCATCAGCGTGCGCGACAACAGGTCCCGGCCGGTGTTGTCGGTGCCGAACAGGAAATATTGCTGCTTGATCGAGGCGCTCATCGTCACTTCGAGACCGTCGGGCGACTTGCTCTCGATCCTGGTGCCGTCAAAGGCATCGGAGCGGTCGAGATAGCGGATGTTGCGGTCGTCGATCGGCCTGGTTGACTTGACGGTGACGAAGACTTGGTTGCCTTCCTGCCGCCATTCCTTGATGTCGACCCGCATGCGCTTGATCGCTTCGGTGAGCGCCGTCTCGATCATGTCGGCCTTCGGATAGGCTGACAGGCTTGGCGGCATGCGCACGTAGTCGGCATAGATGGTGGTGTATTGATGCGGCACGAACCACGGCCCGAACACGCTGATGACACCGATCAGGGCAAGGTAATACAGGCTGAACATGGCGGCGCGATTGGCCTTGAGCCGCGCCCAGGCATCCCCCCAGAGCGAACGGCCGATGACGGTGGAGGCGGCTGTGGCTGCGATGTCAGTCATAGCGCACCCTCGGATCGACGACCGCGTACATGACGTCGACGATCAGGTTGAAGACAATGGTAAAGATGGCGATCACCACCACCGTTCCCATCACCAGCGTGTAATCACGGTTGAGCGCGGCATCGACGAAATAGCGGCCGACGCCCGGAATGGAGAAGATCGTCTCGACGATGACCGAGCCGGTCAGCAATGCCGCCGCCGCCGGACCGGTGAAGGAGACGATCGGCAGGATGGCACCGCGCAGCGCGTGCTTGACCACCACCGACCAGTCGGACAGGCCGAGCGCGCGCGCCGTGCGGATGTGGTGGGACCGCAAGGATTCGATCATCGAGCCACGCATCAGCCGGGCGACGATCGCGATCTGCGGCAGAGCGATCGTCAGCACCGGACCGACCTTGTTGATGAAAGCGCCATCGCCCCACCCACCGATCGGCAGCAGCCTCCAGGTCAGCCCGAACAGGAGCTGGATCACCGGCGCGATGACGAAGGTTGGGATGGTGCTGCCGGCCGTCGCCAGCGCGATCACCGTATAGTCGCCAAGCTTGTTTTGGTTAAGCGCCGCAATGGTGCCGAGCACCGAACCGAGCAGCAGCGCCAGGACGAGCGCCGAGGCGCCGAGCTGAACCGAAATGGGCAGCCCCTTGGCGAACAGTTCGGTGACGGTGAAATCCGGCATGTTGTAGCTCGGACCGAAATTGCCGCGCAACAGATTGCCGAGATAGTGGACGAATTGCAGCCAGAGCGGATCGTTGAGCCCGAACTGGGCTTCGAGATTGGCCCTGATCTCGGGACTAAGCCCCCGCTCCTGGTTGAATGGACCGCCCGGCGCGATGCGCATCAGGAAAAACGCCATTGTCACGATGACGAACAGCGTTGGAATGGCGGTCAGAAGCCGCCGTAATACGTATCGCAGCATCGGTGCCCCGCTTGATCCAGAGCCGCGCGCTCGAGTTGGACGGCCGCGCTCCAGCTTTCAAATCTTCGCACCGACATTGCCGAAATCGAATTCCGATACCCGGGCCGGTGCGATGGCAAACCATCGCCACCGCGCCTGGAGGGCGCGGTGGCTTTGGCCAGGGTTAGTCCTTGCTGACGAAGCGCGACGGATGGATGTCCATCACGTTGTCATCGAAGCCATGCAGCTTCGAGGAAACGATATCGTGGAAGCTGTAGTAGAGAAGCGGAATGTTGCCGACGTCATCGACAAGGATGCGCTCGGCCTCGGTGAGGTCCTTCATGCGCTCTTCTGGCTTGCCGCCAGCAGCCGCGGCCTTGTCCATGGCTGCTTCATATGCAGGGCTGACGTAGCTCGAATAGTTGTTTCCGCTGGCTTTGCGGGTAATGCCGAGGAAGGTCTCGGGATCCTTGTAGTCGGCGATCCAGGCGGCACGCGCCACGTCGTAGTTGCCCTTCTGCTCGAGGAAGGAGTAGTGGGTTTTGGTGTCGGTGTTGAGCAGCGTGATCTCGACGCCAAGCGGCTTCAACTGTTCCTGGATGGCAACCGCGGTGTTCTTGTGGTTTTCCGAGGTGTTGTAGCGGATTTCCATCTTCAGCGGATGCTCGGGCGTATAGCCGAGTTTCTCGAGGATCTTCTTGGCGGCGTCCTCACGGTCGATCTGCGGCATGTCGGCATATTTGGCCATTGCCGGCGTGTAGCCCGCAATGCCCGGAGGCACCATCGAATAGCCAGGCAGCATCGAGTTCTGCCAGACTTTCTCGGCGAGAAAGTCGCGGTCGATCGCCATCGAGATGGCGTTGCGCAGCTCGACATTGTCCCACGGCGCCTTGTCGGTCTTGATCGCATAGTAATAGGTGCCGAGATACGGTCCGACGCGGACCTGATCGCCGAACTTGGTCTTGAGGTCAGCGAGCTGTTCGGTCGGCAGGTCGCCGTAGCTGTCGAGTTCGCCGGCTTCGAAGCGCTTCATCGCCGATGAACGGTCTTCGGTCGGGATATAGTTGACGACGTCCATCTTGACGGTCGCGGCGTCCCAGAATTTCGGATTCTTGACCAGCTTCATGTGGTCGTTGGGAATCCACTCGGCCAGTGTGTAGGCGCCGTTCGAAACGAGATTGCCCGCCTTGATCCAGTCGGCGCCGAGCTTTTCGATCGAGGCCTTGTTGACCGGATAGGTGGCCTGGTGGGTCAACATCTCCAGGAAGTAAGGCGTCGGCGCCTTCAGCGTCACTTCCAGGGTGTTGGCGTCGATTGCCTTGACGCCCATATCCTCGGGCTTGCCTTTCTTGGTGTTGACTTCCTCGGCGTTCTTCACGGGATAGAGCATCGAAGCGTATTCGGCAGCGGTGGCCGGATCTTCCAGCCGACGGAACGAATAGACGAAGTCATCCGCCGTCACCGGGCTGCCATCCGACCAGAGACCGTCCTTGCGCAGCTTGAAGGTGTAGACAGTGCCGTCGTCGGACACCGTCCAGCTTTCGGCCGCGCCCGGAATGAGGTTCGTTTTCTGGTCATGCATGACCAGGCCCTGGAACAGGTCGCGTATGACATCGGCTTCGTAAACGGTCGAGGTCTTGTGAGGATCGACTGTCTCCGCTTCGGCGGCGCTGCCTCTGTTGTAGACGGTCTCGGCGAAAGCCGGTGTGTAGAACGTGCCGGCCGCCAAAGCCATCGTCGTGGCGAACACCGTCGCCTTCAGCATGTTTTTCAGCATGAAGTTCTCCCTGTCGGCGCTGCCGTCGGCGCGCCTTTTAAGTGTTGACGCCCCGGAGCCGATATCTGACCCCTTTGAGCGCGCCGCTGGTTCCCGTCCTGCGGCTCGTGCCCAGACACTAACGCGGAGAATTTTTATTTCAACAGACTCTGTGGGTCACCCAAAGTAAGGCGGACGAAAGCTATGGCGTGGCCGCTGAAACACCAGCCGAACCCAAAAGCTTGACGTGGTTTCTTCACCTCGATCCTTTTTTTCATCGCGAATCGGAGCCGCGCCAGTTTGCCGGAATGTCTTAATGCGTTCTTAAGCAACCACAGGTTACATTATGATTGCCTTCTATACAGTTCGATCTCAGAAGCGTGGCGGCTATGAGCAACGGAGCAAGTAAATTGCCCAAAATCTCTCAATTGGTGCGAAGATTCCAAGAAGAACGTGGAACTTCCGCGGTTGAATTCGCCTTGCTCTCGCCGATCTTCATCCTTCTGCTACTCGGAATGGTTGCATACGGTATATATTTCGGCGCCGCAAACTCGATCCAGCAGATAGCGGCGGATGCGGCCCGCACGGCGATTGCCGGGCTGAACCAGACCGAGCGCCAGACGCTCGTGGCCAGCTTCGTCACCAACAATGCCGGTGGATATCCCTTCGTGGATGTCAGCAAGTTGACCTACCAGGCCAACGACAGCACGGCCGATGGGAGCCAGTTCGTGGTGGCCATCCAGTACGACGCCCGCAACCTGCCGATCTGGAACCTTTTCCCGGGCATAGCCATGCCCGGAACCACGATCAAGCGCCAGTCAACGATCAGGGTCGGGGGCATCTGAATGCTGCTGCATGCGTGCAACAAGATCGGTCGGCTTGCCCGGTTGATGCTGAGTGACAGGAAAGCGAACTTCACCGTCATGGCAGCATTGAGCGCGCCGGTGGCGCTGGCGCTTGCCGCGGTGGCAATCGACGAAGCCTCGATCTACACCGAGCGCCGCGAAGCCCAGGCAATGGTGGACCTGGCGGCGATCACCGCCGCCTCGAACATGACCAATGTCAACACAGCGGTTGTCACCACGCTGACCGACAACGGCATGCCAGGGGTTGTCGTTCAAAGCTCGGGACAGACGATCGAGCCGGCGGTCGGCAAAACCGTCGTAACGGTCACGCCCGGGCGATATGTGGCATCCGGCGCCAATGTGGGCCAGCGTTTCCAGGCCAGCATAACCCCCTACAATGCGGTCCGTGTCACCCTGAAGAAGGTCCCTGCCCGCTATTTCGCGAGTTCGCTGATCCCCACTCCCGTCATCGGCACCCAAGCCACCGCCAGCATGACGCCGCAGGCGACGTTCTCGGTCGGATCGAGGCTCGCCAGCCTCGATGGCGGTATCCTCAACGCGCTTCTCGGCGGACTTCTCGGCAGCAACATCTCGCTCAGCGTCATGGACTACAACGCGCTGATCTCAGCGGATGTGAGCGTTCTCTCCTTCGTGGACGGCCTTGCCACACAGCTGAACCTGACCGGCGTGTCGTATTCGGATGTGCTGGCATCGAAGGCGACCGTCGGCCAGATCGCCACGGCCATGGCCAATGTGCCCGGGCTTGGCAACACGGCCAAGGTCGCCCTGCAGACGATCGCGTCCAAGTCGACCAGTACGGTCCAGATTCCGCTCAGTCATCTGGTCGATCTCGGCTCCGTCGGCAAGTTGGGCCTCGGCCAAAAGCCGGCCGGCCTTGGCGTCGACGCGAGCGCCTTGGGAATGCTGACGGCCGCCGCCGGACTGGCAAACGGTTCGAAGCAGGTCGACGTCGCCCTCGGCGCCACCATTCCGGGGGTGCTGTCGACCACGCTCGCCATCGCCATCGGCGAACCTCCGCAGTCCTCGCCATGGCTGGCAGTTGGAGAAGCAGGCACCGTAGTGCGCACCGCGCAAACGCGCATCAAGCTGCTGGTCACGGTCGGCGTCGGCAATCCAAACCTGGGCGGGGGTATCAGCCTGCTGTCGGTCAAGCTGCCGCTGAATGTCGAAGTGGCCTACGCCGAGGCCAAGCTGACCGACATCAGCTGCCCGACCGGCCCCGACAGCCTGAAGGTTACCATTGCCGCGAAGCCCGGCGTCGCCGCGGTAAACCTTGCCGCCAGCGATGCCGATAACAGCCCCACCGCCTTCGCCGATTTCAGCAACCCGCAGTCGTTCTCCGACGCCAACATAGCGGATGTCAGCCTCAATCTGTTGCTGCTAAAAATCCCGCTAATACTGGTGAAGGGGTCGGCGGGTGCCGACATCACCAACGTCAGCCCGACCAACCTGGTCTTCAACAAAACCGAGATCGCCGCCAAAACCATCAAGACGACGCCGACACGGGACCTGACTCAGACGCTGACAACATCACTGGTCGACAAGTTGTCGCTCTCCGTCAACGCGCTGGGTATCCTCGGGCTTGACGTAACCGCCCTGCTCGGCGCAGTGAAACCTGCGGTGACGACGCTCTTGAAAACCGTGACCGCACCAGTCGACACATTGCTTTACAATCTGCTCGAAACGCTCGGCGTGCATCTCGGCGAGGCCGATGTACGGGTCACAGGCGCGGTTTGCGGACGTGCCGTGCTGGTGCAGTAACGGTCGCGATATCAGTCGAGCCTGCCAAAAAAGACTCCAAGCGATGGCAGCAAAAGCTCGGCCCCGACGACCGCGGCATCGCCATCAAGCTGCGCAACCGCTCCGATGTCCCCGGGCAACGGCCAACTGGCCGGTCCCCCGGCGAAATTGAAGACACAGAGCAGTCTTTCGCCGCCGCCCTCGCGAATGAAAGCAAGCAGGTCACCCTCGGCGTCGAGAAAGCGGATCGAGCCTGATACCAGCGCCTCATGCTCCCCGCGCAAGGCCAGCGCAGCCCGATAGGACGCGAGCACCGAGGCCGTGTCGGCATTCTGGACATCGACCGCGCGGGCGCGATGGCTGGCCGGGATCGGCAGCCACGGCTTGCCAGTGGAGAAGCCCGCGTTGTCGGCGCCGGCTTCCCAGACCATCGGCGTGCGACACCCATCCCTGCCCTTGACGCCCGGCCAGAAGCGGATGCCAACGGGATCGCGCAGATCCTCATAGCCCAGCTCCGCCTCCTCCAGACCCAACTCCTCGCCCTCATAGAGGCAGATCGAGCCGCGCAGGCAGGTGAGCAGCATGATCGAGAATCTTGCGACCGCATCGGGATCGCTGTCAGGCCTTGTCCAGCGGCTGACATGGCGCACCACGTCATGGTTGGAGAACGCCCAGCAGACCCAGCCGTCCGCAACTGCACTTTCAAAGGCCTGGACACAGCCACGCACATGCGCGGCCGAGAACTGCGGACCGAGCAGGTCGAAGGTGTAGCACATGTGGAGCTTGTCGCCGCCTGAGGTATAGGCCGCGAGCGTCTGCAGCGAGCGGCCTTCATCGCCGATTTCGCCAACCGCCGCCCGATCCTCGTACTCATCGAGCAAGGCTCTGAAGCGACGGAGGAATGCCAGGTTTTCCGGTTGCGTCTTGTCGAACAGATGCTCCTGGTAGAGGTAGGTGTTGGTCTCGCCGTTGGTGCCGGCGACGCTCGACGCCAGGGGCGGATTGCTGCGCAGCCAGCGGTCGTGGACATAGTAGTTGACCGTATCGAGCCGAAAACCGTCGACGCCGCGCTCCAGCCAGAAGCGCACCGTGTCGAGAAGCGCGTCCTGGACCTCCGGATTGTGGAAATTCAGATCGGGCTGCGAGGCAAGGAAATTGTGCATGTAATATTGCCGGCGGGTCGAATCCCATTCCCAGGCAGGGCCACCGAAGACGGAGAGCCAGTTGTTGGGCGCGCCGCCATCGGGCTTGGTATCGGCCCAGACATACCAGTCGGCCTTGGGGTTATCGCGGCTGGCGCGGCTTTCGACGAACCAGTCGTGCCTGTCGGATGAATGCGACAGCACCTGGTCGATGACGATCTTCAGGCCGAGACGATGCGCCTCGGCGACCAGCGCATCGAAATCCTCGAGCGTGCCGAACATCGGATCGACATCGCAGTAGTCCGACACGTCGTAGCCCATATCGGCCATCGGCGACTTGAAGAAAGGCGACAGCCAAACGGCGTCGACACCAAGCGAGGCGACATGGGCGAGCCTCGACGTGATACCGGCGAGATCGCCGCTGCCATCGCCGGTCGTGTCCTGGAAGGAGCGCGGATAGATCTGGTAGATGACGCAACCGCGCCACCATCCGGTCTTGTCACTCGCCGCCATTGCGCTGCTCCCTTGTGCCGGCCTGCGCTCGTTCGATCATGAAGATCATCGTCCGCCCGGATATTGGCCGCGAGATATCCGCCGCATCCGGCGCTTCGGTAGCTGGAGCCCAGAAGAATCCGTCTCTTTCAGGCAAGGTGAACATGCAGGCCCGGCGATCGCCGTTGATAAGCACCGCAAGACGGCGGTCGTCCTCGGCGGCCAGGATCATGACCAGGCGGTGCCGCTGCGAATCCTGCCAACTCTGTTCATCGAGCGGCGCGCCTGTCTCGGTCAGCCATGCGACGTCCGGTATCTCCGAACCTGCCGGTGGCTGGCCAGTGAGGAAGCTTGTGTCGGAAAGCGCCGGCATCGACCGGCGCAGCCTCGAGAGTTCCGCCGTGTAGCGCTTCAGCGCCTGGTCGCGGCCGGCCCAGTCGAGCCAGGTGATCTCGTTGTCCTGCGCATAGGCGTTGTTGTTGCCCTGCTGGGTGCGGCCGAATTCGTCGCCGGCCGTCAGCATGATGGTGCCGCGTGAGGCAAACAGCGTGGCGAGCAAGGCATGCTGATCGTTGAGGCGAGCCGCCGACACGGCCGGGTCGTTTGCATCCCCTTCCACGCCGTTGTTCCAGGACAGGTTTTCATTGTGGCCGTCGCGGTTCTGCTCGCCATTGGTTTCGTTGTGCTTGCGCTGGTAGCGCGCGATATCGGCGAGCGTCATGCCATCATGGGCGGCGATGAAATTAACCGTGCGGCTGGCGCCTTGGCTGTTCGCGGCAAACACATCGGACGAACCGGCGAGCCGGGTCGCCAGGGCGCCGACCATGCCGGCGTCGCCGCGCCAGAAGCGTCTGACATCGTCGCGATACTTGTCATTCCATTCGAGGAAGGGCGGCGGGAAATTGCCGAGCTGATAGCCGTCCGGACCGATGTCCCACGGCTCGGCGATCAACACGCGATCGGCCAGCAGCGCATCGTCGCGCATCGCCCTCAGCAGCGGCGCCTCGGCATCGAATGTGCCCTCGACCCGCCCCAGAATGGGAGCGAGGTCGAAGCGGAAGCCATCGACGCCGGCATCCCTGACGAAATGGCGAAGCGTGTCGAGGACCATTTCCCTAGCGACAGGATGGTCGCAAGCGACCGTGTTGCCGGTGCCGGTGTCGTTGGCCAGCCTGCCGTCTGATGTGTGCCGGTAGTAGGCCTGATTGTCGAGGCCGCGCAGCGACAACGTGGGCCCAAGCCTGTCGCTCTCGCCGGTGTGGTTGAAGACGAGGTCGAGGATGACGCCGATACCGGCCTGGCGCAGCACAGCGACCGTGTTTCGCAATTCCATGATGCCGCCCGGCGCCAGGCGCGGATCGAGGGCCATGAACGTCACGGGATTGTAGCCCCAGGCGTTGCGCAGCCCGAGCGGCGGCAAATGCCGCTCGTCGATCGAGGCGGTCACCGGCATCAGTTCGACCGCGCCAACGCCGAGTTTTTTCAGGTGCTCGATAATCACCGGATGAGCGAGAGCGGCAATGGTACCACGCAATTTTTCCGGAACATCCGGATGCAGCATGGTGAAAGCGCGCACCGGCACTTCGTATATCAGGCCCCCCGGCTGGAATAGCGGCGGCGCAGCCTGCACCGGCTTCTGCAGCGCAGCGGCAATCGCCTTCGGCATCAGCGGCGCTGTATCGGCCCCCTCGCTCCGGCGTTGAGCCAGCCGCCAGTCATAGGTGTAGGACCTGTCGATCTCGACGGCATAAGGATCGGTCAGGAGCTTGGCGGGATCGAACCACAGCCCGCGCTCCGGCGCGTAGTCGCCATCGGCGCGAAAGCCGTAGCGGATGCCCTGGCCAAGGCCCGCGACGAACAGCGCATGGACGCCCTCGCCTTCCGGCTGCAGCTCGAGCCGTTCGATTTCCCGCTTGCCCTGCTCGTCGAAGATCGAGACCCAAAGCCGACAGGCGGCCTGCGACCACACGGCAAAGCGGATTCCTTCGCTGGTGATGGTGGCACCGAGTGGGGTCATGCGCGCGTTCTCCACCCTCCCCCCCGTGGGGAGGGTCGCGAACGAAGTGAGCGGGCTGGGGGGCGGCGCGGGGAAAGCGCTTTATGAGCACCCCGATCCGCTACGCGGATCGACCCTCCCCACAAGGGGGAGGGTGAAGCCACAGCCACTCTCAAGTAATCACGCTTGGCTTGGGGCGGCCGGTATGGCTGTGAATCCGGGCAATATCATCGGCCGCGGCAATCAGATCGGCAAGGGCGGCCTGGGTATCGAGATCGTGCCTCGACTTGTCCGGCTCGTAGCGCTCGATATAAACGCGCAACGTCGCGCCCGACGTGCCGGTGCCGGACAGCCGGAAGACCACGCGCGAACCACCTTCAAACAGCACCCTGATGCCCTGGTGCTCGCTGGTCGAGCCATCGACCGGATCGTGATAGGCAAAATCGTCGGCGCTGGCGATTGTCATGCCGCGCACGCTGGTGCCCGGCAATGAGCCGAGTTTGGCGCGCAGTTCGTCGACCAGCGCGTTCGCCCGGTCGCTCTCGACCTCTTCATAATCGTGCCGCGAATAGTAGTTGCGACCGTAGGTCGCCCAGTGCTCGGTGACGATCTGCTTGCAGCTTTCGCCGCGCGCGGCAAGGATGTTGAGCCACAAAAGCACCGCCCACAGGCCGTCCTTTTCGCGGACATGGTTGGAGCCAGTGCCGGCACTCTCCTCGCCGCAGATCGTCGCCATATCGGCATCCAGCAGATTGCCGAAGAACTTCCAACCGGTCGGCGTCTCATAGATGCCGATGCCGAGTTTTTCAGCAACACGATCGGCCGCGCCGCTGGTCGGCATCGAGCGGGCTATGCCCTTCAGCCCGGCCTTGTAACCGGGCGCCAGGCGGGCGTTGGCGGCGAGCATGGCGACTGAATCCGACGGGGTGACGAAAATGCCCTTGCCGATGATCAAATTACGGTCGCCGTCGCCATCCGAGGCGGCGCCGAAATCCGGCGCATCCGGCCCCATCATCTCGTCGTAGAGGTGTTTGGCGTGGACAAGATTCGGGTCCGGATGGTGCCCGCCGAAATCCGGCAGCGGCTTGAAATTGCGGCAGGTGCCGTTGGGCGCGCCAAGCCGGTTTTCCAGGATTTCCTTGGCGTAGGGCCCGGTCACCGCGTGCATGGCGTCAAAGCGCATGCGGAAACCCGACTTGAACAGTTTGCGCAAGGCGTCGAAATCGAACAGGCTTTCCATCAGCTCGGCATAGTCGGCGACCGGGTCGATGATCTCGACCGTCATGCCGGCGGCCTTGACCGCGCCTATCGTGTCGATGTCGATCGGATCGATGTCGGCGGTTCTGAAGCTCGAAATCGTCTTGGTCTTTTCGAAGATCGCGTCCGTCAGCTTTTCCGGCGCCGGGCCGCCATTGCCGGCATTGTATTTGATGCCGAAATCCTCATGCGGGCCGCCCGGATTGTGACTGGCCGACAGAATGATGCCGCCGAAGGTCTTGTATTTACGGATGACATGCGAGGCGGCCGGCGTCGACAGGATGCCGCCCTGCCCGACCATCACCTTGCCGAAGCCGTTGGCGGCTGCCATGGCGATGGCCTTCTGGATGACTTCGCGGTTGTAGAAACGGCCATCGCCGCCGATCACCAGGGTCTTGCCCTGGAAACCGTCGAGCGCGTCGAAGATCGACTGGATGAAATTCTCGGCATAGTGCTCCTGCTGAAAGACAGGCACCTTCTTGCGCAGGCCCGACGTGCCAGGCTTCTGATCGGGGTAGGGTTTGGTGGGGACGGTCCGTATCATGCTTCAGGCAACCCTTTTCGAAAGCAGCGAGCGATAGAGTTCAACGTATTTGTCCGCGCTCTTGTCCCACGACACGTCGGCCTTCATGCCCTGGCGCTGCAGCGATTCCCAGACGGCCGGACTGGCGTGTGCGTCGACGAGGCGGCGGATGGCGTGCAGCAAGGCACCGCCATTGTTGGGCGCGAACTGGAAGCCGGTGGCGACGCCGGCCGAAACGGCGGCCTCATTGGCATCGATGACCGTATCGGCCAGGCCGCCGGTGCGGGCAACCACCGGCACGCAGCCATAGCGCAGGCCGTAAAGCTGCGTCAGCCCGCACGGTTCGAAGCGCGAGGGGATGACGATGGCGTCGCAGCCGCCTTGCATGATGTGCGATAGCCCCTCATCGTAGCCGACGACGACGCCGATGCGGCCGCGATGTCTGGCGGCGGCGGCAAGCAGCGCACCTTCGAGACCGGCGTCGCCCGAGCCCAGGATGGCCAGGCGCGAGCCCGTGGCAACGATGCCGTCGATCACCTGCGCCAGTATGTCCATGCCCTTTTGCCAGGTCAGGCGGCTGACGACGCAGACGATCGGGCTGTCGTCGCGATCGAGGCTGAAACGCTCCTCGACAGCGGCCCTGTTGGGCGCCCGCGCCTTCAGCGTCCCGGCCGTGTAGGGGGAGACCAGATGCTTGTCGGTTTCGGGATCCCAGATCCCGGTGTCGATACCGTTGACGATCCCGTAGAGATCGCTGGAGCGCATGTTGATGAGGCCGTCGAGGCCCATGCCGAATTCAGCCGAGCGGATCTCCTGCGCGTATGTCGGGCTCACCGTGGTGATCGCCCAGGCGGCCTGCAGGCCCGCCTTGAGGAAGCCGACGCCGCCATAATATTCGACGCCGTCGAGCGCCATCGCCGCGGCCGGCAAGCCAAGCTCGCCGAAAATGCCGGCGCCGAACTGGCCCTGGAAGGCGAGATTGTGGACGGTCATCATCGACGGCACGCCGACCGCCTTGCCGTAACGCATATAGGCCAGCGTCATCGCCGATTGCCAGTCGTGAGCATGGACGATGTCGGGCTGGTAGCCTGAGATGGCGCCGCCGGCGATGTCGCCGCCGACCTGGCTTAGTGCTGCGAAGCGCCGCCAATTATCTGGCCAGTCAACGCCGGTCGCATTGCCATAAGGGCCGCCCGGACGGTCGAACAGATGCGGCGCGTCGAGCACGAACAGCTCGAGCCCGGCGAGCTGGACGGAATGGACAGAGGCCTTGCCGCCCTGTAGCAAGGGATATTGCAGCACCGCCCGCTTTTTCTTGAAGGCGGACATGACGGTCGGAAACCCGGGAATGAGAGTGCGCATGGTGACGCCCTTGGCCGCCAGCGCAATGGGCAACGCGCCGGTCACGTCGGCAAGCCCACCGGTCTTGATGAGTGGGAAAATTTCCGGCGTGACCGACAGAACCTGCATGCGTTAGAGCCCCAGCTTGTCGATCATGTCCTGCGTAACCAGGCAGATGCCTTTTTCGGAAACGCGGAAGCGCTTGGCGTCGAGAATGGGGTCTTCGCCGACCACCAGCCCTTCCGGTATCCTAACACCATGGTCGATGACCACGCGCTTCAACTTTGCGTTCCGGCCGACATGAACGTCGGGCAGCATCACCACTTCTTCGAGCGTCGAATAGGAATTGATGCGCGCGCCAGTGAAGATCAGGCTTTTTTTCAGCGAAGCCCCCGAGACGATGCAGTCGCCCGAGACAAGCGAGGAGATGGCCGAACCGCGGCGGCCGTCCTCGTCATGCACGAACTTTGCCGGCGGCTTCAATTCGGCATAGGTCCAGATCGGCCAGTCGCGGTCGTAGAGGTCGAGCTCCGGGGTGATATCGGTCAGGTCGATATTGGCTTCCCAATAGGCGTCGACCGTTCCGACGTCGCGCCAGTAGGCCTCGTTCTCGGCGGTCGAGCGGACGCAGGATTTGGCGAAGCGGTGCGCGATCGCCTTACCGTGCTGGACGATATAGGGGATGATGTCCTTGCCGAAGTCGCGGCTGGAGCCCGGCTCGGCCGCATCGCGGCGCAACTGCTCCATCAGGAACTTGGTCTTGAAGACGTAGATGCCCATCGAGGCCAGGGCAAACTCTGGCTTGTCGGGAATGCCGGGCGGATCGGCGGGCTTTTCGACGAAGGCGATGATATTGTCCTTGCCATCGACATGCATGACGCCGAAGCCGGTGGCTTCCATGCGCGGCACTTCGAGGCAGCCGACGGTGACATCGGCATTGGCGTCGACGTGCTGGCGAAGCATCATCTCGTAGTCCATCTTGTAGATGTGATCGCCGGCCAGGATGACCATGTATTCGGGCCCATAGGCCTCGATGATGTCGATGTTCTGATAGACGGCGTCGGCGGTGCCCTCATACCACTGCGTTTCCGAGACGCGCTGGCTGGCCGGCAGGATGTCGAAACTCTCGTTGCGCTCGGGCCGCAGGAAGTTCCAGCCGCGCTGCAGATGGCGGATCAGCGAGTGCGCCTTGTACTGGGTGGCGACGCCGAGGCGTCGAATGCCGGAGTTAAGCGCGTTGGAGAGCGCGAAGTCGATGATGCGAGTCTTGCCGCCGAAATAGACGGCCGGCTTGGCGCGCCGGTCGGTCAGTTCCCTGAGGCGGCTGCCGCGGCCGCCGGCCAATACATAGGCCATGGCATCGCGCGCCAGCGGCTGGGTCCGTTTCAAGTCTGCCATTTCTACCCTCCCAAGTTACTCGATCTCGACATGTTACTCAGTGTCGATGGGTTCAGTCGGCGACGAGCTCGAGCATGATCGTGGACAGCGGCGGCAAGAGCATCGTCGCGGAGACGCTTCCTTCTTCCGCCCGCGCCTCGACCATGCCGCCATTGCCCTTGCCGGAACCGCCATATTCAGAAGCGTCGGTGTTGATGATTTCGCGCCATTTGCCGGCCGTCGGCAACGGCACGCGATAATTGTCGCGCGGCACCGGCGTGAAATTGGAAATGACGGCCACCGGGCTGCCGCCCGGCGCGTTGCGCAGCCAGGCAAAAACCGAATTCTGGCTGTCGTCGACGATCAGCCAGGAGAACCCCTCCGGTTCGCAGTCGCGGCCATGCAGCGCCGGACGCGAACGGTAGAGATAGTTGAGATCGCGCACTGTCTGCCAGACGCCGCGATGCGGCCGGAACTCCAGCAGGTTCCAGTCGAGTGCGCGCGCCTCGCTCCATTCGCGGCGCTGCGCGAACTCCTGCCCCATGAACAGCAGCTTCTTGCCGGGATACCCCCACATGAAGGCGTAGTAGGCGCGCAATGTCGCGAATTTCTGCCAGTCGTCGCCCGCCATCTTGCCGAGCAGCGTGCCTTTGCCGTGCACGACCTCGTCATGCGAGAGCGGCAGCACGAAATTTTCCGAGAAGGCGTAGGTCAGGCCGAAGGTGAGGTCGTTGTGGTGGTGCTTGCGGAAGATGGGCTCCTTGGAGAAATACTCCAGCGTGTCGTGCATGAAGCCCATATTCCACTTGAAGCCGAAGCCCAGCCCGCCTTCATGCACCGGCGCCGAGACCTTCGGCCATGAGGTCGATTCCTCGGCGACGGTCATGACGCCCGG
This sequence comes from Mesorhizobium sp. M7A.F.Ca.US.008.03.1.1, assembly GCF_003997495.1. GTDB lineage: Bacteria > Pseudomonadota > Alphaproteobacteria > Rhizobiales > Rhizobiaceae > Mesorhizobium. Next base: position 187,106 of record NZ_RZRU01000004.1, on the reverse strand, counting down.
ATGGTGGCCGTAGACCTCCTTGTTCATCTTCTGCAGGAAGCTGACCGCCTCGAGGTTCTCGCGGCCGCCCTTCTCGTTGGGGATCCATTCGCCGGCCTTGCGCGAATAGTCGAGGTAGAGCATCGAGGCGACCGCGTCGACGCGCAAACCGTCGACATGGTATTTCTCGGCCCAGAACAGCGCGTTGTTGACGAGGAACGAAACCACCTCGCGGCGGCCGAAATTGTAGATCGCGGTGTTCCAGTCGGGATGAAAACCCTTGCGTGGATCGGCATGCTCATAGAGCGCGGTGCCGTCGAAATTGGCCAGGCCATGCGCGTCGACCGGGAAATGCGCCGGCACCCAGTCGAGGATGACACCGACGCCGGCGCGGTGGGCGCCATCGACGAAACGAGCAAAGCCGTCGGGGTCGCCGAAGCGGGCCGAGGGCGCGTAGAGGCCGGTCGTCTGGTAGCCCCAGGACGGGTCATAGGGGTGTTCGGAGATCGGCATGAATTCGATATGGGTGAAACCGGTCTCGACCACATAGGGGATCAGCCGGTCGGCCAACTCGTCCCATGACAGGAAGGTACCGTCGTCGTGAAGCTGCCAGGAGCCGGCATGGACCTCGTAGATCGAGATGGCTTCGCGCCGGTGATCGGCATTGCGCCAGAAACTGCGATGCGCCTCGTCGCCCCACTCATGCGCCGGCGGCACGGCCACGACCGAAGCGGTGGCCGGACGCAGTTCGGATTTGAAGGCGAACGGGTCGGCCTTCAGCGGCAATCTCACGCCATCGGGGCCGATGATCTCGTATTTGTAGGGTCGTCCGGCACCGATGTCGGGCACGAACAGTTCCCAGATGCCGGTGTCGCGGCGATCACGCATCGTATGCCGGCGACCGTCCCACTCGTTGAAATCGCCGACCACCGAGACGCGCCGCGCATTGGGAGCCCAGACGGCGAAATGCACTCCGGAAGCGCCTTCATGATCGATGACATGGGCGCCGAGCTTGTCGAACAACCTTAGGTGCGAGCCTTGGGCGATGTAGTAGTCGTCCATCGGGCCAAGCACCGGACCGAACGAATAAGGATCGGTCAGCCACCAGTCGCCGCCGGCATTGCGCGCGTGATAGCGCAGCGGCTGCCGCTTCCTGATCGAGAGCTTGCCTTCGAAAAAGCCGCCATCGTCGCGCCTGGACAATTCACCCGCGATGATGCCGGTCAGCGTATAGGCGGTGACGAATTCGGCATTCGGAACAAAGCAGCGGGCAAACAGGCTTTTGCCAACCTCATGGACGCCAAGAACCGCGAACGGGTCGCCGTGCGTACCGGCAACAATCGCCGCAACATCGCTGGCTGGCGCCAGTCCGTCCGGCCCGCTTGTCGCAGCGGTCGCGCGCGGCTTCTTCATCAGGCAGCGTCCCTCCCCGGGCACCAAATGTTTGTTTTCAGGGCTATGAGCTTGGCACTCCAATTCATAGCCCGGGACCACATTGTTCGCGGCCTCATGCAATCACATCAGACAGGCACGTTCCAGATTTCTTTCGCATATTGGCGGATCGTGCGATCGGAGGAGAACCAGCCGACGCGCGCAACGTTGCGGATCGCCCTGGCGTACCAGTCGGGACTGTTGCGCCAGACCGCATCGACCTCGCGCTGGGCGGCGGCATAGGCATCGAAATCGGCGGCAACCATGAACCAGTCGCTGTTGTAGAGACCGTTGATGAGATCGCGGTAACGATCCGGATCGTCCGGCGAGAAGACGCCTGACGAAACAGCGGCAACCGCTTGCGCCAGCTCGGGTGATCCCTCGATGACGGCGCGCGGATCGTAGCCATTGTTGCGCCGCTCGGCGACCTCGGCGGTGGTCAGGCCGAAGATGAAGATGTTGTCGTCGCCGACGCATTCCTTGATCTCGACATTGGCGCCGTCGAGCGTGCCGATGGTCAACGCGCCGTTCAGCGCGAACTTCATGTTGCCGGTTCCCGACGCTTCCATGCCGGCGGTCGAGATCTGCTCGGACAGATCGGCAGCCGGCATCATGATCTCGGCCAGGCTGACATTGTAGTTCGGCACGAACACCACCTTCAGCAGACCGCGCACGGCCGGATCGCGGTTGATGACCTTGGCGACGTCATTGGCGAGTTTGATGATCAGCTTGGCATTGTGGTAGCTGGGCGCCGCTTTGCCGCCGAAGAATTTTACACGCGGCATCCAGTCACGCTCCGGATGCGAGCGGATCTGGTCGTAGAGGGCGATCGCCTCGAGGATGTTCAGAAGCTGGCGCTTGTATTCGTGGATGCGCTTGATCTGGATATCGAACAGCGCCGAGGGATCGACCTTGATGCCGAGCCGATCGGCGACGAGGTTGGCCAGCCGCGCCTTGTTGGCGCGCTTGACGGCGGCGAACTTGTCGCGAAAGGCGGCATCGTCGGCGAAGACATCGAGATCCTTGATGGCATCTATGTCGTCGAGAAAACGGTCGCCGATCGCCTCACGGGCGAGCGACGTCAGCCCGGGATTGCACTGGATCAGCCAGCGCCGCGGCGTGATGCCGTTGGTCTTGTTGTTGATGCGATCGGGATAGAGCTTGTGCAGATCGGCGAACACCGTCTCTTTCATCAGGTCGGTGTGAAGCGCCGAAACGCCGTTGATCGAGTGCGAGCCGACAAAGGCCAGATTGCCCATGCGCACCCGGCGGTCGCCGTTTTCCTGGATCAGCGAGATGCGGCTGATCTGCTCGTCCGAGAACTGGTTGGAGGCACGCGCCTCCAGAAGCACCTCGGCGTTGATGGCGTAGACGATCTGCATGTGGCGCGGCAAAAGCCGCTCGAACAGCGGCACCGGCCAGCTTTCCAGCGCTTCGGGCAGCAGCGTGTGGTTGGTGTAGCCGAAGGTGCGCTTGGTGATATCCCAGGCGAGGTCGAAATCCATGCCGTGAACATCCATCAACAGGCGCATCAGCTCGGGCACAGCGATGGCCGGATGGGTGTCGTTGAGGTGGATCGCAGCCTTGTCGGGCAGCGACTTCAGGTCGCCATATTGGCTGAGATGGCGCTGGACGATGTCCTGCAGCGAGGCGGTGGAGAAAAAGTACTCTTGCCTGAGCCGCAGTTCCTGCCCGGCCTTGTGGGAATCGGCGGGATAGAGCACACGCGACAAGGCATCGGCCTTGTTGCTTTCGGCAAGCGCGCCGATGTGGTCGCCGGCATTGAACTTGTCGAGCAGGATCGGATCGACCGGCATGCCCGACCACAGCCGCAGCGTGTTGACGCGATTGGCCCGCCAGCCGACGACGGGCGTGTCATAGGCGACGGCCAGGACATGCTCGGTCGGCTTCCAGACATGGCGCTCGAGGCGCCCGTCCTTCGAGGTGATCGATTCTACCGAACCGCCGAAACCGACCTCGAACGAGCGCTCACGGCGTTCGAATTCCCACGGATTGCCGTGATCGAGCCATGTCTCAGGCAGTTCGACCTGCCAGCCGTCGTGAATCTCCTGGCGGAACATCCCGTTGGCATAGCGGATGCCGTAGCCATGCGCGGGAATGTCGACAGTCGCCATGCTTTCCATGAAGCAGGCCGCAAGCCGCCCGAGGCCGCCATTGCCAAGTGCGGCATCCGGCTCGAGTGCGGCGATGAGATCGAGATCGACGCCCAGCGACGACAGCGCCGCGCGCATGTTGTCCATCAGGCCCAGATTGGAGAAGGCATCGCGCATCAGGCGGCCGATGAGGAATTCCAGCGACAGATAGTAGACGCGCTTTTCCTTCTGGTCGTAGGCCTCTTTCGTCGCCTGCATCCAGCGATCGACGATCCGGTCGCGCACGACCTTGATCGAGGCGGTCAGCCAGTCGTACTGGGTCGCGACGGTGGTATCCTTGCCGACCCTGTATTTGAGGGCCACCAAGACTTCACGTGCGAGTGTCTTTGGATCAGGATTTTCGAGCAATGGAGGAAGGGGTTCGGATGTCATCGCGCTCGTCATGATGCCTCTCGTGCGGTTGCCATGATCATACCGGCTTTCATCGCTCCTCCCAGCCCATGCTAGCCGATACCGCTATATATTCAATCGATTTAAACATGCCCGAACCGGCTTGCCCCCTGCGGCAATTTGGCAGTTCGGAAGTGTGACGCGCCACGACGGTCCGCGCGACGCGCTTCAAATTCCTGTTTCGTGCATGTCGTTGTTCCCAAAACCGCTACGCACTTTTGGGCGACCTGCATCAGGCCGCCAGTGCTGCTTCGGGCGGAACCTTTGCTCCGGTCATGAAGGCCACGGCATCGGACATCGTATATTGCTTGGGATCGATGACGCAGAGGCGACGGCCCAGCCGATGGATGTGAATGCGGTCGGCCACTTCGAAGACGTGCGGCATGTTGTGCGAGATCAGCACGATCGGGAGGCCGCGCTTCTTGACGTCGAGGATCAGTTCGAGCACGCGGCGGCTTTCCTTGACGCCAAGGGCGGCTGTCGGCTCGTCCATGATCACCACACGACTGCCAAAGGCGGCCGCGCGCGCTACCGCAACGCCCTGCCTTTGGCCACCCGAGAGAGTCTCCACAGCCTGGCTGATGTTCTGGATGGTCATCAGGCCAAGTTCGGTAAGCTTGTCGCGGGCGCGCTTTTCCATCGCCGGACGGTCAAGCATACGAAGCCAGTCGCCCAGAAAGCCCGGTTTGCGGATTTCGCGGCCAAGGAACATGTTGTCGGCGATCGACAGCGCCGGCGACAGCGCCAAATTCTGGTAGACGGTCTCGATACCGGCTTCGCGGGCCTCCATCGGCGATTTGAAGGCGACGGGTTTGCCTTCGAGCCGGATCTCGCCTTCATCGGGCACGGCCGCGCCGGAAATCGCCTTGATGAGCGACGACTTGCCGGCGCCGTTGTCGCCGATGACGGCGAGGATTTCGCCGGGATAAAGGTCGAAGTCGGCATTGTCGAGGGCGGTGACACGGCCATAGCGCTTGACCAGGCCACGCGCGGTGAGGATGGGTTCCTGGGTCATGGTCATGCCGAAACCTTTCTGATCCATTGGTCGACTGCCACGGCGCCGATGATCAGCACACCGGTGAGCAGCACCTTCCATTGCGGATCGGCGCCAAGCATGTTGAGGCCCATGGAGACGACGCCGACGATCATCGCGCCGAACAGCGTGCCCAGGATCGAGCCGCGTCCGCCGAAGAGGGAAATGCCGCCGATCACCGTCGCGGTGATCGCCTGCAGATTGTAGTCGGTGACGGCGGCTGACGGCGAGATCGAACCGTTGCGGCCGATGGAGACCCAGGCAGCGAAAGCGGCGATCAGCCCGGCAAGGGTGTAGACCGTCATCAGCACCTTCTTGGTCTGGATGCCCGACAGCTTCGCCGCCTCCTGATCATCGCCAACGGCGTAGACATGGCGGCCCCATGCCGTGTGATTGAGCACGTACCACAGGACCATAACGAGCACGACCGTGGCAATGACACCGAGCGTCAGCACCGCCGTGCCGACCTTGAAACTGATGGCAAAGAGATGCAGCAACGGCGCCTGGGTGTCGACGTCGGTGTCGCGGATCGTCTCGTTGGCCGAATAAATGAAGTTCGTGGCCATGACGATGTTCCAGGTGCCAAGCGTCACGATGAAGGGTGGCAGCTTCATGTAGGCGACAAGCACCCCATTGAGCAGACCGCAGGCCGCGCCGGCGGCAAGCCCGATCGCCACTGCGAGCGCGCTCGGCATGCCGTAGCTGACAGCGCAATTGCCCATGATCACCGCTGAAATCACCATGATCACGCCAATCGACAGGTCGATGCCTGCGGTCAGGATGACCAATGTCTGCGCAGCGCCCAGAATGCCGATGATGGCGATCTGCTGCAGGATAAGCGTCAGCGTGTAGGACGAAAAGAACCGTCCTCCGATGGTGATGCCGAAGACGATGATCGCCAGAACCAGCACGATCAGCGGCACCGCGGCCGGCGTTGAATGCAGGAAATGCTGGATGCGCTTGACGGCCGATTTGTGCTCGTCAAAAGCGGCAACGCTTGTGTCGCTGCTCGAGAGAACCTTCTCGAATTCCTGAGCTTGAGCCATGTTTACTCCCCGTAGGCTTCAGCCAAACGCCGACGCCAGTCCACGCCTTTCCGGTCTGTTGCCGGGATTGTTCGCGGTCACGCGAGCCATCGTCCACCCGAAGCGGCCGGGGATCAAGCCCCGACCGCTCAGGTTCCCTGGATGCCTGTCAGACCGACATCAGCCCCAGCACTTGGCGAGGCCTTCCTTGGTGTCGATGGACTTCACGCCGGTGGCCGGCTTGTCGGTCACCAGGTTGACGCCGGTGTCGAAGAAGTTCTTGCCTTCGGTCGGCTTCGGCTTGGTTCCGTCCTTGGCAAAAGCGGCGATCGCCTCGATGCCGAGTGCTGCCATCTGCAGCGGATATTGCTGCGACGTGGCGCCGATGACACCTTCGGCCACCGACTTCACGCCAGGGCAGCCGCCGTCGACGGAAACGATCAGCACCTGGCTTTCGAGGCCGACAGCCTTTAGCGCCTGGTAGGCGCCGACAGCGGCGGGCTCGTTGATGGTGTGGATGACGTTGATGGTGTTGTCCTTCTGCAGGAGGTTCTCCATCGCCTTGCGGCCGCCCTCTTCGTTGCCGTTGGTGACGTCGTGGCCGACGATGCGCGGATCGGTCTCGTCGCCGATCTTGTTGGGATCCTTCACGTCGATGCCGTAGCCCATCATGAAGCCCTGGTCGCGCAGCACATCGACGGTCGGCTGCGAAGGGGTCAGATCGAGGAAGCCGATCTTGGCGTCCTTCGCCTTGTCGCCCAGCGTGGCGGCTGCCCAGGCGCCGATCAGCTTGCCGGCTTCGAGATTGTCCGTCGCGAAGGTCGCGTCGGCCGCATCGATTGGATCGAGTGGCGTGTCGAGCGCGATCACCAGCAGGCCGGCGTCACGCGCCTTCTTCACGGTCGGCACGATACCTTTGGTGTCGGATGCGGTGATCAGGATCCCCTTGGCGCCGTCGGCTATGCAGCTTTCGATCGCCGCGACCTGGCTCTCGCTGTCGCCGTCGATCTTGCCGGCATAGGTCTTGAGGTCGACGCCGAGTTCCTTGGCCTTCGCGGTGGCGCCTTCCTTCATCTTGACGAAGAAGGGATTGGTGTCGGTCTTGGTGATCAGGCAGGCGCCGACACCGGCCGCGGATGCGGACGAGGCAAACGCCATCAGGCCCAGGGCCGCGGCGGCAAACACGGTCGATTTCAACAGTTTTGTATTGGTCACGATCTTCCTCCCAGTGGAACCATTCCGATGCCGGCCAACCGGCACCTGCAGCGCATCCAACGAAATTCTCCCAGCGTGGACGCTGTCTCAACAGACACCAGGCCGAAGCCTCTGTCAATAATTAAATCACTCTTATTTATTATTGACAGCCTTGCTTCGTTCACCCATTCTGACCCAAAAGCATTGAGGGGAAACGACGGGAGGAACAGGGTGGAAACGGCCATTGCGAGGCACGGTTCGCCCGAGGTGAATGACAGTCTCATTCACCGCGGCACCAACCAGAGCGGCATGCGCGACCACAATGAGCGGTTGGTGCTGTCGTTGGTGCGCCAGCACGGCAGCCTGGCAAAATCCGACATCGCCCGCATGACCGGACTTTCGGCGCAGACGGTTTCGGTCATCATGCGCGAGCTGGAGGAAGAAAGCCTCCTGCTGCGCCAGGCGCCGTTGCGCGGCAAGATCGGCCAGCCCTCCATCCCGATGGCGCTCAATCCCGAAGGCGCTTTCTTCATCGGCCTGAAGATCGGCCGCCGCAGCGCGGAACTGGTGCTGATCGATTTTCTCGGCAATGTGCGCTCGATGCTGCAGCATTCCTACCGCTACCCGGCGCCGCGCGAAACGGTGGAATTCGTCAACAACGGCATGAAGACGATGCGCGGCGCGCTGACGCCGGCACAGGACAAGCGCATCGCCGGGCTCGGCATCGCCATGCCGTTCGAATTGTGGAACTGGGCCGATACCGCCGGCGCCCCGCGCGACGTCATGGACGAATGGCGCCACCGCGACATCCGGGCCGACATCCAGGCGCAATGCGATTTCCCGGTCTATTTGCAGAACGATGCGACTTCGGCCTGCGGCGCCGAACTCGTCTTCGGCCAGGCGGGGGCGGCGCGTGACTTCGTCTATTTCTACATCGGCGCCTTTGCCGGTGGCGGCATCGTGCTGAATGGCCGGCTTTTCGGCGGCCCGACCGGCAATGCCGGCGCGCTGGGTTCGATGCCGGTGCCCGGACCGGACGGCAAGCCGACCCAGCTGATCGATGTGGCGTCCATCGCCATGCTCGAGAAGGCGCTCAACGCGCGCGGCGTCGAGGCTTCGCATCTGTGGACCTCGCCGGAAGACTGGGGCGAGATCGGATCCGAACTGGAGGACTGGATCGCCAGCGCTTCGCAAGCCCTCGCCTACGCCATCGTCGCCGCATCCTCGGTCATCGATTTCGAGGCGGCGGTGATCGACGGATGGATGCCGAAGGCGGTGCGCCGCCGGCTGGTCGACGCCATCATCGCGGCCATCGCCGCGATCGACGGCGAAGGTTTGAAGCTGCCCGCCGTTCGCGAGGGAACCGTCGGCATTCATGCCCGGGCGCTCGGCGGCGCCAGCCTGCCACTTTCCGAACGCTTCCTGATCGGCTCGACGACGATTTCCAGGAGCGCCTGATGCTGATCGGAATCCCGGCGCTGCTCGGTCCGGAGCTTCTGGCGATTCTGCGCGGCATGGGCCATGGCGACGAAATCGCCCTTGTCGACGGAAACTATCCGGCGGAACAGCAGGCAACCCGGCTGGTACGCGCCGACGGTCACCACCTCATCCCGGTGCTCGACGCGATCTTGAGCGTGCTGCCGGTGGACGACGCCGTGCCGGAGGCGCTGTTTCGCGCCTCGGTCAAGGGCGACCCTTCGCTTGCCGATCCCGTCCACCGTGAGATCGAGGCGATCTGCGCCCAACATGCGCCGGGCCGCAAGGTGGTTGCGCTGGCCGGCGCCGACTTCTATGCACGGGTCAAATCGGCGCATGCCATCGTCGCGACAAGCGAGCCGCGGCTCTACGCCAACATCATCATCCGCAAGGGCGTGATCTATCCGCCGGAGACCAGGAAGCCATGATCCTCTGCTGCGGCGAAGCCCTGATCGACATGCTGCCGCGCACAACGACAGGGGGCGAGCCGGCTTTTGCGCCTTATGTCGGCGGCGCCGTGTTCAACACGGCGATCGCACTTGGTCGGCTCGGCGCGCCGGCCGGCTTCTTTTCCGGCCTGTCGTCGGATCTGTTCGGCGGCCAGTTCCGGGATGCGCTTGGGGCGAGTAAGGTCAGTTCCACCTATGCACACACCTCGCCTCGGCCAACGACGCTGGCCTTCGTCAAGCTCACCGACGGCCAGGCGACCTACACCTTCTATGACGAGAACACCGCCGGCCGCCTGCTGACCATCGACGATTTGCCGCAACTCGGCAACGAGATCGAGGCCATGCTGTTTGGCGCCATCAGCCTGATCTCCGAGCCCGCCGGAAGTGCCTATGAAGAATTCATGCGGCGTGAGCATGAAAGCCGCGTCATGATGCTCGACCCCAACATCCGGCCGAACTTCATCCCGGACAAGGCCAAGCACCTGAAGCGCATTCGCGCCATGATGGCGATGGCCGACATCGTGAAACTGTCGGACGAGGACCTGAACTGGTTCGGCGAATCCGGCTCGCACGAGGATGTCATCGGCAACTGGCTGGATCGCGGCCCGAAGCTGATCGTCGTCACACATGGCAGCGAAGGCGCCGTCGGCTACAGCAAGGAGCACGCCGTCACGGTGATGCCGGAAAAGATCGAGGTGGTCGACACGGTCGGCGCCGGCGACACGTTTAATGCCGGCATCCTCGCCTCCTTGCATGAGCAAGGCTTGCTGACGAAAGCGGCGATTTCCGGCCTGTCGAAAGACGCCATCCACAAGGCGCTGGCGCTCGGCGCCAAGGCTGCAGCGGTGACCGTGTCACGGGCCGGCGCCAATCCGCCCTGGCGGCACGAGATCGCCTGAGCAACGCTCAATTTAAGTTGAGCCAGTCGATCACTTTATGTTTCGCAGGACCGATCCTACAGATTATAAGGGCAGGATCGTGCCTGACGAAGCCCGGATTTGCGGCATCTCGCGAAGACACGCCGGAAAAGACAGGTAACAGACTGCGACACCTAGGCAATTCGCGGTCCTGCCTGCCCGGCTTTCTCGTCAGGCGCAACTCTGGTACCAGCGAGCCGTTATCTGGCTAAACCGTCTGGTTAAACCGTTTTGAGGCCGACATGCAGTTCATCGATCTTGGCGCGCAGCGCGAACGAATCCGCGACCGGCTGAAGGCCGCGATCGACCGTGTCGTCGACGAGGGCCGCTATATTCTTGGCCCGCAAGTCACCGAATTCGAGAGTAAGCTTGCCGCCTATATCGGCACAAAGCATGTCGTGGCCTGCGCCAACGGCACCGACGCGCTGCTGTTGCCGCTGTTTGCGGCCGGCGTCGGCCCGGGTGACGCGGTGTTCGTGCCGAGCTTTACTTTCGCCGCCACCGCCGAAGTGGTGGCGCTGGCCAAGGCCGAGCCTGTGTTCGTCGATGTCGACCCACACACCTACAACATCGACATTGCCAGCCTCGAAGCGGCCATCGCCATGATCAAGAAGGAAGGAAGGCTGAAGCCGAAGGCTATTATTCCTGTCGATCTGTTCGGCCTTGCCGCGGACTACGAGGCGATCATGGCGATCGCCAACCGCGAAGGGCTGATGGTGATCGAGGATGCCGCCCAGTCGATGGGCGGCTCGCTCGACGGCAAGATGTGCGGTGCTTTCGGCCATGTCGGATCGACCAGCTTCTATCCGGCCAAGCCGCTTGGCTGTTACGGCGACGGCGGCGCGATGTTCACCAATGACGATGCGCTGGCCGAACAGCTTCGCTCCTTCGCCTTCCATGGCAAGGGCGAGACGCAGTACGACAATGTCCGCGTCGGCATCAACTCGCGGCTCGACACGCTGCAGGCGGCGATCCTGATTGAGAAGCTGGCCATCCTAGAAGACGAGATGGTCGCCCGCCAAATGGTGGCAAAGCGCTATGCCGATGGGCTTGGCGACGTCGTTACCGCCGCCCGCAATCTGGACGGCAGCCGTTCGGCCTGGGCGCAGTACGCCATCGAGACGCCGAAGCGCGACGGGCTGAAGGCGCATCTCGGCGAAAAGGGCATTCCGTCGGTCATCTATTATGTGAAGCCGCTGCATGCCCAGGTCGCTTATCACGACTACCCGCGCACGCCGACCGGCCTTGCCGTGTCGGAAGACCTGCCGAAGCGGATCCTGTGCCTGCCGATGCACCCTTATCTCAGCGAAGCCGATCAGGACCGGATCATCGAGACGATCCGCAACTATATCGGCTCGAATTCGGCGCAAGCCGCGGCAGAGTAAGCCGCGGACCCTTTTCAGGCGGGGCTGACCCCTGCCCTGCCGCTGGCAATGAAATGCGGATTGGCGAAGTCCTCGTCGTCGCTTTGCCTGCGCTTGCCATAAACCAGAGGTTGGCCGTCGAGCGTGCGCGTCATGCCGCCGGCGGCGCGCAGGACAGCGTCGCCTGCCGCCGTGTCCCATTCCATGGTGCGGCCGAAGCGCGGATAGACATCAGCCTCGGCACTGGCGAGAAGGCAGAATTTCAAGGACGAACCGACCGAAATGATTTCGGCGGCACCGAGGTCGCGAATATAGGCCTCGGTTTCCGGCGTGTTGTGGGAACGGCTGGCGACGACGGCCAGCGGCGTCGCGGCCGCTCTCACCGAGATCGGCCGGCGGCCGACGATCTGGTAGTCGCTATCGATTTCGAGAGATTCCGCCCTGCCCGGCAGACCGGAAAAGAAGCGGCCGGTGCAGGGCGCAAAGACGACGCCGACTTCCGGCACGCCATTGCGAACCAGCGCAATGTTGACGGTGAAATCGGTGCGGCGGTTGACGAATTCCTTGGTGCCGTCGAGCGGATCGATCAGGAAGAAAGCCCCGTCCAAGTCGGGCGGCACGATGCCGGCGGATGCTTCCTCCTCGGCCACGCAGGGAATATCGGGAAATGCGGCGCGCAGTCCGGCGAGAATGATCTTCTCGCTCTCGCGGTCCGCCTCGGTCACCGGCGAGGCGTCGGACTTGCGGTCGACCGCACAGCCGGCGTGGAACACACGCATCACCTCGCGTCCGGCCGCCAGGGCCAGCCGCTCGAAGATTTCAAGCATCAGCCTGTCGTCAGATGCCGCCGCCACTATCGTATTGGTCTTCGGCAATGTCGCGCTCGTTCAGCCAGTGTTCCAGGGCGTCTACCATCTCTTCGGCCGATTTGCCGAGTGTCTGCAGATGGATTTCCGGGGTTTCCGGCGCTTCATAAGGGGAATCGACGCCGGTGAAATTCTTGATCTCGCCATTCAGTGCGCGCGCATAGAGGCCCTTTGGATCACGCCTGGCGCATTCCTCGAAGGGCGTGTCGACGAACACCTCGACGAATTCTCCGTCGGCCATCAATTCGCGCGCCATGCGCCGCTCGGCGCTGAACGGCGAAATGAACGAAACAATGACGATCAACCCGGCATCGGCCATCAAACGCGCCACTTCGGCGACGCGGCGGATGTTCTCGACGCGATCGGCGTCGGTGAAACCAAGATCGCGGTTGAGACCGTGACGAACGTTATCGCCGTCCAGAATGTAGGTATGACGGCCGGTGGCGAACAGCTTCTTTTCGAACAGGTTGGCGATGGTCGATTTGCCGGATCCCGATAGCCCGGTGAACCAGAACACGGCGGGCCGCTGGTTCTTCATGTCGGCGCGCACGCGCTTGCCGACATCGAGCGACTGCCAATGAATGTTTTCGGCACGGCGCAACGAGTGCAGGATCATGCCGGCGCCGACCGTGGCGTTGGAGATGCGGTCGATGAGGATGAAGGCGCCGGTGGTGCGGTTTTCGGCGAAGGGATCGAAGGCGATCGGCGTCCGCGTCGAGATGTTGCAGATGCCGACTTCGTTCATTTCGAGAGACTTGGCCGCTTCATGGGCAAAGTCGTTGACATTGATCCGATATTTCAGGTCGGTGACGGTGGCGCTGGTCTGGTCGGTCTCGGTGCGCAGGATGTAAGAGCGGCCGGGCAACAGCGCATGCTCGTCGAACCAGACGATGTTGGCGGCGAACTGGTCGGCGACCTGCGGCCGTGCGGCCGGCGAAACCAGCATGTTGCCGCGTGAGATTTCGACTTCGTCGTCGAGGACGAGCGTGACGGCCTGGCCCGCGGCCGCCTGGGCGAGATCGCCACCATAGGAGACGATCCGCTTGACGCGCGAGGATTTGCCGGACTTGGCGACAACGACCTCGTCGCCGGGTGCAACCGAGCCGGAGGCGACCGTGCCGGCAAAGCCGCGAAAGTCGAGATTGGGACGATTGACATACTGGACCGGGAAACGGAACGGCAGTTCGACCATCGCTTCGTCGACCGACACGGTTTCGAGATGCTCTATCAGCGTCGGACCGGAATACCATTCCATGCTTTCCGACCGACGGCTGACATTGTCGCCATAACGGGCCGACATCGGGATCGGCACAATGGTCTGGAAGCCGAGATCGCGCGAGAATTGCCCGTAGTCTTCGACGATCCGGTCGAAAACCGTCTGATCGAAATTGACAAGATCGATCTTGTTGACGGCCAGCACGACGTGGCGAATGCCGAGCAGCGAGGCGATGATCGAATGCCGCCTTGTCTGACGAAGCACACCCTGTCTGGCATCGATCAGCACGATCGCCAGGTCGGCGGTCGAGGCGCCGGTGGCCATGTTGCGGGTGTATTGCTCGTGGCCAGGTGTGTCGGCGACGATGAATTTGCGCTTCGGCGTGGCAAAGAAACGGTAGGCGACGTCGATGGTGATGCCTTGCTCGCGCTCAGCCTCCAGACCGTCGACCAGCAGCGCGAAATCGATGTCGTCGCCCGTCGTGCCATGCTTGCGCGAATCGCGTTCGAGCGCGGCGAGCTGGTCCTCGAAAATCTGCTTGGTGTCGGACAGCAGGCGACCGATCAGCGTCGACTTGCCGTCATCGACCGAGCCGCAGGTCAGGAAGCGCAGCAGCGACTTCTTCTCCTGCGCCGCCAGATACTCGCGAACGCCGTCGGTGGGTGCGAGGCTCTTTGCCATGATGTGGCGCATGGTCAAAAGTACCCCTCGCGCTTCTTCTTTTCCATCGAGCCGGCTTCATCGCGGTCGATCAGGCGACCTTGCCGTTCGGACGTGCGCGCAGTCAGCATTTCGCCGACGATGGCTTCCAGCGTGTCGGCATCCGATTCGATGGCGCCGGTCAGCGGATAGCAGCCAAGCGTGCGGAACCGCACCAGCCGGTTCTCCACTGTCTCGCCGGGGCGCAGTTTCATGCGCTCGTCGTCCCGCAGGATCAGCATGCCGTCGCGTTCCACCACCGGCCGTTCCTTGGCGAAATAGAGCGGCACGATCGGGATGCTCTCCTGCAGGATGTATTGCCAGATATCGAGTTCGGTCCAGTTCGACAGCGGAAAGACGCGGATCGATTCACCCGATGCGATGCGGGTGTTGAATATCTTCCACATTTCGGGGCGCTGGTTCTTCGGATCCCACACATGCTGGGCGTTGCGGAAGGAAAAGATGCGCTCCTTGGCGCGCGATTTCTCCTCGTCGCGACGAGCGCCGCCAAAGGCCGCATCGAAACCGTATTTGTCGAGCGCCTGGCGCAGCGCCACGGTCTTCATGACATGGGTGTGCGTGTTCGAACCATGGTCGAACGGATTGATGTTGTCGCGCACGCCGTCTTCGTTGACATGAACCAGGAGATCGAAGCCAAGTTTCTGCGCCATCTGATCGCGAAAGGCGATCATCTCGCGGAACTTCCACGTCGTGTCGACGTGAAGAAAGGGGAACGGCGGCTTTGCGGGATAAAACGCCTTCATCGCCAGATGCATCAACACGGATGAATCCTTGCCGACCGAATAGAGCATGACCGGCTTGGCAAAGGCGGCCGCAACCTCGCGGAATATATGGATGGACTCGGCTTCAAGCCGCTGAAGATGCGTAAGCGCTGTTGTCATGGACCGTGGGCGTTCTTTCGTATCTTCCAACAGAAGACCTTGCCTCAATCATCGAGCTTTTTGCGCCCGGTTCGAGCCTTGCTTCTGGACAATCTTTCTCGTGCCGGCGTTCTAGCAGACTTTCTCGTGCCGGCGTTCTAGCAGATCGCCATTGTCAAGAACAATGCAAGACTGGCCCGGCCGCACATTGGTTCGAGAATGAATTTTCCACAGATGCCGCCAAACCCGGAAATTCCTGCCCGCAAGCTCAACAGTCGAGAAAACGCGAGGAAAATATTGCTTGAATGGACCGGCTACGGCTTTCAAGGCACTTCCCTGGTCGACCGTCGCCTGCCGCCGATTTTCGGTGACAATCCACCCGATCCACTATCGAAAATGGGGGGCAGCCGCTATACCAGCCTCGGCAGCGGGCAAGCGCATCATATGGCATGGGCAATTTCGAGGCGAGCGCATTCACCTTCGCTAAACAAGATCCGCCGCACGAAAACTTGCCGAAAACAGCGAGCCAGAAAATTGAGCCGGCTTTCATCCCTCACACAGCAATTCTCGCCTTTGCGGATCAACAACTACTTTTCCATCCTTTGCTTCTTTTTTCCGCCGGTCCTGGGCTCGGTGGTCAGCTTTGTGTTCAATGGCGGAGGCCTTTCGTCCGCCCTGCTGATTGCTTTAGGGAAAAGGCGCTTCAACGCCGACCGGCCCATGATCTGGATGACGGTCGCGATCTATGCCTACTGCGCCGCCAATCTCCTGGCGTCCATCGTCAACAACTCGTTCGTCCGGGATGCGCCCCATCTTATCCCGCTCGTCACCTTCCTGTTTTTTCCCGTGTCCTATTCGACCTGGAGCATCACGCAGAAAACCACGCTTGCCCGCATCGTCGTGCTTTCCAGCATGGCCGCCTGCTTTGTCGCGCTGCTCATGGCCGTCATCCAGCAATATTGGATTGGCGTCAGGGCCGAGGGAGGAGCCGGAAATCCGATCGTCTTCGCAACCGTCGTCTGCCTTGCCGTGGTGATGTGTGTGGCTGGCGCCTTGTCCAGTATTGAGCAAGCCCGGACACCCCTCTTCTACGCGACACTGGCCGGGACGATCGCCGTCATCTATTCCGGCTCGCGTATCGCCTGGCTGGCACTGCTGATCGCCGGCATCGCCGTCATGCTGATCAACCGGCACAGGCTCAGAGGCAGGAATGCCGTTCGCCTGCTGTTGCTGCTGGCGGCGGTCGGCGTCGTGATTGCCGCTTCCAGCTTCCAGGCGATATCCGGGCGCGTCGATTTTTTGCGCTCCGATTGGGGTGCGCTTGGAGCCAGCGGCAACTACGACAGCTCGTTGGGAATACGTGTTGCGCTTTGGGAGATCGGCCTCAAAGCATTCCATGACATGCCACTGTTCGGGCACGGTGTGGGTGCAACCCAGCTTCTGATCAAGCAGGGCTTTCATGAGCAGTTCGCGATGGACACAGGCTTCAACCATTTCCACAACGGCTTCCTGACCGCCTTGGTGCAAGCAGGAATTCTGGGCGCCGTGACGCTGGCAGCGATCTTTATCGTTGCTGCTGGAAATGCCGCCCGGGTCCTGCGAAACAGTAGCGATCCGAACGAGCGGTTCGGCGCCACCATGATTGTCGTCGTGGTAATAACCTATCTCACGGCCGGAATGACAGGCATCCTGGTCGGCCATGACATTCTGGACTCGGTGCTGATGGTTTTCCTGGTGAGCGGAACATATCTCGCCTCCGGACGCCATGTTCCCTTGTTGGAAGAGCAGGCACTTGCACCAGTGATGGATGAGCGAGCACTTCCATCAGTCACGAAAGAGCTGTTTCGGGCAAGGCCATGAAGGTTCTGGTCACGGGCGCGACAGGTTTCATCGGGCGTCTTGTCGTGCGCCACCTTCGCGAAGCCGGTGCCGAGCTTCGCCTCGCCTCCCGCCATCCCGAGAGGCTTGGTTCGGAGAACGAGACTGTGCCGATGCCCGGCTTCGATGCGCCTGCCGCCGCCTTCCTGGAACTGACCCGGCATATGACTGACGTCGTCCATTGCGCCGGCTTCAACAATGATCAGGGAAAAGCAACCGAAGCCGATTATCAGGCGGCCAATGTGGAACTGAGCGCAAGGCTGGCGCATGCAGCGGCCGCCCAGATAAGCGGACGTTTCATTCATCTCTCCTCGATCCGAGCGGTGATCGGCGCGCGCGTCAGCGCAACGATCGACGAGGACACGCTTCCTGCCCCACAATGCGCCTATGGACGCTCGAAGCGCGAAGGCGAGATCAAGGTTTTGGACGCCTACGCGTTGCACGGCCGCTCCGACGCCGCCGTGTTGCGCCTGCCTCCGGTTTATGGAAGCGGCATGAGGGGAAATCTGGCAACGCTGATGCGCCTTGCCGATACGCCGCTGCCGCTGCCGACGGGTGCCTTGACCGGAATCCGCTCGCTGATGTCTTCCGAGGCCGCGGTGCGAGCTGTGTCGCACCTGCTCAGCCATTCCGGACCGCTTCGCCCGATCTATGTCGGCGCCGATGTGCCGCCGGTCGCCGTCGAGGCCATCATCGCCGCCTTTCGCAGAGGTTTGGGACGGCCTGTGCGCCTGATGGCTGTGCCGCCCGGCCTGATACGGCCGGTCGTGGCCGCACTCGGCAAGCGGGCGTTTTGGGACAGTCTGACCGCGACACAGATATGCGACCCCGCCCTGCTGGTATCGCAGGGGTGGACGCCTGAAGCCGACCCGCTGGAGCGGCTGGCCGAGCTGGCGCGGCTCGGTAAGTCGTAGCTTCCTATCCCACTTTTGGGATCGTGGTTTGTTCAGCCTCGGTAGAGCGTTCCGAGCAGGATCCGAAGGTCAAGCCGGAACGACGCCGCGCGGAGATAGGCGGCATCCGTTTCAGCCAGAAGCTGCGGGTTCGACATGTCGATGCCCCTGATCTGAGCCAGGCCGGTTATGCCTGGAAGTGCCGCCAAGACCCCCAGCCGCCTGCGACACTCGATCAACTCCGTTTGGGTCGGCAGGCAGGGACGCGGCCCGACCAGGCTCATTTCACCTTTCAGGACGTTCCAAAATTGCGGCAACTCATCGAGCTTGAACTTCCGCAAGACTTTTCCAACCGATGTCACGGAATCCGCCGGCGCCTCATGCGAGGGTAGTGACGGCGTCCCGACATACATCGTGCGCAACTTGTGGCAGCGGAAAAGCCGACCGTCACGGCCAACCCGCACCTGTGAAAAAATAGCCGGGCCCGGCGACGATGCCCGAACGGCAAGGACGGTGAGCGCCAAGACAGGAGATGTCGCCACCAACAGCAGAGCCGCACCGGCAAGATCGAAGATTTGCTTGGCTGCCTTCATGAACGGCCGATAGTGCTCCCTGCCGAAGTCCCGAGGCAATGCCGCAGGCCAATGCCGTCAATCCGATCGACGTAGCATGAGCCGATCTCCTGACCAAGCGCGCCACGCAGCCGTCGCAACGTTCAGATGCGCCCCAGAATGAAGGCGAGATAGAGCCCCAGGTTTCCGGAAACGGTCTGGCGATAGACGCCGCTTTGGCGCAAGCCCGCCAAGCGGCGGAAAAGACCGCCGTCGCGCCCGCGGGTGAAAAGGTCGAGGCACGTCATCGCGTCCTCGGTCAGGAGATCGCGATTGACGGCGAGACCGTCCAGGTTGAGGTCCGTCCAGCCGGCGAATTCCCCCTTGAACAGGCGGCCAAGCCGGGACACCCTTGCCTTCCAGGACACATTGGCGCCGACCAGGTTTGCCGCGTGCTGCCGGTAGCGCACCAGCGGCCGCGGATCGTAGCGGACGATGCCGCCGGCGGCGGTCACGATGAGATAGGCCCACCAGTCGTGGCTGACGAACCCGCTCCGCGTGGAGGCCCTGGCCAGCAGGTCGCGTGCCGCCGCGTTGAGCAGGATGGTGTTGCCGCCGGCGATGCTTTGCACAAGCGCGTTGCGAAAGGTTGGCGGCCGCGCAAACAGCGGCGAATGGCCGACAAGGCTTCCTGTTTCCGTCATGGTCGCGGTTCGCGAACAAAACATCAGCGGGGTTTTCGCATCCTGGGTCCGCATCCAGCTGATAGCGCTCTCCAGCCTGTCGGGCTCCCAGACATCGTCCTGGTCGCAGAAGGCATAGCAGTCCGCCTCGATGCGTCGATCGACGATCATGGAGCGGAAATTGGCGGCGAAGCCTTGCCGCGGCCCCTCTACGAGCGTCATTCGACCCTTGGGCCGCCAGCGGGATTTCCATGTCTCGACGATGGCGGTCGTGCCGTCGACGGAGCCATCGTCGGATATCCACAGGTCGACCAGAGGGTGCGACTGCGCGAGCAGGGACTGCAGCTGTTCATCGATGAAGGCCGCACCATCCTTCGTGCCCATCAGGACCGCGACGCGCAGATCTGCTTTGCTCACGACCAAGATCGCTTTCTGAATTCTGAACCGGGCCTAGCTCGCCTGCCCCGCCGTTTTCGGGATCGCGGCCTGATGAGGGCTTGTCCTGGCCTTCTTGGCGCGGTCGAGACCTGCCAATGCGGCGAGCGCGGCAGCCTTGTCCTGGTCTTTCGCCGACTGCTGCAACGCCGTGAGCGCCACCTGGACATCCGACCATTCCACGACGTCCGTGCTGAGGCCGAAAATCTTCGAGATGCCGAGTTCGACGAGTTCCTCGTCTTGGCCATGCAGCGTTTCGTGGAGTTTTTCGCCCGGCCTTATGCCGGTGAACCGGATCGCGACATCCTTGTATGGGCTCTTTCCGGACAAGCGGATCATCGTTTCGGCCACTTCAAGGATCGGCACCGGCTTGCCCATGTCGAGCATATAGACGGCATAATCGTCTCCGCTGTGCCGCGACGCGGCATCGGCCGCCGACATGATGACGAGATCGACGGCTTCGGCCACGGTCATGAAATAGCGCGTCATGCGCCGGTCGGTGATGGTGACAGGACCGCCGGCCTCGATCTGCGCCTGGAATATGGTCGCCACCGAACCATTGCTGCCGAAGACGTTGCCGAACCGCACTGCAATGAACTTGGTGGCCGGGCGACGCCCGCCCGTCTCGCCTGCCGGCGTGCCATGCAAGGCGCTGATGATCTGTTCGGCGGCCCGCTTCGTCATGCCAAGCACTGACGAGGGATCCACCGCCTTGTCGCTCGATATCAGGACAAATTGCGCAACCCCGCACTTGGCGGCAACCTCGGCACAGACGAGCGTTCCGAAGATATTGGTCTGGATGGCCGAATCCCAGTTTTCCTCGAGAAGCGGAACGTGCTTGAGCGCCGCGGCATGAAAGATTATGTCCGGCCGGAATTCCGTAACGACAAGCATTATCTGGCGCCGGTCCGCGACATCGACGATGCGGACCTTGAGGCGGTCGTGGTCCTTCTCGTCAACATACTGGCTCAACTGGAAAATGCCGAACTCGGAGTTGTCGGCGACCAGCACCGCCTCGGCTCCCAGTTCCAGCGACCGCTTGACCAGCGTCTGGCCGATCGAACCGGCACCGCCGGTCACCAGAACGCGTTTGCCCCCGACAAAGGCGCCGATGCGCTGGATGTCGGCCGCGACCGTCGGACGGCGCAGGATCGTTTCCATCTCGACGGTGTCGAGAACCAGCTTTCCGTGCTGTTCCAACTCCGAAAGGCCTGAGAACTGCACCACATTTATGTCGCCGTGCCGGGCAATGCGCACGAGTTCCGAATAGTCCTCGATCTCGTGCTCGGCGCCGCTGCCGAAAATCAGCAAGTCCAGGCTTTTGGTGCCGGTCGCATAGTCCTCCAGGACATCGATCAGGCGCGGCATGGTCGCCACCACGGGAACACCTTGAATCCGCGTGCCCAACGGTGCGCCGCGCTCGGTCGCCATGATGCCTGCGATGGAATAGTCCGCCGGTTGCGCCGTGCGCGTGAAGCGAATGATCAGGTCGGCTTCGTCGAGCCGGCCGACGAACAGAGCTCGCTTAGCCTGCCTGTTGTCGGTCTTGCGGCTCAGAATCCCCCAACTCGCGCCGTCACGCAGGAAGCGGTAGAACAGCCGGGGTGCCGATATGATGGTGAAGGAGACGAGGAAGAAGACGATGAACTGACGCTCGTTGAGCCCCGCCACCGGCCGGTAAAAACGCAGCAGCAGCGACGCCATGTAAAGAGTGAACGTCAAAATCGCGCAGCTCTTCAGGATGTTGAAAAAGTCCGGCGTCGAGGCGAAGCGCCAGACGGTGGTGTAGAGGCCACTGTAGCGGAACAGCAAATGGCTGATGACGACGATGCCCGCCCATGTCGCCAACCCCTCCTTGGAGAGCGCTTCGAACGAAAGATTCGACCGCGAAAGGATAAGGCTGAGTGCCACGGCGACCAGGACCATGACCACGTCCTGGATCATGATGAAGGCGCGCCGCATCTGTGGCCTGAGGCCGAACACAGCTTCTAGGTGGGGATTCATTGGACGGCACTAGACTCCAAGCTAAGGGCATCGACACCAGCGAGGTGCGAACACGAAGATACTTCGCGACCAATCACCTTACTCAAGTGCCATCCCCGGCCCCCGCCGTCCTGTATCGCATACTGCTAGGGCGAGGGCATAGCCAGAGGTTTTTTCGGACAAGAGGCGTCCAGTGGAGAACATAGATCTTGCTCAGGCGATTGCCGCAAAGTCAACATTACCAAATGCTAAAATAAGCCACACAGCATCAGCATGCGTTCAGTTTTGCCGCAGTTGACTCTGCTCCCCACAGCGTTAGGACGCAATGCGTTGCCATATGCCCATCGAAATGGCTATTAGAGACGGGCTTGGTGGTTCGCTATGGCCAGCGAAGAATAATGCGCCAGAACAACGGATTGCGATACTCCCAGCTATGATTGCGGCACTAAACGGCGCTTTTGACGACATCTCAAAGGCCATGAGATTACACCGGGTCTGGATCGCGCTTGCCCATGAGGACATTGGCGACCAGCATAGACGCACGACGCTCGGCCCGCTTTGGATGCTGGTCAATTATCTGGCATTCATCGGCACTTTCATCTTCGTTTTCAAGACCAAAGACACGGATTCGGCCGGATACACGGCCTATGCCTCGATCGGCCTGGTTGTCTGGTTCTACCTCATGGAGATGATCAGCCTGAGCGTGCCCCTGTTCTCCCGCGAAGCCAGTTTCATTCAAGGCACGAGGCTGCCACTCTTCGTGTATGTGATGCGACTGACGGTGCAATGTATCATCCGAGCGAGCTATTCGGTGGCGGGTTGCATCGTCATCCTGCTGCTGAGCGGCTTGGGAGTCAGCGCTGAGTGGCTTTTGTCTATCCCGGGGTTATTGCTGATTGTGCTCGCGACCCCTGCAATCGTAACGGTTTTCGCATTCCTGGGCGCATTCTTTCCCGATGCTCAGTTCATCGTCGGCAACATCATGCGCGTCGGCACGTTTCTTACGCCAGTCTTCTGGGCCTATCATGGGCAAGGCGGTATACAGAACTATGCCTATCATTGGAATCCGTTCACATATTTTCTGGAAGTGGTGCGCGCGCCAATCGCGAGCGGCGAATTCCCAATGCATGCCTTTGCTGTGACCGCCTACATCTCGTTGGCTTTCTGGGCGGTTGCGTTGCTGCTGCTGGGCGGATATCGCAAGCGCGTCGTTTTCCTGATCTGAGCTCAAAATGATTTCCATCAAGCTGGACAATGTCAGCCTCGCCTACCGCCTCTACGAAAAGTTGACGCTTACGGCGCCTGACCGGCGCCTGGGTGGTCTTGGAGGCAAAATCGGACGCTCCGGCGGCAAGCAGGTCGTGCAGGCGCTGGAAGATGTCAGCTTTGAACTCAAAGCAGGCGACCGGTTAGGCTTGATCGGCCCAAACGGGGCCGGCAAGACGACACTGCTCAAGGTGTTGTACGGCATCTATCAGCCATCGGCCGGCACAGTAGCCATTGACGGCAAAGTCGACGCTTTGTTCAACATCAACATAGGATTTCGCCCCGAAGCGACGGGGCGGCGAAACATTGTTCTGAGGGGTTTGATCAGCGGGTGGACCGAGGCCGAGATCCAAGAAAAAATGCCGGAGATCATTGCCTTCAGCGAACTTGGCGACTTTATCGATGTCCCCTTCAAAACCTATAGCCAGGGTATGGCCGCTCGTCTTGCTTTTTCAGCGGCTACAGCGCTTGACCCCGAAATTCTGCTGATGGACGAGTGGATCGGCGCCGGCGACGCCGCGTTTCAGGAAAAAGCCAAACGACGCATGGATGAACTGGCCGAGAAGGCGGGCATCATCGTCTTGGCGACCCACAACGAAAGCCTGCTCGAAAGCGTCTGCACCAAGAGGATGACGCTTAAGAACGGAAGGGTGGAAGCCTTCACGACGAAACCTGCAAAGAGGGCTGGAACGCGAGCTAAGTCTTAAAGGTACTGTTCCTGGATACTATATGCTCGCAGTTCAGATTCCCAATTCGTCGTACCTGCTGTAGTTGAGCATGCCAACGTTGCGCCCTGCGAACGTTCCTAAAATGAATTGCGCTCGAGCCGTTGAGTAACCGATGACGAGACAAGAATCTGTTCCGATGAATGATCTGAAGCGCCTGTATCAGCGCTACCACGTCGAAATCGAGCGTGAGGTAGTGAACACGCTACGTTCGGGATGGTGGCTCAATGGCGCGGTCGGCAAACGATTTGCGGCTAATTTTTCCGGATTCATAGGTGTTTCGGAATGCGTTCTCGTGGCCAATGGGACGGACGCGCTCGAACTTGCATTGGCCGCGGTGACCAAGCGCTACGGCGGGCGCGAGGTGATCGTCGCCGCCAATGCGGGGGGCTATGCCAGCTGTGCCTGCTGGCAGAATGATCTCGTTCCGCACTATGTCGATATCGAACCGGCCAGCCAACTCATAGCCCTTCAATCGGTGCTGAAAGCAGCCAGCGCAGACACCGCTGCGATCGTTGCCACCCACCTCTATGGTGGCGTCGTTGACGTCCGCGCCATCCGGGACGGACTTGAACAGGCTGGCCTCTCGCACATTCCAATCGTGGAAGATTGTGCGCAGGCGCACGGGGCGAGAATCGGAAGCGCCGTTGCAGGCTCGCTGGGGGATATCTCCACGTTCAGCTTTTACCCGACCAAAAATCTCGGAGCCATGGGGGACGGCGGCGCCGTTCTCACCTCCGACACGGCAATCGCCGGGCATGTGCGGCAACTGCAGCAATATGGCTGGAGTTCAAAATATCATGTCGGCGTGCCCAACGGCCGCAACTCTCGCATGGATGAAGTTCAAGCCGCGATATTGGACGTTTTGCTGGGCGATGTGGATAGACGCAACCAGCAGCGGCGTGGCATCCTGGACCAGTACAAGTCAGTTGCCGGGCGTCGATCGCAGTTCCTGGAAGGTGGCGACGGAGCTGTCGCGCACCTCGCGGTTTCGCTTTGCGACGACCGGGACGCCTTCAGGGCGTTCATGAAAGAGCGTGGCATCGACACCGACATTCACTACCCTGTGCTGGATTGCGACCAGGTCGGCTGGGCGGACTTACCAATGATGGGAAGCGAAAATCTCGCCGTTTCGAGGGCCAGCGTCAGCCGCCTCTGCTCGGTCCCCTGCTATCCCGACATGAGGGAAGACGAGGTAGAGCAGGTGTGTCTGGCTCTCCGCGATTGGGAGGCAATGTGACCACGCGTTCGATCGTTTTCCCGATCTACCGAAATCAGGCGAACATCCCTTCCCTTCTGCGGGCAGTCGCCGATTTCCACTCCAGATATCAAGGCGACATCGAGTTCGTCTTCGTCATCGACGGGTCGCCTGACGAATCCGGCCCGCTGCTGGTCAAGGAATTGAAAGGCTCGGGCTATGATTACAAGATCATCTTCCATAGCCGAAACTTTGGTTCGTTCACTGCTATTCGAACCGGGCTCGAACATGCTTCGGGTGACCAGGTCGCGGCAATGGCCGCCGACCTGCAGGAGCCGCCTGAACTGATCGTCGAATTTTTTTCCAAGTTGGAAAAGGACGAGGCCGACGTCGTGTTTGGGCAGCGAACCGGGCGTAGCGATCCGCCCTTGACCAAATTTCTGTCGAGGGCCTTCTGGTCGGCCTACCGCAGGGTCGTCCTGCCCAGCATGCCGAGTGGCGGAGTGGATATCTTCGCCTGCAACCGTCAGGTTCTGGAAGCGATCCTCTCGATCGAGGAGCCGAACAGCTCGCTTGTCATACAACTGTTCTGGGTCGGCTTCCGGCGGGAATTCGTGCCCTATCGGCGGCGCGAACGAGAGCACGGAACAAGCGCCTGGGGCATGGCACGGCGGTTCCGATACATGATGGACAGCATTTTCTCGTTCTCTGATTTTCCGATAATGCTCACCCTCTGGGTAGGATTTGCCGGTTGTGTGCTAAGTCTCCTATTTGCAGTCGTTACCGTGATTGCACGGCTGCTTGGCAATATAGACCCCGCTGGCTATACGACACTGGTCCTGCTGATAACGGGCTTCGGTTCGGCCAGCCTTCTGGTTCAGGGGATTCTTGGTTGCTATCTCTGGCGGGCAGTTGAAAACACCAAATCGCGCCCACTTCGGATCATCAGCCGCGTCGTTGACGGAACAGCCAAATGAACGCCAAGCCATTTTTCGTGCACGAACTGGGTATCTGCGAAAGCTCCCATGTCGGCGACGGAACGCGTATCTGGGCCTTCGCCCACGTGCTGCCTGGTGCCGTGCTCGGCTCGAACTGCAACATCTGCGATCACGTCTTCATCGAGAACGATGTGATCGTCGGCGATGACGTGACCATCAAGAGCGGCGTCCAGCTGTGGGACGGGGTGCGCCTGGGCAATCGTGTGTTTGTCGGCCCGAATGCGACCTTCACCAACGATCGCTTCCCACGCTCCAAGGAATATCCCGAGACGTTTCTGCTGACGACGGTCGAGGACGGCGCTTCCATCGGCGCAAATGCCACAATCCTGCCGGGCATTGTCGTCGGCCACCAGGCGATGGTCGGCGCCGGCGCCGTGGTGACCAAGAGCGTCCCTGCCAATGCCGTCGTGGTCGGAAATCCCGCCGTCATTATCGGCTACCAGACCGGCCCGAAGATCGTGCCAGCCTTGACGCAAACCTTCCCCGGCGCAGTGGGCGAGAAAATGTCGCTTGGGGTCGGTGGCAGCGAGCTATGGCGGCTGCCGCATTTTAGCGATCTGCGGGGCGAACTCGCCCCGCTCGAATTCGGTGCAAACCTACCGTTCAAGCCGGCCCGGTCCTTTCTGGTTTATGGCGTTCCCTCCGACAAGGTCAGGGGTGAGCATGCGCATCGCGAGTGTCATCAATTCCTGATCGCGGCCCATGGCAGCCTGTCCGTTGTCGTTGACGACGGCCATGAGAGAAAAGAGGTTTCGTTGACCGAACCCTCGATCGGTCTCTACATTCCGCCCGGCATTTGGGGAATTCAGTATAAATTCCAGCCCGATACAGCATTGCTGGTCATGGCTTCGCACAACTATGATGCTGGCGATTACATCAGGGACTATGCGGATTTCCTGGATACGGTCAGGCAGGATGACCGCTGATCGCATTGGCGGAGACGCCGTCCGGTTCCTTGTCGCCGGCGGCCTGAACACCGCTCTGACCAGCCTTGTCTATTTTGCCGGCCTTGTTGTCCTGCCCTCAAGTTTGTCTTACGCGCTCGCCTGGCTGGCAGGACTTGTGTTCGTGATGGTGTTCTACCCCGATCGCGTCTTTCCCGGAGGGCACACGGGCATCGCCGATCGACTGGCGATCGGCGCCTCAATTGCCGTCGTGTTCGTGCTCGGGCTGGCAACTCTTAAAATGCTCGAGAGCGTGTTGCAAAACACCGTAGTTGCCTTCTTCATCACCCTTGCCGTCACGACGGTCCTCAATTTCGTGATTTCTCGATGGATACTCCGCAGATCATGCTGACGCGACCGAGCACAATACGACCCGCCATCAATCTCTTTGCGATTTTCGTCGCGATGTATTTTTCTGAATTGGCTTCCTTTCCGCTGTCAGTGGATGAGGAAGTAACAGCCTTCAGAACGGACGCGTCAATCTGGATCATTCAAGGACGCTGGGGCGCATATTTGATCGAGAGATTCCTTATTCCTCATCCGGTCATGCCTTTCTTGGCTCCAGCTATCTTTGGCGCCGGTTGCGTGGCCGCCTACCTCCTCGTCATGGATGTCATCAACAAGCAAGAGCTCTCCATCGCCGAGTACGCATGTTTTGCGATTTTCTGTGCTTTCCCAACTTGGTTTTTTATCGTCGAATTTTATTCTAACATTGCCGCTATCGGCGTCGGCCTGTTCGCAACCGCTCTAGCGCTTTGGCTGATCCGCAAGGAGGAGGTTTCCCCACTCAGCCCTCGCTTTCTCGGAGCTGTAGCAGTCGGCGCTTTCGCCATCTCGATCTACCAGAGTTTCGCACCGGCAATTCTGGTCTTGGGCATCGCAATCTCAATTCTGCAAGCACGGGCTGGCAGGAGCGAATCGCTGCCAAAAGACCTGCTTGGGGCCGGTATTCTGCTGGCTGGTGCCATATTGTTCTATGTCATCGGCGATGCCATTTTCAGATCGTTCGCCCCCGCTAGAAACGAGTATTTCGACTCGCTTTCCCAGCCTGGCTTTTTGCTTCAACATCCGGCCACAGTTATTGAGCGAGTGCTTGGAGCGATAGGCGGGATCTATGGTCTAGACCGGCGCACATATGACGTCGCGTTGTGGGCAATTCCGCTCTTGTTGATCCTTGGCGGTTGGGCGCTATTGAAGGAATTGCCCCGCTTGAAATTGCTGCTGACGGCAATTGCCTTCGTTTCATTGCTTATTCCCTTCGGCTTTCACCTCCTCGCTGGGGGCAGCATGCCTGTCAGGAGCCTCGTCGGGGTTCCGATTGCAGTTTGGATGTTCGCCTATGTCGCGGTGACGAGCAGAGAATCGAGAACCCGTGTGGCCTCAACCATCTTGCTGGCCGTGGCGATTTTCCAGATTCTGGTGGCCCAGAACTATCGTCAGGCGTCTAACTATCTGGTCGACAAGCATGATACACTCATGGCGGGAGCCATCTTCAACAGACTGTCGGCCGCGCGCGGTTTTGATGTAAAGCGCAGCTATGCTCTAAGCGTGTTTGGCGCCCAGCCATTTGTGACCAACTATCCCAAGCAGCCCGGCTCGACGGTCGGCTACTCGTTTTTCGAATGGGACGGTGGCAACGCCTGGCGTATCGCTTATTACATGAAATTGCTCGGCTACTTCAACTTGAACGGTGCTAACCCAGATCAGGTCGATCAGACAATTGTTCGTCTTTCGACGATGCCGGTATGGCCAGCCCCCGGTAGTGTGGAAATCCAGGGCGACATTGTGCTGATAAGGCTCGGTGAGATGCCCAGCTACGCAAATCAGCAAGCCCTTGCAAAAGTCACCAATCGATAAGGGATTTAGCTAGTCGAAATCTTGGATTGGGTTCGTGGGAAGCAGGCGGCCAACGAAACTGTTTGGCCAGGGTGTAATCCCATGGCGGACCCGCTTCTGTAGAGGCAGCGTGCTTGGCAGATTCGCTCAGTCGGAAACGGATACCTTTTGATCCACCAGTTTGACGACCAGAATAACCGACTTCTTCGACCGCCATGTTCGAATACACGGTGGTTCAGCGTTTCGTCCAAGCGCCAACATCGTGGACGTTCGCCCATCCGGATTCGCTGTAGCCGACCAAGCGAGCATTGGCGTGCCGTTTGCCTAGCGCCACAACTCGCTCGATCGATGCAAGCGAAAGTCCCCAATCGCTCATGCCCACTTGGCCTGCGGCATTTGGGTATGGCCAATAGCCAATCCCTGTCTGCTCGTAGTCCTTGAGCATTTGTGCTTGGGTAGCAGCTTGGATCGGGTCGTTCTTTGTGATCTCGTACGTGTTGTGCCCCCGGAAGGTTGCGATCAGTATCCCCCCGCGCCCCAGTGCCGCAAAAAGCTTATCGAACAGGATTTGCATTCTCTCGTAATCGACATGGGTGAAGACAGAGCCTACCCAGATTAGATCCATGCCGCCTGGGATTTTGATGTCAGAGGGATGCTCAGACGAAAGCACCGCATCTCCCCCGAACTCGTGGGCGCAAAATTCGACGCAGCTCGGATCGATATCGCAGAAGGTTATCTTGGCGCCAGGGAACAGTGACCGGATGTAGCGAGCGCCACGCCCATGGCCGCATCCAAAATCCATAATATTGTAAATGGCTTCTTTCCGGGCAATTGCCAAGATCGATACAATCACCTTCAACACGCTTTCGCCAACAATGTCGTAGTCATCAAGAAAGGGATTGCCTTTGAACATCCCATCGTCAGGGTGGATCGTTGGGATGACGCCCCGCTGCCTGTAACCCTGCCACATCGCTGCCAATTTATCGATCTGCATACTGGGTTCGCTCCTGACAAAAGCCTTGGCCTGGTTAGCGGGCGTGCTTCAGTGCCAAATATACTTCTGTAAATTCGCCTATTATGCCGTGCCAGTGATCGTGAAAACGGCTCACCTCGACGTCCATTCCTGACCACCGGTGGATCAGTTCCGGAAGGTCATAGCCATAGTGGAATGTTACCAGCGAACCAGCGTCGCTCACCGGATTTCCATGATATTCCGGCTCGCCAGTGTGCTGGATCGTTCCGTCCGGTCTATAGAGCGCACGGCGTTCGCTGTCAGTCTTGCCCTTGTAGGTGGGAACGGTGAAAAGGTAAGCGCCGCCTGGTTTCAGAGTCCGGACAATCTCCTTTGTCACCCGCTCCGGCATATTCACATGCTCCATGACATCAAGTGTAACGACGACATCGAAAGTCGCATCGCCAAATGTCTGCGCCTCCAGGTTCTCGTTTCGGAAGCCCCTGACGGACGAGCCCAAACGCTCTCCGGGAAAGTACTGCGACTCAACATACCCGGCACATTCCCGCTTCAACTTCGGAGAAATTCCCCGAGGGGTGGGTGATGATTCGTGAATAGCAAGGTTGCGCCAACGAGGGATATGTCGCGTGAGCGTAAGAGCCAAGGCGCGCTCGCGCGGGATCGATCCACATCTGGAGCAGAGTAGATGATCACGATACCAATCATAGTTGGCGGAAAACTCGACATTGGCTTCACAGATTGGGCAGTACCCTGCCCGGCGGTAGACTGGATGAGAATCAGAATTCATGGAGCACCATCAGGATTTTCAAAAATGAAGCCGTAAACAGAATGCCGCTTCGGTACGAGCTCAGCTCCACGGTGCTACTATAGCCGGTGGGCAATCCCATTCTCCGAAAGGAATTGGGCAAAACGATCATATAGAACAGTGTACTTGCGCTGAAACTCATCATAGTTACCAGCCTGCACAAGCTCGTGGACGTCCAATTGTCCCACTTTATCGACCGGGATGTGCGGGATGCTCATAAGTTCCGCCATTTCCGTCGTCCTCGAATCGTGAGAAATTATGGTTGCAGGAACACCGTTGGTTAATGCGATCAGGTTTCCATGGAAGCGCGTTCCTATCGAATAGTCAAACTTTGAGATGTACGCATCCCACTCCGCCAAATCAAAGAACATTTTTGCGTTCTCTTTGATGTGCTTTACATAGAGCGACGGATCCATGTCCATGTTCATCTGTGCGAGCACTGCCTCGGCGACCTCAAAATCATCTTCTCTCCCATCCCTGGAAAGGAGTATTTTCATTTCCGGCTCTTCGTTCTGAAGAACATAGGGATATTGTTTGTGAGCGGACAATTTCAAAAGTTCAGCTTCAACGCGCCGAGCGGCCTCGGGATTGGCCGAATGTAGAAATACGTTGCGTGATCCGTTCACTGCAACTCTCAGCTCAGCGTCTCTTCCTGGTCTCTTTATCTTCAAGTCCGGGCGCAATTTGCGAAACAGACTTGGGCATCCTACCTCTGTGACGTTTTTTATCCCAAAATCATTCATGACCTCAGCCGTAAAATGGCCACGCACGCCCACAGTCTTGCTGCGTTCGGATATAATGCGAAGGAAGCGTTTACTGCCCTCGGGAATCTCTGTGACTTTGGCACCAATGATGGACGCTTGCGCGCCGAGGCCGGCGACCAGGCATGGCAGCTTGGTCGGCTCGATAAAGTCAGCCAGGTAGGACAAATCAAAATTTTTGAAAATGAAATTTGCTGCGGCGATAGCTATGACGTCGAAACGTTCGTTTACCTCGTGTGGGGAATAGCCCAATCCCTGCCCGAACTCTTCAAAGCGAAGTTCCTCGAACAGAGACTGCCCTATCAGAAGATTTCCGGTGTTATATCCAATGACCTCGAATTTCTTTTCAAAGGCAATTTGCGGATCAGGATGCGGAGCTATTGGCGCTCCGAGAAAAAGAACTCTCACTAAAGTCTCCTCGACGCTCTAAGCCCATGTAATATTTGACAGTGGCCAGCGTCGTCATTCGTGGATTGGGATGCCAAATCGTTCGCTGAGTTCACGCTCGTAGATGCCTGCCCGCCTAAGCGCGACAGGCCCAAGATCATGGCTGCGTATTGTCTCCGTGTGCACCTGTCTAATTTCCTGTAGATGCCTGAGATCGAAATTTCCAATGGTCACGCTCGACTGATGCCGGCGGTGAGAATTGAGCGAACGGGGCGAGAACGCGATCGAGCCATTTTCGAGCAGACGCAAATATGTCACCCAATCCCCGGCGTTGCGCAGAGACATGATCTCTTCGCTGTGCCTGGTCAACGCATTCCGCAGCGCCTCCCTTCGAAACAAGACGCCACTGACGTTTGGAATGGTGTTCTTGAGGTAAAGCGCCTCCGCGATTTCCTGGCGGCCGTCCACCACGTAGGGTTTCGTCCAGCGAGACCGGTCGATGTCCGACACATAGTCGAGATAGTGCTCGGACAGAATACGGCCGGCGCCGTCTATCTGGCGCGACTGGCAATAGCTCATCACCACTTCCTTGCGCTCGAAGGCGGGCAGAAGCTCGGCCAGAAAATCGGGATCGGCGAGATCGTCGGCCTCGGCGATCCAGACGTAATCACCGCGCGCCATTTCGACGCCACGCATCCATTGGCGGAATACCGAGCCCGAATTTTCGGCGTTCACGACCAACCTGCACGGGATGTCGCAACTGGCCAGAAACTGCTCAATGACTTCGACACTTTCGTCGGTCGAAGCGTCGTCAAGCACGATCAATTCATAGGGCTTTATCGTCTGATCGACGATCGAGCTTAGGCGCGCACCCAGATATCGGGCGTAGTTGTAGTTCGGCACGATGACCGACACCCGCGGCGATGGCTTTTCGGCGTAAATCAGCAGGTCATGCAGGTAATGGCTGAAGCTGAACTCCTGGCGGACAATATCGCGGCCAACGCCTGCCAGGCGCCGGGCTTGGCCCGCATTGTCGAGTAGATTGGTGATAGCCTTGGCCATCTCATCGGTATCGAAGGCTGGCACAAGGATCCCGCAATCACGATTCAGCAGGTCCTGGAAGCCGCCAGCGCCTTCGAAGGCAACGACCGGTATTGTGGCGTCAAGCGCCTCGAGCACCACCGAGGGGAACGGATCCTCACGCGAGGTCAAGGCGTAAATATCAGCGGCGAAATAGTATTCCTGCGGATTTTCCACCAATCCGACAAAGACGAAGCGGCCCTCCAGTCCCGCTTCTTTCACCCGTCGCATTTGCTTGGCGTGAAAGCCAGTATCGACATGACCGACCCAGACTGCAACCGCATCCGGCCTGGACGCCATAACGTTGAGGCAAGCATCAACGAAAAGATCGAGGCCCTTGCGATGGTCGGCATAGCCCGCGCACAGGATGATGCTTGCATTTGTCGCAAGCCCTAATCTTGCGCGGACCGCCTCGCGGACCTGCTGGCGATCATCGGCGAGGTAGGGCGTACGCAGATAGAGGCCTTGCGGTCTGACCACCGACTGGCTGACCGGTCGGCCAACAAACTCTTCGAATCCGGCTTTGACGATCTCGGCTGGAAAAACGATGGTGTCAGCGCTCTCGACAATGGCTGCGGCTGCGTCAGCAAGACCGTAGGAAGCCAATATACCAGGCAATTCGTGGACGAGGCAAACCGTGCGGAACCCCGCCTGCTTCAAAAGCGGGACAAGCTTGCCGGATACGGTGGTGTTCACGACGGCCACCTCGGCGCCGGCGTTCCTGATGGCGGACAGGCGTTTCAACACATCGGCATCGCCTTGCTCAGGCAAATTGATCCTGTGCACGGTCGCGGTGTGGGCGAAACGGCCGAGCAGCGGCCCGTCGCCCAGCACGATGAGATCGGGCTCAAACCCAAACTGCTTGAATCCCTTGGCCAGATTGAGAGCCAGCAATTGCGCCCCATGCGGGTGGGCGTCGTGGGAAACGATTGCAATCCTGGCTTTGGACTTCCCCTTCGCCGCCTCCAAGGCATCGCGAGTCGCTTGCAGATAGGCGTGGCCGTTAACGCTATCGGGCTCCAGGTGAGCGCCTTCCGCCCACTCGTTCCAGGCATTCACGAAAACCAGCCGCTCGGATGGCTCGCTAACATGGGCCAAGGTATCCTCAATGGCATTATCCAGCCATCTGCGATACAGCGCTGGGGTGTTGTTGATGAACACCGTGCCACCGCGCGTGCGGCGTGCGGTATTGTCCCAGCCCGGGCAAACCGAACGGAAGAGCTTGTATTTGCGGGATGAATAGGTTTCGCTGCGTTGCGGAAAAACCGACCAGTCATAGACGGTCGTGGCAAAATCCTCGTGCAGCGGCGTCACTGTATGCGTGACATTTGGCGGCGCGGAATTGTTTGGCGGAAATTCCACAGCGGCATCGAAGCCGTAGCGGTCGGGGGGGACAGATTCGAACGATTGGGTGTAGGCCAGGAAAATCTCGCCAATGCCGTTCTCCCGGCACCATGTCCGCCAGCGCCGCGCTGTTTGCGCCGCCGCCGGGAGCAGGCTGGGGCGATAGACGAGCAGCAGCGGCTTGCCGTCGATGCGGATGTAGCGAGGGTCGCGAAGATAGGGCGCGACCTCGGCGATGAACGCGAGATCATCCTGAGGGGAGTGGTCCTGAGCGATCAGTATCTCCTGGTCCATTCCGTCCCAGCGGCGCGACCAATTCTCGTTGGCCCAGCAGACGCAGAATGGCATGTCGAGGCTTTTATCCTCGAGCCAGTTTTCGAGCGGCCTTTCCAGGAGCCTCTTGCCGCCGAACCAATAAAAATAGAAGCAGAAGCCTTCCACTCCATAGAGCCTTGCCAGTTCGATCTGGCGATGCTGCACGGCGGTATCGCTCAAGTCGTAGTAGCCGAGTGTATCCGGCACGTGCGGCTGGTGGTGACCGATAAATTGCGGCTCAGCGGGCCGGACATTGACCCATTCGGTGAAGCCCTGTCCCCACCATTCATCGTTTTCGGGGATCGGGTGGAATTGCGGCAGATAGAACGCGATGACGCGCACCGGCTTCTGGAGCAGCGGCGGCGCATCGAGAAGCGGCACATAGACTGGTTCGGGCGAGAAGATCGGGCCGGAACTGACCAGCGCCCCGCGCAAGACCATCGCGTTGCTGCCCACAGGCGCTTGGGGTGCCTCCATGCTTCTCCAGGCACGGTAGGCATTGGTAACGCCAAACAGCGAAGGAAAGGTCGAAAACGCCGCTCTCTTCAATTTTCGCTTGAGGTCGATGGAGAGCGGCAGATTGTGCCAACAAGCGTAGGCACCGCGAATCGCCAAGCGGCGAACCCTTGTGCGAACATCGCCGATAGCGCGGACCCAGCTCCCAATCCCGCGTAGAGGCTTGGTCACTCGCCACGACGTGCTGGCATAAACGGCATCGAGAACCTCATGCAACCGGGTTTCCTCGGATCGCGCATCGTCGCGATCCGCAAGCAGCGCACTTGTCGCCTTGTGCGCCATAGACAAATTTTGTTGCAAGAGTTCGATCTCTTTGTCTCTCGCAATGATCTGTGTCCATCTTCGAGCGATCTCTTCGTCTCTCGCGCTGACTTGTGCCCTTGTGCTGGAGATCTCGTCTTTGTGGGCTCGGATTTGTTCGCGCATTTCAGCCATCTCGCTGGAGAAAGCCTCGTTGCGTGCCCTGTGATGCCCCAACAACTTCCTGTTGGTTTCGATCTCCTCTTCCATGGTGGTTGACTTCAACGACCATGGATTTCCGGTTTGATCGATCGCCCTGCTCTTCGTATCGTCGAGAGAAACCACGCTCCCATCGGCGAGTGCCACCTGGCCGTCCACGTTGCGCGCGCCAAGGACGTTTTCCGGAATAGGCAGCTTCGTTACAATACAAAGCGAGTTCAAGAACTCGACGGAATGAACCGATGCGAGAGAAACCTCATCGAAGGTGACTTTGTGCCTGTCGGCGAAAGTGGCCAAGACGTCAATACGATGGCGATCCAGTCCCCAATGCTCATGGTTGACCACGTCAAGCAGGCGCTTGAAAAACGACATCGAGGAAAGCGGATCGTAGAGACCGCCCTCGAATTCCTGCCAGTAACTGCAATGCAGATCTTCGGCGATGTACATGCCCCCTTCGGAAAGGTGGGGGAAATATCGTGCGAACGAGCGTATTATATCCGAGGACAGGTGCGATCCATCATCAATGATAATATCATATTTTTCCGACATCGAGATGATGTCGCGCTCTGTTTCATCAGTATTTGCGTCACCTACGGAGATCTTTATCTTCTGGCTGGCGAAAGCAAGATTTCCGCAAGCCAGATTGACATCACAGCCAACGATTACCTCAGCATTGGAGAAATATTTCTCCCATAGCTCCAGGGATCCGCCATTCTGAACTCCGATTTCCAGGATTCGAACCGGCGTGTCTCGATACTCTGAAAAAATATGGTCATAGGTGCTGAGATAGATCGACCATTTATCCGACACTTTGCCGCGATGCGCGTCGTACAGGTCGCGAAGTGAAACGTCCTGCTTTGCAGGCCGCGCCGTTTTCGCTTTGGCGCGTGCCTTGCCAGCAGGCATCGCATCGCGCAGGGTCTCGGGTGAAGGGTGCTTGTTCATGCCGTCAATGCCTGTTTCGTCCCGCCGAGGAGAAGCCGGTGCACCACCGCTTCCGTCGATTGACGCCAGTCCGGTGCGTTCCAGCCAAAGGCGGAGGCGAATTTCGCGTTCGATAGAAGGGAATTGGCGGGGCGGCGCGCCTTGGTCGGATAGTCCATCGTAGCAATGTCCCGTACCCGCGCCCAAGGACCACCAGACACGCGGCTTGTGTCCAGGATGTGACGGGCAAAGCCGCTCCAGTTGGCCTCGCCGGTTCCGGCCAGATGATAGATGCCGGATGTGGCGGCGCCCTCGTGCAGCTGTGCCGCCGCATGCAGGATTGCGTCGGCGATATCAAGTGCCGATGTTGGATTTCCCCACTGATCGGCCACCACCGCGATCTCGTCGCGGTCGGCGGCAAGTTTTAGCATGGTCTTGACGAAATTCTTGCCGAACGGGCTGTAGACCCATGCGGTGCGCAGGATCAGATGGCGCGGATTGGCCGATGCGACCGCCTGCTCGCCGGCAAGCTTGGAGGCGCCATAGACGCTGCGCGGTGCAGTGGCGTCGGTCTCGACATAGGCGCCAGCGGCGGTGCCGTCGAAGACATAGTCGGTCGAAAGATGGATGACGGGAACGCCCAGACGGGCCGCGGCTTGCGCCACCTTGCCGGCGCCGACGGCGTTCACCGCGAATGCCAGATCGGGCTCGTCCTCGGCCTGATCCACCGCCGTGTAGGCGGCAGCCGACACGACGATATCCGGCTTCGCGGCCGCGATGGCTTCGATCACGGTTTCGGGTCTTGCGAGGTCGAGTTGCGGACGGCCAATGGCGACGACCTCAGCGCCGGCGGCGGCCTGGCCGGCCTCCATAAGGCTTGCCGCGACCTGCCCGTCGCGTCCGGTGACAACCAGCCTCACGCCGCCCCCTTGCGCGCTTCGCCCAGCCGTTCACCGGCATAGCGCTGCTCGCGGATTGGTCCCCACCACCATTTGTTGGCGAGAAACCAGTCGACGGTCTTGGCGAGGCCGCTGTCGAAATTCTCGTTGGGCGCCCAGCCCAGGTCCCGGCCTATCTTCGAGGCGTCGATGGCATAGCGGCGATCGTGACCGGGGCGGTCGGTGACGAAGGAAATCAGGTCGCGATAGCTCTTGCCCCCTGCCCGCGGCCGCCTGCTGTCGAGGAGATCGCAAATCGTCTCGACGACGCCAAGGTTCGTCCGCTCGGAATTGCCGCCGACATTGTAGCTTTCGCCCGGCAGTCCCCTGGTCGCGACAAGTTCCAGCGCGCGTGCGTGATCCTCGACGAACAGCCAGTCGCGCACATTGGCGCCGGCGCCATAGACCGGCAGCGGCTTTTCATCGAGCGCATTGAGGATGACCAGCGGGATCAGCTTTTCGGGAAAGTGATAGGGTCCGTAATTGTTCGAGCAATTGGAAAGCACGACCGGCAGGCCATAGGTTTCGTGCCAGGCCCGCACCAGATGGTCCGAGGCCGCTTTCGAGGCGGAATAGGGCGAGGATGGCGCGTAGGGCGTTTCCTCGACGAACATGCCGCCGTCGAAGGGAAGATCGCCGAACACCTCATCGGTCGAGACATGATGGAAGCGGAAATGGCTCTTCCTGTCTTCGGGCAGGCCGCGCCAGTATTCCAGCGCGGCATTGAGCATCTTGTAGGTGCCGACGATGTTGGTCTCGATAAAGGTGCCCGGCCCATCGATCGAGCGGTCGACATGGCTCTCGGCGGCAAGGTTCATGACGATGTCGATATCGTCGCGCCGGAGAATGTCGAGCACGGCCCTTTCGTCGCAGATATCGGCCTGCGCGAAGCGATAATTGTGTGCGTTCTCGATCGGCCGCAGCGAGGCCAGGTTTCCCGCATAGGTAAGCTTGTCGAGATTGGTCACCCGATAGGCCGGGTTGGCGCACAGATGCCGGCACACCGCCGAACCGATAAAGCCAGCACCGCCCGTCACCAGAAAATTCATGCCGCTGTCCTCACATAACCCATCAGGCGAACACCTCGGCGGCGGCCAGCAGCGGCGCCTTGAGGTCCTTGTCCGAGAGCTGGAACCCGCCGCTCAATGACGGCCACTCGATGCCGATGTCGGGATCGTCGAAACGGATCGACCGGTCATGCGCCTGCGAATAGGTGTCGGTCACCTTATACAGGACCTCGGTGTCGGGCACGAGCGTCACGAAACCGTGCGCGAAGCCTTTCGGCACCAGAATCTGGTTGCCCTTTTCGGCCGACACTTCGAGAGCGACCCATTTTCCGAAGGTTTTCGAACCGCGGCGAATGTCGACGGCGACATCGAGAATGCTGCCCCGGATGACGCGCAGCAGCTTGTCCTGCGCGCGCGGCGCAAGTTGGTAATGAAGCCCTCGCAAGACGCCCGCCGCGGCGGAATAGGAATGATTGTCCTGCACGAAACCCAAGTCTATGCCGGCCTGCGAAAAGCGCTCGGCATTGTAGGTTTCCACGAAGAAGCCGCGCGCGTCGCCATGTCGCTTCGGAACGATTTCCAGCACGCCATCGATGCCAAGGGGCCTGACCTCCAACACCTAGCCCTCCGACAGGTCGACGACACGCCGGCGCAGATAGGCGGCATACTCATTCTTGCCCAGGCGGTCGGCGCGACGCAGAACCTGATCCACTGTCAGCCAACCCTGTTCAAAGGCGATCTCTTCGGGACAGGCGACCTTGATGCCCTGGCGGTGCTCGATGGTGCGCACGAAGGAGGAGGCCTCATGCAGGCTGTCATGCGTGCCCGTGTCGAGCCAGGCAAAGCCGCGCCCCAACCGATGCACATGCAACTGGCCGCGCTCGAGGTAGACGTTGTTGACCGCCGTGATCTCGAGCTCGCCGCGCGCCGAGGGACGGATGGCAGGGGCGATGTCGACGACGTCGTTGTCATAGAAGTAGAGACCGGTGACCGCCCAGTTGGATTTCGGCACCTGCGGCTTTTCCTCGATCGTCAGCGCCGTTCCCGTGGCCTTGTCGAAGGAAACCACGCCATAACGCTGGGGATCCTCGACATGATAGGCGAACACCGAAGCGCCCTTTTCGCGCGAGGCAGCATCGCGGCAAAGCTGCGACAGTCCATCGCCGAAATAGATGTTGTCGCCGAGGATCATCGACACGTTGTCCTTGCCGATGAAATTGCGGCCGATGATGAAGGCTTCCGCCAGCCCGTTGGGCTGCGGTTGCTCGGCATAGGACAGGTCGAGGCCGAACTCCGATCCATCGCCAAGCAGATCGCGAAAAACCGGCAGGTCACGCGGCGTCGAAATGATCAGAATTTCCCGGATACCCGCGAGCATCAGAACGCTCAGCGGATAATAAATCATCGGCTTGTCGTATATCGGCAGAATCTGCTTAGAGATTGCTAATGTTAGCGGATAAAGACGCGTTCCACTGCCTCCAGCAAGGATAATTCCTTTCAAGAAGCTCTCCTTGACATGCCTAAGCCCCCCGGCCCGAGCTGTCCGTGCTTAGGTTCCATGCAATGGCTTGTCAATCTCGGCGTTCGGCAAACGACCGGGCCAGATTCGGCGCCAAATCCATGGCCACTTCCAGGCGACGCATTGCTATCGTCCTGCCAAGGCCGGCCTGACGGCAACAAGCAGATTGTCATCATGGGCGGCGGTCGACTCGCCTCTCTGGCTCAACCGCTCAGCAAGTCCCTTGTGAAAGATAACGCCATTCATATAGGCGAAGGTCATCGCCAGCGCCGCCGTTCGCAAGGGATAGTCGACCAGGGAATGAACGAGAAGAAACGATACTGAGAGAAACGCCATTTTCTGCAGCGGATCTCGCCGTGCCGTAACGGAAAACGCAAAAAGCAATATCGAGTAAGCTGCGACCAGAAAGACAACAGGAGCGCCACCTTCAAGTGCCAATTCCAGATAATCATTGTGGGCGTGATTGACGTAGGGCTTGAAGATCATCTCTCCCTTTTCGTAAATCTGGTAGACTTTCGGAAAACTGCCAAAGCCCACGCCCGTCGCCCAGTTCTCTTCAATTCCCGCGATCGTCGTGCGGGCAAATTCGGCCCGTCCAAAGGCCGGGTCAACCACCTCCGCATCGATCTTCGTCCATGCCCCGATCGTGTAGAGCGAAAGCCCGATGAAGACAGCGGGTATTCCATACCCGCCCAGCCTCGAGCGCGCGGACAGAAAGACGACTGATACTATGGTGATCGCCAGCCCTATCAGAATACCGGCGCGCGAACCGGCGGCCAGAAGCAACAGCAGCAGCGTTATCAAGCCGAGCGACCCGGACAGAAGGTGCCCGCGAAACAGGCCGTAGTAGACAACGAAGGGGATGGAGACGAAGAGCAAAGCTGAAAAATGGTTCTGGTTGGCAAACAGTCCCGCATTGATCGTGAACGGCAACAAACCCTGTATGGCAACCGTATCGGAGAGCGAATACTGGATCGCCGCAGCCAGTCCGTTACAGATGACACCCATGAAAAAGAAGGGCAGAAGGCCGTAGACCTGATCTGGGCGCAGGCGGGTGACGCTCAGAAAGAATGCAGCCATCGCCACGAAATACAACAGACACTCGATCGTACGTCCCACGCCGACACTGACGAAACGCAGCCCGGTTTCACCGCTCAGCCTCGGATTTGCAAGTAGAACCTCAGGCCGCAATCCGCTCAACAGGGCGGCGGGCAGCGGCACGATTTGAAAACAGAACACCGCAAGGCCCAGAGCGAGCAACCACAGGGCCGAACGAGGGATGCCGTGCCCCGACGGCCTTGAAAAGACGGCCGCGGCCGAGACGATCGCCGCCACCTCGATCAGCGCTTCGGTGTAGAGACCGCTCGCGGTGCCGCCGCCAATCAGCACCGACAGGAAAAGAACCGACCCAAGCAGATATTTTTCCCATTCCGTGGACCGGGTCGACCGCTCTCTCAAGATGAAACTCTTTCGATGCTCAATTTGTGCATGACCAGCGTGCCAACGTACCGAAATCGCCAGCTCTCAGAGATGGCAGCTGTTTCCAGCCGCAACAATTGCATGGGACACGCGCTTGGTCCGATCGCGAAATCCAGGCTCAACTGCCGCCGATTGAATGTGCCTTCCGGAATGTTGAACCGAGCTATTTCGCCCGCCGGATCCGCGCATCTGATGGACCAGAACAACTGCTTGGGCAGCTTCAGGTTTCTCGCGGAGGCGATCAGGGAAATCCTGTAGGAGCCGGGAGGCAGTTCAACATATTGCTGGAGCGCGGCGTTCTTCACCGGCGTATTCAGAAATCGGACAGTCGCTCCGCTGTCGCTTTCGCCGGCATCGCGCGACCCCGCAAAGGTAATTTCCAGACCGGATCGATCGTGAAGCTGCCAATCGAATGGCTTGCCACTGCGGACCGGCTCGAAGCCGCCATTGAAAATGTAACCGCCCAGCGTCCGCTCCTGATCGGACAGGCTGAACAGGAACAGCCGATAGGCCGCCTCGTATTCCTTCTGCCGGATGTACCCGTTGATTACGGCAGACAATTCCTTCGACGTCGGTTGTGAGCTCGATCCGGCAAGGTCAAGCAACAGTTGATTTGCGACGCGCAGGCCCCGCGGATCCTTCCCAAGGGCGGAGAAAAGATTGGATCTCCACGGCGCCTCGATCCTTAAGGCCGCCAGGACAGCCTGATATCCGTCCGGGTTTGAAAGAATAGCCGGCAAGCCCGCCGCAATGACTGGAAATCTGTCGGGCCACCGGCGCAGCAACGTGTCGATCTCGGCAACGGCCTTTGACAGATCGCCCACCTCGATCGAACGATCGATCGATCTCTGAAGCGAATGGATTTCAGTCTTGGACAGCTTGCGAGCCTGGTCGAAGAGTTCAAAAGCCGCGTCTTTCTCGCCTTGTCGATACTCAATCTCGCCTATCAGGCTGTAGAGCCGGGCATCCGCGACATTGAAACGAAGCGCGCGCTTCGCCTTTGTCGCCAAGAGGTCGAGATCAACACCGTCGCCTGTTTCGCTCAACCGACCGGCAATTTCACCTATCAAGGCATCTATGTTCAACGGATCGAGCGCAAGCGAGACCGCCGGCGTTTCCGACTCAAGAAGCCGACTTAGCCCTAGTGACGAAACCGCCAACACCAGAACGGAGGCGACGAACCAAACGCCTGAACGCCGGAGATTTCGCGTGAGCGGGCTGGCCTGCTCCGTCATCGACTTTGCCCTCAATTTTCGGGGTACTCGCGCCATAGTCGTAGTACTGATAGTTCATGTATTTATAGGCGTAATTGTAATCGAATTTATTGACCGTAAATTTCGACATCGCGGCTCCGATCACGTTCGCACCGGCTGAGCGCAGACGCTTGAGTGCCGTTTTGGCTGACTTGCGTGTGACCTGATTGGTCGAAACGACCATCAATGTGCCTTCGGCAAGCCGGCTGAGGATTGGTGCGTCGGAAAGACCGACGACCGGCGGGGCATCGATGATGACCAGATCGAAGCGTTTGCCTAGATTGGTCAAGATCGACGCCATCTTCGGCGACGAGAGCAGGTCGGCCGGATTCGGCGGAATCGTTCCGGACGTCAGCACGGTGACATTGGGGTATTTCGTCGGTCTGAAAATGCCCGGCAGATCGTCCCTGCGAACAGTATTCGTCAGCAGGTTGCTCAACCCGATCGCATTGTCGAGGCCGAACAGCCGATGCAGGTTGGGTTTGCGGAGATCGCCGTCGACAAGCAGAACCCTTGCGCCGAGTGCCGCGAAATCCTGGCCAAGCTTGAACGACGTGGTCGACTTGCCTTCCGACGGTTCCGAACTGGTCACCAGCAGCGATCGCGGCGCGCCCTCCGCACCGGAGAACTGCAGCGATGTTCGCAGCGAACGATAGGCCTCGGAGAGCCCGGATTTTTGATCGGCGATGCTGGCTATGAGTTCGCGGTCACCGACAAGCGGCAGGATGCCGAGCATCGCCAGCCCCAACTCTTTCTCGATCTGCTCCGGATTGGTGAAAGTGTTGTTCAGCAGCTCGATAATGTAGATGATCGATGCAGCCAGGGCCATGAAAAGTGCGAGAGCGACTGCCAGATTGATGCTCAGACGTGGAGAATAGGGGGCTGTGGGCAGCGAAGCGAAATCGACTACCGCAGCGCTTTGCGTTTTGAGTTCCGAGCTAACGCCGACTTCATTCAGCTTGGCGATAAGGCTGTCATACTGCGACCGATTGGAGTCGACTTCGCGCTTCAGGATCGTGTATTTGATATTCTTGTCATTGAAGACGACCTGCTGCCTCTCCATCTCCGCGAGCTTGGATTTGAGGTCGGCTTCCTTGTTCTGCGCTTCCTGATATTTCAGCCGCAACGAATCGGTTATCGCCAGCACGCCGTTGTTGTGGAGTCGC
Source organism: Mesorhizobium sp. M7A.F.Ca.US.008.03.1.1 (assembly GCF_003997495.1). Lineage (GTDB taxonomy): Bacteria > Pseudomonadota > Alphaproteobacteria > Rhizobiales > Rhizobiaceae > Mesorhizobium. The sequence continues at coordinate 143,696 of NZ_RZRU01000004.1, read as the reverse complement.
TGCAGTTCCTTGATCTGCGATTGCAATTGCTGCATTTCCGGAAAGCCGGGTTTCAGGATGCCCAATTTCTGCTGATACTGGCTGGTCAGGTCCGCCAGTTTATCGCTAAGCTTCTGCAGACCTTCGCTTTCCAGAACCGGACCGAGGCTCGACCCGCGGCCCTTTTCTATCTGATCGACCACCCGCCCCGCATCAAGACGCTCCTGGATTGCCGTGGCCAGGGCGGTGTTCAGGGCTTCGATGTTCGAGCCGATCAGCGATTTGTCGTCGCCGGTAACCGTGATGCCGGCATCTTTTGCATAGGTGACCAGTTCCTCTTCGGAGGTCTGCAGCTTTTGCTTCACCTGCAAAACCTGTTCCTGGATGAACTGCCGTGCCAGATCGGAGGTCTCGCTGGTCTGATCGAGACGTTGATCGATAAAACTCTGCGCGACCTGATTGGCAACGTCGCTTGCATATTTCGGCTTTTGATCGACGAAGGTGATCGATAGCAGGCTTGTATTGGTAACCAGATTGACCGTCAGGTCTTCCTGGATGCGCTTGATGGCAATTGCCTCGCGCTCTTCGGGCGTTTTCTCCTCAATGGAAGGTGATTTGGACATCCCGAACGCACGGTAAACAATATTGCTCGGGGAAAAGCTCGGCGTCGGAAATAGAAAGTCCGGCTTTTCGCCAAGCCCAAGCTGAAACACCACCCGCTGAGCCAATGCCCGGCTCTTCAGCTTCTCCCGCGCGGTCAGGAAGGCCCGGACGTCGCTGTTTTCGGAAACAACCTCAATGTCCTGAAACACTTTTGCCGAAGGCACCAGAACTTCGAGCTGTGTCGTCGCCTGATACTTTGGTGTCTGCATCATCGTCACGATAACGCCGGCAACGAGCCCGGCCGCCGCCATCATGACGATCAGCCAGCGATACTGGACGATGTATAAAAGCAGCTTGAGCGGGTTGAACCCCTCATCCTGGCCCGCATAGTCGCGACCATACGGACCGTAGTTTTGCGGCACGTCGTAATAGAAGTCCGCGGACAGGGCCTGGCCATGTCCGGGTCCGGCAAGTTGAGGCTGCCTGTTGCGATCGAGCATAGGCGAGGTGATCCTGGGGTTGTCCGTGTCTACGGAATGACCGCAATGCGGGCAGCGCTGGAGGCGAGGCCCAGGGCATCCTTCAAATTGTTCATCGCAATTTTCGACTTCGAAGCGAAAACGACCACCACGTCGCCGCCATAGATGCGCGGGTTGCGGTTCTTGCCGGCGCGGATTTCCTCGACATTGTAGTTCGCGACCAGCTTGTTTTGGCCGACATTGCGATAGACGAAGACCTTGCCGGCATCACCGACCGGATTGAACCCTCCGGCAAGGGCGATCGCATCAAGCAAGGAAGCGCTGCTGGACACCGGATAAATGCCGGCCTTGTTGACTTCACCGTCGATCGTGATGCGCTGGCCAACCGATTCCTTGACGAAGATGGTCACGTCAGGCGATTGCAGGTACTTTTCACCATAGGCGGTCTCGACTTCCCTCTCGAGCTGACGAACGGTCTTGCCGGCCGCGGTCATCGTTCCAATCAGCGGGAGCGAAATCTGCCCGCCTGCATCGACCTGAACGGTTCTGTTCAAATTGTCGACCTGGAACACGCTGATCTCGAGCACATCGTTGGCAGACAAAGGCTGCTCGCTGCCGTTCTGCGTGTTCTGCGGCGCTGGCAGATCCTTAACCACCTGCAGCGTGCCGCCGCCAGAGAGGGCCGTTGAAGACGCCGCCGGTCGCAGCGCATCGACAGAACTCGTGGATGACGTCGATGTCGACGCAGTGCTGGCGCAAGCAGATATCGCCAGCGATGCGAGGAAAGCAGTGATGGTGCCCGCATGACGCCTTGCAAGATCGAAAATGCCCATCACAGGGACCCGCTCTTGAACAACCGGCCAAATCCGCCGAAACGGCCTACGCTGCTGACACTCGACTTTTTCGCACGCCGCTTTCCGATGGGTACGAGCGGGCGATCCTGCAATATCGCTTCCGGGCGGGTCACCGCCATATTGTAAGCCTCATCGTCCCCACATCGGTTCGCGATGGCGACGACCGCCTGCGAAAGCCCGGGGCGTCGCCGGCTGGCGCCATGCGTATCCGAGGCGATAATGTCCACCCTGCCCTCATCGAGGAGCTTTTCCGAGAAGTAGAGCGCCGTACGTCCGAACGCGCCTATCACCGAATCAGCCGTCAACTGGATAAGGCAACCTAGTGCATTCAGCCTCTCGATGACGTCGTAATTCCCCTTGATCCAGGTCAACCGTTCCGGATGGGTGAGGATCGGGACGAAGCCGGCGCTGATGAGGCGAGTAGCGAGGTCTTCGAGCCGTGGCGGCAGGATGTGATGCGGCGGCTCGAACAGGAAATAGCGGGATCCGTTCAAGGTCGGCACGGTGCCAAGCGTCAGTCGATCGGGAAGATCAGGCGCGACATGAACATCGGCGCCGACGTACAGGGAAAGCGGTATCGCAGCGCGACGGAGTTCCAGCTCCAGCGCCTGAACTGCCTCGGCGATGTTCGGCGTGGCGTTCCTATAGACGCCCGGCATCACATGCGGCGTGCATGCCATATGCGTCGTGCCGTCGGCCACTGCCAGCCGCGCCATCTCCAACGACTCTGCGAGGTCAGGAGAACCATCGTCGAGGCCGGGGAGGATGTGTGAATGCAGGTCGATCATTGGCGCTTCTGGCTGCGGGGAGGCAAAGCCTCGTCTCGACAAAACACAGATGCGTCACCCGCATGATGGCGAATGACGCATTTAACAAATTTACACACAACAGAGGGTGTCGGATCTCGGCTACCGGCTGACGGCGTCATCGTCGTCCTGCAGACCGATAATAAGAGCGGCGGCGCCACCAACCGCGGCCCCGCCCAGGAGAACCGGCAGCATGCCAGGTTCCGAGGTGCCAGGTATAACCGTCGCAACTGGCGTATCGAGCGAAACGCACATGCCGCCTTCGATAGGGTCGACCTTGACGGTGGCATTGGCTGGAATATCGAGCGCGCAATTGGCTCCGATAGCCAGCGAAGCAGACGCCTGCGCCCCGGTCATGATGCGCGCGCCCGCATACACCGGCGCCTCGGCATCCACCCCTGCATAGCCGCCGGCCTGGGACATCTGGACATCACCCCGGACCTGCGTAAGACGACCTATCGCGTCTGCGGACGCCGGCACGGTCACAAGACAGGAACAGGTTTGCTGAGCGAAAGCGCCGGGCGTTGCGAACAGAATGCCCTCTGCGGCGAGTGCAACAAAAACGAAAACAGCCCCGAATCGATGACGACCCGTCATTTTTTACCCCACCCAAACTGCAACTCACCCTCTTGGGACGAATCACACCCGCTCCACCCCAAGAAATAGAGCGATATGGTTAACGAACTCATCAAACCTGGCCCGGTACCGGTCAGTCCAGCCCAAGGCAAGCCCCACCGTTATAGCGTCAAACGCCGCTGCCCTCCGTCAGCGGCTGACGCCGTTGTCGTCATCCTGCGTCGCCGCGAGCACGCCAGTCGTCAGAAGCGCGCCGGCAAAAATCGCTTCCGGCGGGCCGAACCCACCGCCACCACCGGACGGCTGGATGGCCGCCGTCTGCTCGAAGCCAACAAGCTTGAGGCAAATGTTGTTGCCGAAGCGGGAAACATCGAGACTCGAATTGGCCGGCACATCCAGGTTGCAGCCGCCGATCAGGACAGAAGCCGTCCCCTTGGCGCCAACCACCACACGGCTGCCGAAATCGAGCGCATTTCCAGCCTTGGCCGGGCTATAGCCAGCCGCTTGCGACACCATCACGTCGCCATTTGCGGAACGGATTGATCCGATCGGATTTGCTGGGCCTTGATAAGCGGTCGCGCAGCTGCACGAGGCGTCCTGGGCGAACGATGAAACCGGACCGAACCCGAGTGACGCAACAAATACGGCAAGCGCAGTTTTAATCACAAGGTTCATCTGTCTTTGATCCCCTCTTGCTGCGCCCTTCAGACGCACCAGTTCAAAGATAGTAAATTAGCGCGTATCAGTTCTTGGCCACAATTCCAACCCCATTTCGCGCGCGTGACGCAATTTAACCTGATACGTGACTGTCCGGACACAGTGATCTAGCAAAACTGCATGAACAGTTTCGACCGCCTATCACAGGTTTCTTATTGTCGAGCGATAAATTGAAATTTCCTTTCCGCGTTGACTTACTCGATGTGGTTTGATCAAGCCGAGCGCGCGATACCATTCTGCAAAACTGCCTAATATATTGAATTATCAATACATTTTTCCGCTTTAGATCTTTCCCCATGACAGCCATACGATTTCAACCATTGGTCATGCCGACTGCATGCAATTCGAGATCGCCTCGATACTGATCGCGACCAATGAGTAGACCGGTCGGGCTCGGCTAGCCAATTCCTGCCCTCCCGCATTGAGGTCTGGCCCCATGACACCACCTCGATCCAGCTCACCAAATCGGTGTGCCGCAGACTTAGAGCCTCTATCGCTTATTTGGGCCGTACCACGTTCCCTTGCCGGTTCCATGTTGGGCCAGATGGTTCGCTTCCACCAGAACGGCTAGGTGTTTTTTGACGGTGTTTCGGTTTGCGCCTGTCAGGTTGACGACCTCGCTAATGGTTATGCGCCCGCGTTCCTTGATGGCTTCAACGATTTGAAAAGAGAGTTCGGGCAACGCGCCGAGCACAAGACGTTCCCGCTCGATTTTTTTCTCAAGCCGCCGCTTTTGCTGCTGAAGAGCGCGCAGGAAATACACAGCCCAAGGTTGCCAATTTGGCTTCGGGCTGCGGATCGTTTTCTGGGTCTGACGTAGTGCTAGATAATAGCCTTCCTTGCTGTTCTCAATCACGCTTTCGAGTGAAGAGTAGGGCACATACACGTATCCGTTGCGCATCAGCAGGAGCGTCGTCAGAACGCGCGACAACCTTCCATTGCCGTCCTGGAATGGGTGTATCTCCAGAAACACAACTGTGAAGATTGCGACGACGAGCAGAGGGTGCAGGCTTTGCTCGCTAAGTGTGTTGCGAGTCCACTCGATAAGCTCCTTCATCCGCTTTGGTGTATCAAAGGGTGTCGCCGTTTCGAAAATGACGCCAATCTCTTTCCCGTCGGCATCGAACGCACTGACATTGTTGGCGAGTGTCTTGTATGCGCCACGATGGCGCTCGTCCTTGTTGCTGAACGCCAGCAGGTCACGGTGTAGCTGTGTCAGGTGGTTTTCGGTCAGATCAATCGCATCGAAATGCGCGAAGATCATTTCCATGACCTGTGCATATCCAGCGACTTCCTGCTCGTCTCGGGATTCAAAGAATTTGATGTCGAGGTTGGCGAGCAGCCGCTCTACTTCGCCGTCAGTGAGCCTGCTTCCTTCGATGCGGGTAGAAGAGCCAATGCTCTCGATGGTCGCAACGCGGCGCAGAGCCGATAGGCGCTCTGGCGCGAGCGCTCCCAGCGCTCGCCAAGCCCCTTTGAATTCGTCGATCTCCGAGACCAAGGCCAGGATTTCGGGGGTAATTTGTAAGGAAGCGACCTTCAGAGCCATACCCAAAAATATACCCAAAAATACCCAAAAACTCAAGAACCGACGTTACCCAATAAAAGACCCATAAATACCCGATGCAGGAACGGTCGGCCGGGGTCAGGACATATCCATTCATTTCGGCGCAAGAGCACCCAGTCCGTACCCTTCAGCAAGGTTTGTACGTTGCGCCGGCCTGAACCGGCTGGCCGCAGAGAATTCCGCCCTGCGTGAGTATGGTGGCCAAATCTTCCCCCTCAGCCGTCAAGCACTGCACAACAAGGGTATCGCCAACCCTGGAAGGGATCTTGCCGTCGCAAGGTGTTCCGGCACCGACAGGTTTGCAGGCCAAGACGAGCCCCTGGTAGTCTGGCGCGCCGCTTCCGTCACCAGGAGACGCATAGCCTGAGGCCTGGAAAACGCCGCCCCGCACAGCAGGATCTTGCGACCGCCGACACGCAGATCATCGACCGATGGAATGGCGAGCTTGCCGTCAAACGGCTTGAGCGCGGCTACCGGCTTCGCGGGGGAAGGGCCGTCCTTCTGCATCACGATGATGCCCAGAAGCCAACACCAAACAAAACAGCCACGACGGCAAGCAACGCTATGCTCCTGACTGACAAAACCATCCTCCATCCGACCCTGTGCGGCTGGTCCGCTCATTTCGTCGCAAGGGCGTTCAGTCTTTCTATCTGCCGCATGTACTTCTCGATGACGATCGTTTCCGAAAACTGCCGCTCGACCTTGTTTCTGCTCTGGGCCCCCATCCTGTCCCTGGACGAGCCGTCCAGCCGCGCAAACTCGACCATCTTGCTCGCAAGGTCATCAGGGTCCCTCACCTTGCATAGGAAGCCATTGACGGCGTGGTCCACCACTTCCCGGCATCCTGGCACATCAGTTGCGATCAGCGGCTTGCCCATCGCAGCCGCCTCAAGCAGCGAGCGCGGCGTTCCCTCCCTGTAGGAGGGCAACACGACACAATCGGCGGCACGCATGAAAGGCCGCACATCGTCGGTGGAACCCAGATACTCGACCAACCCCTCACCGACCCATTTTTCAACCTGCTCACGGCTGACGGCGGTTCGGTTCTCGACATCAAGAAAGCCGAGCAGATGGAAACGCACCCCGGGCACCTCCTGGCGAACCAGACGGGCTGCCTCGATGAACTCGCCGACGCCTTTGTCCCAGAGAAGCCGGGCCACGAGAAGAAACACAATTGCACCGGACCGGATACGCGCTTCGGACGCCGGGGCAAAACGCTCGAGGTCGATCCCGGAGCCAGGCAAAAGCGCGGTTCGATCCTTGCGAACCAGGCGTTCGTCGACGAACAGCATCCGGTCATCGTCATTCTGGAAGAAAACCATTTTGGAACGGGCCAACGCCACCCGGTACAAGGCCTTGGCAATCCTGAGCAGCAGACCACCGCGGACGAACGCCGTGCCCAATCCCGAAATGTTGTTGATGACGGGAATGCCGTTCAGATTGGCCGCGATGGAGCCGAACACGTTGGGCTTGATCGTGAAGCCGACAAACGCCAGCGGTCTCTCGCGCCGCAAGAGACGCCAGTAGCGCCACAGAAGGACCAAATCCCGCAACGGTGACGTGCCGGAATTGTCCATGTCGAGTTCGACATAGCGGCAGCCCATGGCCGCAATCAGGGAAGAATACTCGTCTCTCGGCGCGATGACGACCACGTCATAGCCACGGCTCCGCAGCGCCTCGATCAGTCCCTTGCGGAAATTGACGACATTCCAGGATGTGTTTATCGAGACGACTATCTTGTTGCGAGCAACGGGGGTCATCTCTGCCCACCCGGATATGACGACGGCGCTCTCAACAGCATATCCGCAAACCGATCCGGCGATCTTTCCGACAAGGTCTTTCGGTACAAGGCCGACCGATCGCCGCCTTGAATGACCTTCACCAGTGCTTCCGCAATTTCCGACGCGCCAAAGCCGGCTGAAATCTCCAGGCCCGACAGCATGTCCAGATCTCCCGCACAGGGGGTGGTGACGATGCCGGGAATCCGGCAAGCCATCATCTCCAGAAGGACGTTGGGAAATCCTTCCATCGCCGACGTGAGGATGCCGGCACGCGCTGCGCGAAACAGCGGAAACGGGTTGTCTCTCTGACCGAGCAGATTTAGTCGCGAGGCCAGATCAAGCTTGCCGGCGCGGGCTCTCAACTCCGCTTCCATGGGTCCAGAGCCAACCATGGTCAGCTCATAATCCTCGCCGGTCCTTCGTCTGACCTCGGCCAGCACATCAACCGCGATCGTCGGACGCTTCACATCAATCAGCCGGCCGCACCAGACTATCTGCGGAAGGCGGGAAAGTATCTCGGCATCGTGCCCGGACAATGCTTCCATGGACATTTTGACGATGAGATCTTCGTCGACCGGGTTGGGCAAAGTACACAGCTTGGCGATTGCTCGCCGAGGCAATACGTCACGCAGGCGTTCATTCATATAGCTCGTTTGCGCGACTATCATGTCCTGGCTGCCATAGGCAGCGTAGAGCGCCTTGTAAGCGAGCGCGCGATGACCCTTGAAGCGGTCCAGAAGCACCGTGGACTCGCGGGCGACCAGCCTATCGCTGCGGAGAAGTCCAACGCTTCGGGCGGCAGCCAGAAACGAGTTTACCCGTGCGTGGCTCGAGAACACCAAATCGTACCGATGCCGGATCAGCCGCGGGGCGAGCAAAAACTCGCTCATGGCCTTACCGCCGCCAAAGCCGTAGCTGCACCGAATTCCGTCCTGGTGTGATCCAGCGGCCTCGCCCGCCCCCTGGCCACCCAAGAAGCCGATTTCGACGTCCCAGTCGGGTCGCTTTGCGAGTGCGCGCGCAACAAGTTTCAGGATGGTTTCGGCACCACCTCTTCTGTCGAGCGGAATGGCGATCAGCGCGAGCTTCCTTTTCATGAGCCGCGGGAACTCACTGTTTTCGCCGAAAGACATAGGCGTAGGTTTCAGCGGCATCCTTGCGGAGAAACAGGGCCGAAACGCCTAACCAGATGCGCCAAGCAAGAAAGGCCGGCACGAAAAAATAGAAGTAGGAGCTTTTCCAGAACAGACGGCGCTCGACAAGTTCCAAGTCGTTCCGTTTTGCGATTGTTTCGACGTCACTGGGCAAGCACTGGTCGTAGAAGGCCGGAAACCCGTCATGACCCATGCCCTTTTCAGGATAGATCGCAAACAGCAGCCGTCGTTTCATCCCCTCCGGCAGGACCCGATTCAATCTGGCAAAAACGGCGTTGCGCGAGGGCGAGAAAATGGCAACCACGCCTCCCGGCCTCACGCAACTGGCAATGCCGCGCAAGGCACCCTCGCCATCACGGACGTGTTCGAGCGTGGCCTGGCAAATGACGACGTCAGCATCGCCCCTCCCCCTGAACGAGGTAAGGTCCGCTTCAATCTCCTCGTCGTATATTCCGCGTGGTGCTTTCGACAACTCTTCCGCGTCGAGGTCGAGCCCAACGACAAAAAGCCCCAGGCGCCGCTTCTCCGAAAGGCTGACGAACGGCCTGGCACCACCGCCAAGATCGTAAACCCGTGCGTTTGAGGTAAGTAAGGGAGGTGCTATCTCCGTCGCAAAGGTCCGATTGCCGTCGATGCGAAGGCGCCGCGGCAGAGCTCTGTCCAGGAATTCGGAAATGACCACGTTCGCGCGAACAAACTTTCGCATTATCGACACAGCTTCACCACCGGTTCCGTTTGGCGATCTGCGCCCACTCGGATTTGACATCCGCGCTATATCCTGTGGAAGACGTAGAGCCGTGTATGATGCGAAAATGGGCCGAGCAACCGGTCCGCGGCAGCACGCAAACCTCTCAGGATTCCATTCTTGCTGTCGTACCAGGCCTGCATCGGCTTGGAGAAAAATGTCTCGTCCTTCAGCCCCTTGAAGCCTCCCCTTGGCTGTGATCCCAGAAGTTTGAAGCCGTGCTGTTCGAAACTGGAAACAATCGAAGACGGCCCAAGAACGAACTGGTAAAATCCGGCCTGTTCACCTGAAAACCTGGGGTAGAGACCCATTCTGATCTTCAAGCGTCGGAGAGGAGAAATGCTCGGCACTGTCACGAAGGCAACTCCTCCAGACCGGATGATGCGCCTCATCTCCAATGCGATCTCATCGTAACCGTCGAAGAAGTGCTCGATCACCCCCAAAGACCACACCCCATCGAAGAATTCGTCCGCGAAGCCCGTTGCTCGAACATCCCCCACGGTCACTTGCAAATGGGGCGCGGCACGGTTCACCATCCCCACGGTCTTCTGCGCGAAGTCGATCCCGTAGGCGGAAAAGCCTGCCTGGTGGAGGCCATGGACCGTATTGGCCAAGCCACATCCAGCGTCCAAGACCTTGGCTGATCCGGTCAGATATCGCTTGGTGGTTTCAACGACAAAGCGATCCGGCTTCAAGACAATCCCTTCGGCCCAGTGAGAATCCCAATAGTCGTCATCAGCCACCGTGCCGACATGGACGATGCGCCTGTTTTTCTCGTCGTAAAATGCTTTCTTCTCATTCATTTCTGGCATCCGGCCCGACCATCAAAACGGTACCCTGTTTCGCACCAGGCCCTTGGTCTGCAATCACATTCCTCAATGCGAAAAAGGAACAGGCAGCGGCAACGACATATCCGAACAAAAATGCCATTTCGCTGCCAAGCGGCACCCGCCACCAAAGGCCCAATGCCGCCAGACAACAGCAAGCCAACGCCCCTATCGCGTAGGAGTAGGTCAACGTCATCGCTTTGCTCGACCGAAGCGCAAACGGATCGATGATCACTTTTTTCGTCCTGTTGACCAGAACAGCACAAGAAACGATCCCGAACACCTCAGGGTCAAAAGACTTCCCCAGCCATCCGGAGGCATGGCCCGAGAAAAACAGACCAACTATGCCGGCCGCAGCCGCGGTCGCAAAAATGAGTGCGATGGCGGCTCCCTCGAACAGTCCGCGCCGAAACTCCCTGACGTTTCCATTTGCGGCACTGAGAAACGCCCTGGGCACGAAAACGAAGCTGGCCGCATTCATGAAGAAGCCGACGGACCGTTGTGAAAGATCGACACAAAATGAGAAGACACCGAGATGGGTCTCGGAGCCAAGCAACAAAACAATGTATCGAATGCCGACAAACAAGCCGCTCTCGGCCAGATTGCTCAACACAAATCCCCAGCCAGTGACTAGAGACCCGGCGAGATAGGAAAAGCCAGGCCGTCTCAGATTCATAGGTCCCAGGAAGGCAAATGAAATCAGCGCTCCAACGAAATAACTGAGCGAAAAGGCTGCAAGAGCCGAGCCAACTTTCGCATCTCCGACAAGCAGGATTATGGCTCCTGCCTGGTATGCGACCGCCTGGCCAATGGCCGACCAACCGTATGCCCACAAACGCAGTTGTGACCTCAAAATCTCTTGAAGTGCGGTGTGCAAGCCGAAAGAAACAATGATGGTCGCGGCGACAATATTGCCAAATCCCAGCCACGTCAGCGCCAGCCCAGCCAGGACGACAAACAACGCCACAACTGCCAGCATGGTCAAAATGGACGATACGTACTCTCTACCCATTCCCGCAGCATGCATTTTTGCGGAAACCGGCATTATCGAATAAGTCACGAAACCAAAAACAAGTGTCGAAATAAATGAAACTGTCGCAATCGTCGTGCTGAAAATACCGTACTGTCCAGTCTCCAGATGGCTCCCTATGTACAGCAACGTCGCTATGTTCAAAAGACCAGGAACAATTCGTATTACGATGGCTTCCACCAACTTCCACAAGCTGGCTTGTTTCATGAAGTCACCCGCATGAATGACCTCTTGAGCAAGAACGGGAAGCTCAAGACACCAAAGCTCAAACAGGCAAGAACCGCCTTGCCCAGGAACCGAACCGACTGATATCGTCCAAGCCAGAATGCCCTGATGTAGTTCAAGTTCAGCAACAACATCGGGTATGCATTTTGCCGCTGAAGAAGCCGAATCCTTGCCGTCATTCCCTCCGGCAAATATCGTTTTCGCCCAATCTCGACATTGACACAGATAACGTCGTATTCGATCGCCAATCTGGACCAGAGAAGAGATGTTGGAACACGGCGGAACCGCCCCGCTGGGGGCACGGCAACCCGTTTAAGCAAAGGAGTTCTGATCACCTCCTTCTTGTCGCCGACCACCCGTTCGTCGGCTCGCATCTTTATCAGGTTTGTCCGTTCCGACGGAAACGGCTCTGCTGCCGTCTCTGGGTGGCCAAGAGCCATCGAGAACACAAAACCGGCAATCTTCTCATCGACACCTCTCCGCGAGAGGTGTTCACAGACTTCCGGCAAGCGATCGGTGAAGAGATCGTCGTCATCGTCGAAGACCATGCAATAGTCGCCAGTGGCGGAAGCAATCGCCGAAAACATCGCGCGGCCTCTGCCGTCATTTGGGCCAGTGGTGACCACCAAACTGGCATCGCGAGACGCGATTTCGGCAAGCACTTCGTTCGTTCCGTCGGTCGAACCGTCGACATGGACGCATATCTGCAGTGGGCAGTCCGCACGCAACAGTTGCTGAACCAGCGCCGCAACGCGATCTCGCCGATTGAACGTGGGGATGCAGACGCTCAATAGCGCCTGGGACTGCAATGGATTGCTGACTGCCTGTTTGCGAGCCGTACCGATACCATCTGCTCCTGGCTACGTGATCATGGGACAGCGCGGATCAGCCGGGAAACGCCGAGCTTTATCTCCGCGCAAAATACGCCTTGTACCACTCGACAAACCGTCCGACGCCCTCGGTCACCGTCGTCGTCGGGCGGTAGCCGACCGCCTGCTCCAGCGCCGAGGTGTCGGCAAAGGTATCGGGCACATCGCCGGGCTGCAGCGGCAGCAGTTCGACGATGGCTTTCCTGCCAAGCGCGTTTTCCAGCGCCTCGACATAGGCGGTCAGCTTCACCGGGTTGTTGTTGCCGATGTTGAAGATGCGCCAGGGGGCGCTGCTTGTGGCCGGATCGGGACGGTTGGAGTCCCAGGCGGCATTGCCCGTGGCCGGGCTGTCGCTGGCGCGGATCACGCCTTCGGCGATGTCGTCGACATAGGTGAAGTCGCGCGTGTGGTTGCCGTTGTTGAACAGCTTGATCGGCTCGCCGGCAAGGATGTTCCTGGTGAACAGGAACAGCGCCATGTCCGGGCGCCCCCAGGGGCCATAGACGGTGAAGAAGCGAAGCCCGGTCGTCGGCAGCCCGAACAGGTGGCTGTAGCTGTGCGCCATCAGCTCGTTGGCGCGCTTGGTCGCGGCGTAGAACTGCAGCGGGTGGTCGGCCGGCCTGTGCTCGGAAAACGGCATGTCGGTGTTGGCGCCGTAGACACTGGACGTGCTGGCATAGGTCAAATGCGCAACGGCGCTGTTGCGGCAGGCCTCCAGCATGTTGGTGTAGGCAATGATATTGCTTTCGACATAGGCATGCGGGTTTTCCAGGCTGTAGCGAACCCCGGCCTGGGCGGCTAGATGGATCACCCGGTCGAATGCGTGGTCGGCAAAGCAGGCGTCGACCACGCTTTTGTCGGCGAGATTGCCGCGGATGAAATGATAGCCGGCGTTGGTCTTGCGGCTCGCCTCGTCCAGGAGCCGCAGCCTCGCGTCCTTGATCCGCGGATCGTAGTAGTCGTTGACATTGTCAATGCCGACGACCTCGTCGCCGCGCTCCAGCAGCCGCTTCGCTACGTGATACCCTATGAAGCCGGCCGCGCCGGTGACCAGAACCCTCATCAGAAGCGCCCATCCGTGACATGCCTGGGGAACAGACCCTTGATGTCGTAGATGACGCCCGGGGTCTTGCAAAGCGCCAGCAGGCCGTCGACGCCCAACGCGCGGAACTGCCTGTGGCCGACGGCCACGATTACGCCGTCATAGCGCTGGTCGGGAACGTCCTTCATGCTGGCTACGCCGAAGGCAAGCGCGCATTCCTGCGCGTTGACCCAGGGGTCCCATATGTCGATGCCGGCATTGTATTCCTTCAGTTGGGCAACGATATCGGCGACCCTGGAGTTCCTCAGGTCCGGACAATTTTCCTTGAAAGCCGCGCCCATCACCAGAATCCGGCTGCCTACGACAGGTATTCCCTTGCGCATCATCAGGCGGGCGGTCTGATCCGCCGCGTGCTGACCCATGCCGTCATTGATACGGCGGCCGGCAAGAATCACCTCCGGATGATAGCCGAGTTCCTGGGCCTTGTGGGTGAGATAGTAGGGATCGACGCCGATGCAGTGGCCGCCGACGAGACCAGGCGTGAAGCGCAGGAAATTCCATTTGGTGCCGGCGGCTTCCAGCACTTCGGACGTGTCGATGCCCAGCTTGCCGAAAATAAGCGACAGTTCGTTCATCAGCGCGATGTTGAGGTCGCGCTGAGTGTTCTCGATGACCTTGGCCGCTTCGGCGACTGCAATGCTCGATGTACGGTGCGTGCCTGCCGGCACGATCGAGGCATAGAGCGCATCGATACCTTCGGCCGCTTCCGGCGTCGAGCCGCTGGTGACCTTGACGATCGTTTGCAACCGATGCTCGCGGTCGCCCGGGTTGATGCGCTCGGGACTGTAGCCGAGGTAGAACTCCTCATTGTAACGCAGGCCTGAATGTTTCTCGATCAGCGGCGCGCACACCTCTTCCGTGCAGCCGGGATAGACGGTCGATTCGAAGATCACCACCGCGCCTGGCGAGATGACCTCACCGACCAAAGTCGATGCCATGATCAACGATTTCAGATCCGGGCGGTTGGCCCTGTCGATCGGCGTTGGAACCGTGACGATGAAAATCCCGCAATCGCGCAGATCGGCCTTGTCTGTGGTGAATGTCAGCCGCCACGCAGCACTGATCTCATCACTGCTGGCTTCCAGCGTATGGTCGTCACCACGCTTCAGCGCGTCCACCCTCGACTGGTTGATGTCGAACCCGACGACATCCCTGGTGGCGCCAAAAGCGACCGCCAGCGGCAGGCCGACATAGCCAAGCCCGATGATCGCTATTTTCCTGGACGCGAGATCCATCTGCTTCCTGTGCTTGCTATTCCAGAGCCATGCTTCGCGTTGGTTATCGCGCACCAAAGCCGGTAATGATCGTTTTCATTGTCTTGAGGGTTATCAAAACGTCTAACCAAGGCGAAAAGTTCTTTATGTAATAGAAATCATAGTGCAATTTTTCCATAACGTCATCGACGGCAGCCACATGGCCCTGATTGACTTGTGCCCACCCACTTATGCCTGGCCTGACGATATGCCTGTAGCGATAGAATGGCAGCTCAGCCTCGTACCACTGTGACAGCACGACAGCTTCCGGTCGCGGTCCGATCCAACTCATTTCGCCACGCAGGATGTTGATGACCTGCGGCAGTTCGTCGATCCTGGATTTTCGCAGGAAACGGCCGACTCGGGTGATGCGATCATCGTCGTGCCTGGTGATCGCCCTCTCCTTGTCGCTGCCGGCGCCAGAGTGCTGGCGCATCGAGCGAAACTTGTAGACCGTGCAGATCTTGCCCCGGTAGCCCACGCGTTGCTGGCGAAACAGCGCGGGACCATCGGAATCCAGCCGGATCAGCAGCGCTATCAACGCCAGAACAGGGGAAAGAACGATAATCAAGACAAAAGCCGAGACCCAGTCGACCGCCTGCTTGATCTTGAGATAGGCCTGGTTCGGATTGAGCGAACCCAGCGTGTTTTCCGACAGATGCTCGATCTCGACCCGACCGGTCAGCGACTCGCTGACCTGCTTGACGTGGTATACGGGCGTTCCCGAAAGGGCTCGATCCGCGATGTATCGTTCCCATTCCGCGCCAAGATCGGCACGCAGATCAACGACCACGCCGCTGGCTCTTTCGATTATCGTACTGGTCGTCTTGATCCAAAACCAATGCACACCCGGTAACGTCTTGAGGCGCTCGACATCTCCGCCGGGAACCACGACGAGCCGGTACGGATCGAGACGCCGCGTCAACAGGCTCAGGCCGAAATACCAGAGCGTGGACTGGGTGAAGCTGGCGGCGGCTTGAAACCGGCTGTATTCAAACCGAAAAAAGAAGATGGTCAGGAAAACAGCCCCGTAGGACAGGGCAAATGTCGGCAAGATGTAACTTGCCGCGGCCACGCCCGGGAAATTTCCGATGCGGCGATAGGATAAGAAACCCACAAGGTGCGCGATGACCGCAGCGGCTACTGTTACCTGGAGATTGGCCGAATAGATAAACTCAGGATTGAAGACAATCCGGATGATCGCCGGCGCAAAAATCGCGAATGTCAGTCCGCCAAGCAGTTGAAACCGAATCCTGAACAGGAAGTGCCGGCTTCCGACAATAGTCGACGCTGCGACATTCAATGTCTTCCCCCCCTCCCCGAGGCTGCTGTGTCGGCGACAGACCAGCGCGATAGTGCATCTGACCTGCTCGCGCACAAAAACGAATCGGACGTCTCGCCCCCCGGCGATTCGATACAGTCGGAGACCAAGAGCTACGACAGCGCGGCTGCGCCATCAAGCATCTATTTCTCAGATCAACAGTGCGGGAAATTTTTGATCAACAGAATTGCTTGATTCAATTGAAAAGCTACCGCCTGCAACGCGCCAACGCCGGAAGATAGGGCGAATAATGCGATGTAATTTCCAGCACCGCTTCGGCGATCAATCTGTTGGCAAGTCGCTTGGGAGCTGGCCGATCGGCTTCGAAGCCGCCGCATCTTGGGGCCCGGCTTTGCTTAATCGATTGTAGTGGCCGGACGGCCTTACCGACGCCTTGCCTTTCGCACTGCAGCATCATATCGCTCCAAGGACGGACCGGCGGAACTTTCCCTTTCGCCAATCTTTCCAATCTCCTGCAACCGGAGAGCAATGCATGACCAAATGGGTTTTCACCTTTGGCGATGGTGCGGCGGAAGGCCGTGCCAGCGACAAGAATCTCCTGGGCGGCAAGGGCGCCAACCTGGCCGAGATGTGCAGCCTGGGGCTGCCGGTGCCGCCGGGCTTCACCATCACCACGGAGGTCTGCAACGCCTATTACGCCAATGGCCGCACCTATCCGGCCGGGTTGGAAGCCGATGTCGCGGTCGCGCTCGATCACATCGGCCGGCTCACCGGCCGTCGGTTTGGCGACCCGTCGAAACTGCTGCTGGTGTCGGTGCGTTCGGGGGCTCGCGCCTCGATGCCCGGCATGATGGACACCGTGCTCAATCTCGGCCTGAACGACGAGACGGTCGAGGCGCTGGCCGCCGATTCCGGCGATGCGCGCTTTGCCTATGACAGCTACCGCCGCTTCATCCAGATGTATTCCGATGTCGTCATGGGCCTCGACCATGAGGTTTTCGAGGAAATCCTGGAGGACCAGAAAGGCGGGCTCGGGCATGAGCTCGACACCGAACTGACGGCGCTCGAATGGCAGGGCGTTATCGCGCTCTACAAGGCCAAGGTCGAGGAAGAACTCGGCAGGCCGTTTCCGCAGGATCCGCACGAGCAGCTGTGGGGCGCGATATCAGCCGTGTTCTCGAGCTGGATGAACAACCGCGCCATCACCTACCGGCGCCTGCACGACATTCCCGAAAGCTGGGGCACGGCGGTCAATGTCCAGGCCATGGTGTTCGGCAATATGGGCGAAACCTCGGCCACCGGCGTTGCCTTCACCCGCAACCCGTCGACCGGCGAAAAGATGCTCTATGGCGAGTTCCTGGTGAACGCGCAGGGCGAGGACGTCGTCGCCGGCATCCGTACGCCGCAGAACATCACCGAGGCGGCGCGCATCGCAGCGGGCTCGGACAAGCCGTCCCTGCAGAAGCTGATGCCGGACGCATTCCAGTCGTTCGTCACCATCTCCGACAGCCTGGAAAAGCACTATCGCGACATGCAAGATCTCGAATTCACCATCGAGCGCGGCAAATTGTGGATGCTGCAGACCCGTTCCGGCAAGCGCACCGCCAAGGCGGCGCTGAAAATTGCCGTCGAGATGGCGCGGGACAGACTGATCACGAAAGAGGAGGCGGTCGCCCGTATCGACCCGGCCTCGCTCGACCAGCTGCTGCATCCGACCATCGACCCCAAAGCTGCACGCGATGTCATTGGCATTGGCCTGCCGGCGTCGCCCGGTGCCGCCACCGGCGAGATCGTCTTTTCCTCCGGTGACGCCGAGGAATTGAAGACGCAAGGCCGCAAGGCGATCCTGGTGCGCATCGAAACCAGCCCTGAGGATATCCACGGCATGCATGCGGCTGAAGGCATCCTGACCACGCGCGGCGGCATGACCAGCCACGCCGCGGTGGTGGCGCGCGGCATGGGCAAGCCTTGCGTGTCGGGCGCCGGCTCGCTGCGCGTCGACTACAAGGCCGGCACGCTGATGGCGATGGGCTCGACCTTCCGCAAGGGCGACATCGTCACCATCGACGGCGGCAATGGCCAGGTGCTGAAGGGCGCCGTGCCAATGCTGCAGCCCGAACTTTCCGGCGATTTCGCCGCCATCATGGAGTGGGCGGACGCGGTGCGTCGCATGAAGGTGCGCACCAATGCCGAAACGCCGCTCGACGCGCGCATGGCGCGCTCCTTCGGCGCCGAAGGCATCGGCCTTTGCCGCACCGAGCATATGTTCTTCGATGGCGACCGCATCGTCGCCATGCGCGAGATGATCCTGGCGGACACTGAAAAGGACCGGCGCGCCGCACTCGCCAAGCTTCTGCCCATGCAACGCTCGGACTTCCTCGAACTGTTCGAAATCATGGCCGGCCTGCCGGTGACGATTCGCCTCCTGGATCCCCCGCTGCACGAATTCCTGCCCAAGACCGAGGAGGAGGTGGCCGAGGTCGCCGCCGCCATGAAGGTGTCGCCGGACAAGCTCAGGCAGCGCACCGAGGCGCTGCACGAGTTCAACCCGATGCTCGGCCATCGCGGCTGCCGCCTGGCCGTCTCCTACCCCGAGATCGCCGAGATGCAGGCGCGGGCCATTTTCGAGGCGGCCGTGGAGGCCGGCAGGAAGGCCGGCGCCCTGGTGGTCCCCGAGATCATGGTGCCGCTCGTCGGCCTGGTGAAGGAGCTCGACTACGTCAAGGCGCGCATCGATGCGGTTGCCAAGAGCGTCATGGAGGAAACCGGCGTCAAGATCGACTACCTCACGGGAACCATGATTGAGCTCCCCCGCGCCGCGATCCGTGCCCATGTCATTGCAGAGTCGGCCGAATTCTTCTCCTTCGGCACCAACGACCTGACCCAGACGACCTTCGGCATCTCGCGCGACGATGCGGCCTCGTTCCTGGAAACCTACCGCCAGAAGGGCATTATCGATCAGGACCCGTTCGTCTCGCTCGACATCGACGGCGTCGGCGAACTGGTGCGCATGGCCGCGCAGAAGGGCAAGGCTACGCGGCCCGACATCAAGCTCGGCATCTGCGGCGAACATGGCGGCGATCCGGCCTCGATCCGCTTTTGCGAAGAGGTTGGCCTCGATTACGTGTCCTGTTCGCCCTATCGCGTGCCGATCGCCAGGCTGGCGGCCGCGCAGGCAGCGGTGCAGGTGGCGAAAACAGGCCGCGGATAGGACCCATCCAGCTTACCGTTTTGTAAGGCAATTCACGCGAACGTGCTGGCGGCGTCGCGTAATCTCGACATTGTTCCTGCCCAATTTGCGGCCATCCGCAAATTGCTTACGGAAACAGATGCTGCAGATTTCTCCCGCGCGGTTCCACTCGATCCTGGTCATTCAAACCAAGTTCATAGGAGATCTCGTCCTCGCCTCGGCGCTCGCCAAAAACCTGCGGCTCGAATTCCCCGGCGCCAGCATCGTCTTTCTATGCGAGGCCCGCTTCGAGAGCTTCGTCATGGCCCATGGTATCGCTTCCGAGGTGGTCGCATTCAGGCGCGACCGCATGCGCGGAACGCCCTTGGAGCGCGGGAAGGAGCTCTACGCCATGGTGCGGGCGTTGCGCCGCTTCCACTTCGACCTGACCATTGACCTGACCGATTCGAAGACGTCGCGCATCGTCACCGGGCTCGTCAAGGCAAAGACCCGTGTCGGTTATAGTCCTTCCGAAAGACCCTTGCGTATGCTGGAGCGGCAGCCCGCCAACGTCTTTGCCAAGCCCTACGGCTTTGATGGCCAGCATTTCCTGTACCGCTACCTCTCGCCGCTCGAAGCGCTCGGCATCGAACTTCGTACGGTGATTCCGAACCTTCAGCCGCTGCCACTGGAGACAGCGAAGGCATTGGCGCTGCTGGGTAAGCACCATCTGCGCCCAAACGCCTTCATCGCTGTGCATGCGGGTGCAAGCTTCGAGGGGCGACGTTGGCAGCCGGAGCGGTTTGCCGCAGCGATCGTCGAGATCGCCGGTGAGACTGGCCTGGACGTTGTCCTGGTGGGTGGCCCGGACGAGCGCGAGATCGCCGAACGCATCGTCGCCAGGACCGCGCCGTCGGTCGTCAATCTCGTCGGCGACTTGTCGCTTGAAAGCCTGCTGGCGGTGTTGAAACAGGCCCGGCTGTTTCTCGGCAATGAGAGCGGCCCGATGCACATGGCCGCAGCCGCCGGGACCCCGGTTGTCGGGCTGTTCGGTCTGACGGAGCCGTCGCGCTGGGGTCCCGTCGGCGTGCCCAGCATCTCGCTCCAGCCGCCGATGCCTTGCGCCTGCATGGCCGAGGACCTCTGCCGCGCGCCGGATCCCAGCAAGGCATGCTGCGTCTGGGGCCTGGAGGTCAAGCCTGTGGTCGACGCGGTGCGCGAGGTTCTCTTGCGCACCGAAATGAAGCTGGAATGCGCCATCTGAGATCATGCGTCGCATGCACGACTCTCGACGCGGTGGAATGACCCCTTCGCCACAGGAACGGTCACATTGTCGCGTGGAGCGCTTTTCTGCTATGCATCATCCCGATTTCCGCCTTCATGCGAGTCTTTGGGATGCCTGCTTGAAATGACGGGTCAGGAAATCGGTTTGATGCACCTGCTGCAAAAAAATCTCTGCATGATCGCCATATCGTTGGCGATGGTATCCGTCGGTCATGCCGCGCCGCTCGTCGAGCCGACGCTGCACATCAAGCCGCAGGCGAGCGGCGCCGGCCGTGTGGCACTCACGCTCGACGCGTGCGGTGGACAGACCGACAACCGGATCCTTTTGGCGCTGGTGGACAACAAGATCCCCGCCACCATTTTCGTGACCGGCATCTGGCTGAAGCGAAATGCCGCCGCCGTCGAGATCATGCGGGCGCATCCCGATTTGTTCGAACTGGAAAATCACGGCGGCCACCACATCCCGGCGGTAGACACGCCGCGGAAAATCTACGGCATCCGCAGCGCCGGCAGCCCGGATGCGGTGCTGGCCGAGGTCGAATCGGGAGCCGCCGCTCTTGCCGGGACCGGCGAGCCGGCGCCGAAATGGTTTCGTGGCGCAACCGCCGAATACAGCCCGTCGGCAATCGCCATGATCCGCAAGCTTGGCTTCAAGGTCGCGGGATTCTCGATAAACGGCGACGGTGGCTCTTTGCTCGGCGCCAAGGAAACCGCGCGGCGCATCGCGGCGGCCAAGGACGGCGACGTCATTATCTCGCATATCAACCAGCCGACCCATGCGGCCGGCGAAGGCGTGGTGCAGGGGCTGCTGGCGCTCAAGGCCAAGGGCTTGACCTTTGTGCGGCTCGACGATGCCGACGGCATCGGCAATAACGGCACGACGGAGTGAGTGGCCAGCCGAGCGTATCTCAATGCCTTCGGTGTTGGCTCAGTCCGGTTTGGCTTCGATCGTGACCTTGCTGGCGTAGAATGCGCCGTGGTTGCCGATTTCAGCCATCTCGTCGAAAGGCCGCTCGTACGCCCACATGGCGTTGAGACCGGTCTCGCCGGCAGGCAGCACGCTCCAATAGCTTGCGTCGCCCTTGTAGGGGCAATGGGTCGAGTGGTCGGTGCGGCCAAGCTTGCCGAAATCGATGTCGGCGAACGGAATGTAGAAGGCCGCCGGATAGGGAGCCTCGGTCAGCACCTTGGCCTTCGCTGTTGAAGCGATGACCACGTCTCCGGCACGTACGGTAACGGTGCCGGCATAGGGCTCGATGGTGATGACTTTGTCCGGGTTGCGTTGGAAACCGGGTGCGGGGTTGGCGATCTGATCCATGCGGGGGCTCTCCTTGCGTCGACTTTAAGTGTGTCGCGCAAGCGCATTGCGCAAGCCGCTATCGCCATCCAGCACGCAAAACTCGCCGGGCCGACGCCGATGGATCGCGCCTTGGAATCCTCGGGATACCTGTCGTCAGCTGTCAGGCGGCGGCCTTGAACACGTCCATGAGACCGGCATAGGCGGCGGCGATCCCGGCGACCGGGTTGCTGCTTCTCGATACGGTCTCGACCTTCAGGGAACCACCACCGGTCGGCAAGGTAAGCAGCAGGAACTGGCGGTTTCCGCCATCGCCGACCGAAGCGGCCGCGACGTGCTGGTCCTCGCCCTGGTTCTGGACACACATCTTGAACAGCAGCGTGCCGCCGACCGCTTCGAGCGCGCCGCCGACAACTTCAACAAATTCATCTTCGGAAACAGTCTTTGTGTCCGGCACCAGATCGGCCAGACTTTCGGCAAGCGTACTCTCGAGAGCCTTGTCGTCGAGCTGCGCGTCCATGCGAACCTCTTTCAGTCGCCAATCGCTCCCCTTTGCCCGTTAACGAAACTTAACGCCGACGATGGCCGGATTGTGGCGGTTTTCCACCAATGCGGCCCTCGGTGGCGCTGGCGGCTGGACAATCCGCCGGTTCGCTCCACAATAGCCCGAAAAGCACAATGCAAAGCGTGAGGGAGGACCGAATGCTGGGACTGATGCAGGAATGGCCGCTGCTTTGCCATAAGCTTATCGACAATGCCGAGCGGCAGCATGGCGTGCGCGAGATCGTGTCACGCTCGATCGAGGGGCCGATTGTGCGCACCACGTACGCCGACATCCATCGTCGCGCCCTGAAGGTCGCCCAGCGGCTGGAGCGCGACGGCTATGGGTTGGGCGACCGCATCGCGACGCTGGCCTGGAACACCGCCCGCCATATCGAGGCCTGGTATGGCATCATGGGCATCGGCGGCATCTACCACACGCTCAATCCGCGGCTGTTTCCCGAGCAGATCGTCTGGATCATGAACCATGCCGAGGACAAGGCCGTCTTCGTCGACCTGACCTTCGTGCCGCTGCTCGAGAAAATCGCCGGCGCCGTAAAATCGCTGAAACAGGTGATCGTGCTGACCGACAAGGCGCATATGCCGCGCACGACATTGCCCAACGCGGTTGCCTATGAAGACTGGCTTGACGAGGCAGATGGCGACTTCGCCTGGAAGACCTTCGACGAAAGCACCGCCGCCGGCATGTGTTACACGTCCGGGACCACGGGCGATCCCAAGGGCGTCGTCTACAGCCACCGTTCGAACGTGCTGCATGCCATGATCGCTGCCATGCCCGACGCCATGGGGCTGTCGTCGCGCGATACGATCCTGCCTGTCGTGCCGATGTTTCACGCCAACGCCTGGGGCCTTGGCCAGAGCGGGCCGATGATCGGTGCCAAGCTGGTCATGCCCGGCTGCAAGATGGACGGCGCCTCGATCTACGAACTGCTCGACACCGAGAAGGTGACCTTCAGTGCCGCCGTGCCGACCGTCTGGATGATGCTGCTGCAGCATCTGGAGGAGACCGGCAAGAAGCTTCCCTATCTCAACAAGGTCGTCATCGGTGGCTCGTCCTGCCCGCGCGCGATCATGACGAAGTTTCAGCAGAACTACGACGTCCAGGTCATCCATGCCTGGGGCATGACCGAAATGTCGCCGCTCGGCACGCTGTGTACCCTGAAGCCGGACTATGCCGGTCTTGAAGGCGAAGCCCGGCTCGATGTCCAGCAGAAACAGGGCTATCCGCCGTTCGGCGTCGAGATGAAGGTGACCGACGACGCCAACAATGCGCAACCCTGGGACGGCAAGACATTTGGGCGCTTGAAAGTGCGTGGGCCGGCCGTTGCCCGCGCCTATTATGGCGGCGCCGGCGTGGAGCAGTTCGACGAGGATGGCTGGTTCGACACCGGCGACGTCGCCCACATCGACGCCGGCGGCTATATGCAGATCACCGATCGCGCCAAGGACGTCATTAAGTCCGGCGGCGAATGGATTTCGACCATCGACCTCGAAAACCTGGCTGTCGGCCACCCCGATGTCGCCGAGGCGGCAGCCATCGGCGTTCAGCATTCGAAATGGGGCGAACGGCCGCTGCTGGTCGTCGTCCGCAAACCGGGCAAGGAACCGAGCAAGGCTGATATTCTCGACTTCATGGACGGCAAGGTGGCGAAATGGTGGATGCCGGACGATGTCGCCTTCGTCGGCGAAATTCCGCACACCGCCACCGGCAAGATCCAGAAGATCACCTTGCGCCAGCAGTTCAAGGATTATCGCCTGCCGACGGATTGACGGGAATGTTGTGTCTTTCGGCTTCAAGCCGCTGCCAAAAGGTTCTAAGTTTCCGTTCGGGTTGGGGTGGTGCGGCGATCGATGGCAAGTATTCCTGAACGGCAAACGTCGAGGGCGGCCGGATGGTCGCGGCGCACGGCCGCTTTTTCGTTGGTGCTGCTGCTGACGGTCTTTGTCGGCCATCGCTTCGATCTCGTCGAAACACCGGTCTTTCTGTGGGTGCTCGGCATTGTCGCGCTGCTGGCGGCGATGGCGCTGTTGTTTGCCGGGTTTGCCTTTTCGCGGCTCTGGAATTTCGGCGACCGCGGCGGTCGCGACCTGACGGTCGGCGCGCTGCTGGCGCTGCTGGTGCTCGCACCCTATGGCGTCGCCGCCTACTGGGCGACAATCTATCCGCCGCTCAGGGACATCTCGACGGATTTCGACGAACCGCCGGCGCTCGACGTGAGCGACCGCACGAAGGATATGAACGTGCTTGCGCCGCCGACGCCTGGGGAACAGCGGCTGCAGACCGATAGCTATCCGCTGGTCAGCGCACGCAGCTACGACCTGCCATTCGAGACTGTCGTCAATGCCGTCGAAACCGTGCTCGACCGGCGCGATTGGGATCTATCGGAGCCCTATCCAGATCTCGCCGGGCAAAACGAGGTGACCATCACCGCCGTCGCCAAAGGCTTCGTGATCGGCCTTCCCGCCGATGTGGGGATCCGCGTGACGGACGATGGCGACACGGTCGTCGTCGACATGCGGTCGGCATCCCGCTACGGCCGCTACGACCTTGGCGACAATGCCTCGCGCATCACCGAATTCCTGGCGGAACTCGACCAGGAAGTCGCCGGTCAGGTTGGCGCCGCGCCGGCCGAATAAGGCGTCGGCACTTGGCAGCGGTCCGGGTTGCCTATCCGGCCGGCGCGAAAATGCCGTCGATGGCCGGTGCGGCATCGGTCATAACCAGGCCGCGCGCCATAAGATCCTCGAGGTGGGCAAGCACCGACAATCCGGCGGCGCCATGCAGCCGCGGATCGGTGTCCCTGTAGATCGCCCTGACCATGTCCGCGATCATCCGATCGCCAGCCCTGACCCGCTCCAGAATGGCGCGCTCGCGCATCTTGCGATGCGTCTTCAGCCCGCGCATGAAAGCGCGCGGTGCCGTCACCGGTCCGCCATGTCCTGGCAGCAGCAAGCGGTCCCCGCGTTCGATCAGCCGGTCCAGCGAGGCCATGTAATCGGCCATTGCCCCGTCCGGCGGGGCAACGATGGAGGTTGCCCAGGCCATGACATGATCGGCGGAAAACAGGATGCCGGTTCCCTCCAGCGCGAATGCCGCATGATTTGCGGTGTGGCCCGGGGTCAGAATCGTCCTGATGGACCAGCCGTCGCCATCGACCGCCTCGCTGTCGGAAAGGGTGATGTCGGGAACGAAAGCCATGTCGGCACTGGCGTCGAGCGCATTGGTTTCGCCGATATGCAGGGCTCTTGCCGGCCGGTGCGGCCCCTCGGCCAGCACGATGGCGCCGGTGCGCTCTTTCAGCCGGGCCGCCAGCGGGGAGTGGTCGCGATGCGTATGGCTGACGAAGATATGACTGACCGGCCGGCCTGCGATCACTTCGAGCAGGGTCCGTAGATGCACCTCGTCATCCGGCCCGGGATCGATCACCGCCAGCGTATCGCGGCCAATTATGTAGCTGTTGGTGCCGTGGAAGGTGAAAGGGCTTGGATTGCGGGCCGTGATGCGCTGGACATCGGGGGCGACGCTCACCCCCCGGCCATAGGAGGGGTCGAAGCCGGTATCGAATTTCAGTGCCATGGCGGATGCATCGGTGCCTTGTTTCGGGAAACGGCAAAACCGATTGCCGCATAACACGCAAGCCAATATAGGAGGATGTGAGGCCGCGAACATCGGAGTGCGGCAATCGGATTGGGGAAATACCATGGCAATTGCAACTACGATGCGTCCGCTTGTTTCTCTGGCTCTGCCGCAAAATGCCGCGGCACGGCTGGCAACGCAGCTTTTCCTGGCCATCGCCGGAACGCTTGTGCTGACCTTGTCGGCCAAGACCAAGGTGATGCTCGGGCCGGTCGACATTTCGATGCAGACGCTGGCCGTGCTGCTGATCGCCGCCGCTTTCGGCATGCGTCTCGGCGTCGCCACCCTGCTGCTCTACATGGCGGAGGGCGCCATGGGCTTCCCCGTCTTCCAGAGCACGCCTGAAAAGGGTCTCGGCATTGCCTACATGCTCGGCTCGACCGGCGGCTATCTCGCCGGCTTCGTGGTCATGGCGGCAATTGTCGGCTGGGCCGCGGATCGCGGCTGGGACCGCCATCCGATCAAGCTTTTCAATGCCATGCTGGTTGCCGAGGTCGTCATGATGGCGATGGGTTTCGCCTGGCTGGCAGCGCTGATCGGCCCGGAAAAGTCGTGGCAGTTCGGCGTCGTGCCGTTCATCGTAGGCGATCTGATCAAGGTGGCTCTCGCGGCAAGCCTGGTGCCGGCCGTCTGGACGCTGCTCAAGCGCGGCTGAAGCGCGCAATCGAGGAAACGGCCGGGGGCAATCAACCCCTGGCCGGGCGGTGTGACTGGCGGATTTCCGGTCTGATGCCGCCAGTAGTATCACTTAGGTTTCCGGAAGCGGCTTTGGAAACAGCACGTCCATCGTGGACGAGGTGCTGCTTTGAAGCAGCGAACAACCCGCGCGTAATGCCTGCGATGCGTTGAACGCGAAGGAACCGAACGTTGCCGCCGTGTCGCAACTTACAGCGCCAGGATGCGGCAAAAAGACTTGCTATGTCGGGGAATCTGGAGTAGAACATAGAGTGAACAACGAGGTGGCTATGAAATTGTCCGGAAAACTCGACTACCTGGAAATGCCGGCTACGGGCGGGACGCTGGACCGGCTGAAGGCCTTCTACAGTGCCGCCTTTGCCTGGTCGTTCACTGACTATGGGCCGACCTATTCGGCCTTTGCCGAAGGCCTGGACGGGGGGTTTCAGGCCGACGCCGCCGAAGCGCCATCAAAGCCGCTGCCGGTACTCTACAGCAGGGATCTGGAGGCGACCCTCGACGCTGTCGAAAACGCCGGCGGCACGGTCGTCAAACCGATCTTCGCTTTCCCTGGCGGCCGCCGTTTCCACTTTGCCGATCCGGCCGGCAACGAGATGGCGGTGTGGTCCGAATAGCCAGCTCGTGCTGTCTGGCGGCGTTGCTTTTGCTGCCCAAACAGGCGTTCTCACCACCATTCATGGGCATTGTGCTTTTCGGCTGCTCTGCTAATAACGCGCCGCACAAGCGACTCTGACGGTAATTGGGGCGTCGCCAAGTGGTAAGGCATCGGTTTTTGGTACCGACATTCCCAGGTTCGAATCCTGGCGCCCCAGCCATCCCGCTCAGGTCCGTTCCGGACACATAGGACCCGAGAGTACCTTTGCGATCTTCCAACGAGTCCAGCGGCTAGCAATTTTACTGCGTCATAAGTTCAGGAGAACCCACGCGATCACGGCGAATTGGGACACCACTTGCACATGGTCTGAACAGTATCGCCTTGAACATCTCCTTCTTTCCATACATAGGTCGGCCGGGTGGGTGGCGGCTCAACATGGAACTTCAATGAACCTTCCTATCTTCGCCATCAACCTCGATCGCGAGACCCAGCGCTGGAGCGAATTGCTCGCCAGCGCCGAAGCGGCAGGCCTGACCTTGCAGCGCATTGCGGCCGTCGACGGTCGGGCGCTTGCTGAAAAAGACTGGACGGAGATCGATCTGCCAGCCGCGCGCAAGCTGAGCGGGCGCGACATCCTTTCCGGCGAATATGCCTGTTACCGCAGCCATATCCAGGCGCTGGAAACATTCCTGGCCGGCGGCAGCGCCCATGGCCTGATCGTCGAGGACGACGTCCTCTTCAGCGAAAACACGATGCGGCGCATCGAGGCCATCATCGCGGCGGTGCCGGATTTCGACGTCATCAAGCTGACCAACCATCGCATCAGCTTCTTCATGCGCGCCGTCGAGACGGCGGAAGGCGACGAGATCGGTCGTGCGCTGCATGGCCCGCAAGGCTCGGCCGCCGCCTATCTGGTGACGCGGGAGGGCGCGCAGGGTCTGTTGTCGGCGCTCGCCGTCATGAAAATGCCATGGGACGTCGCACTCGAACGCTTTTGGGATACCGGCCTGAAAGTCTATTCGGTCCGCCAAAACGTGCTCGGCTTCGCCGCCAGCAGTGAGATCTCCGGCATAGCCGGTCCCTCAGGAAGCTACAAATCCGCAAGGTTGGGCGGACCGAGCCGGCTACGTGCCGGGGTGTTGCGGGCCAGCGACGAGCTGCGCCGCCTGCATCACGTCCTGCTGCGGCCCCCTTTGCCGCGAGATACGCTGGACTATGCCAAGGACAACGCGCCGCGCCACACCTTGCTTCTGTTGCTTGTGGCACTCGCCATTCTCGCCTTGGTTTCCGCGGTGTGGCGCGAGGCCGATACCTACCGCTACGCCGGCCTGGCGCTGGCCCTGGTCGCGCTCATCCGCTGGTTCAGGGTGGATTTGTGGACCTACAGCAAACCGCTGATCGGTTGGGTCGGCTTCCTGTGTCTGGGCTGGTCGCTCTACGTCTTCATCCGACTGGCGATCGTCTATTTCGGCACCCACCAGTTGGGCGGCGCCGAAGGCATTTACATGTTTCCGCTGTTCTATGCGACGACCGGCTTCGCGTTTCTGCTGTTTGTCAGGCAGCCCGCACGGCTCGTGCTCTGGTTCATGATCCTCAGCCTTGTCTTCCTGGCGGCGGACACCTTCTATTCGAACATGTTTCAAGGCATCCAACCGGCCCCGTGGCTTTTCAACAATCCCATCCACGCGTCGGTGGCGGCCGGTTTCATCTTCCTTTGCACGCTGCAATTCATGGCTTACTCGGCCCAGAGAACGGACCTCAGGAGAGCAACCAAGAACCTGTATTGGGCGCTGTCGGCAGCCGTCCTGCTGCTTGCCCTCGTCAATATCATCGAGATGCGGTCAAAGGGCGTGTGGCTTGCGCTTGCCCTCGCTCTGCTCTTGTTATTGGTCATGACCCTGGCGAAAGGTCATCGCCGCGAACTGTTGGTTTCGGGTGGCGTGCTGGTGATCGTGGCGGCAGGCATTGTCGCGGCACACAACATCTTCTCGTCCACCGCCGACGATACCATGGCGTTCGTCAAAACATTGGTTCCGGATGTATTCCGGCATGGCGTCCTCCCCGCCTTCGACCGCGCCATCGCGAGCGATGCGGTGCCGCTTGCAGCCAAGGAAAGGCTGATGCTGTGGGCGGATGCGATCGATATCTGGAAACGCCACCCGATCTTCGGAGCCAGTTCCAGCTGGCTGACCGAATGGGAGAACAGAACCTATCATCCCATGATCTTCAACGTCTTCCACAATGGTTATCTGGAGATTGCCGTGCGCTATGGTGTGGTCGGACTGGCGTTCTTTGCCTTTCTCTACACCTGGTCGGCCAGGCAGGTTCTGCTGGCCATGCGAGCCAAGCTTGTCGCTCCGGCCGCATGGTTCTGTTACATCTCCACACTGGTCTTCTTCGCCCTAAGCATCCTTACCAATTCCAACAACCGGCTGGCCATGGGTGAGGCCTTCATGTGGTTTGCAGCGGCGTTCGGCTTCTATTGTTTTTATGTTCGCCAGCAGAAGAACCTTGTCGCGCCGCGAACCTATTTTTAGGGCCTGCCGGCACAGCACGTATCTGACCAGCCGGTTGCGACCGATGCACCTTTGACGCCCCGCTCAATTTCCCGATAATCGGGAAAGTCGATGCCAAAATCCATGGCTTATCGCCGGCAACCCCTTCGTTACTATCGACACTGATCACAGAGGGGTTGTCACGAACATGCTGACGGACAGGCAGGCACGCGAAGCGGTTGAGCAGTACCGCGAGGAAGGATACGCAGTCGTTCGACAATTCGTCGACGGCGACGAGATGATCCGGCTGAAGAAGGAAACCGATGCGGTCTATGCCGAAGGCCTCAAGCATCACGCCACCTTCCGGCACGGCAACCTTAATTTCCAGATCCTGCCTGAAACCGACTTTGGCCAACGCTATGTGCTGCAGGCTTACTGGTTTTCCTGGATCAATTCTTATTTCGAGCAGTTCCGCCGCAATCCCGACTATCTGAAGCTGCTCGAGGGCCTGATCGGCCGCGACATAAGGCAGATCGCCCAGCAACTGCACTGGAAGCCGCCCGGCGCCAATGTCACGGGTTATCGCTTCCACCAGGATCTGCGCTTCCGTAACCAGGCCGCCTTCGACAATGTCGCCGACGCCACCGTGACAACAGGTCTCGCGGTCGATCGGGCGACGCTGGACAATGGCTGCCTTCAGGTCGTGCCTGGCAGCCACAAGCTCGGCTATCTCGGCCTGTCGGACGAGGGGACCGGCGAACTGATGAAGGGCCTGACCGCCGAGGAGGAGTTGCGCAAGGTCGGCATCGACCCGGCGACCATCGTTCCGCTGGTGCTGGAGCCGGGCGACCTTGCTTTGTGGGGGCTGCTTACCGTGCACGGCTCCTCGCCCAACAAGTCGCAGCACGACCGGGCCTTTGCACTGTCCAGCTATGTGCGGGCCGATACGACGCAACGTGGTGAATGGGCGTTCAGGGACGGTGTTTCGGTGCCGCTCGGCAAGGCGCCGGCACTGTGCAAATACGAAAAGCTCTTCGAGGAGCCGGGACCGATGTACGACACCACCGCCTGGTGGAAATGACGCTGCCGCGTCGGGCGACGGGGGCAGAGGGGGCTTGGCGTTCGCGCCAGGCCCCTGACGGCGTTGGCCGGCAATCGGGCAGCATTTCAGGCGGTGAAGTCGGCCGACAGTTCGCGGATCAGGAAATCGACGAACGCGCGCACCTTGGCCGCAATATAGGTGCGGTGCGGATAGAGTGCGTAGATTGGGCTGGAGCCGGGGCGAAACTCATCCAGCTGCACTTCCAGCCGGCCGTCCCTGATCGCAGCGTCGACCAGCAGGCTGGGCAGGTTGCCGATGCCGAAACCGGCGGTGGTCATCTGGTAGGCGGCCTCGACGCTGTTGGTCGAGATGCGCCCGCCGACAGCCGCATCGAAAGGGCCGTCTGGTCCGATGAAAGGCCATGTGCCAAGGCGCTTGGCGAAATTGCTCAGCACGCAGGAATGGCTTGCCAACTCATCCGGGTGGACCGGGCGGCCGTTTGCGTCCCAATAATCGGGCGTGGCGCAGACATAGTTGCGGACCTCACCAAGCCGGCGGGCAATCAAGGCGGAATCCGACTGACCGCCGAAGCGGATGGCGACATCGTAGCCTTCCTCGACAATGCCGACGACATAACGCGCGGTGAGGTCGAACTCGATCGTGGTGAGCGGGTTCTCTTCGAGGAATTTCGGCACCAGCTTGGTTATGCGGGTGTGGCCCAGAACGTTGGAGCAGGAAACCCGGATCAGACCGCGCGTCTCCTTGTGCAGGCCGCGCGTCGAATCCTGCAGTTCGGAAATGTCGTCGAGCAGGCTGCGGGCACGCGGAGCATAGTCGCGGCCCGCCTCGGTGAGGCTGAGGCGCCTTGTGGTGCGATTGATGAGCCGGACGCCGAGGTCGTCTTCCAGTTCCTTGATGGTGCGGCTGACGGCCGTCGTCGACATGTTGAGATCGCGCGACGCCGCCGACAGGCTGCCCAGCAGGCAGACCCGATCGAACACCCGCATCGCCGTCAGAAGATTCATCTTGCCTTCCTCTCGCCGTCGCGGCCCCGCCGCCATCGGCTGCGTCCTGTAGAAAACAGCGCCCAGCAACGACGCGGCAAGGGCATTCCACCGAATTTGGGCGTAAAATCAACAATGGGAGAACCGATATGACATCCAAACCTCTTCATCCGGCGATCGGCACATTTGCGGAAGGCGCGAAGAGCGGCGCACTTGGCCGCCGCGAGTTCCTGGCGCTGGCCAGCGCCTTCGGCGCCAGCACGGCGATTGCCTATGGGCTCATCGGTCAGCCGGTCCCGGCGCGGGCCGAGGAAGCCGCCCAACCCAGGAAGGGCGGCGTGCTGCGTGTTGCCATGCAGGTGATGGAGCTGGATGACCCACGCAAGTTCAAGGTATCGCAAATGGGCAACATCGCGATGCAGTTTCTCGAACCGCTGGTGCGCTGGAAGCCGGATTTCACCTTCGAGCCGGTGCTGCTGCAGAGCTGGGAGATCAATGCGAACGCCACGGAATATGTGCTCAAGGTGCGCCCGGGGGTGAAATGGTCGAACGGCGACGATTTCACCGCCACGGATGTCGCCTTCAACATCACGCGCTGGTGCGAGAAGGATGCCGCCGGCAACTCGATGGCGGGGCGCATGACCGCCCTGATCGATCCCGACACCACGGTGGCGCGCACTGGTGCCATCGAAGTTCGCGATGACCACACCGTGGTCCTGAAACTGTCGCAGCCCGACATCACCATCATCCCGGCGATGACCGACTACCCGGCATTGATCGTCCACCACACATTCAATCCGAAGGCAGCGCCACTGTCGGCCAACCCCGTTTCCACAGGTCCGTTCGAGCTTGAAAGACTCGATGTCGGCGTTGCTGCCTCGGTGCGCAAGCGGCCGGACGGGTCGTGGTGGGGCGGCGAGGTGTTCCTCGACGGCATCGACTGGACCGACTACGGCACCGACTCGGCCGCCACCGTCTCCGCCTTCGAATCCGGTGAGATCGACCTGAACGGCCAGACGCAGTCCTATGACGTCGCCATGCTCGACAGGCTGGGCCTGAAGAAAAGCGAGATCATCACCGCCGCCACCCTGGTCTCGCGCTGCAACGTCAACGCCAAACCCTATGACGACAAGCGCGTGCGCAACGCCATACAGCTTGCGGTCGACAACGAAACGGTGCTGCAACTGGGCGCCGACGGCATGGGTATCGTCGCGCAGAACGACCATGTCGGACCGATGCATCCCGAACACGCCGACCTGCCGCCGATCAAACGTGATCCGGCCCGGGCCAGGGCATTGCTCGAGGAAGCCGGCCAGCTCGATTTCGAGTTTGACCTGATCTCGGTCGAAGCCGATTACCGCAAGGAAAGCTCCGATGCCGTCGCCCAGCAGATGCGCGACGCCGGCTTCAAGGTGAAACGCACCGTCATCCCGGAATCGGCGTTCTGGAACGACTGGACGAAGTATCCCTTCGCGACGACCAATTGGAACGCCCGACCGCTGGGCATCCAGACCTATGCGCTTGCCTATCAGACCGGTTCGGCATGGAACGAGACAGGGTTCGCCGATCCCGACTTCGATGCCAAGGTCCACAAGGCCAACGCCATCGCCGATCCGAAGCAGCGCCGTGCGGTGATGAAGGAACTGCAGGTCATGCTGCAGGATTCCGGCATCATCGTTCAGCCGTACTGGCGAAAGCTGTTCTGCCATATGAAACCTGCCTTGATGGGCTACCAGATGCATCAGGCCTATGAGCAGGATTTCACACGGGCCTGGCTCGCCGCCTGATCACCGGCGACCCCTCCGACGAACGGCGCATTTCCGGCGCCGCCCTTCGCCTGCTCACCGGGAAAGTTGCGCCGAAGCGTCGGCATCAAGGGCATTCGAGGAGCAGTGCGGGCTTCGCATGGGGCATGATGCGCAGGTGCGGCCACACGCGCCATGCCTTGCAGGTCGGCCGGGATTCCGGGCCGCCGCACCGGACCGGCCGGCACATCAAGCCTGTGAAACATTCTGGTTTCTGCCTCTGTCATCATCAAGCTCCGGTTCATGGCTGGAGCTTACTTTTGACTGGGGAAGCGAAACCCGCTTTCCCGGGCAACGACCTTCCCGAAAACCGGGAGAATTCGTGCTCTTGGTGCCGATAGGGAACCGACGCGGCAAGACGACCCGCATGAGCGGTCTGCCGCACCGGGTGTTTTTGCCGGATCCCAACAGGTCTCCGCCGCTCAGTTGAAGTGAATTCGCCTGCCTATTGTGCGGAACTCCAGCCTATCTTGGACGTTAGACTCGACATCTGCAAGATATTTCCTGTTGACGCGATAGGCAATACTATGAAGCGGCTGAGACGCCCGCACATGGCGTGTCGGACATGAAGCAATTTTGAGATCGCGGGACATGCTGCGTTATTTCAATCCGATCTGGAGTTCTTAAATTGCCACCTCGAATATGCTGCGTCTTTGGCAGCTGGCAATTGCTCAGCCTGGTTGCCTCACTTCGCCAATCAACAATGGATGGAAGCTCCCAGGCGGATCAGGAGCATGAGGACTATCTCCTGCTTTATGAAACGGCCGGCGTTTCCGAGCATTTCAAGACCGGTCTTGCTGAACTTGCGTCTACAGTATGGACCTGGAAACGGATCATATGGGCATACGACCTTCTGACGTCCGAGCGTAAATATGGGCAGCTGCAAATTTTCCGGATCCATCGTCTGATCCGAGACACAATTGGTCTCGACGCGAGTTCCGAAGTTGAGATCTGGGCCTGCTTCGTTAACCGGCCATCGGAAAAAATACTGCTGGACTCATACCCAGAAGCCGAGATCGTTTTGTATGAGGATGGCTTGACGTCATACCTTCCATTCGAAATGTCGACCATGTCACGGCCGCCAGGCACCAGGTTTCGACGGCGCATCACCGGAGCCTTGATTGCAGGACTCTCTACAATTTCACCGGCGTTCCGGTTGAGGAAGGCGGCCGACAAGATAGAAAGACACCATCTGAGACGGGTGACAAAGTTTTATTCTTTGCTTCACGAAATCCCCATTCATGATGCTCTGGAGAACGTACCAAGATTCCAGGTCGGCGCTTCACTGATGCGCGATGTAATAGATGAAGCTTGCAGGGGTTCGCTTTCCGGCGGCAATGAACCTTGCCGTGTGTCAGCCAACCCACGGATACTGCTGCTAGGGCAGGCATTGTCACGAAATGGCATAATGTCGCACGCGCAGGAGGCGGCGATCTATCGGCACATTGCGGAGCAGATCGTCGAGAGGGGATACGACGTCATCTGGAAGGAACATCCCAGAATAAGCACGCCCTTCTTTCCCGAATTGCTGGATACGGTCGGCAATGTTACGGCCGACGCCGGCACCAGGATCATGGAAGCAAATCTTCCACACATATATCCGATAGAACTTGTCGTATCCCGGATGAACATCGTTGGCTGCGTCTCGGGCACATCAGCTGCCCTTCTTTACCTGAAGTGGCTTTACGGCATCAAAACATACACATTTGCGGAAACACTGGTCCCCCTGATGACTGGCGCGGATATTCTAATGAGCGAAATGGTAAAAGCCCATGCGGAGCCCTTTTCAACGCTCCAATCTTTGAACGAGACGCAGACAGGGATCCGTTGAAAGGCGGCATCCCGAACAGGCTGAACACGATCCTCTCTGAGCCCAAACTCAGACAACCCGATCTGGGGTACCATCGATGTCAAATCAGCTCTCAGTCCTTCAGCGTGCCACCAGGACCGACGTACGATCAGAGCCGTTTCCACACATCATCCTGCGCGACGCACTTCCCGAAAATCTCTACCAGAAACTAGCCGACACGTTCCCCACTCCGGAAACGCTCGGGGTCGATACCCGCAACAACAACACCAGGTGGGATTATGAGGCTCACCGAGTTCGGTCGAACGAAGCCGTGCCGCAAGTATGGCGCGATTTTATCGCGTACCATGCATCTCAGGCATTTTTCGATGAAATCGCCGACCTTTTCTACGACGATGTTCACAGGCAGTATCCGGATTATTACCCGACGTATGAACAGCTCAAGAGTCTGAAAGCGGGTGTCCGGTTTAGTGACACGTATGGCACCCATGATATCCTGATGGATGCCATGCTCAGCGGGAACACGCCGGTAACCAATGCTGGTTCGGTACGGACAAGCCACGTCGATTATGGCGACAAACTATTTTCTGGCCTGTTTTATATGAGACCGGCAGACTACGACGCCGTTGGTGGGGACCTGACAATCAGTCGTTTTAAATCCAGGTATGTCACCCTGGAAGACAAAACCGCGCTGTTTAATGATGCCTATGTCGACGATAGCCACTTGGAGTGCGTTGAAACCGTTAAGTACGACAGGAACCTGTTGGTATTGTTCATCAATTCGATTGAATCGGTCCACGGCGTCACAGTCCGCCAACCCACCAACAAATCCCGGCTTTTCGTCAACCTGGTTGGAGAAGTCGAAAAGCCATTCTACATCAAAGGAAAAAAGATACGGCCGCGCTATGTCCCGGCGCATCAAGACCAGGATGAAGCGGAACAGACCTGGCTGAAAAGGCTCAAGCAAAAACTGCGGCTTTGAAATACAACACCGTCGACCCGAGTTTCAGCCTCGACCCTCCCGGCGGCCAAGCAAAGATTGGAGCAGAATGAGATTTTATCCAGCCGCCGAACGGATCGCTTTTTTCGGCACGCTTGTCGCTGTTCTTGTCCTTGCACTGCTGCCTATACCCCGACTTAAGGAGTACGGGATCGATATCGGTTTCCGGTACGACAAGCTGAACCATGCCAGCGCCTTTGCCGTCATGACTTTCCTTGGAGGGCTCGGCTGGCCCGATCGCAAGGTGAGGCTGATCGTCTTCCTCGCCATGGTTGGAGCGGCGATCGAGGTCCTCCAGGGCACGGCGCTGATACGGCGCGATCTGGATGTGCTCGACTGGGTTGCCGATTGCGCCGGCATCGCATGCGGTCTGGCGACCGCGATATGTGTGAACTGGATCTTGCGGCACAGAGGCTGAGCCTGCTCTCAAGCCTGATGTGCACCGCGCCGATAGCCACAGGAGTTCGCCCTTGGCTCCATTGACTTGGCGAAATCGGATTGCAACGATCCGATCCGAGAGTGGGCGTTTTTTTCTGACTTGGCCGGACAGATGAAGCTTCGGGCGCGGCACCCAGGAAGCGCGCCATCAGTATTGAGGGCCGATGACGACCAAGATCAGGTTTCCGCGCGGTGTGTTGAAGGTCAAGCAACGTCATGAGTTGCGGCGGCGCGAGCACAAGGGCGAAGTCCCAGTCTGGCAGTTCGGCAAATATTTCGTCACCTGGTGGCCCAGTACAATTCCTGATTGACCCTCCAAGAGATCGAATACCGACGAGGAGCTTGAAATGAACCTCCCATCGACTGGAGAAAGCACGTAAGCTCTATGCATCATGGCTTTGCGAATCAGATTGCCGGCGGGCACACTGAAGGTGAAGACCTATCGCGAACTGCGTGATCGCGAGCGGGATCGCAGGGTGCCTGTGCTGAAACTGGGCTCCCTCTATTTCGTCTGGTCCTCGGCCAAACATCATTCGCACAAACGCAGTCCTCCGCTCTGACTTTTTGTTTGTCGAGCGGAAAACTGTCTCCACATCTTTTCTGAATTGCACACAGCAACCACTTCGCAGCCAAGCGAACCGGATCAGCTTGCCTCGCGCATCGCTTCGGCCGCCTGCAGGTCGACCGACACCAGTTGGCTGACGCCCTGTTCGGCCATGGTCACGCCGAACAGCCGGTTCATGCGCGCCATGGTGATCGGGTTGTGGGTGATGATGACGAAGCGCGTCTCGGTGGTGGCGGCCATTTCGTCCATGAGGTTGCAGAAGCGCTCGACATTGTGGTCGTCGAGCGGCGCGTCGACTTCGTCGAGCACGCAGATCGGCGCCGGGTTGGTCAGGAACACCGCGAAGATCAGCGACATCGCCGTCAACGCCTGCTCGCCGCCCGACAGCAGCGTCATGGTCTGCGGCTTCTTGCCGGGCGGGCGGGCCAGGATTTCGAGGCCGGCCTCGAGCGGATCGTCAGACTCGATCAGCTGCAATTCCGCCGTGCCGCCGCCGAACAGATGCGAGAACAGCCGCTGGAAATGGCCGTTGACGACGTCGAAGGCGGCCAGCAAACGCTCACGGCCTTCGCGGTTTAGGCTCTGGATCGCCTGCCTGAGCTTGCGGATCGCCTCGATGATGTCCTCGCGCTCGGAGACGATCGCCTCCAGCCGGTCGGATAGCTCCTTCTGCTCCTCCTCGGCGCGTAGATTGACGGCGCCGAGCCGTTCGCGCTCGATCTTCAGCCGATCCAGCTGACGCTCGATCTCGGCCATCTCAGGGATCGGGCTGTCAGCCTCAAGACCGGTATGGCGAATAACCAGATGCGGTGGTGTGTTCAGCGTCTCCTGGATGCGCGCCTCGACCTCCAGCCGGCGTTCGTCGGCCGCGGTCAGCCGCTCTTCGGCGCGAACGCGGGTCTCGCGCGCCTCGGCCAGGAACTGGATGGCGCCGGTGGCGGCCTTGTCCAGTTCGGATTGCCGGTTCTCCGCTTCCTGCAGACGGTCGGCCGCCGCCTTGCGCAAGGTCTCGGCCTCGGTGAGTTGCGACAGCAAGGCACGCCGCTTGGCGTCGATTTCATCGGGAGCATCGGCCAACCGCTCGCGTTCGGCCTCGGCTTCGGCCTTGCGTTCGCCAAGCGATGCGATCTGCGTCGAGGCGTTTTCGGCGCGCTCCAGCCAGTTGCTGCGCTCGGCGCCAATGGCATCGAGCCGGCGCGCGCGCGCCTCGGCTTCGCGCCGCAGCCCCTCGTGCACCGCACGCGCATCGGCAAGCGCGGCACGGTCGCGGGCGACATTGGCCGAGGACTGTTCGAGCTGCAATTGCAGATCGCCAAGATCGGGCGCGTCCTGCAGCAGCATTTCCGCCTCGGCCAAGGCCGCCGAGGTTTCCTCATGGCTGTCGACGATGCGCGCGCGGGCTTCGTCGAGTGCAGCCCGCCGGCTCTGCAATTCGCCGCCGGCCCTCTCGGCCTCGGCCAGCGCATTGCGGGCAGCGTCCAGCCGATGCTGTGCGTCACGACCGGCCTGACGCGTGTTGCGCTCGGCCTCGCTTGCCAGGCGAAGTGCCTGTTCGGCCTCTCCCAGCGCCTCTTCGGCCTGGCGCAGGACGAGCGTCGCCTGTATCGCCTCGGCATCGAGCTCAGCCAGCCGGTTCTTCTGCGCCAGCCTTTGTGCCGCGGCGGTCGGTGCGTCGGCGCTGGCGGTAAAGCCATCCCAGCGCCAGAGCGCGCCCTCGCGGCTGACCAGCCGCTGGCCGGGAGCAAGCAGCGGCTGCAACCGGCGGCCGTCGCCGACGACATCGACGATACCGATCTGCGCCAGGCGGCGGGCGAGCTGTGCCGGCGCGTGGACCAAGCTGGCCAGGCTTTTGACGCCCTCCGGCAAAGCCGCGTCGCCGGGCTGGATCGCGCTTTCGCCCCAATGCACCGGCGCGCTGCGGTCGAGCGGCACGTCGAGGTCTTCGCCAAGGGCCGCACCCAGCGCCGTTTCGAAACCGCGATCGACGCTGATCTGTTCCAGCACGGCCGGGAAGAGATCGCCGCTGGCGGCATTCAGGATTTTAGCCAGCGTGCGCGCTTCGGTTTCGATCCGTGCCAGCTCGGCCCTGGCATCCTGAAGCGGTGGCCGAGCAGCGCTTTCGGTAGCGCGGGCATCGATGACCGACTGCTCGGCCTCGGACACGGCAGCCTCGGCCTCCTCCAGCAGCGCCATGGCTTGTTCGACCAGCACGCGCTTCTCGGCCGGATCGGGCAGGCCAGCGACCTTGGAGAGTATCTCCGACAATTCCCGGTCGACATCGGCAAGCTGACGCGCGAAACGGTCGCGGCGCTCTGCGGTGTCGCGCAGCGTCCGCTCGATCTGGTTGCGCGAGGCGGCAGCCTCTGCCCGTTCCGCGGTCAGCGCGGCGAGTTTGGCTTCGCTTTTTGAAAGCGTCGATGCAGCCTGTTCGAAAGCAGCGCGGGTCGTGGCCTCGCGCTCGGCGGCACCAGCATTTTCCGAATTGAGGGCCGCCTCTTCGGTGCGCAGGCGCTCTAGAATGTCCGCATTGTCGCGCACCATGCGCTCTTCACGCGCGATATCGCCGTCGAGCTGTTGCAGCCGGCGCTCGAGTTCGCTCTGGCGAGCGCGGATGCGGCCGGCTTCCTCTTCGATCTGCGACTTGGCGATCGACAGGCGCTGGAAGGCAGCGGCGGCGGCTGCTTCCGCGTCGCGCAGGTCCGGCAGCCTATGAGCGC
Organism: Mesorhizobium sp. M7A.F.Ca.US.008.03.1.1; assembly: GCF_003997495.1. GTDB lineage: Bacteria > Pseudomonadota > Alphaproteobacteria > Rhizobiales > Rhizobiaceae > Mesorhizobium. The sequence continues at coordinate 103,735 of NZ_RZRU01000004.1, read as the reverse complement.
CGATGCCTTGCTCCCTGGCGGCGGCCATCTGGGCTGCGGCGCGGTCGCCGACAAGGGCTGTTGCAACCGCCAGCGCCGAACGCGCCTCGCCTTCCTGGGTCTTGGCCAGCGTCCAGCGCAGGTGCAAGAGCGTTGCTTCGGCCTTGCGGATATCGGCCGACAGGTTCTTGAAGCGCGAGGCCTGGCGCGCCTGGCGCTTCAGGCTTTCGATCTGGCTTTCCAACTCTCCGACGACGTCGTCCAGTCGTTCGAGGTTCTGCTCGGCCGCCTTCAGCCGCAGTTCTGCCTCGTGGCGGCGGGTGTGCAGGCCGGAAATGCCTGCCGCCTCTTCGAGCAGCGCGCGGCGTGCCTGCGGCTTGGCCTGGATAAGTTCGCCGATGCGGCCCTGGCCGACCATCGACGGCGAACGCGCGCCGGTCGACTGGTCGGCGAACAGAAGCTGCACGTCCTTGGCGCGCGCTTCCTTGCCGTTGATGCGGTAGAGCGAGCCTGCCTCGCGCTCGATGCGGCGCGACACCTGCAGTTCATCCGCATCGTTGAAGGCAGCGGGCGCCGAGCGGTCACTGTTGTCGAGGAAAAGCGTGACTTCGGCGGTGTTGCGGGCGGGCCGAGTGCCCGAGCCGGAAAAGATGACGTCGTCCATGCCGGACGCGCGCATGTTCTTGTAGGAGCTTTCGCCCATCACCCAGCGCAGCGCCTCGACCAGGTTCGACTTGCCGCAGCCGTTCGGCCCGACAATGCCGGTCAGGCCGCGTTCGATGACGAACTCGCCGGGCTCGACGAAGGACTTGAAACCGAGGAGGCGAAGGCGCGAAAACTTCATTCGCGCCGCCCACTAAGCGGATCTCCGTGGTTTTGCGAAAGGAATTCGCGGCACGACAAGAAGCCGCGCACGCCGAAGCGCCGCCGCCTCAGGGCTGACTGGACGTCAGAGCAGAGGGTCGATGATGGCCGACATTTCCTCAATCGACATCGCCCCCTTGTAGGTCTTACCGTTGATGAAGAAGGTCGGTGTCGAGTCGACCTTGAATTCATTGGCGCCGCGCTTTTGGACCGATCTCACATCGTCCAGAAGTTTCTGATCCGTCAAGCAGGCCTCGAACGACTCCTGTGTAAAACCGGCGAGCTTCGAGATTTGCAGCAGCGCATCCTTGGTATTCTGGACGCCAACCCAGTTCGCCTGCTGCCTGAACAGGACGTCGACCATGGGGTAATAGTTATCCTTGGCGCAGCGCGCCAGCATAAAACCGGCTTCGGCGCTCGGATCGAACGGGAATTCGCGCAGGATGTAGCGGACCTTGCCGGTGTCGATGTACTTGGTCTTCAGGTCCGGAAAGGTGGTCTCGGCGAAATGCGCGCAGTGTGGGCAGGTCATCGAGGCGTATTCGACGATGGTGACCTTGGCGTCGTCCTTGCCAAGCTGCTTGTCGGGCAGCGCACCCGGCTTCATCAGTTCCGCCACATCCACGGTGCCCTGGGCCTCAGGCACGGTAGCAGCGGCCGGCGTGGCCGGCTTCGCGGGGGCGGCCGGTGCCGCAGGCTTCACATCCGCGGCCTTCGCCTCCTCGCCAGAGTCGCTGCAGGCGGCGAGCAGGGCCACCGCAGGAATGGCGGCCAGCGAAGACAGGAGGTTTCTGCGAGACAAGCTTTGGCCAAACGGGGGACGGTTCATACGAATCACCTGACAAGGGTTGGATTTTGCAATGCAAAGGCACGAAAAGGCGAGAGTTGGCGCGAATTAAGGCATCTCGATCCCCAATCCAATCGCGAAACCTGACAAGGGCGATCACGAATGCGAGATATTGACGACGAATCCATGACTTTCTTCGAGACGTCTATGATTTTCTCTCCCCAATAATGGTCGCGCCAAGTTTCTCCAGCGAGGCGCGCAGTCCATCATTATCGACCAAGCCGACAGTTCCCGACAACTTCGTCTTCTCAGCCGCCGTCAGCGGTCTCAGGGCCGGTTTGCGCCTTCCTTTGTCGGCTGTCACCGGCTTCTGCAGGATCCTGATACGGTTGATGGCGGTGAAACCGAGGAAGGCGTTGACCCGGTTGATGATCTCGCCCGTCTCATGCTGCAGATGCAGTGCCGCCATGCCTTCGCAGGCAATGACCAGTACGGCCGGCTCGAACGGATCGTCCTCATGCATACGGCGCGGCCACTGGATTTTTTCGGGGCGCGAGTGGCTGGCCAGCCGTGGGCCGGCGATCTCGTCCCATGACTGGACGAGGCCGATCGAAATACCGGCCCGCTTGCGCAGCACCGGATCGAGAATCCTGGTCGCGAGATCGCTGACCGGGACGGGATTGCCGTAGGGCGTTCTCCCTGCCATGTACGTCCTCCAGCGACGACCCAGCAGATACCGGCCAGGCCAATACAAGATCAATGGCATCAGCAGACCAGTCCCGCAAGACCGCTTCCGAAGATAGCAGCACAGCTGCATCCAGAGATAGCAGCACAGCTGCATCCAGAGATAGCAGCACAGCTGCATCCAGAGATAGCAGCACAGCTGCATCCAGAGATAGCAGCACAGCTGCATCCAGAGATAGCAGCACAGCTGCATCCGGTGTCAGCGACGATATCGCATCCCGCCTGCTCGGCTGGTACGATGTGCATCACCGTGAGTTGCCGTGGCGCATCACACCAATTGAGCATGCGCGCGGCGTGCGACCTGATCCCTACCGCATCTGGCTCTCCGAGGTCATGCTGCAGCAGACCACCGTCGAAGCGGTGAAGGCTTATTTCCGGGTTTTCGTCGAGAAATGGCCCAATGTCGAGGCGCTGGCCGCGGCGCCCACCGAGGACGTGATGAAGGCCTGGGCCGGGCTCGGCTACTACTCCCGCGCCCGCAATCTCAAGGCCTGTGCCGATCTTGTGGCCGCGCGTGGCGGCCGGTTTCCCGACACGGAGATTGGTTTGAGAGAACTGCCCGGCATCGGCGCCTATACGTCGGCGGCCATCACGGCGATTGCCTTCGACCGTCCCGCCGCGGTTGTCGACGGCAATGTCGAACGCGTCATCTCCCGGCTGTTTTCGATCACAACCCCGCTCAGCGAAGCCAAGCCCGAGATCCGCGCCCATGTCGAGCGCATGGTGCCTGGGACAAGGCCCGGCGACTTCGCCCAGGCGATGATGGATCTCGGCGCCACCATCTGCACGCCACGCCGGCCACGCTGCATGCTGTGCCCGCTGCGCGAAGACTGCGACGCCGTCCTTTCAGGCGATCCCGAGCGCTTCCCGGTGCGCCTGCCCAAGGCCGACAAGCCGCAGCGGCACGGCGCTGCCTTTGTCGCCGTGCGGGCCGACGGCGCGATCCTTCTGCGCAAACGGGCGGAGAAGGGCTTGCTCGGCGGCATGACCGAGGTGCCGACGACGGGCTGGACCGCGCGGATCGATGGGGCAACCACGGAAGCGGCCGCGCCCTTTCCCGCCGGCTGGCGGCATGCGGGCCGCATAGCGCATGTCTTCACGCATTTCGCTCTCCAACTCGAAGTCTTTCACGCTCACATCAAAGGTGATGCGCCCGACGGGCATTTCTGGTCGCTCGCTCACGAGATTTCCGGCGAGGCGCTGCCGACTGTCATGAAAAAGGCAATCGAGGCTGCGATACCCGGCGCGACGAAAAAGCCGTCGCCACACAGTGCAAAGAGGGCCCATGACTGAAATACGCCACATCGTTTTCGACATCGGCAGAGTGCTGATCCACTACGATCCCAACATTCCGTTCAGCCGCCTCATTCCGGATGCCGAAGAGAGGAAGTGGTTCTTCGACAATGTCTGCACGCATGACTGGAACATCGAGCAGGATCGCGGCCGCACATGGGAAGAGGCTGAGGCGCTGCTGATCGCGGACCATCCCGATCACGCGGAAAACATCCGCAGTTTCCGCCGCCACTGGCACGAGATGGTGCCACATGCCTATGACGACAGCGTCGCCATCATGGTCGGTCTGATCGAGAGCGGCCACGACGTGACCATGCTGACCAATTTCGCCAGCGACACGCTGGCCGAGGCCCGCGAGCGCTTCGATTTCCTCAATCGTCCACGCGGCGTGACGGTGTCGGCCGATATCCGCCAGATCAAACCCGACCGCGCCATCTACGATCACCACGTCGCCGCATTCGGCCTCGAACCGTCGGCCACGCTGTTCATCGATGACAGCCAGAAGAATGTCGACGGCGCCAAGGCGGCGGGCTGGCAGTCGGTGCTGTTCACTGATGCGAAGACGCTTCAAGCAGACCTTGAACGCCTCGGAATCAAGGCGTGATTTGAATCGCTTCCAGCGATCCGTTGAGCTTTTGAATCAACGGAATTCGAAGCAATTGGCAGGGGTTCAGGCCCCTGCCCGCTCCATGCCAAGCCGTGCAATGCGGCGAAGCTCGTCGATCGGGGTCAGGCCGCCGCTGCGCTCATAATGCCAGAAGGTCCAGCCGTTGCAGGCATCCAGCCCCTGCACTTCGGCGCCGATCTTGTGGATCGAGCCGGCGCTGTCGCCGATCGCCACCGTGCCGTCGGCGCGCACCTTGGCCGCCCAGCGCTTCTTGGCATCGTAGAGCGTCGCGCCCGGCATCATCAGGCCGGTGTCGATCAGGCTGACAAAGGCGACGCGCGGCTCGGCGCGCTTGCCCGTGAGAACGGTCAAGTCGGCCTCTTCCAGCGGCCGCACCGCGTCGATGCGCTCGTTGGCGGCGTCGATATAGGCCTGCTCGCGTTCGATGCCGACGAAATGGCGGCCGAGACGCTTGGCCACCGCGCCGGTGGTGCCGGAGCCGAAGAAGGGGTCGAGCACGATGTCGCCCGGCTTGGTCGAGGCCATCATGATGCGGGCAAGCAGCGCTTCCGGCTTTTGCGTCGGATGCAGCTTGTCGCCATTGTCGTTCTTCAGCCGCTCGCCGCCGGTGCAGATCGGAAACAGCCAGTCTGAGCGCATCTGGATGTCGTCGTTGGACGCCTTCATCGCTTCGTAGTTGAAGGTATAACCCTTGCCCTTCTGATCGCGCGTAGCCCAGATCATCGTCTCATGCGCGTTCTGGAAGCGGCGGCCGCGGAAATTCGGCATCGGGTTGGTCTTGCGCCAGACCACGTCATTGAGGATCCAGAAGCCGAGATCCTGCATCTTGGCGCCGACCCGGAAGATGTTGTGATAGGAGCCGATGACCCAGATGGTGCCATTGGGCTTCAGCACCCGGCGCGCCGCCAGCAGCCAGGCACGCGTGAAGGCGTCATAGGCCTCGAAACTTTCGAACTGGTCCCAGTCGTCGTCGACGGCGTCGACCTTCGACTGGTCGGGGCGGTGCAGGTCGCCGTCGAGTTGCAGATTGTAGGGCGGATCGGCGAAGATGACGTCGATCGACTTTTCGGGCAGCCGGTCGAGCGCGGCGACGCAGTCGCCCTTGAGGATCGTGTCCAGCCATTCGGATTGCTGGGGAGCGTGGGATAGCTCGTCGAGAAGACGCACGGCAGACATTCTGACACCCAGGGCACGCGTTACTGTTTACTCTCCGTTATGGTTACCGATCAGCGTAAATATTCCGTGAAGGCCAAGGGACGGGCGTGGCGAATTTGCGAAGGGGGCGCTGTTGGTGTATGCCGCGCCGCCTGAGCCTTCCGAGGCCGCCTCGCCCTCCCATTGTCCGGATCACCATGCCCCAGCCAGACCTTGTCATCTTCGATTGCGACGGCGTGCTCGTCGATTCCGAAATCATCGCCGCCCGCGTCGAGGCGGAGCTGTTGACCTTGGCGGGATACGAAATATCGGCCGAGGAACTCGCGGAGACCTATGCCGGGCTGACCTTCAAGGACATCATGATGCGGGTCGAGGAGAAATCCAGCATTCCGTTCCAGGTCTCGCTCATCGACCGCGCGGAAGAGCTGGTCGACCGCAAATTGCGCAGCGACGTCCGCGCCATCGATGGGGTACGCGAGGCGGTCGCCGCGGTCACGGTGCCGCGCTGTGTCTGCTCGAATTCACGCTCCGAGCGGATCGAATTCATGCTGGAGAAGGTGCATCTTTTGCCGTTTTTCACCGACCGGATTTTTTCGGCGATGGAAACACCGACCGGGAAAACGAAACCGGCGCCGGACGTGTTCCTGTTCGCGGCGGAGAAACTCAGCGCCAACCCGGCGAACACTTTCGTTATCGAGGATTCCGTGCACGGCGTCCACGGCGCAAGGGCGGCAGGGATGCGGGTGATCGGCTTCACCGGAGCTGCCCACAGCTATCCCGGCCATGCGGACGCGCTCACCGAGGCCGGCGCCGAGACGGTGATCCGCCGCTGGGCGGAGTTGAAAAGCGTGATCGCGGCGCTGTCGGAGTGGTCGGACGCCTGAGAAGCGTGCGCCGCGACGCACGCCTCGTGCAACTGCCGAGACCTAGTTCGTCGCGGCAGCCCTCTTGCGGCGGGTCTTCTTCGGCTTGTCGACCGTTGCCTTATGTGCGGTTTCGTCATAGCCGGCAAAGGCTTGGTAGTCCTGCGCCGTCGGCTCGGGCACGACAATACTGGAATCGGTGAAGACGAACTGCGTGGCGACCGAAGGATCGGTGACCTGGACCTGATACTGGTGGAGCTGGGAATAGAGGACCTCGGTGCCATGCATCACAGCCGTGCGGATAGGCATGGTGATGGTGCCTGGAGAAAACTTCGGTCCGGGGACAATCTTGCCTGCGACCGCAATCTTCATCGTCAGCTGGCCGTTGGCACGGCTGCAGTCGCGTGTCACGTCGCTGACCGATGCCTGGTAGATGATGTTGGCCGATTCGTCGGGCGGAGTTGCAGCCGCGGCGTCAGCCTCGGCCTGGGCCGCGGCATCCTGCGCGGCGTCGCCGGTCTTCTTGATCCTGGGCTTGGGTTTCTGAGCTTCCTTGGAATAGGTGTTGAAGAAAGCCGTGCCGTCCCGCACCGTCACCCTGGGACAATAGGCCTGCAACTGGCTGGCCAGTATCTTGGGATCCTGCGGCGGCGGTGGCGCCGTTGGATCTTTCTTGCCTATGCCGAGGTTCAGGATGCCATTGTCGCCCGATTGGCAGCCGGCGGCGGCAAGCATAAAGCCGGTGAGCGCAAGACCCGCCAAAAAGCGACCACTGAATGTACGAAACGCCATGAAACTGCACTTCCCTCTCGCAAAGCTGGTGACGTATATCAACCGCGCGGCAAAAATGCGACTGAGCTAGCGCAGAAATTAACCACCTTGCGGTGGACGGAAAAAGCCAGGCAGTAACGGAATTGTGACATGCAATATGTGAGTACCCGCGGGGAAGCCCCCGTTCTTGGATTTTCCGACGCCGTGCTGGCTGGGCTGGCGCGCGACGGCGGGCTCTACGTGCCGCGCGAGTGGCCACAGTTTTCCGCCGCCGAGATTCGCGCCATGCGCGGCCTTGCCTATCCCGACCTTGCCATCCGCGTGCTGTCGCCGTTCCTTGGCGACGAGATTCCGGCCTCCGTTTTCGAGCGGCTGGTGCGCGAAGCCTATGCCACCTTCCGCCACGAGGCCGTCTGCCCGCTGGTGCAGACCGGCCCCAACACCTTCATCCTGGAACTCTTCCACGGGCCGACGCTCGCCTTCAAGGATGTGGCGATGCAGCTTCTGGCCCGGCTGATGGACCATGTGCTTACCGAACGTGACCAGCACGCCACGATCGTCGGCGCCACGTCGGGCGATACCGGCGGGGCGGCCATCGATGCCTTTGCCGGTCGCAGCCGGACCGACATCTTCATCCTTTTCCCGCATGGCCGCGTCTCGCCGGTGCAGCAGCGGCAAATGACGACGTCGACGGCTGCAAACGTCCATGCGCTGGCGATCGAAGGCAATTTCGACGATTGCCAAGGCCTGCTCAAGGACATGTTCAACGATCACGGCTTTCGCGACCGGGTGGCGCTTTCGGGCGTCAATTCGATCAACTGGGCCCGCATCATGGCCCAGATCGTCTATTATTTCTCCTCGGCGCTGTCGCTCGGCGCGCCGGACAGGCCCGTTTCCTTCACCGTGCCGACCGGCAATTTCGGCGATATCTTCGCCGGCTACGCCGCCAAGAAGATGGGCTTGCCGATCGATCGGCTGGTCATCGCCACCAATGACAACGACATCCTGGCACGGACCTTTTCGACCGGCGAATACCGCACCAAGGGCGTCTTTGCGACCACGTCGCCGTCGATGGATATCCAGGTGTCGTCGAATTTCGAACGCCTGCTGTTCGAGGCCTCCGGCCGTGACGCGGCGAACGTGCGGCGCTACATGGACGGTCTGAAGCAGTCCGGCGCCTTCACCATCGAAGCCCGGGAAATCGCCGGCATGCGGTCCGAATTCGATGCCGGCAGCGCTGGTATGGACGAGGTCGCAGCTACCATCCGCTCGACGCTCGCGGCCAGCAACTATCTGCTCGATCCGCATACCGCGGCAGCCGTGCATGTCGCTGCAGGCAAGGCGTCAGGCGCCGTGCCGATGGTGGTGCTGGGCACCGCGCACCCGGCAAAGTTTCCGGCCGCCGTCGAAGCCGCCAGCGGCGTGTCGCCCGCACTGCCCGCATGGCTAGGGGGATTGATGACATCGGAGGAAAAATACACGGTACTTCCATCCGACCTGAAAATGGTGGAAGATTACGTCGGCCGCCGCGCGCGGGCGGCGCGTTAGGGAGTAATAGCCATATGGGTGTTGAGGTAAGCCGTCTGTCGAACGGCCTGACAGTCGCCACCGAAACCCTTCAAAGCATCGAATCGGTTGCCCTTGGTGCCTGGGTCAAGTCGGGTGCCCGCAATGAACGTGACGACGAGCATGGCATGGCCCATCTGCTCGAGCACATGGCGTTCAAGGGCACGAAAAGGCGGAGCGCCTTCGAAATCGCCTCGGAGATCGAGGACGTCGGCGGCGAGATCAATGCTGCCACTAGCGTCGAGACCACCTCCTACTATGCCAGGGTGCTCTCCGACGACGTGCCGCTGGCCGTCGACATTCTTGCCGACATCCTGCAGGAGTCCGAATTCGACCCGCAGGAACTCGAGCGCGAACAGCATGTGATCCTGCAGGAGATCGGCGCCGCGCACGACACGCCCGACGACATCGTCTTCGACCGTTTCACCGAGACGGCGTTTCGCCACCAGACCATCGGCCGCTCGATTCTGGGGACGCCGGAAACCGTCAAATCCTTCACCTCGAAGCAGCTGCACGATTTCATCGAGCGGCAGTATGGCGCCGAGCGCATGGTGATCGTCGCTGCCGGCGACATCAAGCACGACAATTTCGTGCGCGAGGTAGAAAAGCAGCTCGGCAGCTTTCGCAGCAAGGCCGACAGCACCATCCCGCAATATGCGCAATATGTCGGCGGCGACTTCCGTGAGGACCGCGACCTGATGGACGCGCAGATCGTGCTGGGGTTCGAGGGGCGTGCCTATCATGTGCGCGACTTCTATGCCTCGCAGGTGCTGTCGATGATCCTCGGCGGTGGTATGTCGTCGCGTCTGTTCCAGGAGGTTCGCGAGAAGCGTGGCCTGTGTTATTCTGTCTATGCCTTCCATTGGGGCTTTTCCGACACCGGCGTCTTCGGAGTCCATGCCGCGACCGGCCAAAGCGACATCGCCGAACTGGTGCCTGTCATCATCGACGAACTGCAGAAGGCCGGCGAGAAGATCCTGCAGGAAGAACTCGACCGCGCGCGCGCCCAATATCGCGCCGGGCTGATCATGTCCGCCGAAAGCCCGGCCAGCCGGGCTTCGCAGATCGCACGGCAACTGCTTCTGTTCGGCCGGCCGATCGCCAAGGAGGAACTGATGGAACGGCTGGCGGCGCTGACGATCGAGCGGCTGACCGATCTGTCGTCGCGATTGTTCTCGACCAAGCCGACGCTCACCGCTGTCGGGCCTGTGGGCACACTGGCGCCATACGAGGCGATCCTCGAATCGCTCGCAGGCACGCAGACCACGGCCCGTAAGCTCGCCGTCTAAGCCGCTCAAAGCGCCATGTTCGCGCTCCCTTTCTTTCGCCGTGACCTGCCGGCGCTGAAGGGCGACCGCGTCACGCTGCGCGTGCCGTTCACCAACGACTATCGCGAGTGGGCAGCGGTGCGCGGGGAAAGCCGCGCCTTCCTCGAACCATGGGAGCCGCGCTGGACCCCCGATGAACTCGACCGCACCGCGTGGCGGCTGCGCATCAGCCGCTACCGCGAGGACTATGCGCAAGGAACCGCGATCGCCTTCTTCATCTTCGAGAGGAGCAGCGGCAAGCTTGCTGGCGGCATCACGCTCGGCAACATACGCCATGGCGTCTCACAGAGCGGCCATGTCGGCTACTGGATCGGCGAGCGCTTCGGCGGCCGCGGCCTGATGACCGACGCGGTCAAGGTGGTGGCCCGCTTCGCCTTCGATACGCTGAGGTTGCACCGGATCGAAGCGGCCTGTATTCCCGACAATATCCGGTCGATCCGCGTGCTTGAAAAAGCCGGATTCCGGCGCGAAGGACTTCTGCGATCCTATCTCAGGATCAACGGCATCTGGCAGGACCACTACCTCTACGCCCGGATCGCGGACGATCCACCGGGCGTTGGAACGAAGGACTGATTTTTGACGAAATTCCTGCGCAACGGGCCGCTGTTCGCCATTGTCCTCGCGACACTCCTGACGCTGTGGGCGGCATCGTCGGCCTTCGCCGTCGAGCCGATCAAGATCGCCCGCGACGACGTCGCGCTCGACCTTTCCGGCGCCGTCGAGATCTACCGCAACCAGGGCGAGAATTTCCAGGTGTCGACCGCGCCGGGTCCGGACGGCATCGTGCGGCGCATCGAGGTCGAGGCCAATGATGCCCGTTCGACCGGCGACTGGGCTGTTTTCGCGCTCGCCAACACCACCGATCAGCAGCTCGACCGGCTGATCGTCGCACCGCATTTCCGCCTGGTGAATTCCGGCATCTTCTGGCCGGATCTCGGCTCGACCCGCATCGCCGCCATCACGCCCAGCGAGGGCTTCGCGCTCGACCGCCAGACCAGCCCCGATGCCGACGTTTTCCGGGTGACGCTGAACCCCGGCACGGTGATCACCTTCATCGCCGAACTGGCCTCGCCGAAACTGCCGCAGGTCTACCTCTGGGATCCCGAATCCTACAAGGACTCGGTCAATTCCTACACGCTGTTTCGCGGCATCGTCATCGGCATCGCCGGCCTGCTGGCGCTGTTCCTGACCATCCTTTTCGTGGTCAAGGGAACCTCGATGTTCCCGGCCACCGCGGCGCTTGCCTGGGCGGTGCTGGCCTATATCTGCGTCGATTTCGGCTTCCTCAACAAGATCATCGAGATATCGCCGGGCAATGAGCAGATGTGGCGGGCGGGAACGGAGGTGGCGCTGGCGGGAACCTTCGTTGTGTTCCTGTTCGCCTATCTCAACCTTAACCGATGGCACGGCCATTTCAGCTATGGCGCGCTGGTCTGGATTCTGGGACTGGTGCTGATCGCCGGCGTCGCCATCGTCGATCCGGCGGTCGCTGCCGGCATTGCACGGCTGTCCTTCGCCGCCACCGCACTGACCGGGCTCGGCCTGATCATCTTCCTCGGCATACGCGGCTACGACCGTGCCATCATGCTGGTGCCCAGTTGGGTCATGGTGCTGTTGTGGCTATGCGGATCGTGGATGGCGATCACCGGCATGCTCGACAACGACATCGCCCAGCCGGCCCTGGGCGGCGGCCTGATCCTGATCATCCTTCTGATCGGCTTCACCGTCATGCAGCATGCTTTTGCCGGCGGCGCGCTGCATCAAGGCCTGTTCTCCGACCTCGAGCGGCAGGCGCTGGCGGTGGCCGGATCGGGCGACACGGTGTGGGACTGGGACGTGCTGCGCGACCGCGTCGTCACCAAGCCTGACGTCAGCATCCAGCTCGGACTGGCACCGAACAGCCTTGGCGGCGCGGCGCGCAACTGGCTGCCGGTGCTGCATGCCGACGACCGCGACACCTTCCGCACGACGCTCGACGTGGTGCTCGAACACCGGCGCGGCCGGGTATCGCAGAATTTTCGCCTGCGCGGCGCCGACGGCCACTATCACTGGTTTTCGCTGCGCGCGCGCCCTGTCATCGGATCCGACGGCGAGGTCATCCGCTGCGTCGGCACCATGGTCGACGTGACCGAGCAGAAAAAGTCCGAGGAAAGGCTGCTGCACGATGCCGTTCACGACAATCTGACCGGTCTGCCGAACCGCGAATTGTTGATGAACCGGCTGGAAGCGATCATCTCGATCGCCCGCACCGAAGAGAAGGTGCGGCCGACCGTCTTCGTCATCGACATCGACCGTTTCAAGCAGGTCAATGACGGGCTCGGTATCTCGGCCGGCGACACCATCCTCTTGACCATCGCGCGTCGCCTGCACCGGCTGCTCAAGCCGAAGGATTCGCTGTCGCGCTTTGCCGGCGACCAGTTCGCGCTGATGCTATTGTCCGAACAGGACCCGGCCCGCATCGCCGCCGTGGCGGATGCCATCAAGCATGCCATCAACAATCCGATCACCTTTGCCAAGCGCGAGATCGTGCTGACCGCGTCGATCGGACTGATCACCTGGAATTCGCCGCAAATGTCGGCCGAGGACATGGTCAAGGACGCCGAGCTTGCCATGCACCAGGCCAAGCGCTTCGGCGGCGACAGGATCGAGCCGTTCCGTCCGGCTTTCCGCACTGTCGGCACCGACAGGCTGCAGTTCGAATCCGACCTGCGCCGCGCCATCGAGCGGCGCGAATTCACGCTCGCCTACCAGCCGATCGTGCGGCTCGAGGATGGCAGCGTCGCCGGCTTCGAAGCGCTGCTGCGCTGGGACCATCCGCGCCGCGGCATGATCCCGCCGGCGGATTTCATCCCGGTCGCCGAAAGCTGCGGGCTGATCGTGCAGCTCGGCCTGTTTGCCATGCAGCAAGCGGCGGAAGATCTCGCCAGCTGGCAAAAGCAGATCGGCGACGCGCCGCTGTCGGTCTCGGTCAATTTGTCCAGCCGCCAGTTGATCCGCCGCGACCTGGTCAGCGACGTCCGCTCGGTCATCGCTCGGGCCAATCTGAAGCCACGCTGCTTCCGGCTCGAACTCACCGAATCGCTTGTCATGGACAATCCCGAGCAGACCGCCCATGTGCTGACCAAGCTGAAGCAGCTCGGCATCGGACTGTCGCTGGATGATTTCGGCACCGGTTATTCCTCATTGGCCTATCTGACGCGTTTCCCTTTCGACACCATCAAGATCGACAAGAGTTTCGTCGACGACAACACGCCCAAGCGCGCGGTGCTGCTGAAATCGATGGTCAACATGGCGCATGAACTCGGCCTGTCCGTCGTCGCCGAGGGCATTTCGGACGAGAGCGACGCGCTGGAACTGCGCCAGATGGGCTGCGAATATGTTCAGAGCTTCATGTTCGGCGCGCCAATGCCGGGCGACCAGGTGCTGAAGACGCTGAAGGAGCAATATCCGCTGACGCAAGCGTGATCGGGTTCACGCGCATCGTCCAGGCGAGGTGGGCTTTGGAACATACCTCAAGAATTAGCTGAAACGACCGTCGCTTCGTCATCCTGGGGCGAAGCAAGGAGCGCAGCGACGCAGCGCAGACCCCAGGATCCATGCCATGACTTCAAAGCGTTGCGACGGTGCAGAATTCTGCGCCGTTGCATCCATCTGCCAACGTCACGGATGGATCCTAGGGTCTCCGCGACGGAGCTTCGCTCCTGCTACGCCCTAGGATGACGAATTCACGCGTGCCCGGCCGCCAAGCTGAGATGCGCAAGGTCGATGCCGATCGAGGCGAGGATCCGGTCGTATTTGCGCTCGATGTCGGTGTCGAACAGAAGCTCGGCATTGGCCGGACAGGTCAGCCAGCCATTCTCGGCGATCTCGGTCTCCAGCTGGCCGGCGCCCCAGCCGGAATAGCCGAGTGCCATCAGCGCATGACGAGGCCCGCGGCCTGACGATATGGCGCGCAATATGTCGACGGTCGCGGTCAGGCAGATGTCGTCGGAAACGGTCAGCGACGATTCCACCCGATAGTCTCCCGAATGCAGCACGAAGCCTCGGCTGCGGTCCACGGGGCCGCCATTGCGCACGACGAAATCGCGGGCCTGCGCCGGCAGGCGGATTGCCTCCTGCTCGTTCATGATGCCCAGTTGCACGAGCAGGTCCGGAAACAGCATCTGCTGCGTCTGGTTGATGATCAGGCCCATGGCGCCTTCATCGGAGTGCGCGCAGACATAGATGACCGAGCGCGTGAAACGGTCGTCCTTCATGCCGGGCATGGCAATCAGGAACTGATCGTCGAGAAAGCCGCAACTGGCGACCGTCTTCTTGTGGCGCAACAAGTCCATGAAGGGAGCGTAACGCGTTTCCAAAGCGCCGAAAAGATGCGCCGTGCTGGATTCGACCAAAGCCTGTGGCGCCGGCTCGAACATTCTCCTCCCTCCAAGTCACGCAAATATGATACCGGCAAGGCCATGAAATTCATTGTGTAGCCACGAACGGACGATCAAATCACCGCCATGCGAAGCTTGAAAATCCTGCTGCTCGGCGCCGCCATCGGATCGGCAACCGCTCTTCCCGCCGGCGCCTCTTCGTCGGCGTGGTACAGCAGCGAAGGCGGCAAGGTCCGGCTGGTGACATCAGGCAAAGCCGATGATGCCGGCCGCATACAGGGCGTTCTCGACATAGCGCTCAAGCCCGGCTGGAAGACCTACTGGCGCGATCCGGGCGACGCGGGCGTGCCGCCGCAACTCGACATTTCAGCCAGCACCAACATCGCCGACGCCGCTCTGGCATTTCCTGCCCCCCAACGCCATGACGATGGCTATGGCAAATGGGCAGGCTACAACTATCCGGTTTCTCTGCCGGTGACGTTCACGCTGGCGACGCCGAACCAGCCGGCGGTGATCGATGCCGACATCTTTCTCGGCATCTGCGAAACGATCTGCATTCCGGTGCAGACGCGGCTGACGGTCGACCCCGCCTCCGATCCGGACAATGCCGAGGACGCCGCGCTGGTGAAGGCGAGTTTTACGGCACTGCCTGCGCCCGCGAGGTCCGATTTCGGCATCAATGTGCTGCCGGGCGACCACGAGACGCTGATTGTCGAGGCGAGCTTTCCCGGCGATCCGGCGGCGGCGGATTTCTTCGTTGCCGGTGAGCGGGACTACATGTTCGGCACCCCGGCCCGCAGCGAAAAGGACGGCAAGCTGATTTTCACCGTGCCGATCCTCGATCGCCCGTCGACGACGCCGACGGATGGCGGGCTTCACTACACGCTGACGAGTTCGGCGGGCGCGGTCGAAGGGGTTCTGCCTTTCCCTTGATCCAGCCTGTCCGAACGGTTGCAGGAAGCCGTTGAGTTCGCTACGCAAAGACACGTCCTTCCCGATTTTCCCAAGCGAGGAATCCATGACCATTTCCGTTGGCGACAAGCTGCCTGACGTGACCTTCAAGACGATGACCGACGACGGCGCCAAGCCGATCACCGGGACCGAGATCTTCTCTGGCAAGAAGGTCGTTCTGTTTGGGGTTCCCGGCGCCTTCACACCGACCTGCAGCAACAACCATTTGCCCGGCTATCTCGAGAACCATGACGCCATCCTGGCGCGCGGCGTCGACACCATCGCCGTCGTTTCGGTCAATGACGTCCATGTCATGGGCGCCTGGGCGCGCTTCACCGGCGGCGAGGGCAAGATCCTGTTCCTCGCCGACGGCAGTGGCGATTTCGCCAAGGCGGTGGGCCTCGACAATGACCTTTCCGCCGGCGGCATGGGGCTGCGTTCGAAGCGGTTTTCGATGATCGTCGACGACGGCAAGGTCACCGCGCTCAATGTCGAGACCAAGCCTGGTGTCGACGAGTCCGGCGCGGCTCATATTCTGGGACAGCTCTGAACTTCAGCGCGGCGTCGGGCGGGGACCGCAACCGCGATGGCGCTTGTCGTTCATGGCTTGCTTTGGGGGGATCCTGGCGATGTTTGACATCTTCTGGCGCGCTATCGCGATCGGCATCGGCGCCACCGTGCTGATGGATATCTGGGCCATCTTCCTGCACAAGGCGTTCGGCCAGCCACGGCCGAACTGGGGGCCGGTCGGTCGCTGGGTCTGGCATCTCCGTGACAAGGTCTTCCACGACGATATCGGCGATGCCACACCGTACGCGCATGAAAAGGCGCTGGGTTGGGCCTTTCACTATTTTGTCGGCATCGTCTACGGCATCATCCTGGTGGTGCTGGCCGGAGCGGGCTGGCTTGCCGCGCCGACATTCCTGCCGGCCTTCATCCTCGGCATCGTCACCGTCGGCGCCGGCTGGTTCCTGCTGGCACCCGGCATGGGCGCCGGTTGGGCCGCCTCGAAGCGGCCCAACCCGATGCTGATCCGTGCGCTGAACCTGGTGTCACATACGGTGTTCGCACTCGGGCTTTGGGGCACGGCGCTGCTGATCCGCTAGACTAGGTGCCCCGTCTGCCTGCGTTATCCAACAACAACTGCAAGCCGGGCTGGGGCTGGCCGGCGACAACCCGCGATAGGTCATGCGCGCACTCGCGTCTATGAGTCGCCAAGTCTTCCCCCGCGATGCCCCATCATCATCCGGGAAGCATACATCGTGGGTGAGCGCTTACCCGGCAGATTGGCATCGAGAACGATCTGTTCGACGAACCCCTGGTTCGTTTCGAATTCAATGCACTCATCAAGTTTGTCGACAATCCAAAGCATGTATCTATCCTCGACACTCGTATCTTGGTTATTTTTCTTGTCATAGCCGCAATCGTCGAGTGGAATTTCTTCAGGAAAGGCTGGAATCAACATAATTTTCGGTTTTGGTAGATCATAGCAATGTCCTTCATAAGAATAACTAACAATAATACCACAAGAAAGCAATTTTCCTTCCGCCATCGCCTCATCGAGAGTTATCAATGTTGATAGAGCAATTTTTCCAAACTTTCGCGTGTCGAGTGCAATTTGATACGACATTCCTATAGGCATTGGAAAAGGTGGTATAGTGATAAGTTTTTTGAAAACTTCTTCGTCAGATAATTTATCTTTTCCTTTACCCCTCAATTCTTCTACCATTTTTTTAAGTTTCGCATTTACTTCCGCATCTTTTTTTGGATCAGCCGTAGATATATTTGAAGAAATGCTTGTGTTTTTTGTGCCAACGGCCTTTGAACTTCCTGGAAACACGAGACCCCTGCTCCCGGGAATGCCGTAGAGCCTTACTTGGCTGGCGTTATATACGCCGCCGGGAAAAGTGAGAGTCGGTCGGTGAAAATCGTCGCTCATGTTGTTACTCCCTCCGTTGCAATCACCAGTTCATAAAATTTCCCGCCATCTGAAGTTCTCTTCGAAGCCTGCCGCTAGCGCCGGGCCGATGCGGTCGGACACTTCGATGATGGTGGAGGCTGCGACCGCGAATGTGAGATGATCGGCATCGAGGCGCGCCCATGCGCGCGCGAGCGCCAGCGCGACATCGTCGCGCGCCTTGATTAGCTCGGTCTTGAAAAGGAACGGACGGGCTCGGAATGCATCGCCCGTGAAGTTAGAAATGCGCCGCATGTCGGCTTCGCTAACCTGCCTGATGTCGAAACCAAGCAGGCGCTCGTCGGCCAGGCCCTGTCGCACCAGGCCGGCGTGATAGAGATCGACCAGGGTATCGAACACAGCTCCCGTGAATGGGCGAGACCTGTCATGAATCTCTTCGGTCACTTCCGACATCTTGCGCGAGTTGCTGGCGATGCGGATCTGGCTGTCGCCCGTCAGCTCGGCGATGCGGTTGAGCTCGTTGAGGACAAGCAGGTTTGCCTGGCTGTGCCGTAACAATCGATCCATCCCGCTGTCGAAATGCAGGAACGAAAGCAGCGAAATCAGATCGGCGTTGGCTTCGTGGAACGGCCCAAAGTCGCTGTCCTGCAGGCCTTCCTTGGGCACTCCGAAGAGAGAAAAGAGTACGGCGTGACCCATTTCATGCGCGATCACGTCGAAGTTCAGGGCGTACGGATGACCGCGCCCGTCGGCTCCACGCTCGCGGCCAAGCTCCAGATATCCAAACCCCGATTGTGCATTCTCCCAGTCAACCCAGGGAATGATCTCAAGCCGCTCGTATGTTTCGGCGAAGTACCAGACAATCGGCTTACCCAGGTAGCTCTCCCAGATGTCCAACACCCGGCTCGCAGCCGCGAACGCATGCGCCGCCAGGAACTGGCGCGACTGAGGAGAGAGGTTGTCGAAATGACCATCAAAGCCGGGTTCGGCTGGTGGGAAACAGGCGCCAACGAAAGGCGGCAGGTAGGGATACTCGTACGGCTGCTTGTCCAGCACGGGATCACGCACGTATATGCGATGATCTTCCGGGCCCGGATGGATCAAACCGGGCGATGTTGAAATCCAGACCGCCTCGGGTTTTTCGTACCCGGAAAGGTGAGGCGCTTGTGGGTATAGCAGGAAGCGTGTTCCGACCGACATCATCGCCCGACCGGCGACATCGAGCGCGTCCAATTGCCCGGCCCCTCTCATAGTCCGCGACACTAGCACGACGCTTGTACTTCGTAAATTGCACCAAGTATCACCAGCAACGCTGTCGTCAGATTGCCAAGCCGGCGTCCTCCAAATCTTGAAGAAACGCGATCGTCATTTTGAAATTCGTCAATTCCGCCGGCACCAAAGCATTTTCGCGTATAAGCTGCAGAGCTGACAGTGCGTCGCGTTTCTTTTGCTGAACGAAAGCTCCCGCGAGGATTTGCCGGCAGACTTCGATATCATGGTCACCGGCTTCCGGTGTTGCCTCGCGGACCATTCGCGACAGCGTACGTTCCCGAAAATTGAGGTTCCGGGCCGCATTCTCAAGCTTTCCTGACAAGTCGGCGGAGATCAGGTTCCGCCTCCAGGCGGCGCGGACTGTCATTCGCAAATCAACCAAAGCGTGGGTCAGTGGCGAAAAATTCACCACCTTCGGACCATACAGCACTGCCACTGCGTCATCAGGCAGGAAAGCAAAGCGGCGGTACCATCGGTAGATAAGGCCAACGCCGTGCATGTATGGGTAAAGCTCGGCGGCTCGCAGGGCTCCCATGCTTCCAGCACCAATCACCGGGATGGCCTGGCTGACCGCCCACAGTATCTCCTTGTGCCTCACTGCCGGCTCAGCTTGGAAGGCGCCGTCGATAATGATGATGGCAGCCGGGTCGTAGCGCTGCACGGAGGCTATGATCGATCCCTGCACGGCGGGCCCCAGGCAGATCACGTCGGCCACCTGCAGTGCCTCCGCATGCGATAGCGTGGGTCCGGCGAAAAGAAGCCAGGGCCGCATCCGGTCACTCCACCAGCGGGTACAATTGGGGGATAATTATCCTGACGGCCGACAGCCGGTTCCAAGGGCTGGTGTTAAGGCGGACTAGGTACACAGCGCAAATTCCGCTTTCCTCCAGCCTGGTGAGAAGGCTGCGCAACAAGGTCTCGCCGGCCGCCGCTCGATAGGCAGGCTGGCTGGCGAAACTCACATCCTTGCGGCCGCCGGTGATCAGTTGCCGGTGTGCCGCGATAAGCTGCCAGTCCGGATATTTCGGATAAGACGCCCGGGTAATGTCATCGCGCGCACCCGATATCGCCGCAAGCCTTGCCTGCGCCGCCTCATGGATCGCTTGGACGACAGCTGCCGCCGGATCGAATGCAGCGGCCGAACCATCGGCTGGCAGATTGAGGAGTGCCGTTTCGCGAGGATTGCTTTCCATCAGATGGCACCAGATCACTGGCAGGCCGACAGGCGACGGCGCGAGCCAAAGGCCGACGATCATGTCTTTTCGTGCAAGTTCATCCAACAGCGTCAGGACCCTTGCGTCATCGATGGTCGCCGGATCGATTCGCTCATGTTGCAGAAAGCCATGCGTCTTGAGAGCGCGGGCGATCGCATCCCGTTCAACGCATTCCAGTATGCCGTGCGTGACGGCGTCTGTTTCATCAAGCGCGGCCGCCAGTCCGGTTGTCGTTGGCGTGAAAATTCCGTCACAGGGGCTGGGCGGTACGAGATAGGCCGTGTGCACCAATTCCAGCGGAACGAACTCGCAGCTGCCGCTTAGCAGGTTCTCCGCTGAGACCCAGGCCGTTTCCTTGTCTCGCCAATCAGCAAGTGCAGGCTCTCGCAGCCAAGTTTCATATCGCCCGGAGGGTATCTCGAGCGACTTGGCCGAACCGTGGACGACGTCAAAATATTCGATGCGCTCGGCGAAAAACCCTTCAGCGGATTCCAAAATGGCCGATATCGCGGCGCGAGCTAGGCTGGCGCCCTTTCCCTGCGCAACTGCGTTTGAAAACGAGAACGGCCTCGTTGCCTGCACGACCGGGATGCCAACGCGGTCCAAGCCGGTGATATCCGCGATACGGGTGATGCCCAACGCTTGTCGCATCGACATCAGATACGCCAGCGCCTCGTCTGCAGGAGGACCAATGCGCTCATACTGTTCCACTATCGGCTGGCCCGCAGTTCCGGTTCGGGGTTCACGATCAGCGGTTCGCCAGGCTCGGCTGACTTCCTTGCCGTTTCGACACGATCGCTGTAGCGACGGAGCAGTTCGGGCGAGACATTCGATGATCTGAGCGTCTCATAGGTTCCGATCAGGATGGGTACGGCGTTTTGCTCGGCTGCAGTGGTGAGGCTCCTCTCAAAGGCGGCGGCCGCCTGGCTGGCTTCCGCCTTGACGAGGACGAGAAGTTGCGCGATTCGCCGGTGCAGCTCCGCCAGCCAGTAGCAACTGCCGCCCGCCTCGGCCTCGGCTACAGCTGAATGAAGCAGCGCGAGCGCCTGGTCGGTCTCACCCGAGCGCGCTAGAAGTTCCGCCAACATGCCGCAATAGACGGGCTCGTCCTCCGGCGTCTGCACCTTTCCATGCAGGCCGAGGCCCTCGCGCATCTTGTCCTTGCCTTGCTCGAGATGGCCAGCGTTGCCATCGCACCAGCCCTCGAAGATTTGCGCCGAGACGGCGAGCGAAGGCAGGTGATAACGCGCGGTCAGCTGTCGTAGATCCGCAATCACGTGACGCAGCGCTGCGAAGTCGCGGCGATAGCAACTGAGCATGGCGTCATTGATGCAGGCATGCGTGATGCTGCTGACATGGCCAGTCTGTTGCGCCCAGCGCCGGGCCTCGGACATGGACCGAAGAGCGCTTGTTGCACGCCCCGAGAACCACAGCGACAATGCACGATGCGCCAAGCCGCACACACGCGCGTCATGCCCCCCGAAACGGGTGGCATTCGCGTGCCCCTGGCCCACGTCATAGAGCGGCAATCCGGCATCAATCGCAGCTATGCATCCGCTATGGTCTCCGCGATTGAAATCGACCGCCCACAAGCAGTGCCTGGCCTGCAACTGGATCTCTGGGTCATTGACCTCCGTCAGGTCGCTGACAACGGCCTGCGCCCGCTCGCCATCGACGATCGAGCCGGTGAACCACCAACCCCAATAGATCGGGAACCACTTGGCGCGCTCCGCCATCGGCCGTCGCCGTGCGATCTTTACGCCGTCGTCATAGAGCTTGCGGGCGTGCTCGGAATTCGGCCCTTCGACGGCAGTCAGTATCGGCCCGAGCGCCACCATTGCCGAGAGCCGTAGCGCGTCCTGTCTGTCATGATCGGAAATCTGCTCGCAAAGTCCGATGGCGTGCTCGAGCAGTTGCCTTGCCTCGGTCATGGCCGAACGGGACGAGCTTTCCATGCCGGCATTGACGAATTCGCCGATCGCTTCCTCCAGCAGGCCTCCTCGCTCGGCATGGTCGGCAAGTGCTGCCGTCGTCAGCCATCTGGCGATGCTGCGGTTGCCGTTCACCGCCGCATAGAGACGCTGATGTAGGGTCTGCCGCCGCTTCCGCAGCGTTCCATTGTAGATCGTTTCCTGGATGAGTGCATGCCGGAACGCGTATAGCGAAACGCCTGCGTGCCTGGCGCGAACGAAGCCTGCCTCGCCCAAGGCATCGAGCGCCGCGGAGATTGTGCCCTGGTCAAATTCCGGCAAGAGCGCCGACAGTAAGTCCAGGCTGGACCTGCCGCCGGCGACGGCGGCCGCTCGCGCTACCTCGCGGGCGCGGCCGAGAGGCTCCAGCCGGGCATCCAGCACAGTTTCCAACACCGACGCGCGGCCGAGCGAAGCGCCTTGTGGCAGCTGCTCCGTGCGGTTGGCGATATCCTCCGCCATCCATTGGCAAACCTCTTCGATGAACAGTGGCACACCGCCGGTTACGCGCTCGACCAACTCTATCAGCTCAGGCTCAGGCGCGAGCGCTCGCTTGCCCTGAGGCCACATCGTCGCGATTGCCTGCAAGGTGTCCGCATGCTCCAGGGGAGCGAGCAGGACATGTTTGCTTTTTCCGTCCAACCAGTCGCCAAATCCAGGCCTTGTCGTCACGATCAAGAGCACAGGACAACTGGGAACCAGCTTTGCAAGCTCGCCGAGCAGCTGCTTCGACGTCAGGTCGATCCAGTGAATATCTTCAACGAATAAGACCAGCGGGCCACCGGCGCACATTGCTTGTAGCGCTCGGCGCGCGGCCCAGTCAGCCTTCTCCCGGATTACGTCCGGATCCATCTCCTGGAATCCGGAACTTGCGCCTTCCGCGCCCAGCAGAAAAGAAAAGATGTCGACGACTTCACCGTCGTGAACGTCATGCGCGGCGAACACCTCGGCCACAAGCGTCGAAGTCAATGCAGGCTCGCCGGCGTCGAAATTTCCCAGCATCGCCTGCCGTAGTGGATACAGCGTCGAGCGCGAGTCGCCTGGCATACATTGGAAGAGGAGCAACTTGTCGCGCTGGAAGCGCGTTCGCCGACGCACCTCGTGCAGGATGCGCGACTTGCCAATGCCGGCTTCGCCCTCGATCAGGATGACCTGGCCCCGTCCCGAAACGGCTTCGGTCCAACATTGATGTATCAGCTTGGCCTCATCCGTACGGTCGATCAAGGGGCTGGCGAGGCGTCCGAACGCGAAGAAGCGGTCTACCTTTCGCTTGTGGCTCAGCGCCTGCCAGACCTGCTCGGGTTGCGCGAAACCTTTGATCAGGTGAGCGCCACAGAAGCTGAATACGTGTGAGCGGCGTGTCAGATTGCGCGTATCGTTGGAGACGAAGACGGTGTCCGACCTGGCGATTGCCTGCAGCCTGGCTGCCAGCGCAAATGCAGGACCGGTGACAGTGTCCTGCGCTGCGGCGGTGTCGCCCTTCAGGATCAGCGCCATTGAGGTCGCCACGCCGACCCTTACATGCAGGTCGCTCCTCCCTTTCTCCGCCGCGAGGCGCTTGCACGCCTTGACGATTGCAAGTCCGGCGCTGATTGCCAGCGATGCCGAATCCTTCGCGCCCAGATCGACCGGGAACATTGCGACGCCGCCATCGCCGACCTCGACCCTCACGGTGCCGGAGCAGGATGCTATCGCTTCCTTGGCGGCCAGCTGAAACGCCAGGATCAGTTCCTCGAAATCCTCGATGCCAAGCAGTCCGAGCAACTCGGTGGAACCGACGAGATCGTAGCACAGGGCGGTCAGGACACGCCGCTCGTGACGGGCTTGAGCGCCATCGTCGATCAAGCCCGCACCGACCGGAAGGCGCAAGCCAGTGCCGGCCCTCGGAACATCAACTCGGCTCCTATCCGACATGTCACCCTCGCTGACACGGCATACTATCAAAAGTACGACAGAGCACAAATTGCAGAGCGGCGATCGCCGAAACGTGCGACGGCTGCCCAGGACCTCTCGCCTGTGGGTTGGCGGGGGAGCCGGATCATGGGAGTGCAGACAACAACCATGCGCGTCGTCTTCACACTCGACGACATCCCCTGTCTGGGAGATCGATGTCGCTGACGCGCATCTGGTCTGGTCTGAGCTTCACGGCTGCGCCGGCCCGTCGATCAGCCGCCATCCGCGGACGACACGGGCTGCGCCGATATCGTACGCGAAATAATTGCCGCCGCCGGCCGGCTGATCCGCTTGGCGGCTGATTTCCTTGCCACTGAGAGACAGCAACAGCAGCGTTCCGACGCCTCCATGACCTACGAAAGCAATGTCGTCGGCGTCATTGCTGCGGAGCACGACTTCGACTTCGCTCACGGTGCGATGCTGGGCATCGATGGCGCGCTCCCACCCGCGAACGCTCTCGTGTGGATTGGCGAAGAACTGGTCCGCGACAGCCTCGAACTCCGGCGGCGGCAGAAAGCCCGTTGCCGATCGATCGTTCTCATGCATCCGTTCCCTCACCTCGATGGCAAGACGCAGATGCGTTGCGAGGATCTCGGTGGTTTCCATCGCCTTGCGTTCAGCCGACGACACGATACGCCGGATCGACCCGACAGGGTTGATCGAGCATTGCGACCGCTCTCGCCCGTCCGATGTCGGACAGCCCCCATTCCGGCACGGGAACTTTGGCATCGACCTGAACCTGGGGATGCGTGACGTAGTAGAGGAGCGGCACGATAGAAATCCCCTGCCCGAGACCCGTCCAGCGCTCGGAATCAATAGCTCTGGGTCGAGCGCCGCACTTTCGCGATTGCCGGTTGTTTGGCCGGCGCAGCAGGCTTTGGCGCAGCTGCAGGCCTGAACGGGCCTTTCTTGAACGGCGCCATGCCTTCGCGCGCGAGTTCGTCGGCGCGCTCGTTCTCGACATGGCCGTCATGGCCCTTGACCCAGTTCCAGGTGACCTTGTGACGCTTGTTGGCCTCGTCGAGCGCCTGCCAGAGTTCACCGTTCTTCACAGGCTTCTTGTCGGCGGTCTTCCAGCCGTTCTTCTTCCAGCCGTGGATCCACTTGGAAATACCGTCCATGACATATTTGCTGTCGGTGTGAAGGTCGACAACGCAAGGTTCCTTCAGCGCATTCAGCGCCGAAATAGCGGCCAACAATTCCATGCGGTTGTTGGTCGTCTCGGCCTCACCGCCGGAAAGCTCCTTGGTGGTGCCGTTGAAGCGCAGGATTGCGCCCCAGCCGCCGGGGCCGGGATTGCCCGAGCAGGCGCCGTCGGTGAAGATCTCAACCAGTTTGCTCATGATACCCCATATCAGGCCAGTCCATATTCCGAAGGAGATTTGATCGCCCGGTGGAACCGCATCCTTCTGATGTATTCGGTCGGATCGCGTTTCATCACCAGCCCGCCATCGGGAACGGTCAGCCAGTCGTACAGCCGGGTCAGCATGAAGCGCAACGCCGAACCGCGCGCCAGCATCGGCAGCGCAGCCTTTTCCTGGCCGCTCAGGGGCCGGAGGCTCTGGTAGCCGGCGAGCAGCGCCTTGCCCTTGGTTAGGTTGAAGGAAAAATCCTTCTCGAAGCACCAAGCGTTGAGACAGGTGGCGATATCGTAGGCATAGAGGTCGTCGCAGGCGAAATAGAAGTCGATCAGACCGGAGAGCCTTTCGCCGAGGAAGAAGACGTTGTCCGGGAAAAGATCGGCGTGAATGATACCTTTGGGAAGGTCCTTCGGCCAGTCGCGCTCGAAATCGGCGAAGTCGGCATCGACCTCGGCCGCCAGCCCCGGCTCGACCTCGTCGGCGCGGTCGCGGGCTGCGTCCCAGAGCTTGCGCCAGCCGTCGATGGCCAGTGCATTCGGACGCGTCATCGAAAAATCGGCGCCGGCCAGATGCAACTGCGCCAACGCCTTGCCGACCTCGGCACAATGCGTCGCCGTTGGTCGCCGCAACGAAAGCCCTTCCAGGAAGGTGATGATGACCGCCGGCCGGCCGGCGAGCGTGCCGATGACGCTGCCGTCATGCGCGGTCACCGGCAGCGGGCAGGACACGCCTTTGTTGGCGAGATGGCCCATCAGCCCGAGGAAAAACGGCAGATCCGCCTTCTCGACGCGCTTCTCATAGAGCGTCAGGATGTAGGAGCCGCTCGAGGTGTGCAGCAGAAAGTTCGAGTTCTCGGTGCCTTCGGCGATGCCCTTGTAGGACAGGAGATCGCCGACCGGATAGTGCTTCAGGAATGCGCCGAGTTCGCCTTCCGCAACGTCGGTGTAGACCGCCATGTGCCTTACGCGGCTCCATTGACGAAGGCCATGTCGGCCCGCGTCAGTTCGACATCGCGCAATACCCGCATGACCGGAAAATCCTCGGTTTCCGTGGCCGTGATGGCCAGGTCGATCGTGACATCGAAGCGCTGCCGGAACGCGTCGATGATCTCGTCGACGATGATCTCGGGCGCCGACGCGCCGGCCGACAGGCCGAGCGTCGAAATGTTGCCGATGTCATTCCACGGAATCTCGGCGGCGCGCTGCACGAGAAGCGACATGGTAGCGCCTGCACGCTCCGCCACTTCGACAAGGCGTCGCGAATTGGAGGAATTCGGCGCGCCGACGATCAGATAGAGATCAGCGCCCGGCGCGGTGTCCTTGACGGCCTCCTGGCGGTTGGTGGTGGCATAGCAGATCGATTCCGCCGCCGGCGCCTGCAGCGCCGGAAAGCGGTCCTGCAAGGCGCGGATGATGCCGGCGGTGTCCTCGACCGACAATGTGGTCTGGGTAACGAAGCCGAGCGCCTGCGGATCGGCGGGCGAGAGCTTTGCGGCATCGGCTTCGGTCTCGATCAGCGTCACCGCTCCGTCCGGGAGCTGGCCCATGGTGCCGATCACCTCGGGGTGTCCGGCGTGACCAATCAACAGCACATGGCGGCCGAGCCGCTGATGGCGCATCGCCTGCTTGTGGACCTTCGACACCAGCGGGCAGGTGGCATCGAGATAGAAGAGATTGCGCGCCTTCGCATCCGCAGGCACCGATTTCGGCACGCCATGCGCCGAGAACACGACGGGCGACTGCCGATGTTTGGCCGGGATCTCGGAGAGTTCCTCGATGAAGACGGCGCCAAGGCTTTGCAGCCCCTCGACGACGTAGCGGTTGTGCACGATCTCATGACGGACATAGACCGGCGCGCCATATTTCTTCAGCGCCAGCACGACGATCTGGATGGCACGGTCGACACCGGCGCAAAAACCGCGCGGCTGGCAGAGCCGGATCGTCAGAGGTGGTTTGGTGGTTGTCTGAAGCATTAAATCCGGGCCGGTTGATCAAAGCCGAAATGAGGTGCGCACCCCTGCCCTGTCAAGGGCATCGGTAGAAAGGGGGCGTCGCCCGCGTTCATTCCTCTTTCGCAGGGCGGCGAAGCCGCAGGATGAGCACGGCGGCGAGCGCTGCGGCAAGCCCGTACCAGGTGACAGCATATTGCAGATGGCTGTTCGGCAGGTCGATGATGGTGACGCCGCCAACCGGCAATCCGCCTGGATTTGGAGTCTTGTCTGCGTCGATGAAGATCGGCACCAGCGCAGCACCCGCCGGCAGACCGGCGCTCGCAGCCATCACGTCGCGATCCTTCCAGTAGAAGATGTTCTTCGCCACGTCGTTGTCGGGAAGCATCACCGACGGCTTCGCCGGCAGGGGGTTGCGAGCGAGCCCGGTGACCGTCACCCTGCCTGTCACCTGTCCCTTGGCGCGCTTGGCGGCGTCCTTCAGATCGTAAGGCACGAAGCCGCGATTGATCAGGACGAAGCGGCCATCGTCGAGCGCCAGCGGCGTGTAGACGTTGAAGCCGGCGTCACCTTCCCAGGTCGCGTAGAAATGGCGTTCGCCTTGATGCAGGAACGTGCCGGTGACGGTGACAGGCGTATAATCGACATCCCCGGTGGCGGCGAACTCTTTCTCGACCTCAACCAACGGCAAGGGCGCCGAATGAGTGCGCTGGTCGATGGTCTGCAGAAGGCCTTCCTTCCAATACAGGCGCTGCACCTGCCAGGTGCCGAGCGTCAGCAGGATCAGGAACAGCACAAGGCCAAGGCCGAGCAGCAATGCCGATCGCGGCCGCGAACGACCGTCCGTCTTAACGGAAGCCTCGCTCATTCGCCGCGATCCAGCCGGCCCTCGGCCGCTTTGTTGCGGTATTGCAGCGTCAGCAGAACGCCCTTGATCAGCCGCAGCGCCGTCAGGCACAGCACCACAGCGAGCGGGATCCAGACCAGCAGATGCAGCCAGAGCGGCGGGCTGAGCGTGACTTCTACCCAGAGCGCCAGGCCGACAATGAGGAAGCCGATGATCAGGATCACGAACACCGCCGGCCCGTCGCCGGCGTCAGCGTAGGAATAATCGAGGCCGCAATTGACGCAGCGCTTGCCGACGGCGAGGAAGCCGGAAAACAGCCGCCCCTCGCCGCAACGCGGGCAGCGGCCGTGCAGGCCAGCTGAAATCGGGTCGATCGGAGGCCAGATCGCCCTGTCTTCACTCGTGGAAGCGTCATCGCTCATTGCTTACCGCTCGATTTCGATCGGTGTGCCATCGGCCACCAGCGTCCAGATTTCGTCCATGTCGGAGTCCGTAACCGCAATGCAGCCATCGGTCCAGTCGACCAATTGAAGCAGCCAGCCCCACCAGCCATAACCATTCGGTTGGCCATGGATCATGATCATGCCGCCCGCGTCGACGTTGCGCGCCCTGGCGGCGGCCTCATCGTCGGCATTGGGGTACGAAATATGGATCGATTTATGCGCGATGCTGTTCGGGTTGCGCCAGTCGAGGACATAGCGCCCCTCGGGCGTACGTTGATCGCCCTCCTGGTGCTTGTGCCCGATGGGATCGCCGCCGAGCGCGATGCCGTAGTTTCGCAGGACCTTGCCGTCGCCGATCAGCTCCAGCCGGCGTTCGGCCTTGTGGACACGCACCAGGTCCACCTTCTCGCCGGCAAAGGCCGGGAGTGCCGCGATCATCAATGCGCAAATGGCCCGGAAAATTGTTAGCCGCATAGGCTATGGATCGGCAATCATTGCGCCAAAAAGAAGAAGGCGGCCACGTTGCCGCGGCCGCCTCCAGAAATGAAAATCCCCTAGGGCGGATCAGTGGCCCTCGATCACCGCGCCAACCGATCCCCAGACGTAGATCGAGGCGAACAGGAACAGCCAGACCACGTCGACGAAGTGCCAGTACCAGGCGGCCGCCTCGAAGCCGAAATGCTGCTTGGGGGTGAAATCACCCTTCATCGCCCGGATCAGGCAGACCAACAGGAAGATGGTGCCGATGATGACGTGGAAACCGTGGAAGCCGGTCGCCATGAAGAAGGTGGCGCCATAGATGGAATCCTTGAAGGCGAACGGAGCGTGCATGTACTCGTAGGCCTGCACCATGGTGAACAGCATGCCGAGGCCAACGGTCAGCACCAGGCCGTTGATCAGCCCCTTGCGATCGCCATGGATGAGCGAATGGTGCGCCCAGGTCACCGTGGTGCCCGACAGCAGCAGGATGACGGTGTTGTAGAGCGGCAGATGGAAGGGATCGAGAACCTCCATGCCCTTCGGCGGCCAGACACCGCCGGTAAACGCGGTGCGGGCATATTGCTGGACTTCGCTCGGAAACAGGCTGGCATCGAAATAGGCCCAGAACCAGGCAACGAAGAACATCACCTCCGAGGCGATGAACATGATCATGCCGTAACGCAGATGCAGCGACACGACACGCGTGTGATGGCCCTCATGCGCTTCCTTGATCGTGTCCGACCACCAGGCGAACATGGTGTAGAGGATGATCACGAGACCGATGAAGAACAGCCATGGATTGGCGATGTTGAAGCCAAAGATCGGGAACGAGCCGCCCTTCAGGTACTCCATCAGGCAGACGCCGCCAAAGGCGGTGACAAGTGCGCCTACCGATCCCAGAAAAGGCCACGGGCTCGGGTCGACGAGATGATAGTCATGCTGTGGTTTTGCGTGCGCGTCTGCCATATCAACCCCCGAGATTTGCTTCGGTATTCGAAATTGTCTTGCTATTGCCATCGGCCGGCTGAGAGGAGGCGACCGGCTTGGTCTTCTCGACCGGGAACATCGTGTAGGACAGCGTGATCGTCTTCACGTCCTTGAGCTCCGGCACGTTGACGATGTCAGGGTCCACGTAGAACAGGACCGGCATGTCCAGCGTCTCGCCGGGCTTCAGCGTCGTGTCGGTGAAGCAGAAGCACTCGACCTTGTTGAAATAGGGTCCCGCCAGTTCAGGCTGCACGTTGAAGGTGGCGCGGCCGGTCACGGGACGGTCGAACTTGTTGGTCGCCTGATAGTGCGCCTGCACGGTCTCGCCGATCTTCATCGTCATCGAGCGCTGGACCGGCTGAAACTCCCACGGCACACCAGCGATGTTGGCATCGAAGCGGACGGTGATCTCGCGGTCGAGCACGCGGCCGGCATACTGCTTCTCGGCACGTTGCGTCGTGCCGCCATAGCCGGTCGCCTGGCAAAACATCTTGTAGAGCGGCACCGCGGCATAGGCCATGCCGATCATGCCGGTGAAAAAGGCGAGGCAGACAGCCGCGACGATGACGTTGCTGTTCTTGCCCGCCGTTTTTTTGGACGTCTCGACGCTCATCACATCGTGCCCAGATTGTGGCCGAACTTCACGATCGTCGCGATGTAGAAAATGACCACCAGCAGCGCCAGCGCCACGCCGATGGCGATGGAACGGCTGCGCTGCGCCTTCTTCTGACGCTCGGTCAACGTGACGGTCTCGAGCTTTTCCTCTATCATGGTCATGCTCCACCCATGGCAAGCGCGCGTTCGACAACGCTGTCGGCCAGATAGGCAGCGAAGATGGCGAAGAGATAAAGCAGCGAATAGGCGAACAGGGCCTTGGCCGGTTTCATGACGCGGTCATCGTCGGCTATGCCAAGCACTTTCCAAGCGTACCAGACAAAACCGACTCCCAGCAGCAGGGCGGCCACGCCATAGAACGGCGTGGTGTAGCCAAGCAGCCACGGCAGCACGCCGACCGGGGCAAGCACCAGCGCATAGGCGAAGATCTGGCGGCGGGTCGAAGCGTGGCCGGCGACATTCGGCATCATCGGGATGCCGGCCTTGGCGTAGTCCTCGGACTTGAACAGCGCCAGCGCCCAGAAATGCGGCGGCGTCCACAGGAAGATGATCAGGAACAGGACAATGCTCTCGAGGCTGACCGTCCCGGTCACCGCGGCCCAGCCGATCACAGGCGGAATGGCACCGGCGGCCCCGCCGATGACGATGTTCTGCGGCGTCCAGCGCTTCAGCCACATCGTGTAAACGACGGCGTAGAAAAAGATGGTGAAGGCCAGCAGCGTCGCCGCCAGCCAGTTGACCAGCACGCCGAGCGTCATCACCGACAGCACCGACAGCACCAGCCCGAAGGTCAGCGCTTCGTGCGGCTGGATGCGGCCGGCCGGGACCGGGCGGCTGGCGGTCCTGGTCATCACGGCGTCGATGTCGGCATCGTACCACATGTTGAGCGCACCGGAGGCGCCAGCACCTATCGCAATAGCCAGGATGGCGATCACCGCCAGCAGAGGGTTGATGGTCACGGGTGCGGCGACCAGGCCGACAAAGGCGGTGAACACCACCAGCGACATGACGCGCGGCTTCAGCAGCGCGAAGAAATCGCCCGCCGTCGCTTCCGACATGCGAAAGCCCGCTTCGTCAATCAATGGGTCGTCGACAAGGGCCATGCGTACTTAAGTCCATCATCCGTTGGCCAAAACCGCCGGCGGACCGGCGGTTTCGTATTCGAGCGGGCAGCCGCCTTACTTGATCTTCGGCAGCTGTTCCCACTGGTGGAAGGGCGGCGGCGAAGGCAGCTGCCATTCGAGCGTCGTTGCGCCCTCGCCCCATGGGTTGGCGCCGGCGATCCGCTTCTTCTGGAAGGCCTCGAACACGCCATAGAGGAAGATCAGGACGCCGACGGCCGAGATATAAGAGCCGATGGACGACACATAGTTCCAGCCGGCAAACGCATCGGGATAGTCGATGGTGCGGCGCGGCATGCCGGCGAGACCGAGGAAGTGCTGCGGGAAGAAGATCAGGTTCACGCCGACGAAGGTGACCCAGAAGTGGGTGTTGGCGATGACGGGCGAATACATGTAGCCGGTCATCTTCGGGAACCAGTAGTACCAGCCGGCGAAGATGGCGAAAACCGCGCCCAGCGACAGCACGTAGTGGAAGTGGGCGATGACGAAATAGGTGTCATGCAGCGAGCGGTCGAGGCCGGCATTGGCCAGCTGGACGCCGGTGACGCCGCCGATGGTGAACAGGAAGATGAAGCCCAGCGCCCACAGCATCGGCGTCTTGAACGAAATCGACCCGCCCCACATCGTCGCGATCCAGGAGAAGATCTTCACGCCTGTCGGCACCGCGATGACCATCGTGGCGAAGACGAAATAGCGCTGCGTGTCGAGCGACAGGCCGGTCGTGTACATGTGGTGCGCCCAGACGATGAAGCCGACGGCTCCGATCGCCACCATGGCATAGGCCATGCCGAGATAGCCGAACACCGGCTTCCGCGAGAAGGTCGAGATGACGTGGCTGATGATGCCGAAGCCCGGCAGGATCAGGATGTACACTTCAGGGTGGCCGAAGAACCAGAACAGGTGCTGGAACAGGATCGGGTCGCCGCCGCCATCTGGCGCAAAGAAGGTGGTGCCGAAATTGCGGTCGGTGAGCAGCATGGTGATGCCGCCGGCCAAAACCGGCAGCGACAGCAGGAGCAGGAAGGCGGTGACCAGCACCGACCAGGCAAACAGCGGCATCTTGTGCAGCGTCATGCCAGGCGCGCGCATGTTGAAGATGGTGGTGATGAAGTTGATGGCGCCGAGGATCGATGAGGCACCGGCAATGTGGATCGACAGGATCGCCAGATCCATGGCCGGCCCCGGCTGACCCGAGGTCGACAGCGGCGGATAGAGCGTCCAGCCGCCACCGACGCCGAAGGCACCGGGCGCGCTCGGCACGAACATCGAGGTGAGCAGCAGGATGAAGGCCGGCGGCAGCAGCCAGAAGGAGATGTTGTTCATGCGCGGGAACGCCATGTCGGGCGCGCCGATCATGATCGGAACCATCCAGTTGGCGAAACCGCCGATCAGCGCCGGCATGACCATGAAGAAGATCATGATCAGGGCGTGCGCGGTGGCGAAGGCATTGTACATGCTCTTGCCGCCGTCGATCGCGGCGTCACCGTTCATGCCATAGACCATCTGCGCCAGGCCGCTGAAGATCTGGATGCCGGGCTCCTGCAGCTCCATGCGAATGGCGACCGACAAGGCACCGCCGATGATGCCGGCCATGATCGCGAAGATCAGGTAGAGCGTGCCGATGTCCTTGTGATTGGTCGAATAAACCCAGCGGACCCAGCCGTGATAAGGCTTGTGGTCGTGCCCGTCGTGAGCTGCAGCGTCTGCCATGTTCCGCTCCGTTCCCTAAATCTTGCTAACCCGCGGCATCAGTTGCCGGCGGCCGCTACCTTGTTCTGGCCGTCGACCTCGGCCATCAGCGTCTTGTTGGCGCCGGGCAGATCGGTCTTGGCTGCCGCCAGCCAGGTCTTGAACTGCGCGTCGGATACGACACGGATGGCGATCGGCATGAACGCATGATCCTTGCCGCAGAGCTGCGAGCACTGACCGTAAAAGATGCCTTCCTTCTCCGCCTTGAACCAGGTCTCGTTGGTACGGCCCGGAATGGCGTCGATCTTGATGCCGAACGACGGCATGGCAAAGGAGTGGATCACGTCGGTCGCGGTGACGAGCACGCGGGTCATGGTGTTGACCGGCACCACCAGTTCGTTGTCGACGGCCAGCAGACGCGGATAGACCTTGCGGTCCTCCTTGCCGGCGCCGGCCCGATCACCGTCCTGGAGGATCGCGGAGTTGAAGGAGAGCGTGTTCTCGGTCTGGTACTCGTAGTCCCAGTTCCACTGGTTGCCGGTCGCCTTGACGGTCAGCTTGGCTTCTTCCGGCGGCGTGTACTGCGCGGTCAGCAGTTGGAACGAGGGAATTGCCAGGCAAAGCAGGATGACGACCGGACCGACAGTCCAGATCACCTCGATCAGCGTGTTGTGGCTGGTCTTGGACGGAACCGGGTTCGCGCTCGCACGGAATCTGACGATGCAATAGGCGAGAAGAAGCAGCACCAGGATGGTGATAGGGACGATGAACCACATTGTGTAGTTCCCGAACCACTCGATCTGCCGCATCATGTCGGTCGCCGGCGCCTGGAAGGTTGTCTCCCAGTTCTTGGGCTGATCGGCATGGGCGGATGCGCCGGCGAAAAACGTGATAGCGGCACAAGCACTTAGAAACTTGGCACTTGCTGGAACCTTGGCGTTTGCCAGGAAATTTCTCATCGCCCTCATCGTCTCCCAGTTCCTCGCTACGGTACCCACGAGAATAACGAACAATGCCGGGACGGGAATCCCGACAGTTTCAAGCTGGTTCAAACCATACTCTTTTTCCCTCCGCAAGAAAGGAGCGGACGAAACCGTGCGGCATTTTTGCGCGCAAGCCCGGATGTGCCTTTGAAGGCAGCGGCGGCAGCCCCGAATCGCCTACATTCAGCCCACAGCAGCATTCCCGCGGGCCGCACGTGCTTAACGTCGCAATTCGGGCGAAATTGGCAGGGAAAAGCGCCGTATTGGCTTTTTCGGGGCAGACCTGGTGCGGTCTCGTCCTTTACTTGGCTTTGGCGCAGCTTAAAGTGCCGTGATTCGCAATGGAGCCGTCATGAATTACTGGCTTTCGAGAAACTCTCGGTTTTCGAGAAACTGGGCGAAGGTCATCTTTTTCGCCGCCCTGTCTGGCATCGGCTTGTCCGCGATCGTGTCCGGCACGGCGAACGCCGCGCAGCCGAGCGGTACCGTGCGCTCGACGCATGGCGCATGGTCGATCATCTGCGACACGCCGGCCGGTGCCACCTCGGAACAATGCGTGATGATGCAGAACGTCGTCGCCGAGGACCGTCCGGAGATGGGACTGTCGGTCGTGGTGCTGCGCACCGCCGACAACAAGGCGGAGATCCTGCGCGTGCTGGCGCCGCTCGGCGTGCTTTTGCCCAACGGGCTTGGCCTCAATGTCGACGGCAAGGATATCGGCCGCGCCTATTTCGTGCGCTGCTTCCAGGACGGCTGCTATGCCGAGGTCATCCTCGAAAAGCCGCTTCTCGACACGCTGAAGACCGGCACGTCGGCCACCTTCATCGTCTTCCAGACCCCGGAAGAAGGCATCGGCATCCCGGTCGACCTCAAGGGTTTTGCCGACGGCTTCGCCGCGCTCCCCTGACAGCCCGGCGACATCACCGACTTCATCAACCAGAAGTGACATCGGCGGGCTGCTGGCAAACCGCTTTTGTCTTCACAATGCGGCAGAACGATTGTCTCGGCGCACCTTCGCGCCTACATCGTGGCAAAGACCCATTCCTCCTGTGAACGGACGCGCCATGAACAGCCTGATCGGCCAATTCGACATTTCAGACGATCGCATCAAGCAGATCGTCACTGAGACCATCAACGGCGCCGATGACGGCGAACTGTTCCTCGAATACAGCGAGAGCGAAGCGCTGATGTTCGATAATGGCCGGCTGAAGACCGCCAACTTCAACACCGACCAAGGGTTTGGCCTGCGTGCGGTTGCCGGCGAAGCCAGCGGCTATGCCCATTCCAGCGACCTGTCCGAGGCGTCGCTGCTGCGCGCGGCCGATGCCGTTTCAACCGTCAAGGGCGGTTATTCCGGCACGATTGCCGCCGCACCCGCCCGCACCAACCGCCATCTCTATGGCGAAGAGAACCCGATCCCCTCGCCTTCCTTCGAGGCCAAGGCAAAGCTCTTGCAGGAAATCGACGCCTGGCTGCGCGCCGAGGATCCGCGCGTGCGGCAGGTTTCGGCATCGCTCGCCGCGTCCTGGCAGCATGTCGAGATCGTGCGCGCCGACGGCCAGGTGGTGCGCGACATCCGCCCGCTGGTCCGCATCAACGTCTCCGTCGTTGTCGGCAATGGCGACCGCCAGGAGAGCGGCTCCTACGGCATGGGCGGCCGCAAGGCGTTTGGCGAATTCCTGGTCGAGGACAGCTGGAAGCACGCCGCCAAGGAGGCGCTCAGGCAAGCCCTGGTCAATCTCGAGGCCATACCGGCGCCGGCCGGCACCTTCGACATCGTCTTGTCCAGCGGCTGGCCGGGCGTCATGCTGCACGAAGCTGTCGGCCATGGGCTGGAAGGCGATTTCAACCGCAAGAAGACTTCGGCCTTCGCCGGCCTGCTCGGCCAGCAAGTCGCCGCCAAGGGGGTGACCGTCGTCGACGACGGCACGATGCCCGAGCGGCGCGGCTCGCTGACAGTCGACGACGAAGGCACGCCTTCGGCCCGCAATGTGCTGATCGAGGACGGCAAGCTGGTCGGCTACATGCAGGATCGCCAGAACGCCCGGCTGATGGGCATGAAGGCGACCGGCAACGGCAGGCGCGAAGGCTACGCACACCAGCCGATGCCGCGCATGACCAACACCTACATGACAGCGGGCGGCATGGAGCCGGACGAAATCATCGCCTCGGTTAAGAACGGCATCTATGCCGTCTCCTTCGGCGGCGGCCAGGTGGACATCACCTCCGGCAAATTCGTCTTCGGCTGCACCGAGGCCTACATGATCGAGAACGGCAAGGTGACGCAGCCGATCAAGGGCGCGATGCTGATCGGCAACGGGCCGGACGCCATGCACCGCGTCTCGATGATCGGCAACGACATGAAGCTCGACACCGGCATCGGCATGTGCGGCAAGGCCGGACAGGGCGTGCCCGTCGGCGTCGGCCAGCCGCATCTGCGCATGAACCAGATGACGGTGGGCGGCACCAGGGTTTGATGGCCCGGGCTCGCCTTGCATCCGATAACTTAGGCGGATGGCACAGCACGTCCGCTCCTTCGGAGCCTGGCGATTCAGCCTTGAATTCGTCACCGCCTAAGTTTATCTTACCTTTGTCTTACATCAAGGGAAGAGCCGCTATGGCTGCCTCAGACAAGCTTATCACCACTGTCTCCACAAAGGGGCAGGTCATTCTGCCAAGTTCGATCCGGAAACGGAGGGAGTGGGTCGCAGGGACTCGCCTTGTTGTCGAAGACACACCGGAAGGCGTACTGCTTAGGCCGACGCCGGCCTTCGCCGCAACACGGCCAGAGGACGTATTTGCGTCATTGCCGAGTAGAGGCAAACCTCTGACACTGGAAGAAATGGACGCCGCTGTGCTGGCGGAGGCACGCCGGCGCCATGCTCGCGATTGATACCAATTTGATCGTCCGCTACTTGACTGGCGATCATGCGGAGCAGGCTCATCGAGCCCGAGGACTGATCGATGGCCGACCTGTTTTCGTCCCCGTTACAGTAGTACTTGAGGTCGAATGGGTGTTGCGCAGTGGTTATGGCTATGCGCAGACCGATATCGTGCAAGCGCTGCGGACATTTGGCGGGCTCCCCACGGTTGAAGTCGAGGACGGAGCGGCCGTGTCGTCCGCGCTTGACCTAGCAGAGAAGGGAATGGATTTTGCTGATGCGTTGCATCTCAGCAAATCTGCCCATTGTGAAGGCTTCGCGACGTTCGACCTTAGGTTTGTCAAAGCGGCGAGAGCTGCCGGACACGACGGCGTACAGGAAGCATAGGACGCCTACCGCCGCCGCTTCGGCTTCTCCAGCAGCGCCACCGCCTCGACATGCGGCGACCACAGGAATTGGTCGATCGGCGTCACGCTTTTCAAGACGTAGCCGCCATCGAGCAGAATGCGCAAATCCCGCGCGAGCGTCACCGGATTGCAGGACACCGCGGCAACGTAGGGAACATCCGAGCGGGCGATCTGCTTCGACTGGTCTTCGGCGCCGGCGCGTGGCGGATCGAACACCAGGCCGTCGAACGCATTCAACTCCTTGAACGTCAGCGGCCGGCGGAACAGGTCGCGGCGTTCGCCCGTCACCCGCTTCAGGCCAGTGGCGAAGCGCGATCCCCGGTCGAGCGCCGAAAGGGCTGGCGCATCGCCCTCCACCGCATGGACTTCAGACTTCGCGGCCAGGCGCAGAGCAAAACTGCCGCAACCGGCGAAAAGATCCGCCACCTTCTTGGCACGCTTCAGATGTCCGCCGACGATATCGGCCATCGCCTGTTCGGCGGCCTCGGTTGCCTGCAGGAACGCGCCCGGGGGCAAGCCGACAGCGACGCTGCCGAACATGACCACCGGCTTTTTCGGCTCGATGATGATCTCGTCATCGATGGACAGCCTGGCAAAGCCCTGCGCCATGGCGAAATTGGCCGCGATACGGCGCT
Source organism: Mesorhizobium sp. M7A.F.Ca.US.008.03.1.1 (assembly GCF_003997495.1). GTDB lineage: Bacteria > Pseudomonadota > Alphaproteobacteria > Rhizobiales > Rhizobiaceae > Mesorhizobium. The sequence goes on along the minus strand of NZ_RZRU01000004.1, from coordinate 65,702 downwards.
GGTGCTCCCCGAGCTTGCCGGATTCGTGAACCGCGACATCGAGCCCCGAACCGGTCACGGTGACCGTCATGCGGAACGATTTGGTGGTGGCGCAGACCAATTCGGCGAGCGCCTTCAGGCGATCGAGCGCGGCAACGATCTCCGGCAGCGAGATCGGACATTCCTCGATGGAGATGATCTCCGGCGACAGATGGCGATGGAAGCCGAGCAGCATGCCTGTATCGGTGCGCCTGGCGGCAAGCACGACACGGCGGCGCGTCTGCGGCGCGCAGGCGACCAGTTCGCCGATCTCGCAATCGATGCCCTTGCCTTTCAAGGCGTGCGCCACCTTTTCGCGTTTCCACTGGCGATAGGCTTCGGCTTCGAAATGCTGGAGCGCGCAACCGCCGCATTCGGTGAAATGGCGGCAGGCGGGATCGATGCGCAGCGGCGAGGCTTCCAGCACCGCCATCAGCATGGCGCGATCCCGTTCGCGCGCGGCGGTGACCGTTTCGCCGGGCAGTGTGAAGGGAATGAACAGATCGCCTGTCTCGGTCTCGGCGATGCCGTCGCCCTGGGCGCCAAGTTTCCTGATGCTGAAGCGCGCGCTCATCGGTCCTTGATCCCACCGAGCAGGAATTCGCGATTGCCGTCGCCGCCCTCGATCGGCGACAAATGCAGCCCCAGCGAGCGCCAGCCGGGAACGGAGTCCAGCCAATCCTGCAGCAGGCCGGCGACACGGGAGGCGTCGTAGGGGTCTTTCAACAGACCACCCTTGCCGATCGCATCACGGCCCGCCTCGAATTGCGGCTTGACCAGAAACATGGCCTTGGCGCCAGCCTTCGCCAGGCCAAGCGCCGGCGGCAGCGCCAATTTCAGCGAGATGAAGCTGACGTCGGAGACGATGAAATCCGGAATACGCCCGCCGAGATCGGCGAAGGCGAGGTCGCGGGCGTTCAGTCCTTCGATCACCGTAACTCGCGGGTCGCCGCCGATATCAGGATGCATCTGGCCATGCCCGACATCGATCGCGGTGACATGGGCAGCGCCACGCTCCAGCAGAACCTGGGTAAAGCCGCCGGTCGAGGCGCCGATGTCGAGCGCTTCACGACCGGCAGGATCAAGGCCGAAATGGTCGAGCCCGCCGATCAGCTTGAGTGCTGCACGCGACACATAGCCTTGCGCCGGATCATCGATGGTAACGTGGCATTGCGGCAAAACGCTCTGGCCGGGCTTGCGGGCGAGGACACCGTCAACCGTCACCGTGCCGCGTTCGACCGCGTCGCGGGCACGCGAGCGGCTGGCAAACAGCCCGCGCTGGACGAGCAGGTCGTCGAGCCGCTGGCGGGTGCTGGCTGGCAAAGGCGAATTCATCGGCCTTCATGGCGAAAGCCGACGACGATGGCAAGAGCGCCAGCCGGAAGCATTTCGTTCCCCGTTCCCATCATCACGCCCAGCATCTTGAGCGGCGACGATGGTGAGGCGTTCCGTCCCGCCGACCATCCTTATGAATATCCATGCGTTATGCCCGTTGAGACGGATGACCGCCGAAGCATGAGGTCTCGCCGCCTGCGGACAAATACCAAAAACCTAGAAAGCCTCATGATTTCTTAACCAATTTTCATCGCATTTGCTTGAGGACTTCAATGTTATGACCGCGACGACCGGAAAACCCGGATGAAGAGGCGGCAACCTTGGAAATGGCCAGCGATATTGTCTACAAGGTTCTTGACCGGATTTCCGGCGCCGGCCTGCTGGCGACCGGACTTCTGTTGTTGACTGCTTTGGTCAGCGCCTTGGTCGCCTACTGGCGCACGGTCGAGAAAAAGAGCTGGAAAGAGTTCTTCGAGTTCGCGGTCCCGCATGAGGTCATCACGCATCCTTCGGCGAAAGCCGACCTTTTGTTCTGGGTGACGCGGAAGGCGCTGATGCCATTCCTCATGATGCCCGCCGGCGTCGTCTTCGTCAGCGCCATCGGCTATGCGACGAACTGGTTGCTCTCCACACTGCTGGCAATCCAGCCGCCCCTGATTGAAGGCCCGGCAGGGCCGGTGACGGTGACGATCTTCACCATCACCATGCTGCTTGCCTACGATATCTCGTACTATCTCTATCACGTCGCCCAGCACCGCTACCCGGTGCTCTGGGAACTGCACAAGGTCCACCATTCGGCCGAGGTGATGGTCGGCATCACCAAGGATCGCGTCCACCCGCTCGACGAATTGATGAACCGGGCCTGGGACGGCGTCATTCCCGGCATCTGCTTCGGCATCTGGTCGCTGCTGTCGCTGAACCTCGTTGAGCTGACCGTCTTCGGCGTCAACGTCTACATCATACGCAACATCCTGATGATGGATTTCGTCAGGCACACGCATTTCAAGATCTCGTTTGGACCGCTGAACAATCTGATCCTGTGCCCGCACTGGCATCAGTTGCACCACAGCACCGACCCTCGCCATTACGACAAGAACTTCGGGCTGCTCTTCTCGTTTTGGGATCGGCTCTTCGGAACTCTGTGCGTTCCGAGACCCGACGAGGACTTCAAGTTCGGTTTGATCGAACGCAACGTGCGCGACTACCAGTCGCTCGCAGGCCTGTACGTCATGCCGCTGAAGCGGATGTGGCGACAGATCGCCAGACACTTCCGCACAGACAAGCCCGAGCCACAGCAATCGCCGCAAAGGGCCAAGCCATGAACGGACCCGCCGTGTTCCGGATGCCGCGAACGCACCGGATCGAAATTGCAACCTCGTCAGCGCGACTGGCAGAAATCGCGCCCGCCTGGGCAGCGCTCTGGCAACGCGCCGGCGGCCTCGTTTTCCAGCATCCCGACTGGATCTCGGCCTGGTGGCACACCACACCGCATCAGGAACGTCGCGGTCTCAGGATCGGCCTGGTCTGGAGCGGCGAGCGCCTCGAGGCCGTCATTGCGCTCGCGACCTTCTGGCGCTCGGGCATTCGTATGCTGGAATGGGCGGCGAAGGATCACTGCGACTATGGCGACGTCCTGCTTGCTCCCGATGCCGAGCCACAGATCCTGCCGCAACTCTGGCAACATATCCTCGACGATGGCGGCTTCGATCTTGCCTACCTCAATCGTCTGTTGCCCGATGCCCGATTCCGGACCCTGCTCGGTCCCGCCGCGCCAGGCCAAGGCAGCATCTTGCAGCCGAGCCACCGCAGCGAGGTCAGCTACCGAGTTTCCAGCGCCGGACAACGCGGCGTACAATGGTTTGAAAGCCAGTCGAAGAAAACCCGGCAAAACTATCGCCGAGGCTACAAATTCATGGAGGAAGGCGGCGCGCTGCGTTTCCGCTTGATGGATGCGCACGAAGCCCGCGAGCCGGTGCTGGAGCGCGTCGCGGCGCTGAAGCGGCTATGGCTTGCAAAACACGGCCGCGTTTCGGACCTCTTCGACGAAGGTTCCCCCGCGCTGGCGGCACTGATTTCCGTTCTGGCAGGGCTTGGGTTGCTGCGCATCTTCGTGCTCGAACGCGAAGACGAGATCATCGCCATCTCGATCAATTTCGAGCAGCATGGAACGATGATGGCTTTCGTCACCACCTATGACCCGGCCTTCGAACGGGCCTCGCCGGGCATGGTCTTGATGATGGATTACATCCAGTGGTCGTTTGACCGGGGCTTGACCACGATCGATTTTCTCTGCGGCGGCGAGGATTTCAAGCGCCGCTTTGCGACGCATTCGGTGATCTTGTCGTCAGTGGTGGGTGGACGAAACCTGCGCGGACGCCTTGCCGCCCTGGCAGACCGAGCCCGCCACGCGGCGCAATCCTGGCGCCCCGAGAAACCGGCGCACCAAGCGGAGCTGGTGGCGGCGGAGTAGCATTGCCGACGCTTTTTCACAGCGGCAAGCACGATGAAACGATCGGGCAATCCCGATCAAGGCTTGCTGCTCTCCGGCTCAGAATTCGCTTCGCGAAACGGGGCGCTCGACGGCTGGAGACAAGCCATCCTCGCGCCCTCCCGAAGCTTGCTCGCGTGCAGGCTCGATGGCAGGTGCGGGAACAGGGGCCGGCAGAACCACCAATTGCGGCACCTGCTTGAAGGAAAAGCCGCCGCGGATGTCGCCCATCTTGCCGGCGACGATGCCCATGGCCGCCTTTTCGAGGCTGCGATCATAGCGCGTTTCGGCTGTGGCCGGCGAGACGATGACGGTGCAAAGCACTACACCGCACAGAAGCGTTTTCATTGTTGTTATTTCCCTGCCTGATCACGATCTAGCAGGGCGCCATTGAAAAACGGCCAACAGACACGGTAAGCAAAGCGCCAAACGGCAGCGTAAACAACGCGTTAAGATCGTTGGCCGGCAAACCGATTCAAGTCATTGAGACTTTGATTCAGGCGCGCTGGGCGCGAACCGTATGCCCGAGCGCGACGAACACGGTGCGCACGATGCCGGCAGCATCGAGCCCGGCATCGGCATACATCTTTTCCGGCTTGGCGTGGTCGGTGAACGTGTCGGGCAGTACCAGCGGGCGCACCTTCAGGCCGCTTTCCAGCAGGCCTTCATGGGCGAGGAACTGCAGCACGTGGCTGGCGAAGCCGCCGACGGCGCCCTCCTCCACCGTCACCAGAACCTCATGCGAGCGGGCCAGCCGCCGGATCAGATCCTCGTCGAGCGGCTTGGCGAAACGGGCGTCGGCGACCGTGGTGGACAGCCCGGCAGCCCCCAGCTCCTCGGCGGCGATCAGGCAATCCTGCAGCCGTGTGCCGAAGGACAGCAATGCTACCTTGGTGCCCTCCCTTATGATGCGGCCCTTGCCGATTTCGAGCACAGAGCCACGCTCCGGCATGTCGACGCCAACGCCATTGCCGCGCGGATAGCGGAAGGCGATCGGGCCGTCATCATAGCTTGCCGCGGTGCGCACCATGTGGCGCAGCTCCGCCTCGTCCGCGGCCGCCATCACCACGAAACCGGGCAGTGTCGCCAGGAAGGTGGTGTCGAAGGCGCCGCAATGGGTGGCGCCATCGGCGCCGACGAAGCCGGCGCGGTCGATGGGAAAGCGCACCGGCAATTTCTGGATGGCAACGTCATGGACGACCTGGTCGTAGGCGCGCTGCAGAAAGGTGGAATAGATGGCAGCGAACGGCTTGTAGCCTTCGGTGGCAAGGCCGGCGGCGAAGGTCACCGCGTGCTGTTCGGCGATGCCGACATCGAAGGTGCGCGACGGGAACGCTTCGCCGAACAGGTCGAGACCGGTGCCGCTCGGCATGGCGGCCGTGACGGCGACGATGCGGTCGTCCTCGCGGCCCTCCTGGACCAGGCTTTCGGCGAACACCTTGGTGTAGGCCGGTGCGTTGGCCGGCGCCTTGGCCTGCGCGCCGGTGATGACGTCGAACTTGTTGACGCCATGATATTTGTCGGCCGCGGCTTCCGCCGGCGCATAGCCCTTGCCCTTCTGGGTGACGACATGGATGAGCACCGGGCCTTCGCCATTGTCACGGACATTTTTCAGGACCGGGATCAGATGCTCCAGATTGTGGCCGTCGATCGGGCCGATGTGATAGAAGCCGAGCTCCTCGAACAGCGTGCCGCCGGTGACGTAGCCGCGCGCATGCTCGACCGCCCGGGTGATCGCACGATCCGCGCGCTTGCCGAGATAGGAGGTAAGTTTCTTGCCGAAATCGCGCAGGCCGATATAGGCCTTGCCGGAGGCCAGCCGCGCCAGGTAGGCGCTCATGGCGCCGGTCGGCGGCGCGATCGACATGTCGTTGTCGTTGAGAATGACGATCAGCCGTGCATCGAGCGCGCCGGCATTGTTCATCGCCTCGTAGGCCATGCCGGCAGACATGGCGCCGTCGCCGATGACGGCGATCACATTGTTGCGGCCGCCGGAGAGATCGCGGGCGGCGGCCATGCCGAGGCCAGCCGATATCGATGTCGAGGAGTGGGCGGCGCCGAAGGGATCGTACTCGCTCTCGGCGCGGCGGGTGAAGCCGGACAGGCCGCCTTCCTGGCGCAGCGTGCGGATGCGGTCGCGGCGGCCGGTCAGGATCTTGTGTGGATAGGCCTGGTGGCCGACATCCCAGATCAGCCGGTCGTCGGGAGTGTTGAAGACATAGTGCAGCGCCACTGTCAGCTCGACCACGCCAAGCCCGGCGCCAAGATGACCACCCGTGCGCGACACGGCGTCGACCAGCTCGGCGCGAAGCTCGGACGCCAATTGCGGCAGCTCGCTTTCGGCAAGCGTGCGCAGGTCGGCCGGGATGCGGACCTTGTCGAGAAGCGGGGTATGCGGCGTTGCGTTCACGGTGCTCGGGCTTTCGGTTGATGGGCGAAATAGGCCGCCGGCTGGCGAAAGTAAATGCGTGTCAGTGACGCGGATCAGGCCGTGATCTTTTGTTTCTACGCATGTCGTTTCCCCAGAACCGGCCCACCTTGGGCGACAGGCATCAGCTTTCCGGCAGCGGAATAAACTCTTCCTCGTCTCCGGGAACGATGTCGAAGCGGCCCGTCTTCCATTCTTCCTTCGCCTGTTCGATACGCTCCTTGGATGACGAGACGAAATTCCACCAGATATAACGCTTCGAACCAAGAGAGGCGCCGCCGAACAGCATGAAATGCGCCCCGGTCTGCGACGACACGACGATCTCGTCACCGGGGCGGAACACCAACAGCCGTTCGGCTGGGAACACATCGCCCGAAATCGAGACCTCGCCCTCCAGCGTGTAAATGGCGCGCTCTTCCGCATCGGCAGGGATTTTCACGCTGGCGCCGGGCGCCACGCGCAGGTCGGCGTAGAGCGTCTCCGAGTCGGCCCTGACCGGGGACCGCAACCCCTGGAAATCGCCGATGATGAGGCGCCCGTTGACGCCTTCGGCATCGATCTCGGGAAGCCTGAGCGCTCCTGTGTTCTCGAACACAGGAGCCACCTCTTCCTTGTCGTCCGGCAGCGCCAGCCATGTCTGCAGGCCGGATACCGACATCGGCGCGCCACGCAGTTCCTCCGGCGTACGCTCCGAATGAACGATGCCGCGGCCGGCGGTCATCAAATTCACGTCGCCGGGCTGAATGACCATTTCGGTGCCGAGTGAGTCGCGGTGCCGGATCTTGCCGTCGAACAGATAGGTGACTGTCGACAGTCCGATATGCGGATGCGGACGGACGTCGAGCGCTTGGCCGGCCCGCAGGATCGCGGGACCCATGCGGTCGAAGAAGATGAAAGGCCCGACCAGCCGCCTTTTGGCTGTCGGCAGGGCGCGGCGCACCTGAAAACCACCGATGTCCTTGGCGTTCGGGATAACCATCAGCTCGATCTGGTCGCTGGCAAAGGCGTCGCCTGCCTCAGGGTCTTTCCCGGGGAAGAAGCTCATGGACTCTCCTTGTCAGCGGCCAATGGCTGCTTTGACAGCATTAGGCGAACCGGATGGCTGCCTTTGCCCGCAGCTTGGCCGCCACCTCTTCGCGATTACGCGGATGCTGATGGGTTTCCAGGGAATCGAGCAGTTCGCGCGCCGAGGCCGCGATGGCTTCGACGGCATGGTCGAAGGCGTGCTGGTTCTGCTTCGAGGGCCGCGTCGTTCCGCTCAGCTTGCGGACGAACTGAAGAGCCGCGTCGCGCACCTCGTCATTGGTTGCCGGTGGATCAAAATTGAACAGGGTCTTGATGTTTCTGCACATCGCTTCCGTATCTCCTCTTGTCCTTGAGCTGTTTCAATCGGAACGAGTTGTATCCTCGATCATGATCATGTCCAAAAACCGGTGAGGCGAGGCCATCGTTCGGACCGGCCTCAATCCGCGTCGAGTGGCTCCGTTCCAACCGGCTTGCCGTCGCGCGAAAGCCTGATCTTCTCGACCTTGTCCTCGGCGGCCTTCAGCAGCCGGTCGCAATGCGCCTTCAGCGCCTCGCCACGTTCATAGATCCTGATCGACTGGTCGAGCGGCACGTCGCCACGCTCCAGATCATCGACGATCTTCTCCAGCGCATCGAGTGCCTGCTCGAAGCTCATCGCCTTGACGTCTTCGTTGGTCTCACCAGCCATCATTCATCCTTTCATCAGTCGCCCGACATGGGCGGCGACCGAAAATGCCAATCCCTGCAGATCGTAGCCGCCCTCGAGCAGGCTGACGAGCCGGTTGCCACTGTGGCGTGCGGCGCGCTGCATCAGCTGGCCGGTCGCCCAGTCGAAATCATCCTCGGTCAGATTGATCTCGGCCAGCGGATCGCGGTGGTGCGCGTCGAACCCCGCCGAAATGATGATCAGGTCGGGCGCGAAATTGTCGAGCGCGGGCAGGATGCGCGACAGGAAGGCATCGCGAAACACCTCGCTGCCGGTCTGCGGCGCCAAAGGCGCGTTGACGATGTTGCCGGCGCCCGTTTCGTTCTTCGCTCCGGTGCCGGGATAAAGCGGCATCTGGTGTGTCGAGCAATAGAGCACCGACGGATCGTCCCAGAAAATATCCTGCGTGCCATTGCCGTGATGCACGTCCCAGTCGACGATGGCAACGCGCTCGACACCGTGTTTCTTCTGCGCATAGCGCGCAGCGATCGCCGCCGTGTTGAACAGGCAAAAGCCCATGGCCGTAGTCTTTTCGGCATGATGGCCGGGCGGCCGGGCGGCGACGAAGACGTTGTCGGCGCGGCCTGCAAAGACGTCGTCGACGGCGGCGTTGGCGGCGCCGATCGCGGTGATCGCCGCTTGCCAGCTCTTCGGACTGGCAGTGGTGTCGGCATCGATGCGGGCAATCCCCTCGTCGGGGATGGCGGCGCGCACGCGGGCGACGAAATCGGCGGGATGCGCGTAGAGGATGGTGGCCTCGTCGCCTTCCGGCGCCTGGATACGATCGAGCCCGGCAAAGGCTTCCTCATCGAGCACGCGCTCGATCGCACGCAGGCGGTCGGGCCGCTCTGGATGTCCGGGCGGCGTGAGATGCTCGAGGAAGATCGGATGGGTGTAGAGACGGGTGGTCATCGACCTAATCTAGTGACCCGGATCGACAAAGGCCATGCACGGGCGGCCGATGACTGGGGAAAATCGCGACTGCGTCCATTCGCGTCGCCGCAGGCATTGGCCTCGCCAGCGCTTCGGCGTAAGGTTCTTGGTAATGCCTGGTGCCCGCCGCAAGCGGGAGAATCGGGAACACGGTTGAATTCCGTGGCGTGCCCAACGCTGTGAGGGGGACCGCGCCGGTAAATGCCACTGTCGATGACGGGAAGGCACCGGACGCGGGTTGATCCCAAGCCAGAAGACCGGCCTGGCAGGCATCGTCATCCGCTTGGTCAGGCGGGTGACATCGGAGCGACGTGCGTCCGTTTGGACGCACAAAGTACGCTCTGACAGTTTTGCATCTGCAATCGCAAGGGGACAAGCGATGCCGGAACATATGACCGCTGCCATTGACGATGGATTTGACCAGAATGCGCGCGATGCGGTCTATCGCGCCATGTTCACGCGGCGCGACGTGCGCAGCCATTTCCTGCCCACCGCGGTCGATGACGACGTGCTGGGGCGGCTGCTGCTTGCCGCCCATCACGCGCCATCGGTCGGCTTCATGCAGCCATGGAATTTCATTGTCATTCGTGACGTCGAGCGACGCGAAAGGGTGCGCGACCTGTTCCTGGCCGCGCGCGAGCAAGAACTGCCGGCGATCGAGGCGGAAAAACAGGCGCTGTACCGCACGCTCAAGCTGGAAGGCATCTGCGAGAGCGCGCTCAACATCTGCATCACCTGCGACCGGCAGCGCTCGAAGGGTTCGCCGCTGGGACGCTGGCACAATCCGGAGATGGATCTCTACAGCACCGTCTGCGCGGTGCAGAATTTCTGGCTGGCCGCGCGTGCCGAGGGCGTTGGCGTCGGCTGGGTGAGCATCATCGAGGCTGAGGCGCTAAGGCGGCTGTTGGCCATTCCGGATCACGTAACGCCGGTCGCCTATCTCTGCGTCGGCCGTGTTTCCGAGTTCGCTCCCAAACCGGACCTTGAAACGCACGGCTGGGGACGGCGGCTGCCGCTGCCGGAGCTGATCATGAGCGAGACTTTTTCCGGGCAAGGCGAGACACAGCTCAAATCCACCGTGGCGCGCCTCAACACCGTTTCTGCCTCACCAAACACCATCCGCCCATCCGATCAGGGTGTCGCGCCGGCCGTGCCCCAGCGCGAACCGCCGAAGGAGGCCAGCGCCTTGTCCTTGAGCTCCCTGAACTTCGACGACGCCTCGGCCAGCCGGGCGTCCCAGGCCGGATCCGGCATCTGGCCCGCGATGGTCTTGAAATAGACCTGCATCAGGCAGGCGATGGCGAAGGGTTCAATGAACGCCGCCTTGAATGCCCAGGCGAAGACGATGGCGAGCACAAAAGCCCAGCCGGCGAGTTGGCCAGGCATCAGGAACAGAATCACACCGGCAGGCGCCAGCATCATCAGAAAGATGATGAACGACACGCCCCACATGATGACCGCCAGCCAGACGGCGTTCTTGACCATGACCTTGCCGTTCTGGGCATAGAGCACGACGCCTTGGCGCGCCGTCTCGAACGGCGAGGCTGAATTGATGCGGATGTTGTAGCCGAGGATGATCTCATCGACATAGGTCAGCGACAGGCGGATCACCGTATTGATGAAGGAGACCAGGCCGCTCAGGCCCGGTATCGGCAGGAAGGCGGCGATACCGCCGAGCAGGCCGGTGATGGCGCGGATGGCACCCTTGACGAGTTGGTCGACGACGAAAAGGATGTTGGCCTCGGCAAAACGCTGGGTCACGATGTCCCTGGCATAGGCGATCTGGTCCTGACCGCCGGGAATGTCGCGGCCGTCGATCAGATGAACCATGACGGCGATGTGGCCGGCCTTGACGACATAGAGGATGTATTCGCGGATCCAGTAGACGGCGATCGAGACGATACCGAAACCGACCACCCCGCCCCACAGGGCAAAGGACATGGGCCCGTCGGGATCGGTGGAGATATGGCCGACGCCATAGCCAACCGAAGCACCGGTGCCGGTCGCCATGATGTAGGCCAGCGTGATGCCGAAATAGACGATCATGCGAAAGACGATGAAAGGCCAGGTCCGCATCATGATGGACACCGACCGGCCGATCTCAAAATCCCACATGTGCCCCGAATCTCCGCCTCAGAGATGGTGGAAGAGGATGAACTCAACCCGGCGATTGTCAATTGCCGGCCTCTGATGCCAAAGGGCGACGAATTCGGGGTAACGGTTTCTTTCGGAGCCTTTCGCCGGCGCGGTGGCTGACGAGCATCAAACGAAAAAACCGCCTGTGCGGCGGATCACTGGCGCAAATCAGCACCATGGATGAATATGTACCTTAGCTGAGGGCATGGTGTCAAGAAAAAATTCCTATCGGGAACGGCTACCGGCACGAAAGCTCCGGTGAGAACTTCAATTCGACTGCGGATCCGGCTTCTTGAGCAGGCCTTCGAGCAGTTGCTTGAACGCCGTCACCACCTTCTTCGACGTCGCTTCGGGGTCGTTCGAATTGGCGATCCGTTGCGCTGCCTGGCTGCTCGCTCCGTTGATCAGTCGCGAGGCCGTCTCGGGGTCGAGGCTGGAGACAACGACCCCCTCCTCCTGCAGCGCGGTCAGATGGTCGGTCATTGAAGCGATGCACGCACTGCAATTCGGCCATTGCGCTGGATCCCCCAGCACGGCCGGGCCATCCCGGAACATGATGCGCTGGATCTCCGGCTCCAGCGCCATCTCGATATAGGTCGAGCACTCGTCGACGAAATGTTGCCAGCGGGTCGGCGCTCTCGACGCGACCTCATTGATGCGCGCCGCCATCTCGCCGTCAATCTGGGCTATGACCGCCTGCAGCAGCCCCTTCTTGTCGCCGAAATGATGATAAAGCGCGCCGCGCGTCAGCCCGGCCGAAGCGGTGAAATCATCCATCGAGGCTTCCGCATAGCCTGTTGTGCCGAAGGCATGACGGGCCGCCGCGATCAGCTTTGCGCGCGTCTCGGCGATCATCTCCTTGCGGGGTCTGTGCATGGCTTCTGGCCCTATTCACATACGTAACGTATGCCAATTGACATACGCGACGTATGCTATACCTAATGATCATACGCTCCGTATGTAATTGTCCAATCGTCCTTTGTCGAGGAACCAACCGATGCAAAATCCCTACGCGGAAATCTTTCGTGCCCCCGGCGCCAAGGGCTTTGCGGCCGCCGGCTTCATGGCGCGCCTGCCGATCGCCATGGCGCCAATCGGCATCGTGGCGATGCTGTCGCAGACGCGTGGCGAATACTGGCTGGCCGGAGCCGTCTCGGCGACATACGCGCTGGCCAATGCCTTCGTCGCGCCGCAGATATCGAGACTGGTGGACCGCCTGGGCCAGACACGAATCGTGGTGCCCACCACCATAATCGCGGTGCTGGCTTTCGCGGTCCTCATAGCGGCGGCCAACCAGGATTGGCCGGTGTGGACGCTGTTCGTGTCGGCACTGCTGGCCGCCGCCATGCCAAGCATACCTGCGATGGTGCGGGCGCGCTGGACAGAGATTTTCCGAGGACGACCGCAGATGAACACCGCATTCGCCTTCGAGTCCGCGGCCGATGAACTGGTCTACATCGCCGGGGCATCGCTGTCGGTCGGCCTCAGTGCCGCCCTGTTCCCGGAAGCCGGTGTTCTGGTGAGCACATTATTTCTCGCATTCGGATCAGCGGCCTTCATTCTGCAACGCTCGACCGAGCCGCAAGTGCGGCCGGTGGACCATGCCTCAAGCGGCTCGGCGATCCGCCTGCGGCCGGTTCAGATCATCACCCTCGCCCTGATCTTCATCGGCGCAACCTTCGCGACGACGGAAGTCACCACCGTGGCGATCACGAAGGAGCTTGGCCAGCCCGGCGCCGCCAGCCTTGTCATCGGCGTTTATGCTCTGGGATCGTTCGTGCTCGGCATCATCGTCGGCGCGCTCAGCCTGAAGGCGCCGCTGCAACGCCAGCTCGCCATCGCCGTCGCTCTCGTCGCGCTCGGCACACTGTTGCCGCTCACCGCCGACACCGTGCCGCTGCTGGCGCTGACCGTGTTCATCAGCGGTGTGGCGATCTCGCCGACCTTCATCACCGCCTTCGGCCTGATCGAGCGGCATGTACCGGAGGCGATGCTGACCGAAGGCATTACCTGGGTCATGACCGGCATCGGCATCGGCATGGCGCTGGGCTCGTTCGCGGCCGGCGCGGTGGTCGACGCGTTCGGGCCCCAGAGCGGGTTCTGGGTCTCGGTGGCGTCAGGCACGATCGCGCTGGCCACGGTGCTGCTCGGCCAGCGCAACCTTGCCACGACTGAGTGCGAGATGGACGGATGCCAAGCAGCTGCGATTGCCGCGGAATAATCAGGTAGCGCCCGGTTTCGAGCCGGGCGCCATCGGCCTGCTCAAAGGATCTCGGTCTTGGCGATATGGATGCCAAAACCTTCGAGGCCGACATAGTGGCGTTCGCGCGAGGCGATCAGGTTGATCGACGAGATGCCGAGATCCTTGAGGATCTGGGCGCCGAGCCCAATCTCGCGCCACTCGTTTTCGCGGCGGCGCGCCTCTTCGTGATCCTCACGGTCGCCGCTGGCCGGCCGCTTGCGTTCCTGATGCGCAACGCCGACGGAACCTTCTCTGAGATAGACGATGACGCCACGCCTGCGCTCGCCCATTGCCTTCATGATGGCATCGAGCCGGTGGCTGGTGCCGAAGACATCGGTCACCACATCCTCGGAATGCAGACGCACCGGCACGTCCTCGCCGTCGCGGATGTCGCCGAAGACGATGGCGACGTGATGCATGGAGTCCCACGGCAGCGTGTAGGTGAAGACCTGTGCCTTGCCGCCGAGCGTGTCGATTTCCGAGCACGCGACGCGTTCGACCAGAGTTTCCTTGCGCTGCCGGTAGGCAATGAGGTCGGCGACCGAAACCTGCTTCAGCCCATGCTCCTCGGCGAAAGCCTGCACCTGCGGGCCGCGCTTGACGGTGCCGTCATCATTGACCAGCTCGGAAATGACGCCGACCGGCGGCAGGCCGGCGAGCTTGCACAGATCGACCGCTGCTTCGGTATGGCCGGAGCGCATCAGCACGCCGCCTTCGCGCGCGATCAGTGGGAAGATGTGGCCGGGCCGGACGAAATCCGAGCCACCGACATTGCCGTTGGCAAGATTGCGAACGGTCAAGGTGCGATCTTCGGCCGAGATGCCCGTCGTGGTGCCATGCTTGAAATCGACGCTGACGGTGAAAGCGGTGGTGTGGGCGGAATCGTTGTCGGCGACCATGGGCGCAAGGTTCAGCCGCTTGGCTTCTTCGCGCGGCATCGGCGTGCAGACGATGCCGGAGGTGTGGCGCACGATGAACGCCATCTTTTCGGGCGTGCAGTGGACGGCGGCGACGATCAGGTCGCCCTCGTTCTCGCGCCCGTCATCATCCATGACGACGACGATCTCGCCGCGTTCGAAAGCACGCAGGGCTTCGACGATTTTCTTCTGGTCGTAAGGCATGGAAAGCTCGCTTCGCTCGCAGGGCAGTAGGGGGAATAGGGCAGGAAGGCAGTAGGGAAAAGGAAAATCTGGCTGTGTTCGGCGGGCTGCGTAACATATTGCCCTACTGACTTACTGCCCTATTCCCCTTCCTGTTTGTCCCCGATGCCGCAGATAGTGGTCGGCGATCGCACAGGCAACCATTGCCTCGCCGATCGGCACGGCGCGGATGCCGACGCATGGATCATGGCGGCCCTTGGTCATGATCTCGACGTCCTTGCCGTCCTTGTCGATCGACTTTCGCGGCGTCAGGATCGACGAGGTCGGCTTGACGGCGAAACGTGCCACGATCGCCTGGCCGGTCGAGATGCCGCCCAGGATGCCGCCGGCATTGTTGGACAGGAACACCGGCTTGCCGTCATTGCCGATGCGCATCTCGTCGGCATTCTGCTCGCCGGTGATGCGGGCGGCCTCGAAGCCGTTGCCGATCTCGACACCCTTGACGGCGTTGATCGACATCAGGCCGGACGCGATGTCCTGGTCGAGCTTGGCATAGATCGGCGCGCCGAGGCCTGCCGGAACGCCGTCGGCGACGATCTCGATCACCGCACCGACCGAGGAGCCCGCCTTGCGGATGCCGTCGAGATACTGCGTGAAGACAGGAACGGAAGCCGGATCGGGGGTGAAGAACGGATTTTCGGCATCGCCGATGAAATTCCAGTTCCAGTTGGCGCGGTCGATGGATTTTTCGCCCATCGACACCAGCGCGCCGCGCACCACCACGCCGGGCACCACCTTGCGCGCCAAAGCACCGGCTGCGACCCGCGCCGCGGTCTCGCGGGCCGAGGAGCGGCCGCCCCCACGATAATCGCGCACGCCGTATTTGACGTCATAGGTGTAGTCGGCATGGCCGGGTCGGTATTGGCGGGCGATCTCGCCATAATCCTTTGAACGCTGGTCGACATTCTCGATCAGCATCGACACCGGCGTGCCGGTGGTGATCATCGTCTCGCCGTCCTCGTCGAGGATGAAGCCAGACAGCACTTTCACTTCATCTGGTTCGCGACGCTGCGTCACGAAACGTGATTGCCCCGGCCGACGCTTGTCGAGTTCGGCCTGGATGTCTCGCTGAGTGAAGCGGATGCCGGGCGGACAGCCATCGACCACGCAGCCGAGCGACGGGCCATGGCTTTCGCCCCAGGTGGTGACGCGGAAAAGGTGGCCGAACGTGTTGTGAGACATGAAATGACCCTGCCCGGCATCGGAGCCGGCTTAAGGTTGCCTTCTATTGGCGTTTTTCACAGGGGTCAAACTGTGATCTGGCGGATTTAGTTTTGACACATTCGGTTGGTTTCTGCTCTGCTCCATCCGCCGTTGAACGCCCGCCGCCATGCCGGCGCAATGATAAAGAGGAACGATTATGCGTACCCTGATTGGCGCCATTGCCGCCACGCTGCTGCTTTCCACCGCCGCTTTCGCCGGCCAGACCGAAGGCCTGATCAAGAAGATCGACAAGGACACGGCGACGCTGACGCTGGATGATGGCAAGTCCTACAAGCTGAACGCCGAGACCGATCTCGACGCGCTGAAGCCGGGCATGGACATCGTCATCGCCTACGATGTGACCAATGGCGAAAACATCGTCACCGACATGGAACTGCCGGACAGCTCTGCCAACTAGAGCTTCCAATCTCAATTGAATTCAGCTTTCGCCGAGCCGCCTGCCAAATGGCCTAAAGCCACTCCAGACTCTTGCCTTCGAGCTTGAGCAGGCGATCCTGCGGTATTTCCAGGTTCGCTGCCTGGTCCTCGGCCAGCCCCAGAACGAAGCGAAACAAGGTGCGCATGACGCCGCCATGGGTCACGCATATCGTCTGGCGTTCGATCGCGTCGAAGCATGGCCTCACCCGTTCGAGCAGCATCTGATAGCTCTCGGCGCCTTCGCCGGGCGGCTGAAAGTTCCACTTGTCCAGAGCGCGCGTCCTGCTTGCTCCGGGATACCGTGTCTCGAGCTCGGGAAAGGTAAATCCCTGCCAATCCCCGAAATTGACTTCGACGAGGCGCGGATCGGTTCGATAGGCACCCGGATCGAGCTTCATCGCGGCGCGAATACGCTGCATCGTTTCTCGCGTCCGTTTCATCGGACTGGCGACGAAATCGAAATCCCCGGAGTTTTGGACCAGTTCGGCGAGCCGGTGGCCGTTTCCGGTCGCCTGCTCGCGGCCAAGAGCGTTGAGATCGGTGTCGGCCTGCCCCTGAAGCCGGAATTCGGCGTTCCACGCGGTCTGGCCGTGGCGCGCGATATAAACCAGCGGGTACATCAGGTCTTCCGGTGCGGGATCGGGACGGACGACGGTTGGCGGGGTGTTAGTCCTTGACGGTCGAAATATCAGGCGCGTCGACCGCCTTCATGCCGACGACGTGGTAGCCCGAATCGACGTGGTGCACTTCACCGGTGACGCCGCGCGACAGGTCGGACAGGAAATAGACGCCGGAATCGCCGACTTCCTCCTGCGTCACCGTCTGCTTAAGCGGCGAATTGTACTCGTTCCACTTCAGGATGTAGCGGAAATCGCCGATGCCGGAAGCGGCAAGCGTCTTGATCGGGCCGGCCGAAATGGCGTTGACGCGGATCTTCTTGGCGCCGAGGTCGACCGCCAGGTAGCGCACGCTGGCCTCGAGCGCCGCCTTGGCGACACCCATGACATTGTAGTGCGGCATGACCTTTTCGGCGCCGTAGTAGGTCAGCGTCAGCAACGAGCCGCCATTGGTCATCAGCGCCTCGGCGCGCTTGGCAATGGTGGTGAAGGAATAGACCGAAATGTCCATGGTGCGCAGGAAATTGTCGCGCGTCGTCTCGACATAGCGGCCGGTCAGCTCGTCCTTGTCGGAGAAGGCGATGGCGTGGACGAGGAAATCAAGCTTGCCCCAATGTTTGGCGACATTGGCGAAAACCTCGTCCAGGCTCGCCGGATCGGTGACGTCGCAATGGCCGGCGACAAAGGCGCCCAGTTCCGCCGCCAGCGGCTCGACGCGCTTCTTGAACGCCTCGCCCTGATAGGTCAGCGCGATCTCGGCGCCATGGTCGACGCACGACTTGGCGATGCCATAAGCAATCGACCTGTTGTTGGCGACGCCAAGAATGAGGCCGCGCTTGCCGGCCATTAGGCCCTGTCCACCCGCCATGTCAGCGCTCTCCGCAAGATTTCAGCTTTGTGGGTTGCCCTATCGCACAGGCACAGAGCCCCTTCAAGCGCTCAAACCGGACAGTTCAGGGACAAAAGCCGCCGATCAGCCTTTTTGGCTGCGCAACAGCGCTTCGAGAGCGCTATCACCGCCTTCCGGCAGCATGATGCGCACATGAGCGTAGAGATCGCCGTGGCCGCCGGCCTTTTCCGGCAGGCCCCTGCCCTTGAGCCGCAGGACCTTGTCGGAGCTCGACCATGCCGGAATGTTGACCGCGAGCCTGCCGGTCGGCGTCTCGACCGGCACTTTGGCGCCGAGCACCGCATCCGCCAGTGCCACCGGCAGATCGGCGTGCAGGTCGCGGCCCTCGATGCGGTAGCGTGGATGCCGGCGCAGATGGATCTTGACCAGCGCGTCGCCTGGCTGGCCCGGCCCCTGCTCGCCTTGGCCCTTGAGGCGGATGGTCTGGCCATCCTCGACATAGGCCGGCAGCTTGACCGCCACCTTGCGCCCATCGGGGAACATCGCCGTCACCTTTTCGGCGGTCGCCGCTTCCTCGATGGTGATGTCGAGCGTCACGTTCAGATCGGCTGCTGTCGCCTGCTGGCGGCGATCGCCCGTTCCGGGACCGCGCGCGCCCGAAAAGGTGTCGCCAAAAATCTGGCTGAAGATGTCGCTGTTGCCGTCGAACGGATCGCCACCCGGTCGGCCGGAGCGGAATTCGAACCGCGAGCCGCCAGGACCTTGCTGCCGGCGGAATCCGCCGAAGGGATCGCCGCCACCGGCAGCGCCCTCAAAGCCCTGGAATCGCGGCTTGCCGTCGGCGTCGATCTCGCCGCGATCGAAAGCAGCGCGATTCTTTTCGTCGCCGACGATCTCGTAGGCCTGGTTGGCTGCGGCAAAACGGTCCTTCGCCTTGGGATCATTCGGATTCTGGTCCGGATGATGCTTCTTGGCGAGTTTCCGATACGCCGACTTTATGTCTTTGGCCGATGCGTTCCTGGCAACGCCCAGCACCTCATAGGGGTCGCGCATGCTTACCGCCCTGGAGAAGAGTTGAGTCTATGATTGCCTCCTATATGCGCTCGCATAGGAAGAAATTCCAGTGCTGGAGCAGCATATCGGACGCGGAAAATCAGAGTGCCTTGAAGTCCTGCATGCGCCAGCCGCCAGCGCTGGCCAGGCACAGTTCGCCTTCGAACATGGCAACGCCGTCAAAGCTTTCGCGCGAGGCCTTGAAGCGGCGGCAGGTCTGGCCGTTGTCCTTCAATTCCGCTAGATCGGTGATGGAACCGCGTGAGCCGGTACCGGAATTGGCCCATGGGACGGCCTGCCCGCCGAGCTGCTCGACGTCGGCCGAGGAGACTGCATTGCCGATCGTCGTCTGGTCGGAGTCGCGATCCAGATTGGCCGGCGCGGCCGAGGCCGACGTGCTGCTGGTCAGAATCGAGCGGTCGACTTCGGCTTTTTCCAGGCTGAAGCCGCCGGCGCCACAAGCGGCAAGCGGCAAGGCGACCGCCACGATCGCGGCTTTCGCGCTGGCCGAAGCGATAACGCTCCATTGCCTGCTGTCAAAAGCTTGCGCGATACGCGACAATCGGCAGCCTCCCCCTTGCTTCGTTAAGAATCTTGGCTTCGTTAAGAATCTTGGCTTTGTAAGAATCTTCGCTTCGTGACAATTTGAGAAAAACTATGAGTGACACTGAGTTAACAAGCGGTGACTTTACCGAGGCTGCCGAGCCGTTTCGCCTCTTTGCCGCATGGCTGGACGACGCAACGAAAAGCGAGCCGAACGACCCCAACGGCGTGGCTCTGGCGACCGTCGATGCCGACGGCATGCCGGATGTGCGTATGGTGTTGCTCAAGGGGTTCGATGAAAGCGGGTTTGTCTTCTACACGAATTTCGAGAGCGCCAAGGGTCAGGAGATTCTTGGCAGCATGAAGGCGGCGATGTGTTTCCATTGGAAATCGCTGCGCCGCCAGGTGCGCATTCGCGGACCGGTGGAGATCGTCAGCGACGCCGAAGCCGACGCCTACTATGCGACACGGCCACGCGGCAGCCGCATCGGCGCCTGGGCCTCGAAACAATCGCGGCCGCTGGAAAGCCGCTTTGCGCTGGAGAAGGCAGTGGCCGAATACACGGCACGCTATCCGATCGGCGAGATCCCGCGGCCAAAGCACTGGTCCGGCTTCCGAATCGTGCCCAGCGCCATCGAGTTCTGGCACGACAGGCCGTTCCGCCTGCACGACCGGCTCGTCTTCAGCCGCGACGCGAAAGGCGCCTGGGACAAGACGAGGCTTTATCCCTGAAGAAGAGGGTCAGGCCTTCTTTCTCGTCATGAACGCAGTGAGCGCGGCGCGGGCCTCATCCGATTTCAGGCGCTCGCGAAAATGCTCGCTTTCCTCGCCGATGCGGGCGACGAGATCGTCGCGCGAACCACGCATCAGGTCGCGCGCGATCTTCAGCGCCTGCGGCGGCTTGGCTGCGATCTGGCCGGCTGTCGCCAGCACCGAGGCCTCCAGCGCCGCTTCCTCGACCACCTCGTAGATCAGGCCGGCGGCCTTCGCCCGTTCAGCCGAAAAGCCTTCGCCGAGGCCGAGCAGCGCGAAGGCACCCTGCCGCCCGAGGATGCGCGGTGCCAGAAGGCTCGATCCCGCCTCGGGCACCAGGCCAAGGTCGACGAAAGGCGTTCTGAACACGGTGCGCGGCGTGGCGAAGGTCAGGTCGCAATGCAGGTTGAGCGTCGTGCCGATGCCGACCGCGATGCCGTCGACGCCGGAGACCATGGGTTTTTCGACCTTGGCCAGCGCCATCAGGAAATCCCAGACTTCCGTGCCGCCGTCGCCGCCGGTGGCGACGACCATGAAATCGGCAAGGTCGTTGCCTGAGGAGAAGGCACCGGGCACGCCGAGGAAGACATGGACGCGGATCGCGGGATCTGCGTCGCCTTCGGCCAGGGTTTTTGACATTTTCGCATACATGGCGCGCGTCAGCGCGTTCTTCTTGTCCGGCCGGTTCATGCGGATGATCTGGATGGCGCCCTGGCGCTCGACGAGGATATGGTCTGTCACGGTGTTTTCCTTGTGAACGTCAGGCAGAGACAAGCGTCTTGCCGGCAGCGGCGAGGCTTTCGGCGCCATCGATGACGCGCGCCCTCAAAGCGCTGACCTCGCCGAGCAGGTTTTCAGCGAAGAAGCGGCAAAGGGGAACACGGCCTTGATCGGCAAGAGCGCCGCGCGCCAGATAGGCGCCGCCGGCGGCAAGCGAGATCAGCCTGAGATAGGGCGTCGCACCCGCCAGCGCCTCGTCCGACCGGCCTTCGGCCGCCAGTTTCTGCAGGAAGCGGGTCGCTTCGCCGAGATCGCCAAGTGCCGCATCGAGAGCGTCGGCGGTGCGGCCGAAACCCTGCACGTTCGACGTCCGCACCGCTCCGGCCATAGCAGCCAGTTCGGCGATGTAACCATGCACATGGTCGCCGCCGCCGAGCGGAAGCTTGCGCATCACCAGATCGATCGCCTGAATACCGTTGGTGCCCTCGTAAATCGGGGCGATGCGCGCATCACGATAGAAGGCGGCCGCTCCCGTCTCCTCGATGAAGCCCACGCCGCCATGAACCTGGAGGCCGAGTGAGGCAACCTCGACGCCGATATCGGTCGAGAACGCCTTTGCCAGCGGCGTCAGCAGATTGGCGCGGTCGCGCCAGTGTGCCGCCTCGTCACCCGCGGAGACACGGGCCATGTCGATGGCGTGGGCACAGGAATAGCTGATGGCGCGTGCGGTTTGGGTCAGCGCCTTCATGGTCAACAGGTTACGCTGGACATCGGGGTGATGGACGATAGGCGCCATACCCGTGCCAGTGTAGCTCGCGGCCTTGCCCTGCCGGCGCTCATTGGCATAGGCGATCGCCTTCTGCGTGGCGGCTTCCGCGACCGCTACCCCCTGCATACCGACACAAAGCCGCGCATTGTTCATCATGGTGAACATGCAGGCGAGACCCTCGTTCTCCTCGCCGATCAGCCAGCCGACGGCGCCTGGCTTGGCGCCCTGGAAACCATCGCCATAGATCATGGTGCAGGTCGGCGAGGCATGGATGCCGAGCTTGTGCTCGAGGCCGGAACAGAAGACGTCGTTGCGCACGCCGAGCGCGCCATCGTCGCCAACAAGGAATTTCGGCACCAGGAACAGCGAAATGCCGCGCGTGCCGGCCGGCGCATCGGGCAGCCTTGCCAGCACCAGATGGATGATGTTGTCGGTAAAATCGTGCTCGCCATAGGTGATGAAGATTTTCTGGCCGAAGATGCGGTAGCTGCCGTCACCCGCCGGCTCGGCGCGGGCGCGCAAGGCGGCGAGGTCCGAGCCGGCTTGCGGCTCGGTCAGGTTCATCGTGCCCATCCATTCGCCGGAGACGAGCTTTTCGAGATATTTCGCCTTGAGGTCGTCGGAGGCATGTTTGTCGAGCGCTTCGACCGCGCCCATGGTCAGCGTCGGGCCGATGCCGAAGGCCATGGCGGCGGAGTTCCACATTTCGAGCGCAGCGACGCCGAGCATGGTCGGCAGCGCCTGGCCGCCATAGGCTTCAGGCCCGGAGAGCGCGTTCCAGCCGCCATCGATCCAGCGGCGATAGAGTTCCTTCCAGCCGGGCGGTGTGGTGACGGCAGCGTCCTTCAGCACGGCACCTCGCCGATCGCCGCTCGTGTAGAGCGGTGCGACCTCTTCGGTGGCGAAGCGGCCGGCCTCACCCAGAACGGCATCGACCAGATCCTCGCCGAGATCGCCGAACCTGCCGGCATCGAGCGCCGATTTCATGCCGGCCACGTGCTTGAGCGTGAAGGCGATATCCTCGACCGGTGCCCGATACATGCCGCTCACTCCTCCTGAGGCATCGGCCCTGCTACCCTAGAGTTAGTGCCGCTGCAAAACCATCCGCCCTTTGGGGGATTTCCCATCTTCTTTTTACGTAAACGTCAAATTTTGTCACGTGGATTTTGCAATCGCGGCGGCGCCTATTAAATTCAAACGGCGCCGAACCAAATCAAACCGGCGGCAGATCAGAACCAGCACACCGGAACCATCCCCATGCTCGCCAGACCCGACGCCTATCGCTGCATCGAATGTGGCCTGCCCTATCGAGCGGAGGGGTTCTGCTACCATGAGGGCAAACTCGAACACGGCGCCGCCTACTGGTCTGATCGCGGGATATTGTGCTCGCCGCAATGCTCTCTCGCCCACCACCGCAAACGCGCCGCCGAAGGCACGCTGCGGCAGGAGCCAGCGCCGGACCCGTTTGGATTCTAGCCGCTGGTGCGACGCCAGCTTTCCTGACGCCGGCCCCCGAAAGTAAATCCTTAACCATAGCGGTTCAGCATCTACCTTTGATCAACGGGGATTCCCTGTTTGAAAATGCCGGCGCGCCTCCTTCGCCGCACAGCGCTTCTAGCCTTGGCGGCGACAATGGCGCTGTCGACGGCGGCAAAAGCCTCGGATTTTTCCGAGCCGTGGAAGAATGCTGACCGCGCCCTTGTGGTCGACGCCTACGAATACAATTCCATCGACTGGGCGCAACTCGCCACCGACAAGCGGGTCGTCGGCTTCATCAACAAAGCGTCCGACGGCATGCCGCCGCCGTATTTCTGCCTGGGCAACGACACCGAAGTGAAGCTTTGCAAGGCGCTGTGGAAACGCCATGCGGTGACGCGCGAACTGTTCCAGACGCGCCGGGTGGTCGCCAAGGCGCTCGGCCTGAAATGGGGCGCCTATCACCTCGCCCGCCCCGGCAATCCGGTCGAACAGGCCAACAATTTCCTCGATTTCGCCGAGCCCGAGCCGGACGATCTCATGGCTCTCGACATCGAGGGCAACGATCCTTCGCAATGGATGTCGCTCGACGATGCCGAGGAGTTCGTGCGCCAGGTGCATCGGCGCATCGGCCGTTTCCCGGTGCTCTACACCAACGGCAAGACCGCCCAGTACATTGCCGACAACAGCTACAGATACCGGCTCCTGTCGCGGTTGCCGCTCTGGTATGCGCGCTACACCAACGACATCGACGTACATTTTCCGATGGGCAACTGGCAAGGCTACGCACTGTGGCAGTTTTCGGCGCAAGCCAATTGCGGCCGGTTCCGCTGCCCTTACAGGGTCGCCGGCACGCCCAACGACATCGACGTCAATGTCGCGCCGATGGACGCCGCCACACTGCGTGCGCAATGGCCGTTCGGTGGGCTCATCGATGTGCCGCCCGACTATCTCGCCTCGATACCGCTGCCGGTCTCTCGCGAGGCCGGCCTCGCCGGCAATGTCACCATCACCTACGCGTCCGTGGCCGCGCCACCGACTTTCGAGGAAATGGTTGCAGCGTTGGGCACGCGCTGGTCGCGGTTTCGCGACGGTTTCCGCATGCCGGTGGTGAAGACGGTGCCACGGCGGGTGAATTTCGGCATTGTCCAATATGTCGCCTGGAAGCGGACCGAACAGCGTTCGCCGGCACAACTCGACGCAGCCTTTGCCGCGGCCGATCCGCTCAGCACCGCTTCCACCGAACTCGATCGCGGTTTGCGGTAGACTGTCGTCTCCCAATACTGAATTTCAGCCAGCTTGCTCGCGCGCCACGGCCTGCCAGCCGATGTCGCGGCGGCAGAACCCATCCGGCCAGTCGATGCGGTCGAGCGCGGCATAGGCTCGTTTCTGCGCCTCGCCGACCGTGCTTCCCGTCGCCGTGACATTGAGGACACGGCCGCCATTGGCGACCAGCGCGCCGCCATTGATGGCGGTACCGGCGTGGAAGATCTGCACGCCGTCGCTCGCCGCATCTACGACGCCGCGGATGACCGATCCTTTTTCCGGCGTGCCGGGATAGCCTCTCGCCGCCATCACCACGGTCAAGGCCGCCTCGTCGCGCCAGCGCACCGACATATGCGCAAGCTGGCCGTCGGTCGCAGCGTTGAGCAGGACCAGGAGATCATCCTTCAGCCGCATCATCAGCACCTGGCATTCCGGGTCGCCGAAACGGGTGTTGTATTCGATCAGCTTCGGGCCCTTATCCGTGATCATCAGCCCGGCGAACAGCACGCCGGAGAATGGCGCGCCAAGTTCAGCCATGCCGCGCATGGTCGGCTCGATGATCTCGCGCATGGTGCGCTCAACCAGTTCCGGCGTCATCACCGGGGCCGGCGAATAGGCGCCCATGCCGC
The DNA here is from genome assembly GCF_003997495.1 of Mesorhizobium sp. M7A.F.Ca.US.008.03.1.1. Classification (GTDB taxonomy): domain Bacteria; phylum Pseudomonadota; class Alphaproteobacteria; order Rhizobiales; family Rhizobiaceae; genus Mesorhizobium. Next base: position 40,913 of record NZ_RZRU01000004.1, on the reverse strand, counting down.
CGGTGTTGGGTCCGGTGTCGCCATCGCCGACGCGCTTGTGGTCCTGTGCGGTGCCGAAGGGAAGTGCTGTGGTGCCGTCGCAGAGGCAGAAGAAACTCGCCTCCTCGCCGGTCATGAACTCCTCGACCACAACCTCCGCACCGGCGGCGCCGAAGGAACCATCGAAACAGGCGTCGAGTGCGGCCTGTGCTTCACTGAGCGTCATGGCGACGGTGACGCCCTTGCCGGCAGCGAGCCCGTCGGCCTTGATGACGATCGGCGCCCCCGTCTTCTCGACATAGGCCCTGGCTGAGGCCAGATCGACGAATCGACCATAGGCGGCGGTCGGGATGTTGTAGCGGGCGCAGAGGTCCTTGGTGAACCCCTTCGAGCCTTCCAGCTGTGCCGCAGCCTTGGAGGGACCGAAGACGCGGATATTTTCGGCGCGCAGATCGTCGGCAATGCCGACGACGAGCGGCCCTTCCGGCCCAACCACGACGAGGTCGATTTTTTTGTCCTTGCAGAACGCGGCCACGGCCGCATGGTCGGCGATGTCGAGCTTCACCTGTTCGGCCTCGCTGCCGATGCCTGGATTGCCGGGGGCGGCATAAAGCTTCGTCAGCAGCGGCGATGCGGCGATCTTCCAGGCGAGCGCATGTTCGCGGCCGCCGGAGCCGAGAAGAAGAACGTTCATGGCCACCTCTTGATGCCGACTATCCCTTGGAGCACCCGCTATTGCTCTCTGGGCGATGGGTCAAGACATCAGGGCGTTTTGAGCCGAATTGCGCACGGGAACGTTACCCCCGGCCGGCATGGGCGCCGAATACCGGCGCCCATATTCTGGCCCGCTTCAGCCTTGGTAGACCACCGGGAACCAGTCCTCGCGCAGCCTCTCGCCCGGCTGCATGCCGTGGCCGTGATAGGGCGGTGAGGTGCGCCCCGGCCGCTCAACATAGCGGGCATCGTCACCGACCCAGCGCAGCGACAGCGCCCGGCGTCGCGCCGTGGTCAGGTTGCCACGCGCGCCATGCGCGGTCCTGAAGTCGAACAGAATGGCGTCGCCCGGCTCCATTTCCCACTCGAGCACTTTCAGCGACGGATCGTTATCGGGATCGGGCACCGGCAGATAGTCTCCCTCGCCGGCATAGAAATTGCTGTCGTCGAGCCAGCGCACCGGCAGGATCATCTTGTCCCATTTGTGCGAGCCGGCGATCAGGCGCAGCGTCGCTTCCTTCACCGGGTCGATGGGTATCCAGAAGCTCACGGTCTGCTGGCCGTCGACGAAGTAGTACGGAATATCCTGATGCCAGGGCGTCGGCTTCTGCGTGCCGGGTTCCTTGACCAGCACATGATCGTGGAAGAACTGCGCGGTGCGCGACTGCATCACCGCCGCCGCCAGTTCGGCGGCGGGTGAGTCCCGCACCAGGCTGACGAATTCGGGGATGCGCTCCCAGTTGCAATAGTCATCGAAGAAACTGCCGCGGCCGTTGGCGATGTCGGATGCGGTGGCGCTGCGGTTCTGCATGTTGCGTTCGATGCCGGCGGCGATCGTGTCGACCCAGCCCTTGAAGGCGCCGCGAATGCAGACAGCGCCGTCACGCTGATAGTCGGCAATCGTGGATGCGCCGATCATGGTGGCGTCGAGGGCGGCAGTCTGGGAAGCCATGGCGTTCTCCTTTTGGAATGAAGCCACTATCGCAACATCTATTCATTCGGTAAAATAATAACTTTCCATCTGACATATAGGGTATTCCTATGAGTGTGACCCTCACGCAGCTGCGCTATCTGGTTGCCGTGGCGCGTCACGGCAGCGTCACCGGCGCGGCCAAGGTGCTGAACGTTTCACAGCCGTCGATCTCGGTGGCCATCGACGCCGTCGAAAAGAATTTCGGCCAGAAACTGTTCGTCCGCCAGCGGGGAAGCGGCGTGTCGCCGACATCGTTCGGCCGCGCCGTCGTGGCCAAGGCAAGGCAGGTTCTCACCGAAACGGACGAACTCATCGGCCTGGGTTCAAGCAAATCGGCTGTCAGCGGTGAACTGGTGCTGGGATGCTTCGAGGATCTGGCGCCTTTCTTCGCGCCGGCTTTGATCCGCGCCTTCTCCGAACGCTATCCGGCCGTCAAAATCGTCGTTCGCGACGAGACGTTCGAGACGCTGGGTCGACGGCTGGGGGATGCGGCCATCGATCTCGGCCTGACTTATGATCTCAGCCTGCCGACGCATTTCGCCCGCATCCTGCTGCGCGAACTTCGCCCGCACGCGCTGTTGCCGGCGGGCCATGCCCTGGCGGACCGGCCAACGGTCAGCCTTGCCGATCTGGCCGCCTATCCGCTGATCACCACGGACCAGCCGCACAGCTGGCAGCATATGCTCGACCTTTTTCGCAGCCGTGGCCTTTCGCCGGTGGCCGATACAACGACAAGCTCGTTCGAACTGCAGCGCAGCATGGTCGCCAACGGCTTCGGCGTCGCGGTCAGCTACACCCGCCCGCATGGCGATCGCAGCTATGACGGCCTGCCGCTCATCTGCAAACCGCTGTCCGATCCGTTGCCCATGCAGCGGATCCTGCTCACCTATGACACGCATCAGCGTGTATCGAATGCAGCGCTGGCCTTCGTCGAGGTGGCCAAGGACTGGTTCGCCACCCGCGACATCTTTGCCTCGTGAAAGGCTGACGGGCGCCGCGTCTCCGCTTGCCGCTTGACGGTTTCCGCCGCTGCTGCCACTCCATGGACATGGAAAACATCCAGTCGAAAGCGGCCCAGGGCCGTGTCGCCGATGCGCCGAACGGCCATTGGGTCTACCGCGTGCTGCCGCGCTCGATATGGCCCTATGCGCAGCTTGCGCGGTGGGACAGGCCAATCGGCTGGCAGCTGCTGCTGTGGCCGTGCTGGTGGTCGGCGGCCTTGGCGGCAAGCGCCTATCCGCGTCCCGGCGACCCGCTGCTCTCACTGTTGCCGGCACCAGTGTATCTCGTGCTTTTCCTGGTCGGGGCCATCGCCATGCGCGGCGCCGGCTGCACCTACAACGACCTTGTCGATGAGGACATCGACAACCAGGTGGAGCGCACGCGCTCACGACCGCTGCCGTCGGGCAAGGCGACGCGCCGGCGGGCATGGCTGTTTCTCGTCCTGCAGGCTCTGGTCGGCCTCGTGGTGCTCATCCAGTTCAACAGCTTCGCCGTCCTGCTCGGCATCTGCTCACTGGCGGTCATCGCCATCTATCCATTCATGAAGCGGATAACCAACTGGCCGCAACTGGTGCTTGGTCTTGCCTTTTCCTGGGGCGCGCTGATGGGATGGGCGGTCGAGTTCGGCGATCTCGATGGGCCTGCCGTCATGCTCTATATCGGCTCGATCCTGTGGGTGATCGGCTACGACACGATCTATGCGCATCAGGACAAGGAAGATGACGCCATTGTCGGCGTGCGCTCGACGGCACGCCTGTTCGGCGACAACACCAAGTCGTGGCTGGCCGGGCTTTATGGCGGCGCGCTGATCTGTTTTGCGATCGCTTTCGCGTCGGCGCAGGCGCCGGTGGTGGCGCTGGCCGGACTGATCGCCGCCGGCGCCCATATGGCCCGGCAGATCGCGGTTCTGGATATCGACAATCCGGACCAATGCCTGCGGCTGTTCAGGTCGAACAACCAGGTCGGCTGGCTGATCTTCCTTGGCCTGATCGGCGGCGCTGTGTGGGTGGCCCTGAAGCCGCTGGTTTAATCTCCCTTCTCCCCGTCACTATACGGGGAGAAGGTGGCGACAGCCGGATGAGGGGCAGCGCCGACCTTGGAGGCAAGATGAAATGCACATGCATCCGATCAGACTTTGAGGTGGCTAAACATCTAGGCCAGCGCCGCCCCTCATCGCCCTGCCGGGCACTTCTCCCGGTATAGTGACGGGAGAAGGGTCTAGTCCCTTGAAATGATCTCCTGGCCGTCGATGACCAGCCTGAGACCGAGGTCGCCAGCTCTGCGGCGAGCGAGGAAACGCGGGCGGCGCGTGTTCGAGATCCGCCCCTTGCGCCGATCCTGCGGCGGCAGCGTCTTGATGGCGGCGCCGAGTGATTCTTCCAGGGTGCGGGCGACGCCGTCCGATTCGATCAGCAGCATCGGCAGACGGTAGGCGTCGGCCCAGGCGCGCCAGTCGGCTGCGACATCGTCGAGATCGTCGGCCACCAGCAGCGGCACCGACAGCATCGGGTCGTTGTGCAGGAGTTCCAGCGTCACCGTGACATTGCCGTCCGGGTCTTCCATGGCACGGGCGGCAACGCCGCGGAACGCATTGGAGGGCAGAACGATGATCGCGGGCAGGCCGCTCATCTCGAGCAAGCGGCGGATCACGGCGCCGCGCTGGTCGATGGTGAAGGTTACATCGCCGTAGTCGTCACGAGTCGCGTAGCTCACCACTTGCGGCAGGCGGAATGGGTCGAGACGCATGTTGCGTCCCGCCCAGACTGGCTTCAGTCCGGTGTTCATAGAGTGGCCTTCCTGTCTGTCTCCTGAGAGCCGGTGTCCGGTTCTCTCCGGGCCGGTTTTTCCAGCCTCGTTTGTATGCAGACAGTAGCGCGGGCTCCTTACCGCCCCGCTTAAGAAAGTCGGTTAAATTTTGCTGATCTCAGGGATGGTTATCGGAATCCCACCAGCCACAAGATGTCGAAAGGATCAGATAACCTTACCCGGATTCATGATGCCGGCCGGGTCGAAAGCGGCCTTCACCCTTCGCATCAGATCGATCGCCATCGGCGGCGCGGTGGCGATCAGTTCGTCGCGTTTCAACTGGCCGATGCCGTGCTCGGCCGAGATTGAACCGTGCAGGCTGCGCACCACATCGTGCACCGCCTTGTTCATGGGGTGATAGAGAGCGAGGAACGCCTCATCATCGCCATCGACGGGCCGCGAAATGTTGTAGTGGAGATTGCCGTCGCCCATATGGCCGAAGCAGACCACGCGGGCACCCGCACTTACCGACGCCACGGCGCCGGCACCCTCCGCGATGAAACGCGGGATCGATCCAATAGGCACCGAAATGTCGTGCTTGATCGAGGCGCCCTCCGGTTTCTGCGCCTCGGGCAGCAGTTCGCGGAAATTCCAGAAGGCATCGCCCTGCGCAAGACTCGCGGCAATGACGGCGTCGCCGACGAATTCCTGTTCGAGGCCGGCCGTAAGCACATCCTCGATCAACGCTCTCGAATCCTCCGACGAACGGCCTGATGAAATCTGCATCAGCACGTACCACGGCCAGTCCTCGATCAGCGGCCGCACCACACCCTGGGCATGCGCCAGCGTGAAATCATATGGCCGCCTGCCGATCAGTTCGAAAGCGGTGAGTGCCGCCCCGGCACGGTCCATGGCCAGGCTGAACAGCGAAAGTGCCGCCTCGGGCGACGACAGGCCGGCGAAGGCGACTTCGCGCCCCTTCGGCTTCGGGAACAGCTTGAGCACGGCGGCGGTGATGACGCCGAGCGTGCCTTCGGCACCGACGAACAGGTTTTTCAGATCGTAGCCGGTGTTGTCCTTCTTCAGCTTGCGCAGGTCGTCGAACACCTCGCCGGTCGGCAGCACCACCTCGACACCGAGGCAGAGTTCGCGCGCATTGCCATAGGCAAGCACGCCGGTGCCGCCGGCATTGGAGGAAAGATTGCCGCCGATCTGGCAGGAGCCTTGCGCGGCCAGCGACAGCGGGAACAGCCGGTCGGCGGCGTCGGCTGCCTCCTGCAGCGTCTGCAGGATGACACCGGCCTCGACCGTCACCGTGTTGGACAGCACATCGATCTCGCGGATGCGGTTCAGCCGCGACAGCGACAGGACAATTTCGCGCCCGGATCTGTCCGGCACCTGCGCGCCGACCAGCCCGGTGTTGCCGCTTTGCGGCACGATCGGCGTGCCTGTCTCGGTTGCCAGCCGCATGATCCGGCTGACTTCGTCGACGCTGCCCGGCCGCAGCACCAGCGATGTCGCGCCGTGCCAGAGCCCCCGCCGCTCAATGAGGTAGGGCGCGATATCGCTCTCGTCGCGCAGTGCATATTTGTCGCCGACGATCGCCGTGAAGCGATCGATGAGAGCGGGATCGAGTGTCTCTGTGATTTCGGTCATGGGGGAAAACTATGTTGCGGGTTGTGTGATGTCACGAGGGGCGGCGGCACGCGACAGCCGATCGTTGATCGCTTCGCCGAGCCCGTCGAAGGGAACAGGCTCGACGGCGATGGTCGGCGCGCCGCTGCGGTCGAGTTCCTGCATATAGGCGAACAGATTGCTCGCCGCTTCGCGCAGGTCCCCGGTTTCGGATAAATTGAGGAAGGCTTCGGCGCGGCGCCAGCCTTGCGCCCTCTGGCTGCCGAAGCCCAGCAAAGCCTCGCCCTCGCCGACCGTGCCGGCATTGAGCCGCATCGCGGCACCTGGCGCATAGTGCGAGGCAAGCATGCCCGGCGCCTCGATACCGGCGGTGCCGCCGCGCAGCAATTCCATGCCGATGGCCGCCTCGATCTCCTCGGCGGCGATGCCGCCGGGCCTCAGCAGCCGCAATCTGTCCCCTTCGGCCTTGACGATGGTCGATTCCAGCCCGACCGGCGTCGCGCCGCCATCGACCACCAGCTTTATCCGCGCGCCGAGATCGGCCGCCACCGCTTGCGCGGTCGTTGCACTGATCCTGCCGGATGAATTGGCGCTGGGCGCTGCAAGCGGGCGGCCGAGCCTGGCGATCAGCTCGCCGCCAAAGCCCCTCGGCATGCGCAAGGCAATCGTATCGAGCCCAGCGGTGACCAGCGGGTGGATGCCGTTGCCGGGCCGTTGCGGCAGCACCAGCGTCAGCGGGCCGGGCCAGAATGCCAGCGCCAGTTTCCTAGACAGCGGATCGAACAGCGCGAGGCGCTCGGCCATCGCCATGTCGGCGACATGGGCGATCAGCGGGTTGAAGCGCGGGCGCCCCTTGGCTTCGAAGATGCGCGCCACGCCGATGCCGTTGGTGGCGTCGCCGGCAAGACCGTAGACGGTTTCCGTCGGGATGGCGACGACATCGCCACCCCTGAGCAGCGACAGCGCCCGTTCCAGCGCCTCGCCGACGGCAAGTATTTCAGCCACTCTCGTCACCTCATAGATGCGAGGGTGCGTAGTACGATGGCGGCCGTTGGGCAAGTCGGCTGTTGGGCAAGGCAACTGTTGGCCAAACGGGACATTGGTGATTCATCAATTCCTAAAATGCTACGTTTCCGCGAAAGCCCGCATCAATTGCGGCCTGCTATTAAGCGGCTTCTGGGCAAAAAGGGGAGCTATGTCAGTGTCTGTGCGCATACTGATGGGGATCGTTCTGGCCGCGGTGACCGGTGGGGCTCAGGCTTCGTCGCTGGTTTTTCCTGGCGCGCCGTCCTCGACACCATCGATCGTCAGGGTCGGTGCCCCCAACCAGCCTAAAACCGCCGAAGTAGCCAAAACCAAGCGTGCACCGTCGGTGCTGGCACTTGGCGCAGTAGAGCCCGAGGTCACCTATGAAAAGGTGGCGGCGATCCCGGACAAGCCCGCGACCGGCTTCCAGCCAGGCCCGATGGTCATTCGTGGCGGCGTTACCGGTCCCGATTTCCCAGCACCGGCGCCAGCCGCTGCACCAGCGACAGGTGCCGCGCCGGCCGCTAGCAAGGCGCCGGAGGCAGGCACGGCGCCGGCAACGGCCACCGCCTCCGCAGCCCCCTCGGGGAACGCCGAGAGCCAACCCACCCCGCCAAGTCCCCCGGCGCAGACTGCAGGGCAGCGCATGCCTCCCAACGGTTATAGCAAGTAGCCCTGGCTCAAAGACAGCCCTGACGGTGAAGCCGGTGCGGCTCAGGCGAGCGATCTGGATTTCCGTGGCGGTGTTGTCTTTTGGGACAATTGGCGCCTTGCTTGCCGTGATGCTGTTCTACCTGCTCTGGCCCCCGTTGGCATTGTAATGGTCGCTAGTGGCTCAGAGACACTACCCGGCTGCCGCATGGCTTGACTGCGGTCTGGCGCCCGGAGCACCATTGCCAGGCAAAGCCCATCCCGGCTTATATCTGACGCTATCGCTTGGATTTTGTCAGGCGGCTCTGGCAAACGGGATGTCATCGCTAGGGGTAAAGGGGGTATCATGAGAAAATCTGGAATCGTAACCGCAGCAGGGCTTCTCCTGGGCTCATTGTTGGCCGGCGCGGCTCATGCCGACGATATGCTGGGATCCTATGTTGCGCGCATTTCCGATCGGGATCATCAGGCGAGTGACGGCTATGCGCTGGACAATGCCGTGCAAATGGTGCGACAGGACCGCGCCAACTGGCACAAATTTCACCGCCGCGACAGCGACGACGAGGGGGATGGCTGGTTCAGGACCAACGACCAGCGCGCCGATCTGCAGCGCATGCTGGAGCGCGGCGGCGCGATGAGTTCCTCGGCCAAGCGCGCCATCGTCAATGGCGAACCGCTGATCCAGGTCGATGTCTACGAAAACAGCGTGCGCGTCAGCATTCTCGAGAACTGACCGGACCGTGGCCCACGGCGGCTAACAATCGGCTTCGGGGGCGACTGATAGGAAAGGCGGCGCCTCAGCGCCGCCTTGAGATCGACGGAACCGGCGGCTGAAAAATCAGGCCGCCTCTTCCTTGTCCTCGTCTTCTTCATCTTCGTCGTCATCCGAGAGCGTGGCAGCTTCGGTGGACTCTTCGCCTTCTTCATCGTCGCCGTCTTCGTCGTCATCAGACAGGTCAGCGGCTTCGATCGCCGCGGCGGCGGCATGATCGAGGATGGTTTCGGAAGCGGATTCAAGCGCCTCGGCGGGAGCCGGGGTTTCTTCTGTCACTTCGATGTCGTGATCGGAATTCATGGAAGCCTCCGTGGGGTTGGGGAACATGTCCCTTTTGCCACGGAGAGATCATCGCCATATGACTGTAAGCCGGCTCGAACGGCCGGCAGCAGAGAATATTTTCTTCGCCCTAACCTGCGATCCTGGAGAAATCGGCGACCTGACCGGTGGCCGCGCGGATGCGGGCGAGCAGCGCCAGGCGGTTGGCACGCACCGCCTGATCCTCATCGTTTACAAGAACATGCTCAAAGAATGAATCAACCGGCTCGCGCAACACGCTAAGCGCCAGCAGGGCGCCGGAAAAGTCATCGTTTTGAATCGCTTCGCCGGCTTGCTTCTCAGCCTGATTCACCGCCGCAAACAGCGATTTCTCGGCATCCTCGCGCAACAGCGCCGGCTCAACGGTCTCGGCGACCGCCGTTTTCTTCTTCTCCTCGGCGGCCAGGATGTTGGCCGCACGCTTGGTGCCGGCGAGCAGATTCCTGCCGTCCTCGGTGTCGAGGAAGGAGCCGAGCGCCTCGACCCGGCGCACGATCTGCAGCAGGTCGTCGGACTGTGGTGTGATGACCGCGTCGATGAGATCGTGGCGGGCACCCTTGTCGCGCAGGTAGATTTTGAGGCGGTCGTGGAAGAAGGCGAGGAGATTCCCCTCAGATGAAATGACTGTAGGGAAGCTCGAGATCGGATCGCCGTCATCAATCAGAACTAGCCCTTCGACCGCACCAAAATTTCCCCTCTCCAGACTAGTGTAGTGAAAACGAACTGGCTGATAAGGGTCTAGGTGAACGGCTTTTGGCTGAACGATAACCGGCGTTCCACTGGGTGAGGTTTTTGGAATTTCAATATCAAAGCGAGGATCGTTGACTGGACACCAAACCCCAGATTCATTGAGCTGGAATGGCCAAGTGAGATAGTCCTCGCCCACCTCAATATGCGGAGAGAAGAGTTGCGCCCAACCACTACCTAACGCCATCGATAGCGGTAGAGAGATGCTGTTTTCAATCAATATTCTAGTCACTCCTAGTGCCGCTCTTCTGAGTGCATAAGGATCCTTGGATCCTGTCGGCTTTTCGTCGATCGCCCAGAAGCCGACCAGCGTATCCAGCTTGTCGGCAAGCGCCACAGTGACCGACACCGGATCGCCCGGTACATAATCGGACGGGCCTTGCGGCTTGTAGTGTTCCTCGATGGCTGCGGCCACGGATGGGTGTTCGCCCTGAAGCAGCGCATATTTGCGGCCCATGGCGCCTTGCAGTTCCGGAAATTCGCCGACCACTTCGGTCTGCAGATCAGCCTTGGCGAGAACGGCGGCGCGGCGCGCCAATGCGGGATCGGCGCCGACGATCGGCGCCAGTTCCTCGGCAAGCTTGGCAATCCGCTCCACCCGCTCGCCCTGCGTGCCGAGCTTGGCGTGGAAGGTCACGCCGAGATGGTCGAGGCGGGCCATGCGTTGGTCGAGGGGCTTCTTGAGATCGAGCCCGAATTTTTCCGCCGATGCCTCAAGCTGGTCGAGGTCGGGCAAATCGCCTTGGTCGGTCGTCCAGAAATAGAGCGCATCCGACAGGCGGGCGCGAACCACCTTGCCGTTGCCGTGGGCGATCTCCTTGCCACCATCCTTCGCCTCGATGTTGGCGGTGAGGATGAGGCGGTTCGAAAGAGGCGATTGGCCGATCTCCCCCCTTGAGGGGGAGATCGCCGGCAGGCCAGAGGGGGGTGCTTCGCGCGGAGAGGATGGCGGGACAGCGCCCCCCTCTGTCGGCTTCGCCGACATCTCCCCCTCAAGGGGGGAGATTGGGCGAGATGTCACAAAGCACTTCTGGTTGGCGCGGATGGTCAGCCGGATCACCTCGGCCGGAATGGCGAGGAATGCCTCCTCGAACTCGCCCATCAGCACGACAGGCCATTCCACCAGCCCGGACACTTCCTCCAGCAGCCCTTCGTCCTCGACCAGGTCGAGCCCGTTGGCGAAGGCGAGATTGCGGGCGTCGGCAAGGATGATCTCCTTGCGCCGGTCGGCATCGAGAACGACCTTGGCCGCTTCCAGCTTGGAGACGTAGTCGTCGAAGCGGCGCACCGTAATGGCATCAGGCGCATGGAAGCGGTGGCCGTAAGTGATGTTGCCCGAGCGGATGCCGTCAATCTCGAAATCGACCACGACAGGCTCCTCGGTCTCCGGGCCGAAGGTGCACAGGATCGATTGCAGCGGGCGCACCCAGCGCAGCGAACCGGGCTTGGCCGAGGCCGGCCCCCAGCGCATCGATTTCGGCCACGGGAAGTTGCGGATGATGCCCGGCACCAGTTCGGCGATGATCTCCTCCGCCGCCCTGCCCGGCTTCGAAATATGGGCGACGTAGAAGTCGCCCTTCTTCGGGTCGGAATGGACATGCGCCTCAGCGATCGAAGCAAGCCCGGCCTTGCGCAGGAAACCCTGGACCGCCTGTTCAGGCGCTGATGTCGAAGGTCCTTTAATCTCTTCGCTTACATCCTTCGAGCGGGCGGTCAGGCCCCTGATATCGAGCGTCAGCCGACGCGGCGTCCAGTACTCGCGCGCCGCCTCATAGGTCAGCCCCGCCTCGATCAGACCGTCGGTCAGCATTTTCCTGAGATCACCCGCCGCCTTGCGCTGCATGCGGGCGGGGATTTCCTCGGAACGAAGTTCTAGAAGCAGGTCAGGCATCGGGGTCAGCTCATGCGGGAGAGTGGTCCGGGCGGGGCATAGCAACTCGGCTGGCCGCTGTCACCCTTTCCAGAAATTTTGGCCATCCTGTCGGGACGAGACCACGCCACCCGTCCTTGGATCAAAGATTTCCATGAACCGAACGCAGCGCTGAAGCGACCCACGCTCAGGCAGGGAACACTTGGCTCAACGACCATGAAAACGGCATCCAGACTTCTGCAGATCCTCGCACTCGGCGCCTGCTTCACCGCGCAGGCCCACGGCGCCTTCTCGATGCCGGGCGTGAGGCAGGCATTGCGCACGATCGACAGTGCCAGCAGCCAGAATGTGCTGCCGACCAAAGCCTCCCTCGAGATGATGAAGCGGACCTGAACTCAGGCCGCCAAGCCACCCGCCTGTGTCTTCAAAAATGCCTCACCGCAGGCCTTGGCCAGATTGCGCACCCGCAAGATGTAGCTCTGCCGCTCGGTGACCGAAATCACGCCGCGTGCGTCGAGCAGGTTGAAGACGTGGCTGGCCTTGATGCACTGATCATAAGCTGGGAAAACCATGCGGTGCATCGGCAGATTGTCGTTCGATGCCGGCGCACCGGCGTCCAGCAGCGCCTTGCACTCGGCCTCGGCATCCTCGAAGTGGCGCAAAAGCATCGCCGTGTTGGCGTATTCGAAATTGTGACGCGAATATTCCTGCTCGGCCTGCAGGAAGACATCGCCATAGGTGACCTTGTCGGCGCCTTCGCGGCCGTTGAAGTTGAGGTCGTAGACATTGTCGACGCCCTGCACATACATGGCCAGCCGTTCAAGCCCGTAGGTCAGCTCGCCGGCCACCGGTGCGCATTCGATGCCGCAGACCTGCTGGAAATAGGTGAACTGCGAGACTTCCATGCCGTCGCACCAGCATTCCCAGCCGAGCCCCCAGGCGCCCAGCGTCGGGCTTTCCCAATCGTCCTCGACGAAGCGGATGTCGTGCAGCAGCGGATCGACGCCGATCGCCGCCAGCGAGCCGAGATAGAGCTCCTGCAAATTGGGCGGGTTCGGCTTCAGGATCACCTGGTACTGGTAATAATGCTGCAGCCGGTTCGGGTTCTCGCCATAACGCCCGTCCTTGGGGCGGCGCGAAGGCTGGACATAGGCGGCGTTCCAGCGCTTTGGGCCGAGCGCGCGCAGCGTCGTTGCCGGATGAAAGGTGCCGGCGCCGACCTCCATGTCGTAGGGCTGCAGGATGACGCAGCCGTAGGCCGCCCAATAGTTGTGCAAGGTCAGGATCAGCCCCTGGAACGAGCGGCTGGGATGCATATGGGCGGAGATTTCAATGGTCACGGTGGCCTCGACAGCACAGGCTAGCTTGTCGGCACGTCCTAGAGACACGGCGTCGAAGCGTCAAGCAAGGCGCGCCGATGCGGATCGCCCGGAGCGTGCGGGACGATGTTGAAAGCATTGGGAAGGCTTGGCCCATTGCCGGCCATGGAAGCCTGAGGTCTGTTCGATTTATCGTCCGTGTCAATGACAAACAGGTCCAGCCATGCCCAGCCCGATCGTCATCCGCCCGTTGCGCGCCAGGATTTCGAGCAATGGCTACCGCTTTGGGATGGCTACAATGCGTTTTATGGCCGCTCGGACGAAACGGCGCTACCGGGCGAGATCACCCAGATGACATGGTCTCGCTTCTTCGATGCCTATGAGCCGATCCACGCGCTGGTGGCCGAAAGTGAGGGACTGCTTCTCGGCCTCGTGCACTATCTCTTTCACCGCAGCACCACGGCGATCGCGCCCAATTGCTACCTGCAGGACCTTTTCACCACGCAGGCATCGCGTGGCAAAGGCATCGGACGGGCACTGATCGAGGGCGTCTATGAGCGCGCCCAGGCCGCCGGCTCGGGCCGGGTATACTGGCTGACGCATGAGACCAATCACACGGCGATGAAGCTTTATGACAAGGTCGCCGAACACTCCGGCTTCGTCGTCTATCGCAAGCTCTTCTGAGGCAGCCAGCCGAATACGCGGTTCAAACGAAAACGGAACTCCGAAAAGAGCCCCGTTTGCGTTGAATTCAAATGGCTAACTTCATCCCTTCGGGGCAGGCACCGGCTCTGGCTTGACCTTCGGGGTCTCCTGCGCCGTGTTGGATTCGATCGGCGGCAGGCCCTTCATCAGCTTCTGCTGCAAGTTGGCCAGCACATCGGGATCCGGCTTCAGGTCGCGAGCCTGGTTCCACTGGAAGGTGGCTTCCAGCTTGCGGCCGACGCGCCAGTAGGCATCGCCGAGGTGATCGTTGAGAACCGGATCTTCCGGCTTCAGCGACACGGCGCGTTCCATTTCGCGCACCGCGTCATCGAACCTGCCGAGGCGGAAATAGGCCCAACCCAGCGAATCGACGATGTAACCGTCGCTCGGCCTGAGGTCGACGGCCTTTTGAATCATCGCCAGGCCTTCCTTGAGGTTCATGTTCATGTCGACCCAGGAATAGCCGAGATAGTTCAACACTTGCGGCTGGTCGGGGAACAGTTCCAGCGCCTTGCGGAAGTTCGGCTCGGCCTTGGGCCATTCCTTCAGACGCTCATAGGCGATGCCGCGCTGGTAGAAGATGTTCCAGTTGGCCGCGGTCGGCGTCTTCAGCGCCTCGACAGCCTTGTCGTAGAGCGTAGCGGCCGAACGGAAATCCTCCTTCGAGGAATAGACGCCACCGAGCGCCAGATAAGCGCGCATGTCATTGGGATGGGCGTCGACGAAAGCCTTCAGATGAGTGATCGCTTCTTCGTGACGGTCGAGATCGGCAAGGTTGAGGCCGAGCTGCAAGTCCGAAAGTTCCTTCAGCGGCGAAGCGGCGGGTATCCGCCGATAGAGCGCGATTGCGCCTTCGCCGTCCTTCAATTGCTCGGACACGGCGGCGAGTTGCACAAGTGCAGCGTCGCTATCAGGCTTCAAAGCGAGCGCATATTGCAGATAGAGGCGCACGAACGGCTCGCCGCCGCCACGGTTGAGCGCGGTGGCGAGGTCGAGCAGGATTTCGGAGGCGCCATCGGATGGGCCGGCAATCAGGGACGCAATCTTGTCGCCTTTTGCAATTCGGTCGCGCAAAGCGACGATTTCCAGCTTGCCCGGCGAAAACGCCTCGGCCTGGTCGAGCACCGACAGCGCCTTGGTCTTGTCGCCCTTGCGGGCCAGGAACGAGGCGTAGGCCTGCGCGTTGCGCATCCAGGTTTCGGGAGCCGCACCACCGGCGGCGGTGTCTTGCATGGTCGCGGCATAGATCGCCTCGGCCTTTTCGGGCATGCCGGATGCATCGGCGATCAGGGCACGGTGGAACGACTTGAACAGGCCGAACCAATCCGGCCCCTGCAGCTTGTCGATGGACGCCATCGCATCGGCAGGCTCGCCGGCGCCCTGCTGCGCCCAGCCGGACATCACCCCGGAGATCAGCCGGTCGAGATCGGATTCCAGCGACAGCTTGAGCCAGTATTGCGCCTTGGTGAAATCCTTCTTGTGGAAGGAATCGACGGCGAGCGCCAGGCGCGAGAAACGCTCGACGTCAGGCACTTCCTTGAGCTTGTCGGCATAGACCAGGGATTCGTCGAAGCGCCCTTGCGCGATCAGCGACAGCATCAGGCTCTGCTGCAAGCCGGTGTCGCTCGGATCGAAGGCCAATGCTTGCTTGTAGTAGGCGATGGCGCTGTCTAGGTCGTTATCGCCTTCGGCGATCCGGGCCGCCAGATAAGCGCCCGAAAACGACGTGATCTTGACCGGTTCGGTGGTTTGCTTGGCATAGGCCGGCAAAGCCGAGATCGCCATGCCTGTCACAATTGCCAGCCCTGTCAGCCAGCGCGCACGTCCTTGCCGCATCGTATCCCTTTCAGCCAGGCGCCATCTCCGCATCAGCGGGATCGGCGTAGACTCGATCTTTCCAGGCAAAGCATGGCCTTTTTGGGGTCGCGCTTCAATCCGCCTCGAATTCACAATCCGGGCACCCGATTAACAAACCATGGCGACAGGCACCAGTTTTCCGATCTTGAATTTCGGCCATGGCCCTACGCGGCGCCGAATATCACAGATTCGACCCTTCAGCTCGGCGCCAATATCAGCCCTCGGCTGGCAAGGCGGACCGCTGCACCAGCGTCTCACTGTAGCCGCCGGCCGCTATCGTGCCGCACAGTTCGTTCCACTCGCAGCCGCCGCAGGCCTTGCGTATAAGGCCAGCCGAAAACGCCTGCCGCATCCGGCCCAGCATCGCCGCATCGAGATCAACACGGGCGCCAACGCGGATTGGACGCGCCAGCAACTCCCCCACATCCAGCGTTGCGAGCCGGTCCCGCTCGACGACGCTCTCGTTGCGGCAGTGAGGTTCCGGCCCATCAAGCAATGGGGCGCAGACATCGTCCGGGCCGGAAACGAGGAGGACGTCCTCGCCCCGGCTCAGGCGCTCCGCGACGCGATCATAATTGGCGGTGAAGGCGGGACTGTATCCTTTGCCCACATAGGTGAGCAGGCAAAGGAGGTGATGGGCGCGCAGCCTGATCGTCACGGCTTGATCGATTTCGCCTTGCCGCCGGGAAGGGCCATGAGGGTCGCGGCACCAAGCGCCGATTTCAGCAGTCCGCCAACGATGAACGGCAGGAAGCCGAAGGTGATGGCCTGTTCGGCGCCGATGAAAACAGCAAGCCAGAGCGTGCCGAGCACCAGACAGACAAGATTGCCAAGCAGCATGGCGGCGAAGGCGAGCATCACCCTTTTGCCGTTCCAGCCGCGTTCGGCCAGCCAGCCGACCAGGGCGCCGACAAGCGGGAAGGCGAAGAGATAGCCACCCGTCGGGCCGACGAAAAACGACGCACCGGCAGCGCCTCCGGCCAGAACCGGAAAGCCAACGGCGCCCTCGACCAGCCAGGCGGCAATGGTGACGGCACCAAGCCGCCAGCCATAGAGCGCGCCGACCAATGTCACGGCGAAGGTCTGCATGGTCACCGGGACCGGCACCATCGGCACTTCGATGTAGGAAGCCAGCGCCAGGAACAGGGTACCGAGCACGACGGCTCCAGCCTGCCAGGCAAGAGAACGATCCTGGAGCCGGAGCGGACTGAACGACGGCTTGCTGGGTGAGAATGCGACGTCTGACATTGGGATTCCTTCGATCGATTGCAAATTATAGATAATTTCTGTTTTCGATCTATTATCGAATCCACAATTCCCTGAAGATTGCAAGCCCTGGCTTTGGCGCAGGCCGTTTAACCTACGATGGCGAAGGCTTCGCGCGTCGTTCCGGAAGCCGTCCTGACCGGCTTGCGGCCAATCCATTGGACATGCCGTCCCAGCGTCACGGCGGCCGATTCGGTGTTTCCCTGCCGTAAGGCGGCAAGTATCAAGCGGTGGTCCTGATCGGTGCGAGTCTCCCATTCCGAGCGCCATGCCGCGAACAGGAAACGGGCACTTGCCGCGTGCAGGTCGTCGATGGTGGCGAGCAGACGCGGCATGCCGCATGGCGCCAGGATCAAGCGGTGGAAGGCGCGGTTGGCCTCTTCCCACGACCTGACATCGCGGGACTTGTCACCGGCCTTGGTCGCCTCCTCGGCGAGATCGAGAATGGCCGATGTCAGATGCGGCGCGGCGTGGCGCAGCGCCAGCACTTCGAGTGCCGCCCGCATTTCGGCGACTTCCTTGACCTCGCCCAGATCGAAAGCCGCGACGCGCACGCCACGGCGTGGTTCACTGACGGCCAGCCCCTGCGCCTCCAGACGCCGGAAGGCCTCGCGCACCGGAACATGGCTGGTTTGAAATTCCTCGGCGATATGATCCTGCCGAAGCCTGGCCCCCGGCTCGATCGCGCCCGAGATGATGCGGTCCGCCAGAACCTTGCTGATGCGCACCGCGATGGTGTCGTCTGTGCCCTTTGCCATGTTTTATAGATAATTTGCGGCAGGGCAGCTTGTCGAGACGGCAGGACCTGCTTTCACAACTGCTTGCCGAAAAGACCGTGAAAATCAGCTGCGCTCTGCACGCCTGGCGTCCAGCGCCTGCATCGCCACGGTGACCAGGTCGTGCAGGCGCTCTTTCGGCACCCCGTCGCGCGCCTGCACGGAAAGACCGTGCAAGAGCGCGGCATAGTAGTCGCCGAGCGCCCTGGCATCGGTATCCGGCTTCAGTTCACCATCGCGAACAGCCTCGTTCAGCCGCTCGACAATCGACACAGTGCGTGCCCGGCGGTGCTCCGCCAGCCACTCCAGCAAGCGGTCATTCTCGACGGCGCAATTGGTGGCGGCCGATACCACCATGCAGCCCTGCGGCCGCCCTGGCCTCGTATAGGTCTCGACGGCCTCGCGCAGCATGCGCTCGATGACCCGCCTTGCTGTCGGCTCCTGCGCCAACGCACGAGTGGCGAAGCCGCCTTCATTGGCCTCGTAGAGCCCTACCGCTTCCCGAAACAGGTCTTCCTTCGAACCGAAGGCCGCGTAGATCCGCGCCGACGCGATGCCAAGCGTTGAAACCAGATCGGCCATCGAAGTGCCTTCGTAGCCGCGCGTCCAGAAGGCGTCCTGCGCCTTCTCCAGCGCCTGATCGCGATCGAACTCCCTTGGCCTGCCCGCCATTGCAGACTCCATTTTTTATCGATCGACAAATAATCTGCTTGACTCCGAATTGCAAATTCTAATTCTTTGTCAATCGATAAAGAATCTAAAACCGGAGACTGACATGAGTTCACTAGATCAAGGCGCGCCGCTCGATGTCGCGGCCGCAGGAGGGATCGGCGCGAAGCGCGGCGCCACGCTGGCATTACTCGCCTTTGCACAGCTTATCATCTCCCTCGACCTCAACATCGTCTTCGTGGCGTTGCCAGAGATCGGCGCGGGGCTGGGCTTTTCCGGCCAGACCCTGCAATGGGTGGTGAGCGCCTACACCGTCTTCACCGGCGGCTTTCTGCTGTTCGGCGGCCGCGCCGCCGACCTCGTCGGTCAGCGCCGCGTCTTCATCTTCGCGCTCTGGCTCTATGCGTTGTCATCGCTGCTTGGCGGCCTCGCCTGGTCGCCCGGGGTCATCATCGCCGCGCGTGCCGTTCAAGGCATCGGTGCCGCCTTCCTGTTTCCGGCGACATTGTCGCTGATCAATCGGCTGTTCGCCGAGGGGCCGGAGCGCAATCGGGCGCTCGCGGTGTGGGGCGGCGCCGGGGCAAGCGGCCTGACGCTCGGCTCATTGGCGGGAGGATTCCTGACCAGCGCCTTCGGCTGGCCGGCCGTATTCTACGTAAATGTGGCGCTCGCCGGGACCGCCATCGCCGCCGCCTTTGCCGTCATCCCGCGCGATCCGAAGCGGCACGAGCACCGCAATTTCGATCTGCCGGGCGCGCTGACCGTCACGGCCGGCGCCACGCTGCTGGTCTTCACGCTGGTTCAGGGACCGGACTATGGCTGGACTTCACCGGTGATCGTCGCCAGCGCCCTGCTAGCGGCCCTCTTGCTGATCGTCTTCACCGTTATCGAGGCAAGGAGCGACGACCCGCTGGTGCCGCTGCGCCTGTTCCACAACCGCAGCCTCGTCGCCAGCCTGACGATTACCTTCCTCTACATGGCGACGTTCGGAGCCCTGCCCTATTTCCTCACTGTCCTGTTGCAGACCGTGCATGGCTTTACCGCTTTGGAGACCGGCCTGGCCTTTCTGGTGCCATCGATCGCCATCGCCACCGGTACGCAGCTCGGCGAACGCCTGGCGACGCGTTTTTCGACACGCTCGACCTTGGTCGGCGGCATGATCACGGGCGTTGCCGGCACAGCGCTGATGGTTCTTGGCGCGTCAGCCGAAAGCAGCTACGCGGCGCTCGTTCCCGGCCTGATCATCTCCGGTGCCGGGCAGGGCATCGTCTGGACGGCCATGTGGATAGCGGCCGCTTCGGGTGTCGCGCATGACGAGCAAGGTGTTGCCTCGGGGATGGCCTGCACGACGCTCAACATCGGCAACGCGATCGGCATGGCGACGTTGATCGCGATCGCCAACAGCCATGTCGGCGGGCTGACAGGCGAAGCGCTGAAGACCGCGATTGCCGACGGCATACAGGTCGCCTTCTGGCTGGCGGCGGCGGGCATCGTTGTCAGCCTGCTTGCCGCGTTCGCTTTGCCGGGAAAGGGGAAGCAGCCGGCAACCGGGTGACGCCGCTCAGTTCACCCGGCTGATGCAGAAATCGATGACGTCGATCAGCGCCGATTTCTGCGGCGTCGCTTCCAGCGGCGCCAGCGCGTCGCGGGCGATCTCGCCGAAATGGCGGGCGCGCCCGATCGTGTCGGCGATGGCGCCGTGGCGGGTCATCAGGCCGGTCGCTTTTTCCAGGCCAGCGTCATCGGTGACGTTGTCCTCGATGGCACGCTTCCAGAAAGTGCGCTCGGCCTTGGTGCCGCGCCGGTAGGCGAGAATGACCGGCAAGGTCACCTTGCCTTCGCGGAAATCGTCGCCGACATTCTTGCCGAGGTCCTTGCTGGTCCCGCCATAATCCAGCGCGTCATCGATCAGCTGGAAGGCCAGGCCGAGATTCATGCCATAGGAGCGCAGCGCGGCACGATCGTTGCGCGTCGCCTGGGCAATGACGGGCCCGACCTCGGCAGCAGCCGAAAAAAGTGCGGCGGTCTTGGCCTTGATAACGGCGAAATGCTCGTCCTCGGTGGTTTCGAGGTTCTTGGCGGCGGCGAGCTGCATGACCTCGCCCTCGGCTATGATCGAGGCAGCACTCGACAGGATGTCGAGCGCTTCGAGCGAGCCGACATCGACCATCATGCGGAAGGCCTGGCCGAGCAGGAAGTCGCCGACCAGCACGCTCGCCTGGTTGCCCCAGATCATGCGGGCGGTCTTCTTGCCGCGGCGCATGCCGCTCTCGTCGACGACATCGTCGTGCAGCAGCGTCGCCGTGTGCATGAATTCGACAGAGGTGGCGAGCTTGACGTGGCCCTCGCCCGTATAGCCGAACATCTGGGCTGCGGCGAGCGTCAGCATCGGCCGCAGCCGTTTGCCGCCGGACGAGATCAGATGGTTGGCGACCTCCGGGATCATTTCGACGTCGGAGCCGGCCTTGGACAGGATCAATTCATTGACGCGCCCCATATCGGCCGCTGTCAGATCGATCAGATCCTTGATGGAGGCGGGTTCCCGCTTCCCGTTTTCGATGTTGAGAACGACACCCACAACAATCACTCCCGTCTTGGTATAACGCGTGCGACGGCACCCTTAGTCCCTGTATGGACTCTAGGGCGGCGGACATGGCCACGGCAAGTGGCGAATTGGCGCGGCGGCGGCGACAGAATGTCAACGAGCCCAGGGGAGCGGCTCTGCCTCGGAATCCCCTGCCCGTTTACATCAATAGCGCAAACTGCGAGTTTCATACGATGATAGAACTTGTCCGCACCAACGATGCCGTGATCATCTCCTTTGTCGAATCGCTGATGCGCGACGCCGGCATCGCCTGCTTTGTCGCCGATCAGAATATGAGCATTCTCGAAGGGTCGATCGGTCTTTTGCAGAAGCGCGTCATGGTCGACGCCGACCAGGCCGACGCGGCACGGCGCATCCTGACGGATGCCGGCATCGCCAACGAAATCCGCGGAAAATAATGTCCGCCGTGCCCGCCGCCCTTGTCCCGGACACGCCGGCCCATACGGTCGACGCTTTCCATCGCGGCCGGTTCTGGCTCGTGCAACCCAAACATGGCGGTCATCGCGCCGGCATGGATGCGATGATGCTGGCGGCATCCGTGCCGTCTTCCTTTGGCGGGCGGCTCGCCGATTTCGGTGCCGGAGCGGGGGCCGCCGGCCTGGCGGTGCTGTCGCGCTGCCCGGCCGCCGAGGCGGTGCTTGTCGAACGCGCGCCGGAAATGGCGGCCTTCGCGGCGGCCACCCTTGCCCATCCCGGCAATGCCCATCTCAGCGATCGAGCATCCGTGCTCATCGCCGATGTCACCGTGTCGGGCCGGACGCGGGTAGCCGCCGGCCTCGCCGACAATGATTTCGACTTCGTCATCATGAACCCGCCTTTCAACGCCGCACGGGACCGCGCCACGCCGGATCGGCTGCGAAAGGAAGCCCATGTCATGGACGACGGGCTGTTCGAGAGCTGGATCCGCAGTGCGGCGGCGGTGGTCAGGCCGCGCGGCGGGCTTGCCGTGATCGCTCGCGCCGAACAGCTCGGCCCCATTCTCGATGCGATCGCAGGGCGCTTCGGCGATGCCGAGATGCTTGCCGTCCACCCTCGCCCAGACGCGGCGGCGATCCGCATTGTCGTGCGGGCAGCGCTCGGGGCGCGAGGCAAGCTTGCCATCCGCCCTCCTTTGATGCTGCACGCGCAGTCCGGCAACGGCCCCGACGAGCGCAGCGAAATGATCACCAACGGCCTCGCCTCGCTGTTCGGAGATTGAGCTATTCTGGCCGGCCACATTGCCGTTGGCCGGGAAATCCCTACATGCCTGCAACCCATCGACCGGAGACCGCGCCCTCGTGAAACGACTTATCAACCGCCTGCTGCCGAAATCCTGGCGCTCCACCGTCGTCACCATTCCGGTCATCCGGCTGCACGGCACCATCATGGCAGGCGGTGGCCAGTTCCGGCCGAGCCTGTCGCTGGCCTCCACCGCCGGCCTCATCGAGAAGGCGTTCTCCTACGACGCGCCGGCGGTCGCCATCTCGATCAATTCGCCCGGCGGCTCGCCGGTGCAGTCGCGGCTGATCTTCAAGCGCATCCGTGACCTGGCAACGGAAAAGAACAAAAAGGTGCTGGTCTTCGTCGAGGACGTCGCGGCATCGGGCGGCTACATGATCGCGGTCGCCGGCGACGAAATCTTCGCCGATCCGTCCTCCATCGTCGGTTCGATCGGCGTGGTCTCGGCCTCGTTCGGCTTCCCGGAACTGATGAAGAAGATCGGCATCGAGCGCCGTGTCCACACCGCCGGCCAGAACAAGGCGGTGCTGGATCCGTTCAAGCCCGAGAAGAAGGAAGACGTCGAACGCCTGAAGGCGCTGCAGCTCGAGGTGCACGCAACCTTCATCGATCTCGTCAAGGAACGGCGCGGCACGAAACTGAAAGATGATCCGGACCTGTTCACCGGCCTGTTCTGGACCGGCATCAAGGGCCTTGAACTCGGCCTGGTCGATGCGCTCGGCGACATGCGCACGGTACTCAAGACCCGTTTCGGGGCAAAAACCCAGCTCAGGCTGATCACGGCGCCGCGCGGTTTCCTCAGCCGCTTCGGCCTGTTCGGCTCAAGCAAGGGTTTTTCAGCGCCCGATATCGCCGCGGCTGCCGCCAGCGGCGTGATCGATGCGGCGGAAGAGCGCGCATTGTGGGCACGCTTCGGGCTTTGAAAACCCGGCAAAACCGTCTAGCATGAGAGACTTGAAGTCTCGTGCATGTCGCCCAAAACCGGATCCACTTTTGGGCGACATGCATCAACCGACCCGACCGGCCGCCTTCGCCGGCCCAGCGTGGGAGGAGTTTTGGTATGCCGCAGATCATTTTCTTCACCGTCGTTGGCGTCGCCGCCTATTTCGGCTACCGCACCTTCATCCGCGAAGCCGAACGCGTGACCGCCAAGGTGCGGCGCACCGAAAAGCAGGCGGCCAACGGCGCGATCGGAACGCTGGTCAAGGATCCTAAGACCGGCGAATACCGGCTGGCCAAGGACTGAGCATCATTTCGCAGACCATTGTGGACACCGACATCGGGTCGCGAAGCTGGCACGCACACGCCAAAATCAATCTTGCGCTGCATGTCACCGGCAGGCGTCCTGACGGATATCATCTGATCGAAAGCCTGGCGGTGTTCACGCGATTTGGCGACAGGGTCGAAATCGCGCTCGCCGACAGCGATGAGTTTACCGTGTCCGGCCGTTACGCCCCGGCCGTTCCTCTCGATGCCAGCAATCTGGTGCTCAAAGCGCGCGATGCCCTGAGACAGGCAGTCGGGCACGAGAGAACACCGCCGGTCGCTATCCGGCTGGAAAAGAACCTGCCTGTTGCCTCCGGCGTCGGTGGCGGTTCGAGCGACGCGGCGACCGTGCTGCGCGGGCTGGTGGAGACATGGGCCCTGGACATCGACGGCAGCGAGCTGGCGCGGATCGGCATCTCGCTCGGCGCCGATGTTCCGATGTGCCTGGCGGCAAAGCCGCTGGTTGCGCGCGGCATTGGTGATGAGCTGTCGATGGTGCCGGATTTTTCGGCGCTGGGGCTGGTGCTGGTCAATCCAGGCACGCCGGTCTCGACGGCCGAGGTCTTCGCAGCGCTTGCCCGTCGCGACAATGAGGCACTGCCGCCGCTGCCGCGCAGCATCGATTTCCACAGCCTGCGCAACTGGCTGGAGATCACCCGCAACGATCTCGAGCCCGCCGCGCTGGCGATGCAACCCGCGATCGGCAGGGCGCTTTCCTGGCTGAACAAGGCTGGATCGGGGTTCTCGCGGATGTCGGGATCCGGGGCGACATGCTTCGGCCTGTTCGAAACCGGCAATGTCGCCAAGCGCGCCGCCGCCGAAATCCGCGGCCGCCAGCCCGACTGGTTCGTCGCGGCGACGCGCAGCATCGCATCGGAGGGCGCTGATGGCCAGAATTGACGAGAGCCGTTCCTTCATCCCAATACGCATTGCGGTGCTGACCGTTTCCGACACACGCAGCCTCGCCGACGACAAATCCGGCCAGACGCTGGCCGATCGCATCTCTGAAGCCGGCCACATCCTGGCCGCCCGCGATATCGTCACCGACGACCGCGAGAAAATCCGCGACAAGGTTCTGGCGTGGTCGCGCGACAAAGATATCGATGTTGTCATCACCACCGGCGGCACTGGCTTCACCGGCCGCGACGTGACGCCGGAGGCGCTGGGCCCGATCTTCGAAAAGCGCATGGACGGCTTTTCGGAAGTGTTCCACCGCATCTCCTACGACAAGATCGGCACCTCGACGATCCAGAGCCGGGCAACCGGCGGCGTCGTCAACGCCACCTTCGTCTTCGTGCTGCCGGGTTCGCCAGGCGCCTGCAAGGACGCCTGGGACGGCATCCTGAAAGCGCAGCTCGACTACCGGCACATGCCGTGCAACTTCGTCGAGATCATGCCGCGCCTGGACGAGCATTTGCGGCGCGGCAAACCGGCTCCGTAAAAGCCAAGGCAAGCGTCGCTCTCAGCGAATGACCGGCTCGCCATGAAACCGCCGGCGCGACGGCGGCGACACGCCGAAGCCGACTTCCATCATCAGCCGCGGCGTGCGTGCCGGCACGGTGCCCATATGGAAGCCAAAGGGGTCCTCGACGAAGCCGAGACCGGCCTCGCCGGTCAGCGTCATCGGGCTCTGCTCGCCATAGACATCCAGCACCTGTTGCGCGGGGTGGCCAACCAGAAGCGTGAGCTGATGCTTGAGGCTGCGGCGCTTGTGGCTGCCCCTGACATAGACATGCGGACCGGTGTCGGCGTCGACTGGCTTGAGGTAGAAGAAGAATTTCAGCATGCGCCAATCATCGAGGTCGAAATGATACTTGCCAAGCGAGGCGAGATTCTTGTCGGCATCCGAAGCGGCACCCGTGGGAAAACTCCACCAGACGCGTGTCGTGATCAGTTTCGCCTGGCCGCCGAGATAGTGCGCGGCAATATCCAGAAGCAACGGATCGCGCTGGATGGCAAGCGCCGCCGGGCAGTCGAGGATGCGCTCGAAAAAATGCCCGCTGAGCAGCGAGCGGCCAAGGCGCTTCTCAGCCTCGGCATGTTCCCCCGGCATGAATTCGAGACGGCGGTCGAAATTGCCGAAGCAAGGCGTGCGCCCGGCGAAGTCGGCGATCCCTTCATGGATATCAGGCGGCAGGACCAGGCCTGAAAACAGCCCGTCGGAGCGCAGCGCATCGACGACCGCTCCCCGTTCTACACCGGCAAACATCGTATCCCCGGCATTGTCGACCGGAGGGGCGCGCTTTGCGCCGAGCCAATGCATGCGGCGTCCGGGCATGGTGCGCGCCAGCACGAACATCGGCAGCCAGGCAGGGTTCTCACGCAGATCCGTCAGATAGGTTGGAATACGCACGGCGATGCGCCGCAGCAGGCTGCCGTTGCGCGCAATAGCCTCGAGACTGGCCGCGCCGGACGTGTCGGGGATTGAAAGCTTCATTGGGTCCTCGGCTATGAGAGCGCCACCGATGCCGCATCGGTGCTCACCTCTCGGCATGACCCAAACCCAATTCACCCGCGTAAACCGGAAGCTAATCCCGCGTCAGATTTTGTGCAATGCACAATGGGGAGAGCAGCTGCAAAAACATCATTTCGGGGAGCGATGCTTCTGCTTTACCGGCGCCACCCAGATTTCGGCGTCGAGCCGCTTTGTCGCGAGGCCGCGGGCGATGGCCTCGGCGCTGCCGGCACTCTTGGCCACGGCCGCGGCCTGACGCTTGCTGATCAGCAATCCGTCGGCCAGAGCGCGGTTTGCGGAGAAGACACGAGCCAGGAACGGGGTGCGGCTGCCGCGCGCCCGCGAAAACCGTGCCGCCATGGTTTGCCTGGCTGTGTGGTCGACAACCGCCTCGATCCAGCCCTCCACCAGCCGCGCGCCCGGCTCCAGCAGCAGCAGCCAATCCCCCTTGGCCTGGCGGATGCCGGCAGCGACACCGCCCGTCACATACTGACAGCCGGCATGCTCGGCCACACGATGCGTCTGGTCGGTGGAGCCCGTGTCGCAGATGATGACTTCACGCACCACGCCCTCGACCGCTCCGCCAATCAGCGAGGCGAGCGTGCGGGCGAGGCCCTCCTCGTCATTGCGGGTTTCGATGAGAACACTGAGCATCCTTAGCCGAATAGCGGAAAGCGCCGGACAGCGCCAGTTTTGCATCGCACCATAAAAAGTTCTTGCTTTGTTCTCATCAACGAAATAGGAATAATTTCATGAGCAGAGCGATTCGACACAACATGGACAGTCCCTGGGAGCGGGCGAAAATGGAACAGATCGTGCGCGCCGACATTGCGGCTTTCGGAGCAGGAAGAGCCGAGATGGCCAATGCGATGGTCGAGCAGAGTGGCATGCGTGTCCGCCCGGACCGCAACCGCGGCAGGTCGGCTGGCATCAATCCGTCCGGCCGGTTCGAGCCGGTCAGCCGGCACGTGTTCGACGATGGCTGGAATTCGCTGGAAGAACTGCCGCCTTTCAAGACCGAAGTGCAGGTCGAGAAGCCGCGCACCATCATCACACGCAACGAATCGCCCGACATTTCCTTCGACCGTTCCATCAACCCCTATCGCGGCTGCGAGCACGGCTGCGTCTATTGCTTTGCCCGCCCGACGCACGCGTTCATGGGCCTGTCGCCGGGTCTGGATTTCGAATCGAAGCTGTTCGCCAAGCCTGATGCGGCGCGCCTGCTCGACAAGGAGCTTTCGAAGGACAGCTACCAGCCGCGCACGATCGCCATCGGCACCAACACCGACCCCTACCAGCCGATCGAGAAGCAATACCGGATTATGCGCGAAATCCTCGAAGTGCTGGAAGCGCGCGGCCATCCGGTCGGCATCGTAACAAAGTCCGCTCTGGTGACGCGCGATATCGATATCCTGTCGCGCATGGCCGAGCGCGGGCTCGCCAAGGTGGCGCTGTCGGTGACGACGCTCGACCGTATGCTGGCGCGCACCATGGAGCCGCGCGCGTCGACGCCGACCAAGCGGCTGGAGGCGATCCGGCAGCTTTCGGATGCCGGCATTCCGGCGTCGGTCATGGTGGCGCCGATCATTCCGGGCCTGACCGATCCGGAGATGGAACGCATCCTCGATTCCGCACGCGCCGCCGGTGCGCGCGAGGCGGGCTACGTGATCCTGCGCCTTCCGCTGGAGGTCAGCCCGATCTTCAAGGACTGGCTGCTGCGCCACTATCCGGACCGCTACCGCCATGTGATGTCGCTGATCCGCTCGATGCGCGACGGCAAGGACTACGATTCGGAATGGGGCAAGCGCATGAAGGGCGCAGGTCCCTATGCCTGGCAGATCGGCCGGCGCTTCGAGATCACAGCCAAGCGGCTCGGCCTCAATGCCGAACGGCGCACGCTGCGGACCGACCAGTTCGTTGCCGCCGGGAAAGACCAGGTGCAGCTGACGCTGCTTTGAAGAGACAATTCGTCGCGGTGGTTTGATCCGTCGCAGCTTGAAGTTTTTGTTTTATGCATGTCGTCCTCCCAAAACCGCCAAACACTTTAGGGGCGACATGCATTGGAATCCCGTCCGGCCTGCCCCGGCCTGCAGACGGTGCCCTCCCGGTCCGGCGCCCCACCCGACCGGAGGGACTTGCGGAGAATCGGAGCCGATGCGAACCTCGCCGCAACATGGCTCGCGCGCGTTCTGATTCTCCGCCTCTCTTTGAGATCATCGAGAAGCCCGACTTCTCCTTCGAGACGAAGGCGATGGCGGAGGGCCTGTGGCCGGTCGCCGGGATGGACGAGGCCGGTCGTGGCCCCCTGGCCGGGCCGGTGGTCGCCGCGGCGGTTGTGCTCGATCCCGCCAACATTCCCGACGGCCTCGACGATTCCAAACGCCTCAGCCACTTGCAGCGTGAAGCCTTGTTCCTGCGAATTCTCGGCTCCGCCCAGGCGGTCTCGATGGCCTCCATCAGCGCCGAGGGCATCGACGGCAGCAACATCCTCAAGGCAAGCCTGGAAGCCATGCGCCGCGCCCTGGTAGGGCTCTCGGTCCGACCGAAGCTCGCGCTGGCCGACGGACGCGACGTGCCACCGGGGCTGCCTTGTGAAGGGCGCGCACTGATCAAGGGCGACCAGCGTTCGCAATCGATCGCCGCCGCCTCGATCGTCGCCAAGGTGATGCGCGACCGCATGATGTGCGGGTGCGGCAACCATCACGACCGCTATGGGTTCGAAGTCCATATGGGCTACGCCACGGTCCGCCATCGCACGGCGATCGAGGCGCATGGTCCGGTGGCGCGGCTGCACCGCGTGTCGTTTGCGCCGTTTCGGCTGGGTGGCGTTGAGGCTGTCGAGGAAGAGAGCTTCGCTGGGCTGGAGTGAGCTGACGGCGGGGTAGCGGTCAGGCGAAAGCATGCGAGAGGAAGAACGGCGTTCTATCATCCACTCACTGGTTGAGTTGGATCGGCCGGTTGCTGAGCTTGAAATGCTTCTAGCGACGCTTCCCTGGGACTATCCAAAACCGCTCGTCAGGCTGACCTACGATCACATTCGTAGCGTTCTCTTGCGTTTTCTGGCCGAGAACCTTGACGCGAAGGACGTACAGGAATGGGCCGATCTTGTTGAGATCCGCGATGACATCGAGTTCGCGGACGAGCGAACGCAAGAGGTAATCCACATGCTGTCGACGCCGCAGATTCACTTTCCTATCGACGACCAACTCGCGCAGCTTCTGCTCTCGCCATTTTCAAACTGACCCACCACCGACGGCGGAGTTGCCAATCTCCCCCACGAGGGGGAAGATCGGCAGCTTCGACGTCGCGCCCAGCACCCAACAAAAAAGCCGCCAGGTTGCCCAGGCGGCTTGATGTCTGCGATTAAATCAACCGCTTAGTTCAGCTTCGACTTCACGTCCACAAGCGAAGCCTTGAACAGATCTGCACCGGCCTTGGCGTCGATCTTGCCGGCGAGCAGCGCGCGCGCTGCCTCGACGGCGATGTCGACGGCGCTGGCGCGGACTTCGCTGATGGCGTCACGCTCGGCTTGGCCGATCTTCTGTTCGGCAAGCGCGGTGCGCCTGACGACGTAGTCCTCGGTCTTCTTGTGCGCGTCGGCGGCAAGCATGTCGGCTTCACGCTTGGCGGCGGCGACGATGTCGGCGGCCTCCTGCTCGGCTTCCTTGCGCTTGCGCTGATACTGGCCGAGCAGTTGCTGCGCCTCCTCGCGCAGCCGGCGTGCCTCGTCCAGCTCATTGCTGATCCTGGCGGCGCGGGCGTCGAGCGCCTTGGCGATCATGCCAGGCACCTTGATGTAGACGGCAACGCCGAGGAAGATGATCAGGGCTATCGTGGCCCAGAGCGTCGCGAGAGATGTGTAATCCATGATGCGCTCCTCACCGGGCCACGGATTTGACCGCGGCCGCGATCTCGGCCTTGCTGGCCTTGCCGCCAACCAGAGCCTCGACGATCGCCGAAGCGGTGTCCTCGGCGATGCTGCCGACTTCCTTCATGGCATTGGCCTTGATGGAAGAAATGCGGGCTTCGGCTTCGCCAAGCTTCGCGTCGAGCGCGGCCTCGACCTTCTTGCGAGCGGTGTCGGCCTCGGCCTTGGCCGCGTCGTTGGCCTGCTGGCCAATCGCGTTGGCATTGGTCTTGGCTTCCGCCAGTTCCTGCTCGTAGGCAGCAACGGCGGCGTCGGCCTCGCCCTTCAACTTGGCCGCCTGGTCGAGATCCTGCGTGATGCGATCGTTGCGGACATCGATGATGCCGCCGACGCGCGGCATCACCACCCGCTTCAGGAAGAGATAGAACAGGCCGAAGGTGATCGCCAGCCATAGAAGCTGCGACGGGAACGTCGCCGGATCGAATGGCGGAAACGTGCCATGCGCTTCAGCAGGCACGCTGGTGCCGGAATGCGTTTCGCCTTCCGTCGCAGCGTGGCTGGTATCGGCTGATGGCGCGGACTCTTGCGCAAAGGCAGATGTCACGAACATGGACTATCCCCGAAATTCAGGCCCGCCGCTTGCGCGGCCGGCCTGTCCAATCTTCCCGAGTGCTCAGCCGAACAGGGCCAGAAGCGCGATGAGAAGCGAGAAGATGCCCAGAGCTTCGGTCACGGCGAAGCCGAAGATCAGACGGCCGAACTGGCCATCGGCAGCCGACGGGTTGCGCAGTGCGCCCGCCAGGTAGCTGCCGAAGATGTTGCCGAGGCCAATGCCCGCGCCACCCATGCCCAGGCAAGCGATGCCGGCGCCGATGTACTTTGCTGCTTCTGCGTCCATTTGTTCAACTCCTTTGGATCTAAAATTCCGTTGCGATTCCATCCGGCGCCAATGCTGGAAATTCTTGGGCCGGAAACTTTTGGACCTAGTGCCCGGGGTGCAGGGCGTCGTTGAGATACATGCAGGTCAACACGGCAAAGACGTAGGCCTGCAGGAAGGCGACAAGCAGTTCCAGTGCCGTCAGCGCCACCGCCATCGCCAGAGGCAGGATCGAGCCGGCGACGCCAACCGCGCCGAGCGCGCTCAGGCTGACGACGAAGCCGGAGAACACCTTCAGCGTGATGTGGCCGGCGAGCATGTTGGCGAACAGACGAACCGAGAGGCTGACCGGGCGCGACACGAAGGAGATCACTTCGATCAGCACCACCAGCGGCAGCAGGAAGACCGGCACGCCATGCGGCACGAACAGTTTCAGGAAGCCAAGACCATGCTTCATGAAGCCGTAGACGACCACGGTTGCGATCACCAGCACGGCAAGGCCGAAGGTGACGATGATGTGGCTGGTGACGGTGAAGAAATAGGGGAACAGGCCGAGCAGGTTGGCGACGAGCACGAACATGAACAGCGAGAACACGAGAGGGAAGAACTTCATGCCTTGGGTGCCCGCGGCGTCGCGCAACATGTTGCCGACGAACTCATAGGCCATCTCGGAGACCGACTGAAGCCGCCCGGGAACCAGGCTGCGGCTCGACGTCGTGAGAAACAGAAATCCAGCCGCGACGATCACGGTTGCGACCATGAACAGCGCCGAATTGGTGAAAGACAGGTCATAGCCGCCGATGTCGATCGGAATCAGCTTGTTGATATGGAACTGGTGGATCGGATCGACCTTGTCAGCTGCCACGTTCAAACCCCGTCAATGCCACGTACGGCCTCGTTACCATTACCGCACATGAAGCGCGGTCATTTCTTGTCGTCTTGGTCACGGCGCGATTTATCGCCCTGTCCAAATTCTGCCACAACGCCGGCGGAACGCATCACATTGAGCACTCCGGCGCCAAAACCAAGCAGCAGAAACACGATCAGACCCCATGGCGATGTCCCCGCCAGACGGTCGATGATCCAGCCGATGCCGGCACCCACCACCACCCCGGCGATAAATTCGCTGGAGAGTTTGAGCGCCTGACCATAACCGGCCACACTGCCCGCTTTCGCGTCGTCTTTCCCCTCGAGCCGGCCCGGCCGCCTTGTCGCAAGCGAAGCTTCAAGGTCACGGCGGCGGCGCTCAAGATCGTCGTCGCGGATGTCTGGTTCATGCTGATTGCCGCGGCCGGTTTCTCCGGTTCCGTCTGGCCCATTCTTGTCGGCCATCGCAACCCCCTGCCCGGTCAGACCGTCACCGTCCGTCCGCTTCTAAAGTCGCCGGCAACATAGTTAGAGGGTTTGCGCCCGTCAAGCCACGGGCGGAAGTTCATTGCCATGTATTTTAGGCAATGAAATCAATGGATTACAGAGGTGCGACATCGTGCCCGCCATGATGACGAGGATGCATGGCGCGAATCCCCCGCGCAATGGCTCTTTGATCGGCTGCGCGCCACATCAAAGATCAGCGGCTGCTCCGCACTCAGCTCCAGCCGCCGCCATAGGTCCGATAGAAGATATGCAGGCCGATCTTGGTCATCTTCTGCATCGTGCGCGCCCAGCCGGGATGGACATATTGCGCATAGTAATGGGTCGACGATCCGACCTCCGGGATGAAGATCTTACCGGCAGTGACAGCCATGGCGATCTCCTGGGCGGTCTTGTAGGCAGCTGGACTATCGATGCGCTTCTTCCTGCCGTCGCAGGCGAAGGAGAACTGGCAACGGTTGAACCAGCTGTCGTTTTGGTAGACGACGCCGCAGATCGAATTCGGATAGGTCGGATTGCGGACGCGGTTGAGGATGACCTGGGCGACGGCGGCCTGGCCGCGCACGGATTCGCTCCTCGCCTCGAAATAGATGCCGTTGGCAAGGCATGCCTGCTCCTTCTTGGAGAAGACACTCGCCGGCAGCGGATTCTGGATCCACGAATGATCGCCCTTGGCCATCGGCGGAATGAAGCGGCCCTCATTGGGCTGCTCGTCCTGAAGCAGGGCCTCGAAGGGCGATGCCTTGGCATAATCAGGCTCGGACTGCGCATAGGCGGTCGCCAGCACGTCCGGATGGTCATTGTTGACCAGCGCTGCCAGCATGGCCGGCATGCCGGGATCCGGCTTCTTGTCCTCGCGCGCATGGAATGCCGCGGCGATCTGAATTTCCTTGCCTTTGATCTGCGGCTTGGCGAAAGCCATTTTCAGGCCGCTGTCCATGCTGGGCCGCAGCAAGGAGGAGGTGCGCTCGAAGATCGAGCCAGCGTTGAAGTTCTTCGGCGGCGCCACGGGAGACATCTGGACGATGCGCCCTTTCTTCTCGGCGCGCACGACGCGGTCCTCATCTGATGTGGCGCTGACCTTGCCGCCCTTGCCGCGAAACGACACGCTGCCGACACCGGCCAGGTGGACGCCCGATCCGGAAATGGAGCCGGTGACATCGGAATCGACAAACGGCATCTCGGCCGCATGGGTCGAGCCGGCGACGGATTTCTCGACATAGGAATTCCAGCGCGTGCTCGATGCTTCGAGGCCGGAAACCAGGCTCGTCATGTCCTGATAGGCGGCGACGGTCGGAAAGCCGATCCAGATGCCGAGACCGATGACGAGCGGACCCAGAAAGTCACGTTTTCTCTCACCGGCGGCGGCAACCAGCCGCTTCAACACACGTCGATGCACGGAACTCTCTCCAGGAACGCTACAGACCCCACTGGAGAGCAAAATGATGCATTAACCTTGATGGGACGTTAACGGGTTCGATCGGGTTTTCCCGGTCGGCCCGAGGTCGTGGTTGCGAAGTCGGGCGATTTTGCGGCCGACCATTCAGGCCGGGCGCAGGAAGATCGGCCGGGCGATCAGCGCGCAGATGGCGGCCGCCAGCCAGACGCCGGACCAAGACCAGAGATGCAAGAGCCCCGGAATGGCCACCGGCACCAGGAAGAAGCCAACGAAAACAAAGGTGTTGGCAAGGCTGAGCGCGGTTCCGACGTGGCCGGCGCCGGCAAGGGTAGCAAGCTCGGTGTAGGCGACGCCGTGCCAGGCGGAGACCGAGATGCCTGCGGCAATTAGCACGACTGGAAGGACCGCCAACCAGATGAGCTGACCGCCCGGAGCGGTTGGGCCGAACAGGACCAGCAGCCAAAGCACGGCGAAGGCAAGGGCGCTGAACGCGCTGCACAAGCGAAGAACTTGGCGGCGATTGCCGTGACGGTCGGTGAAGCGGCCGCTCCAGATGCGCATGACCATGGCGCCGATCTGAACGGCGGCGAGGCTCGCGCTGATTGCCGCCGTTCCCAAGCCAACGAAGTCGTGCAGGAACACGGAGGCGAAGGTGAGCACGGCCACCTGCGGAAAGCAGAGCAGGCCGATGGCGGTCGCGATACGCCAGACATCGCGATTGCGCAGCGGCGTCGGCCCGGCCACAGCCGAAGCGAGATGGCCCTCGCCCGCAGTCGGCGGCTCGTGCAGCCAGCGCCAGGCGAACAGGGCAGACAGAGCGGATGCGCCCGCCAGAACCCCGAACACCGCGGCAAAGCCGAAAGCCAGGGCAAGCGAGGGCAGCACGAGCGCGCCAAGGCCGCCGCCGAGCGGCACCGCCGTCTGCCTGATGCTCATGGCGAAGCCGCGCTCGTTTTCCCGAAACCAGCCCATGATGGCGCGGCCGCTCGAACCGTTGACGCTGCCGCCGAGCAATCCGGTGATGAGCAGGCTCGCTGACAGCAGCGTGATGCCGGGGATACCGGTCCTTGTCGGCACGACCAGCATCGCCATGACCAGGAGCCACGCCGCCGTCGCGCCGAGCCCGATCAGAAGCACGCGGCGATCGCCCCAGCGATCGGTGAGCAAGCCCCAGGGCAGTTCGCTGAGCGCGACCCCCAGCCCGAGAAGGCCGAGCGCCAGGCCGAGCTCGGCATTGCCCAGGTGATAGCCCTGGCGAAGAACGACCGCCGTCGCCGGGATGCCGGAGAACGCAGCCGAGAAGGCGGCATTGGCGGCAACGCCGATGCCCAGGACTTTCCAGCGATGGCCCGGCTTGAACACTCTCCCGGCGGGACCGGTATCTTCCAAGAGTTCCGACTGCTGCCGGTCGGTGCAATTGACAATGGCGGACATGATTTCATTTCCCGTGCTGGCCAGTGGTCCGGCCTTGACGAGTTGTCCCTACCGCCATAATTTCATCCCGAAAATAAGGAAGTTTTGAACTTACAATCCTGAAAATCGGGACTTACACATGCGGCGCGTAACTTTCGACCTCGACGTCCTGCGCAGTTTCGTCACCGGCATGGAACTGGGCAGCTTTGCCAAGGCGGCTGACCGGCTTGGCCGGTCGACTTCGGCGGTCAGTGCGCAATTGAAGAAACTGGAAGAACAGGCGGCGACGCCGATCTTCCGCAAATCAGGACGCGGCCTCGCTTTGACCGAGGCCGGCGAGACCATGCTCGGCTATGCGCGCCGGCTGATCGAATTGAATGACGAGGCGGCATCCGCCATCCACGACGTCGAGTTGGAAGGCTGGGTACGGCTCGGCTTGCAGGAAGATTTCGGCGAGGCGGTGCTGCCGGACGTGCTCGGCCGCTTCGCTCGGGCACACCCCAAGGTGAAGATCGAAGCCAGGATCGCACGCAGCCACGACCTTGCCGAAAGGGTCATGTCAGGCAGCCTCGACATCGCGCTCGCCTGGCACTGCGGCGAAACGCTGCCCTACAGCGAGCATGTCGCCGATGTGCCGATGCGTTGGATCGGGCCGGCAAAGCGCATCGAGACCAGCCTGCGCGACGGTGAGCCGCTGCCGCTGGTGGCGCTCGAAGCGCCATGCCTTCTGCGCACGGTGACAACCGAAACGCTCGACCGCGCCGGGCTGTCGTGGCGGATGGCCTTTTCCAGCCCGAGCCTTGGCGGCATCTGGGCAGCCGTGGCGGCGGGGCTGGGGCTGACGATCCGCACCGACATCGGCCTGCCGGCCAGCGTCAGCGCGATGACGCCGGAGATCGCCGGGCTGCCGGCACTGCCCAAAATGGCGTTGTTCCTGCATCGCAAGGACGCCGACGCCGAGCCGGTGGCGGCCCGCCTCGCCGAGATCCTGCTGGATGCAGCGCGGCAAGCGTTGCCTGAAAATGCGCGGGCCAGCGACGGCGACCTGCGCAATGTGGCGTGATCATGCAGCGCCAGCAGGCGCCGACAATCAGCTGCGTTTCTTGCTCGCCCGGCCGGCGAACGGATTGTCCGACGTGCGCAGCGCGATGCGGATCGGCACGCCGGGCATGTCGAAGGCTTCGCGCAGGCTGTTGGAGAGATAGCGGACATAGGATTGCGGCATCGCATCGGGCCGCGAGCACTGGACAACGAAACCCGGCGGCCGGGTCTTGGCTTGGGTGACGTATTTGACCTTCAGCCGGCGCCCGGCCACGGCAGGCGGCGGATGGTGTGCCAGGATGCCTTCCAGCCAGCGGTTGAGCTTGCCGGTCGAGACGCGGCTGTTCCACACCTTGTGCGTCCTGATGACGGCATCCATCAGCTTGTCGAGGCCGCGCCCGGTCTCGCCGGAGACAGGCACGGCCTGGAGGCCGCGCGCCTGCGGAAGCAGCCGTTCCGTCTTCTCGCGCAGTTCGGCAAGAAGCTCCTGTGGATGGTCGATCAGATCCCATTTGTTGAAGGCGATCACCGGCGCCCGGCCTTCCCTGATGATCAGGTCGGCGATCTGCAGATCCTGCTTCTCGAAGGGAATGGTGGCGTCGAGGACGATGATGACGATCTCGGCGAAGCGGATGGCGCGCAGGCCGTCCTGCACCGACATCACTTCCAGCTTTTCGTGAATCCTGGCTTTGCGGCGCATGCCGGCCGTGTCGAACAGTTTCAGGCGGCGGCCATGCCAATCCCAATCGACCGAGATCGAATCACGGGTGATGCCGGCTTCCGGTCCGGTGAGCAGCCGCTCTTCGCCGATCAGCGCGTTGATCAGCGTCGACTTGCCGGCATTGGGACGGCCGACGACGGCGATGCGCATCGGCTTGGTGTCGTCATAGGTGTGCTCGGCATCCGGATCGGCGATATCCTCGCCGATCAGCACCTCGCCGGCAGCGACGTCTTCGTCTTCGCCATCTTCTTCTTCGCCGAAGGCGCGCGCTTCGCCGAGCGCGCCGATCACGGCGTCGCGCAGGTCGGGCATGCCCTGGCCATGTTCGGCCGAAACCGGGATCGGTTCGCCAAGGCCGAGCTCCCAGGCTTCCAGCATGCCGCCCTGGGCGCCCTTCGCCTCGGCCTTGTTGGCGACCAGCACCACCGGTTTGCCGGACTTGCGCACGATCTCGGCGAAGGTCCTGTCGTCAGGCAACAGGCCGGACTTGGCGTCGATGGTGAAGAAGATCAGGTCGGCCTCGCGGATGGCGATCTCGGTCTGCGCACGCATGCGGCCGGGCAAGGTCGAGGCACCAGCATCCTCGAAGCCGGCGGTGTCGATGACATCGAAATGCAGGTCGTAAAGCTTGGCCGCATGGACGCGACGGTCGCGGGTAACGCCCGGCGTGTCGTCGACAAGCGCCAGCTTCCTTCCCACCAGCCGATTGAAAAGAGTCGATTTGCCGACGTTAGGTCTGCCGATGATGGCGACTTTGAAGGTCACGACGCACTGCCCGACCCGCGGATCAGCTCGGACATCAACGTTGCGCGCTCGCGGGTGTTGCGCGGGGCGCCGTCGTCGGCGGCGATCTGGTCGAACAGTTTCAGCGCATCCTGGGTCTTGCCTTCCTTCCACGCGGAAAGGCCGAGTGCCTCGCGCGCGGTGTGGCGCAGCGTGTTGGTGTCGGATGTCAGCGCTTCGACACGGCTGGAGACATCGGCGAAGGAGCCATGGTCGACCAGCAGGAGTGCTGCCCGCAGACGCGCCATGTCGCGAATGCCCTGGGGAATGGCCGTGTCGGCGGCGACTTCGTCGAAATCCTTGACGGCGGCGGGGACGTCACCCTTGTTCGCCTTGACCGTCGCGCCGCGCATGCGGGCGAGCAGCGGATAAGCGCCGTAGCCATCCTTCTCCAACTGATCGAGCGCGGTCAGCGCCTCATCGTTCTTGCCGTCATTGGCAAGTTTCAGCGCCTGCGAGAACGCGTCGCCGGAGCGGTTGGCGCGCGTCTCGTCCCAATAGCGGTAGCCGACGAAGGCAGCGGTGCCGAGCACCACGAGGATCGCAACGACAATCAGGGCTGGGCCAAAACGGTCCCACAGCGCCTGCGCCTGTTCGCGACGGATCTCGTCATTGACTTCACGGATAAAACTGTCGTCGGACATCAAATCAAACCATTCCTGCCCGGTCGGGCTTTGTCAGCCCGCGTTTTAGCGAAATTTTGTCGGCATGGAAGGGGTTCAACCGGAAAATCGGCTATTCCCGAGGTGAGCAGCCCAAAAGGCCCACCGCACCCGCGCCACATTTAGGCGATAGCCGGCCTGCAGACGTTCCCCGAGTGAAGATCAGATTGCCTATGCTTCGTCCGCTCCGCGTTGTTGCGTTTTCGCTTGCGGCATTCGCCACTGCCGGTGGGGCTTTGGCCGATCCGCCAGCGCCGGCAAAGCCGAAACAGGTCGTCATCATTTCATTCGACAGCGCGCGCGACATTTCGCAGTGGAAACGCAGCCGGGCACTGGCTCAGCGTACCGGCGCGCATTTCACCTATTTTCTGTCCTGTGTCTTCCTGCTATCGCCGGAAACACGCAAGGAATACACCGCACCCGGCAAAAGCGCCGGCAAATCCAATATCGGCTTTGCCGCCTCGAAACAGGAAGTCACCGAGCGGCTCGAACAGATCGGGCTTGCCGCGCATGAAGGCCACGACATCGCCAGCCATGGCTGCGGCCATTTCGATGGCAAGGACTGGAGCAAGGCCGACTGGCTGAAAGAGTTCGGTTCGTTCGAGCACATTCTCGAGAACGCATATGCGATCAACGGCATCGCGCCCGAACCCCGGGGCTGGCGCGATCTCGCGCGGCATGCGATTGTCGGTTTTCGCGCGCCGTATCTGTCGACTGGCAAGGCGCTTTACGAGGCGCTGCCGGCCGCCGGCTATCAATTCGACGCCAGCGGCGTCTCGCAGGGTCCTGCCCGACCGGCGGCCAGCAACGGCATCATGCACTTTTCGCTGCCGCAGATTCCGGAAGGACCGAAGTCACGGCCGGTGATCGCCATGGACTACAATCTTTATGTCAGACATTCCGGCGGCTTCGAGCGGCCAAGCCAGGCGGACGAGTTCGCCAACCGGACTTATGACGCCTTTCGCGCCGCCTTCGACAGGCAGTATGCGGGAAAACGCATTCCGCTGGAACTCGGCTTCCACTTCGCGCTGATGAATGACGGCGCCTATTGGAACGCACTGGAGCGCTTTGCCGGCGACGTTTGCGTCAGGCAGGATGTCGAATGCATCAGTTTTCGCGACTATGTTTCGCGCCAGGATGTTTCCCAGAAGCAGGTTTCGGTCGGCGGCTGAGCCGCCAACCCGATTCGATCTCTAGACTTCGGTTTTAGGCAGGATCCTCGGCGCCCTGTCTTGCCAGGTAGCGCTGGTCTATATCCGGCAACGGCTCGCCTTGCAGCGTCGCCTCGAAGGCGCGCAGGCGCTTGTGGACCGATTGCAGCTCGACGATGGTCGACCAGGAGGTGAGCAGAAACTGCAGCGAACCGGTCACCTTGCCGAATGCGTTCGAAATCTGGTTCAGCGCGCCGAACGTTATCTTGTGCGCTACCAGCGAGGGGCCGAGGATCAGCAGCGAGAAAATGTTGTCGGCCTGCAGGTAGGTGTAACGGACGACGTTGAAATAGATGTAGTGGAAATAGAGCCTGAAATAATTGTGACGAACATTCTCGAATAGCTCGGCGGTGGTGGCCGGCTGCGCCCGGTCCGCGTGATCTTCGCCGTAGACGAGTTCCTTGCGGTAGGCGGCTTCGACACGCTGGTTGCGGAACTGCAGCCCTGGAAGTTTCAGACCGGCAACCATGACCGAGATCGTCCCGAACAGACACCAGGCAAGGGCTGCGACCACCAATGGCTGCGGGATCGCGCCGATAATCGGCAACTCGGTGATATGGGCCTGCAACTGGATCATGACCGGCAGGAATGCGATCAAGGTCATGATCGACTGGACGAAGCTGGAGCCGAGATCTTCCATGATCTGCGAGAACCGCATCGTGTCTTCCTGGATACGCTGCGAGGCACCCTCGATATGGCGTAGCCTGCCCCAGTTCTCGACGAAGTAGTTGTTCATCGCCGTGCGCCAGCGGAAGATCCAGTGGCTGACGATGAAGGCATTGACCACCTGCACATTCATGCCGACCAGCGCCAACCATGAAAAATCAGCCAATCCGATGTAAAATTCGCCGTTGGTCGACTTTCCCGTCCCGGACATCAGTCCTTGGACATAATCGAAGAACGGCCCGTACCAAGCGTTGACGGCGACGCTGACCTGCACATTGAAATAGATGAAGAACAGGATGACCGCGGTCATCAGGATCGACCAGCGCTGCCACGGATGCGGCGAATACCAGCTCCAGAATGCGTAGAAGACGAGCACGCAGAACGCGAAATAGAGATAGAACCAGAGGAACGGCTTCGATACGAGGATGGCGATGCCGATGATGGGCGGCGCGCCGGCCGCGGCGGGCGGCAACCCGAAAACCGCACCTAATTGTTCACCACCGAAGAACCAGAACAGGATCGCCGCAAGGCTCCAGACGGCGGCCGAAGTGAAGAACAGCTTCGGCTGCGGGAAAAAGGATACGAACACTGTGGCGAATTCCTCGATCTAGGCGCAAATCAGCTGACGACAGCGGGCATAAAGTCACACATTAGTGGGAAAGAAAATGCCCGTGCCCGATGCCCGGCACAGCAAGCCCACAATCATGGCGATTTTGGCGCAGCCGACCATGTGATGGCGCCGGAGACGACCAGCACGATTGCGGCGGTGATCGAGGCGAGGAAGAAATCGCCCGACATTTGCGCCAGAAACCCGGCGGCGACCGGACCGATGATCTGGCCAAGGCCGAACGCAGCCGTCATCAGGGCGAAGATCCGACGCGGCGCGCTTGGCGCCTGCTGCCGGGCGGCCTGCAGGCCAAATGCGGTGATGGCAATGAAGGTGCCGCCGAGCAGCACGCCGGCAAGCAGCGGCCCGGTGGCCCCGCCGATGGCGACGCTGGCGGTGACGCCGGCAACTTCGATGAAGCACGCCAGCGCATAGGCGGCATAGAGGCCGGTCCGCGCCGCGATCTTCTGCCAGAGCCAGACCGAGGGAAGGCCCGCAAGACCGGCGACCATCCACACCATGGCTTCGAAGACGCGGCTGCCGCCGCCTTGCCGGACGATCGCGACCAGGAATGTCGCCGTCACCACATAGCCAAAGCCGAACAGGCCGTAGGCGGTGATAACCTTGACCAACGACCGGTCCATCCGCAGTGCCGGCTCGCGGGCGACTTCGCCGTTGCCGAGCGGACCCTCGTTGACCAACAGAGCCACGAGGACGAAACC
>NZ_RZRU01000050.1 GCF_003997495.1 Mesorhizobium sp. M7A.F.Ca.US.008.03.1.1 | reverse complement strand
GCGCCAGAGGATTCTGAGCCAAGCTCTGGCAAGGATGCGAACGGCATGAGGGTGTCTGCACCCTCGCTTTCTGGCGTCCTGATAGACCTTTGCAGCCCAAGGGCTGGCATGTCTGGAGTTGTCGGCGAAGCAGGTGACGGCAGCGCGCAGGCGCTTGTTGCAGGCCCATCGCCATCCGACGCCCCGGGATTTTCCGCTCTGGTAGGTGACGGGTGCGACGCCGGCCTCGGCGGCGAGGTGATCCTCGCTTTGGAAGCGGGCGCGTACGTCGCCCAATTCGGCGGTGATCTGGGCGGCGCAGATTTTTCCGGCGCGCGGAAAGGACATGACGATCTTGCCTTCCGGCAATTGGGCGACGGCATGCTCGATGCGGCTGGAAAGCGAGGTGATCTGGGTGACGATGCTTTCGAGGGTTACGGCGATAGCGCGCACGAGTTCGCCCTTGGCATCGGCTTCGAGCTCAGCGGCCATTGCGGTTGGAGCGGCGCGCAGCCGGCCGAGCACATCGGCGACGCCGCGCCGACCGCAATACTGGTTCTGGGCGAGGAAGGCGGCCATGCGCTTCTCGCCCAGGCGGCTGGCGCTTTCGGGTGTCGGGTAGCGTTGGATGAAGGCCAGCGCAATCGGGCTTGCGATGTTGGCGAACACGCCGGCGGCGCCAGGCCAGAAACTTTCGAGCAGGGCACGCAGCTGGTTGGCGAGCACGAGTCTTGTTGCGACGAGATCGTCACGGCCGCGAACCAGCGCGCGCAAGGCCTTGATGGCGTCGGACTGAGGCCTGAGCGGCGTCAGCCGGTGACCATCAGTGCGCAGGATGTCGGCGAGAATGTAGGCATCGCCGGGATCGCTCTTGGCGGCGACGGCACGATAGCGCGGCCGGCACGCCTTGACGACATTGGGATGGACCGGCGTGACGACGAAGCCTGCCTCGGCAAGCGTGTCGACCAAGAGGCCGCTCGGTCGCTCGATGGCGATCGGCGTCTCACCGGGCGGGC
Organism: Mesorhizobium sp. M7A.F.Ca.US.008.03.1.1; assembly: GCF_003997495.1. Taxonomy (GTDB): domain Bacteria; phylum Pseudomonadota; class Alphaproteobacteria; order Rhizobiales; family Rhizobiaceae; genus Mesorhizobium. The sequence continues at coordinate 414 of NZ_RZRU01000050.1, read as the reverse complement.
CGTGCCGGCGCAGACGGGCAACGAGATTGGCAAGTCCGTCCCGATCATGGGCGACGGCAAAATGGTCGAGGATCTTGCCGGCAAGGTCGACGATACAGACGGCATGGCTCGATCCGCCCCAATCGAGACCGACGAAAATGGTCATGGATGCACCTCACAGAACTGGAGTATGGTGCCCGGTGCCGGGAGCCCTCACGGGATGCTCATCAATCGGCGCTCTGGACCCATCTTGGCCGAAGTGTCCGTGGCGCATCTTCCTGTAGCCCGTCTGCGGCTTCCGGCCACCGCAACGCCGCAGGTCTCATGCGGGCCCTCGAAGGGCGAGCACCACAGGCGGTCGTCACGGTGGCGCGGGACCAACGCCCAATCAGCTCTTAAACTGATTCAACGCAATCGTGAGGTTGCCTGATGAGC
>NZ_RZRU01000049.1 GCF_003997495.1 Mesorhizobium sp. M7A.F.Ca.US.008.03.1.1 | reverse complement strand
GAAGGCTCGCGCAAAACATCTTGGCCGCCCATCCCCTCGACAAACCAATCGCCAGCAAAATGCGCAGGGCAAACTGGAGCAAAGACTTCTTCTATGACCTCTTTACTCATATGCAATAGCCCTGCCCCTTGAGGGGGAGATGTCCGGCAGGACAGAGGGGGGTGCGACGGGTCAAGGCCTAACTAAACCACAAAGAAATCCTCGATGCGCCGCCTGGCCTCCAGCAACGCCGGCAGGATTTCCCGCTCCATCTCCGCGACCGAGAATCGCGCCGACTGGGTCGAGACGTTGATGGCGGCGACCGTGCGTTCCGCTCTGTCGCGGATCGGCACGGCGATCGAGCGCAGGCCGAGTTCCAGTTCCTCGTCGACGATGGCAAAGCCGTCCGCTTTCGCCTTGCCGATGGCGCCGGCCAGCAGCCTGACATCGGTGATCGTCTTCGGCGTGCGCCCCTCGATTGTCGCGTGGCCGAGGAATGCGTCCAATTCCCCTGATGTCAGGCCGGCAAGCAGGATGCGCCCCATCGAGGTGCAATGGGCCGGCAGCCTGGTGCCGACATCAAGCGACACGCTGAGGATGCGGCGGCCGGGAATGCGGGCGACATAGACAACATCCTCACCCGACAGGATGGCGGCAGAGCAGGCTTCGTTCAGCTGTGCTGCCACAGCCTGCATGATGGGAGCGGCGAAGGCCCAGAGCGAGGCGCCGCCGAGCCAGGTGCGAGCGACCGTCAGCAGGCGCGGCGACAGCGAGAACACGCGGCCGGCCTGGGTGGCATAGCCGGTGGCGGTGAGCGTCAGCAGGAAGCGGCGGGCGCCGGCGCGGGTCAGGGCCGCTTCCTCCGCCATTTCGGTCAGCGTCATGCCCGAGGGGTGCCGGGCCAGAATTTCCATGACAGCTAGGCCGCGCTCGAGCGAGCCGACATGATCACGGGAAGCGGCTTCTTCGTCCATCTCAACTCCGCGGAACGGGATCGGCGTCGGGATTGACTCCTCGCTCTCGCCCAGCGTAGAAAGTATCGCATACAAAACATATGTTCGCAATACGAACTTTTTGAACCCGGAGCCGATGCAATGGTCAAGTTCCTGCCGCTCAAACAGGCTGTTGCGGAGAATTTGAAGGATGGTGACACGGTTGCCTTCGAGGGCTTCACCCATCTGATCCCGACGGCGGCGGCGCATGAGGCGATCCGCCAGGGGTTTCGCAACCTGACCTTGATCCGCATGACGCCGGACCTGATCTACGACCAGATGATCGGCATGGGCATGGCGAAGAAAATCGTCTTCTCCTATGTCGGCAACCCCGGCGTCGGCCTGCTGCGGCGCGCCCGCGATGCCATCGAGAACGGCTTTCCGCGCTCACTCGAAATCGAGGAGCACAGCCATGCCGGCATGGCCAACGCCTATGAGGCAGGTGCGTCCGGCTTGCCTTGCGCGGTGTTTCGCGGCTATCGCGGCGCTGGCCTCGCGGCGGTCAACCCGAACATCAAATCGGTGACCTGTCCGTTCACCGGCGAAGTGCTGGCGGCCGTCCCCTCGATCCGGCCTGACGTCACCTTCATCCATGCGCAGAAGGCCGACAAGAAAGGCAATGTGCTGGTCGAAGGCATCATCGGCATCCAGAAGGAAGCCGTGCTGGCGGCCAAACGTGCTGTAGTGACGGTGGAGGAAGTCGTCGATAATTTCGACGATCTGCACCCCAATCTGACCGTGCTGCCGCGCTGGACGATCGCGGCGATATCCGTCGTGCCCGGCGGCTCGCATCCGTCCTACGCGCATGGCTATTACGCGCGCGACAATGCCGCCTATCTCGAATGGGACGAAATCGCCGCCGACCGCGAAAAATTCCAGGCGTGGATGCAGGCCAACGTCATCGACAAGAGCGCCGACGATTTCGGGGCCCGCGTCGAGCATCTGAGGAAAGCGGCATGAGCGACACGGGCTTCACCCCCAACGAGATGATGACGATCGCCGCCAGCCGCGCGCTGCGGAATGACGATGTCTGCTTCGTCGGCATCGGTGCGCCTTCCGCCGCCTGCAATGTGGCACGGCTGACGCATGCGCCTGATATCACGCTGATCTACGAGAGCGGCACGATCGGCACCGCGCCTGACGTTCTGCCGCTGTCGATCGGCGACGGCGAATTGTGCGAAACGGCGGTCACCACGGTCGCAGTGCCGGAGATGTTTCGCTACTGGCTGCAGGGCGGCCGCATCTCGATCGGCTTCCTCGGTGCAGCGCAGCTCGACAAGTTCGGCAACATCAACACCACCGTCATCGGCGGCTATTTCCATCCCAAGACCAGGCTGCCCGGCGGCGGCGGCGCGCCGGAGATCGCGACGTCGTCGAAGGAGATCTACATCACCATGGCGCAGACCAAGCGCGGCATGGTGGAGAAGATCGACTTCTTCACCTCCTTCGGCCATGGCGAGGGTGGTGACCATCGAAAACGGCTTGGCATCGAGACATCAGGCCCGACCTTGCTGATCACCGATCTCGCCATCTGGAAGCCGGATCCGGTGAGCAAGGAATTCACGGTCGTCTCGCTGCATCCGGGTGTCACCCGCGAGCAGGTGCAGGACAGCTGTGGCTGGGTGGTTAAGTTCGCCGAGGCGCTTGACGAAACACCGGCGCCAAGCGAACTCGAATTGAAGACATTGCGCGACCTGCAGGCCCGCACCAAGGCGGCGCATGAGGGAACCGGAAAAGCAAAGGCTGCATGACATGGCCGAGGCCTATATCTGCGACTACATCCGCACACCGATCGGGCGCTTCGGTGGCTCGCTGGCTTCGGTGCGATCAGACGATCTCGGCGCGATACCGCTGAGGGCATTGGTCGAGCGCAATCCCGGCATCGACTGGCAGGCGGTCGATGATGTCGTCTATGGCTGCGCCAACCAGGCTGGCGAGGACAACCGCAACGTGGCGCGCATGGCGCTGCTGCTGGCGGGTCTGCCCAAGGAAGTCCCGGGCTCGACCGTCAACCGCCTGTGCGGCTCCGGGATGGATGCCCTGACCATCGCAGCTCGAGCCATCAAGGCCGGCGAGGCGGAGCTGATGATCGCGGGCGGCGTCGAATCGATGAGCCGGGCGCCCTTCGTCATGCCCAAGGCCGACACGGCGTTCTCGCGCAATGCCGAGATTTACGACACCACCATCGGCTGGCGCTTCGTCAACCCGCTGATGAAGAAGCAGTATGGCGTCGATTCGATGCCGGAGACCGGTGAGAACGTTGCGGAAGAGTTCGCCATCTCCCGCGCGGACCAGGATGCCTTTGCCGTGCGCAGCCAGGACAAGGCGGTCGCGGCGCAGAACAGTGGCCGGCTGGCGAAGGAAATCACAGCGGTGACGATCCCGCAGCGCAAGGGCGATCCGGTGGTCATCTCGAAGGATGAGCATCCGCGCGCGGGCTCAACGGTCGAGGCGCTGGCCAAATTGCCGACGCCGTTCCGGCAGGGCGGCACGGTGACGGCCGGCAACGCCTCCGGAGTCAATGACGGGGCGGCGGCGCTGATCGTTGCTTCCGAAGCGGCGGTGAAGAAATATGGCCTGACGCCGATCGCCCGCATCCTCGGCGGTGCTGCCGCAGGCGTGGCGCCGCGCATCATGGGCATCGGCCCGGCGCCGGCGACGCAAAAACTCTGCGTGCGGCTTGGGCTGACGCCAAAACAGTTCGATGTCATCGAACTCAACGAAGCCTTTGCCTCGCAAGGCATCGCCGTGCTGCGCCAGCTCGGCATTGCCGAGGACGCCGAACACGTCAACCCGAATGGCGGCGCCATCGCGCTTGGCCATCCGCTCGGTATGTCGGGTGCCCGCATATCGGGTACCGCGGCGCTGGAGCTGCGCGAGCGCGGCGGCCGGTATGCGCTGGCAACCATGTGCATCGGCGTCGGCCAGGGCATCGCGATCGCCCTGGAACGGGTTTGATCGGCAAGTCTCTCCGGCTGACTTCGAGAATCCGGCGCGGTCAAATTTGACCACGTGGACAAAAGTTCGGACCCGTTCCATAGTTCCTCGTCTGATTTTTAGAACAGCCGGCTCGACACGGCTGTCGAACAGAGGGGAATGCAATGGAAAACCGGAAGAACAAAACTCATTCGACGCGCGAAGGGCTTTCGCGACGCAATGTGCTGGAGCTGGGCGCCCTTGGCCTGGCCGCAGCCATGCTGCCAGGCGCTGCCTTCGGCAAGGACAAGAAGCTGAAGGTGGCGGCGATCTTCGCCACACCGATCGAGGAGCCGTGGGACAACCAGATCCACGTCGCCTTGCAGAAGGCCGAGAAGGAACTCGGCATCGAATACAAATGGTCGGAGAAGGTGCAGACCGCCGATTTCAGCCGCGTCATGCGCGAATACGCGCAAGGCGGCTACCAGCTGGTGCTGGGCGACGCCTTCGCCGCCGAGCGTGAATCGCGCCGCACCGCCAAGCAGTTCCCGAAAACCGCCTGGCTATTCGGCTCGGGCGCCGGCCCGGCGGAGCCGAATTTCGGCGTCTTCGACAACTGGATCCACGAGCCCGCCTATCTCTCCGGCATGATCGCCGGCAAGATGTCGAAGTCGGGCACGATCGGCGCCGTCGCGGCGATGGGCATTCCGGAGGTGAATCGGCTGGTCAACGCCTTCTTCGCCGGCGCCAAGGAGGTCAACCCGAACATCAAGAAGAAGGTCGCCTTCATCGGCTCCTTCTTCGATCCGCCAAAGGCCAAGGAAGCGGCTGTCGCGCAGATCGACGCCGGCGTCGACGTCATCTATGCCGAGCGATTCGGCGTCATCGAAGCGGCGGTGGACAAGAAGATCCTCGCCATCTCCAACATGTCCGACCAGTCGAGCCTCGGCCCCGACACGGTGATCACCGGCCCGGTCTGGGACATGTATCCGACGGTCGAACAGGCCATCAAGCTGGTCAAGGCCGGCGTCTTCACCGCGCAGGATTATGGCGACTTCTCGCGCATGGCCAAGGGCGGCTCACATCTGGCGCCCTACCACAAGTTCGACAAGACGCTGCCGGCTGATGTGAAGGAGTTGGTCGAGAAGAAGAAGGCCGAGATTCTCGAAGGCAATTTCCGTGTCGACGTGGATGAGAACACGCCGGTTTCGGATTGAGTTTCTTACCCTCCCTCTTGCGGGGAGGGTCGATCCGCGAAGCGGAGCGGGGC
>NZ_RZRU01000048.1 GCF_003997495.1 Mesorhizobium sp. M7A.F.Ca.US.008.03.1.1 | reverse complement strand
CAACGCCGCAGGTCTCATGCGGGCCCTCGAAGGGCGAGCACCACAGGCGGTCGTCACGGTGGCGCGGGACCAACGCCCAATCAGCTCTTAAACTGATTCAACGCAATCGTGAGGTTGCCTGATGAGCCCTTTCGCGGCCGCCTCGGCTTGGCGACAAAAGAGTTTGGTGCAGCGAAGCGGAAGTCCCCGATTGTCGTCAAAGTCGAGGCCGAGTCCGGCTAAGATAATTACGGCCTCGTCGTCAGTAGCCTCCCCTGTTTCGTATTTTTCTTTATGGTTGCAGACTTCATCGTCAATCCTCCAGCGCTCCGACGAAGCTTCATGCAAGTCATCGTAGTGACTGGGAAATGAGAACAACGTGTCGTTTCGGATAATCCCGAAAGTCTTTTCCGAAAGATCGTCGACCTCCAACTCCATTGCGGGCGACAGTTCACTGCGTGCGGACGTGTAGAGCAAAAGCTTCCGCTCTATCGCCTCGAATCCGGGTAAGTCCAAAATTCGCATCCTGGTTGTCGGAGATGGAGGCGCAGGCATGTTGCCAGCCGTCAGTTTTAGCCATTCCGCGTGTCGTTTCTTCATACGGGCGAACCTTCCAAAGAATCGATATCGCTGAATTTTACGCGCGATGCGTCCGGAACAAAACAGGAATATCCTTATGGTCCACCGGATTCACAGTTGCTATGATTTTATGCGGATAATAGTTCGACGATAGCCTCTGAGCTGGGCTCATGAGGATGGCCTATGGTCTTGGGATTGCTCGGCACCAAAATGCGCCCCGCGCACCTCTCAAAGGCATGCGAGCGTAACAGATAGACTAGGCTTATCGGGTTGATCCCGTTGGTAGTCGGGATAGATGGTGCCCAGAAGAGGACTCGAACCTCCACTCCTTGCGGAACACGGACCTGAACCGTGCGCGTCTACCAATTCCGCCATCTGGGCTGGTGCGGGCTCATGTAAGCGGGCAAGCGATGTGTGTCAACGCGCTTTTTTGATGCGTTGCTCGGTTGCCGGCTCAAGAGACCCTCAGTCCGCCAGCACTTCCTTGGACGCGACGGTGGAATCGGCGTTAAGCGTGTAGATGACCGGCACGCCAGTGCCGAGTTCCAGCTTGACGATCTCCTCGCCAGACTTGCCGTCCAGCGCCATGATCAGCGCGCGCAGCGAGTTGCCGTGCGCGGCGACCAGCACGGTGCCGCCGCGCAGCACGTGCGGCTGCAGGTCGTGCAGGTAGTATGGCCAGACGCGGGCGCCGGTGTCCTTCAGGCTTTCGCCGGCGGGCGGCGGCACGTCGTAGGAGCGGCGCCAGACATGCACCTGCTCCTCGCCCCACTTCTTGCGGGCATCGTCCTTGTTGAGGCCGGAGAGGTCGCCGTAGTCGCGCTCGTTGAGCGCCTGGTCGCGGATGGTCTTCAGGTCGCTCTGGCCGACCGCGTCGAGAATGTGCTGGCAGGTTTTTTGCGCCCGGATCAGCGCCGAGGTGAAGGCGATGTCGAATTTCAGGCCGCGCGCCTTGAGCTTCTGGCCGGCGGCCTTGGCCTCGGCGTGGCCCTGCTCGGTCAGGTCGACGTCACGCCAGCCGGTGAACAGGTTCTTCAAATTCCATTCGCTCTGGCCGTGGCGCACGAGCACGAGGGTTCTCGACATGTTTGCTCCATTCAAAGTTGGCAGTTTGGCCGCTCAGCTTAGGCCGAGCACGTCCCGCATCGAATACAGTCCCGGCTTCTTGCCGCGCGCCCAAAGCGCCGCCTTGACGGCGCCGCGGGCGAAGATGGCACGGTCCTCGGCGTGGTGCGACAGGGTGATGCGCTCGCCGGTGCCGGCCAGCAGCACGCTGTGGTCGCCGACGACAGAGCCGCCGCGCAGCGTGGCAAAGCCGATCGAGCCCGTCTTGCGCACGCCGGTTTGGCCGTCGCGGACGCGTACGTCATTGCCTGTAAGCTCGATACCGCGCCCGGCGGCGGCGGCTTCGCCCAGCAGCAAAGCTGTGCCCGATGGCGCGTCGACCTTGTGCTTGTGGTGCATTTCGAGGATCTCGATGTCGAAATCCTCGGCGTCGAGCGCGCGCGCCGCCTGTTCGACCAGCACCGCCAAAAGGTTGACGCCGAGGCTCATATTGCCCGACTTGACGATCGTCGCGTGACGCGCCGCCGCCGCGATTTTCTCGTTGTCTTCGGCCGTGCAGCCGGTGGTGCCGATGACATGGACGATGCGCGCCTGCGCCGCGTAGCCGGCAAATTCGACCGTCGAAGCAGGCGTGGTGAAGTCGAGCACGCCATCGGCTTTGGCGAAGACCGGCAGGGGATCGCCGCTGATCGCCACATCGATGCGGCCAATGCCGGCGAGTTCGCCGGCATCCTTGCCCAGATGGGGCGAATCCGCCCGCTCGACCGCGCCGATGACCCGCGCGCCAGGGATGGTGTGGATGGCGCGGATCAGCGTCTGGCCCATGCGGCCGGCAGCGCCCACCACCACCAGGCCCATATCACTTGCCGGTCTGTCGGTTGCTGGCGTGGCGCTCATGTCGTGCTCCCGGCGATGCTCTGCGTGTCGACGCTTTGTGACAGGCGTTGCGCCGAAGTCCGGATCGGCGCGCTGTCATCAACAAGCCCCAGCCCCTTGATGCCTTGTATCCGGTGGAAGCGGGCATAGACGCTGTGCGGATCGGCCATCAGCGAGGCGTGCGTGCCCTCCTCAACCAGCCGGCCCTGTTCCATGACGATGATATGGTCGGCATTGACCACCGTCGACAGCCGGTGCGCGATGACGATGGTGGTGCGGCCTTCCATGACCTTTGTCAGTGCCTGCTGGACGCGGGCCTCGGCCTCGTTGTCGAGCGCCGATGTCGCTTCGTCGAGCAACAGGATCGGCGCCTGCCGCACGATGGCGCGTGCGATCGATACGCGCTGGCGCTGGCCGCCCGACAGTGTCACACCGTTCTCGCCGACCGGCGTGTCGTAACCCTGCGGCTGCTGGCGGATGAAATCGTCGGCCGCGGCCTGCCTTGCAGCCTGTTCGATCTCGGCGTCGGTGGCGCTCAGCCGGCCGTAGCGGATGTTGTCGCGGATGGTGCCTTCGAACAGATAGGGCTGCTGCGAGACATAGGCGATGGAGCCGCGCAGCGACTGTTTGGTGACCTTCGAGATGTCCTGGCCATCGATCTCGATCGTGCCCGCCTCGACGTCGTAGAAGCGCTGCAGCAGCGCCACCAGCGTCGTCTTGCCGGCGCCAGAAGCGCCGACGATGGCCGTCACCTTGCCGGCGGCGGCGACGAAGCTCAGATCCTGCAGCACCGGCGCTTCCTCGACATAGCGGAAGGACACATTGTTGAAGCGCACTTCGCCGGAGGTGAATTTCGCCTCGGCGGCGCCCTGCGCGTCGCTCTGCTGCGGCTCGATGTCGAGAAGCTCGTAGATCATGCGCGCATTGACCAGCGCGCGTTCCATGCCGACCTGCATGCGCGCCAGCCGGCGTGCCGGATCATAGGCGAGCGTCAGAGCCGTGATGAAGGAAAACACCGCGCCCGGCGGCTGGCCGAGAACGGTGGCCCGGTAGCCGGAATAAGCGATGACGCTGGCGAAGGCGATGCCGGCCAGCAGTTCGGAAACCGGCGTCAGCCGCTCGGAGACGCGGGCGATCTTGTTCGACCGCTGTTCGGCATCCTCGGCGAGCTGGCTGATCCGGCGCGACAGCTCGTCCTCCATGGTGAAGGCCTTGACGATGGCGATGCCTTGCGTGGCTTCCTGCATGGCGCCGATCAGCCGCGAGTTGATCTGCACCGATTCGCGCGTGATGCGGCGCACCCGGCGCATCAGATAGGTGACGGTCCAGATCAGCGGCGGCCCGATCAGCAGCGAACTCAAGGAGAGTATCGGATCCTGGTAGATCATCACGCCGACCAGGCCGACCAGCGAGACGGCATCACGTGCGGTCGAGGTCACCGTCATCGACAAAAGATCGCGAATGCCGTTGACGTTCTCGTTGACCTGCGCGGCCAACCGCCCGGACCTCGTGTCGTTGAAGAAGGAGACGCCAAGCTTCATCAGGTGGTTGAAGATGCGCTGCTGATAGCGCGCCACCAAATTGTTGCCGATCCTGGCCATCGTCACCGCCTGGCCGTAGCCGGCAAGGCCGCGCAGGATAAAGGCACCGAGCAGTGCGGCGCAGATCCATGGGATCAGGTCGCCGCGCCGTTCGTAGAAGATCTGGTTGACGACCGGACTCATGATCCAGGCGGCGAGCGCCGTCGTCGCCGACACGGTCAGCAGGCAGAGGATGGTGAAAATATACGCGCCCCGATAATCGCGGCCATTTTCCTGGAGGATGCGGCGGATGACCGCCACGATCTCTCCCGCACGGGGTTTCGACAAATTGGGGGGCTGAAATGTCAAATCGGAACGCTTCGTAGATTTCCGCTTCCCGCGGCCGGGCAATTCGGCACCCCTCTTAACGCCAAGCAGCCGGCTTGCCTATGCCTAGAGCCGGATGATTTCAGGTCGAATCGAGCTGAAATCTGAATCCGCCTCTAAATTAAAGACATAGAGCATGATGTCGTCCTGAAACCGCTTCACACTTTTCGGCATCATGCCCTAGGGGTGACTAACTTCGTCGCGCCAGCGCCGGCCCTCGGTCTGGACACCGAACAGCGAGGGGTTCCTGGCATAGGCGGCAAGGCCCAGAAGGGCGGCCAGCGGGTGGGTGATGACGTACACCGGCATGGTGCGCATCATCGCGCTGTGCGGCGCCTTATCCTCGAAAGCAGTGCGGAAATTGCCGGCTTTCAGCGCCGGCACGATCTTCTGCGCGATGCCGCCGGTGAGAAACACGCCGCCGCGACTCATGAACACCAGAGCGAGATCCCCGGCGGTGCGCCCAAGGCAGGTGACGAAGGTCTCCAGCGCTTCCTCGGCAACCGGATCGGTTTTTGCAAGTGCCGCGGCAGTGATCTCGGCCGGCGTGGTGAAAGGTGATGGCTTGCCGTCTGCCTTGGCAACCGCCCGATAGACATTGACCAGACCGCGTCCGCACAGGATCTGCTCGCCGGAGATGCGGCCCTCCAGCTTCTCGATATGCGGGAAAACCTCGAAATCGCGCGGCGTGCGCGGACCTATGTCCATATGGCCGCCCTCGCCCGGCACCGGTATCCAGTGGTGTAGCGCATGGACCAGCCCGGCGACGCCGAGCCCGGTTCCGGGGCCGAGCACGACGCGCCCGGCATTGGGCTCCGGCGTGCCGCCGCCGATCTTTTCCATGTGCTCCTCGCCGAGGGCGACGACGGCCAGCGCCTGCGCCTCGAAATCGTTGAGCACCACGACGTCGCTCAGGCCGAGGCTGGCGAACATTTTTCTCGGCTTGACGATCCAGGGGCAGTTGGTCAGCTCGATCTCGTCGCCGTCGACCGGACCGGCCACCGCCAGCACCGCCGAATTGGGACGCACCGACGAGCGGTCGAGCACGGCCGCCTGGATCGCCTCGTCGATGGTGTTGTAGTTCGCCGTCTGGACGATGGTCGGCTCGCCTGCCTCGGAATTGGCGTCGAGCACGATCGAAAAGCGCGCGTTGGTGCCGCCGATGTCGCCGATCAGGATCGGAAACCGCAACAAAGTATCGTCGTCGCCTGTGCTTGGCATGCTCTCGTCCGTCTCCGGCGCCCCCGGCGGCATTTAGCCGTTCTTCCGTTGACTAGCGCATGGGTTTGAAAAGGGAAACGGTTTTCGACCCGGGCGGCGCGCAGACACAGCTTCTGGGGCCAAATGGCCACTATTCACAAAAACGGCACGCTAAACCGATTGAGTCCGCCGATGGGCGCAGCGGCCGTCAGTTCCCCGGAGGCCGTGGCCGCGGCAGCGGCACGCCGATCTCGGGGGTCGTTGTGAAGGCGTTCACCGCGCTTGGCAATCCGGCCGTGCCACTAGCTGCCGTGGCGGGCAGCGACGGCGCTTCGGGTTCGGGCGCTGCCACCGCAACCGGCACGCCGCCGCCACGGTAGGTCGCGGCCTCGGCGGAGGCCGGCCCCGGCGCGTTGAGCACGGCGCGGCATTCGCTCGGCAGGTTCGCCATCGTCATCAGGTCGCGGGCCTTCGGTGCATCCGGGTTCTTGTTGGGACGCCACGGCTCCTCGGTAAACCACCAGGTCAGCGGCTTGCCGCAACCGTCATCGTCCGGCGTCGCTTCCTGCGCCTTGCAGCCGGGCGATCCCGGCTGGCAGCCGATGCGCATGTGGAAATGATAGTCGTGGCCCCAGAACGGCCTGATCTTGCGCAGCCAGCCGCGGTCGCCCCTGACGGTATCGCAGAGCTTCTTCTTGATGCCCGGATTGACCAGGATGCGCTCGACCTGGCTGTAGCTCGCCGCCCGCTTCAGAAGCCTTGTGTGCGCCGGCGTCCACAGCGCGTCCTTCACCAGATGGGTCTTCTCGTCGACCATCAAGGTGGCGCTCATCGATTCGCGCTGCGCCATCGAGAGCGGGCGGCTGGGCATCGGCGTCAGCCAGATGTCGGCGTCGAGCCCGATCTGGTGCGAAGCATGCCCGGTCATCATCGGGCCGCCGCGCGGCTGCGAAATGTCGCCGATCAGCAAGCCCGGCCAGCCATCGGCTGCCGCGTCGCGCGACAGTTTCTCAATCACCGCGATCATCGCCGGATGGCCCCAGCGACGGTTGCGCGAAGGCCGCATCACCTCCCAGGTCGGACCGTCCATGGGAATGGCGACGCCGCCGGCAAAACAGCCCTTGGAATAGAAGCCGATCGATTGCGCCGCAGTCGCGGCCGGCAGTTTCTTGGCGCCGAACAGGTCCTTTGCCCGTTCTTCGGCCGCGGCCGGCTGTACGACTAGACCGGCAAGGACGAACAGGCCGAGAGCGGCCGCCAGCCGGAATTTTTTTCCGAGAAATGGCCGTATCGCTGTTTTCATGAAACCGGTTCCCCACCGCAATCCAAGGCCGAATCATAGCATGCAACGCGCAACGCTTCGATCGATAGAGCGGTTGCTTTTAGCGCTTCATCGGGCTGCGCGCCTCGCCGTCGCGCCAGTCGCCGCTCGCCCACATATGGTCGAAGGCGGCACGGTAGTCCGGAAAGCGCAGGGAATAGCCCGCCGCCTTGATCGCCGCGTTGGCGACACGCTTGTTCTCGCCATAGAAGGACCGCGCCATGGGCGAAAGTTGGGCGGCGTCGAAGGGAATTTCGGGCGGCGGTTCGATACCCCTCAATGAAGCGGCATAGGCGACGACGTCCTGCGGCGGCGCCGGCAGATCGTCGGTGACGTTGAAGGTGCCGCCGGTATCGCCATTGATGAGCTGCCACAGGGCGCCTGCAATGTCCTCGCAATGGATGCGGTTGAACACCTGGTCGGGCTTGACCAGCCGCCTTGCGCTGCCGTTTTCCAGATTGACCAAGGCGTTGCGGCCCGGGCCGTAAATCCCGGAAAGCCGCAGGATCGCCGCAGGTCGGCCGATCTCGCGGCCCAGTTCCAGCCAGTCTCGTTCGGCGGCCACCCGCATCACCGAGCGCTTCGATACCGGCCGGCATTCAGCCGTTTCATCGACCCAGGCGCCGTCATAATTGCCGTAAACCCCGACCGTAGAGAGATAGCCGATCCATTCCAGCAAAGGCATTTGAGCGATTGCCTCTCGCGCGGCATTCAGAACGGGATCGCCGGCCTCTTCCGGCGCAACGGAGATCAGCAGATGCGTTGTTTTTCCCAATGCATCACCGATTTCGCCGGTCATCGCGCCGTCGAACAGGAGCGGCGCGATGCCGGCCTGCCGTAGCGTCTCGAATTTTTCCGGCGAGCGTGTTGTGCCGAAGATCGTCGCGGCGCCTTTGTTAGCTCGGGCAAAGGCCTTGCCGGAATAGCCGGCGCCGAAGATGAAGACCTGTTTTTCGCTCATGCATTCGCCCTGGTTGGCCGCGCCAGACGCCATTCGTCGCGCACGGCTTCGTCGCTCTCGGTTTTCAGGCCGGCAGCGGCCCGTTCGGAATATTCGGCGTCGGGCACAAGCCGCGCCAGCGCCCATATTGCCGCGCCCCGCACCAGCGGCGAGGTGTCGTCCAGCAAGGCGCACACCGCGCCAGACAGCGAGGCATCGCCGGAATTGCCGGCGGCGATCAGCACGTTGCGGACAAAGCGATCGCGGCCGATGCGTTTTATCGGCGAACCCGAAAAGAAAGCGCGGAAGGCCGGGTCATCGAGACCCAAAAGGTCGGCGAGCGGCGGCTCGCGCAAATCATCGCGCGCGGCTAGTTTTGCTTCCGAAGCCGCCCTGGCGAACTTGTTCCACGGGCAGGCGGCTAAACAGTCGTCGCAGCCATAAATGCGGTTGCCGATCTTTCCGCGGAATTCGTGCGGGATTGGCCCTTTGTTCTCGATGGTGAGATAGGAAATGCAGCGCCGCGCATCGAGCCGGTAGGGCGCCGGAAAAGCATCGGTCGGGCACGCGTCGAGGCAGGCGCGGCAAGAGCCGCAATGGTCGATCTCGGCGCGGTCGGGCACGAGTTCGGCTGTGGTGAAGATGGTGCCGAGGAACAGCCAGGAGCCGTGCTCGCGGCTGACCAGATTGGTGTGCTTGCCTTGCCAGCCGAGCCCGGCGGCCTCGGCCAACGGCTTTTCCATGACAGGTGCGGTGTCGACGAACACCTTCACATCACCGCCGGCACGCGCCACGATCTTGCCGGCGATCTCTTTCAGCCGTCCCTTCATCACATCGTGATAGTCGCGGTTCTGCGCATAGACCGAGATCGCGCCGCGGTCGCGCTTGGCCAGCACGCCAAGCGGATCATGATCGGGGCCATAATTCATCGCCAGCACGATGATCGAGCGCACTTGCGGCCACAGTGCCGTCGGTTCGGCACGGCGTTGAAGCGTCTCGGCGATCCAGCCCATCGAGCCGTGAAAGCCATCGGCAACGAACTCGGCTAATCGCGCCGGCGCCAGCGGGATCGCATCGGGGGCGGTGACGGCGACGGCATCGAAGCCGGCGCGCTGCGCCTCCGCATCGATCAGCGCGCGCAGTTTTGCGGCGTCAGAAGTCGAGGTCCGCATAATGCGACACCGGCGACAGGCCGCGCACCCGGTCGGTCAAAAGCGGCCGGAAAGAGGGCCGCGACTTGACCCGTGTGTACCATTCGCGTGCAGCGCTGTGCTCGCGCCAGTCGATCTCGCCGAGATAATCGAGCACCGACAGCGTTGCCGCGGCCGCGAGATCGGCATAGGTGACCCTTGAGCCAGCCAGCCAATGGCGGGTGCCGGCCAGCCAAGTGGTGTATTTCAGATGCTGGCGGATGTTGGCGCGGGCGGCACGGATC
>NZ_RZRU01000047.1 GCF_003997495.1 Mesorhizobium sp. M7A.F.Ca.US.008.03.1.1 | reverse complement strand
ACAGGAACAGAAGTTCAGCAAGATTATGCCGCGCATTGATATCGCGCGGATCACGAACCTCTCGCAGGATAGACATAACAAACGGCACTGCGGCCTCCTCTGCAACGAGAAAGCCTCTCAAGAATCCCTCTTTTCCTGCTTGGCAAGTGCCAATCAACTTATCTGCGATTCCCCTGCCCTCAAGGGGGGAGATGGGCAGCTCCAAAGACGGTGCATCCCTTGTGAGCTCGGCGATTGGCGAAAGCCGTGGTGACAGCCGATCTCCCCCCTTGAGGGGGAGATGTCCGGCAGGACAGAGGGGGGCGCCTTGGCTCGGTATGCCAACCATCTCACTCACAGCAACCCCTCCAACAACCCGGCCGCTTTTTCCGGCCCGTTCTGCATC
The DNA here is from genome assembly GCF_003997495.1 of Mesorhizobium sp. M7A.F.Ca.US.008.03.1.1. Classification (GTDB taxonomy): domain Bacteria; phylum Pseudomonadota; class Alphaproteobacteria; order Rhizobiales; family Rhizobiaceae; genus Mesorhizobium. Next base: position 10,877 of record NZ_RZRU01000047.1, on the reverse strand, counting down.
TGCATTTGCCCAGATGTCTTCGCCAGCTTGGCCTTCATCTTCGGATCTGTCAGGCAGGCCTCGATCTTGGCAACCACCTCGGCATCGCTCCAGTCGTAGCGCGGCATGCCGAAGCCGTGGCCGGTTTCTTCGACGCGGGTGGCGTTGTCGTGGCCGTCCCAGACATAGGGCATGATGATCGCCGGCTTGCCGAAATAGAGGCACTCGGTGAACGAGTTGTTGCCGCCATGGTGGATCACCGCATCGACCTGAGGGATAACCGAAGGCTGCGGGAACCAGCTGTCGACGATGACGTTGCTGGGCACGTCCGTATACTGGTCCTTGTAGCCGCCGACATTGACCAGCGCCCGGTAGCGCGTCTTGCCGAGCGTTGCGATGATGCGCTTCAGCAGATCGACATCGCCGGCGCCGAGGCTGCCGAAGGAGACATAGAGCAGCGGCCCGTCATTGTTTTTCGCGAAGGTCGGTACCGTGTACGGCTTCTCCTGCCGCACGCAGCCTTCCAGATATTGGAACCTGGCCGGGTCGAGCGGATGGCGGCGCTTGAATTTTGCCGCTTCGGGGTAGAGCAGCAGGTTCAGATAGGGCGAGGCCTCGAAGAACTGGCCGATCGGATAGGGCGCCTCGCCGTTGGCGGTGAGGAAGGCGTTGAAGTCGTCATGGATCGGCTTGATGACGGCGTTGAAATGGTCGCGGTAGCGCTGATGTCCAGCGTGGTCGTTTTCGCCGCAGCCGGAGAGATGCGGCGGTATGTCCTCATCTTCGATCTCGTTTTCCGAGCAGGAGATGACGCGCACCCACGGCTTGCCGTACTGCTTGATGGCCGGGAACAGGATGACGTTGTCGACGCAGATCACGTCAGGCTCGATGGCCGAGAGAACGCCCGGCAGGTCCTTTTGCGCCCATTTGGCGCTGTCGACGATCGCCGTCCAGCAATCCTTGACGTAATTGTCGACCTGGTCGTAGGGCGATTTGCGGAAGTTGGGGATGTGGCCGTTGATGAAATCCTCCCAGAATTTTGCCATCTGTTCGGGCGGCATCGGCTCCGACAGGTTCACCGGATGGGCCTCGAAGCCATAACCCTTGTAGACATCGACGAAGCCGGGGTCGGACAGGAAAACGGCCTGGTGGCCGCGCGCCTCGACTGCCTGGGCAATGCCGACAGAATTGAGCGCCGGGCCGTAGGCGGCTTCTGGAAAAAACGCGATCGTCTTCTGCGCCATAAAGCTTCTCCTGTCACTCTGCGAAAATTCTGACATCGGCGGCATCCCAGCCGAGTTCGACCTGGTCGCCCGACGAGACCGGCCGGCGGTCGGCGGCATCCGCGGTGACACGCACCAAGAAAGGCTTTGGCGATAGGGGCGTGCGGACATGCAGTTGCAGGTCGAGCCCCTGATAGGCGAGCGCTTCGACCGTGCCGGTGGTGCGGTTGGCGGTTTCACCCGATGGGAACAGCCGGATGCGTTCGGGTCGCACCGACGCGACAGCGGATGCGCCGGGCGAAAGCGTTGCGGGAACCTTGCCCGATATCCGAGCGCCATCTGCGGCTACAACCCCATCTGCGGCGGCTTTGCCCGGCACAAAATTCATCACGCCGATGAAGTCGGCGACGAAACGGTCGGCGGGATGTTCATAGATCGCGTGCGGGGTGTCGCATTGCAGCAGCTTGCCGTCCTTCAGCACCGCCATGCGGTCGGCCATGACGAGCGATTCTTCCTGGTCATGGGTGACGATGACGAAGGTGATGCCGACCTCGTGCTGCAGGCGCTTCAGCTCCAGCTGCATGGCGCCGCGCAGTTTCTTGTCGAGCGCGCCGAGCGGCTCGTCGAGCAGCAGCAGCCGGGGGCGCTTGACCAGGGCACGGGCGAGCGCGACGCGCTGCTTCTGGCCGCCCGACAATTGCTCCGGCTTGCGGTCGGCGAAGGGGACGAGCTCGGTCGTCGCCAGGATGGCGTCGACGCGGGAGCGGATCTCTGACGCCGGCAAACGTTCCATCTCGAGGCCGTAGGACACGTTGGCCCGGACGCTCATATGCGGAAACAGCGCGTAGGACTGGAACATCAGATTGACCGGCCGCTTGTTGGGTAGGGTTTTAGCAATGTCGCGACCGTCGAGCAGGATGCGCCCGTCATTCGGCGTCTCGAAGCCGGCCAGCATGCGCAGCAGCGTGGTCTTGCCGCAGCCGGATGGTCCGAGCAGAGCGAAGAACTCGTTCTCGCGGATGTCGAGCGAGATGCCGTCGACAGCCGTCACCCGGCCGAAATTCTTCGACACCTTGTCGATGGCCAGCAGCGTGCGCGGTTCGCTCATTGGCCTATGATCCCACGGTTGAGCCGCTGCGACAGGGTCAGCGCGGTGATCGAGACCGCCATGACGATGGTCGCCAACGCGTTGATCTCAGGCGTGATGCCGAAGCGGATCATGGCGTAGATCTGCATCGGCAGCGTGGTCGAGGCGCGCCCGGCGCCGGCGGTGAAGAAGGCGATGATGAATTCGTCGACCGAGAGCGTGAAGGCGAGCAGCGCCCCGGCGATCACCGCCGGCGCGATGACCGGCAGCGTCACCCGCCGGAAGGTGGTAATGGCGGAGGCGCCGAGGTCGGCGGAGGCCTCGACGATCGACCAGTCGAAACTCTTCAGCCGCGCACGCACCACCGAGCATACGAAGGCGAGGTTGAAGACGACATGGGCGAGGATGATGGTGTGCAGGCCCATGGTCAGGTTGAGCATGGAGAAGAACGAGAGCAGCGCGATTGCCAATACGATGTCGGGAATGATCATCGGCGCGAAGATCAGCGCTTCGAGGCCTTTCCCATATTGCCGGCGCATCTCGATGCCGATCGCCAGCAGGGTGCCGAGCAGGGTGGCGATCGCGGTCGAGATTAGCGCCACGATCAGCGTGTTGAGCGCAGCGGACAGGATCGCCGAATTGCCGGCCAGCGAGGCATACCATTTCAGTGAAAAGCCCGACCATGCCGTCGGCAGACCGCCTTCGTTGAAGGACAGCGCCGCCAGCACGGCGATCGGGATGTAGAGGAAGGCGAAGACGAGAACGAGGATCGTCCGCATGCCGAAACTGCGGGCAAAGGAATGGTTCATCGCTGCCCTCCGATAGCTTGGAGCCAAGGGAGCAAACAGCGTCCTTCTCCGCGGTCACGGGGAGAAGATGCCGGCAGGCAGATGAGGGGCAGCGCTGAGGGTCGCAAAGGCTGGCGCCGCCCCTCATCCGCCCCTTCGGGGCACCTTCTCCCCGTGAACGGAGAGAAGGGAAAGAAGGCGCGCTCAGCCATCGGTGCCTCCGCCGGCTTGCGTGACGTGACCCGAGGCGCGATTGGCGGCCAGCGCCTGCGCCATCAGTACCAGAAGCATGATGGCGATCAGCGCCATGGCGAGTGCCGCCCCGAAAGGCCAGTCATTGGCGGTCAGGAACTGGTCGTAGACGAGGTTGCCGATCATCTGGAAGCGGCCGCCGCCGAGCAGCGCCGGGGTGACGAAATTGCCGATCGACAGCACGAAGACGAAGACAGCACCTGCGGCAATGCCCGGCACTGTCAGCGGCAGGATGACACGCCGGAATGTGGTGGCTGCCGAAGCGCCGAGGTCGCGCGATGCTTCGGCGAGTTCCGGGTTGAGGCGCGACAGCGGCGCGTAGCAGGCGAGGATGACGAAGGGGAGGTAGTTGTAGACGAGACCGGCGATAACCGCGCCTTCGGTGTAGAGCATCGACGGCGGCTCGCCGGTATAGCCGAACCAGCGCAGCAGCTGGGTGATCAGACCCTCACGGTTGAGCAGCACGATCCAGGCATAGGTGCGGATCAGATAGTTGGACCAGAAGGGCAGCACGGCGAAGAACAGGAACACCGGCTGCCACCGGCGCGGGGCCGCTGCGATGGCGTAGGCGGCGGCATAGCCGATCACCACCGCGATCAGTGTCGCGGTGCCGGCGATGCGCGCCGAATTGAGGAAAATGCCGGCATAGAGCGGGTCGAAGACCAGGCCGAAATTCTCCAGCGTGAAGGTGTATTCGATGCCGCCATAGATGCCGCGCCGGAAGAAGGCGAGCGCCAGCACCAGCGCGCATGGAACCACCATCAAGGCCGCGAGCCAGGCCAGGGCCGGGGCCATCAGGAGGGAGGAGCGGGAGGGGCGAGTCACGCCGCACTCCCCTCTGCCCTGCCGGGCATCTCCCCCTCAAGGGGGGAGATCAGCAGTCCCAACGTCGCGCTCACCCCGATGCGTTGAAGATTGGCGAAGGCGATGCCACAGCCAATCTCCCCCCTTGAGGGGGAGATGGCCGGCAGGCCAGAGGGGGGCGATACGGAACGCAAGCTTAATTCCAAGATGCTGTTGGAATAGTCCCTACTGCGCGGCCTTGATCTCGCTGACGATCTTCGAATAGTCGCGCTGGGCGTCGCCGACGTCACGCAACTGCTCGAACTTGACGAGGTCGGCCACCGGCATCGCCATGTTGGGGAATTTGGCCAGGAAATCGGCCGGCAGGCTTTCCATGGCCGGCTTGTTCGGCACCTTGTAGTCGATGTTCTGCGCCGCCCAGGCGTGGTTCTTGGCGTCGAGCATGAAGTTGATGAATTGGAAGGCGGCGTCCTTGTTGGCGGAGGCCTTCATCACCACCATCGTGTCGACCCAGAGGTCCGAACCTTCCTTGGGAATGACGTATTTGATCTCGGGCTTTTCGGCGATGCCGTAATTGCACCAGCCGTCCCATGCCTGCACCATCAGCGCCTCGCCTGACACCAGCTTGGAATAGAAGGTGGTGTCGTCATAGGCGAGCAGGGTCTTCTTGGCCGAAATCAGAAGATCCTTGACCTCGGCCATCTTGGCCGGATCGGTTTCGTTGACCGAATAGCCCTTGTCGAGCTGCCCGGCAGCCAGCAGCCAGCGGTCGGTTGCCAGCATGGTGGTCTTGCCCTTCAATTCGTCGGAGGGCGCGAGCAGGTCGCTCCAGCTGGTCGGTGCGACCTTCATCAGGTCCGAGCGATAGCAGAGGCCGGTGGTGCCCCAGGTGTACGGGACCGAAAATGCATTGCCGACATCGTGCGGCAGCTTGGTTGCTTCCGGATAGAGGTTGGCGAGGTTCGGTATCTTGGTGTGGTCGATCGGCTCGGTCAGGCCGAGTTTGTTCAGCACCTCGGCGAAGGGCGAGGAGACAAAGACCACGTCATAGCCCTTGCCGCCGGCGGCAATCAGCTTGCCCATGATCTCCTCATTGGTGGCATGCACCACCACTTCGCCGGACACGCCGGTCGCGGTCTTGAAGGCGGCCATGGCGTCGGGTGCCATGTAGCCGTCCCAGTTGGAAATGACGAGGTCGGCAGCCAGCGCCGGCGCGGACAGCGCCAGGGCCAGGCCAAGTGCGATCGAAGATGTTTTCAGCGCACGGCGCCGCAGGCTGGTAGCGGTCATGACAGACTCCCATTCCGGTTGATCGTCGAATTGCATTCGCCGGACCAACGCTCGCGACCATGCCGCCGCCTCGATCCTGTTCCCTCGGTCTTTTTTCTCGCCGATTGCCTTGACAGTACTATTGCAGAAAAAAGTACGTCAATCCATAATTTGTCAAGCGACCGTCGAATCTGGCCGATTGCGTCCGTGCGGGCGATCGGTCAAATCGAGGCGGTCATCTCGTTTTCCTCTGGACCAGTCATGCAAGCCGCAGCCCGACGACCTCGCACCAACCATCTCGATCTGGCGCAGCGCATCCTGGATGTGGCGCGGCAGCGCGGTTTCGAGCCCGGCGCACGCTTGCCGGAGCAGCAGATCGCCTCCCTGTGCAACGTCTCACGCACGCCGGTGCGGGCGGCACTCGGCCTGCTCGCGGAGCGGGGCGTCGTACGCTGGGAGGCGGATTCCGGGTATCATCTGGCCATTGACCTCACCGCGCAGGCTTCGGTCGCCACGGAACTGCCAGCTGCCGAGGAGGACGAGCTGGCCGAGGCGATCCTGCGCGACCGGTCGGCGCGGCGGCTGGACCAGACGGTGACCGTCGCGGGGCTGATGCGGCGCTACAGTGCCGAGCGCAAGACGGTACTAAAAGCGTTGAACAAACTGACGGATGAAAATCTGCTGGACCGTGCGCCTGGCCAGTCCTGGCTGTTTCGGCGCACCCCCGACGATCCGGAGGCGCAAGGTGACAGCTATGAGTTCCGCTTGCTGCTGGAGCCCGCGGCCATCCTGACGCCGGGTTTCCGGCTGGATGGCGCGCGGGCGGCGGCTTTGCGCCAGGGCATGGAAGCGCTGGTGGCAATGCCGGACGCTACATTCGACACACGCGAATTCCAGCGGCTGGACATCGATTTTCACGGCATGCTCGCCGAAGGCTGCGCCAACCGCTTCGTCGCCGACGCGCTGGCCGATCACCTCAGGCTGCGCCGATTGCCGGGCATCTATGCCGGCGTCAACGTCTTCCGCTTGCGGCAATCGCTGCGCGAACACCTTGCTATACTCGACCATCTTGAAAGCCTGCAGTATGAGGTGGCTGCCGATCTGCTTCGCATCCACCTGCGGCTCTCCCGCAACCAGCGACCGCAAGCGGCCAGTCGCGGGGCGCCCGCCCTGTTCGGCATGATCAGCCGGCCGGATTGACGAGGATTAATTGACGCGTAAAGCCAGCCCGACCATCGCGCTGTTTCCCGAAGCAAGCTTCGGCGCGGCGTTGAATTGCGTCGGCATCGCGCAGGCATTGCGTGCCAAGGGAGCCCGGCCGGTCTTCATCTGTCATGCCGGCTTCTCCGGCGTCTTTGCCGACTATGGTTTCCAGGAATATCAGCTGCCGACCGACGAGCCGCTGAGCGACAGCGAACGCCAGAGTTACTGGCAGGCCTTCGTGCGCCGGCACCTGCCGCATTTCAGGCTGAGCCCGATCGACCAGCTGGAAACCTACGTCGCGCCGACCTGGCAAGCGATCGTCGACACCGCGGTCAACGCCGAGGCGCCGCTGCGCCAATTGCTGGCGCGGCTGAAGCCGGATGCGGTGGTGCTCGACAATGTCATCATGTTCCCGGCGATCGCCGCCGCCGGCTGTCCCTGGGTGCGCGTCGTCTCCTGCGCCGAGACCGAGCTTCCGGATGCCAATGTGCCGCCCTATCTGTCGGGACTTGGCGCCGACGACCCGCAACGCGCGGCGTTCGAAGCCCGCTATCTCAGCGCCTCAGCACCGGCGCATGATCGCTTCAACCGCTTTCGGGCGGATGCCGGCCTGGCGCCGCTGCCGAAGGGTCTGTTCCTGGAGACCTCACCCGACCTCAATTTGCTGCTGACGCCTTCGATCGTGCGCCGCGAGCGCGCCGTGCCGCTCGACCCCGCGCGCTTCGTCTATCTTGAAGGCTGCGTGCGTTCGGAAGGGCCGTTCGAGGTGCCGGTGTTTCCGCGCAATGGCGGGCCGCTGGTCTATGTCAGCTTCGGCAGCCTGGGCGCCATGGATGTCGGCCTGATCGAGCGGATGCTGGCGGTGTTCGACAGGCTGCCCGCCCGCTTCATCGTCAACGCCGGCGGCCTGCGCGACGCCTATCGCGCGGTGCCCGACAATGTCTATCTCGACGCCTGGTTTCCGCAGCCCTCGGTGGTGGCGAAATCGGATCTGTTCATCCATCACGGCGGCAACAACAGCTTTTGCGAGGCGCTCCGCTTCGGCGTGCCGTCACTGATCATGCCCTATTGCTGGGACGGACACGACAATGCGCGCCGCGCCGGAGAAACCGGCGTCGGTGACCATATCGGCCGTGACGCCTGGACCGAAGGAGTGTTGGAGAAAGCCATTCTCGGCCTGCTGGCCGACGATGCCATGCGCGCCCGCCTCAGGGACAATGCAGCCCAAATGGCGCTGAAACCTGGAACGGATGTGGCCGCGCAAGCCATACTCTCTCTGATGCGGACATGAACGAAATGCCTGACAATAACACGAATATCTCGCTCTCCGGCGGCAACGATGCCAAGGCCTGGCTGGCCAGGCACGGCATCAACGAAGTCGAGTGCCTGGTGCCCGACATGAATGGCGTCCTGCGCGGCAAGGCGTTGCCTACGGCCAAATTCCTCCAGGCGCTTGAAGACCGCGCGCTCTATCTGCCGAGCAGCGCTTTCCTGGTCAGCATCGACGGCCGCTATTCCGGCTCGATCGACGAGGGCTTTGCCTATTCGGATCCGGACATGCGCATGGTGCCTGATGTATCGACGCTCTGCCTGGCGCCGGGTGCCGCTCCCGGCAAGGCCTATGTCTTTGCCGATGCCTTCCATATGGACGACCGGCCCTGGATGGCCGCGCCGCGCCATGTGCTGCGCGCCGTCCTCGACCTCTACGCCAAGCGCGGCTGGCGGGCGGTGGTGGCGCCCGAGTTGGAGTTCTATCTCACCGCGCCCAATCCCGATCCGGACCAGCCGCTGACCGCGCCGGTCGGCGCCAACGGCCGCGCCGAGACCGTGCAGCATCCCTACGATATGGCCGGGCTCGAGGCGTTCGAGCCGGTGATCCGGCGCATCTACGACTATGCGGCGGCGGCCGGCCTGCCGCTCGACACGCTGATCCACGAATCGGGTACGGCGCAGCTCGAGATCAACTTCCTGCATGGCGATGCGCTGCCGCTGGCCGACAAGGTGCTGCTGTTCAAGCGGCTGACGCGCCAGGCCGCGCAGCAGAGCGGCATGCACGCGACCTTCATGGCCAAGCCGATTGCGGCCCAGGCGGGAAGCTCGATGCATCTGCACATGTCGGTCATCGACGAGGCCGGCAAGACGCTGTTTGCCGGCAGCGACGATGCCGACACCGCAATGTTCGGCCATTTCATCGGCGGCCTGCAGAAGTATGTCCCGGAAATCATGCCGCTGTTTGCGCCCAACGTGAACTCGTTCCGCCGCATAAGGCCGAACCACAGCGCGCCGGCCAACATCGAATGGTCGCATGACAACCGTTCCTGCGGATTGCGCGTGCCGGCTGGTGGGCGCGCCGCTCGGCGGGTCGAGAACCGGCTTCCGGGTGCGGATTCCAATCCTTACCTGGCGATCGCCGGCTCGCTCCTCACCGGCTATCTCGGCGTCGAACAGAAACTGGCGCGCTCGGCCGAGGCGTCGGGCAATGCCTACAAGATCAAGAGCACGCTGCCGAAAACCATGGAGGAGGCGCTCGACCGTTTCGAGGCTTGCGGCCCGGTGAGGGAACTGCTCGGCGAGGATTTCTTCCAGACCTATCTGCGCGTCAAGAGTGTCGAGCTCGATCTGTTCCAGGGCGTGGTGACGAGCTGGGAACGCGACCACCTTCTGCTGAAGGTGTGATCATGGCTTCCAGTTCAACGGGTTTCAATTCGGGCCTCGACATCGGTAAATCTTTCTATGTCGCCACCGCCAATCCGGCGCCGGACTCTCCGGCGTTGGTCGGCGATGTCGAAGCCGATGTGGTGGTCGTCGGTGGTGGCTGCACCGGTCTGTCCGCCGCCCTTCACGCCGCCGAGCGCGGGTTGAAGGTGGTGCTTCTCGAAGGCGGCAAGATCGGCTGGGGCGCATCGGGCCGCAATGGCGGCCAGATGATCCCCGGCCTGCGCAAGGGCGCCAAGGGACTGGTCAAGCTCTACGGGCCTGAGCGGGCGAAGGCGCTGTTCGATCTTGCCTTCGAAGCACGCGGCCTGGTGCTCGGCATCATCGAGCGCCACGCCATCGATTGCGATCTCAGGCTGACCGGCCATCTCGTCGGCGCGGTCAATAGCTCCGACCTCAGGGATCTGGAAGAAGAGGCCAAGTGCCTTGAAAGCGTGATGAAGTTTGGTGACGTCGAGATCCTGTCGGCGGCTGAAGCCCGAGCCAAGGTCGACACGTCATATCATGGCGCGATGTACGAGCCGCTTGGCGGCCACATGCACCCGCTGAACTACACGCTCGGCCTCGCCCGCGCCGCGGTTGCTGCCGGCGTCACCATCCATGAGAATTCGGTCGCCGTGCGGCTGGAGCGCGAGCCTTCTATCCGGGTCTCGACGGCAAAGGGATCGGTGCGTGCAAAACATGTCGTGCTGGCGGGTGACGCTCTGCTCAATGGGCTGGAGCCGCGCGTCAACAGCCGCATCATGCCGGTCGGCAACTACATCGTCGCCACCGAGCCGCTGGAGGGCAAGCGCAATGTCATCCCGGCCAATGTCGCGGTGTCCGACACGCGCTTCGTCGTCAACTACTACCGGATGTCGGCGGATGGACGGCTGCTGTTCGGCGGCGGCGAGCGCTACACGCCGTCACCGCCGGCCGATATCGCCGGCTTCGTGCGGCCGCACATGGAAGCCACCTTTCCCCAGCTCAAGGGCTGCCGCATCGATCATGCCTGGGGCGGGCTTGTGTCGGTGACGACGTCGCGACTGCCGCATGTCGGGCACTATGGCGAGGTCTATTTCGCGCATGGCTATTCCGGCAAGGGCGTCATCCTGTCGACGCTGTCCGGCAAGCTGCTGGCCGAAGCGATCACGGGTGACGCTTCGCGGCTGGACCTGTTTTCGATGCTGACCCCGATGCCGTTCCCTGGCGGCACAGCGCTGCGCGGTCCGCTCTATGTGCTGGGGATGCTTTGGTACGCGATGAGGGATCGCATCAAGCATTGAGGGGACATCAGCTCGTCATTTCCGACCTTGGCGGGACAGCGCCCCCCTCTGTCCTGCCGGACATCTCCCCCTCAAGTGGGGAGATCAGATGCCGCAAGCGCTTTCGCCAATTTTCACCGTCGAAGAAAAGGCGATGGAGCCGACGCTACCAATCTCCCCCCTTGAGGCAGGGGAATCGCAGATAAGTTGATTGTGTATTGCCAAGCAGCAGAAGAAGGATTCTTGAGAGGCTTTCTCGAAGCAGAGGAGGCTGTGATGCCGTTGGTTTTGTCGATCCTGCGAGAAGTTCGCG
>NZ_RZRU01000046.1 GCF_003997495.1 Mesorhizobium sp. M7A.F.Ca.US.008.03.1.1 | reverse complement strand
AACGCTCTTTGACGTATCCAGGCCAATGCGAATAAGATTTTCCACGGACGGTCTCCCTTGTTTGAGATCTGCAACGACCTCATTCTGGCACATCACGATGCCGTCGGGGGCCGTCCACCCCAACACGGACTGAATGTCCGCTCCGCTCCGGCTTCTCGAAACCACCACCATATGGCTCGCCAGAGCGAATTTCGAAACAGGCTCTGAGCCGGCGACCTGCCTGCCGCAATCACAGCCGGTTGCGGATCAGCATGGTGACGACGAAGAACGCGCCGACCGAACTGGTGATGATGCCGATCGGCAGTTCTTGCGGCGGCAGCAGCGTTCGGGCCAGAAGATCGCTGGCCAGCAACAGCACCGCGCCGAAGACGGCACAGCTGGTGACCAGGCGCAAATGCAAGGGACCCGCCAGCGGCCGCGACAGATGCGGGATCATCAGCCCGACGAATCCGATGACGCCGGCCACCGAAACCAGGATGGCCGTCGAGAAAGCGGCGACGAGAAAGGTCATCCGGCGCATGCGCGCCACTGGCACGCCCAGGCTTTCGGCGGCGTTTTCGCCGGCCAGGAAAGCATCGAGCCGTCGGTGGTTCCACAGCGCGTAAGCCAGAATGGTGCCCGCACCCAGCGCGCCCAACCAGACGTTGTCCCAGCGCGCCAGGCCGAGGCCGCCCATCGTCCAGAACAGCACAGAGTGGGCGGCGCGCTGGTCGCCGGCAAAGACCAGATAGTTGGTCAAGGCGGTGAACATGAACGAGACGGCAAGGCCGGCAAGGATCAACCGCTCAGGGCCTTGCCCCCTGACCCGCGCGACCAGCAGCAGGACAACACCGGCAGCCAGGATGCCGCCGGTGAAGGCCGCGACCGGCAACGTCCAGATGCCGAAACTGTCGCCGAAGACGGTGATGACGGAGACGGCACCGGCGGCGGCGCCCGACGACAGGCCGAACAGGAACGGATCGGCGAGATCGTTGCGGGTCACCGTCTGCAGCAGCGCACCGACGACGCCGAGGCCGGCGCCGACGCAGATGGCCAGGATCGTGCGCGGCAGCCTGAGATCGACGACGATCTTGCCGACCGGCCCGGATACGTCGTGCCCCCTGAAGCCGATTGCGCGGCCAAGTGCTGCAACAACGTCGGTCAACGGGATCAGCGTCGAGCCATAGGCGATCGACAGCAGAGCGAGAGCGGCGATCGCCGCCGCCCCCGCCAGCATGGCCAGCGCAAATGACGGATGGCGCAAGCCTGGAAATGCGTCGCATCTGTCAGGACGCGTGCGACGCCCTTCCAGGGTCTTTTGTTCATGCATGTCGTTGCCCCAAAACCGCTGCGCACTTTTGGGCGACAGGCATCAAAACGCTTCCGGATGCATCGCCTTGGCGATCTTGTCGATTGCTTCGATATTGGCGGGTCCGGGCGTCAGTTCGGCATAGCGCAGGGCGACGAAGCGCTCGTTCTTGACCGCGTCCGTTTCTTTCATCGCCGGATGCGCCTTCAGGAACCCAAGCAGTTTCTTGTAGCCGCCGCCGTCCTGGTAATCGAGCAGGATGAGGAATTGCGGATTGCGCGACGCCACCGTTTCCCAGTCCGTGTTGCCCCAGCTGGTGTCCATGTCGGCCATGATGTTGTCGCCGCCGGCGGCTGATATCATGGCGCTGGGGATGGCGAACTTGCCTGCGGTGAACGGCTTGTCCTCGCCGGAATCGTAGAGGAACACCCGCGTTCCCTTACGGTCGCCGACTTTGGCGGTAATGTCGGCGAGCTGCGTCTTCCAGCCGGAGACAAGCTTTTCAGCCTCGGCCTCCTTGCCGAAAATCTTGCCCAGCTTTTCGACGTCGCCATAGAGCAGGTCCATCGAGGCGGCGGGGCGGTCCTTGTCGAGATGGACGCAGCTTTCCGTCAGCACCAGCGTCTTGACGCCATGCGGGGCAAGCGTGTCCGGCGTCACCTCGCCGCCGGGCTTCATGCCGTAATACCAGCCGGCGAAGAAGAAATCCGGCTCGACGGCGACGAGGTTTTCGAGCGTCGGGTATTTCGGCGCCAGCTCCGGGATCGAACCCTGCTCGGCCTTGAACTCGGGACCCACCTTGTACCAGCCGGTGATGCCGGTCAGGCCGACGATCGACGGCTGCAGGTTCAGTGCGAAAGCCATCTCGGCCATGTTGAGATCATGGATGACGGCGCGCTTCGGCGGCGCGTCGAAGGTCAGCGGCTTGCCGCAGCTATCGACGGTCACCGGGAAGGCCAGGGCTGTCGAGGCCAGCAGCGAGAAGGCAAGCGAAAAGGCTAGGCGTGTCACGGGTGTTGCTCCTTGTGGATGGGATCGGGTCGACTACGGAACGGCTTCAATCAGGATGGCGGCGCGGCACGGTTCGGCACATCGAACACCGTCAGTTCGCGGTCTTCGGTCGGATGGCGCAGACGCAGCACATCGATGCCGAAAATCTCGCGGATCAGCTTTTGGGTCAGCGCTTCGCGCGGTGCGGCGAGCGCTTGCAGACGGGCATGGTTCATCACCGCCACCCTGGTGGCGAAAGGCGCGACCAGCGCCAGATCGTGCAGCACCGCGATCACCGTCGTCTCGAAGCCGGCCACTAGGTCAAGCAGTTCGCCGCGGGCGCGCGGGTCGAGATGGTTGGTCGGCTCGTCGAGGAACAGGATTTTTGGCTGCTGGGCGATGGCGCGCGCCAGTTGGGCGCGCTGGCGCTCGCCGCCCGACAGGGAGCCGATGGTGCGGCCAAGCAGCGGCAGCAGGCCGGTCCGGCGCAGCGCATCGACGACAATGTCGCGTTCCTCGCGCCTGCGCCGCAGCCCGGCGTGCGGGACGCGGCCAAGCTCGACATAGTCGATCACCGCCAGCCGCGGATCGGGCTGGTCGGTCTGGCCGACAACGGCGATATGCAACGCCCGCTCGGCGGCCGAAATCCTGTCCAGCCGGCGCCCGCCGAGCTTCAACTCGCCGGAACTTGGCCGCAGCATGCCCGACAGCATGCGCAGCAGCGTCGTCTTGCCGGCGCCATTGGGACCAATGATGGCGAGGCGGTCGCCGGCGGCCACCGACAGGCTGACCGCCTGAACCAGATCCCGCCCATTCGCCATGGCGCAGAGGTCATGTGCTTCGAGAAGCGCTGCGCTCATCGGTTGCTGCCCGCCGGATTGCCCGAACCGGGGATGCGGGCCAGTGTCTTGCCGGCCAATCCTGCCGGACGCTGACCGGAACTGCACCAGCCATCGGCGAGCGAGGCGTAGAGTCCGGCGAACCGCACGAGATCGCTGACATCGGCTCGCGCGTCGATGGAGCCGAAGAGATAGGCAGCCTTGCCTTGCGCCTGGAAGGCGACCGTCAGCGGCCGTGAGCAGCCTGCCATGCAAGCCACGCCTTCGACCGCGAAGCCCTGCGCCACGGCCGGCTCGTTGTGGGCCGAAAGCCGGGAGCGCAAATCGCCGCAAAGGTCTTCGCCAGACCTGACCCCGGTCACGAGGTCACGGCAAAGCGTGCACACGATGATGCGATGATCGATGGAGCCGTCCAACTTTCCGTCACTTTCCAAAACTGGCGACGGAAGGAAGCTGGCGAAGCGGCCGACAAGACCGGGATTCGCGTTTCCTCCCGGCACACCCCGTCCGGTCAACTCCGTGATGGCAGGTCTCCTGGCTCGCGGGTCGTTGCGCCATCCTGCCTTCCCAGCCTTGCCGGCCAGTGGCATTCACGGATTTTGCTCGCCGCTTACAGTTGCGGGGGCAGCCACGGCCTCGACCCCTGGGGATCTCACCGTGTTCCCTTTTCACCCCTCGCCTTTCGACTCGGGGACCATCACGGCCTCAGCCTAGATTTCCACCAATCGCTTCGCAATGGGTTTCTCGGACGAAGTGGCGGACCAGCTATGGGAACAGGCATTTTACGGTATCGATATGTAATAACATTACTTACTTAGAAGACGCCTCCTGGCGCTGTCAAGTGAAGCCCGCCGAAATGGGCTCGTCGGCGGCCAGGGGCGCTCGAACGCTGGCCAGATCGGTGCGCGACTGTGACGGGATCGGTGCGATTGCGCGGGATGCGCAATTTCGATCAAACTGGCCGCGCCAGGAAACGGCAGGATGATCTGGCCAATGCGAGGAGCAAAATGAACCCGACCGAGAAAGCGCTGTGGTTCGTCGAAAGTCATCTGCCGGAGGCTGTTACACTCGACGATGTCGCGCAAAGCAGCGGGGTGTCGCGTTTTCATGTGACGCGGGCTTTCGGCGCTGCCACGGGCCGCTCGGTGATGGGCTACATGCGCTCACGCCGGCTGACCGAGGCGGCGCGCAAGCTGGCCGGCGGGGCGCCCGACATCCTCGCCGTCGCGCTCGACGCCGGCTACAACTCGCATGAGGCGTTCACCCGCGCCTTCCGCGATCAGTTCGGCACCACGCCGGAACTGGTGCGCGCGCAAGGCACACTCGACAAGCTCGATCTCGTGGAGCCGATCCTGATGGACCAGTCCTTCCTCACCAATCTCGAACCACCGCGTTTCGAGACCAGCCGGCCGTTCCTGATTGCCGGCCTCGGCGAACGCTACAGCTGCGAAAGTAGCGCCGCCATTCCGATGCAATGGCAGCGCTTCGGCCCCTATATCGGCAACATTCCGGGCGAGACCGGCGACGTCGCCTATGGCGTCTGCGTCAACGGCGACGATGCCGGCAATTTCGACTACATAGCCGGCGTCGAAGTGTCGGACTTTTCCGACCTGCCCAAGGACTTCTACCGGGTGCGAATGCCGGCGCAGAAATATGCGGTCTTTGCCCACCGCGAACACATCTCGACCATCCGCCGTACGGTCAACACGATCTGGAACAAATGGCTGCCGGCCTCCGGGCATGAGATCGCGGACGCGCCGGAATTCGAGCGCTATGGACCGGAGTTCGATGCCCACAGCGGCAATGGCGGGCTGGAGATCTGGATACCGGTGAAGGCCTGATCACGCCATCGGCAGTGCCGGCCAGCGATCGGTGATCCTGCCGCCGGAAAACACCGCGATCGACCCGAACTGCTGCAGCACGGCTTCGCTCTGCGTCGGCCTTAGAAACGCGTAGTCGCCGGGCTTTGCGGTCGCGTCGGCGGGCAAGCCCATGAATTGCTGGTTGGAGGACAGGCCGAGCAGGCCGTTCGCCTTCATGCCTTCGGGGAACACCGGCTCGGCCATCCACTTGCCGCCATAGAGATAGCAGCCCTTGCGCGGAAACCGGCCGAGCGCCTGCAGCAGGCGGGTGACGGCCGGCGGACCGGGCAGCATCGGCTCGACCATTTTCAGCATCGGCGTGGCGATGAAGGCCGCCGGCTGGAAGCCTTCTAGGCCTGGTGTATCGAAGTCGCTGGGCAGCACGAAGGCCGAGCCCATCGAGGCCTCGTTGGCGACGCTGCCATGATGAAGCAGCGCGGTCTTGCTGCCGCCGATGTTCAGGATACGGCGCTGGTCGGCGCCGAGACAGACGACGAACGCCGCAGCCTGCGCCGACGCCTTTGCCAAGGCTTTCGCCGGCCCGCCGAACAGACCCGGAATGAGCGGCGCATGCGCCTCGTAGGCCATGACGCCTTCGCAATGCAGCCGGGCCGGCAACGCGCTCAACGCCTTTGACAAGGCCTCAGGACTGGCAAAGCCGCCGCGGTGCAGCCCGACATCGATCTCGAAAGCGATGCGCAGGCCGATGCCGAGTTCGTCAGCGAGAGCGCCATATTCCGCCAGTCTCTCCTCGCTGTCGATCAGCCAGCAGACACGCGACCAGCCGGCGTCAGCTTTCACCAGCGCCGCTCTCGCCGCGCCGATCGGCATCGGCTTGCCATACAAGAGATCGGCATCCGGAAACGCCTTCAGCACCGCCTCGCTGATCGGCGGATGGAAGGTCATGAAATGACTGGTGCCGAGCGCCTTGCCGATATGCGCAAGCAGCGGCAGGCAGGCGAGGGATTTGTCGACCAGCCGCACGGCAAGGCCGGGATCCAGTCTCCCTTTTACCAGGGCAATGTTTCCGTCCAGCCGGTCGCGGTCGAGCAGCAGGCAGGGTTGGAAGATGCCGGCTTCCTTCAGCGCATCCGACAGGGTGGAAAAATAGGCGCTCATGTCTCGATGCCGAACAGGCCGGCCATGTAGGGCGAGACGAAGCGGTTTTGCGGATCGATGTCGCGGCGCACCGCCATGGCCTCGTCCCAGCGCGGGTAGAGCTTTTTCAGCTCCGCCGCTTTCAGGCTGTGGATCTTGCCCCAATGCGGCCGGCCGCCATATCTGCGGAAGATCGGCTCTGCCGCCCGCATGAAAGGCAGCGGATCGTTCGCCGCGTCATGGTGGATGGCGATCGAGCAGGTGAGCCTGTTGTAGAAGGGCGAGAGCCAGAACTGGTCCGGCGCGACGGTGCGCACCTCCATCGGGAAATAGACCTCGGGAAAACGCTTCTCGGTCAGCTCGATGATCTCGGCCAGCGCCTTCGGCCCCTCCTCGAACGGCAGGTGATATTCCATCTCGTTGAACTTGGTCTGCCGGTCGCTGGCATAGACGTTGAGCCAGTCCTGCACGTAGTCCTCGGCCGGCAATTTGGCGATGGCGCCCAGGATCAGCCGGCCGCGCAGCGATGGCAGCCAGGCAAGCCCGGTGCGCAGCCGGCGCAGTGTCCTCAACCCGGCCTCATCCGCTTCCGGCGGTCGCGGGGTCGGTGCTGCGTCGCTGAGATCACTGGCGATGAACTGCGCATAGCCGGAAAACGGAATGTAGTAGAATTCGGCCGACCGATGCGCGGCCATCATCGCCTCGAAATCGCGCAGCATCTCGGTGATCGGCAGCACCCATTTGCGGCGGCGCAACCGGTAGGTCGCGATGTTGTTCAGCGTCACTTCGGTGAGCACGCCGAAAGCGCCGAGCGCAACGCCGATGGCGTGGATCATGTGATCCCCTGCCCGCTTGAAGTCGCGGACCTTGCCAAGCCCGTCGACGATCCGCACCGTCTCCAGCTGCGTGTGATAGGCGCCGAGCGTCGGTCCCGAGCCGTGCGTGGCAGTGCCCAGCGCGCCGCCGATCGCCTGGCGGTCGATATCGCCCATGTTGGGCAGGCCTTGGCCAATGTCTTGCAGGATGCGCATCAGTGCGCCGAGCCGGGTCCCTGCCCGCACCCGCGCCTGATGTTTTTGCGCGTCGTGCGAGACCAGCCCTTCCAGTCTCTCCAGGGACAGGATCGTGCCCTGCGATTTCACCAGCGGCGTGAAGGAATGACCGGCACCGGCGACGCGCACCGGGCCAGGCGCGGTCCGGACGAGATCACCGAGTTCACCGGCATCGCCGGGGCTGGCGATCAGCCTGGGCTCGGCACTTACAAAGCCCGACCAGTTGCTCCAAATGTTTGACATGCCACCTCCCCGCTCAGGCAACCGCACGACGGCGATGTGACACGAGGACGAAGAGACCGAGCAGCGCCACGCTTGCCACCGCGCTGGCGGCGGCGAATTCCGGCACCGGCCGGAAATCCTTGCCGTCGATCAGCAGAGACGCCGCGATCGGCCCGATCGCCAGGCCGAAAAGCTGGGCTGCCGGCACCAGCAGCACGGCGGTGCGTGTCTCGTCGGCGGTGATCGCCAGACGGATCTGGTAGGGCACGATGAACAGCAGGATAAAACCCATGGCCAAGGCAGCGATCCAGAACGTCGTCAGGCCAGGGCTGCTGGCAAGAACCAGGGAACTGACAAGCGCGACGACGCCGATCGCCGCGATGGCAAGGCGATAATCGATGCGCGCCTCGAACGCGGTCGCCGTCATCGCCCCCAGGACCTGCACCGCGAGGCTGGCCGAGACAATCAGGCCGACGGTGCGGCCATCGATGCCGTATTGCGCGCCTAGCGGCTCCAGAAAAGCCCAGACCGCGCCGAAGAACATGAAGTAGCAGAAGACCGACAACAGCGCGGTCATCGAGGGAACAGTCAGCACATTGGCCAAATTCTCTTCCTTGGGCAGGTCGGCATAGTCACCGGGTACGGTGAAAGCGACCGCCAGCGACACGACGCAGACGAGGGCAAGAATGATGAAGCCACCCGCCGACCCGGCGGCCGGGATGACATAGAGCGCCAGCAACAGGGCGAGCGCGCATTGCGCCAGCGTCTGCATCGTGACGAAATAGCCGCCGATGCGCTCGGCGCGCCGCGAGCGGGCGATCAGTTCGGTGGCGATGGCGACCAGACCGCCCTCGGCGAGCCCGGCAAGGGCGCGGGCCGCAATCAGCATGTTGGCGCTCGCGGCATAGGCCGTCCACACATTGGCCAGCGCCAGCAGCAGCAGAAGGACGGCACTTTTCCAGCGCATATTGTGGGCCGAAAGCAGCATCGCCACGACGGCCGAACCGATGGCAATGGCGATCATCTCGGCGGTGGCGACCAGCGCCAGTTCGTCGCCGCTGACATGGCCCTCTGTGTAAAGGGCGCCAAGCAGCACCGGCTGCAGGCCGAGGATGAGCAGGCCGACCGAGCCGATCCACAGGGCCGAGGCGAGCTGCCAGCCGGTCGGATTGCCGACCAGCCAGTCGCCACTGCCTGCATGGCCGGTATCTGTCGAAGCCAAAGGCGCCTCCCAACGTCCTTGCCGCGCGGCAAAAAAGCTGACAACCTGTCAGTATTTCAGAAACTGATACTTGATCATATTTCTTGTCAACCGGAATCTAAAAACCGTGCGAAAGATCGGTGCATGACGGAATTGAAGAGAATGGCGACCGAGCCGAGGCGCAGGCCCAAGCAGGAACGCAGCCGCGAGCGCATCGACGCGATCCTGTCGACGACCATGCGACTGATCGGAGAAAAGGGTATCGACGCCGTCACCATGAAGGAGGTCGGCATGCTGGCGGGTGGGCCGATCGCCACCGTCTACCACTATTTCCCCAACAAGTCGGCGATCCTGGCGATGCTCTATGATCGGTTTTCAGAGGTCAGCCGGGCACGGCTGACGACGATCATCGCCGAAATCCACGAGGCGAAAGATGTGATCGTGGCCGCTGACCGGCTGCTCGATGATTATCTCGGCCGTGTCGCCGGCGATCCGGCCATCCAGGATCTGCAGAACGCCATCCAGGCCGACAAGGCGCTCAAGAACCGCGACATCGCGGAAACCCGGCATCAAGCAAAGATGTTCTGCGACCACGTCATCGCCCTGATCGAACCCGAGAAGCGCGAGCAGTTCGAACGCATGGTTGTCCTGATCTTCCAGCTCGCCGGAGGCGTGGTGCGCCTGGCGCTCGCCGAGGGCGAAGCGGAAAGCCGCCGGACGATCGAGGATTACCGGTCGATCATTCACACCCAGCTGCGGCTGTTTCTCTAGAACGTCCGATGACGATCTCAGCCGAGCCTATTTCGCCGGATGGATGAGGCCTTCGAAGCCGTGTGTCAGATCGGAGGCGCCGGCCGCGAACATCTTGACGAGGTTTTGCGGACGGCCGGGAGTCTTGTTAGCATCGAGGAGGACGGCCCTGCCCTCGTGCATGACGAAATCGAATTTTCCATAGTCGAAGCCGAGTTCACGCCGACGCTCACGCAATTCGTCGGGCACCGGGACGGGCTCGCGCCGGATCGTTTCCGATGCCTTGACCAGGCCGTTCGGGGAGATGTAGCGGGTGCAGCGCTCGCGCTCTCCGCAAAACACCCAGAAACGAACAGCAAACCCGTCGGGTTCTCTCTCCGGAATGAACTTTTCCACGACGAGATCGTCGCAATCAAAGACGCCATCTGGAACGTCGCCGAGAGATCCATGGATCTCATAGGGACACAAGTTTGGCAAATGCGGAAACGGCGGCTGTTTCCCCGCGCGCTCGGATCGCCGGTTGAGGAGTGTCTCCGGAATACCCCGATTGTTGAGATTGCTTTTGACGATCACCTGACCTTGCCAGCTGTCCGTTTTGTCGATCAATGCACCGCTGATCCGCCGCTTGGATATGTCGGCGGCGCCGATGTTGAGGCAGAATGCAAAACTCCGGGCGTAGTCGACATAGTCCATGGGCGTCACCGTGGCATCGACATGCAATACCGCCATATCGGCGCTGACCGGCTTCGACAGGCCTTGCTGAACCCGAACCGAATGGCCGCGCCTTTTCAGTTCCGCAAGAATGTCGAACAGCATGTATGGGCTGCTCCTGCGCAGCAGAATGTCGCGCCTGCCCAGGAATCTGTCATGCTCATGCGTTATCACGGCGATGCGCGCCACCATCTACCTCCTGGACAGTCTGTAGATGCCTTGAAATGTCTTGGCTTGTCCAACGACCTCTACTAAGCCCCGGTGGGTATCAAAAATCCAGGCGTCCAGGGAACAATGGCATTGCATGACAAATCATTGGGACGATTACCACCGCCATTGGAAACTTCTGGAAGCGCCACTCCGGCCGACAGCGGAAACCGTCGCTATATTCGATCGCGAACTTGATCTCGGAAATGCCGATGTCCTTCTCTTGGGGGTTACCCCGGAATTGGCAATTCTGGGCAGGTCTATGTTGGCGGTCGACCAGTCGGCGGCCATGATTTCCGGCGTATGGGCCGGCGACGACGGCTCGCGAAGGGCAACCGCCGGCAACTGGCTTAACCTGCCCGTGGATCACGCAAGCATCGACGCCGTCATCGGCGACGGATGCCTGTCGGCGGTCGATTCCCAGGCCGCGCGCAGTTCGTTGTTTGGCGAGATCGCCAGGGTGCTGAAGCCTGGCAGGCGCGCAGCGATCCGCGTCTTCGCACGACCGGAAACGGCGGATGATCTGCGCGGCATCGAAGCTCTGGTTCTGGCCGGCGGGATCGAGAATTTCCACGCGCTCAAATGGCGGATCGCGATGGCGTCCACGACCGACGACCGCGATTTCGCCATCAAGGTGGCAACGATCCGCGACACATTCGGCAGCCTGTTCCCAGACCGCGAAGCTCTTGCCGCGCGAACAGGATGGAGCATGACCTCGATCAACACGATCGACGTCTATGCAGGCTCGGACATAAGCTACAGCTTCGCGACGCTGGCCGCGCTGACCGAAGAGGCCGCCAACTGGTTCGGCGACGTGCGCGTCGTGCCGAGCGGCACTTATCCGCTGGCGGAACGGTGCCCGCTGTTGGTGCTCGGTTCGGCCAGGCACCGGTAAGTTCATCATCCTGCCAAGAGGCGCTCCGAGTGCCTTGACTCCGGCGAGCCACCAGCCTATTTCAGCGCCACGTTAGCACTCGCCTTTGGTGAGTGCTAACCACATGTCCGGCGCCGCCGGATGGAGGAACTGTTTCTCACCGTTCTCATCGAGGAAGAAAAAATGGCAAAGTCGAAGTTCCGCCCGCTTCATGACCGCGTGGTCGTTCGCCGGGTCGAATCCGAATCCAAGACCGCTGGCGGGATCATCATCCCCGACACGGCAAAGGAAAAGCCGCAGGAAGGCGAGATCATCGCCGTCGGCTCCGGCGCTCGTGACGAAGCTGGCAAGCTGGTCCCGCTGGACGTCAAGGCCGGCGACCGCATCCTGTTCGGCAAGTGGTCGGGCACCGAAGTCAAGCTCAATGGCGAAGACCTTCTGATCATGAAGGAATCCGACATCATGGGCATCATCGGCTGATATCAGGCCTTTCCGTCAACTGAATTCCCGGGCTCGATCAAAGCCCCTGCCAGGAGCTAAAAATGGCTGCCAAAGACGTAAAATTCTCCCGTGATGCCCGCGAGCGCATGCTGCGCGGCGTCAACATCCTCGCCGACGCGGTGAAGGTCACGCTCGGCCCCAAGGGCCGCAACGTCGTCATCGACAAGTCGTTCGGCGCCCCGCGCATCACCAAGGACGGCGTCACCGTCGCCAAGGAAATCGAGCTTGAAGACAAGTTCGAGAACATGGGCGCGCAGATGGTCCGCGAAGTTGCTTCGAAGACCAACGACATCGCCGGCGACGGCACCACGACCGCAACCGTTCTGGCGCAGTCGATCGTCCAGGAAGGCCACAAGGCCGTTGCCGCCGGCATGAACCCGATGGACCTGAAGCGCGGCATCGATCTGGCCGTGACCGAAGTCGTCGCGGCGCTCGGCAAGGCTGCCAAGAAGATCAAGACCTCCGAGGAAGTCGCCCAGGTCGGCACGATCTCGGCCAATGGCGACGAGTCGGTCGGCAAGATGATCGCGGAAGCGATGCAGAAGGTCGGCAACGAAGGCGTCATCACGGTTGAAGAAGCCAAGACCGCCGAGACCGAACTCGAAGTCGTCGAAGGCATGCAGTTCGACCGCGGCTATCTCTCGCCCTACTTCGTCACCAACGCCGACAAGATGGTTGCCGAGCTCGAGGACGTCTACATCCTCCTGCACGAGAAGAAGCTGTCCAACCTCCAGGCCATGCTGCCGGTTCTCGAAGCCGTCGTGCAGACCTCGAAGCCGCTGCTCATCATCTCGGAAGACGTCGAAGGCG
>NZ_RZRU01000045.1 GCF_003997495.1 Mesorhizobium sp. M7A.F.Ca.US.008.03.1.1 | reverse complement strand
AAGCGGAGCGGGGCGGGGGTCGGCGCCGCACCCCCACCCCGTCTCACGATCTTCGCTTCGCTGCGATCGTAAGCCGACCCTCCCCACAAGGAGGAGGGTGAAGAGCCGAGCCATCTCTCCGCAGGAGCACCCTTGCCCGCCCCCCTCATCGAAATGCGCGGCATCACCAAACGCTTCGGCGCCGTCAAAGCGAACGAGGCCGTTGATCTCAGCGTGGCGCCCGGTGAAATCCTCGGGCTGCTGGGTGAGAACGGCGCCGGCAAGACGACGCTGATGAACGTGCTGTTCGGCGCCTATGCGCCCGACGCCGGCGAGATTCTCATCCAGGGCAAGCCGGTGCGGATCACAAGTTCCGCCGATGCGCTAGCCGCCGGCATCGGCATGGTGCACCAGCACTTTCGCCTGGCGCCACGGCTCACGGTGCTGGAAAACCTTTTGATCGGCATTCCCGGCAAATCGGGCCGGATCGACCGCGCCGGCGGGCTGGCGCGGCTGGCCGAGATCGGCCGCCAGCACGGGCTGACGCTTGATCCCGATCTTCCGGTCTCGGCGCTCTCGGTCGGCGAGCAGCAGAGGCTCGAGATCGTCAAGGCGCTGTTTCGCGGCGCCAGGCTCTTAATCCTCGATGAGCCGACGGCGGTGCTGGCGCCGAACGAGGTCGACGGGCTGTTTTCGGCGTTGCGCTCGATGGCGGCGCAAGGCCTCGGCATCATCTTCATCTCGCACAAGCTCAACGAGGTGAGGGCGCTGACGCATCGCTGCACGGTGCTGCGGCATGGCCGCGTTGCCGGGCGCGTCGATGACCCCGCCAACACGACGCCCTCGGAGATGGCAACACTCATGTGCGGCCACGAGATCGTGCCGCCGGCGCGGGGACTGTCGACGCCGGGCGCGGCAGTGCTGACGCTCGATGGCATTTCCACCTCACGACATTCCGGCACGGCGCTGCGCGATGTTTCGCTTGCCGTGCGTGCTGGCGAAATCCTCGGCATTGCCGGGGTGTCGGGCAATGGCCAGCGGGCGCTGGCGGAGGTGATCTCCGGGACACGCGTGCCGGCTGCCGGTCAGATGACGATTGCCGGTCAGAAAGTCTCGCGGTTTTCGCCGCGCGAGGTGCAGGCGCTCGGTCTTGGCCGCATCCCGGAAGACCGCATGACGACCGGACTGGTCACCAATTTGCCGCTGGCCGATTCGATGGTGCTGCCCCGCATCGGTACCGCCGCGTTCAGCAGCAAGGGTTTGCTCAAGCCGGATGCGATCCGCGCCTTCGCGGAAGAGCAGATCAAGGCCTATGATATCAGGTGCCCCGGGCCGATGACCCGTGCCGGGGCGTTGTCCGGCGGCAATCTGCAGAAGGCGCTTCTGGCGCGCGAACTCGCCTTCGACCCGAAGGTTCTGATCGTTTCGCAGCCGACCCGCGGGCTCGATATCGGCGCTGCGCGCTTCATCCACGAAAAGTTCCTCGACATGCGGGCCAAGGGCTGCGGCATCGTCGTCATCGGCGAGGATCTGGAGGAGCTGCTGGTGCTCTGCGACCGCATTGCGGTGATGTATGAGGGCCGCATTGTCGGCACGCTCGACAGCGCCGATGCGACGATCGCCCGGCTCGGCCTGATGATGACCGGCGCGGAGGGGCACAGCTGATGTTTCGCCTGGAAGTCCGCACGTCAACGCCCGCCTGGTTCAATCTGGCTTTGCCGCTGCTGGCGATCGGCGCAACGCTTGTCCTGTGCAGCGGCCTCATTGCGCTGGCTGGCGCCGGTGTGCTCGAAGCCTATAGCGTGATGTTCACCGCCTCGCTCGGCGACAGCTACGCGATCACTGAAACGATGGTGCGCGCCGCGCCGATGATTTTTACCGGACTGGCGGTCGCGGTCGCCTTCCGGGCAAAATTCTGGAACATCGGCGCCGAAGGGCAATTGCTGGCCGGTGCGGTGGCCAGCTGCTTTGTCGGCGCCATCCCCATGCCCGGACCGCTCGCCATGGTGTTGATGGCGTTGGCGGGTGCTGCGGCAGGAGCCGCGGTCGCGCTGGTGCCGGCTACGCTCAGAGTAAAATTCAAGGTCGACGATGTCGTCAGTTCGCTGCTGCTCAACTCGGTCATCTACTACGCGCTGATGGCGCTGATCGAAGGACCGTGGAAGGACTCCTTCAGCGGCTATCCGATCTCGCCGCCGATCGAGGATTCGGCCAATTTCCCGGTGCTGCTTGAAGGCACGCGGCTGCATCTCGGCGTTATCGTGGCGCTGCTGACGGCACCGCTGATCTGGTTCCTGATCGTGCGCACGACGCTCGGCTTCAGGATCAGGGTCACCGGCGAAAACCCGGAAGCCGCCCGCTACGGCGGCATCAATGTCGAGCGGGTGCTGATCTCGACGGCGCTGCTGTCCGGCGCGCTGGCCGGGTTGGCCGGCGTCGGCGAGGTCGGCGGTGTGCATTTCCAGGTGATGAGCGACATCTCGCCGGGCTACGGCTATTCGGGTATCGTCGTTGCCATGCTGGCGCGGCTCAACCCGCTTGGCGTCGTGCCGGCGGCGATCTTCCTTGCCGCCGTGATGACCGGCGCCGAGGCGATGTCGCGCGCCACCGGCGTGCCGGCCTTCCTCAGCGACGTCATCCAGGGCACCGCATTGCTCGCCATGCTGGTGGCGCTGCTGTTCACCGCCTACCGCATCCGCCGCGTCGGGGTTGCCCGATGAGCGCGGTGTTCGAACAGATCTTTCAGGTCGGCTTCCTGGCCGCGATCATCCGCATCGCCACGCCGCTGGCTTTTGCAACGCTGGGTGAGATGTTCTCGGAACGCGCCGGCGTGCTCAATCTCGGCATCGAAGGCATCATGCTTTTGTCGGCGATGACCGGCTTCACCGCCGCCAGCCTCAGCGGCAGCCTGTGGCTCGGCGTGCTGGCGGCCGTACTGACCGGCATGCTGATGAGCGCGCTGCATGCGCTGTTCACGGTGGTGCTCGGCCTCAGCCAGCATGTCTGCGGCATCGGCGTGACGCTGTTCTCGTCGGGCCTCGCCTATTTCCTCTACCGGCTGATCTTCGGCCAGCAATCGGTGCCACCCAACATCAAGGGTTTTCAGACACTGCCGATCCCGGTCCTCTCCGACATTCCGGTACTCGGGCCGGCGGTGTTCAACCAGTTTTCGCTGGTTTACATGGCCATTCTCGCCATCCCGCTTGCGGCTTTCATACTCTACCGCACGCCGTGGGGCCTGTCGGTGCGCATGGTCGGCGAAAACCCGCGCGCCGCCGATTCGGCCGGTGTCAGCGTCATTGCCACGCGCTTCCAGGCGGTTGTCCTCGGCGGCGCGCTGATGGGGCTGGCCGGCGCCTTCCTGTCGATGGCGCAGTTCAACGCCTTCACCTTCGGCGTCGTCTCCGGGCGCGGCTGGGTGGCGATCGCGCTGGTCGTCTTCGGCCGCTGGGATCCGTGGCGCTCGGCGGGTGCAGCACTGCTGTTTGCCTTCGTCGATGCCTTGCAACTGCGCATGCAGGCCAGCGGGCTCGGGCACATCCCCTACGAGGCGTTCCTGATGCTGCCGTTCATCTTCACCATCGTCGCCATGGCGGTGATGTCGCGCAACGCGGTGGCGCCTTCGGCACTGCTGAAGCCGTTTCGGCGCGAGGAGCGGTAGCAAGGCTTGGGTTCCGGAAAGCCTCACATGGCCGTAAAACCGTTATCCACGAACAGATGCGTGCCGTTGACAAAGCTCGACTCGTCGCTGGCCAGGTAGAGTGCGGCCTTGGCCACTTCTTCCGGCTCGCCGATGCGGCCCTGCTGCGCGGCCAGCGCGGCATCTGAAACATCGACGCCGAGCCTGCCGAGGTCGGCCACCTCGCGCAGGCCGTGCGGCGTGCGGATGAAGCCGGGGCAGACCGCGTTGCAGCGGATGTTGCGGTCGCGGAACTCGACGGCGACAGCGCGGGCGAACATGTGGCAGGCGCCCTTGGTGGTGTCGTAGAGCACTTCGTTGGGAGTCGCCGCCACCGCCGAGATCGACGAGGTGCAGACGATCGAGCCGCCGCCCGCCGCAATCATGCCGGGCAGAACGGCGCGCGTCATCAGGAACATCGAGCGCACATTGACGGCATGCAGCCAGTCCCATTCCTGGACCGTCGTCTCCAGGAAGGGTTTGATGACGATGGTGCCGGCGTGGTTGAACAGCACGGTGACCGGTCCGAGTTTTTCGATGGCACCCTTCACCGCCGCTTCGACCTGGGCCTCGTCAGAGACGTCGGCGACAAAATGCTCGGCGACATGGCCGCGTGCCCTGATTGTCGCTGCGGTTGCGGCGGCCGCCTCGCCGTTGCGGTCGATGATCGCCACCTTGGCGCCTTCCGCCGCGAAAAGTTCCGAAGCCGCGCCGCCCATTCCCGTCGCGCCACCCGAAATGATGGCAATTTTGCCGGCCAGTCTCGTGCCCATTCTTCTGCCCCCTATGTGACGATTTCGCCTTGCTGGTTGGGCGATGCTACCGCGCCCGCGCCGGGCGGCCAATCCACGAATTGAGTGCAGCGGGGACAAGGCCATGGGTCCATTCCAGACGCAGAGCGAAACGGACGTGCCATATGGATCGGCCGTCCGAGCGGGCTCTCTAAGCAAGTGCCCACCAATTTCCAGCCTCCTAGGAGAAAATAGTTCTATCTTTGGCCAAAAAATAGCAATCGACAAAGTCTACAAGTTTTATAGATTAACCGCCGAGACGGAGGTCGATATGTCCTATATTCAGAACGCCCAGACGGATCGTAGCGGCCAGCGGGCGGCCAACGCCCAGGCCTTTCGCCCGGCCTATGCCGGCGCTTTCGCCTATCTCGTCTTTGCCCTTGCGTTCGTGTTCACCGGGGCCGTTGTTCTGGGCCTTATTCCCTGAGTCATCAGATCGACCGGGGGTTAACTGCCCACCGCTTTCAGAAAATCGGAGTTGAATGAACCGAATCCTCGGCGTGCTTTCGCGCGCCCGACGCCACGGAGGACATGGCAATGCCGATCGAGTTCACGCACATTCCCGGCAAGACCGCCGATGCCGCGGTTCCCTTTTTCTACGACTTTGCCGAGACCGCGACCAAGCTCGGGCTGATCGAGGATGGCGGCTTCCGCAAGATCGTCGTCGACGATTCGGCCGGACTGCTGACCAACATGGATCTTGCGGCCCAAGTGCTCGATCGCACCTCGTCGCTGGAAGTCGTGCTCACCCATTGGGCGGGCGTGGTCGAACCGACCGTGGCGGCCCGCCAACTGGCGTCGATCGACAGGAAAAGCGGCGGGCGCCTGGCGCTGAGAATGATCAGCGAGCCGCTGAGCGATGCCGACGCCGAAACTCGGCCGGTCGGGCACACCGTCATCTGGCAGCGCATAGACGAATATCTGGTGCTGCTGAAGCGGCTGTGGTCGAACGACCGGCCCTTCGACCACGAAGGAACATTCTACAGCATCAAGGGCGGCTATATCGAGCGCAAGGGACCGCACGGCGCCGACCTGGTCATCCGCATGGGCGGGCAGTCCGGAACGGCACTCAAAGTTGCCGGTCGGCATGCCGATGTCTTTGAATTGGCGCCGGGCTCGATCGATGAGATCCGGCAATTGATGGAGCGGGTGCGCCGCTCCGCCGCCGAACATGGCCGGGCCGGCAAGCTGCGCTTCGCGCTTCCCGTCGGGATCCACCAGGGTGCTTCCGCCTCCGGCCACAAGGCGGTCGATGTTGCCGGGCCGCCAGCCCAGGCCGCCCTGTCGCTGCTTGCCTATGCAGCCCTCGGGATCGATGAATTCATGATTGTCGGCGTCGACACGCCACGCGAGATCGCAACGCTCGGCCGGGAAACGATCGCCCTGCTGCGCAATTCGCTGGCGCGTCGCGAACACGAGGCATTCCAGCCTGGGGCATATGCGTCTCGTGCAGGATTGGAGACGCGCGCAACGGGCTGAAGTCCTTCAGCCTTTTGTTGTCTCAGGCAGGCCTGTCGCCAAGCCGTGACAGGCCTTCAAAGACAGCGCTCGAATCTGCCAGAACGCCGAAGACGCCGTCTTCGACCGTCACCATATGAAGCGCGGCCTCGTGGGCTTGTCTGTCGCCGCTGGCGCAAGCATCGGAAATCGTCAGGTATTGAAAGTTGCGGTCGCAGGCTTCGCGCAGCGTGGTGTGGACGCAGACATCCGTCGTGCATCCGGAAAACATGAGATGCGTGATGCCTTGCGCGCGGAGCACAAGCTCGAAATCCGTATAAATGCAGGCGCTGTTGCAGGTCTTGTCGACGATGATGTCGTGCGGTGCGACGTCGATCTCCGGAACGATCTGGAACCCCGGGCCCGAGCGCAGCAGGATATCGGTGCCGTCGAGACCGGCGCGCTTGCGGCGCCATTTTTCGTAAGGCGTCATATCGGCCATATCGGCCCGATAGCCCTGCCTGGTGTGGATGACCCTGACGCCGGCCTCGCGCGCGGCCGCGATCAGCCGGCTCACCGTCGGCAGGATCGCCCTTAGAGGCGACGGGTCATAGCCCTGCCTGGCGACGTAGCCCGTCGTCGACAGGAAATCCTGCTGCAGGTCGATGACGATCAGCGCGGTGTTTTCGGCCACCAGCCTGCCGTCATAGGGGAAGTCGAAGGGCGTCGCCTTGATCATCTGGGGTTCTCTCCTCACCGATTGTGAGGTCCATCCTGATCTGCGAAGCCGCGGCCGTCCACCAGGCAGCAGCCCTAACGGTCGCAATCGTTGTCCGGGGGATCACGACGATTTGTTGATCGTTGCAGTCATCTTCAATGTTGACTAGTAAGGTCATGTTTAATAGTGACCGGGCATCGGCCTGCCGAAAGCCGAAATCTGGAAATGCGGGCGGACGCACTGGAGAAAAGCCATGAGCATGGCTGGAATTGATGCCCAGACTGCCTTCCATATCGACGCGGTGCGCTTTGCCGTCGGCGAGCGGACGCTGCTCGGTCCGGTCTCGCTCGAACTGCAGCGCTCGCGGGTCTATGGGCTGATCGGCCACAATGGTTCGGGCAAGTCGACGCTGATCAAGCTCATGGCGCGCCAGCAGCCGGTGAGCTCGGGCGCCATCACTTTCGCCAGGCGTCCGCTGCCGCAATGGGGCGCCCGCGAATTTGCCCGCGCGCTTGCCTATCTGCCACAGACGACACCGGCGGCGACCGGCCTGACCGTGCGCGAACTGGCGACGTTGGGGCGCTATCCCTGGCACGGCGCGCTTGGCCGTTTCCGCGCCGAGGACAGGCAGCATGTCGACGAGGCGCTGGCCCTGACCGACATGGACGTGTTCGCGGACCGGCTGGTGGACGAAATGTCGGGCGGCGAGCGCCAGCGCGCCTGGCTCGCCATGCTGGTGGCGCAGAACGCCGGCGTCATGCTGCTCGACGAGCCGATTTCGGCACTCGACATCGCCCATCAGGTCGAGGTGCTCGGGCTGGTCAAGGAGCTCAGCCGCAAACGCGACCTATGCGTTGTCGTCGTGCTGCACGATCCCAACATGGCTGCGCGCTGCTGCGACGAGCTGATCGCGCTCAAGGACGGCAAGCTGCTGACGCGCGGCACGCCCGGCGAAATCATGCGCAGCGATGTGCTGAAAGGCATTTTCGGCGTGGAGATGGGCGTGTTCGCACACCCCGTCACCGGCCAGCCTGTCGGCTATGTGCAGTGACGAGATCTGATGCGGCGGCGGGAAATAGAAGGCGGCAAGCCGCTGTGAGAACAAGGAAGAAGCTGTTGTCGAAAACTGGTTTGTTGGCGGCGTTGGTCGCATCCGTCATCCTGTCGGCCGGCAGCGCGATGGCCCAGGAGCAACCGGCCGGTGCGGCGCCGGCGATTGAAACCCCCACCCCGGCTGCTCCCGCAGCCCCAGCGCCGAGTGCGCCGGCACCCGCCGCACCGGCAGTCGCTCCGCCGGCCACGACGGCGCCTTCGCAGCCAGGCACCCAGCCGGCGGCGATGGAGTTGACCTTGCCGCATGACCTGTCGCCATGGGGCATGTTCATGGCGGCTGATATCGTCGTCAAGGCGGTGATGATCGGGCTGGCCTTTGCCTCCCTCGTCACCTGGACGATATGGCTGGCCAAGTCGCTGGAGCTTTTCGGCGGCAAGCTGCGCATCCGTCGCGCCGTGCGGGCGATCGGCGAAGCCGCCACGCTGAAGCAGGCCAGCCGTACCCTCGACCGCAGCGGCGGCCCGGGCGCGCTGCTGGTGCGGGCGGCCGAGGAAGAGACCGCACTCTCAGCCGGCGCG
Source organism: Mesorhizobium sp. M7A.F.Ca.US.008.03.1.1 (assembly GCF_003997495.1). Classification (GTDB taxonomy): domain Bacteria; phylum Pseudomonadota; class Alphaproteobacteria; order Rhizobiales; family Rhizobiaceae; genus Mesorhizobium. The sequence goes on along the minus strand of NZ_RZRU01000045.1, from coordinate 6,292 downwards.
CTCGATCATGTCCCGGGCGATGGCCTCAAGGAACGGGTCACGTCGCGCCTGTCGCGCATTGAGGCGGCGGCGGCGCGGCGCATGTCGCGCGGCACCGGCCTGCTGGCGACGATCGGCTCGACCGCGCCCTTCGTCGGCCTGTTCGGCACGGTCTGGGGCATCATGAACGCCTTCATCGGCATCTCGCAGGCGCAGACCACCAATCTCGCCGTGGTCGCGCCGGGCATCGCCGAAGCGCTGCTGGCCACCGCGATGGGCTTGGTCGCGGCCATACCGGCCGTCGTCATCTACAACGTCTTTGCACGCTCGATAGCCGGCTATCGGCAGATCCTCGCCGATGCCTCGGCCGGGGTCGAACGGCTGGTCAGCCGCGACCTGGACTTCCGCACAGTCGCGCCGGCAGCGCCGCTGGCGGCCGAGTAGCGCCATGGGAAGCAGAATCCGACAGACCGTGGATGACGATCTCGAGGAAAGCCACGAGATCAACGTCACCCCGTTCATCGATGTCATCCTGGTGCTGCTGATCATCTTCATGGTCGCGGCACCGCTGGCGACGGTGGATGTCAATGTCGATCTTCCGGGGTCGACCGCGACGCCCGCGCCGCGGCCGGAAACGCCGCTGTTCCTGACGTTGAAGGATGATCTCACGCTGGCGATCGGCAACGATAGCGTGCCGCGCCCGGCTTTCGCCGCGACGCTGGACAGCCGGACAAAAGGCGACAAGCAGACGCGCATCTTCCTGCGCGCCGACAAGGCCGTCGCCTATGGCGACCTGATGGAGGCGATGAACCTGCTGCGCGGCGCCGGCTATCTGAAGATCGCGCTGGTCGGCCTGGAGACGGCTTCCGCGTCCAATGCTCCGACACCCTCAGCCTCTGGTGCGGCGGCGCCATGACGCAAGCGGTCGCCGTGCCCTCGGTCCAGTTGTCGCGCTTCGGTTGGCGCGACCTTGGCTTGTGGGCCGGTGCTGCCGCGCTGGTCCTTGGAGCTCATGTCGCGGTCGCCTATGCAGTGCAGAATCTCACCATGGTCACCGAAGCGGATGGCGGCCCACCTCCGGCCCAGATAATCGAGATGGCGCCAATGGTGGTGATGCCGGCCGTGGAAGAACAGGTCGCCGCGCTGGACGCGGTGACGCCAGATCAGACCGAACCGACGCCGACGACCGAGCCGACACCTGAAGAACCGGTCGAAAAGGCGGAGCCGGTTGTCGAGCCGTCGGAAGCGGTCGCGCCCGACGAGGCCGAACCCACCCGGACCGAAACGGCTGAACAGGTCGATCAGCCGCCGCCGGATGAGGTCGTCCCGGATGTTGTCGAGGCTGTCACGCCAGACGTCGTCATTCCCTTGCCGCAGCCGAAACCGGTCGAGGTTGTCAAAGACAAGAAACCGGTCGCGGCCAAGGCGAGAAAGCCTGTCGAGAAGCCCAAGCCGCGGCTTAAGAAGGAGAAGGCGGCTCCGCCGAAGACGGCAACCGTCGCCAGCGCCGACGCACGGCCCGCGGCCAGGACCGCCGCGCCGAAGGCGGCGGAATCGACGTCGCGCTCCGACGACTCCAGCAAATGGGACTCCCGTCTGGGCGCCTGGATCAAGCGGCACACGCGCTATCCCAGCTCTGCCAAGGCCCGAGGCGTGGAAGGCAGGCCGTATGTCGCCTTCACGGTCGACTCGTCCGGCCGGGTCTTGTCTGCCAGGCTCTCTCGTTCCTCCGGGGATGCGGACCTGGACCGTGCGGCACTCGCCGTGCTGCAAGGCGCCACGGTGCCGGCACCGCCACCGGAACTTGGCTCGCGTCTGAGTCGTACAGCGCCGTTCGTGTTCAACCTGCGCAACTAAGAGCATTTCACCGTTTCACGGAAACGGCGAGCTGCTCTAAACCTTTGTTCTGACGCAATTCTAAACGGAAAACCGCTTCACACTTTTCCCAGAATTACTCTAGAGCCGAACTTGATCGGCCGGCCTGTCAATAGGTCAGTGAGAGGCTCAGGGCCTCGACCTGTTCGAGATAGAAACGGCATTTCGTGCGCAAGAGCCCGAGGCTCGGGTCATCGGTTCCGTTGATCTCGATGGTCTGCATCATGAAGTCGAAATGGGCGTGGAAGGCGTCCACTGTACCCCAGAGACTGTCGGCCTGGCAGCTGTCGGCAATCGCCATCGAGACGAGTTGGCGGGCCTCGACCCGCGCAGCGTCAGGCGATGGCGGGTGCCTTGCGATCAAGGCCTCGAGCCGGCTGAAAATGCTTTCCCTGGCGTCGACGCTTCTGATGTTGGCAATCATGTTCATGTGCAAGTCCCCCTTGGCAATTCCAGCCGCGCAACGGTTTCCCGTCTGGAATTGCTTGAAAAAATGGCTAGAGCCGGCTCAGTGTTCGCAATCGCCCTAGGGTTAGAGCGACTGGTGCCGGTTCTGCGGACAGGATGCCATCAAGGCCGGGATTGCGGCCGCATCGGAGGGATGGCCCCTGATGATGTTGGCGACCTCGGCATCGGCCTGCTCGAACCAGTAGACCATGTCGGCGCGGTGCAGATCTGTCGCGGCTTTCTTCAGCAACGGCAGCAGGCTTTGCAACGCGCACAGCGTCTCCCAGCGGTTTGGCCGGGAGGTCGAGCCTGCCACCGCGCATGCGGCTGACGATTGCATGTCGCTACGCTCTCCGTGGCTGGGCGGCACGATTGTCCTTTGCCTGCGCCTTGGGATGCAGCGGATTGCCGCTGAGCTGCGCATGCCTGGCCGGCCGTGCGCCGCGAAGAACGTCGAAGGCCTCCGCATAGGCCATGCCCAGCAGATAGGAGATCATCGGAAAACGGCTTGCTTCGGCCATCTGCACGAGCTCATTGGTCATCGACGAAATATATTGAAGACTATCGATTTCTGACTGGCGTAAGGATTGATTTGGCACGTGCTGCTCCTGTCTCTGGTTATACCTGGGGAACGCGTTACTGGCCGAACTGCACATTGTTGGTCGACTAATTGATGGATTGGCCCGCGGTGGACGGGTCTCTTTCCGGGGTCGAAAGGGTCAAGGCATAGATCGGTGCGTCGGTGAGACTGTCGAGACCAAGCAGCCGCTTGATCGCGGAATGACTGAGCGCGGCTGTCGGACATGCCGACAGGCCATGATTGGTCGCCGCCAGCATGATGTTCTGGCCGATATGGCCGGCCTCGATCAGCACGACACGATAGGCGTTGGCGTCCTCATATTTCCACATCGTGCGATCGAGCCTGGCGCAAAGCAGGATCAGGCACGGCATGGCGTCGGCCCACTCCTGTCCGCCGACCAGTTCGGAAATCTTCGGCAGATGGTTCGCGGAAATCCTGCCAAGGTCGTGATCCGCGGCGGAATAGTGATAGACACCGGGTTCGAGCCCATCGACGCCGAGCGCGACCACATAGGCCTCATAGGGATTTCGCGCGCCGCCGGAAGGGGTCATGCCAAGCGGCAGGGCGCCAACGCAATTGACGGTCTCGCCGATGATGCCGAGCCCTGCGAACAGGCAATCGGAAAGCTGTTTGGCCGTGATGGTGGGCCGAGCCGCCGTGCGGTTGGTGCGGCGCCGCGCCATCAAGCTAAGAAGTTCGTTGTCTTCCAGTGCATTCGGCAACTGGATGGCGCCAGCGGAATTCTTGAGCAGGAGGTCCGGCTGCGGCGTATGGCCGGCGCGTTCTATCTGCCGCTCTTCCGCTTGCTCAATGGTCATGTATTCGCTGTCCTGGACGCAGAAATGCATCAGCGCCGTCGGAAGCCCCCAATTCCATTGTCCTGAAAACTGTTCCTCCTGCTCGGCGAGAGGCGATCCGGCGGTGACCAGGGCGGAGAAATCGAGCAACCGGGGAACGACAGCCTTCAACTCGGACTTCGACCACCCATGGGCGCGGGCAATGTCCGCTGTCGATGCCCATTTGTCCCACGATGCTAGAAGGCCGACCATCTCAGGGCTGCATTCAAATACGCTTCTGGTCAGGAAGTTGCATGCCGTGACCTTGTTTTGTCCGGGGTAGAAAACAAGCGTTTTCGAAGAGCGCATTTTCATGAAGCTGGATGCCATCTGCGGAGCCGAGGCGCCGACAAGCGAACCGCTCGTCGGCGCAGAACGGCTTCAGCGCTTGTTGTAGTGCATACCCTGCGAAAAGAAGACGGTCTGCGTGCCGGCGGCAATCGTCAGCTTCGGAGCATTGGTCACTTTCTTGGCCATTTTTATCCCTTTCCTGACCCCATTTGGGATCCGTTGAAAGACCCCCAGAACGGGATCCGCGTGAAGAAAGGTAAGGTCGGAAGAGTTAATGGTTTGTTAAAATTATAGTAAAACCACGAGCCGAAGACGGACGCGTGGATTATCTTTCCTGGCATTAAAGTGTAAAATATCGATTTTATTCAAATACAGAGTAGACAATCGTCGTCGTACGCTTTATCGGCGTATGCTTATTCTTATTTGGCGTAAGAGACGGCGATCCGAGGGATTAGCCCAACCCGTCCCGGGTGAGGCTGACAACCAGTTGGTCGACGCCCGGATCGTCGAGACTGATGACATGCGCCATGCTGATGGCATCCCTTGCGTGGATGTTGGCAATGTCGCGCCGCATGATGACAGATACGAATGCCGGGCCGGCCTCCGTCAGGAGCATGGCCTTGCCCATCAGCACCGGTTCGGAGATGGGAGCCCATTGCACGGAGATCAGCGACGGCTCTCCGGTCTGGCGGCGATTGATGCCGCTGAAATAGATCCAGTTCAGCCGCGAGATCGCCACCCCATAGTGATTGCCGCGCGCTCGTGCCCAGGTCGATCCCCGGCGCTCCGACCATCCTGTGACCCTTCGGAATGTGACCAGTTCGGCTTCGCGCCGCACGAAGGTCACCGAGCGCATCAGAAGGTCGAGACGGCCCGGGATCGAGAAATAGGTGAAATAGGTGCCGCCCGCGATCGAAGGACTGGGAGGGCGGATCATCTGGTTGAACAGGCTCTCGGAAACTGGCGGCAGGCCACGCATCGCTGGCTCGGGTGCGCCGGGATCCTGGTACAGTTCGGCCTCGTCGATCCGAAAGTAATCGCATATCAGCTTGGCGGTGGCCTTGTTGGGAACGGTCTGCCCTTGCAGGTAGCGTTCGAACTGGGTGCGATTGATGTGCAGCTCACGGCATACCGCACTTACGGAGGCATGGTCCTTGCACAGCCGTCTAAGGTTTGCAGCGAGATTCTCGCGAATTGACACGTCTTTGCTTCCGCAGGCGGATTTTTCATTTCGACTCGAAATCCATATAGCGTCTCCGGTCGCCCCCGCCGAAACGCCTGGTCACAACGCACAGAAAAAACTGATTTGATAATCTCATTTTAGTGGGGCGGTTTGCAAAAAAAACGGAAACAATCGATGAGCGCTTCCGCCATAAGTCCAATTGACAAAAGCCTTGCCGGATATCGCGAAAAAGGCGGTGCAGTCCGCGGCCTTTTTGGGCGCGCTGGCACAGCAAATGCCAACCGCGAGGCAAGCCGGGACGAGCATCGCGGACGGCATCCGGCGCGGAGAGTGAAGAATTATTCCGCTGGTGGAGCTGAGGAGGATCGAACTCCTGACCTCGTCATTGCGAACGACGCGCTCTCCCAGCTGAGCTACAGCCCCGTCCAGCGGATGGGGGCATTTATCGGGCGCCGCGGTTTCCTGTCAAGGCGGCGCTTTGCCGAAATCCGTGTCCGCCGACATCGGGCCGGCGCGCGGCGGAAGGCGGCCCTTGCCGGTTTCGCCTGCAATGGCTACATGTCGGCAACAATTGGAGACCGGCATGCTCGCCCTCATTCAGACAATCGTCATGGCGCTTGACCTCTACTGGTGGATCATCATCGCCTCGGCGATCTTCTCCTGGCTCTACGCCTTCAACGTCGTCAATTCGAAAAACCAGTTCGTCGGCAGTATCGGCAACATGCTCTACCGGCTGACCGAGCCGGCGTTGCGGCCGATCCGCCGCTTCATGCCGGACCTCGGCGGCATCGACATCTCGCCGATCATCCTGCTTCTAATCCTGTTCTTCCTGCGGCAGTTCATACTCACCACGGTAGCGCCTCTGATCCTGTGAGCAGGATGACCGCATGAGACTTCCTGTGTCAACCTTTGGCGAGCAAGACGGCTGCGGCGGGGTGTCTGTCTGGATTGTAGAGTGTACCGTCCTGCCAGGTGCGCCAGAGGATTCTGAGCCAAGCTCTGGCAAGGATGCGAACGGCATGAGGGTGTCTGCACCCTCGCTTTCTGGCGTCCTGATAGACCTTTGCAGCCCAAGGGCTGGCATGTCTGGAGTTGTCGGCG
>NZ_RZRU01000044.1 GCF_003997495.1 Mesorhizobium sp. M7A.F.Ca.US.008.03.1.1 | reverse complement strand
TCAGGGCGTTGGCCGTCGAGACCAACGAAAACTGGATGGAGGCCAACCGATACATCAACATGGACGACCTGCGCGAGCACAAGAAGCTCGCTCTACGCCAAGCCGCATGACCAGCACCATGGCCGCCCAATTTTGCAGAACTTGACGCACACAACCGAAAACCGCTTCACACTTTTCCTGGAATTGCCCTAGTCGAACAGGCTCGACACCGATTCTTCGGTCGCGGTGCGCGAAATGGCTTCGCCCATCAGGTCGGCGATCGAGATGACGCGGATGTTGGCCGCGTCGAGCACGCCCTGGGTCGGCTGGATGGAATCGGTGATCACCAGTTCCTGCAGCTTCGAGCCGCTGATGCGGGCAACCGCACCGCCCGACAGCACACCGTGGGTGATGTAGGCGGTGACGCTGGTGGCGCCGTTGGCCAGCAGCGCATCGGCGGCGTTGCACAGCGTGCCGCCGGAATCGACGATGTCGTCGATCAGCAGGCAATCCTTGCCGGCGACCGCGCCGATGATGTTCATGACTTCCGATTCACCGGGCCGTTCGCGGCGCTTGTCGACGATGGCCAGTTGCGCATCGAAGCGCTTGGCCAGCGCACGGGCGCGGACCACGCCGCCAATGTCGGGCGAGACCACCACGACGTTGCCGAGTTGCTTGTATTTGGCCTTCACATCGCGGGCCATCACCGGCACGGAGAACAGATTGTCGGTCGGGATGTCGAAGAAGCCCTGGATCTGGCCGGCATGCAGGTCAAGCGTCAGAACGCGGTCGACGCCGGCGCGGGTGATCATGTTGGCGACCAGCTTGGCCGAGATCGGCGTGCGGCCGGAGGCGCGGCGATCCTGCCTGGCGTAGCCGAAATAGGGGATGACCGCCGTGATGCGCTTGGCCGAGGAGCGCATGAAGGCATCGATCATGATGAGCAGTTCCATCAAATGATCGTTGGTCGGAAACGAGGTCGACTGCAGGATGAAGACATCCTCGCCGCGCACATTTTCCTGGATTTCGACGAAGATTTCCTGGTCGGCGAAGCGCCTGACCGTGGCTTTGCCCAGCGGGACGTTGAGGTACCGGGCGACCGCTTCGGCCAGCACCCTGTTGGAATTGCCCGCGAAGAGTTTCATGCACGGTTCCTGGTGGAGGATGATGAGACCTGACGGACTCGCTTGCGCCCTTTAACCGGGCTTTTAGCGGCCCGCGCGTGTATTGCAAGCGCCGAGATCGGGAATCCGCCGGCTAACCTCAAGAAAGCTCCGCGCCATCGCCGGACTGCAACAGGGAGCAGCGGACTTGCGCTGCTCCTTCTTCTCGTTGGGCATCGGATTTTCCCAAAACCGTCTACACTTTTGGGTCCGATGCCTCTAGCCCGCCTTGCCGCCGAGCCAGGCCGCGAACTGGTCGATGGTCTGATCGGCGATCGCCTGCATGGTGGCCGGCGAGACCCCCTTCCAGCTGTCGCCGCCCGCGCTGGCGCCGGAATTGACCGACGGGGCCTTCTGCTGGCCATTGATGCGGTGCAGCCGGTTGCCGGCGGGGTCATAGACGTCCCAGACATAGATGACGGTGGTGTCGGCGCCTTCCGACATCGTCGAGAAATAGCCCTTCAGCACATGTGTCACGGTCTGGTCGGCGCTGCCGGCGAGCGTGATGCCGCGCTGCCTGGCGCGGGTCTGCAACTCCGCCGTCAGAGGTGTCGCGGCTTCCACCGAAGCGCCGACGATCGGCGCGATCTGCAGGCGGGTCTTCGACAGGATGGCGGCGCTTTGGGCTGATGTGACCGGTGCGGCGGTGGTTGCGGGAGCGCCCGCCGTGCTGGTGGCGGGCCCGGTCGGAACCGTGTTACCTGACGTAGCGGGCAGCGTCTGGGTCGACGTCGCCGGCGGCGTGATCGCCGACGGTTCGAGCACGTCCTTTGCGTTGGTGCAGGCGGCAAGAGCCAATGCCACAAGCAATGACACGGTCGTCACATGCGATCGTCTCATTTGCCTTCTAACTCCTTGGCGAAGAACGCCTCCCATTGTGGATTCACTTTACGATCAAGTCGAGATCATGGCGGGACAGCGGCTTGGGCTGGGATTCCGTGGTCAGGTAGGTGCGGCCAAGCGTCATCGCCGTCTCGGTGTCGGAATCCATGATGATCATATGGGCGAACAGCGTCATGTTGGGCGCGATCGGTTCGGGATTGCCCTGGTAGAACATCGGCATGTCCATCCAGGACGGGGTGAAGCGGGCGCCGACCGAATAGCCGCAGGCGTTCAGCCGGTGCTTGGTGAGGCCGTGCGCCTCCATGGTGCGGGCATGCGCATCGAAGACGTCGCCGAAGCTGTTGCCCGGCATCATCGCCTTCTCGACAGCCAGGAGTGCTGCGCGGGCGGCGTCGAACAGTTCCTGATGGCGCTTCGACACCTTGCCGGTCAGCACCGTGCGCATCATCGGCGCATGGTAGTGGTTGAAGACGCCGGCCCATTCGAGCGTCAGCTGGTCATTCTTGGTGAGCTTGCGGCGGCCGGCCTTGTAGCGGCACAGCAGCGCATCGACGCCGGAGCCGATGATGAACTCATTGGCCGGGTAGTCGCCGCCGCCGGCGAAAATCGCGCCCTGCATGGCGGCCAGGATCAGGGCTTCGTCGCCGCCCTGCTTGATCAGCGGCAGCGCCGCGTCGAGCGCATCGTCGGAGAGATTGGCGGCCTTCTCGGCCTTGGCGATCTCGGCCGGACTCTTGAACAGACGCAGCCGGCCGACAATGCCGGACGCATCGGCGATCTGGCCGAAGGTCTGCAACTGCTCGTCCAGGCGGCGGCCATTGAAGGCGGTCAGGCCGTGGGTGTCGTATTCGACACCGATGCGGGCACCGAGCAGGTCGAGTTCGTTGAGCAGATTGCGCAGGTCGACCGCCGGATTGGCGCCGTTGCGGTCGGTCCACAAGACGATGTTGTCGATAATCGAGGTCTGACGCGCCTGGCGCAGGTCGGCCGAGCGGGTCAGAAGCACCATCGAACCGTCGGCCTTCACCACCAGGCACTGGAAGAAGCAGAAGCCGAACGTGTCGTAGCCGGTCAGCCAGTACATGCTTTCCTGCGCAAACAGCAGGATGGCGTCGAGCTTCTTTTCGGCCATCTCGATGATCAGCCGGTCGCGCCGCGCGTCAAATTCAGATCGTTCAAAATGCAGCGCCATTATTCCCTCTCCAAGACAATTGCCGAAACCTGCCGGCCGTAATCGGGCTCCTTGCGATGCGTGGTGCGCCGGTAGGAGTAGAACAGGCCTTCCTCGGCGTAAGTGCAGCGGTCGAGGCCCTCAGCCGTCACGCCGGCCTTGGCCAGCCGGTCAACCGTGTAGCGGTTGAGGTCGAACATCGCATGGCCGGCATTGGCGGACGGCGCGAAATAGAGGATGTTTTCGGCGGCGGCGTCGACAAAGCGGGCGACGAATTCCGGGCCGACCTCGTAGTTTTGCGGGCCGATGGAGGGGCCTAGCACGGCGACGATGTTTTGGCGCCGCGCGCCGAGGCTTTCCATCGCCAGGATGGTGTTTTCGAGCACGCCGGTGAACGCGCCTTTCCAGCCGGCATGCGCGGCGCCGATGATGCGTGCCTGCGCGTCAGCGAACAGCACGGGACCGCAATCGGCGGTCGAGGCGCCGATGGCGATGCCAGGCCGGTCGGTGACGATGGCATCTGCCTTGGGCCGCTCGCCGGCAAAGGGTTCGCTGACGATGATGACGTCGGGCGAATGGACCTGCCAGGCGGTCAACAGATGGCTCGCCGGCACGCCCATCCAGGCGGCGACGCGGCCGCGATTCTCGGCGACCAGCGCCTGGTCGTCATTCGATCCGGTGCCGATGTTGAGGCCCTGGTAGATGCCGCTGGAGACACCGCCGATGCGTGTGAAATAGCCGTGGCGGATGCCTTGTGCCTGCGCCTTGTCCAGCAGCGGCGACCGAACGGGATCCGGTTTGGTCTGATTCAGCATGCGGGCGTTGTTGTCCGTGTGGGCGGTTTCGTCAAGAAGAAGGTGCTTGGTCGAGAACAGGCGCTGCAAGGCGCGGACGGGAGATTGGGAGGGGCGGCGGTAAAAAGTCAATCCGCCCCGGCGAAGGGCCGAACCGCCACGCCGCGAGGCAGTACCGCAAGCACCTTGAACAGTTCGCCCATGGCTTGCGGCCCTGCGAGGCGCTCGACGTCGCCGGCGATCCTTTCGCGCGCCGCCTGGCCGGTATCGGCGCCAAGCCGGCCGGCGCGCTCGAGGATGCCCATGCCGAGCAGGAAGTCGCCCTGTGTCGTCAGATGGGCTTCGAGGCCATGTGCACGCACGATCGCGGCAAGGGCGGCGAAATCGACGTGGGAGGTGAGGTCGGCCTCACCGGGATTGGCCAGCACATCTTCGTGATCATGGCTGCGCAAGGCCTGCAGCGTGTCCCCGACACCCGACTGGAGATGGCCGTAGTCGAGAAACAGGCCGGCGCCACCATGCCTGGATATGCGCTCGGCGATTGTTGCCATGAGCGTGGTGCGGGCAGGCGCCACTTCGGCGATCGCACCTTGCGGCGCGTCGGTGGCATCGGCGGGCAGTAGCGTCGGGTCGACTGAGCCGGCGCCGGCGAAGAAGCAAAGGTCATTGGTCTCGTCGAGGCCGACCATGCGCTCGCGCCAGCCGGCGCCGGCGCGGATGAACTGGCGGATGGGCACGGCGTCGAACAGTTCGTTGCCGACGAGGAACAGCGATTGTTGCGGCAAGGTCTCGATGGTGTCATGCCAGCCAACCGCGAAGGGTGTGACGCCAAGCGTCTTTTTTTGCACCTCGGTCAGGCGCGGGCTGGTCTCGATCATGGCGAAGGTGGCGCCGTTGGCAAGATCGGGATCGAGCCGCGACAGCGTGCGCAGCATGTCCTTCATCAGCGTGCCGCGGCCGGGTCCGATCTCGGCGATGGTGGCCGGCAGCGGCCGGCCGCTCGCCAGCCAGGCTTGATAAAGCCACACGGCGACCAGTTCGCCGAACATCTGGCTGATCTCCGGCGCGGTGATGAAGTCGCCGCCCGCACCAAAAGGCTCGCGCGTCGTGTAGTAGCCGTCCGCCGGGTCGAACAGGCACAGCGCCATGTACTCGTTGATCGGTATCGGCCCCAGGGCCTCGATCAGGTCGACGATGCGGGTCTTCAGCCGTGTCATGCCGGCTGCGGCTGTGCCACCGGCTTGGCGGTCGCCATCGCCCAGATGCCGGCCAGCACCATCGGCGTCGACAGGATCATGCCCATGGTCAGCCAGTTGGTGCCGAGGAGATAGCCGAGCTGCTGGTCGGGCTCGCGGAAGAACTCGACGAAGATGCGCGACAGGCCGTAGCCGCAGATGAAGGCGCCGCCTACGAAGCGCGGCGTCTTCAGCTTGAGGCGCGAATGGGTGAGGATGCGCAGCACGAGGAACAGCACCACGCCCTCCAGAAGCGCCTCATAGAGCTGGCTCGGATGACGGGCAAACGGTCCGCCATTAGGAAACTCGAAAGCCCAGGGCACGTCGGTTGGCCGGCCCCACAGCTCGGAATTGATGAAATTGGCGACGCGCACCAGGCCAAGGCCGACCGGCACGCCTGCCGCCACGACGTCGAACAGCGACCATGTGCGGATGCCGCGCTTGATGGAAAACAGCGTCATGGCGAGGATGACGCCGAGCAGGCCGCCATGGAACGACATGCCGCCCTGCCAGACCGCGAAGATGTCGAGCGGGTGCGCGATGTAGCGCGCCAGATCATAGAACAGCACATAGCCGGTGCGGCCGCCCAGCACGACGCCGATGGCCGCCCAGACGATGAAGTCGTCGAGATCCTCAGGCTTCATCGGCAGGACGCCGTTCGGCCATAGCCTGGCATTGGCGGCGAGCCGCTTGGCATACCACCAGGCAAACAGGATGCCGACGATATAGCCGACGCCGTACCAGTGCACCGCCAGCGGCCCGATCTGGATGAGGATCGGGTTGATGTTGGGGAAGGGCAGGGAGGCCAGCGGCAGCAGGAAATATTCGTTCAACGGGGAACTCTCGGTTGCGAACGTGTTTGGCCGCGGACCATGCGGCAGGGTTTTGGCAGGGTCAAGGCAAGCCGGACGCTTCCGACTTGATGCCGCAGCAGGCTTCAACGTTCTTGCATTCCGCGCGCAGCGCCACTACGTCATTTCAAGCAAGCGAGGATTTGCCATGTCGACCGGACCGAACCGCATTCTCGATGAATTCGCCAAGCTGATGACCGACGCCGCCGGCGCCGCCCAGGGCGTGCGCCGTGAGGTGGAGACCGCCTTCAAGGGCCAGGCCGAACGCATCCTGAACACCATGGACGTGGTGCAGCGCGAAGAGTTCGAAGCCGCGCGCGAGATGGCCGCCAAGGCGCGGGAAGAAAACACCCGCCTTGCCGCCCGCATCGAGGCGCTCGAGGCGAAGCTTGCCGAACTGGCCGGTGGCGCCGCACCGGCGGCGGCGGCCAAGCCGCGCACAAAAAAATAATCGTTAAACTTTTCCACATAGCCCGATCCTGAAAAGCGCTTTGCCGTGAATCGCTTAACGGCATTGCATGAATCTTTGTGACAGCGGCTTTCCACATGCGAATGACGCAGTGCGAAAAATTGGGCTGTTCACGCGACTCCCGATCAATAGACTGAATTTGTTGCATGATTCGGAGCAGGGTCATGCGACCGGGCGGTGGGTCCGGTCTGGGGTCTTTGCGTCGAGAAGTAGTCTTTGCGCGAAGAAAGTCCTGGCCGTCCGAGTTCTAGACAAGATTGTTCGTTGTGTGTGCCCTCCCGCGGAGCGTGTGGCGGCGCTCGTACAGAACGACAGGAAGCATTCCATGGAACTTCTCGAACTCGAATTCTCCCGCGAAATCCATCCGGTGGATGTTATCGAGCAGGTGGCCCACAACAACGACTGGTCCTTTGAGCGGGCCGGCGACGACGAGATTTCTATCTCGGTTGCCGGAAGCTGGACCGACTATCATGTCTCCTTTTCGTGGATGGAGGATTTCGAGGCGCTGCACCTGGCCTGCGCCTTCGACATCAAGGTGCCGGAGACCCGCGCGCTGGAAGTGATGCGGCTCTTGTCGCTGATCAACGAGCAGATGCTGTTCGGCCATTTCGACCTCTGGGAGCAGGAGGGCGCGATCATGTTCCGCCAGTCGCTGCTGCTGGCCGGCGGGGTCGAGCCGTCGAGCCAGCAGGTCGAAGTGTTGCTGTCGTCGGCGCTGGAAGCTTGCGAATGCTATTTCCAGGCGTTCCAGTTCGTCGTGTGGTCGGGAACCTCGGCCAAGGACGCCCTGGCCGGCGTGCTGTTCGAGACCTATGGCAACGCCTGAGTCCCCGCAAGGCAGACAAGACCAAGATGAGTTCGAACAGCGAGCGCAAGCCCGAGATCAGTTTTGCCGATTTCGATCGTGTCGACATCCGCGCCGGCACGATCGTCGAGGCCGAACCGTTTCCCGAGGCGCGCAAGCCCGCATTCAAGCTGAAGATCGATTTCGGTGCCGGCATCGGCATCAAGAAGTCGTCGGCGCAGATCACCAAATACTATACACCGGAGACGCTGATCGGCCGGCAGGTGTTCGCGGTGGTCAATTTCCCCCCGCGCCAGATCGGTCCATTCATGTCGGAAGTGCTCACTCTCGGCTTTCCCGACGAAGAGGGCGCTGTGGTGCTCGGCGCGATCGAGCGTAAGGTGCCGGATGGCGGGCGGTTGTTTTAGGGTCCCGACTGGGGATCAGAATCCCAGACGAACCGGGATAGATTGATAATCCTTTCGGCAGATGCTTCAGCATGGATTTTGCCGACGTGCCGGGAGTGTCGCGCGTGGACATCATCCGCTTTTCCTGTCCGCGTCGACCGATTTCCTTATTTTGTAAAATTTGAACTGCTTGCCTTCGGCGATTAATTCAAGATTGCCGTGTCGTGGCGGGCTGCTCTCCGGCGCGATTACCAGCAGATAGTCAAAGTCACGGGTCCAATGCGCTGCATACGCCGCCTCGACCGGTGGGGAAGCACCGGCGGCGTAAGCCTCCAGTTCAGACATCGGGATGGGCCCGCCTTGCGGTATGGTCAGGTTTGCTACTTCCGGCCGGGGCCTCACCGGCTGTTTTCCCGGATAGGTGAACAGCGTTGGCATCAGTGCATTGCGTGTGACTACGGCCAACGCGGCAGCATTGTACATTGGATAAAGGAGCAGATTCGTTGGCGGGTCGTCTGGAAAGCCATTCTGGCCGGTAAGGATTCGCGAGCCCATTGGAATGGCGTCGAACGCGGTCATAAGGGCACGATATTCGCTGCGGCACGACAATTGCGCCCAGATCGTGATGCCACTGTTTGCAAGCCCGGCGCCAAACGCCAACGCGACGAGAAGTGTTCCACGCGAGCCTTGCGGACGCTTGATCGTGACGAAGGCTGGCAGGATCAGAATAAGCGCCAGAAGAACGCGCCCGTCGACAAAGGCCGTATCCGCAACGCGAAACGGCATGACAATGAACAGGCACAGGAGCCCAAAGCCTATCCAGCAGCCGACGCGAGAGACCGCCACTATCCTGTGCTTCACCGCAAGGTAAGCGAGAATGATCAGCACCACGGTCACGGCTGAGGAAGTGTATCTGCTGAAGCCGTTGACTTGAACCAGCGCCAACAATTTCGCCGACAGGGCCCATTCGGTTCCTTCGCCACCCACTTTGCCGCCGTAGGCGAGCGCCAGGGCGCCAACTGCGACGACCGGAGCAGCCATTCCGGTAACCAGCAAGATCGTGCGTTTCCAATTCTCAATATGGCCGGGCCAGCGGGAGAGTTCGTACAGCCCCACCACAACGCCATACAGGCCGAGGGCAAATAAGTGAGAGATATACAGAACCACGACGAAGACGGCGTGGATGGCAAGGCGCAGCGGCAAAGGTCTTTCCGCAAGCCAAATCCAAACCGCGATGGACCAAAGAACGATCCCGAACCCAAATTCGAAATTCACGAATCCGAAAGCGAAAGGCATGGCGTAGAGGAAGAGCGAAGCGACGAAGCCGCTGAGGATCACACGCCCTTGTGCGGCCGCTCCGACGGCCATTGCCCCGCTGACGACCAGCATTTGCGAGACTAGATAGAAAAGCTTTGATGCCAGCTCGATCCCGATCAAGCGTCCAGCGAACGGGACAACGAGATCCATGGCTAGATTAGGGTAGGGTGCCCACGCGGCTTCATAGTAGGGATGGGCCTCGGACGTACCGGCGCGCATCAGGATCGACATTCTTGCAAGATGATTTGGGTAGTCCGCCATAGCCGGTATGTCGACGAGCAGTACGGGCAAGAAAGCCACCAGCAGCAGAACTATCAGCAAGATACCTTCGGGCCTGATGAAATGGCTCGTATAACTGTTGATTTTGCTGGAGGCGGTTGCTTCGAACATGCCGCAATGTAGGTAGAAAGGGTAAATTTTGAGTCGCCGACAGGGCCAAGGATTCCATGTCTTGGGGAGGACGAGATGGCGGCGCATCTCAAGTATTGATGACTACTCAGCTCGGGACTGCATTGTCAATTTGACTTGGTCAAGGCTCCGAAGTCGTACCATACAAGCTATGACCCCGAACCATCCCTTTGAAACAAGGGTGCCGTGGCAGACTAGCGGTTGATCATGCGTCGCCACGCTTTGTCATCCGTGGCGGTGCGTCGGCTTCGCCCTTGGATAATGAAAAGCACGATCAGGCCGCCAGCTTTCGCGGTATGCCCAGCGCTTCCTCGACCGTGTCGAGGAACATTTCCGCACAGGCCTTCCAGCTGTAGCGCATGGCGCGTTCGCGGGCTTCGGCACGGTCGACGATGAGCGCGGCGAGTGAGGCCTCGCGCAGATCGTTGGAGACCGCGCCTCCAAAACCATCGCCGACAATGTCGATCGGCCCGGTCACCGGATAGGCGGCAACCGGCGTGCCGCTGGCCAGCGCCTCGATGATGACGTTGCCGAACGTGTCGGTGCGGCTCGGGAAGACGAAGACGTCGACCGAGGCATAGATCTCGGCCAGTTCGTCGTTGGGGCGATGGCCGAGGAAATGCGCTTGCGGGTATTTCGCCTTCAGCCTGGCAAGCTCGGGGCCTTCGCCGACGATCACCTTGCTGCCCGGCAGGTCGAGGTCGAGGAAGGCGGAGAGGTTCTTTTCGATGGCGACGCGGCCGACGCAGAGGAAGACCGGGCCCGGGAAGCCGAGATCCTTCTTCTTGTCGGGCCGGAAATGATCGGTGTCGACGCCGCGCGTCCACGGCCGCAGCTTGGTGAAGCCGCGCGCCGAGAGGTCGTCGGCGAGCGACTGGGTGGCGACCAGCGTGCCCTGGCCGGAATTGTGGAAATCGCGCAGCCAGCGATAGGCCCAGCTTTCCGGCACCGGCAGGCGGGCGCTGAGATATTCGGGAAAGCGCGTGTGATAGCTGGTGGTGAACGGACGGCCGGCATTGCGGCAATAGCGCCGCGCCATGATGCCGAGCGGTCCTTCGGTGACGATGTGGACGTGGTCGGCCTTGCCGGCGTCGATCAGGCGCGCGACATGGCCAGGCGTGGTTAGCGCCAGCCTGATGTCGGGATAGGTCGGCAAGGGCAGGGTGCGAAAGATATTCGGCGTCAGGAAATCCACCGAGACATCGAAGGATTTCAGCGTCTCGGTGAGCCGCTCCAGCGTGTGGACAACGCCGTTGACTTGCGGGCGCCAGGCGTCGGTGACCATCAATATGCGCATGGCGGCCCTTTGCTTGAAAGGTCGACGGTTGCCTTGAGACGATGCCGGAACGGCGACCAGCCTGCTGCTCTCGCTTCGCTCCAGCGCACCCGGACGGGTACGGGGTCGAAGATAGGCGGCAAGGCCGAATCAATTGAGGTCGCGCGCTTCATGCGCGCTCTTGATCATGGTTTCATGACGGGCGGATGAAGCCGGTTTCCACTTTTCGGAGTCGCGCCCGGTTATGCGGGAACCTTGATGATGGCGCGCAGTCCGCCGAGCGGGCTGTCTTCAAGAGTGATGTCGCCGCCATGGGAGCGGGCGATGTCGCGGGCGATCGACAGGCCGAGCCCGGTGCCGCTGGCATCGAGGTTGCGGGCCTCGTCGAGCCGCACGAAAGGCTTGAACACGTCTTCGCGTCGGTCGGCGGGAATGCCCGGACCATCGTCGTCGATGGTGACCAGCAGCGAGCCGCGGCCATGGGTGGCGTTGACCTCAACCGTCTTGGCATAGCGGAAGGCGTTGCCGATCACGTTGGACATCAGCCGGGCAAAGGCGTTCGGCCGCACATGCACATCGGGGTCTCCGGCAAGCGTCGTCGACAGCTTGCGCTTGCGCAGCCTGGCTTCCTCGTCGAGCTTCTCGAAATAGGCCTCGAGATCGAACCGTCCGGCGTCTTCCGAAGCCTCGCCACGGGCAAAGGCGAGATAGCCTTCGAGCATCGACTGCATATCGTCGATGTCCTGGTCGAGCGCGGCCTTGGTCTCGGTCTTGCCGCCGGAAAGCGCCAACTGCAGCTTGAAGCGGGTGAGGATGGTTCGCAGGTCATGGCTGACGCCGGTCAGCATGGCGGTGCGTTGCTCGATCTGGCGCTCGATGCGCTCGCGCATCTGCATGAAGGCAAAGCCGGCGCGGCGAACCTCTTCGGCGCCGCGCGGCCGGAAGTCGCGCGGCATCGGCCGGCCCTTACCGAAGCTTTCGGCGGCTTCGGCGAGCATCAGGATCGGCCGGATCTGGTTGCGCAGGAAGGGAATGGCGATCATCAGGAGCACCAGCGAGGTGCCGACCATCCAGATCAGGAAGATGTGGGTGTTGGAGGCATAGGCCTGGCTGCGGCGCACGAAGACGCGCAGCACCTTGCCCTCGAGCTGCACGCGCACCTCGACGATGTTGGAGTTGCCGACCGTGTCGATCCAGAACGGGCGGTTGATCTGGCGGGTGATCTCGGACGAGAGAACATCATCCAAAATCGAGAAAAACGGCTTTGGACCGGGCGCGGGCAGTGGGTCGGGCGGCAAGAGGTCGACCTTCAGCTGCATGCGGTCCTGGGCGATGCGGATGATGTTGGTGTAGTCGGCATCGCGCGGATAGGTCTCGATCAGGTCGATGATAGCGGCGATGTCGCGCACGGTGGCCTGCGACAGGCGCTGCGTCACGGTTGCCCAATGACGTTCCATGAAGACGAAGGCGACGACTGATTGCAGCAGGATCATCGGCGCGATGACGATGATCAGCGAGCGGGCATAGAGCCGCTTGGGCATATAGAGCGAGACGAGGCGCCAGAAGCGGTTCCAGGCGCGCGGCACCGCCTTCAGCGTCCGCGCGGCGCGTGCGCTCAAGCCGCCATTGCCCGGCTGTTCCAGTTCCGTGGTTGCCATTCGCTCTTTTCGCTTGCCCGCAGCCGTTCAGCCGGCCGCAGGCGGCATTCTATTCCACGCTGAGCCGATACCCAATACCGCGTACGGTCTGCAGCCAGACCGGATTGGACGGATCGCGCTCGATCTTGCGGCGGAGCCGGTTGATCTGGACGTCGATGGTGCGCTCGCCGACTTCCGAATCGTCGCCGACAAGCTCGTGGCGGGGTATCGTCTCGCCGGCCCGCGCGGCGAAGATCGCCAGGATCTCCTGCTCGCGGTCCGTCAGCTTCAACGCCTCGCCGCCGCGCTTCAATTCGCGCCTGGCGATCTGGAAGGTGTAGGGGCCGAAGACCAGCTGCTCGACCTTGGGCGTGGTCGCCGGGCCACCGCGGCGCAGGATGTTGTTGATGCGCAGGATCAGCTCGCGCGGATCGAACGGCTTTGGCAAGTAGTCGTCGGCGCCAGCCTCCAGCCCTGAGATGCGGCTGTCGGTCTCCGACAGCGCCGTCAGCATCAGGATCGGTACGTTCTTTTCGGCCCGCAGCGACTTGGTCAGGTCGACGCCCGTCTCGCCGGGCATCATGACGTCCAGCACCAGAAGGTCGAAGTCGAGGCCGGCAAGCTTGCGCCTGGCTTCGCCGGCATTGCCGGCGACGGTGACGCGAAAGCCATTTTCGGTCAGATACTGCTTGAGAAGATTGCGGATGCGGGTGTCGTCGTCGACGACAAGCAGATGCGGCGCGTCGTCGTCTGGCGCGGCCGCGTGATCGACGCGTTCAGTGCTCTCCATGGCTTTTCCCTGACATTTTTGCGGACCCAACGTCGATCTGCGCCCTCAGTTCCGGATTGACCATCGCTTCGAGGAACCGTTCCACCAAGGTCCGTTCGGTTACTCCGGAATCCCCCAATGCAGCATGGATGCGGCGCGACTGTGGCCGCGCCAGCGCCAGCGCCAGCGCACGGCCTTTGGCTGTAGGATAAAGTTCGCGCTGGCGGCGGTCGCGCGGACCTTGCAACTGCACGACATGGTCGGTGTCGATCAGTTGCTTGAGCACGCGGGCCAGGCTCTGCTTGGTGATCTTCAGCACGTCGAGTAGTTCGGCGACCGTCAGGCCCGGCCTGCGGTTGACGAAATGCAGCACCCGGTGGTGGGCCCGGCCGAAGCCGTAATCGGCCAGGATCTGGTCCGGATCGGAGGTGAAGTCACGATAGGCAAAGAAGAGCAGCTCGATGATGGCGAAGTCGATGCCGTCCTCGACCGACATCGCGGTCCTGATCGGTTTTCCGGCGGCTGGGCTTCGATCCGTCATTACTTCTCCGTGAGAAAGAGAGATTATGTCAGTACTATTGACGTAATTTCCCTGCAATGATAATTTTTGACAAGCTTTTGGGCGGATTGCGAACGAAAAGGCAAGGGAAGCCGGTTTTTCCGGAACTTCCTGGGTTTGCCAGAGCGCAATTATCCGCCTACGCTCCACCACAGAAGCCGCTTTGGGCGGCCGACGCGAACACACAACGATACAACTATCCGGGCTGCCGCCCGTGGGAGGTTAACATGGCATCCGTTCCCTTCGATCAACTCGATGGCTTCATCTGGATGAACGGCGAGTTCGTCCAATGGGGTGACGCCAAGATCCATGTGCTGACGCACGGGCTGCATTACGCCAGCGCTGTTTTCGAAGGAGAGCGCGCCTATGGCGGCGAGATCTTCAAGCTCAACGAACACACCGAGCGCCTGCATGAATCGGCACGCCTGCTCGGTTTCAAGATCCCCTATTCGGTGGCGGAGCTCAACGACGCCTCCACCACGCTTCTGAAGAAGCAGGGTTTCCAGGATGCCTATGTCCGGCCGATCGCCTGGCGCGGCAGCGAACAGATGGGCGTTTCGGCGCAGAACAACCGCATCAACTGCGCCATCGCCATCTGGCAATGGCCGAGCTATTTCGATCCTGCGCAGAAGCTGAAAGGCATCCGTCTCGATGTGGCGGAATGGCGCCGGCCCGACCCGCGCACCGCGCCTTCCAAGTCGAAGGCCGCCGGCCTCTACATGATCTGCACCATGTCCAAGCATGCCGCCGAGGCCAAGGGCTATGCCGACGCCATGATGCTCGACTGGCGCGGCCAGGTCGCGGAAGCGACCGGTGCCAATATCTTCTTCGTCAAGGACGGCAAGATCCATACGCCCAAGCCCGATTGTTTCCTCGACGGCATCACTCGCCGCACGGTCATTGGGCTGGCCAAGGATCGGGGCCTGGAGGTGATTGAACGCGCCATCCTGCCGGAAGAACTGGAGGGCTTCGAACAATGCTTCCTGACCGGCACGGCAGCGGAAGTAACGCCAGTTTCGGAGATCGGACCTTACCGATTCGAGGTCGGTGAAATCGCCAAGAACCTTATGAATGACTATTCTGCCGCCGTTCAACCCAAGCACGCGATCGCTGCAGAATAACGATAGTCACAACTTTTTTAGCAAGCAGGGGCGGTTTTAGGGCCGCCCCTTTTATTTAAGCGTTCCTGCATTTGACTTTCGTCCAATTCGGCGTCTCATGATGCTGTCGGCCCGGGAGGCTGGCAGCTATGGAGGGACTAATCATATGGACATGAACACGCTTCTTCCGATCATCATACAGGTGATTACGGGTATCATCGGTGGTCAGGCGGTCGGTGCGGCTCTCAAGACGGCGGCGATGGGGCAGCTTCCCAAAATCCTGGGCGGAGCCATTGGCGGCGTCGGCGGTGCGGCGATCCTCGGCAGCCTGCTCGGCGGCGGCGCGATCACTCCGGACGCAGCTGCGGCGGCAACGAGCGGTCTCGGCAGCGCGCTGAACCTGCAGAACATCGTCGGCGGCGCTGGCGGCGGCGCGATCCTGACCGGCATTCTCGGCGCGGTCATGGGCGCCATGAAGAAGTAAGCGGCCATTCGGTCCAAACTTTCAGAATGGGCGGCTTCGGCCGCCCATTTCCGTTTTTGAGGCTACTGACTGTTCGTCTTTCGGGGGTGGACGCCCTTCGTTCGCGCCTCTACATCACCGCGTGAACATTGAAAGGACGATCATGGGTCAGCTCAATGCCGGCATCATGCCGGTCACACCGTTCCAGCAGAACTGCACCATCCTGTTCGACATGGACGACAAGCACGGTGTCGTCGTCGATCCGGGTGGCGACATCGACAAGGTGCTGGCGGTGCTGAAGGACAATGCGATCACGGCTGGGGCGATCTGGATAACGCATGGCCATATCGACCATGCCGGCGGCGCCATGGAACTGAAGGAAGCGCTCGGCGTCGAGATCACCGGTCCGCATGAGGCCGACAAGTCGCTGCTCGACAATCTGGAAAACCAGGGCAAGCGCTACGGCATCGCCGGAGCGCGCAACTGCGTGCCCGACCGGTTCCTGGCCGAAGGCGAGACCGTGTCGTTCGGCAGCCATGTGTTCGAGGTGCTGCATTGCCCCGGCCATGCACCAGGTCACGTCGTTTACTACAACCGCGCGGCCAAGTTCGCCCATGTCGGCGACGTGCTGTTCCGCGGCTCGGTCGGGCGCACCGACCTGCCGGGCGGCGACCACGCAGCGCTGATCGCTTCGATCAAGGACAAGCTCCTGCCGCTCGGCGACGACATCGGCTTCATATGTGGCCACGGTCCCGGCGGACGTTTTGGCGAGGAGAGGCGGACCAATCCTTTTTTGACTTGAACCAGGCTCGGATCCGTAGCTGTTTTTCATC
This sequence comes from Mesorhizobium sp. M7A.F.Ca.US.008.03.1.1, assembly GCF_003997495.1. Taxonomy (GTDB): domain Bacteria; phylum Pseudomonadota; class Alphaproteobacteria; order Rhizobiales; family Rhizobiaceae; genus Mesorhizobium. The sequence continues at coordinate 2,240 of NZ_RZRU01000044.1, read as the reverse complement.
GGCCTCAAGCAGACCGTTGACATTGTAGAGACCACAACAAAAAAGCGCCGGCCTTACGGTCAGCGCTTTTCTATTTTGGGGCAGGGAAGCCTTGGTTTAATTGGCAGTGCAGAAATGCTGTTCGCCGTCATTGCCGGTGAACGTGCCGGTACGGGAATTGAAGCTGCGGTAGCGGTCCGAGCAGTATTCGTACCAGTCACGCGTCCACGGCTCGGCATAACGATCGGCGTAGACCACCCGCGGCTCCGCATAGTAGCGGCGCACCGGGGCAGGGCGTATCACTACGTCACGATCGTAGTAACCGTCATCGTAGTAGCGGTCAGCGTCGGGCGGCGGCCGGTCATTGGCCAATGCACCACCGATCAGCGCGCCGGCCGCGAGGCCGAGCACGCCGGCGGCAACGGCATCGCCGTTGCCATGATGGCCATGATGACGGCGCCAGTCGCGCGCATTGGCGGCGGGCAAAGCCGTAAGCGTGGTAGCGACCACGGCAGCGGCCAGGACGGCGGTTTTAAAAATTCGGTTCATGTCGGTCTCCTTCGTGCCGGCCCGTGCAGTTTCGGGGATGCGGTCCGGCTTTACCGAACACTAATATGCGACCGTGGCTGAACGGGGGCTGAACGGATTTTTACGTGTTTATTCAAAACAGACGTCAAAAATCATAGGCTCTCAAGGGAGCGATCTGCCCGCGATCGCCGGTTTGAAGCCGGCTCAGCCGACCGACAGGTTGACGGCCTTGGGACCCTTGCCGCGCTTGTCCGGCTCGGTGTCGAACGACACTTTCTGGCCATCCTCGAGACCGGGAAGACCGGACGCTTGCACAGCTGAAATATGCACGAAAACATCCTTCTCGCCGTCATCGGGCGTGATGAAGCCGAAGCCCTTGGCATGGTTGAAGAATTTGACGGTGCCGGTCTGCGGCATGGGAAGCTCCTTTGTCCCATAAACTCCAGTCTCGGGCCGGCAAATGCCCGAGTGGAAATTTGTCCTTTATTTTAGCGTCATCGGCAAGGGAAAGTTTTGCGGGCGTCTAAAGCACGTTGCGGCATGCTTTAGGTCTTTGTTTTTATGCGAGTCGTTGCCCAGAACCGAGCCGCTGGGGCGACATGCGCTGGCCCTTGCCTTCGATAAGGAAAAGGCGCGACGAAGATCGCCGCGCCTTTCAAAATTCAATCCCTCTCCAGGCCAGGTGCCGGCATGGAGCCTCCGTCGCACGTCCGAGTGACATGCGGCGCGCCGATGGCTCAGGCTGCGCGGAGGTTGACGGCCTTGGGGCCCTTGCCCATGCGGTCCGGCTCGACGTCGAAGGTGACCTTCTGGCCGTCAACGAGCGTGCGCAAGCCGGAGGCTTCGATCGCGGAGATATGGACGAACACATCCTTGGCGCCCCCATCGGGCGTGATGAAACCGAAGCCTTTGGTCGCGTTGAAGAATTTAACGGTGCCGGTCTGGGCCATTGGGGAAACTCCTTCACCCGTTCAGTCTTTGGTGGTCCCGCCCGCCGCCTGGCGCAAAGGGCAGTTCCCGGTGGTTGCTTCGGCAGTCATGCATTGGCGCATGGTCAAACCCCCCGCCGAAAACGGGGCCGTCAGAGATTCACAGTATCGGGGAAAGGTCGTCCAAAACGTTCCGCTCTCCGGGTCGCAAATGCCCGAACACGGAATTTATCGCACGGAAACGTGATGGTTGCAAGATACCGCCGCGGGCCGCCGTACTGGCGCATCCCGACGCATCAATCGACTGACCTGAGCATCGATGGGCTCGGCATAGGCTTGCTTGCCGGTCGGGTCATCGGCCAGAGCCGATCCACGAATGGGCCAGACATCGGCGGCGCGCTGACCTCCCTTGCGGTCCAGGCCGTTGTCGTTTGCGGGGCTCAAACGGGGTTGCATTTGGCAAGGGAATGGCGAGGATCGGTAACCGGGGACGCGATCGTGGGAGATCATCATGAAATTTCTGGCGGCAATCTTTTCGCGGCAGGGTTTTGTCATCCTGTTGCTGTCGGCAATTCTTGCCGCCTGCACCGTCGTCGTCGATGACGGACCAGGGCCACGTCCGCGTCCGCCACGGCCGGAACAGCAATATTGCAGCAAGCAGTACGACCCGGTCTGTGCCCGGCGCGGCGGCGACCGCCAGACCTTCGCCAATGCCTGTCTTGCCGACCGGGCCGGCTACCGCATCGTGCGCGACAGTCCATGCCGCGACGGGCACAGACCGGGTCGTACTGCTTGCTGCAATAT
>NZ_RZRU01000043.1 GCF_003997495.1 Mesorhizobium sp. M7A.F.Ca.US.008.03.1.1 | reverse complement strand
ATCTTGGCCAGCGCTCACAAATCCGCGCGCAAAAGGCCGGACATATGAGCGCAAGCGATCCGATCAAACTATCTCAGCCAAGCCTTGCAAGCAGGGGGCCGTCCACATATGAGCACCGGAAGCGCAGGTAGCAGTCATTTGCAGGCCGGCATCACCTGAATATCAGGATACCCGAGGCATGAACGCCGCAATCCATTCCCTGGGAAAGCGCCTTGGGCGGCCATTCTCGCCGATGATCGCCGCCTCGACCTTGGCCTCGACCAGCACCTCGTCGCCGCGCTTGAGCTGCTGCGCCATGAAGATGCGCGCACCGGAAATCTCCTCGGTGCGGGTGTCGACCGTCAGGACGTCGTCGATACGGGCGGGGCCGCGAAAGTCGATCTCCATGCGGCGCACAATCCAGACTATCCTCTCGCCATGCTTGCCGTCGGCAAGTTCGGTGTGATGCACGCCGGTAAGCCGGAGATAGTCGGAGCGGCCGCGTTCGAAGAATTCGAGATAGCGCGCATGGTAGACGACGCCGGAGAAATCGGTGTCGGCATAATAGACCCGCGCCATCAGCCGGTGGCCGAACGGCGTCAGCGCACCGGAAATGCCGGCCAGCAGCGTCGCCGATTCACCATGATCGCCCATTGCGCTTCCTTTTTCAGTCCCGACGAGGCACCTGTTCCCGCGCGACCTAGCATCGGATGGCACTGTTGACGGCGATGATCAAGACCTTGATGGCGGCGTTGCTAGTGCTCGCGGGTCTGGCGCTGCCAAGCCAGGCAGCGAGCTTCTCGATGAAGCGGGGCCTCAACCTCGACCAGTGGGTCACGTGGCCAGGCGAAGACCAGTGGGGCGACGCCAAGGCGATCCTGCCCTATCCGGAATGGCGGAAATTCCTTGGAGAGGACGATCTCAAGGCACTGAAGCACGCGGGCTTTGATTTCCTGCGCATGCCGGTCGACCCGTCGCCTTTCCTGTCCGGCCAGACCGTGCCGTTGCGCGACGATCTCTATGCCAGCGTGCTGGACTCGGTGCGCATGATCAACCGCGCCGGACTGAAGGTGGTCGTCGACATGCACTTGATCCCGGCCGGCGGCAGCCGCAAGATCGGCATGGCGCAAGTGATGGACGAACCACGGACCTTCGACGCCTATGTCGAGATGGTGCGCAGGATGGCCCGCACGCTGGCGAGTGAAGATCCCGCTCAAGTGGCTTTCGAGCCGATGAACGAACCGATCGTCGATTGCGACAGCGACGGCACCAGCCTGTGGCCGGACCGCCAGCGCAAACTGTTCGCCGCGGCACGATCCTCGGCGACGAAACTGACGCTGGTGCTGACCGGCGCCTGCTACTCCGCCGCAAGCTCGCTGGAGAAGATCGACCCGAAGACGATCCCGGACGACAATGTCATCTGGACCTTCCACTCCTACGATCCGTTCCTGCTCACTCACCAAGGCGCGACCTGGGCCGGCGACTTCATCCCCTATGTGACCGGCCTGCCCTATCCGTTGACCTCGGTGCCAAAGGCACAGTTGGACGTGACGCTCGACACCATTCGCGCCAGGATCAAGGCCGAGGCGCCATGGACAAGGCAGAGCGGCCTGCTTGCCTATCTCGACGAACAGGTCGCCAGCATGGACAGTCCCGACAAACTGCTCGGCCTGATGGATGCGCCATTCGAAAAGGTCGAGGCCTGGGCGAAGGCCAACGGCGTCAAGCCGGAAAACATCACGCTGGGCGAATTCGGCATGATCCGCCAGGAATACGGCAACGCCTATGTGATGCCCGCTGAATACCGGGCCGCCTATGTCAGGGACATGATCGCGCGCGCCGAAGCGCATGGCTTCTCGTGGTCGGTGTGGAGCTATGGCGGCGCCTTCGGCATTGTTGATGCCTTCAATGGCGACAAAGCCGAGCCGGACGTCATGGACGCGATCAAATCGCTTCAATGAGGCGATCTGGATCTAGCCAAGGTCGATGGACAGGATTTCGGGGCGCATTCCAAAACGCACCGGCAATATGCTGAAGCCAAGCCCGCCGGAGACGATCAGATTACGGTCGTTCTCGATGACGTGGCCATAGGCATAGCGGTTGCCGAAACGCGACGGCACGACAGGCGAATAGCCGAACAGCCGCACTTGTCCGCCATGGGTGTGGCCGGACAGGGTCAGCGAGACCCGCCACGGCACTTTCGGAAAAATATCGGGCTCGTGCGCAAGCAGGATGACTGGCGAGGTGTCGCTGACCTTGGCCAGCGTACCGTCGAGGTCGTCCAGTCCCGTGAAGCTGGCGCGATCCCTGGTCGGCAGCAGCGCCAACTGGTCGGCGAGCCCGGCGATCCAGAAACCATGCCCGTCCTTCTCCAGGCGCACGACATCGTTCTCCAGCACCGGGATGCCGACTTTCTCCAGGGCCTTGCGCGCTATGGTCGGGCCGGCCCCGGCGCGCTGCGCGAAGCCATCGGCCCACCAGTCATGGTTGCCGAGGATCGACAGCACGCCGAGCGGCGCCTTGAGGTCCGACAGGGCGGGCGCCCATTGCGACGGCGTCACCGGGCCGGTCACCAAGGGCATGCCGGCGATATAGTCGCCGAGCAGGACGATCACGTCCGGCTGCAGGGCATTCGCGTCTTCGACAAGCGAAGCGATCCGCTCCGGCGTCATCCACGGCCGGCAGGCATGGATATCGGCAAGCGCCACGATGCGCAGCTTCAAGCCATCCGGCCAATGCGGCGGTGTCAGCGCATAACGCTTCACATGCGTCAGCAGCATCGGTTCTATGCCGACCGCATAGGCGCTGAACGCGGCAACCGACAGAACCGACCCGCCGATGAAGCGCAGGAACCCGCGTCTGGTGATCATTGCATGGCTCCGGCAAACCATCGGAGCGAGATTGCCCCGGGATGGCATCGTCACCAAAGCCGACGAATGCGCCGGCAAACCGACGAAGCTGAGGATATTTTGCGCAGGCCGTTCGCCGCTCCTCTATCGCCTGGAACCTGCGCCTGATCGCCCGGAGCGCTATTCTTCCTGGAACAGGTTGATCTGCTGCTGCGCCAAATCCTTCGGCGCGTCGAGGCCGAGATGGCGCCAGGCATTGGCCGTCAGCATGCGGCCGCGCGGCGTGCGCTGGATGAAGCCCTGCTGGATCAGATAAGGCTCGATGATGTCTTCGATGGCGTCGCGCGGTTCGGACAGGCCTGCGGCGATCGTCTCGATGCCGACCGGCCCGCCGCCGAAATTACGGGCGATCATGCTGAGGTACCGGCGGTCGAGCGCGTCGAGACCGAGCGCGTCGACCTCCAGCCGGGTCAACGCCTCGTCGGCGATCTTGCGGTCGACATGGCCGTCGCCGGCGACTGAGGCGAAATCGCGCACGCGGCGCAAGAGCCGGCCGGCGATGCGCGGCGTGCCGCGCGCGCGCCGCGCGATCTCCAGCGCACCATCGTCGCCGAGCGGCATTTGCAGGATGCGCGCGCCGCGGCGCACGATCTGCTCCAGCTCCTCGACTGTGTAGAAATTGAGCCGCACCGGAATGCCGAAACGATCGCGCAGCGGGTTGGTGAGCAGGCCAAGCCGCGTTGTGGCGGCGACCAGGGTGAAGCGGGCGAGGTCGATCTTGACCGAGCGTGCGGCCGGTCCCTCGCCGATGATCAGGTCGAGCTGGAAATCCTCCATCGCCGGATAGAGGATCTCCTCCACCGCCGGGCTCAGCCGGTGGATCTCGTCGATGAACAGCACGTCGCCTTCCTCGAGATTGGTCAGCAGTGCGGCAAGATCGCCGGCCTTGGCGATGACCGGGCCGGAGGTCGAGCGGAAATTGACGCCGAGTTCGCGCGCCATGATCTGCGCCAGCGTCGTCTTGCCGAGACCGGGCGGTCCGACGAACAGCACATGGTCGAGCGCCTCGTTGCGGCCCTTGGCGGCCTCGATGAACACTTTGAGATTGGCCCGCACCGCCGCCTGGCCGACGAAATCGTCGAGCGTCTGCGGCCGCAAGGTCTGCTCGGCATCCTCGCCGCGTTTTTCCGGGGTGATAAGGCGGGGCGACAGGCTCATGCTAGCAGTTCCATACTGCCAATGGACTTGGCGACCCGCTGATCGAACGTGACTGTATGCGAGCAGCCCATATTTCGATTGTGCTCGGCGATCAGCGCGTCGGCGAAGTCCACCTGCGGCAAATTCGATCTTTCGAGCGCAATCACGATTGCATCGAAATCTTCGAACAACAGTGTCTTAATCTTCAGCAGTCTCTGGATTGCCGCCTGCATCTGCTCTTTCGGTAGCCTGTAGCGCGAAATCAACGACCAACTGAATTCCACCAGCACGATCAAGCTGACGAAGCCGGGAGCATCGGCGCTGAGGCCTTCGCCGAATGCGAGGGCTTTCGCTCGTTGCTCTGCATCGTCGTTCAGCACCATTCGAAGCAGAACGTTCGTATCAATGCCGATCGACTTCACTCATCGCCCTCTCGTCCGCCTTGCGACCTGTCTCCTACGACATGCCTACCAACGGCATCCCGCACGGCGACGTCGATTTCCTCTAGTGACGCCGGGCCGCCGGGCGGATCACCCAGAAATCCGGCGAGGTCTGCAAAGTCGAGATTTCGCGGCGTTCCAATCAGATAGCCATCCATGACCGTCCAGGCGATCATATCACCCGTTTTGAGTGACAGCGCGTCCCGGACATCTTTTGGAATCGTAAGCTGACCCTTCGAGGTCAGGTTGGCGTAAGCGCCCATTTCCTTACTTTCTATAAAAATTCCTACCAATCACATGGTAGTCGGAATTTTCTGTACCAACAACCGTGTCACCGCGCCAGCTCCTTCAGCCCGAAGCGGATCAACTTCGGCGCATCGGCATCCTCGCCCGCCGTCTTCAGCGCCGCGGCCACCGCATTGGCGGCGGTGTCGCGCGAATAGCCGAGATTGACCAGCGCCGAGACCGCGTCGGTGATCGGCGCGGAGGCCACGCCGTCGCCGAGCTCCTGTTTCAGGCCGATGGTGCCCGAGGCGGTGCCGGCATAGGCCGGCGCCTTGTTCTTCAATTCGGTGACGATGCGCTCGGCCACCTTCTTGCCGACGCCGGGCGCGCGAGAAACCATGGCGATGTCGCGCAGCGCAATGGCGTTGGCGAGGTCGGCGGGCGCCAGTGTCGACAGGATGGCCAGCGCCACCTTGGCGCCGACACCTGGCACGTTGTTCATCAGCAGCCTGAACCACTCGCGCTCCAGCACCGACTGGAAGCCGTACAGACGCAGCATGTCCTCGCGCACATAGGTCTCGATGAACAGCACCACGGCTTCGCCGGGCGAAGGCAGCGCGGCCAGCGTGCGCGCCGAGCAATAGGCGACGTAGCCGACGCCATGGATATCGACGAGGCAATGATCCTCGTCGATCTCGTCCAGCGTACCCTTGAGCTTGCCGATCATGCCAGATCTTTCATGGAAGATGGGCCCTCATGGGTGCGTTTCCGGAGAGATGATGTCGATATTCGGGAAATAGCTGCGATACCGAGAAGCGTCGCGGGTCAACAGACGGTGCCCGGCAACGATCGCGTGGGCGCCGATGAAGAAATCCGGCAAGGTTCGTTCCCGAACACCGCCGGCGCGGCGATACCGGGAATGCGTAACGCCCGCAAGGAATGCCGCGTCCCAAGGCAGAAACTCGCGATCTATCTCGAGCATGTCGGCTGCTTTCCGAAGCGCCGTCTCTGTCGCTATCAGCGGCGCCAGCTCGGACCAGACGATCGTGTTGACAACCAATGCTCCATCGCGACGGCAGGAAGCGATCGCCGAGCCCGACCATTTTGTCAGCGGTCCTGCCGGCCCCCAAACGTCGATCAGGACATTGGTATCAATCAACGTCGAGATCTTCACGCGGCCCCCTCAACCACTCCATATACTGATCGGTTGTCATGCCCCCCAGGTCCAGCGTCCCCTCCATCCGGTCCAGGACATCGCTGAACCTTCGCAATTTCTCCTCCTCGGAGATGTTCTCGTTGACGGCAAGCAGTTGAACGCCCCCATCGGTGGCCACGAATTCGACCTCCGAGCCTGGGCCGATACCCAGATGGTCCCTGATCTGTTTGGGGATTGTGACTTGCCCCTTGGTGGTCACACGCATGGTAATACCTCGTAGGTATTACCTACCGAAAGAATGGGAACAAGTCAAGAACATCGATCATCCGGCAAGCGCCATCCGGTAGGCCACGCTTTGCCGATGATGCGCATGGCAGATGGCGATGGCCAGCGCGTCGGCGGCATGTTCGGTATCGAAAATGGCTTTCGGCAACAGCACTTTGACCATCATGTGGATCTGCTTCTTGTCGCCATGGCCGACGCCGATCACCGCCTTCTTGACGGCGTTGGGCGCATATTCGGCAACGACGAGGCCTGCCCGCGCCGGCACCAGCATGGCGATGCCGCGTGCCTGGCCGAGCTTCAGCGTTGCCACGGCGTCCTTGTTGACGAAGGTTTGTTCGACGGCTGCCTCGTGCGGCATGGCGCTGTGCAGGATTTCGGCCAGCCCGTCATGCAATTGGCACAGCCGCGTTGCCAGCGCCGCCTTGTCGTCGGACTTCACAGTCCCGGAAGCAATGAAGCGCAGCGAATTGCCGAGGCTTTCGACGATGCCCCAGCCGGTGCGCCGAAGCCCCGGATCGATACCGATGATGCGAATCGCTTCCGCCATGTGCCGACTTTACCTCCGGCGGACAGCGATGCCAGCGAAATGTGAACAAACCGGAAACAGAAAGGCGGCCGAGGTTCTTAACCCCGAGCGAAAGCCGTGTTCAGCAGGCTGATCTGGTCGGAAACCGGATTGAGGCGGCGAGCCATCGGTTGCATGTCGACCATGGCGCCCGAGCCATAGATCTCGTCGTCCATGCGGCGCACCAACGCCTGCAGGCGCAGCGAGCGGGTGACGAGGTCGAGGAAATCCTCGGGCAGCTCGGCCCAACCGGCGGCTTCGTCATGGGCGGAAGCTGTGTCGAGGCGCACCTTGGACTTTTCCGACGCGACCTGGTCGCGGGTCATCTCGCCGGAATTGGCGGCCCGCTGCAAAAGCAGCCAGGAGGCAACCTGCATCAGCCTGGTGGTCAGCCGCATCGATTCGGCCGCGTAGAGCGTGGCGGCCAGTCGCGACAGTTTCTTTGCCTCGGCCCGGCCCTTGCCGTCGAGATATTCCGCCGCCTGTTCGACCAGGCCCATACCTTCCTGGTAAAGCGGCTTGAAGGATTGCGAGAAAACCCGGCGTTCCGCCAGCTTGACGGTTTTCGCACTGCCCTTCGAAGGCTCGTTCATTGATACGCCCCTGCACTTGCAACCGGCTGATTCGGCTCCCTGCCGATACACCCGGAACCCTATCTGACTGAAGCTTGAAAATGCGCTTCGTCACCGGTGAAGGCAAGCACATGTTTAACAGAAGGTTAACGGCAAGCCCCTGTCGGGCGGCCCCGCTGAGATGCGGACAAAAAGGGAAATGGAGACAAAAAAAGAGCCGCGGATAAGGCGGCTCTCAGGAGTTTAACAGGGAGGCGTCAAACAAAGTGGCTCCAACCACTCGGTAAGAATCCAGATCACTGGATGAACATAGTAAACACCTGTAAAGCTTAATGAAGCCTTAACGACGCGAATGTTTTTTGACCGAACGCCGCCATACTGTGCCGTAACAGCACAGCATCTCCAGCGTCAGGCTAGCTCAGCCTGTCCTCCAGACCGCCGGCACAGCCTCACCCTTACCTCAGGTCCAGCTCAGGCCGTCTTCCAGACGGCGGGCAAGGCGATGAAGGCGAACAGCAGCATGGCTGCGTAGAAACCCATCGAGGAGGCCGCCACCAGCGGTTCGACCGCGGCATTGCCGGCAAGCAAGAAATAGAGGCCGATCAGCAGCCCGATGCCGCTGACCGCCGTCAGCCAGAAATGAACGGTGGCGAGCGTCTTCTGCCCGATGGCAGGAAACAAATGGTAGAAGAAGGCGAAGACCGCCGACATCAGCCATCCGGCCACCATAGTGTGGGCGTGGGTTGGCATCTGTCCGTGATCCTGACTGATCGCCATGTACAGGCCGAGCGCCATGCCGCACAGCGAATAGATGATGGCCAGCGTGAAGAAATTCCGTGCTATCCCTTGCATAATGGTCCCCCGAATTGCCTTTTCCCGTTTGCGGGAATGGGTTGATCGTCAGGCGATTGTTGTCGCCACCGGGCTCCCGGCGTTAGCGCACTAGCATCGGCGATGTTTCCGGACGATGTCGCGCCAACCCCCTCCCGATGATTCGTATATTAGCAGGAAATCAGATAGCGCGTTCACCATCTCAGCCGCTTCTTCATTGCGCTGAAACAGAGCCGGATTTTTCGCGACATCGTTCCGAAACAGGCGCCGCGCTAAACGCCCGCTCCTCTGACGGCCGGCGCCGACCTGCGTCGCCGCAAACCTGACCGGACACTGCAGGAGCAACCCATGGACTGGTACTCGATCGTCAAATTCCTCCACGTCACTACCGCCATTCTGTGGGCCGGTGGCGGCTTCGTGCTGTTCCTGCTGGGCATGCTTGCCGAGCGGGCGGGCAACATCGAGGAAAAACTGCAGGCAATGCGCGCCAGCGGTCAGCTGGGCGGCAGGTTCTTTGCGCCGATGTCGATGCTGACGCTGATCTTCGGCCTCATGATGTGCTGGTTCTGGGTCGGCTTCTCCGATCTGTGGATTCTGATCGGCCTGGCCGGCTACGCCACGACCTTTTCGATCGGCATGTTCATCTTCAAGCCGACCGGCGAGCGCATGGGCGCGATGATCGCAAAGGAGGGCGTCACGCCAGCCGTTCTTGCCATCGGCCAGCGCATGATGAGCGCGGCACGCTTCGACTATGCGGTGATGTTGGTGATCATCGCCGACATGGTGCTCAAGCCGACCGTGCATGACATCGGCATCCTCGCCGGCATGGTGCTGGTCGTCGCGGTGGGCGCCACACTGGCCTTTGGCGGCAGCCGTCGCCTCGTGCCAAGCCCAGCCTGACCCTGATGGTGAGGAAGGCCGCGCGGCGGCCTTTCTACATCAGGCCGGCGGTGCCATCCCACAACAGCTTCAACGCCACCACCGCGACGGTTGCGTAGGTGAAGGGATAGAAGGTTTCCGGCCGCATCCGGCGCACCAGCCACGCCCCGGCGATGGTCGACAGCGGCGCCAGCGGCATCAGCACCGCCGACGCCGTCAGATTGGCGGTGTCGAACTGGCCGAGCGCGAAATAGGGAACCAGCTTCAGCGCATTGGTGGCGGCAAAGAAGATCGCGGCGGTGCCCGACAGAACTTTCGGATCGAGCCGGATCGGCAAGGCATAGACCTGGAAGGGCGGGCCGCCGACATGGGCGACGAAGCTGGTGAACCCGGCGACCGTGCCCCAGACGGCGGCGGCCACGCGGTTGGGCGCGGCTGCGTGGTCGGCGCCGTGGCGGAACTGCAGATAGAGCCAGCGCAGGACGAAGATGATGGCGACGGCGCCGACGATCAGCCGCACCGCCTCTTCGGTCACCAGTGCCGCCGTCAGCCAGCCAAGGCCGATGCCGATGACGGCGCCCGGCATCATGTCGACCAGCATCTTTCTGTTATAGACGCCCCACCACGTCCACACCGAGACGATGTCCATCAGGCAAAGGATCGGCAGCAGGATGGCTGCCGCCTGAACCGGCGGCATGGTCAGCGCCATCAGCGGCACGCCGATGAAACCGACGGCGCCGCCGAAGCCGCCCTTGGACAGGCCGACCAGAATGACCGCCGGAAGGGCAGCCGCGTAGAACCACGGATCGAGAAGCAGGCCTGACATGGGAGGGGACTGGTCCGGAGGGAAGCGTGTCGACGCTTGAATAGCCCAGAATGCCGGGCGGGGCGACAGCAAATATGAGCGTGGCGGCCGCACATCAGCCCGACGCCGACCAGGGCCTATCGGCGGGCCGAGACCAGCAGGAACATCGGGCGCTCGAGTTCCTCCGCCAGTTCGGGTTTGGCCGCGATCTGCGCATCGGTCGGCCGGAATTCCTCGACATGGTCGATGGTGAAGCCGGCCCGGATCAAAGCGTTGAGCGTGGTGCCGATCGTGCGGTGATGTTTCACCACGCCCTTGGCCAGCCAATTCGTGCTGCGCGGTCCTTCCACCAGATACTGGTCGACAGGCCATGTCTTGCGGCCTTCGGTATCGATCGCCCAGCCAGGTTTGGTCGGCGCCATGAAGATCGGATGTTCCGTCGAGAAGACGAAATGGCCGCCGGGCGCCAACGCCTGATGCACGGTCTCGAACAGGCGCAGCACGTCCTCGACATAGTGCAAGACGAGCGAACTGTAGACGAGATCGAAGCTGGCTTGCGGCAGGCTGAGCTGATCGAGATCGGCCTTCGCATAGGTGATGCCAATGTCCGGGCCTGCGGCCTTCGCCCGGTCAAGCATCTTTTCGGACAGATCCAGGCCAAGAACCTCTTTGGCCCCATGCTCGCGGGCCCAGCGGCAGAACCAGCCGAAGCCGCAGCCGAGATCGACGACCCTCAAGCCGCTGATGTCGGGCAGCATCGCGCGCAGTGCCGCCCACTCGGCGGCACCCTCCAGCCCTTCGATCGAACGGCCGAGTTGGCTGTAGCCTGCGAAGAAATCCTCACGGTCGTATATGTTCTGCGCCATGGTTCCGGCCTCGTTTGGATCGGCACCCTAGCCAACCGGCCGACGGCTTTCCACCGGCTCGATCAGGATGCCTGCAAGGCTTTTGCCCTGTCACGAGGCGAGGCTGCATCGAGCGGCGGTGGACGCCGCCGGATCGGCTGCGCCTTGATGATGGCGGTGCTTGTCTCCGCCTTGTCGGCGATACGGTCGAGAATCCCGTCGAGATCACCGATCGATCGCACGAACAGGCGAGCGACGAAGCAGTCATCGCCCGTCACCTTGTCGCATTCGCCGAATTCGGGGATGTCCTCGATCAGCTTCTGCACGATGTGCAGCTTGCCGGGCAGAGGCCGGATGCGCACGATGGCCTGCAAGGTATAGCCGAGCGCGAGCGGATCGATCTCGACGGTGAACGCCCGGATGACGCCGCGCTCCTCCAGCCGTCGCAGCCGCTCCGAGACGCTTGGCGACGACAGCCCGACCTGGGCGGCCAGCTCCTTCAGCGAGGTCCGCGCATCCTTGACCAGGATTTCGAGGAGGTTTCGGTCGAGATCGTCCAGCATCTTTTTTCTTTTCCCGATAGTATGGAGTTTTCCCCTAATATAATTAGGCCAATCGATCATACACCCTTTCAAATCAGATGGAAAGCATCCCGGCCGCATGAGATTATGGCGGCTCAACCGGTATGGAGGTTTGTTGTGAACGAGACAGGACGCGGCACACTCGAAATGTCCGCCGCAATGGCCATCCTGGGGACGATCGGATGGTTCGTCGTCCTGTCCGGCCAGCCGATCATGGATGTGGTGTTCTGGCGTTGCGCTTTCGGCGCGCTGACGCTGCTCATCATCTGCGCCGGGCTGGGATTGCTGCGCAACAGGCTGTCGCTGCGCATCATCGGCATCGCCGCGCTCGGCGGTGTCGCCATCGTCGTCAACTGGCTTTTGCTGTTCAGCGCTTTTTCACGCGCGTCGATCTCGATCGCCACCGCCGTCTACAACACGCAGCCCTTCATGCTGGTCGGCTTCGGCGCGCTCTTCTTTGCCGAACGCTTGACCATGAACAAGCTGACATGGCTGGCCATCGCCTTCGCCGGCATGGTGCTGATCGTGCAGTCGGCCCCCGACGCCGGCCCCAATGCCGGCATGGCCGGCACGGATTATTTCACCGGCATCGTCATGGCATTGGGCGCGGCCTTCCTCTGGGCTGTCGCCGCCATCGTCACCAAGAAGCTCAAGGGCACGCCGCCGCCGGATGCCCGGCGGATCAAACATCGCGATCCCGGCTGCCCGCCTGTTCAAGGCGGGCACTTTGCTCTATGCCGCAATCCAACCATCTTCGCCCGGCATAGGCGAAACGCGGGACCCGAAGAACCATGAATGAAGCAACGCCCCCCAATCGCTGTCGCATCGTGCTGATCGCGCCGCCCGGCGTGCCGGCGGCCCGTATTGTCGCGGCATTCGATGGTGGCGATATCGCTTCGCTGATCCTGCCCGAAAACGGCATGGATGAAGCCTCCTTCCAGGCTTTCGCCGAACAGATCGTGCCGGCAGCACAAGCCGCCGGCGTTGCTGTCATCATCGCTGGCGACACCCGCATAGCCGGCCGCGTCCAGGCCGACGGCATCCATGTCGAAGTCTCCAAGGCCGAACTTGCCGAGACGATCGAGCATTTCCAGGCAAAGATCATGGTCGGAACCGGAGGCGCCAAGACGCGTGACGACGCGCTCGAGCTTGGCGAGACACGGCCCGACTACATCTTCTTCGGCCGCTTCGGCTACGACAACAAGCCCGAACCGCACCCGCGCAACCTGTCGCTCGGCGCATGGTGGGCGGACATGATCCAGATCCCTTGCATCGTCATGGCGGGATCCGACATCGCCTCGGTCGAAGCCGTGGGCGCCACCGGCGCTGAATTCGTGGCGCTGTCGAGCGCCGTGTTCGGCGACGGCTCCGATCCCAGAACAGCGGTCGCTACCGCCAACGCGCTGCTCGACGAGACCGCGCCGCGCTTCGAGGACTGAAATGTCCTCGGCGACGCTTCCCCTCCAGGCTCTGCTTGCGGTGCTGATGGTCCAGGCTGCCGCTGCGGAGACCATCCCCCTGCCGCAGCCCAAGCCGGAAATCGGCGTCCACACCGACAAGCCGCTCGACAAGCCATTGCCGCAGCCCGCCACCACGGCCGAGCCCGCGCCGCTGCCGTCGGCCGACGCCATCAATCCCGACCGCTTCGGCGCAAAACCCGCCGACGCGGCCTATGGCGCCTTCCAGCGCGGTCTCTACAAGACAGCTTACAATCTGGCATTGGTCCGGGCGCAAAACGGCGATCCGGCGGCGCAGACCTTGGTGGCCGAGATCCTGTCGCGAGGTCTCGGTGTACCGGTCAATTCGGCGCAGGCGGCAAAATGGTACGCCTTGGCCGCCGAACAGGGTGTGCCGGAATCGCAGTTACAGTATGCGCTGATGCTGCTCGACGGCCGCTATGTCAAAAAGGATGGAAAAGAGGCCTACGCCCTGATGCAGGCCGCCGCCGAAGCCGGCAACCGGCTGGCGCAATTCAATTTCGCGCAGATGCTCGTCCAGCAGGACCCCGGCGACGCCGGCATGGCCAAGGCGGTCTCCTACTATGAGCGCGCCGCCGCCACCGGCCTCGCGGACGCGCAATATGCAATGTCGCAGATCTACGCCAACGGTGTCGGCGGCAAGCCACGCGACGACGCCCAGGCAAGGCGCCTGCTGGCGCAGGCCGCAAGGCAGAACTACGACACCGCGCAGATCGATCTCGCCGCCTGGATGATCGAAGGCCGCGGCGGTGCGCGCGACCTGAAATCCGCCTTCGGCTGGATGAAGCAGGCGGCGGAAGGCGGCAATGTCGCCGCCCAGAACCGCCTGGCCAAGCTCTATATGCAAGGCATCGGCACCGATCCGGACCTGGTGCTTGCCGGCGCCTGGTACGTCGTCGCCCGCCGTGCCGGCCTCATCGACCCGCAGATGGACGACTTCCTGCAGGGGCTGGACGACGACCAGACCAAGCAGGCGCTGCAGAAGGCTAACCGGCTGCCTTGACGGCGGTTCTCACGGTCATTGCAAGTGTAACCCCGGCTCCCTTGCCTGGTCCCAACCTGCCCGCTCCCTTGCCTCTTCTGGCGATTTGTGGTCTTGGGAGCCCGAAATCGCTTTCCCGGCGAACATCCCATACCAACGGCGTGGCCGTTCGCATCATTCCGGATCATCTCATCATGGCCAAGATCAATGGCAACGAAATCCGTCCAGGCTATGTCATCGAGCATGATGGCGGCCTTTGGGTTGCGGTCAGGACCAACACCGTCAAGCCTGGCAAGGGCGGCGCCTACAATCAGGTCGAACTGAAGAACCTCATCAACGGCACCAAGCTCAACGAGCGCTTCCGCTCGGCCGAGACGGTCGAACAGATCCGGCTCGACCTGAAGGACTTTTCCTTCCTCTACGCGCAGGAAGACGCACTGGTGTTCATGGATACCCAGAGCTACGAGCAGCTCGAATTGAACAAGGACTTCGTCGGCGATCGCGCCGCCTTCCTGCAGGACGGCATGATGGTGACGGTCCAGCTCTACGAAGAGCGGCCGATCGGCATTTCGCTGCCCGACTATGTGACGCTGACCATCACCGAGGCCGACCCTGTGGTGAAGGGCCAGACGGCGGCATCGTCCTACAAGCCGGCGATCCTGGAGAACGGCATCCGCGTCCTGGTGCCGCCCTTCATCGGTGCCGGCGAACGCATCATCGTCGACACCAACGAAATCACTTACGTGCGCCGCGCAGACTGACGCGCAGCACCGGGAAAAAGCACTATGGCACGCTCAGCCCTTCTCAACGTCATGGTCCAGGCCGCAATGAAAGCCGGCCGCTCGCTGTCGCGCGACTTCGGCGAGGTGCAGAACCTGCAGGTCTCGATGAAAGGCCCCGGCGACTATGTCAGCCAGGCCGACCGCAAGGCCGAGGACATCGTCTTTGCCGAGCTGTCCAAGGCACGGCCGGGCTATGCCTTCCTGATGGAAGAGCGCGGCGCGGTCGAAGGCGACGACGGCCAGCATCGCTGGATAATCGACCCGCTCGATGGCACCACCAATTTCCTGCACGGCATTCCGCTCTTTGCCGTTTCGATCGCGCTGGAGCGCCAGGGCCAGATCGTTGCCGGCGTCATCTACAATCCGGCGATGGACGAGCTCTACACCTGCGAACGCGGCGGCGGCGCCTTCATGAACGACCGCCGCCTGCGCGTCGCCGGCCGTACCAAGCTGGTCGACACGGTCATCGGCTGCGGCATGCCGCATCTCGGACGCGGCCACCACGGCAATTTCCTGGTCGAGCTGCGCAACGTCATGGCCGAGGTTTCCGGTGTCCGCCGCCTCGGCTCCGCATCGCTCGACCTCGCCTATGTCGCCGCCGGCCGCATGGATGGCTTCTGGGAAACCGGCCTGTCCGCCTGGGACATCGCCGCCGGGCTGCTTTTGATCCGCGAGGCGGGCGGCTTCGTCTCCGACATGGATGGCGGCCAGGACATGCTCGACAACGGCTCGGTTGTCGCCGGCAACGAGGTCATCCAGCGCGCCCTGCTGAAGGCCGTGAAGAAGCCGCTCCCCCCTCGTTGACAGGCACGCCGCGCTGATGCGCCGCAGTCGCAAAACCGCAACGAAAGCTTGAAATACTGCCCTGCGAGCGCCCAAATTGGAGTGCGCGGCGCAGGAACCCGGCAGTGAACGACAACCAACCCTACCCCGACATCCCGTTCATCGGACGCTGGCACTATTCGCGCGCCGAGATGATCGCCGACGGTATCGTCCATGCGGTCGGCATCGTGCTGGCGATATCGGCCGGTTCCGCACTGCTGGCGCTGGCGGCGTTTCGTGTCGGACCGGGCGAATACATCGCCGCTGCCTTCTACGTGGTTTCGCTGCTCACCGTGCTCTCGGTGTCGATGACCTACAATCTGTGGCCGGTGTCGTCGCCGGCAAAATGGGTGTTGCGGCGTTTCGACCACGCCGCGATCTATCTGCTGATCGCCGCGACCTATACGCCTTTCCTGGCGCAGCTCGAAGGCTCGCCGCTGGCGCGCTGGATGATCGTGCTGGTCTGGACGGCGGCAGTGCTGGGCATTGCCATCAAGGTGTTCTTTCCCGGCCGTTTCGACCGGCTGGCGATCGGCTTCTATCTCGCCATCGGCTGGAGCGGCATCGTCCTGGTCAAGCCGCTTGTCCAGACGCTGCCGACGACATCGATAGCGCTCATCGTTGCCGGCGGCATCGTCTACTCCTGCGGCGTCATCTTCTTCGCCTGGAAGGGGCTGCGCTTCCACAACGCGCTGTGGCACGGTTTCGTCGTCGCCGGCGCCGGCCTGCATCTGGCCGCCATGGTCGACTGTCTGGTCATCAATCGCCTCTGACACTATCGACGCGGCAATATTGCCAAGCGCCATTCAATTTGGTCACAATTCCGTTTAGAGTCGCGGTTTACGTGATCGGCGGCGGCATCGGAAACGGGGCACGGATGGCTTTTCTCAGATCCTTCGGCATGGGCAGACGTTCTGATGTCCTGATCTACGACCCGCATAAATTATCGAGCCCGCAGGTCTTCCTGCTGACTATGGTGATCTTCCTGGTCATCGTCGCCTTCATCGCCGCCATCCTCACCCGACAGATCTCAACCGCTTTTGGCAGCAATCCCGGCCTCAATGGCCTGATCGTCGGGGTGCTGGTGGTCGGCATCCTTCTGGCCTTCGCCCAGGTCGGGCGACTGTTTCGCGAAGTGCGCTGGGTCAACTCCTTCCGTGCCGGCTCGGAGACGACAGAACCGGTGCTGCTGGCGCCTATGAAGGCGATGATCGGCCGCTCCTCGGCGACGGCCTTCTCGACCAGTTCGATGCGCACCATGCTCGATTCCATCGCCACCCGCCTCGACGAAAGCCGCGACACCTCGCGCTATCTCGTCGGCCTGCTGGTGTTCCTCGGGCTGCTCGGCACCTTCTGGGGACTGTTGAACACCATCGGTTCGATCCGCGAGACCATCGAATCGCTCGATCCCGGCACCGGTGACGCCGCCGCGGTTCTCGATTCCTTGAAGCAGGGGCTTTCGGCGCCGCTGGCCGGCATGGGCACGGCCTTCTCGTCCTCGCTGTTCGGCCTCTCCGGCTCGCTGGTGCTCGGCTTCCTCGACCTGCAGGCCGGCCGCGCCCAGACGCGCTTCTACACCGAACTGGAAAACTGGCTTTCCTCGGTCACCGACCTGTCGTCGGACATCATCGTCGCCGATCCGGCCAAGACTGAATCCTCCGACGAGATCCGGGTGCTGTCGGAACGGCTGCGCAGCATGCAGGAGAATGGCGGCGGCTCCAACCCGCGCGTCGCCACCGCCATGGCCAATCTCGCCGACGGCATTTCCGGCCTGGTCAAGAACATGCGCTCGGAACAGCAGATCATGCGCGACTGGGTCGAGGCCCAGTCCGACGAGCAGAAGGCGATGCGCAACACGCTGGAAAAGATCGCCGATGCCCTGAAGAAGCCCGGAGTGCACTGAAGTGGCACTCGCCAGGGGCCGGCGCACCGATCGCCGCATCGACTACTGGCCGGGCTTCGTCGACGCGCTGTCGACGCTACTTTTGGCCATCATGTTCCTGCTCACGGTCTTCGTGCTGGCGCAGTTCCTGCTGGGACGCGAAATCTCCGGCAAGGATACGGCACTCTCGCGCCTCAACTCGCAGATCAACGAGTTGACCCAGTTGCTGGCGCTGGAGCGCTCGACGGCGCAGGACAAGGATGATTCACTGGCCAATCTGCAGGCGTCGCTGTCAGCGGCGCAAGCGGAAAAGAGCCGGCTCGAACAGCTGCTGGCGCAAGGTGCCGGTGCCGGCGACGCCGCCAACCAGCGCGCCGCGGCGCTCGGCGGCGAACTCGACAGCCAGCGCCAGATCAGCCAGCAGGCACTGAGCCAGGTCGAGATCCTCAACCAGCAGATCGCGGCACTGCGCAAGCAGATCGGCGCGCTCGAGGATGCGCTCAACGTCTCCGAAATCCGCGACCGCGATTCCAACACCAAGATCGCCGATCTCGGCCGTCGCCTCAACGTCGCGCTGGCGCAACGCGTGCAGGAATTGAACCGCTACCGCTCCGACTTCTTCGGCCGCTTGCGCGAAATCCTCGCCGACCGCGAGAACATCCGTATCGTGGGCGATCGCTTCGTCTTCCAGTCGGAAGTGCTGTTCCCGACCGGCTCCGAGGTGATCAACGATGCCGGCAAGGTCGAGATGAAAAAGCTCGCCGACGCCATCATCGAGTTGCAGAAGGAAATCCCGCCCGAGATCAACTGGGTGCTGCGCGTCGACGGCCATACCGACAACAAGCCGCTCTCCGGCACCGGCCGCTACCGCGACAATTGGGAGCTGTCGACGGCGCGTTCGACCTCGGTGGTAAAATTCCTGATCGAGAACGGCGTGCCGGCCAACCGGCTCGTCGCAGCCGGCTTCGGTGAGTTCCAGCCGCTCGATCCCGCCGACACCGAAGAGGCGCGCAACAAGAACCGCCGTATTGAACTGAAGCTCACCGAACGTTGATTCATTGTCACGCGAAGTCACGCGAACTTGTTCGCCGGCTCAACTCTAGGGCGCAGATCGAGGCCGGCAAGGCCTGAAAAGATTATCTTTTTTTAATTACACATTGTCGCAGGGCAGTCCTAGCTTCCCGCCCGGGCCGAGAACCGCCGGCGATGAATCCCCTCATCGCGACGCGACGGAACCGGACGGCCCAAGGCCGGAAGGCAGGCGGACAACCGCCGCCTTCCTCTACAAGAGGAGACGCGTGATGCGCTCTTTCACTCCCAAGACCTCGCTTAGAACTGCGACACTCACGGCGTTCCTCATCGCCGTTCCGCTTGCCGGCGCCTATGCCGCGGGCCATCACAAGGGCGCTCTCGACGCGACCGATCCGACCGATATGACCGGCCCGCGTGTCGAGGCGCTTATCGCACAGGTGCAGGGCGTCCGGCAGGGCATCGTGGACGCAAGACAGGCCAACAACATCAACCCGGCCGTGGCGGAACGCCTGGAAATGCGCACGGCCCACATCGGTCAAGCGGCCGAGAAAGTCGCCGCATCCTATCATGGCAGGATACCGGCCGCGCAATACCACGACCTGCTGCGTCGTCTCGACAATGTCGACCAGCGGTTGATGATCGATACCGGCAGCGGTTTCCTGATAGGCGACGGCGCCGACGGCGGCAATTACCCGAACGGTTGAACGGTCCAAGAGGAAGGGACCGCTGACGCCTTCGGGAGCCATTCCGCGGGCGTCCTTTTTACCAGCCGAGCCACACCGCGATCAGGGCAGCCGCCGCCGGCACGGTCTGGATGAACAGGATCTTGCGGCCAACCGTTGCCGCGCCATAGAGGCCGGCAATGGCCACGCACGACAGGAAGAAGAATTTGACCTGAAAACCGGCCGCACCGAGACAAAGCCCCCAGATCAGGCCGGCGGCAAGAAAACCGTTGTAGAGCCCTTGGTTGGCGGCGAGCACTTTCGAGGCACTGGCGAATTCCGGGGTCAGGTTGAAAGCCTTGTGTCCGCGCGGCGTGTCCCACAGCACCATCTCCAGATAGACGACGTAGGCATGGATCAAGGCCACCAGCCCGACAAGGATGTTGCCGATCATTTGCTCCCCTTCATTGGTTGCCGGCAGCAATTCCAGGAAAAGTGCGAAGCGGTTTTCCGTCCGGAATTGCGCCAAGAACAAGAGATAGAGCGGTTCTGCGTTTCCGTGAAACGATGAACCGCTCTGTCAGCATTCCATGCGCGGCATCGCCTGCGCAAGGTGCATTTGCCCGACGGCAGCTGAGGGTTGCCAACGCATTTGCGTTGGTGTCTTTTCGCGCCGTCCTCAATCACGGAAGCCGCCATGTCCTTTCAGAAACTCGATGATCTCGGCCACAAGCTCGAAGCGCTCGAGCACGCGCTGGCCATCCTCGGCGCCGACGAGGCCACCCACATGGCCGTCGGCGGTGGCGAGAAGCGCGCCGAGGCGATGTCGGCACTGGCCGGCATGTATCACGCCAGGGCAACGGCGCCGGAGATAGCAGACTGGATCGCCGTGGCCGAACAGGAAGCGTTGGGTGAAGAGCAGCGCGCCGCGGTCTCGGAACTGCGGCGCCAATATACCAACCTGACCTGCCTGCCGGTCGAATTCGTCGAACGCCAGACGACCGCGCGCATGCGTTGCGAGCAGCTGTGGCGCGGCCTGCGCGCCAGGAACGACTGGGCAGGCTTCCAGCCGGCGCTGGAGGGCGTCGTGGCGCTGGTGCGCGAGGAGGCGGCGCTGCGTGCCGACGTGCTCGGCCTAGCCCCCTATGACGCGCTGATGGAGCAGTACGACCCCGGCAACCGCACCGCCGACATCACGCCAGTCTTCACCGACCTGAAGGCTTTCCTGAAAAGCTTCGTGCCGGAGGCGCTGGCGATCCAGGACGCGCGGCTGCGCAGGCGCCCGCTGAAACCGCTTTCGGGTACCTATGCGATCGACCGGCAGCGCGAACTCGGCCTCGCCATGATGGCGTCGGTCGGCTTCGACCTGACGCACGGGTCGCTGTCGGTGTCGCACCACCCTTTCTGTGGCGGCGTGCCGAGCGACGTGCGCATCACCACCCGCTACAAGACCTCCGATTTCCTGTCGGCGCTGATGGGTGTGCTGCACGAGACCGGCCATGCGCTCTACGAACAGAACCTGCCGAAGGCGTGGTCGCACTGGCCGCTCGGCAAGGCGCGCGGCATGGCGGTGCATGAAAGCCAGAGCCTTTTTGTCGAAAAGCAGCTCGGCCGCAACCCTGCCTTCTGGCGCTGGGCGCTGCCGGTGGTCGAAAAGCATCTCGGCGAAGCCTGGTCACTCGACGATATCCTGCCGCATGTGCATCGCGTCGAGCGCGGGCTGATCCGGGTCGATGCCGACGAGGTGACCTATCCCCTGCATGTCATCCTGCGCTACGAACTGGAGCAGGAGCTCGTCGCCGGCAAGCTTGAAGTGGCCGACCTGCCCGAAGCCTGGGACGCCAAGATGCGCGACTATCTCGGCCTTTCCACCATCGACAACCCCGCCGACGGGCCGATGCAGGACGTGCATTGGCCAGGGGCCGCCTTCGGCTACTTCCCGTCCTACACGCTGGGCGCGATGATGGCGGCGCAGCAATGGGCGGCGCTGACGCGGGAACATCCGGCCGCCGATGACGATCTCGCCAAAGGCAATTTCGATGTGATCAACGACTGGCGCCGCCAAAAGATCTGGTCGCAGGCGTCACGCTGGTCGACGCCGGACCTGCTCGAACGCGCCACCGGCGAAAAGCTCAACGCCACCTATCTCGTGAACCATCTGAAACAGCGCTACGGAGCCGCGTAAGGACGGTCGGCACATCAGGAACGCAAGATGGTTCTGACTACTCAGCCGCGCCCCTGAAAGCACTCGCGCCGGTTTCGAACTGCAGCTTGGCCAGCCGCGCATAAATGCCGCCCTTGGCGACAAGGCTCTGATGCGTGCCTTCCTCGACGATCGAGCCGCCATCCATGACCAGGATCCTGTCGGCCTTCAGCACCGTCGCCAGGCGGTGGGCGATGACGATCGTGGTGCGGCCCTGCATCAGGCGTTCCAGCGCCGTCTGCACCAGCGTCTCGCTCTCGGCGTCGAGGGCGGAGGTGGCCTCGTCGAGCAGCAGGATCGGGGCGTCGCGCAGGATGGCGCGGGCGATCGCAACCCGCTGGCGCTGGCCGCCTGACAGCGTCACGCCGCGCTCACCGACCTGGCTGTCATAGCCCTTTTCCAGCTTGAGGATGAACTCGTCGGCGAGTGCATCCTTCGCCGCCGTCTCGATTTCGGCCTTGCTGGCTCCCGGCCGGCCGAAACCGATATTGTCACGCGCGCTTGCCGCGAAAATGGTGACGTCCTGCGGCACGATCGCGATGCGCTGGCGGACCGAAACGGGATCGGCCTCGCGCACGTCGACGCCGTCGATCAGGATCTTGCCTGTTTCGGGATCGTAGAAGCGCAGGATCAGCGAAAACACCGTGCTCTTGCCGGCCCCTGACGGCCCGACGATCGCCACCGTCTCGCCCGGCATGACCTGAAAGCTCAAGCCGTGCACGGCGGCGCGGTCGGGCCTTGCCGGGTAGGAGAAGGAGACATTGTCGAAGACGATCGCGCCCTTGGCGACGGCCGGCAGCGGCTTCGGATCGGCGGGAGCCTGGATCGCCGGCTTCTCGGGCAGGATCTCGG
>NZ_RZRU01000042.1 GCF_003997495.1 Mesorhizobium sp. M7A.F.Ca.US.008.03.1.1 | reverse complement strand
GCCAGCGCTCACAAATCCGCGCGCAAAAGGCCGGACATATGAGCGCAAGCGATCCGATCAAACTATCTCAGCCAAGCCTTGCAAGCAGGGGGCCGTCCACATATGAGCACCGGAAGCGCAGAAAACGGCGCTAGATGGCCGCCAGAGTAGAATTTCCAAGCGGTCTCTCAGGCGGCACGGCCGTAGAAGCCGACCCGCTCCTCGGGACTGAACATCACGCCGGGCTTTTCGTAGTAGGAAAACACCGCGATCATGCGCTCGCGCTCGCCTTCGACGGTGGTGACGCGATGCGCGGTGTTCTTGCCGCGGAAGACGTTCAGCGTGCCGGGCTTCATGCGCAGGATCTTTGCGTCGGGGTCGCGCCCTTCGAGCAATCTGGCGACGCCGTCATAGTTGGGATTGTCGTCCGAGCGCAGATCGGTGCGGTATTCGAGGTCGCCGCCACGCTCCGCCGCCTGCAGCAGCAGCGTCGTCGTGAATTCGGAACGGTCGAAATGCCAGTTCAGCGCCTCGCCGGCGCGGTAGGCCATGACATTGGTTCGGGCCAGGGGATCCTGCATGACATGCAATCTGGCCTTGCCCATCGTTGCCGCCAGGAAACGCAGCAGTGGTTCGTATTCGTAGATGGCGAGCACGACACTGCCCGGAATCTGGTCGGCACAGACGGTATGGCTTATGGTCTCAACCTTGCGCAGCGCCGGATGGTCAGGCCCTAGCTCGGGAATGTCGGGCTTGAAGTAGATGTTGTGCATGCGCTTGTGCACATGCGATCGCGCGGCCATCACCGGCTGGATTTCGCGCACGGCTTTTTCTGCCATGCCGGGCCGCAAAAACCCTTCGAGATTGAACATGCCGTCGGCTTCGAGCGCGGCAATGGATTGTTCGACGAGGCGCTGCCATTTGGCGCTGCCTTCGCGGTCGAGCGGATAGCGGTCGAGATCAAGGATGTCTTTCATGGTCACAGGCTCCGGGGTTCGGAGCACAGAAAACGGCAAAAAAATCTTTCTCTCAACGCGGAAAGTAATTAGGATTGGGCAAGAAAAACTTATGGAGCCTGGTGTGGAACGGTTGCCGCCGCTGAATGCGATCAAGGCTTTTGAAGTCGCGGCCCGTGCCGGCAGCTTCACCTTGGCCGCCTCTGAACTCGGCGTGTCGTCTGCAGCGGTCAGCCAGCAGATACGCAATCTTGAGAACTGGTTCGGCAAGCAATTGTTCGTGCGCAGCGGCAATCGCATCGCGCTCACCGATGCGGGCCACGCCATCTATCCGCAGACGGCGAAGGCTTTGGGAGACATCGCGGCCATAGGCCAGCGCATGCTGGAGGGCGGCGTGCGGACGCGTCTGGTCGTCAGCGTGCCATTCTCGCTCGCCGAACTGTGGCTGGCGCCGAGGCTGGCCACGCTTCTCGATGCCTTCCCGCGGATGGCGATCGATGTCCGCGTCGAGGACGATCCGGTCGATCTGATGCGCCAGAACATCGATCTGCGCATCAGCTATGGCGACTATCACTATCCCGGGCTGAAACTTGTTCGTCTCGTCCATGACGACGTCCTGCCGGTCTGTGCACCGGAATTCTGGCACCGGCACGGCGATGGCGATCCCAGTCTTGCGGATCTGCATGAGAGCCTGTTCATCCACACCAATTGGGGGCCGAACTATGCCTCGCACCCGACCTGGGCGGACTGGTTCGCGGCTTCCGGCGGCAGCCGCTCGCCCGACCCGTCGCACGGGCGGCGCGTCGGCCTGTCCAGCCTGGCGATCGCCTCGGCAAGGCTGGGTCTGGGCATCGCCCTTGGCCAGCGGGTCATGGCGCGCGCCGATCTGGAGGCCGGTCGCTTGATCGCGCTCTCCTCCGTCTCGGTCCGCCTCGGGCACCCCTATTGCGCGTTCATGCCGCCGGCCAAGGCCGACCGCGCCGATGTCGCCGGTCTGGTGGATCTGCTCATGAAAGCGGCGCCCGCGACCTGTGGGAAGGCCGGGGCGCCGCGCTGAAGCCGGATCCTGACGGGGGTGTTCAGGTGGCCGGCTTTTCCGGGATCGGCGATACAGGCGCTCCGGGTCCGATCTTCTGCAGATTGCCCGTGATCACCTGGTCGCCCTCGGCGACGCCGCTGAGGATGGCGACCTGATCGCCGCTCGTCGGTCCGAGCGAAACCAGCCGCTGGTCGACCGTGTTGCCCTTGCCGACGACATAGAGATATTTGCCGAGCTGGCTCGAGCCCAGCGCCGTCTGCGGTACCATCAGCGCGTCGGCCTGCTCTCTCACATGCAGCCGGACACGAACATATTGGCCCGGCAGCAGCGTGAACTTGCCATTGCCGATCGTCGCGCGCGCCGTGATCGTGCCGGTCGAGCGATCGACCGAATTGTCGATGAAGGTAAGCTCGCCCTTTTGGCTGGCCTCGGTCTGGCCGGGGAGCAGGACCTCCACCTCGATCGGGCCGTTGGCACGGGCCTGCTCGATCTCGGCCAGATCCGTCTCGCTCGGATTGAAGGTGACGTAGATCGGGTCGAGCTGCACCAGCGTGTTGAGCACGGTGCCGGCAACGCTGACCAGCGTTCCGACCGAAGCCTGGTTGCGGCCGAGGCGCCCGCCAAACGGTGCTCGGATTTCAGCGTAGCTCAGATTGAGCTCTGCCGTGCGGACCGCCGCCTGGTTGAGCGCCAGTGACGCCTGCGCTTCGCGCAAGGTGCTGGTGCGCTGGTCGAAGCCGTCCTTGGCGAGGTAGCCGCTCTTGGCAAGCTCGGTGCCCCGGCCGAGATTGGAGCGCGCATAGTCGAGCGTTGCCGTATCGCGCTGCACCTGCGCCTTGGCCTGGTCGAGCGCTGCCTGGAAGTCGTCAGGCGAGATCTTGTAGAGAAGATCGCCTTGCCGGACGTCGACGCCGTCAGAAGCGGTCTGCTCTTGCAGATAGCCAGGAATCCTGGCCTGCAAGGTGATGCTGCGGATCGGTTCCGTGCGCGCCGCATAGTCCAGGTAGATCGGGATCGTCTTCTTGACGACACTGACCACCGGCACCGGCATGACGAATGCCGCCGGAGCAGGCGTCGCCGAGGCCGTGCCGGCATTGAGGCTGAGATTGCCCATGTCGAGCAGATGGACGCTGGCCACCGAGATCGCTCCCAGCGCGACAGCCGTACCCAACGCGATTTTCCATTTACGCATGATCAGTCTCCAATCTTATTCGGCCGCTTCCGCCAGGGGACGGAATGCGGGCTCAGTCGTTGGTTCATTGTCTTGAGAGGCGGGCTCGTCATTGCCGCGGCGTTCGCGCAGCTGTTCGATGACCGCGTAGAACACCGGCACGAACACCAGCGACAGGATGGTCGCCGCGACCATGCCGCCGAACACGGTGGTGCCGATCGACTGCCGGCTTGCCGCACCGGCGCCGGTCGCAAACATCAGCGGCAGCACGCCGAGGATGAAGGCGAAGGCCGTCATCAGGATCGGCCGCAGCCTGAGCCGTGCCGCCTCCATCGCCGCATCGACAATGCTGAGGCCTTCCTCGCGCCGTCGCCTTGCGAATTCGACGATCAGGATCGCATTCTTCGCCGCCAGGCCGATCAGCATGACGAAGCCGATCTGCGAGTAGACGTCGATCTGCATGCCACGCAGCAACAAGGCTACGAAGGCGCCGAACAGGGCCAGTGGCACCGCCAACAGCACCATGAACGGCATCGCCCAACTCTCATACTGCATCGCCAGGATCAGGAAGACGAAGACGATGGCGAGGCCGAAGACGACGGACGCGATCGATCCTGCCTTGAGCTCCTGGAAGGTGATGCCGGTCCATTCGAAACCGAAATCCCTTGGCAGCGCGGTGGCGGCGGCCCGTTCCATCGCGGCAACCGCCTGGCCCGAGGAGAAGCCCGGTGCGGCACCGCCATTGATCGAGGCCGAGGCATTGTTGTTGTAATGCGGCACGGTTTCCGGGCCGACGAAGGGCACGAGTTTGCCCAGCGTCGAGAGCGGCACCATGCCGCCGGAGGCATTGCGCACATAGAGCCGCGAAATGTCGGCGGCACCCGCACGTGCATCCTTGTCGGCCTGGATGGTCACCCGGAAGGTGCGGCCAAACAGGTTGAAGTCGTTCACGTAAAGCGAGCCGAGATAGATCTGCAGTGTGTTGAAGACATCGGGCAGGTTGAGGCCGAGCAGTTTGGCCTTGCTGCGGTCGAGGTCGTAGTTGAACTGCGGCGTCGAGGTCGAGAACGGCGAGAACAGCTGCTGCGGGTTGATCTCCGGCTGTTTGCGCGCCTCGGCGATCACGGCTTGCGTCGCATCGTTGAGGGCTGAACTGCCACGGCCGGTGAGATCCTCGACGACGAATTCGAAGCCGCCCGTGGTGCCGATACCAGGGATCGACGGCGGATCGAAGCTCAGCGCGAAGGCTTCCGGAATCTGCATCAGCTTGCCGCGCACGTCGGCGACGAGCTTCGACGCGCTCTGGTCAGGGCCGCGCTCCTCCCATGGCTTCAGGATGGCGAATTCGACCGCCGAATTCGACTGCGCGGCACTGGTCAGGAAGTTCAGGCCGCTGATCGAGCCGACGATCTCGACGCCGGGCGTCGCCTGCAGGATGTCGCGTGCCTTCTGCGCCACCGCGTCGGTGCGTTCCAGCGACGCGCCGTCGGGCAACTGGATGACGACGAAGAAATAGCCCTGGTCCTCGACCGGAAGGAAGGTCGAGGGCAGGCGCTGCCAGACGAAGTAGGTGGCGACCAGTCCGGCCGCGAACAGGCCGAGCATGATCCAGCGCAAGCGGATGAGGATGCGCACGCCATTGGCATAGGCATGCGACAGCCTGTCGAAGCCGGTGTTGAACCAGCGGAACGGGGCGAACTGCGTCTCGCCGCGATGCCGCAGGAAGGCGGCGCTGAGCGCGGGGCTCAGCGTCAGCGAGTTGAAGGCGGAGATGCCGACGGAGATCGCCACCGTCAGTGCGAACTGGTTGTAGAGCTTGCCGGAGACGCCGGGAATGAAGGCGACCGGCACGAACACCGCCATCAGCACGGCGGTGGTGGCGATGATCGGTCCGGTGACCTCGGTCATCGCGGCCTTGGTCGCCGCAAGCGGTTTAAGCCCGGCCTCCAGCTGTCGTTCGACATTCTCGACCACGACGATGGCGTCGTCGACGACCAGGCCGATCGCCAGCACCATGCCGAGCAGGGAGAGCATGTTGAGCGAGAAGCCGAGCATCTCCATGACGACCAGCGTCGCCACCAGCGACACCGGAATGGCGATGGTCGGGATGATCGTCGTGCGCCAGCTCTGCAGGAAGAGGAACACCACGGCGACGACCAGCACCAGCGCTTCGCCGAGCGTGATCAGCACGTCATGCATCGACGCCGAGACGAAGCGGGTGGTGTCGTAGTGCATCGCATAGGACACGCCCTTCGGGAAGCGTCCCGACAACTCCTGCATCTTGTCCTTGACGCGCTGCTGCAGATCGAGCGCGTTGGAGCCGGGCATCTGGTAGACGGCAAGCACCACGGTCGGGTCCTTGCCGAAGAAAGCCGACGACGAATATTGCAGCGCGCCAAGCTCGATGCGGGCGACGTCGCGCAGCCTGACCAGCGAGCCGGCATTGGTGTTGGCGCGCACGACGATGTCGCCGAATTCCTTGGGATCGCTCAAGCGGCCGACGGCGTTGACCTGCATCTCGAAGGCGGTGCCGGCGGGAGCCGGCGACTGGCCGATCTTGCCGGCCGCCACCTGGACGTTCTGTTCGGCGATGGCATTTTGCACGTCAACCGCGGTGATGCCGAGGTTGGCGAGCTTGTCGGGATCGAGCCAGACGCGCATCGAATAGCGCCGCTCGCCGAAGATCTGCACATCGCCGACGCCTGGCAACCGCTTCAGCGGATCGACGACCTGCAGATAGGCAAGGTTGCTCAGCGCCACCGGATCGACGGAGCTGTCGGGGGAGGTCAGGTTGACGATGAGGACGAAGTTCGGGTTCTGCTTCTTGATCGTCACGCCGCCCTGGTTGACGATCGCCGGCAGCGACGAGGCGGCTTGCGAGACGCGGTTCTGCACGTCGACGGCGGCGGTGCTCAGCGAATAGCCGACATCGAAGGTGATGGTGATGGTCGAGGAGCCGTCATTGGAGCTCGTCGACGACATGTAGGTCATGCCCTGCACGCCGTTGATCTGCTGCTCCAGCGGCGTCGTCACCGTGTCTGCCACCACTTGCGCGCTGGCGCCCGGATAATGGGCGCTGACCACGACCTGCGGCGGTGTGATGTCGGGAAACTGCGAGACGGGCAGCAGGAAATAACAAATCGACCCCGCGAGCACCATGATGATGGCGATCGCCGAGGCGAAGATCGGACGGTGAATGAAAAAGTTTACCACGACACGCACGCCTCTCCGGCTGCTGTTGCCCGCCCGAAGGCGCTGGCAACCCTGGACAGCCTCTGGCCGCGCTTGTCACCGAGATCGTCCCGCGAACGCAGCAACGGCGCCTCGCCGCGCTGCGCATCGGCGAGCGAGCGCAGCATCGTCTCGAAGGCGCGCGGGTCGACGCCATCGGCTTTCATGACCAGCCGGATCATCGGATCCCGGACGGCCTCATCTATGGTAAGATCGCGGCGCTGTGGCATGGCCGGCTCCTTGTCTGTCGATTCGCAGCCCGTGCTCGCGAACCGTTTTCATCTCTTCGCCGGCCGAGGCCGCATGATTGGCAGTTTCTTGTCCCTCTCGTCGGCAGGGCCAGTTCACGGCCTTGTTATTGACGGTGGACCATATAGGTGTTACCAGTAAGTAACATGCTGGAAGTTACAGACCGGTAACACCCTAGTCAAGAGGTGGCCGAGGGTTTTTTGGAAACGAAAGGAGATCATGATGACAGACGGCATCGTGGAGCGCTCTCGTCCCCGGGATCGGATCCTGGAGACGGCACGCGACATGTTCCACAAGCATGGCATCAAGGGCGTCGGCGTCGACGCCATCACCGAAGCTGCCGGCACGAACAAGATGACGCTCTATCGTCACTTCGAGTCCAAGGACGAACTGATCGTCGAATGCCTGCGCGCCAATGCGGCCAAGGCCGGCGCTATGTGGGATGCATTCGAGGCCGAATTTCCTGGTGACAAGCTTGCCCAGCTGCATGCCTGGGTTCGCAAGGCGGCTGCCATGCTCAATGCTGACGGCCGCGGCTGCGACATGGCTAACGCCGCCGCTGAGCTGACTGAGCCGGATCATCCGGCCAGGCTGGTGATCAAGGAGCTCAAGGAAGCCCAGCGCGCGCGCCTTGTGACGCTATGTCGGGATGCCGGCATTGGTCAGGCCGAACTGCTCGCCGATACGCTGTCGCTGCTGTTGGAGGGCGCGCGTGTCAGCGTGCAGACCGTGGGTACCGAAGGTCCGAGCACGCAGTTCGTGCGCATGGCCGAAGGGCTGATCGTTTCGTTCCGGGGCACTGCCGCAGTTTGATATCCGTCACGATTGTTGGCGGTTAGGGCTCTATGACGGGCCGCCTACGCTTTTGACCCAGGCGGTATGGGAATTCCGGCGGCTGAACGAAAAAAGCCCGCTGCCGGGAGGAGGTGGCAGCGGGCTCGATTTTCGAATGTGGCGCGGGAGGAGGTGCACCCCATTCAGCGTCGGCATCGCATCTGGGAGGAGTAGATGGCCGACAACCAGAACCTACGAGTTGCCCAACGATTCGGCAACAAAGAAACTTGCATAGCTGCTGTGCAGATTTGCCGTGCCAATTATCATACAAATCCGGCAACAGGCATTTTGCCAGGCCGCCTGCTTCACTGCACCGGGACGTTTTCCCTGAAAATCAAGCGCGGTTCGATGAACTTGCGCGTCAGATAGGGTGCCGAGGAGGCAATCGAGCCGAGCAGGCGAATCACCGACTGTTCCGCGATCAGCCTGGCATTCTGATCGATGACGACATCGAGCAGGTCGTCGACGAGATGACCGCGCGTGTCCTTGGTCAAGTCGTGGCAGATGAACACCGGCTTGCGGTTCGGTCTGGCCTCCCGGATCGCCTTTGCAACGCCCGAATGCCCAGCTCCGACGCAATAGATGCCGAGCAGTTCCGGCTCGTCGTGCAGCGCCTTCATGGTCTCGGTGTAGCTGGCATCGGGCTCGTCGTTGATCTCGACGGCGCTGCTGACGGTCAGATTGGGAAACTCCTCATTGAGCACCGAGCGGAAACCCATTTCGCGTTCCTCGTGGCCGCGATAGGAACGTGAGCCGACGACCATCGCCAGATGGCCGGTGCGGCCGCCAAGGAAGCGTCCCATCAGCAGCGCCGCCGTTCGTCCCGCCACCCGGTTGTCGATGCCGACATAGGCCGCGCGCGGTGCCGCCGGAACATCGGATACCAGCGTCACCAGCCGCATGCCGGCTTCGACGATGTCGCGCAGGATGTTGCGCGTGCGCGGATGATCGACGGCGATCACGCCGACGCCATTGGCCCTGAGCGACAGGTTTTCGACAGCGCTCTGCAGTGCGTTCGGCGAGATGCCGGCGAGGTTGTGGATCCGGCACGAGGCGACAAGCGGCAGACGCGCGGCGTAGTCCTCGATATGCCCCGCAAGATCGCGCATGAAGGCATTGCTGCCGATCGGCAGCAGGAATTCGAGATGGGCGGGCCGCGAGGGCAGCGTCACCTGGTCGGCGACCGGCAGATAGCCGAGTTGCTTGGCCGCCTCCATGACGCGCTGGCGGTTGGCCGCACTCGCACCCGGCCGGTTATTCAGCACCCTGTCGACCGTTGCGGTCGACAGCCCGCAATTGCGGGCGATATCCGAGACGGTGGCTTTCATGCCGCTACCCACAGCCCGCACTGCGGGCAATAGCCGAGACGGTGGCTTTTCATGCGCTACCCTATACGCCCTGCGATGCCGCGCCAGACAAGCGATGCGATCTGAGGCTACGGGTGATTGGCGCCAATCACCCGAAAGTCAGTGCGACGGCTTGCCATCGGTGATGGCATCGCGGATTTCCTTGTCCGACATGCCGGTGATGATCCGTTCGACGTCCGCCACGCTGGTCTTCTTCGGGTCGATGTCGTCGGCGACCACCTTGCCCCGGCGCATGACGACGATGCGGTCGACCACTTGGAAGACATGGTGGATGTTGTGGGCGATGAAAATGCAGGAATGGCCGGAATCGCGGGCGTTGCGCACGAAACTCAGCACGCCCTGTGTTTCGGCGACGCCCAGATTGTTGGTCGGCTCGTCGAGGATGATCAGGTCGCTGTCGAAATGCATGGCGCGCGCGATCGCCACCGCCTGGCGCTCGCCGCCGGAGAGCGAGCCGATCGGCGTCGTCGGCGGGATGTTCTTGGTGATGCCGACCTGCTTGAGCAAGTCGCGGGCAACCGTGTTCATGGCGTCCTGGTCCATCCGGTTGAGGAAGCGCGGCGGCTTGATCGGCTCGCGTCCGAGGAACAGATTGCGGGCGATCGACAGTTGCGTGACCAGTGCCGAGTCCTGGTAGATCGTCTCGATGCCGTGGGCGATGGCGTCGCTGGTGCTGCGCAGGCTCACCTTCTTGCCGCGGATGAAGATATCGCCGCTGGTCAGCGGAACGGCACCCGAAAGCACCTTGATCAGCGTCGACTTGCCGGCGCCATTGTCGCCGAGCAAGCCGACGATCTCCCGTTCATTGACATGGAAATTGGCATCCTCCAGCGCCTGCACACGGCCGTAGGACTTGCGGATGTTCGTCATGCGGATCAGTGGCTCGGCCATGATTCAAGTCCCCGCCTGATGCCGGCGTTCCAGCCATGAATGCAGGGCCATCATGCCGAGGATGATGGCACCGATGAAGATGTTGTAGGCAAGACCGGGCACGCCGATCAGCACGATGCCGTTGCGCATCACGCGCAGGATCAGGATGCCGAGCACGGTGCCGATGATCGTGCCGCGCCCGCCGGTCAGGGCGGTACCGCCGATCACCACCATGGCGATGACTTCCAACTCATAGCCGGTACCGCTGTTGGGGTTGGCGGCGGAAGTGCGCAGCGAAGAAATGACGCCGGCAAGCGAGGCCATGACCGACGACAGCACGAACAGGCCGATCTTGACGCCGCTGACATTGACGCCGCGCGCCCTTGCGGCGCTCGGGTTGCCGCCGGCCGCCTGGATCCAGTTGCCGGTGCGGCTTTGCGTCAGCACATAGCCGAGCGCGATCGCCGCGGCAATGAACCAGAACAGCGACATGTAGATGCGGAACGGGCCGATGAAGAAATCGCCGACCAGCACTTCCGCCAGCCAGCTGCCTTCCGCGCTCCAGGTGCGCTGGGGAAAACCATCGGTGACGAAAAGAGCGGTACCGCGCACCACCAGCAGCATGCCGAGCGTCACCAGGAACGATGGGATCTTGAGCTGCGTCACGAACCAGCCATTGACCAGCCCGATGAAGGCGGCGACCAGCAGTGCGGCGACAAAGCCGACCTCGAGCGAGGTCAGGCCGCTGTTGAACAGGGTCCACATCAAGACCGGCGAGAAGCCGAACAGGGAACCGACCGAGAGGTCGAACTCGCCCGATGTCATCAACAGCGTCATCGCCAGCGCGATCAGGCCGAGCTCAACCGTGAAGGCCAGCGTGTTGGAGATGTTCTGCGGCGACAGGAAGTCGTGGTTGAAACTCCAGAAAACGGCGATCTCGACGACGAGCAGCACGAAAGGGCCGAATTCCGGCCGTGCGATCAGGCGTTGGACGAGCGAATGATTTTCCACAGGCAATCCGCGACATGAGTGGAAGGCTGAGCGTTGCACATCGCGTGCGAAGGGCTCGGCGAAATGGAGAGCCAGTCGCGACCGTTGGGCGGCCGCGACTGTCGAGACTGAATGTTACTTGCCGGACAGGATGTCGTCGTAGATCTGCGCGGTGTCTTTTTCGTAGAGCGCGCCGGTGATGACGTTGAAGCCGGGAGGAATGCCGCCGGCGGCCATATTGGCCAGCGAAAGCGCGACATAGCTGGTCGCCTGTGGGTCCTGCCACTGGCCGGCATTGACGTAGCCGTTCAGCACTTCCTGGGTGGTGTCGAGCGAGTTGCCCCAGCCGACGACCGGGATTTCGCCCGGCTTGATGCCGACCTGGTCGAACACCCGCTTGATCGAGCCGGTGACGAGATCGCCCAGGCCGATGATCGCCTTGACCTTGGCCTTGTTGGCGGTGAGGTAGTCGACCATGCGGTTGATCACTTCAGCCTGATCAAGCGTGGCTTCCGTGATTTCATAGGTGATGCCGAGCGGCTCGAAGACGCTCTTGATGCCTTCTTCTTCCTGCACGCCGTAGGTGGCGCCGGGGATTTCGACCGGCATCCAGACGAAGTCACCCTTCTTCACCAGGCCTTTGTCGACCAGATACTGCGCCCAGTGCTTGCCGAAGGTGACATTGTCGCCGCCGACATAGGCGTTGAAGTCGGCTTTCGGATCAGGCGTGTTGAAATTGATGATCGGCACTTTCGCCGCACGCGCTTCCTTGACGATCTCGATCAGGCTGCCCGGATCAGGGCTCGTCGTGACGATGCCATCGGCCTTGGCGGAGAGGGCGGCGCGAACCGCTTCCTGTTGCGAGGCGACATCGCCGTTGTGGAACGAGGTGTTGACGGTGTTTCCGGTGTCCTTGGCCCACTGCTTGGCCCCGGCCAGGAAGTAGGTCCAGACCGGATCGGCCGGACCGCCATGCGAAATCCAGTAGAACGTCTTGGCCTGTGCCGCTGCTGGTATCACCATCAGCGCCACCAACAGGCCGTATAGAACGAGTCTTAGCCGTGTCAGCATTTGATTTCCTCCCGTTTGTAGATGGTCAGTTCAAAATACGTCCCTTGTTCCGCGTCTTTTGCCAGCGCCGGTTGAATGCGTCAGAGCATCCCCTTTTTCGACGGATGGCAAGCCTCCATCTGCAGGTGTAGTGGGCGCCTGACGGATCGTCATCAGCCGTCCCATCAGATTGCATCAGTCGAGGTGATTTTCCGACTGTCGGATAATTGGTGTGATTGTTTCGGGTCGCGCGAACGCGGCCTGCGCCGACCAGTGTCACGCCGGCGACCATCCTACGCCACGGGACCAGGTCCATAGCGCCTTGGCTGGGCGTCGACGATACCAGTTGCTAGATCAGATCGGCTCTGGCCAGTTCCCGCATCAGATGGCTGGCGCCGTAGGTCCAGTGCGGGCAGTCGGGCGAGAGCCGCACGCGGTTGACCAGCGCACCGAATTTCTCCGACGAGATGGTGACGATGTCGCCGACCTTGTGGGTAAACCCCTTGCCCTTCTCGCCGCGATCCTTTGACGGAACGAACATGGTGCCGAGATAGAGCGCCAGCCCGTCCGGATACTGGTGGTGCGGCCCCATGGCCGCGGCGACCAGTTCCTCCGGCGAGCGGCTGATCTCGGCCATCGAGCTTGCGCCCTCCAACGAGAACCCGTCCTCGCCCTCGACTTTCAGGCGCACGACGGCGCGCTTGACGTCATCGATGGAGAATTTGTCATCGAACAGGCGGATGAAGGGGCCGAGTGAGGCCGAGGCATTGTTGTCCTTGGCCTTGCCGAGCAGCAGCGCCGATCGCCCTTCGACGTCGCGCAGATTGACGTCGTTGCCGATGGTGGCGCCGACGATCCTGCCGCTGGAGGCGGCGATCATGGCGATCTCGGGTTCCGGATTGTTCCAGGTCGACACCGGGTGCAGGCCGACATCAGCGCCGAAGCCGATCGAAGCCATCGGCTGGCACTTGGTGAAGATCTCGGCGTCGGGGCCGATGCCCACTTCCAGATATTGCGACCAGGCGCCGCGCGAAATCAGCTTGGCCTTGATCTCCATCGCTTCCGGCGAACCGGGCTTCAGCTTCGACAGATCGTGGCCGATCAGTCCGGCAATGTCGGCGCGGATGGCATCGGCTTTTTCAGCCGAACCGCGCGCCTGTTCCTCGATCACCCGTTCCAGCAGGCTGACGACGAAGGTGACGCCCGATGCCTTGACCGCCTGCAGGTCGACCGGGGAGAGCAGGTAGGGTTTTGCGGGGTCGCGCCCGGTTTCAAAACTGTTGGCGGCGATGTCATCGAGCGATCCGATCGGTCTGCCCTCGGCCGAGCGGATATGCCCAGCGGGGTCGGCCATCTCGCAAAGGTCGCGCATGGTTGGCGCCGTACGCGAGGTGATGTCGAAGACCATGTCATCGCGCACCGTGACGACCAGCGGGTATGCGGCATCGCTGCTTCTGGCGCGTCCGACAAAAAGGCCCTCGGTGGGCAGGTGGGTCGGGTTCGTCATAGCGCTCTGTCCTCTGAGTGGTCGACAATGTGGTGAAGTGATCGACAATGCGGTCCGGCCGGATCGGCGAGGCACTTTCACCGGATTCCCGTCAAAGGTCTATCCCGTCGCAGGCGATCGGAACTCTGGGTCTCCGATCGTCTCGGCAGTCCACAGACGAAAGCTCTGGTGCTCTTTCAAAATTGTGAAATTCTGACTAGGATTTTCACCATCGCAGCGCATTCAGGTGACCCTTGGCGACAGCATTCTCCGATCCGATCTGGCGCAAGCCACAGGCAGCTTCCACGTTTCAATCGCTTCCCAATGG
Source organism: Mesorhizobium sp. M7A.F.Ca.US.008.03.1.1 (assembly GCF_003997495.1). GTDB lineage: Bacteria > Pseudomonadota > Alphaproteobacteria > Rhizobiales > Rhizobiaceae > Mesorhizobium. The sequence goes on along the minus strand of NZ_RZRU01000042.1, from coordinate 12,384 downwards.
CGAGCGTGTCGATCTCGCCATCGTCGGCGGTGGCATCATGGGCTTGTCGACCGCCTTGCATGCCGCCCGGCTTGGCCTGTCGGTGCAGGTGCTGGACGCCGGCGAGATCGGCCGGGGCGCATCAGGCTTGAACGGCGGCCAGGTCATTCCCGGCCTGAAATACGATCCGGAATGGCTGCTTGAACATTTTGGCCCGGAGCGAGGCGAGGCGCTTGTGAATTTTGCGGCGTCGACCGCCGATGCGGTGTTCGATCTGATCCGCGACGAGAAACTGGCGGTGCCGTTCGTTCGCAATGGCTGGATCCAGGCGGCGCACACCGAGGTCGCGCTGAAGGCGGCGGCGAACCGCGACCGGCAATGGCACGCGCGTGGTGCCGACGTCCGGTTGCTCGATGCAGCGGAGATTGCAGCCAGAACCGGTGCGCGGGGTTATCTCGGCGGCTGGCTCGACCGCCGCGCCGGGGTCATCGACCCGCTCGCCTATACGTCGGAACTTGCACGGGTCGCGACCGCGGCTGGAGTGAAGATAGCCGAGCGCCAAAGGGTCGTGCGGCTTGCCAATGCCGCCGGTGTTTGGCGTATTTTGACCGAAAATGGCCCGGAATTGCAGGCGAAGGCGGTCGTGCTGGCGACAAACGCCTATACGGACGGTCTGATCCCCGGTCTCGCCCAGACGATCGTGCCGCTGCATTCCTTTCAGATCGCCACGGCGCCGCTGTCGCCCGATCTGGCGGCCACGATCCTGCCGGAAGGGCAAGCGGTGTCGGACTCCAGGCGCATCCTCGTCTACTACCGCAAGAGCGCCGACGGCCGGCTGGTGCTTGGCGGGCGTGGCCGCATGGCGCTGCCGACGAGCGCCGGTGACTGGGCGCATCTCGAGCGTGCGCTGGTACGGCTCTATCCCTCGCTGTCCGGTGTCGCCATCGAGAAGCGCTGGTTCGGCCGGGTGGGGATGACGCCGGACCACCTGCCGCACATCCACGAGCCCGAGCAGGGCCTGCTCGCCGTGGTCGGTTGCCAGGGTCGTGGTGTCGGCCTGATGACCGCGCTTGGCGAGCGCATCGCCGGCTACCTCCAAAGTGGCGACGCCAGGCAATTGCCTTTCCCGGTCTCGCCGATCCGGCCGATCCCGTTTCACGCCTTCCGCCAGGTCGGCGTGGCCGCGACCATCGCCTGGTATCGTCTGCTCGATGCGTTGGAGCGCTGACCAAGGCGATTCATCTCCATGGGATTCCGTAGGGGATTCTGCTTGACAGTTTCATGAATATGAAAAACTCTAAGCCAATTTCAAATTTCCAATAGGCAGGTCGATGTCGACCCTAGTTGCAACATCAGCGCCGGAGGCCCGGTCTTCTCAGGGCTTCCGGTTCGCCATGCTGCTGCCGGGCGCGCTGGTCACCTTCCTGCTGATCCTGTTTGCTCTCGGCCTGGTGCTTTTTCTCGCCTTCCGCGGCAATGACGGTTCGCTGCTCGGCGCCGGCTTCACCGTGGCGAATTTTGTCACCGTGGTGTCCGATCCGCTGTATTGGACGGTGACGCTACGCTCGCTGATCATTGCCGCTCTGGTCACGCTGGCGACCGTCGTCACCGCCTATCCCGTCGCCTACTATCTTGCCTTCCACGCCGGCCGGCGGCGCGGCCTGCTGCTGTTCCTGGTGACGCTGCCGTTCTGGACCAGCTATCTCCTGCGCGTCTTCGCCTGGAAGATCGTGCTCGCCTACAATGGCGTTTTGAACTCGGCGCTGATCGAAAGCGGCATCTGGTCCGAGCCGACATTGGCCTTTCTCAACACGCCGACCGCCGTCGTCGTCACGCTTGCCCATGCCTATGCGCCGTTCGCCATCCTGCCGATCTACGTGGCGCTGGACACCATCCCGAAATCGCTGATCGAGGCCGCTTCCGATCTCGGCGCGCGGCCATTCACCTCTTTCCGCCGTGTCGTGCTGCCCAATTCGATGCCGGGCGTGCTGGCGGCCGCCCTTGTCGTCTTTGTGCCGACGGTGGGCGATTATGTCACGCCGGCGCTCGTCGGCGGCCCGGCGAGCACGATGATCGGGACGCTGATCCAGGCGCAATTCGGCAAGGCCAATGACTGGCCGTTTGGCGCAGCACTCTCCGTCGCCGTCATGCTGGTCATCCTCTGCGTCGTGCTGGTCGCGCGCTTCGCCGACCGCAGATTTGGCAGCCGCACATGAGCGCGCGCACTCAGTACAGCGGCCGCTGGCTCGGCGTCTACGTCGTCGCCTATCTGATCTTTCTCTATCTGCCGGTGCTGCTGATCCCGCTGTTTTCCTTCAACAACTCGATCCAGGCAGCGTTTCCGCTGCAAGGCTTTACCTTGCAATGGTATGCGACTTTGTTCGGCAATTCGGCGCTGACGGGTGCGCTCTTGAACAGCCTCGTCATCGGTGTCATTGCAGCCACTGGCGCAACGCTGTGCGGCATCACTGTGTCCTACATGGACCTCTATGGCCGCTCGCCGCTGGCCGCCACCATCAGCGCCATCGCTAGGCTGCCGATCCTGATCCCGGGCGTCATCGTCGGCATATCGCTGCTGATCCTCATCAACCTCATCGGTCTGGGGCCATCGCGCATCGCCATCGTTCTCGGCCACATATTGGTCGCGCTGCCGACGACGGTGGTGATCATGCGCAGCCGCTTCGCCGCAATCCCGAAAACCGTTCGCGAGGCCGCCCTCGATCTCGGCGCCTCCGACTGGATGACCTTCCGGCGGGTCATGCTGCCGCTCAGCCTGCCGGCCATCGTCTCGGCCTTCATGCTGGCCTTCCTGATCTCCTTCGACGAATTCATCGTCGTCTTCTTCCTGGCCGGCACCGAGCCGACGCTGCCGCTCTACATCTGGAGCCAGCTGCGTTTTCCAAAGTCGCTGCCGACGGTCATGGCGCTGGGCACGTCGATCCTGGCGGTGTCCTTCGTCATCGCTGCAGCAGCCGAAATCCTGCGCCATCGCGGCCTGTCCGCCACGGCGCCAAAATCCGCGGATCCATCACAACCAAAACAAACCAAGAGAGGAGAACTGCAATGGCATTCGACCTGAAATCGATCTCTGCAAAGACTGTTTGCGCTGGATTGACGGCGTTCGCGCTGGCGCTGTCGTCGACCGTCGCTTTCGCCGGCGACAAGCTGCAATATTTCACCTGGTCGGGCTATGAACTGCCCGACTTCAACAAGAGCTTCCTCGCCGCGCATCCCGATGGCGTCGAGGCCTCCATCTTCGGTGACGACGATGACGCCTTCACCAAGGTCAAGGCCGGCTTCCGCCCCGACATTGCGCATCCCTGCTATGACAAGGTGGCGCGCTGGAACAAGGAAGGCCTGCTGCAGCCGATCGACACCAAGCGCATCAAGAACTGGGATTCGATCTTCCCGGTGTTCAAGAACCTGCCCGACCTGCAGGCCGGTGACGGCAAGGTCTGGATGGTGCCGTGGGACTGGGGCAACACCTCGATCCTCTACCGCACCGATCTGGTGAAGAGCCCGGAAGCGAGCTGGAACCTGCTTTGGGACAAGCAGTATGCCGGTCGCATGGCGACGATCGACGCGGTGCATGACACGCCTGTCGTGGCGGCGCTGCTCGCCGGCGTCAATCCGTTCGACATGACGCCTGAGCAAATGGACAAGGTCGCCGAGAAGCTGCGCGAGCAGCGCCCGCTGCTCTCCAACTACACCACCGACATGACCTCTGTCGAACAGGCGCTGGCCAGCGGCCAGCTGGTCGCCGCCATGACCTGGAACGCGTCCGCCACCTCGCTTAAGAAGCAGGGCGTGCCGGTCGAGTTCATGAAGCCGAAGGAGAGTATGCTGACCTGGGCCTGCGGCTTCGTCATGCTCAAGGACGCCAAGAACGTCGATCTTGCCTATGACTTCATCAACAGCCGGCTGGCGACGGATTCCGGCAAATACCTGATCGAGGCCTACGGCTATGGCAGCTCGACCAGTTCGGCCTTCGCGGCGGTGCCGAAGGAGGAGTTGGAGAAATTGCAGTTGCCGTCCGACCCGGAGGTGATGCTGAAGACCACCATCTTCACCGGCCCGATGAAACAGAATGACGACCTCGCCAAGATGTTCGAAAAGGTCAAGGCAGGCGGCTGAGCTTCGACCGTATTGGAGACGACCAATTGCCGAAGTCTGCGCTGCCCCTCACCTGCCTGCCGGCATCCTCTCCCCGTATAGTGACGGGGAGAGGGGCGCTATCTTCGCCGGATTCGACAATCATCAACGTCATAAAAAGGGCGCTGAGTTTGCGGCCAACCCCCTTCTCCCCGTCACTATACGGGGAGAAGGTGCCGGCAGGCGGATGAGGGGCGGCGCCGACGCCCGGTAGAGTGCGAATTCAATCCCGAGGCCGGCCCTTGTCAGGCGCTGGCCCCAGTGACCGCAACAAGGAACGACCGATGGACATGCTGGACGAAGCGGCTGAGAAGCCGAAGGACGATGCCGATGTGCGGGTCGGCCGGCGCGTGCGGGCGCTGCGTCTCGAGCGCAACCTGTCGCTGGCCGATCTTGCGGCAAGGGCCGGCGTGTCGATCGGGGCGCTGAGCCAGATCGAGCGCGGCCTGTCCTCGCTGCGCGTCAAGGTAATCTGGCCGCTTGCCGCTGCCCTCGACATCGAGCCGTCGGCGCTGATTGCCGACGGCAACGATGCGGCCAACGATCTCTATTGCGTGCGCGCCGACAAGCGGCGGCAAATCCCGGTCAAATCGGAAGGCATTGCCAAGGCGCTGCTGTCACCGCCGGGCGCGACGCTGACCGGCATGCTGGTGACGGTGGAAGCCAGCGGCGGCACGGCCGAGGCCTATGCGCATGCCGGCCATGAATTCGGCTTCGTGCTGACCGGCGAGGTCGAACTGGTGGTGGATTCGACAAAATACGTGCTGAAGGCTGGCGACAGTTTTGCGTTCAAGAGCACGCTTTTGCATGCCTTCCGCAATCCGGGCGCCGAGCGCTGCCAGATCCTCTGGGTCAACACCACGAAGCCCTCCGAGGTTCGCGATGGCGCCTGATCCACTCGTCCGGCTGCAGGCGGTCTCGAAGATTTTTCCTGGCGGCATCGTCGGGCTCGACGCCGTCGATCTCGACATTATCAGCGGCGAGTTCATCACGCTGCTCGGGCCGTCGGGTTGCGGCAAGACCACCAGCCTGCGCGTCATCGCCGGCTTCGAGAGCCCGTCGAGCGGCAAGGTGTTGCTCGACGGCCGTGACATCACCGTCCTTCGCCCCTTCGACCGGCCGGTCAACACCGTTTTCCAGGATTACGCGCTGTTTCCGCACATGAATGTTGCCGAAAATGTCGGCTTCGGCCTGTCGCTGCGCAAACTGTCTGGCGCCGAGCAGGCAAAGCGCACCGGCGAAGCCCTCGATATGGTCGGTCTCGCCGACAAGCTTGGCGCCCGCGTCTCCGAACTGTCGGGCGGGCAGCGCCAGCGTGTCGCGCTGGCGCGTGCCATCGTCTGCGAGCCGCGCGTGCTGCTGCTCGACGAGCCGCTGTCGGCGCTCGATGCGCATCTGCGCGAACAGATGCAGGTCGAACTGAAGCGGCTGCAGTCGCGGCTCGGCACCACCTTCGTCATGGTCACCCACGACCAGACCGAAGCCTTGTCGATCTCCGACCGCATCGTCGTCATGAACAAGGGCTGCATCGAGCAGATCGCGCCGCCGGCCACCCTTTACGACCGGCCCGCCACGAAGTTTGTGGCGAGCTTCATCGGCACCATGAATCTCCTGCAATCACGGTTTGTCGGCCGCGATGGCGATCGCTTGCGTTTCACCGCCGGCACCCTGCAGCTGGAAGCTATTTCTGAAACCGGCCAGTCGCCCGGCGAAGGCGAGGTGCGGACCATTGGCGTGCGCCCGGAGGATTTGCTGGCGATGACCGAGGCCGCGCCCGGCACCGCGCCGGCACGCGTCAACAGCATCGTCTTTCACGGCCGCACGCTGCGCCTGCATGCCGAGCTCGGGCAGGGCGCACCTGTTGTCATCGATGCACCGCGCCAGGCTGGGGGTTTTCAATTCAGCGCCGGAGACGTGGCGCATATCAGCCTGCGCCGTGGCGCCAACTGCCCGGTGCTGCCAGGCTAGTCCCACCGGATCAAATCCACGCTTGACTCCAAGAATTGTTCCTGTTTTGTTCTAGAAATTGAGGAGAAACAGGAGCGTTCCTTGTCGAGCGTATGCGTATGTATCTGCAAGGCGAATTCGATTTCGGAATCCCAGACCCGCCGTGGCAGCCGAAACGACCGGATCGTGCCTTCTTCGGGTTGTTCTTGCAGCCGAAGGACTATGGTCCGTTCGCCGATCTGCAGACGCAGCTTTGTCGTCGACATGAAATAGGTGAATCGCTGCTGTCGGTTGAACGGTTCCACCTGAGCCTGCAGCATGCTGGCGACTACAGGCGGCTACGGTCCAAGACCGTCTTTGCAGGGTCACGATCGGGCCAACGTGTCCACATACCTGCTTTTGAGGTCACGTTTGGCCATGTCGGCAGCTTTCCCGGTCGCCCGGCAACAAGGGGCAGGCCACCTCATCGCCCATTTGTGCTTCTCGCCGATGATGGACCGGTTTTTGAACTTCACAAATTGCTTGGTGTCGAGATGCTCAGGAATGGGCTCAAAGCGTCGGATCATTTCGTTCCGCATCTGACACTTGCTTACGATCAAAAGTTCGTCCCTCGGCAGCCCATCGAGCCGATCAGCTTCGTTGCCCATGACTTCATCTTTGTTCACAGCCTGCGCGGTCTGACAAAGTACCTCTTCCTGGACCGTTGGCCTCTGACGTTGGCAGCGTAGTCCGCAAGCTGGTCGATCCGTCCTGACACGTATTGTCAGCTACCGCGCGGCACGACGATGGCAGGCCAGCGAGCCGTTCCCTATTTGCAGTGCGTCTGAACAGGAGGAACACAAATGACCATCGCGGAAATTGCCAAGGATTTCACCGAGCTGCTCAAGCAGGGCGATAACGAAGCTGCTGCCGAGAAGTACAACGCCGATGATATCGTCAGTCTCGAAGCCATGGCGGGGCCGATGGCCATCTCCCATGGCAAGGAGGCTCTCAGACAGAAGGGCCAGTGGTGGCAGGAGAACAATGAAGTGCATGGCGGCTCGGTCGAGGGTCCCTATGTCAACGGCGACCAGTTCGCGGTGCGCTTCAAGTTCGACATAACGCCCAAGGCTACCGGCGAGCGTGTCACCATGGATGAAGTTGGCCTCTACACGGTCAAGAACGGCAAGATCACCGAAGAGCGCTTCTACTATTGAGGCCGGATACCGGCTTGCCGGGGAGCCTGCTCTCTTCGCTCACGTCGGAAAATAGGCATGGCGGCCGCCCCTGGCCGCCATGTGGACGCTCAAATCGTCTTCACATACTGCGCAAGCTGATCGGCCACCGTGCCCCAGCCGTCGAAGAAACCCATCTCTTCGTGGTTGTTGCGGGTCGCCTCGTCGCGGTGGATGGCGGTGGCGGTGTATCGTGTTCCTTTACCGTCCGGCTGGAGGGAAATCACCGCGGTGATGAAGGGCTCCCCTGACGGCCGGTAGCCCGGCAGCAGCGCGTCCGTCCACACCAGCCGCTCGTTCGGCACGATTTCGAGATAGCAGCAATGGCGGTCATTGACCTCATTGCCGTCTGGCGACTGCATGCGCGTGCGGAACAGCCCGCCCGGCCTGAGGTCGATCTCGCAGTCGGTGATCATCCAGGGCTTCGGCGTGAACCATTGCTTGACATGCTCCGGCGTCGTCCAGGCGCGCCACAGCAATTCGCGCGGCGCATCGATGACGCGCTCCAGCACGAGGTCCAGTCTGGGGTCCGGCTTGAAGGGATAGCTCATTTTTCTTTCTCCTTGAGGGTCATCACATAGGCGTCGAACTGGTCGAGGCGGCGCTCCCACAGGGCGCGTTGTTCGGCCAGCCAGTTTTCGGCGAGTTTCAGCGGCTCGGGTGCCAGTTGATAGGTCCTGACCCGTCCGGCCTTTTGCGAACGAACCAGGCCGCAGCCTTCGAGAATTTTGAGATGTTCGATGAAGGAGGGCAGGGCCATGTCGAACGGTTGGGCAAGCTCGCTGACCGAGGCGGGACTGCGGTTCAGCCGCTCCACAACGCGTCGCCGCGTCGGGTCGGACAGGGCGCGAAAGATGCCGTCGATCGGTCGAGGGCTGGGAGTTGCGGTCTGAAGGCTTGTCATGGTCGCTCCCGAGGTGCCGTCAAAAATGGCTCGACAAATACTTAGGAAAAATCCTTAGTATTGGCAAGCGCAAAAGCAGGGCATGCCGGAGAGCGCTGGCAAAGCACGCGGAGCGTCCTTAATCTGCGATCAGATTCGAAATTCGAAGGGCCCGCTGTTTTGACGACCACCATGTACGGCATCACCAATTGCGACACGATCAAGAAGGCGCGCGTCTGGCTCGAGGGTCATGATGTGCCCTACCGGTTTCACGACTACCGGGCGGAGGGGCTAGACGCCAAGCGGCTGGACGGCTGGGTCGGCAAGGTCGGTTGGGAAACCTTGCTCAACAAGGCGAGCACGACGTTTCGCGAATTGCCGGACCAGGACAAGCAGAGCCTCGACGAAAAGAAGGCCAAGGCGCTGATGCTGGCCAAGCCGACCATGATCAAGCGGCCGGTGCTGGAACTGGGGGATCGGATTTTGGTGGGATTCAAGCCGGATGTTTATCAGCAGACGGTGGGACGCAAGTAGAGCCGACGGGACGCAAAGTTGCCAATCTCCCCCGCAAGGGGGGAGATGGACGTTTTTCCGGCTTTCGCCAATTGCCAACGTTCTGGAACGGCGGCCTCAACCCCCGTGCAAATACTCCGCCAGCGCCACCGCATTGTTGTGCGCTTCGTCATGCGCGCCGTAGAGCAGCGTCACCTTGCCGTGGCGGAGCAGGCCGCGCAATTCACCTACCGCCTCGCCATTCCCATCCAGCTCAGCCCGATACCGCTCCTGAAACTCCGCCCAGCGCGCCGGCTCGTGGCCGAACCATTTGCGCAGCGCGTCGCTCGGCGCGATATCCTTCAACCACAGCGTCAGCGCGGCATGTTCTTTGCTGACGCCGCGTGGCCAGATGCGGTCGACCAGAACCCGCTGCCCGTCATCGGGCGCGGGTGGCTCGTAGATCCGCTTGACCGCTAGGTCGAAGATCATCGGACCCTCCGCAAGCGGGTCAGGCCCATTCGCCCTTGCGCATGACACGCACGCGGGCGCCGTCCTTGTGGACGCCGTCAATGTCGATCTTGTCCGAACCGATCATCCAGTCGATGTGGATGAAGCTCTTATTGCCGCCGCGCGCGGCGATCTCGTCCTGGCTGAGCGAGGCGCCGTCGACGAAGCACTTCGAATAGCACTGACCGAGTGCGATGTGGCAGGCGGCGTTCTCGTCGAACAGCGTGTTGAAGAACAACAGGCCGCTGGCGGAGATCGGCGAGGAATGCGGCACCAGCGCCACCTCGCCGAGGCGGCGCGCGCCTTCGTCGGTGTCGAGCACCTTCTTCAGCACGTCCTCGCCCTTCGAAGCCTTGGCCTCGACGATCCTGCCCGCCTCGAAACGCACCGAGATATCGTCGATCAGCGTGCCCTGGTAGGACAGCGGCTTGGTCGAGGAGACATGACCCTCGACCCGCCTTGCGTGCGGCGTGGTGAAGACCTCTTCGGTCGGGATGTTGGGGTTGCAGGTGATGCCGTTCTTGGCGGTCGAGGCGCCGCCCATCCATTCATGGCCGTCCGCCAGCCCAACCGTCAGGTCGGTGCCCGGTCCGGTGAAGTGGAGCGCGTGGAAATTATGGCCGTTGAGCCATTCGGTGCGGCCGCGAAGCGCTGCGTTGTGCGCTTTCCAGTTGCCGATAGGATCCTCGACATCCACCCGCGAGGCGGCGAAGATGGCATCGGCGAGCTTCACGACCGCGACATCGTCGGCATCATCAGGAAAAACCTGCCTGGCCCAGGCGAGGTCCGGATAGGCGACGATGTTCCAGTTGATGTCGAAGCCGGTGATCTTTTCCAGCGCCGGCTGGTAAGCCATCGAGTTTGCTTTGTTTGCACGCGCCACCTTCGCCGGATCCTGTGCGGAGAGCAGCGACGGATCCTCGCCGCGCACGGCAAGTCGCGCCGCGTTGTTGGAAAAGGCTTTCGCCATGCCTTCATAGAGCCAGCCGGCGGCGCGGTCGAAACTCGCATCGGCGCCGAAGCGGTAGCGCGCCAGCGTCATCTCGTCATCGTTGAAGATCGGTGTCACCAGTCCGGCGCCGGCCTTGTAGGCATGCTCGACGATCCGCCTGGTCAGCGGCAACGCCGCGATCGACGATGTCAGCACCAGATCCTGCCCTGGCTGCAGTTGCAGCCCGACCTTGATGGCGACTTCCGCCAGCCTGTCGAGCTTCACCGGGTCGATCGATGCGGAAACGCCGCGCGAATGTGTGGTCATGATCCTGCCTGCCGTAGTTTGTTGTCTGCTCCTACATAGACCGGCGCCGCGGTCGTTTCCACCGCGATCGAGCCGGTAGGTCCCGCGTTCGCGGACCCGAACTGCGCCATGGTTGCCTCGATCTCTTCCCTGATCCAGGCCTTGAAATCCCGGACCTTGCGACTTTCGGCCTTGGCGGACGAGGTCACCAGCCAATAGCCGAGCCCGCTCTGGGCGCGGATCCCGAAAGGCGCCACCAGCCGCCCATCGGCCAGCGCATCGGCGGCGAGCAATTGCCAGCCCAGCATCACGCCATGGCCGGCAATCGCCGATTCCAGGCACAGCATCGGGTCGGTGAAACGCGCGCCCTTCAGGAAGGTGACTGGTGGAACACCGGCCGTCTCGAACCAGCTTTCCCAGTTGATCATTGCCCGCTCGTCGGTGATCGCGCAGGTCTGGGCAAGATCCTCGATCGATTTCAGTTTTTGGGCGATCGCCGGCGCGCAGACCGGGAAGACTTCCTGCGCCAAAAGCAGTTCCGTGCGCCCGCCCGGCCATTTGCCGTCGCCAAGCCGGATGGCGATGTCGATGTCCGAGTGATCGAGATTGGCCAGCCGCACCGAAGCGTCGATGCGCAGCAGTACATTGGGATACCGGTCGAAGTGGCGCGACAGTCGCGGCAAAAGCCATTTCGACGCAAAGGCCGGCGCCACCGAAACCACCAATGTGCACTGCGTCGCCTCGTCGGCCAGCGCCACGGCCTGGGCAAGCTCACGAAATCCAGCACCAAGGCGGGCCGCGAAGACGGCGCCGAATTCGGTCAGCACCAGACCGCTCGCCGTTCGCTCGAACAGCGCCTGGCCGAGCTGTTTTTCGGTGCGGCTGATCTGCTGGCTGACGGCGCTGACGGAAACGTTGAGCTCTCCGGCGGCGGCCGCCAGCGATCCGAGTCTGGCAACGGTTTCGACGGCGCGAAGGCCGTTGAGATGGACGCGGTTGAGCATAGCCATTTGAGTTTTTCTAAACCGATCCGGCTGAAATCTCAATTGTAAGAGAGGTCGAAACGGCAGACTTTATCAGGGGAGACAGACTTGTGGAGCCGGAAATGCTGAGGATCTTGTCGTCGTCGCTGAAGGTCTTTTTCGCCAGTACGCCATATAAGCCGCGCCGGGAGAGCGAGGCGCAGAGGTGGCTGACCGATCCGCTTTCGCATCCCGTGCTGGACACCATGTCGGAGCGCGAACTCGGCGACGTGCCGTTCAGGCTGACGGCACGGCGGACAGTGCACGAGATGGGCCCATTGCATGCGGATTTCGGCGGACGCTGCTGAGCGGACGACACGCCTCCCGATTTAGGCGCAGGTCCAGGCGATCACGGCGCTCTGCGTCTGCCCTGGCCCAACAAAAGGTGGATTGTTTCACCGGCTCGCGCACTTATTGTGCACTGCAATGACATCCGTCGCCTCAACAGCGCTGCGTTTCGCTTTCGCCGGCATGATTGCCATGGCTGTCGCCATGGGCATCGGCCGCTTCGTCTACACACCGATCCTGCCCGGCATGATGGAGGAACTGCATCTGTCGCCGGCCGATGCCGGATGGATCGCCTCCGCCAACTATCTAGGCTATCTCATTGGCGCGTTGGCAGCGGCGGGCGGCTGGGCGCATGGGCGCGAACGCCTGCTGATGCTGGCGGGGCTTGGCGCCAGCGCGGTCCTGGCCGCGCTGATGGGGCTGACCGATGCGATGGCCGCCTTTCTCGCCATCCGCTTTCTGGCCGGTCTGGCCAGCGCCTTCGTCATGGTGTTCATGGCCAGCATCGTTTTCAGCCATATCGCGGCTGCCGGTCGCAACGACCTGCAGGCCTGGCATTTCGGCGGCGTCGGGCTCGGCATCGCGGCATCGGCGGCGATGATGGCGGTGCTGGTCGCCGAGCATTCTGGCTGGGCGGCAGGCTGGCTGTGGTCGGCAGCG
>NZ_RZRU01000041.1 GCF_003997495.1 Mesorhizobium sp. M7A.F.Ca.US.008.03.1.1 | reverse complement strand
ATATGGGCGTGGCGGGGACGACCTCGCGCTTCCCCAAATCCGGACGGGACGACCCGCCATTGTTTGACTGATCGTCGGGGCGCCGAAATCACTTTTCGGTCCGATGCTCTGATGGAGCGTTGTCGATGTCGTGGATTCTTCTCTTTTTTGCCGGCCTGTTCGAGATCGGCTGGGCAATCGGCCTCAAATACACCGATGGCTTCTCGAAGCTGGTGCCGACCGTGCTGACCGTTGCCTCGATGGTCGTCAGCCTCACTCTGCTCGGCCTGGCGCTGAAGGCGCTGCCCGTCGGCACTGCCTATGCGGTGTGGACCGGCATCGGCACCGTCGGTACCGCACTGCTCGGCATCTGGCTGCTCGGCGAACCAGCCACCGCGATCAGGCTGGCCTGCATCGCGCTCATCGTCTGCGGCATCATGGGGCTGAAGTTCGCCGCCTGATCAACAGCGCTTCTTGTTTTATGCATGTCGTCCTCCCAAAACCGGGACCACTTTCGGGCGACATGCATAGGACAAACACAATCAGGGCCGCTGTGAGGCGACCCTGATTCTCGAAGCAGATTGCTTCGTACCTTGAGGCTAGCGGGCGGAGAAGCCCGGCGGCGTCCTGCCGGTGCGCTGCTTGCGTGCCGCATAACGCGCGTCACGCTTGGCCTTGCGCTCGGCTTCGTCGGCCAGAAAACGGGCGATGCGCTCGTTCTCTTCGGATTCCCGAATCTTGGCCTCAGCCTGTGCTGCTTCCTCGGCGGCGATACGTGCCGCCTCGGCTGCTGCCTCGCGCTCGGCCTTCTCGACCGCCTCGCGTGCCAGCTTCTCCTGCTTCAGCCGGGCCTTTTCGGCCTCGCGGATTTCGCGGGCCGCAAGGATCGCCTTGCGTTCAGCCTGCCGCGCCAGCACTGCGGGATCATCCGCCGCCGGCTTTGCCTTGAAGCGCTCGAGGAGCGCCTTCTTTGCCTCGTTTGCGGCGTTGCGCCGCTCGAAAACGTCTTTTTCCCTGTAGATAGCCAAGTCCACTTCCCTGAAGTCAATTCGCGACGCTTACATACGCGCGAAAACCGAGAGTTCAAGCGCCAAAACGGCATGGCAGCCATGAAATTGTCGGCTGTTGCAGTCGGGAGACGCCTTTTCGACCGAAAACGACATGCACTGTTCACCGTCGCCCCTCTGGCGGCGAGGTTGGCGGATGGCTACGTCTAGCGGCAAATTCCAACATCAGGATGACATTAGATGGAACTCGGTCTCTACACCTTCGCTGACGTCAGCCCGCAACCGGGCCCCGGCGCCATTGGCCCGCATGAGCGGCTGCGCAACCTGATCGAGGAGGTCGAGCTGGCCGATCAGGTCGGCCTCGACGTCTTTGGCCTCGGCGAGCATCATCGGCCCGACTATGCCGCCTCCGCACCGGTCGTGGCCCTGGCCGCGGCGGCCGAGCGTTCGAAGCGCATCAAGCTGACCAGCGCGGTCACCGTTCTGTCTTCCGATGACCCGGTGCGCGTTTTCCAGCAATTTGCCACGCTCGACCTCCTGTCGGGCGGCCGCGCCGAGATCATGGCCGGGCGCGGCTCGTTCATCGAATCCTTCCCGCTGTTCGGCTACAACCTTGAGGACTATGACGAGCTGTTCGCCGAAAAGCTCGACCTGCTGCTTGCCATCCGCGATAGCGTGACGGTCACCTGGTCAGGCAATCTGCGGGCGCCGATCAACGATCGCGGCGTTTATCCCAGGCCCTTCCAGGACAGGCTGCCGGTCTGGATCGCCATAGGCGGCACGCCGCAATCCGCCGCCCGCGCGGGCGCGCTCGGCCTGCCGCTGGCGCTTGCCATCATCGGCGGCGAGCCGGCGCGTTTCGCGCCGCTGTTCGATCTCTATCGCGAAGCCGCCAAGCGCGCCGGTAGTGATCCGGCGGGCCTCGCCACCAGCATCAACGTGCACGGCTTCATCGCCGAGACGAGCGAGCAGGCGGCCGACGATTTTTACGGCCCGCAGGCGGAGGTGATGAACCGCATTGGCCGCGAGCGCGGCTGGGGTCCGACATCGCGGGAGCATTTCGACCAGTCGCGCGGCCCGAACGGCGCGTTGTTCGTCGGCAGTCCCGAGCAAGTGGCTGAAAAGATCGTCGCCCAGCACAAGATCTTCAAAAACGACCGCTTCCTGCTGCAGATGGCGATCGGCGCCATGCCGCATGCCAAGATCATGAAGGCGATCGAACTCTACGGCACCAGGGTGGCGCCGATCGTGCGCAAGGAAACAGCCAAGGCTGAGCCGGCACCGGCAGCGCCCGTCGCCTGACCCGGAGTCCGGTGCGAGCGGCCTCGATCCCGAAGCCGGCTCATGGAACCCTCGCCCGTAACTCCGCGTTCCTTGGGCTGTTGCCGTGCGAAGGGGCGCCGGCTTGAGGGGTGACTATGAAAACCGAACCCACTGCCTGGGGTCAGGAGATTTCCGATGAACCGGAATCGCGTGCCGCGGCTCGCGCCGACACGCGTCTGATGCGTTCGTTGTTGATCGGCATCTTCCTTTTCATGGCTATCTATGCGCTCTACTTCGCCCGCGCCTTCTTCATGCCGGTCATGCTGGCATTCCTGCTTGCGCTGACGCTGACGCCGATCGTTCGGCTCCTGCGCAAGCACGGCATCCCCGAAGTGATCTCGGCAACCCTCTTGGTGGTGTTGTCCATCTGTGTGTTCGCCACGGCCGGCTATCTGCTCAGCAGCCCGATCATCGATCTAATCAACAACACCTCGTCGATCGGCCAGAAGCTCACCGAACGGCTGGCGCAATTGCGCCAGCCGTTCGAGAAGATCATGCAGATTTCGCACCAGATCGAACAGCTGACCGAGACCTCGCAGGAGTCGGGTATCCAGAAGGTGGCGGTGGCGCAGTCCGGCATCCTGTCGGCGGCCGCCAGCAACATCCTATCGGCGGGAACAGGTCTCACCATCATCTTCGTGCTGTCGCTGTTCCTGCTCGCCTCCGGCACGATGTTCTATGAAAAGATCATCCAGTCCTTCGCCAGCCTCAGCGAAAAGAAGCGGGCGCTGCGCGTCGTCTATGACGTCGAGCGCGAAATCTCGCACTATCTGCTCACCGTCACCATCATCAATGCCGGCCTCGGCACGGTCATCGCTCTTGGTCTGTGGGCGCTCGGCATGCCAAATCCGCTGGTCTGGGGCGTCGCTGCCGCCCTGCTCAACTTCCTGCCCTACGTCGGAGCGCTGATCACCATCGTGCTGGTCACGATCATGGCGCTGATCAGCTTCGATACCATCTTCTACGCGCTTTTGGCGCCGGCCTTCGTGATCTTGTGCGACATCGTCGAAGGCCAGTTTGTCACACCGATGGTGGTCGGCAGGCGCCTCGAGATCAACGCCGTGGCGATTTTCATCGCCATCGCCTTCTGGTCATGGTTGTGGGGCTTCGTCGGCGCTCTGATGGCGGTGCCCCTGCTGGTCGTCATCAAGGTGTTCTGCGATCATTTCGACGGGCTCAGCCATGTCGGCAATTTTCTCGCCGCGCAGCACACGGCCGCCCTCGAGGAGGACGACGCTGCCGACATCGAAGCTTCCAAAGGCTGATCAATATTTTTGAATTTGCGGCATCGCCGGGCGCTTCCTACATGCGGTCCTGACACAGGACACCCCGTTCATGACCGACCTTTCCGTTCTCGACCTGTCGCCGATCGTCGAAGGCAGCGATGCCTCGCAGTCGCTGGCCAACTCGCTCGATCTCGCCCGCCATGCCGAGCGCCTGGGCTACAAGCGTTTCTGGCTGGCCGAGCATCACAACATGCCGGGTATCGCCAGCGCCGCCACGGCAGTCGTCATTGCCCATGTCGCCGGCGGCACCAAGACCATTCGCGTCGGCGCCGGCGGCATCATGCTGCCCAACCATTCGCCGCTGGTGATTGCCGAGCAGTTCGGCACGCTGGCCGCCTTGCATCCGGGCCGCATCGATCTCGGCATCGGCCGGGCGCCCGGCACGGATATGGGCACCGCCCGCGCCTTGCGCCGCAATCTCGAGGCCGGGGTCGACAATTTCCCGCAGGATGTCGTCGAGTTGATGGGCTATTTCCAGCCGGCCGAGGAAGGCCAGCGCATCCGCGCCGTACCCGGCGAAGGCCAGGACGTGCCGGTCTGGATTCTTGGCTCCAGCCTCTACGGCGCGCAGCTCGCCGCCATGCTCGGCCTGCCCTACGCCTTCGCCTCGCATTTCGCGCCGGCGGAGCTGGATCACGCGCTGGATGTCTACCGCTCGCGCTTCCAGCCATCCGAGCAGCTCGACAAGCCGCATGTCATGCTTGGCCTCAATGTCTTTGCCGCACCCACCGATGCGGAGGCCCGTCTGTTGTTCACCTCGCTGCAACAGGCTTTCGTCAATCTGCGCACCGGCCGGGCCGGCCGGCTGCCGCCACCTGTCGAGAACTATGACCGCGATCTCGATCCGATGGCAAAGACAATGCTCGGCCAGGCATTGTCCTGCGCCGTCGTCGGCTCCGCGGAAACGGTTCGGGAAGGCATCGATGCCTTCGTGCGCCGCACCGGCGCCGACGAACTGATGGTCACCGCGCAGATGTTTGATCATGCGGCGCGGGTGCGGTCGTTCGAGATCCTGGCCGAGGCGCACAAATCCCTGTCGCAGGCGGCCTGACAAGTCCCGGTACGAATATACGCTGGCGAAAGACTATGCGCTCACGCTCTGCGCCATCGCTCCCAGCGGGCGGCATGAATTGCGGATCATCAATCGGCCCTTGAGCAAAAGCTTGCGCGGCGGGGCATCCCTGTTGCCGGCGAGGCGGTCGAGAAGCAGATTGGCGGCCTGTTCGCCGATCGCCTGTACCGGTTGGGCGACCGTGGTCAGCTGCGGCTGGAACACGTCGGACCATGGAAAGTCGTCGAAACAGGCGACCGAAATGTCTTCCGGGCAGGACAGGCCGATGTCGCGGATCGCCTTCATGGTGCCGATCACCATCGGGTTGTTGGCCGAGAAGATCGCGCTTGGCCTATCATGCGAGGAAAGCATCTGCATGGTGGCGTTGTAGCCGTCGATCTCGTGGAAATTGCCGAAGCGGATCAGCTCCTCCGCGATCGGCAGGCCGGCGGCGTGAAGCGCCTCGCGATAGCCCGCCATGCGGTCATGCATCGGCGAAATATCCGACGTGCCGGTGATGTAGCCGATGCGCCGGTGGCCGAGATTGATCAGATAGGTGATGGCGTCGAACACCGCGCGCTGGTTGTCCAACACCACCGCATCGGTGTCGACGCCTTTGCAGATGCGATCGAGCAGCACGACAGGCACGTTGGCGTCGTCGACGATCCGCTTGAGAATCGCGCCGTCGCCGACGCGCGCCACGATCAGCCCGTCGACCATGCGATCGAGCAGCAGCTTGATCTGATCGTCCTGGGTGTTCAAATCCTCGTCGGTGCAGCACAGCATGACGGCATAGCCGGCCCGGTCGAAGGCCTGCTGGATGACCGAGACGACATCGGTGAAGAATGGGTTGGTGATGTGCGGCACGGTCAGTCCGATCGTGCGGGTCGTGCCCATCTTCAGGCTGCGGGCGATCGCGTTGCGCTTGTAGCCGATATCGCGGATCGCCTGTTCGATGCGATGGCTAAGCTCCGGGCTGACCGTCGCCGTGCCATTGATCAGCGCCGAAACGGTGGCGACAGAAACACGCGCCGCTTCAGCCACATGCAGCATGGTGGGGGCGGTGGATTTCCGGTGTTTCTTTTGCCCTGATGCTGTCATTTTCGAAACGTTTCGCCACCCTTGCCGGTCAATACGTACGGAATCCTGTCCTTTTAAGCAAGAATCGAAATGCATCAAACTTACGACACCCTATATCGGCTTGACATGATCGAAACGTTTAGATTAGCGTTTGCGGGAAGTTGACGACGACGGAAGGGAGGCCGCCATTGTCATGCAAGAGAGCAGTTCCCTTTCCCCGCAGCACGGTGTTGCCGATCGGTCGGACGCAGTTCTGAGCGCCGAGCGCATCTCCAAGAGCTTCGGCGGCATCGCCGCTCTGGTCGATGTCGGCTTCGAGCTGCGGCGCGGCGAGGTTCATGCCTTGATGGGCGAGAACGGCGCCGGCAAGTCGACGCTGATGAAGATCCTCTCCGGCGTCTACACCGGCTATGAAGGCACGATCAGCGTCGATGGCCGCCCCGTCAGCTTCGCCGGCGTGCGTGATGCCGAGGATGCCGGCATCGCCATCATCCACCAGGAGCTCAATCTCGTTCCCGAGCTCAGCGTCGCCGACAACATCTTCCTCGGCCGCGAGAAGCTGATCGCCGGGCTGATCGTCGACCGCAAGGCAAGCAGCCGCGCGGCGGGTGCTTTGTTGCAGCGGCTCGGCATCGAACTCGATCCGCAAGCCCGCGTCGGCGCCTTGCGTGTCGGCGAGCAGCAGCTGGTCGAGATCGCCAAGGCACTGTCGATGTCGGCACGCATCCTGATAATGGACGAGCCGACCTCGGCGCTGTCGCCGGCCGAATGCCAGCGGCTGTTCCGCATCATCCGCCAGCTCGCCGAGAGCGGTGTCGCCATCGTCTACATCTCGCACCGCATCGACGAGGTCATGCATCTGGCCAGCCGCGTCACCGTGTTTCGCGACGGCCGCCATGTGCTGACCGAGCCGATGGCCAGGCTCGACGAAGATGCGATCATTTCGGCGATGGTCGGACGCAACCTGCTCGCTTCCTCCCAGGAAGAGCGCAACATCAGTGGCGAGATCGTGCTTTCGGTCGAAAACCTGTCGCTGTCGAAGCCCGATGCGCATGGCTGGCGCACGGTGATCGACGGCGTCGGCTTCGATCTTGCCGCCGGAGAAATCCTCGGCATTGGCGGGCTGCTGGGTTCGGGCCGCACCGAGATCCTGGAGGCGATCTTCGGCTCGAGCGACGGCCGCACCGGTGGCCAAATCCATGTAGACGGCCGGCCCGTGGATATCCGTTCGCCCCGCGATGCGAGGCGGCTGGGCATTGCGCTGGTTACCGAGGACCGCAAGACGCAAGGCCTGCATCTGCAGGCATCGATCACCGACAATGTCGCGCTGCCGCTGGTCGGGTCGCTGGCCCGCTTCGGCATCCGCTCGCTGGCCGGCGAGCAGGGGTTGGCGCGGCAGGCGGTCAAGGCGCTCGGCATCCGCTGCCGGGACATCGACCAGCCCGCCGGCACGCTGTCGGGCGGCAACCAGCAGAAGGTCGTCATCGGCAAATGGCTGGCGACCAGGCCAAGGGTGCTGCTGCTGGACGAGCCGACGCGCGGCATCGATGTCGGCGCCAAGCGCGAGATCTACGACTTGATCTTCAAGCTGGCGCGCGACGGCCTCGCCATTGCCGTCATCAGCTCCGAGCTGCCGGAGCTGCTGCATCTCTCCGACCGCATCCTGGTGATGGCCGATGGCCGCCAGACAGGCATTCTTTCCCGCGACGCGGCAAGCGAGGAGGCCATCATGCGCCTCGCCGCACCGCGCCGGACCATATCGAGACCGGCCGCATGACTGCCCTGAAGCTCCTGTCCCGGACCAAGCTCTATTGGGGCCTGATCGCCATCTTCCTGATCGGCGTGCTGGGCTCGCCGATGAGCTCGAAGGGCAACAACATCTTCCTCTCCTACGGCAATCTGCTCGACGTGCTGCGCCAGGTGTCGACCACCGGCCTGATCGCCACCGGCATGACGGCTGTCATCATCACCGGCGGCATCGATCTCTCCGTCGGCTCGCTGATGGCGATCTGCTCGGTGGTCTGCGCCATGCTGCTGACGGTCCCCGGCGTGACGCCGGGCGTCGTGCTGGGCGTGCCGACCGTCGCCCTGGTGGCGCTTTGCCTCGGTTTCGTCGTCACCCGCTTCGTCTTCCAGAACCTTGCAAAATTCCGCGCCGGCGCCGACATTGTCCGCGACATCAAGCTGGACGGGATTCGCGGCCTGATCACGCCCGCCGTCGTCGGCGTGGTCCTGTGCTGCCTGTCGCTGTGGTTTCTGCTGCCGCAGATCGAGCCGAAATTCGGCGTGCTCGGCGTGCTGCTGGTGGCGCCATGCGTCGGCTTGCTGTTCGGCGCGCTCAACGGCTTCATCATCGTTGCCGGACGGCTGCAGCCCTTCATCGTCACCTTGGCGATGATGGTGACGGCGCTCGGCATCGCACGGCTGACCGCCGGCCAGAACAATGCGGTGCTGCCGGTCTATACCGGCTCCAACGCGACCGCCGATTTCGAGATCCTGCGCTCGCTGGTGTTCGGCGTCATCCCGATGCCGGGCCTGTTCTTCCTCGGCGCCATCCTGATCTATGGCGCGGTGCTGCGCTTCACGCCGTTCGGCCGCTATGTCTATGCCATCGGCGGCAACGAGGAGGCGGCGCGCCTCTCCGGCATCGCCGCCGGCCGCGTCAAGATCGCCACCTATGCCGTCTCCGGGCTGCTCGCCGGCATCGCCGCCGTGCTCTATGTCGCACAGTACCGGCAAGGCAAGCCGGATGCCGGCGCCGGGCTTGAGCTCGACGCCATCGCCGCCGTGGTCATCGGCGGCACCAGCCTGATGGGCGGGCGCGGCAGCCTCATCGGCACGTTCTGCGGCGTGCTGATCTTCGGCCTGCTCTCCAACATATTGCAGCTCCACAACATCAATTCGAACCTTCAGCTGGTGCTGAAGGGGATGATCATCATCGGCACCGTGCTCGTGCAGGAGCGCAATGCCGGTGATCTCCTGGCCTATCTGCGCCTGCCCGGCGGGCTATCGGCGCACAAGGAAACGGTCGCGGCAAAGCGGCCGTCGCAAGAGACACCGTCTCTCAATCTCGGAGGAAACAAAAAATGAAACGACGTGACATACTGAAGCTTGCCGCCGTGACTGCGGCACTGCTGACCACCACCGCGCTTCTGACCACCGGCAATGCCTTCGCCCAGGACAAGAAGTGGAAGATCGGTTTCTCGCAGGTGACGACCATCGAGCCCTGGCGCGCGCAGTTCAACAAGGACATCCTGGCCGAAGCCGCCAAGCATCCCGAGGTCGAGCTGATCATCACCGACGGTGAGGACAAGACCGAAAAGCAGGTCGCCGATGTCGAGAACCTGATCCGTCAGGAGGTCGATGCCCTGTTGGTGTCACCGAAGGAATCGGCCGGCCTGACCGGCGTCGTGCAGCAGGCGATCGACGCCAAGATCCCGGTCTTCGTACTCGACCGCAATGTCGACACCAAGGACTACACGCAGTTCGTCGGCGGCGACAACGCGCTGATCGGCCGCGCGGCCGGCGAATATGCCGTCGAGCTGCTTGGCGGCAAGGGCAAGGCTTCAGGCAACGTCGTCGAGATCTGGGGCGGCATGGGCACCCAGCCGGCGCATGACCGCCATGACGGCTTCCACGAGTTCACCGACAAGGAACCGGGCATCAAATATCTGCTCGACCAGCAGTCGGGCGACTGGAAGCAGGACCAAGCCTATAATCTGATGGCCAACGCGCTGAAGAGCAACGAGAAGATCGATCTCGTTTACGGCCACAACGACCCGATGGCCTATGGCGCCTATCTCGCCGCCAAGGATGTCGGCCGCGAGAAGGACATCAAGTTCATCGGCATCGACGGTCTGCCCAACGAAGGCGTGCAGATGGTCAACAAGGGCGAGCTGACGGCGACCTTCACCTATGTGACCCCGGGCGCCGAAGGCCTGCGGCAGGCGATCAAGTTCCTCAACGGCGAGAAGGTCGAAAAGACCATCACTCTGCCGACCGAGAAGATCACCAAGGAAAATGCAGCCAAGGTGCTGAAGGACAACGGGCTGTAAGTTTTCACGGGAGATAAGCGCCGGCCCAAAGTCCAGGTTCTTCGTCCCAGGGACAGCTTGGCACCCTTCCTCTCCCCCGTCGATCGGGGGAGAGGTGTCGAGCGCAGCTCGACGGAGTGGGGGTCGACCCTTGGCGCGGTGCAGGAAGATTCTTGCGCCTTGGTTCCCTTTCAATATCCGTTGGCGTCGGTTGCCAGGTGGTTCCCCCACTCCGTCGCTGCTTCGCAGCGCCACCTCTCCCCCCTCCGGAGGGAGAGGAAGGGACCTTGCCGCCGCACCTAAGCCAGCTTCACCAGCAGCTTCATGAAGGTGGCGATCTCCTTGGCCGAGAGCGGCGCCAGCGTTTCCTGGGTTATCTCGCGGGCCAGCGGGATCAGGCGCTCGATCGCATCGCGGCCTTCCGCGGTCAGATTGACCAGCAGCCGCCTTTTGTCGACCTCATGCTTGGAGAGCTCGACCAGGCCGCGCGCCTTCAGCCGGTCGATGACACCCTTCACCGTCGCCGCATCCATGGCGATCAGCGTGCCGAGTTGGTTCTGCGAGGTCTCGCCGACGTCACGCAGCTTGGCAAGTGCTGCAAATTGCGGCGGCGTCAGGTCGCCGATATGCGCGGCAAAGATCGCGACATGGCGCTGATGCGCCTTGCGCAGGATGAAGCCGACCTGTTCCTGCAGGAGGTAATCCTGGTCGTCCGGCGCCTCGACCTCGACCAGCTTGAGCAGATTATCCTCGCCGCTCACCGCAAGCCATCCCAGGCTTTGATGTCATCGGCCGCGAGACCACCCATGCGATTGTGGATGCGCGGGCCACAGGTCATGGCGAGGCAGAACAGGATTTCGTCGGGGCGCGGACCATCGGAGATGCCGACCTCCATGGCGTCGAAATGGCTGCGCACATAGGCGGCGTTGATGTGGCCGAGCGGCACGTCGAGCTTCGAACCGAAAGCGCCGACCTTCTTCGCCGACGGCACGATCGCCTTGGCGTCGCCGAGCCGCTCGCGCATGGCGTAGCCGCCGGGCACATGCCAAAGCGCGCCGTGTTCCAGCTCACCCGCCGTGCCGACAATGGCACCCTTGCCGTAGCCGTCGATCTGCTTGACGTCGCCGCCGAGCGCCGCGATCAGCCGGTCGGCAAGCAGCAGGCCGAGCGGCTTCAGATCGTCCATGGCGCTCTGCAAGTCTTCGACATAGCGCCCGGCGAATGGGTTCTTGACCAGCGCCATGGCGGCGGCGCGGCGGCGCGGCACTTTGGCAACTGGGCCGCCCTCGTGAAAGATCTCTTCGGTCAGCACCGCGATCTTGCGGATCGGAAACTCAGGCATGGGCAACTTCCTCCCTCGAACTTTTGTTGGGCGCGGCAATCGCAACCGAGCCGCTGATGCGGATCTCACCGCCAAGAAACAGCGCCGATCCGGCGATCAGGCCGCGCCGGCGAAAGTCTTCGGCGACGGCAAGGCCATTGTCCAGCGCCCGCGCCACCTCGCCAAGTGCAAGCGTGCCGACGCCTTGGGTTACCAGGCGCACGCCTAGATCGCTGTCGGGCGACAGTTCGTGCGCGGGAATGCGCTTGATGGCCGGATTGCCGGGCAGGTCCACCGCGTTGGCAATGAGCGTCGCCGCCGCATCGGCTTCGGCGCCAGTCCGCGCCAGCACGGTGACGGCGTCGGCAATGCCAAGCGAGAAGGAGCGGCCACGCCAGCCGCTGGTGGCAACGCCGCGAACGTCATTTTCCGCGCGGATCGTGATTCGGTCGGCCATGCCGTTGCCGGTGCCGGCGACCGCCAGACCCATCGACTGGCCCTTGCCGATATGGAGCGCGCAGTCGCCGCCATTGTTGACATAGGCGCGCTCGAGCTTGCGACCGGCAAGCAATGCGGCAAGCATTTCGTCGGCTACCGATCCTGCGACGGCGGCCATAGGTGTTATGAAACATTCCGCCAGGGGCATGACGGCTGCTTCCATGCGGCGCGCCGTCGGGCCGGCGAAGGTGCGCGGCGCCAGGAAAAACGCCGGGAGCCGCAATTCTGGGAGTTCCTCGACCAACTCCATCAGGATCGTCTGGAAGCGCGTGACAGCTTGCGCGTAAGCGGCACGACACTCATCCGCGTCGCCAAAGGCCTCGACGATCAGATCGATCGGCCCGTGGTTGAGATGCAGTCGCTTGCCGTCCTGCAGCCAATGCGCTTGCGGGCCGGGCATCGTTCGCGAGCCAGACATCACCCGGCCCCGTTCGAGCCGGCACGACGTAGCTGCGCCAGTGGCGGCCATGGATTGTTGGCTTCGGCGCCTGTGCCGCGGCGCGGATTCAGGTACTCACCGCCTTTTGCGACAATATCCTCGACGCTGCGGATCTCGGCCTCGTACCCGCCGAGCCTGACATAGTCGTCGCGGCGCAGCGTGAATTCGATAGGCGCCACCAGCGCTGGCGTCGGCACATAGCCGAAGGCACCTTCAGGCACTCTGGTGACATCGACCATCAGCGTGATGCCGCCGCCCGGCCAGACATAGACCGGCGCGCCGCCGACCGTGACATAGGTGGTCAGGCCCTGAACCGAGCGGGTGAGATTGACCGGGTTTTCGGTGACGCCTGCGCGCAACGAACCGCCGGCGCCGCCAATGAACAGCACCGTGCACAAAGCCGGCTCGCAATTGTCCTCGATCAGGCCGACCGACTTTTGCAGCCGTTCGGGGAAAGGTTTTTGCACCGGTTTCAGCTCGTCATCGAGCTCGTAATAGGCGAACTGCTCGCCGGTGGTCGAAACCATCAGCAATGACAGGCCCGGCCGCGCGCCCCTCTTGGCATTCCACTCGCCGAGGATCGACAGCGGGTCGGAAATGCTGGTGCCGCCCCAGCCGAGGCCGGGCTCGGAGACCTTGAAATAGCGGCCCGGTGTCGACCGGCGGCCGATGATCTTGATGCCGGTATCCTGCCAGCCCAGCACCTTGCCGGCCTGGTGCTCCGAGACGACGCCGGTGATGTGGTCGTCGACCACCACCACTTCATCGACCAGGCCGCGCCATTGCGTGGCGAACATGCCGATGGTCGCCGAGCCGCAGCCGACACGCATGCGGTGCTCCTGCTTGCCGTCGATGACTGGTGGTTTGCCGGCTTCGACGATGATGGTGGCGCCACCGTCGATGGCCAGTTCCACCGGCTTGCGGTTGCACAGATGGAGCAGCGCGTCGCAGGTGGCGCGTCCCTCGGCCTTGGAGCCGCCGGTCAGGTGATGCACGCCGCCCAGCGACAGCATCTGCGAGCCATACTCGCCTGTCGTGACATGGCCGATCGCCTCGCCTTGCGATCGCACAATAGCCGTCTCGGGACCGAGGTGACGGTCGGTGTCGATCTTCACCTTGACGCCGCAGTACGAAAAAATGCCCTCGGTGACGACGGTGACGAGATCGACGCCCTCGACTTCCTGGCTGACGATGAACGGGGCCGGCTTGTAGTCGGGATAGGTGGTGCCGGCGCCTATTGCCGTGACGAAGCGGCGGCCGGTGTTGACCAGTTCGCCGTCCCACGCCTCGCCCTCGGCAACGAATGGCACGATTGCCGCGCCGGCCTCGGCCGCGTGGTCGAGGATGGTCAGCGGGTCCATCCGCACGATCCTGCCGCCGACATTGCCGTAGCGGTCGCAGGCGCCGGTGCGCCCATCTGATATGTAGCACATCACCGGGCAGGCATCGCAGCGGATCTTCTCCGCCACCAGCTTCTCGCCGGGATCATGGGTCTCGAAGCGTTCGGCAAGCTCGCTCATCGGCGTGCCTCCTTTTCGCGGATGCGATCTTTTTCGCGGATGCCGGCGCGTATACGCGTCGGCGTCGCCGGGACCTTGGTGACCAGAACACCGGTGGCGTGGCGGATGGCGTTGAGGATCGCCGGCGCCGTCGGGATCAGCACATGCTCGCCAAGTCCCTTGGCGCCGAAGGGTCCTTCCGGATCCGGAACTTCTATCAAAATGGTCTCGATCGGCGGCACGTCGCCAATGGTCGGGATCAAATAGTCGTGCAAATTCTCGGTGCGGCCGGGGATGTACTCCTCCATCAGCGCCATGCCGATGCCTTGCGCGATGCCGCCTTCGATCTGGCCTTCGACCAGCAGCGGGTTGATCGCCTTGCCGACATCGTGCGCGGCGGTGATCTTGATCAGCTTCACCGTGCCGAGCTTGAGGTCGACCTCCAGTTCGGCGATCTGCGCGCCATAGCCGTAAACGGCGTAGGGTTTGCCCTGGCCTTTGGCGTCGAGCGGCAGCGTCGGCGGGTCATAGGTCTCCTCGGCGCGGAAGACGAAGCCTTCGGCATCCACATCCAATGTGGCGAGATCGATGCGGCGGGTGGCTTCGCCCTCGCCGATGACGATCGCCGAACCGTCCAGTTGCAGAGCGGCTTTTTCCGAAACATTGGCGAAGCGCAGGATCTTTTCGCGCAAGGCGCGGCCAGCCTTTTCGGCCGCCTTGCCGGTGACGAAGGTCTGGCGCGAGGCCGAGGTCTTGCCGGCATCGGGGCTGATCGCCGTATCGGCGCTTTTCAGCCGGAATCTCTCCAGCGGCAGGCCAAGCGCGTCGGCACAGATCTGGGCGATTACCGTGTTCGAACCCTGGCCGATATCGACGGCGCCCTGGTGCAGGATGACCGTGCCGTCAGCCGCGATGCCGACCCGGATTGTCGACGGATTGGGCAGCGAGGTGTTGCCGCAGCCATACCAGCAGGACGCGACGCCAACACCCCGCTTTCTACCCGAGTTGGCACCGTTGAACGCCTCCACGTCAGCCATCGCGCGCACCCAATGCGGCCGCAACGATTCGAGGCATTCGGCAATGCCGACGCCGGAGTCCAATCGCTGCCCGGTAACCGTTTCGGAACCGTTCCGAAGGCAGTTCCTCAAGCGAAAGTCGAGCCGGTCCATACCGAGCTTGCCGGCCAGCTCGTCGTAGAGCGTCTCCTGCATGATGGTCGCCTGCGGTACGCCGAAGCCACGGAAGGCGCCGGAGATCGGCCCATGGGTGTGGATGGCGCGGCCTTCGGCGCGGTAGTTCGGCGTCGCGTAGGGTCCGGAGGCGTGCACCGGCACGCGGTTGGCCACGGTAGGGCCCCAGCTTGCATAGGCGCCGGTGTTGAAGTCACCTTCGAAGATCATGCCGGTGACAAGGCCATCGGCATCGGCGCCGATGGTCGCTTTCATTTCGGCCGGATGGCGCTTGGTGGTCGACATCATCGATTCGGTGCGGGTGTAGGCAAGTGCCGCCGGCCGCCCCGTCTTCAGCGCAACAAGGCCGATCAGCGGCTGCAGCGAAACGTCGAGTTTGGAGCCGAAACCGCCGCCGGTCGCCGTCGGCACGATGCGCACCTTGTCGACGGCAAGGCCAAGCACTTTTGCTGTCTCGTCGCGGTCCATGTAAGGCGCTTGCGTGCAGGCGATGACGACCAGCGTGTCGCCGTCCACATAGGCGTGGCCGGCCTCCGGCTCGATATAGGCGTGCTCGACATAGGAGGTGTCGATGGCGCCGGACACGGTGAAAGCAGAACCGGCAAGGGCACCTTCCGGATCGCCGCGTTCGACGAAGCCGGAGGTCAGGAGGTTTGCCGGCCGGTTCTCATGAATGAGCTTGGCACCGCCAGCGCGCGCTTCGCAGGATTGGAGAACATGCGGCAATTCGGTCCAGCGGATCGGAAAATCCGACAAGTCGATATCGAGCATCGCCTCGCGCTCGCCAGCGACCAGCGCCACCGCCTCACCGCGAAGGCGGGCAAACCCCTCAGCCAGCGCCGGCTGGTCGGCGAACGGGCCGATGACGCCGAAATAGTTTTTTCCCGGAATGTCGGCGGCGGTGAAGACGCCGGCGACACCGGGATGTGCCTTCACCCAGCCGTCGAGGTCACCGAAAGCGAAGCTGGCGTGATAATGCGGCGAGCGGACCACCAGCACGGCCAGCGCATCGGCGGGGAAGGAATCGCCGCCGAATTTCTCAGCCCCGGTAACCTTCGGCACGCCGTCTAGCCTGATCGGCGAGGAGCCGATCGCATGGCCGGATCGAGGCAAGCGGAAATCCAGGCTTGCTGCCTGCAGCGAGGCATCCATCACCGCCGCAATGATCTTCCGGTAGCCGGTGCAGCGGCACAGAATTCCGCCGAGCGCGTCCTGTACCTCGACCTCGGTGGGGCTCGCCTTTTTCTCCAGCAACGCCGTCGCCGCAACCAACAGGGCGGGCGTGCAGATCCCGCACTGCGCGGCGCCGTGGGCGAGGAAAGAGGCCTGCAACGCCGACAGCCGACCGTTGGCAAGCCCTTCGACTGTTGTCACCGATGCGCCGGCGACGGACGCAGCCGGCATCAGGCAGGCGCAGACGGAATCGCCGTCGACCAGCACCGTACAGGCGCCGCAGTCGCCGGCATCGCAGCCGACCTTGGTGCCGGTCAGCAGCAATTCATCGCGCAGCACCAGGGACAGCCGGCGCAGCGGCGGCACATTGACCGAGACGGCGGTCCCGTTGACCTCGAAGGCGATATCGGCGCACTCAGCGCCAAAGCCAGGCCGGATGGCGCCCAGATCCGGCAGGGCTTCGCTTGCTTCAGGTCGAACCTGGCTCATGCCGCGGCCACCTCGTCGCCAGTCGTCCGCCCCACAGCCGCAAGCACGGCGCGGGCAACGATCTCGCGCACCGCATCGAGCCGGTATTCGACGCTGCCGCGCACATCGGCGATGGGCGACAGTTCAGCCATCGTCGCGGCCAGGACCGCGTCGGCAAGTCCGCCGTCCACCGGCAGCCCGCGAAGCGCGGCTTCGACGCCGGCCAGCCGCCTGGCCACCACCGAGCAGGAGCCGGCGGCGACAGCGGCGTCACTGACAAGGCCATCCTCGACGACCAGACGCGCCGCCACCATGGCGATGGAAATGACGAGATAGCGCCGGGCGCCGAGCTTGACGAAAGCCGACGTGCCGCTGGGCTTCGGCACGCGGATGGCCGTCACCATCTCACCGGGCAGCAGAGCCGTGCGGCGGTTGCCGAGAATGAAGTCCTGCAGCGGCAGGTGCCGCGTGGCTGCCACCGAGCGCAGCTCGACCTCGGCGTCGAGGACCAGCAGGGCCGGCACGCCGTCGGCGGCCGGCGATGCGTTGCAGAGATTGCCCGTGACCGAGGCGACGTTCTGGATCTGCACCGAGCCGACCTCGCGCGCCGCCTGTTTCAAGGCATCGAAGGCCGGCGGCAAGGGGTGGCGGACGATGTCGGTCCAGGTCGTGCGCGCGCCGATGACGAAATGGTCGCTCGTCTCGGCAATGCCGCGCAGCGCCGCCAGGCCGTTAATGTCGAGGACATTGTCCCGGACGGGTTTGCTGCCTTGTGCCGGATAGAAATCGGTGCCGCCGGCAAGGATGCGCCAGGCGTCCTCGCCAAGCAAAGCGAGCGCTTCGTCGACCGAGGTGGGTTTCGCGTAACGGATCACGCTTTGCCTTCCAAAAGAGGTCTTCCAGAAACCGGTGTTTCGAAAGGCCCTGCCGGCATCGACGCCGGGAAAATTCATTCGTATGCAAATGATATCAAGACGGCAGGATTTGTCAAAGCCCGAGTTTGCAGCGGCCCGACCGGCACGCATTTGTTATGTCGCGAGAGGTTGACGCCGCCGGCCATCTGGTCAAGTTTCTGCGTCCGGTCGCGTCAGCGGTATTTTCCACTGGAGCCTGCATACGGAAGAGGAAAGCCCATGGCCGACGAAGCGCTTGTCGTCATCGACCTGCAGAACGACTTTTGTCCCGGCGGCGCGCTGGCGGTTGCCGGCGGCGACGAGATCGTGCCGCTGGTCAACGACCTGATCCGGCGAACCGACCATGTCGTGCTGACGCAGGACTGGCATCCTGCCGGTCACTCCAGCTTCGCTTCCAGCCATCCGGGCGCGCAGCCCTTCACCATGATCGAGATGCCGTACGGCCAGCAGACGCTGTGGCCGGACCACTGCATCCAGGGCAGCCTGGGCTCGGATTTCCATTCCGGCCTCGCCTGGACCAAGGCCGAGCTCGTCATCCGCAAGGGATTTCGGCCTGATATCGACAGCTACTCGGCCTTCTTCGAAAATGACCGCACGACACAGACCGGCCTTGCCGGTTATCTCAGGGAGCGCGGCATCGACACGCTGACGCTGGTCGGGCTGGCGACCGATTTCTGCGTCGGATTTTCGGCGCTGGACGCCGTCAGCCAGGGCTTCAAAACCACAGTGCGGCTCGATGCCTGCCGCGGCATCGATCTCAACGGTTCGCTCAATGCCATGCTGCAGCGCATGCGCGACGCCGGCGTGACTCTCGAAGACCCATTGTCGGACTGACCGGACCCGTGGGGCGCAAGAGGGGCTTTTTGCGGATCGCGACAAAGGCGGGCGCTGCAATCGCTGTCGCGATGCTGTTGCCAGCACAGGCTTTCGCGGCGGAGGAACACGGCCTGCCCGGCGCTTCGATGCTGCTGTGGTGGGCGCTGCCCTTCGCCGGGCTGCTGCTGTCGATCGCCACCGGTCCGCTGCTGTTTCCTCATGTCTGGGAGCATCACTACGGCAAGATCACGGCCCTTTGGTGCGCTCTGGTGGTCCTTCCGCTGGCGTTTGCCTTCGGTGTCCCCTCGGCGACCGAAGCGGTGCTGCATGCGCTGCTCACCGAATACATGTCGTTCATCATCCTGCTGTTTGCGCTGTTCACCATTTCGGGCGGCATTCTCGTTGCCGGCAACATCCATGGCACGCCGCTGGTGAATGCCGGCCTGCTGCTGGTAGGCGCGCTGCTGGCCTCGGTGATCGGCACGACCGGTGCCTCGATGATCCTGATCCGGCCGATCATCCGCGCCAACGATAACAGGCCGTTCAACGCCCATGTCGTGATCTTCTTCATCTTCCTGGTATCCAACATCGGCGGCTCGCTGACGCCGCTTGGGGATCCGCCGCTGTTCGTCGGCTTCCTGCGCGGTGTCGACTTCATCTGGACGACCGCCAATCTCTGGCGCGAGACGCTGTTCGTCGGCGGTGCCGTGCTGGCCGTCTTCCTGGGCATCGACATCATGCTCCATCGGCGCGAGGCTGGTGCGCCGAAGATCAAGGACCCGACGCCGGATACCAAGGTGCGTCTGCGCGGCTTGGCCAACCTTCCGCTGCTGGCGGGCGTGATCGGCGCCATCCTGCTGTCGGCAGCCTGGAAACCAGGCGTGAGCTTTTCCATCCTCGGCGTCAGCCTCGAGCTGCAGAACCTGGTGCGCGACGCCATCATCCTGGCGCTCGCCCTCGTTTCACTTGCCATTTCGCGCAAGGAATACCGCGAGGCGAACGGCTTCAACTGGGGACCGATCGCGGAGGTGGCGAAATTGTTTGCCGGCATCTTCATTTGCATCGTGCCGGTCGTTGCCATCCTGAGGGCAGGTCATGACGGCGCCTTGGCGCCGCTGGTTGCCCTCGTCACGTCGCCCTCGGGCACGCCCAACGACCTCGCCTATTTCTGGCTGACAGGGGCGCTGTCATCCTTCCTCGACAATGCGCCGACCTATCTGGTGTTTTTCGAGCTGGCCGGCGGCGACCCACGGCATCTGATGACGGAATTTGCTTCGACGCTGGCGGCGATCTCGGCCGGCGCGGTGTTCATGGGCGCCAACACCTATATCGGCAACGCACCCAACTTCATGGTCTATGCCATCGCCCGACATCGCGGCGTGAAGATGCCGGGCTTTTTCGGCTATATGGCATGGTCGGGCCTGGTGCTGATCCCGACCTTCCTGATCGCGGGCTTTCTGTTCTTTGGGTGAGCCGGCGAAGGGCGCCAAGCCCTTACCTCCCCCTTGTGGGGAAATCGGACCGCAGGTCCGGGTGGGGGCAGCGCCGCACCCCCGCTGCTTCGCAGCGACTTGCCGGGGCGAGCCACGGGTCTCGCCCGTCCTTCGGACCCCCACAAGGGGGAGGGTAAATCTCAACCCACGCCGACATAGCGCCTGACCGCCGAAGGGTCGGCGCGCAATTCCTCGACATCGACCGTCTCGCGGTTGCGGCCGTTTTCGATGAAGGCAACGCGGTCGGCGACGGACAGCACGGCATCGACCCGTTGCTCGACCAGGATGGTCGAAACGCCCATGTCGCGCAGCGTCGACACCGTCTCGCGGATCTTGGCGATCATCGACGGCATCAGTCCTTCCGTCGGCTCATCGAGCAGCAGCACCTGCGGTTCGAGGCAGAGCGCGCGCGCCATGGCCAGCATCTGCTGTTCGCCGCCCGACAGCGTGCCCGAGCGTTGCCGCAGCCGCTGGCGCAGCAATGGAAAGAGGTCGAGGACGTTTTCCCGCAAGGCCTTGCCCTTGCCGCGCGCCATCAGGCCGATCTCGATGTTTTCGGCCACCGTCATCTCGGCGAACAGCCGTCTGCCCTGCGGCACATAGGCGACGCCCGCCTTCGGCACTTCATGCGCGGGCAGGCCGGTCAATTCCTGGCCGCCGAGCCTGATCGAGCCGGCGCGGGCCGGAACCAGCCCCATGATCGCCTTCAGCGTCGTCGTCTTGCCGGCGCCATTGCGGCCGAACAGGCACAGCACCTCGCCCTTGTTCAACACCAGGTCGAGGCCATAGAGCACCTGGACCTCGCCATAGAAGCAGTCCAGTCCAGAGATTGCCAACGCCTCGGACTTTGTTTCGGTCATGGGGCGGTCCCCAGATAGGCTTCCTGCACCGCCGCGTTCTCGCGGATCGCTTCGGGCGTGCCTTCGGCCAGGATCTTGCCGGCGTTGAAGACGGTGATGCGGTCGGCCAGTTGCATGACGACAGGCATGTTGTGTTCGATCAAAAGCACGGTGGCGTTCTTTGCGATCTCGCGCACCAAGGTGATGAAATTGTCGATCTCAGAGTCGGCCAGGCCTTGCGTCGGCTCGTCGAGGATCAGCAGGCGCGGCTCCAGTGCCAGGCCCATCGCCACTTCAAGCAGGCGCTGATGGCCGTAGGACAACTGCCCGGCCGGCATGAGGGCACGATCGGCCAGGCCGGTGCGGTCGAGCGCCGACATAACGCCTGCCCGCACCGCGCCTTTTGAGCGGCCATCGCTCAAGGTCCGCTGCACCGGCAGCGCGACATTGTCGTAGGCGGAGAGATTGGCAAAGACGCTGGTGATCTGGAACGTGTAGGCGATGCCCTGTCGGACCCGGACATAGGCCGGCTGGCTGGTGATGTCGGCGCCATCGAAGACGATCATGCCCGATGACGGCTGGATGCGGCCGCTGACCAAGCTGACGAAGGTGGTTTTCCCAGCGCCGTTGGGGCCGATGACGGCGCGGATTTCGCCCGGCATCAGTGCGAAATCGACATTGTCGACGGCGCGCAGGCCGCCAAAGTTGCGCGAGAGGCCTTTCGTGGTCAAAAGCGGAGTCATGGCAGCCACCCGAGCCAGCGCTGGCGGATGCTGCCCAGAATGCCTTTCGGGAAAAACAGCACCAGCAGGATGAGGGCGATGCCGACAATCAGCAGATAGGCGGAGGTGTAGCCGCTGGTGATGTCGATGACATAGTACATGAACAACGTGCCGATCAGCGGCCCGAGCGTGGTGGCGGCACCGCCCAGCAGCACCCAGAGCAGCGGCAGGATCGAATACTGCACCGAAGCGAAGCTCGATCCGACATAGCCGAACAGCAGTGCGTAGGCCGCCCCCGAGGCGGCGCAGATGCTGCCGGAGACGACGACGGCGGCGAGCTTGTTGGAGAAGGTGTCATAGCCGAGCATCTTCGTCCGCTCCTCGTTCTCGCGGATGGCGACCAGCACGCGGCCATATCTCGAGCGGACGATGGCCAGCGTGACGAGCAGCACGATGGAAAACAGCACGAGCGCTGTCATGTAGCGCACCGTCGGATTGGTGAGCTCGAGCGACGTCGCGCCGAAAACAAGCACCCGCGCCGGCTGCGGCACGACCATGCCCTGGTCACCACCGGTCCACGACGCGAAGTAGAGGATGAGGAGGTAGAACACTTGAGCGAACATCATGGTGACGATCATGAACGCGACGCCCGTGGTGCGTAGCGCCAGCAGGCCGATCACCAGCGCCACCACAGCGCCGCAGGCAATTCCGCAGAGGAAAGCCGCAGGTACGCTCCAGCCGAGCTGGATGACGGCAAGCCCGGCGCCATAGAGCCCGGCGGCAAAGAACATCGCATGGCCGAGGCTGAGCAGGCCGACATAGCCGAACAGCATGTTGTAGCCCATGGCAAAGACCGCCAGCACCATGATACGGGCAAGCAGGCCGTGATAGTACTCCGGCAGCAGGAAGCTCAGCACGAACAGCAGCGCGATGACGCCGAGATGCAACGCATAGGCCTTTGCCGGCGAAGCTTCGCTCATCGCGACGCCGTCCCGAACAGGCCTTGCGGGCGGAACACGAGCACCATGGCGACGAGCAGCGTGGCAATGATCTTGGCCAAAGTCGGCGAGAAGAACATCGAGATGATGCCGTCGGAGAGGCCGATCAGCACGGCGGCAACGACCGTGCCGCGCAGCGAGCCGAGGCCGCCGATGATGACGACGATGAAGGAGAGCAGCAGCGGGTCCTGTCCCATCAGGTAGTGCGCCTGGCTGATCGGCACGATCAGCACCGCGGCAATGGCCGCCAGCATGGCGCCGAGCGCGAAGACGCCTCCATAGACGCGGCCGACGGGGATGCCGAAGGCCTGCGCCGTCTCGCTGTCATACTGCGTGGCGCGCATGACGAGGCCGATCCTGGTGCGCGTCAGCACCAGCCATGTCGCGGTGAGCAGCAGCGCGGAGGCGGAGATAACAGACAATTTGTAGCCGGAGTAACCGAACCACGGCAAAAGGATGCGGTAGCTGAACGGCGGCTCCACCGGCCGCGCCTCCGGGCCGTAGAAAGTCAGCGCCAATTGCTGGATGATGTAGAGCATGCCGATGGTGGCGACGATGGTGGCTTCAGGATTGTAATTGAGCCGGCGCAACACCAGCCGTTCGGCAACCAGCGCAACGGCGCCGACGATCAGCGGCGCAATCACCAGCGCCGCCAGGAAGCCGAGCGCCGGGTGGCCGCCGATCGCGGTCGTGATCGCCCAGGCGAGCACGGCGCCCAGCATGAAGAACTCGCCATGCGCGACATTGACCACCCGCATGACGCCGAACACCAGCGACAGCCCGAGCGCCGTCAGCGCCAGCACCGCCGATGTGACGAGGCCTTCGAGCGCGGCGAGGAGAAGATGGGGACCGAAGTGCATCGGTTACACGCCCAAGGCAGGCGCGAGGCGCACCCCCCTCTGCCCTGCCGGGCATCTCCCCCTCACGGGGGGAGATTGGCTGTCCCCACTGCCTTCGCCAATAGCCAAGGGTGATAAATGGCCGCCTTCGCAAGAACTGCCGATCTCCCCCCTTGAGGGGGAGATGTCCGGCAGGACAGAGGGGGGTGGCTTGGAGCCCACGCTTACAGACGAAGCTCTGTCTAAAGCGCCTGCGTCGTGTAATCCCCTTCGGCCTCGTAAAGCCCGTCCTCGATCTTGGTCTTGTGCACGACCTTCAGCTTGCCGCCCTCGATCTTGGAGATGTTCTGGATGCCAAAGCATTGGTGGATCTTGCCGTTGAAGGTCTTTGGCCCCTGCGGGTGCTCCGGACCCTCGGCGAACTCGGTCAGCGCTTCGGTCGCCTCGACCAGCTTGGCGCGGTCTTGCGGGCCCTTGTAGCCGGCGTCTTCCATCGCCTTCTTGACGACATAGAGTGTCTCCCAGCAGCCGAACATGTGGGCTGCGGTGGAGACGTCCTTGGGATCGCCGACGGCGGCGCCATTGTCGTCGATGCCGACGGCGGCGCGATAGGCCTTTTGCGCCTCGGAATCATCGGTCTGCGCATAGCGCGGCGAACCTTCCCAGAAATGGCTGCCGTCCAAAAATTCGAGGCCGGGGCTGTTGATGTCGGTGGCTTCGAGCGAATCGATGAAGCCAAACAGTTGCGGCCGGTTGGAGCCGTAGAACTCGCCGAGTTCCTTGACGAAGGTGAGCACGGCCGGACCGACCATGACGTGGTAGATCACCTCGGTCTCGGCCGGGATCTGCGGGAAGTATTTGGTGAAGGACGATTCCGTCGGCGGGATGGCGATCTGCGCGATGACCTCGGCGCCTTGCGCCTTCAGCGCCGGCGGCAGGTAGTCGCGATGGTCGTAGCCGAAGGCGAAATCGGGGAAGATCTGCGTCACCTTCTTGCCGGCATTGGCCGCGATCCACGGCGCCATCGACTGGATCTGGCTCTTCACGTCGGTGATGCCGGGCTGGAAGACGTAGCGGTTCAGCTTGGTCGAGGC
Organism: Mesorhizobium sp. M7A.F.Ca.US.008.03.1.1; assembly: GCF_003997495.1. Lineage (GTDB taxonomy): Bacteria > Pseudomonadota > Alphaproteobacteria > Rhizobiales > Rhizobiaceae > Mesorhizobium. The sequence continues at coordinate 2,366 of NZ_RZRU01000041.1, read as the reverse complement.
GACGTGGTGGCCTTCGCTGACGACGAAATAGGGCATCTTGTTTTCGCCGGCGGCGGGCGCCGAACCGATGACGACATGCGAAAACAGCGTGCCGAAGACGATGTCGGTCTTGTGCTGGGTGGCGAACTTGCCGACCACCTCGGCGCCGCGGCCGGGATCGGTGCCGTCATCCTCGATGATCACCTCGACCTGGCGGCCATTGATGCCGCCGGCGGCATTGATCGCCTTGACCGCGGCAGCGGTGGTCTTTTCGTACCAGCGGCCATAGGCGGCGCCGATGCCGGTGCGGTGTGACTGGAAGCCGATCTTGATGGGCGCCGAACTCTGCGCCTGGGAATAGCGGACGAAGCCCGGTGCTACGGCGAGGCCGGCGCCCGCGGCCAGACCCTTCAGCGCCGTGCGGCGGGTGAGGCCAGTCTTGGAGGTGAGGCCAGTCTTGGAGAGGTCGAAAAATCCGTTCTTGTCAGCCATGTTCGTTCCCCTGTTTTTTCGGTCTTGACCAACGATAAGGCGGCTTCGGCATCCTCGCTCAGAGGGTGCAAAAAATTGCATGTGTACAAACTAAATCACCAAAGCCTTGATGTGGCAAGCGAGCTTTCCCCAACGACATCGGGGCCGCCCTTTTCTCATCAGGCGGTCGGCGTGGCAAGCAACCACAGGCCGAACACCGTATAGGCGATCATCAGCAGAGTGAGCGGAAACTGGCTGAGCGCGGCACGGGCAGGCTGCGGATGCAGCCAGGCGAAGCCGTGGGCAACGAGGACGGCGAGCACATGGCCAAGGATGATGGCGCCGGCCTGGACATTCCACAGCCACCACGCCGAGTCCGCCCCGGCAACGATGCCGGCCTCGATCTGCATGTCGGCGGTGCCGAACAGGTCCCAGCCCAGCGCGAACGGGTCGGAAAGGGCTGCAAGCGCATACTGGCCGTCGACGAGCAGCGCCGTCAGATAATGCGCGACGTGATAGGCAAGCGCGATTGGCACGATCGACCACACCAGCAGGCCGGTCGCCTGGGCAAGGGTGTGATCGCTGCCGGCAAGACGCTGGCTGAGCCAGACGGCAAGCAGGAACACCGCCGCCAGCAGCGCGAATGTCAGGATCAGCCCGAAAGTGCCGCTGCCGATCAGCGCGGTGCGGCCGGGAAATTCCAGCGGGTTGATGCCGAACAGGCCGAGCCAGAAGAAGGTCTTCGAAAGGCCGTCGAACGAAACCGACGACAGGGCCAGCAGCAGGAAGGCGATGCCGCTGGTTGGTAGCGGCTCCGCAGCGAGCAGTTTGGCGCCCGGCCAGCAAAGCGCAAGCCGGCCATCTTGGTTGCGTTCGACCAGGGCGAAGCGCGCCACCATCGAGAAGAAAATCGTCAGGAATTCGCCGCTGCGGCTCCAGTTTCGATAGCCGAACGCCAGCATGGCCAGGAAAGAGAACAGCCAGTAGAGGCCCGCGGCCAAGGCCAGCCGCGCCGGATCGTCGGGCGCGGGATCGATGAGTTCGAACCAGGCAAAGGCGAAGAACAGGATGACGGCCGGCCAGCAGCCCAGCCAGCGGGGCAGGCGCCATACCCCTTCATCTTCCGCGCCGAACAGGCGCGAGGCAAGGCGCCACGGCCCATACCACGGGTTGAGCCATGACCAGAGGTCGCCGAAGACACCTTGCAGCAGGGTGCCGCCGGCCCACAGCAGCGTCCAGATCACCAAAGGCAAAGGATTGGAAAGCGGGTCGCGCGTGCCGAAAAAGCCGGCGGCGATGAGGGTTGCAAAGCCGGCAAAGGATATCAGGCCGGCCGCTGTTCGAAGGGCGTCGCCAAAAGCGAAAAGCGGCAGGCGGCGGCGCCAGAAACGATCGAGCGAATCCGCCGGCAGCAGCGCCAGGACGAGGAAGCTGATGGCAACGGCGAAGGCTCCGCCGACCAGATAGTAGCCGGTGGGCAGGAGCAGGACGTGGCCACGGTCTGAGGCGTGGGCGAAGGCGGGGGTGGGGAGGAGGATCAGCGAAGTGACGAGGCAAATGAGCGGGATTCCCGCAGGGTGGCGTTCTATGGCGCCCCCCTCTGTCCTGCCGGACATCTCCCCCTCAAGGGGGGAGATTGCGCGGCCGTTGCCGCTTTCGCCAATCTTCAACGTTGAAGAGGAAGAGCCGTCGACGGAACTGCCGATCTCCCCCCTTGAGGCAGGGCTATCGCATATGAGTAAAGAGGTCATGGAAGAAGTCTTTGCTCCAGTTTGCCCTTCGCATTTTGCTTGCGATTGGTTTGTCGAGCGGATGGGCAGCCAAGATGTTTTGCGCAAGCCTTCGGATGATAGCCAGGTTTTGTGGGGCGTTGTCCTTTCGGGTGCGGGCGTCATCTTCATGGAAGACGACATCAA
>NZ_RZRU01000003.1 GCF_003997495.1 Mesorhizobium sp. M7A.F.Ca.US.008.03.1.1 | reverse complement strand
AAGCAGAATGTCTTTGACGGCAGCGCTGGCGGTCTTACCTTCTGTCTTGGTCATGGTGGCGTTCCTTCGCGGGAATCAGGTGACGTTGAACATCACCAGCCTGCCATGACCGCCCTCTCTCAGCGAATTTGCAGAACTCTCAGCACACTACCGTCGATTTCAACAGCTTGAGGCTGGTGTTGTCCTTTCGGACCGTCTCGACATCTTCCCAGGCTTTTGGGCCCAGTGGCTTTTGTCGGGACAAACTCCGCTACCATTGCGGGGGCAGCGCCGGCATCGAACCGGCCTCCAGATCTTCCCGGCCGCGAAACGGACGGGAACCTTAAGCATGGTGGTCTAATCACCGATACCTGGCTGCGGTTCACAGGAAAGCGACGCTGCCCGGAGCAAAAGACGACAGGCGCCGACCACAAGACGCATCGCTGGCGGAGAGGAGCGTGACTATTTCGACCGCACCCCATAGGCGGCAAGGAACGCTTCAACCGAGGCATCGGCGTGCCGCTCAAGGTCGGCCTTCGAGCGCGGATTGCTTCCGGTGAACATGGCTTCGTTCATGGGAATCCAGAGAAGCATTCCGAAGAGATGACTGGCCGCCAAACGGGGATCGCTGGTCTCCAAAAGACCACGATTTGTGAGCTTTTGAAAGCATGATGCCACCGAGGCAAGCATGCGTTCAAAACCTTTTTCGTACCAGCTGCGGCCAAGTTGCGGCATTCGATCCGCGTTGGCGATAATCAGACGCCGCAGCTTCAGCAACTCGTCGTTCATCAGCGTCGTTGTCAAACGCCGCGCAAGCTGCTGCAGACCGCCCTCCATGAATTGCGCCTCGGAAAGCAGCATCGTCACGGACTCGACGACATCGTTGGTCTGGCTCGCGGTGGACTCGACGACTTCGCAAAAAAGCGTCTCCTTGTCCCTAAAATGCTTGTAGACGGTCTGCTTGGAAGCCCCCGCCTTGGTGGCGATCTCCTCCATGCTGGTTCCATCATAACCGTTGGCGATAAACGCGGCCGTGGCCGCTTCGATGATTTCACGATCTTTGCGAGCCGCCCTGGTCTCACCATCAATTTTCATAGCACCTCTCAACCAGTACTAGACGGTACCGTTCCCGCATGGTAGCCATGGCTACAGTACTAGACTGACTAGTACCCATCAACGGCAGTAAGGCTTAGACCTATGACCAAAATGATCTTCCTCAATCTACCGGTACGCGATCTGCAGGTGGCGACCAAGTTCTATCTCGCGATCGGGGGCACGCTGAACCCGCAGTTCTCCAACGACCAGGCCAGCTCGATCATGTTCTCCGACTCCATTGGGGTCATGTTGCTGACGCACCAGCATTACAGCCAGTTCACAGCGCGGCAGATTGGCGACGCCAAGCGTGACAGCCAGATGCTGATCGCGCTCACCACCGACAGCAAGGACGAGGTCAATGCCGTAATCGAGAAGGGCGTGGCGGCAGGCGGCCGTGCTGATCCCAACCCGATGCAGGATCTCGGTTTCATGTTCAACCGCCACATCGAAGATCCGGACGGCAACGTCTGGGAATTGCTGTGGATGAACCCGTCCGCCATGCAATAGCCCACAGGAATCGAAGCGGGCCAGGATGACAATGGAGAAGCGATTGGCATTCGCCTGTCGCTTCCATCAGGCGCGCCGGCATCAGCTATTCAGCCGCTTCGGCATAGTGAGCCGGCACGTAGTTGAGGATGGGGCCAAGCCAGCGCTCGACCTCGGCCAAAGGCATCGCCTTGCGGCGCGCATAATCCTCGACCTGGTCGCGTTCGACCTTGGCGACGCCGAAATAATAGCTTTGGGGATGCGCCAGATAGAGCCCCGACACCGACGAGCCCGGCCACATCGCATAGCTTTCCGTCAGGCTGACGCCGGCATTGCCTTCGCCGTCGAGCAGCCGGAACAGCGTCGCCTTCTCGGTGTGGTCAGGCTGCGCCGGATAGCCGGGCGCCGGTCGGATGCCGCGATAGGGTTCGCCGATCAGCTCGTCAGGCGCCAATGATTCCTCTGGCACGTAGCCCCAGAACTCCTTGCGCACCTTCTCATGCATGCGCTCGGCAAAGGCTTCGGCGAAGCGGTCCGCCAGCGCCTTGACCATGATCGACGAATAATCGTCGTTGGCGCGCTCGAAGCGCTCGGCGATCGCCACCTCCTCGATGCCGGCGGTGACGATGAAGCCGCCGATGTAATCCGGCTTGCCGCACTCCGCTGGCGCGACGAAATCCGACAGGGCGACATTGGCCCTGCCGTCGCGCTTGGTCAGTTGCTGGCGCAGCGTGAAGAATGTCGCCACTTCCTGCGCCCGCTTCTCGTCCGTGAAAAGCCTGATGTCGTCGCCGACGGCATTGGCCGGCCAGAAGCCGATGACGCCGCGCGGCGCGAACCATTTCTCGGCGATGATCTTCTTCAGCATCGCCTGCGCATCCTCGAACAGCTGGCGCGCGGCGGGGCCTTGCGCCTCGTCCTCAAGGATCTTCGGATAACGGCCCTTCAGCTCCCAGGTCTGGAAGAACGGCGTCCAATCGATGTAGCGCGCGAGCTCGGTCAGGTCCCACTTCTCGAAGACTTTCACCCCTGTGAAGGACGGCTTGGGCGGCTCATATTGAGACCAGTCGATGCGATGCGCATTGGCCCTCGCCTTGGCCAGCGGCAGCCGCTGCTTGTCGGCTTCGGAGCGGGCATGCGCGTCGGCGACCTTCTTGTATTCGGCGCGCACCGTGTCGACGTAGCCGTCCTTGCTCTCGTTCGACAGCAAGGACGAGACCACGCCGACCGCCCGGCTCGCGTCGGTGACGTAGACCGTCTGACCCTTGGTATAGCGCGGGTGAATTTTCACCGCCGTGTGCACGCGGCTGGTCGTCGCGCCGCCGATCAGCAGCGGGATGTCGAAACCTTCACGCTCCATCTCGGCGGCCATCTGCACCATCTCGTCGAGCGACGGCGTGATCAGGCCGGACAGGCCGATGATGTCGACATTTTGGTCGCGCGCCGTCTGCAGGATCCTGGCCGCCGGCACCATGACGCCGAGATCGATAATCTCGTAATTGTTGCAGGCGAGAACCACGCCGACAATGTTCTTGCCGATGTCGTGGACATCACCCTTCACCGTCGCCATCAGGATTTTTCCCGCCGTCTGGCGCTCGCCATTGTCGATGCCATTGGCGGCGTTGGCCAGCTTCTCGGCTTCCATATGCGGCAGCAATCCGGCCACCGCCTGTTTCATCACCCGCGCCGACTTAACCACTTGCGGCAGGAACATCTTGCCCGCGCCGAACAGATCGCCGACGACGTTCATGCCGGCCATCAGCGGGCCTTCGATGACATGCAGCGGGCGCTCGGCGGCCAGCCTGGCTTCCTCGGTGTCGGCATCGATGAATTCGGTGATGCCGTTGACCAGCGCGTGGCTGATCCGCTGTTCGACAGTCCATTCGCGCCAGGCAAGATCGCGCTCCTTGGCTTCCTGGCCCGCCGTGCCCTTGAAGCGTTCGGCGATCTCCAGCATGCGTTCGGTGGCGGTGCCGCCGGCCTTGGGCACGCGGTTGAGCACCACATCCTCGCAGGCCTCGCGCAGATCAGGCTCGATCGTGTCGTAGACGGCGAGCTGACCGGCATTGACGATGCCCATGTCCATGCCGCGCTGGATGGCATGGTAGAGGAATACGGCATGCATGGCCTCGCGCACCGGCTCGTTGCCGCGGAACGAGAAGGACAGGTTCGACACGCCGCCTGAGATGTGCACGTGCGGCAGCGTGCCGGTGATCTCGCCGGTCGCCTCGATGAAGTCGACGCCGTAATTGTCGTGCTCCTCAATGCCGGTGGCGACCGCGAAGACGTTGGGGTCGAAGACAATGTCCTCGGGCGGGAAGCCGGCCTGCTCGGTCAGGAGCTTGTAGGCGCGGGTGCATATCTCGACCTTGCGCGCCTTGGTGTCGGCCTGGCCGTCCTCGTCGAAGGCCATGACGACCACCGCTGCGCCATAGGCACGGACCAGCCTGGCATGATGCAGGAATGCCTCTTCGCCTTCCTTCATCGAGATGGAGTTGACCAGCGGCTTGCCCTGCACGCATTTCAACCCGGCTTCGATGATCTCCCATTTCGAACTGTCGACCATGACAGGAACGCGGGCGATGTCCGGCTCGGCGGCGATCAGGTTGAGGTATTCGACCATCGCCTTCTTGGAATCGATCAGGCCCTCGTCCATGTTGATGTCGATGATCTGCGCGCCATTGGCGACCTGGTCGCGGGCGACGTCGAGTGCGGCGACATAGTCGCCCGCCGTGATCAGCTTCCTGAACTTGGCTGACCCGGTGACATTGGTGCGCTCGCCGACATTGACGAACGGAATCTCGTCGGTGAGCGTGAACGGCTCGAGCCCGGACAGGCGCATCCTGGGTTCGATGTCCGGAATGGCGCGCGGCGGATATTTCTTCACCGCATCGGCGATGGCGCGGATGTGCTCCGGCGTCGAGCCGCAGCAGCCGCCGACGACATTGACCAGCCGTTCCCTGGCGAAATCCTCGATCTGCGCGGCCATGAATTCCGGGCTCTCGTCATACCGGCCGAATTCATTGGGCAGGCCAGCATTCGGATAGGCGCAAACAAAAGTGTCGGCGACACCGGATATTTCGGCCAGATGCGCCCGCATGGCATTGGCGCCGAGCGCGCAGTTGAGGCCGATGGTGAAGGGGCTGGCATGGCGCACCGAATGCCAGAAGGCGGTCGGCGTCTGGCCCGACAGCGTGCGGCCGGAGAGGTCTGTGATGGTGCCCGAAATCATCACAGGCAGGCGCACGCCCTTCTCGACGAAGATCTCTTCCGCTGCGAAGATCGCGGCCTTGGCGTTCAGCGTGTCGAAGATGGTCTCGATCAGGATGATGTCGGCGCCGCCATCGATGAGGCCGCGCAACTGCTCGCCATAGGCGCGGCGCAGGTCGTCGAAGGTCACGGCGCGATAGCCGGGATTGTTGACGTCGGGCGACATCGAGGCGGTGCGGTTGGTCGGCCCGAGCGCTCCGGCGACGAAGCGGCGCTTGCCGTCTTCCTGCTCGGCCCTCACCGCTGCGCGCCGCACCAGCCGCGCTCCGTCGCGGTTCAGCGCATAGACGGCATCTTCCATCCCGTAGTCGGCCTGGGCGATCGAGGTCGAGGAGAAGGTGTTGGTTTCGAGGATATCGGCGCCCGCGATGGCGTATTGATAATGGATCTCCTCGATCGCCTGCGGCTGGGTCAGGATCAGGAGGTCATTGTTGCCTTGCTGGTGGCAGGCGCAGCCGGCGAAAGCCTCGCCGCGAAACTGGTCCTCGTCGAAGCCGAGGCCTTGGATCTGCGTGCCCATGGCGCCGTCGAGGATGAGGATGCGCTCGCGTGCCGCCGCGGTGAGTGCAGCAAGCACCTCCGAGCCGTCGGGTTTTGCCGCGACGGGGCCGAACAATGCGTCCAGCGAGGCAGAATTCTGCGACATTTTCTATCCCTTTGGCGACAGGCCTTTCATGTCACATAAGGATATATTTATGTCAATATACGATAGATGCGCGTGATTGTCACCCACCCACCGCAAAGGTGTCGGTAGCACACGATATGTCCGGTTTAGGTAGCACACGATCTGTCCGGTAAGTCTCGACCTTTTAAACGGGGTCTGGATGCGCCGGTCGGAAGCCAATCAAGGTGTGCGAATGATCAAGTTCCGAGACGTATTGAGCCGCTATGAGGCTTTGGAGTTCAACCAGATGGAGGCTGCGCAGTTGCTGGGTCTGAGCGAGCGAACCTTCCGTCGCTGGTGCTGCCGGTATGAAGAGGCTGGGGAGGCCGGCTTATTGGACCGCCGTCTTGGCAAGGCGTCTGGCAAACGGGTTCCGCTGGACCGGGAGTTTGAGGTCGAGACACTCTACCGGACGCGCTACGGCGGGTTCACGGCCAAGCATTTCCACGAACTTCTGGTGCGCGATCATCGGTTCAGCTGGAGTTACACCTGGACGAAGGCGTTCCTGCATTCGAAAGGCCTTTTGGCCAAGGCATCCAGGCGTGGCGCACACCGGCGCAAGCGGCCGCGCCGACCCTTGCCGGGGATGATGCTGCATCAGGATGGCTCGCGCCACATCTGGCTCGGCGGCCAACCGGCGCTCGACCTCATCGTCACGATGGACGATGCGACGAACACCATCTATTCGGGCTTTCTGACCGAGGAAGAAGGGACGGCTTCGACGTTTCGGGCTTTGGAGGAGGTGTTTGGCGGCCATGGTCTGGCGTTGAGCCTCTATACTGATCGAGGCAGCCACTATTTCCATACGCCGCAGGCTGGTGGAAAAATCGACCGGACAAACCTGACCCAGGTCGGTCGCGCGTTGGCTCACCTTGGCGTCGAGCATATCGCGGCTTATTCGCCGCAGGCACGCGGTCGTTCGGAGCGGGTTTTCCAAACCTTGCAAGACCGGCTGACGAAAGAGCTGGCGTTGGCCGGGATCGCCACCATAGAGGAGGCCAACAGCTTTCTGCGCGACGTTTATATTCCGGCCCACAACAAGCGCTTCGCCGTCAAGCCCGAACAGGAAGGCTCAGCCTTCGTCGCCATTCCCGGCGTCGATCTGGGCGAGATCCTGTGCATTCAGGAGGAGCGCCAGGTCGGTAACGACAATTGCGTCTCGTTCAATCGGCTGAAGCTGCAAATTCCCGAAAGCCCGCTGCGGCCCCATTTCGTCAAGGCGACAGTCAAGGTGCGCCGCTATCATGACGGCGCCTATGCAATCTTCCACGGGCCTCGTTGTCTGGGCCGCTACGACCAGAATGGAATAGCCGTACATACACAAAAAGCCGCTTGAACCCGCTCGGCGGCCAGCAGAACAAAACCAGAAGCAGCGGACAACTCGTGTGCTACCTAAACCGGACAACTTAATTCGCTATCGACACCACCCACCGCAAAGGCGGGTCCGTGGCGCCGGTTTCCGAGGGACCTACGCTCTCTCGACGCTTGCCAGGAAACGGGAGAAGATCGGATTGAAGCGATCCGGCGAATCCCAGAACGGCGCGTGGCCGGATTTGTCGAGCAGATGGGCTTTGCCTTCCCATAGATTGGAGAATTTCACAGCGGAGACGAAATCGGTGTTGACGAATGGTTCGTCGATGCCGTTCAGAACGGCGATCGGCGGCGTCTTGCCGGCCACGATCTCGCGCTGGTTCCGGCCAGTGCCGGCCGCGAACTTCTCGAACATCAGGCGCCGTGCCCGCCCATCGGTGCGCGCCACCGTGTCGATGAGAAACGGCTCGAACGGCTCGCCGCAGGTGCTGCGCGCATAGGCCTCGATATCGGTGGCAGTGAAGGTTTCCTGGCCGGCAAGGTGCATATGCGGGCTCGGCTTGAAGCCGTTGCCGACCTCCTCGGGCGAGACGGGCGGCGTGCCGGTGATCATCAGCCCGAGCAGGCCGGGAAAGCGGTCGATCATCTCAAGCCCGATATGGCCGCCGAGCGACCAGCCGAAGACGATGGCCTTGTCGATGCCGAGCAGCCCGAGCACTTCGGTCATGGCATCGGCATAGCCTTCCATGCTGTAGGAACGCTCCGGATCGATCGCATCGCCGGACGCTCCATGGCCGGGCAGGTCGGGAGCGATGAGGTGGTAGCGCTCGCCCAAGGGGCCGTCCAACTGGTTGCGGAAAACGGCACTGGAAGATGAATTGCCGTGGATCAGCATAACAGCGGTTCCCTGACCACTGGTCTGGCGAACAGCGATCTTGCCATGGCTGGTTTCAAGGGTCTTCTGCGAGATCGTCATTGTGCGCTCCGTCGGGAATTGCCCTGTTTTAATGCAGTTGCGCAGCAAAGCGCCACAGCTTCCGTACCTTTGCGGGAACCATCTTCCCGGCCAGGTTGCGTTGAAAAATCCTTTTCAAATAAGAACAATTATGCGTAGATTGTCAATTATCCAACTCCCGATGAACGGGAGGAAAACAGGGAACAGCACGATGAAGCCCAAATCCGCCGCAAGTCGAATCCGCCATATGCTGATGAGCACGACGCTGATCGGCATGTTTGCCGCATCAGCCGCCCCCGCCTTTGCCGACGTCGTCAAGATCGGCCTGCTTGCGCCGCTCACCGGCCCTGCCGCGGCCGACGGTCAGGAATTCCAGCGCGGCGTGCAGATGGCCATCGACGAGGCGAACGCAGCCGGCGGCGTTGCCGGGGATACGTTCGAACTGGTGGTCGGCGACGTCAAGGATCAGTCCGCCGGCAACGTCACCAGCGCCGTCGAACGCCTGCTTGGCGATCCGGGCGTCCACTTCATGCTGACCGGCTATGCCAGCCTGACCAATTTCGAGATCGACAACATGGCCGAGGCGGAAATGCCCTACATGCTGGCGGCCACTTCGCAGCAGACCAGGGACATCATCGCGCCGAGCCCCGACAAATACATGTGCTGCTGGTCGCTGACGCCTTCCTTCGACGCCTACAACACCGACGTAACCCTGTTCGTCGAGAAGCTCGCGGCCGATGGCAAGATCACTCTGCCAACCAAGAAAGTCGCCATCATCTCGTCCGACAACGCCTATTCGAAGACCATCTCCGAAGGCATGAAGAAGACCTTCAAGGAGAAGGGCTGGACCATCACCGTCGACGAGATCGTGCCCTTCGGCGAAGTGACCGACTGGCGTTCGATCCTCGCCAAGGTGCGCGAGAACGTTCCCGATGTCGTTATCAACACCGACTATCTGCCGGGCAATTCGGCATCCTTCCTCAACCAGTTCCTCGAGCAGCCGACCAAGAGCCTCGTCTTCCTGCAATACGCGCCGAGCGTTCCGGAATTCGTCGAACTGACCGGCAAGAAATCGGATGGTGTCATCTACAACCTGCTCGGCGGCGCGCTGACGACGCCGAAGAACCCGCGCGCCGATGAGGTGGCAGCCAAGTTCAAGGCAAAATACGGCGTCGAGAGCGGCACCTACGGCGTCGGCCTCTACGAAATGACCAATGTCTATTTCGACGCGGTCAAGAAGGTCGGCGGCGCATCCGACCATGCGGCGATCATGAAGGCGCTGTCGGAGACCGACAAGCAGGTCGCGGAAGGGCGGCTGAAATTCGATCCCGCCACCCACCTTGCCACGCAGGGCGACGACTATATTCCGATCACCTTCTTCCAGATCTGGGATGGCCAGCGCACGCTGATCTCGCCGGAGAAATACGCCACCGGCGCCTTCAAGCTCCAGCCCTGGATGAAGTAGGGAATGGCCCTGCTTGAACTGGACGACGTGTCGAAGGCCTTCGGTTCGCTGAAGGCCGTCGACGGCGTGTCGTTCAAGGTCGAGGCCGGCGAGATCTTTGGCATCGCCGGCCCGAACGGCAGCGGCAAGAGTACGCTGTTCAACATCATCACCGGCATCCCGTTCGGTCCCGACCGGGGCAACATCCGCTTTGACGGCATTGCCATAAACGGCAAATCGGGACACGCCATCGCGCGCCTCGGCCTCGCCCGCACGTTTCAGCGCGAGACCAGCTTCGACGGGCTGACCGTGTTCGAGAACGCGCTGATCGGCGCCAGCTACGGCAGGCAGGAAAAGACAGCGGCCATGGCCCGCAATGCCGCCGCCGAGGCGCTGGAGTTCGTTGGCCTGGGATCCCAGTCGTTCGGCCGGCTTGCAGGCGAATTGTCCGTGTTCGAGCGCAAATGCCTGATGCTTGCCACCGCGATCGCCATGCAGCCGCGCATGCTCTTGCTCGACGAGCCGGCATCGAGCCTGACCAAACCCGAGATCGAGACGTCTATCGGCCTGATCCGCCGCACCGCCGAACGCGGCATCACCATCCTGTTGATCGAGCACGTGCTGACCTTCCTGATGAGCCTTTCGCAGCATCTGCTGGTGCTCAACAATGGCCGCGTGCTGGCCGCTGGCAACCCGGCTGGCGTGATTGCCGATCCGCGCGTCATCGAGGCCTATCTCGGCACGAGGAGGTCGGCGGCGTGAACCCCATTCTCAGCGTCGAAGGCGTCACCGCCGGCTATGGCCGCGTCACCGTGCTGCACGATATCTCGCTGGAGGCCGGCCGTTTCGGCAATGTCGGCCTGTTCGGCCCCAACGGCCATGGCAAGACGACGTTGCTGCGTGCGATCTCCGGGCTTCTGCAGCCGAAGAGCGGCCGCATCCTGTTCGACGGGCAAGACATTGTCGGCCACAGCGCGCGCGCCATCGTCGGCGCCGGCCTGATCCATGTGCCGCAAGGCAATCGGCTGTTTCCCGATCTCTCGATCGCCGACTGCATGGCGCTCGGCGCCTATTCGCCGCGCGCGCGGCCGCATGAGGCGGAGAACCGCGAAAAGGTGGTCAGGCTGTTCCCGAAACTGGCGGAACGCTGGCGCCAGCGCGTGCGCACGCTGTCAGGCGGCGAACGCCAGATGGTGTCGATCGGCACGGCGCTGATGAGCCATCCGCGCCTGCTGATCCTCGACGAGCCGACGCTGGGGCTGGCGCCCAAGATCAAGGATGAGCTCTGCGCCTCCGTGATGGACATTTCGCGCGGCGGCGTGCCGCTGATCGTCGTCGAGCAGGACATCGAATTCCTGCTGGAGCTGACGCAGCAACTCTACCTCGTCAACCATGGCGCCGTGGCGACCGAGATCAAGCCGGGCGAAAGCCTCGACCACGGCGAGATCATGTCGATGTATTTTGGCCATTAGGAAAATCTGAAGATGAGCGCATTGGCGGAAATCCTGTTCGGCGGCCTGTTCCAGGGCTCGCTCTACGCCATGATGGCGGTCGGGCTGGCGCTCGTCTGGACGACGATCGGCGTGTTCAATTTCAGCCATGGCGTGTTCATGATGCTGGGCGCCTACATCGCCTGGCAGCTGGTCGAACTCGGCCTGCCGGCGATGATCGCCTTTCCCATCGCCGTCGTCGTCATGGCCGGCGTCGGCTGGATCCTGCAGGCGAGCGTCGTGCGGCCGCTGATCGGCCGGCCCAATATCGTGCTGGTCGTCGTCATCACCACGCTGGCAGCCGGATCGCTGATCGAGAACGGCGCGCTGACCATCTGGGGACCGCGCTCGAAACAGATCCCGGCGCTGATCGCCGGCAACACCACCATCGGCGGCGTCGGCGTCTCCCTGCACCAGATCGCCATCATCGTCATCACGCCGCTGATCCTGGCCGCACTTTGGATGTTCCTCAACCGCACGCGGCTGGGGCTGGCGCTGCGCGCCGTGGCGCAGAACGAAGATGCAAGCCATCTTGTCGGGCTGAACGTCACCGCGCTCTATGGGCTGGCCTTCGCCATCGCCGCTTCGCTGGCCGGGCTCGCCGGCATCTTCATGGGCGGCTACCGTTTCATGTCGCCGGTGATGGGCAGCGACCCGCTGCTCAAGGCGCTAATCGTCGTCGTCTTCGGCGGCATATCGAGCATATCAGGCCCGATCTTCGCCGCCTATCTGATCGGCTTCTTCGAAGCCGCCTGCAGCTATTATTTCGGCTTGTACTGGACGCCGGCATTGCTGTTCGGCGTGCTCATCCTGACCCTGATGGTGCGCCCCGAGGGCATTTTCGCCAGCCGCTCCCGAGGCCTAGCATGACCGACACGACATCGCCGACCACCCTTGGCCATGCAGAGGCGGCAACCCCGATCGCTCCCGGCCGCACCCCATGGAAGCTCGAGGCCATCGGCTTCGTGCTCGGCTTCACCTTGCTGGCATTGCTGCCGCTGATCTTCGGCGACACCTATGCCCGCCACATCCTGATCATGGCCTTCATCTATGCGATCGTCGCCTCGAACTGGGACCTCAGCCTCGGCTATGGCGGCGTCTTCAATTTCGGCCATCTCGCTTTGTTCGGCATCGGCGTCTATGCCTACAGCCTGCTGACCAAGCTGGCCGGATTCGACCCGTGGACCGCGCTGTTTGCCAGCGGTGTCATCGCCACGCTGGCGGCGATCCTGGTGACCATCCCGATCCTGCGGCTGAAAGGCATCTACATCATCCTGGTCACTTTCGGCTTCGCGCAACTGGTGATGCAGGTGATCATCAGCCAGTCCGCCATCACCGGCGGCACGCAAGGGCTGGTGCGCATTCCCGGACTCTACCTGTTCGACCACAACATGGTCCGCGACGGCAAGTTTGCCTATTTCTACATCGCGCTGGCGCTGCTGGTGGCGAGCACGCTGTTCCTGCGCGTGTTCGTGCGCTCACGCGCCGGGGCCAGCATCGTCGCCTTGCGTGACAACGAGGAATACGCCATCAGCCGCGGCGTCTCGATCGTGCGCCAGCGCATGCTGACGCTTGCCGCGAGCGCCTTCTTCACCGGCATCGCCGGCGCCTTCTATGCCGCCTACCAGCGCAATGCGTCGATCGACGTCTTCGGCATGAGTCTCGCGACCATCATCCTGTCGATGGTGCTGCTTGGCGGCACCAGCACCATCTACGGCGCCATCATCGCTTCTTTCGTGCTGACGATCTTCGCCGAATGGATGGCCGATTTCGGTGCGTGGCGGCCGATGATCACGGCGGTGCTGATCATCGGCGTGATGCTGGCCTACCCGAGCGGCCTGGTCGGCATGATCAAGGCTTCATGGGGCGCCGTCGCCGGGCGGCTCAAACGCCCCGCCTGACACCGGCTCGGAGCGGGATCAATCTGGCGAAGTCGGCGCCACCCTCATTGCCCTGCCGGGCATTCCCCCTCCGCAGGGTTGTGCCTGTCTTGCGGCGGCTGCGCGTTTGGCGAATGGCTTCCCCCACTCCGTCGCTGCTTCGCAGCGCCACCTCTCCCCCCTCCGGAGGGAGAGGAAGGGCGCCAAGGCTGACCAACTCGCGCCCTTCCTCTACCCCGTCGATCGGGGGAGAGGTGGCGAGCGAAGCTCGACGGAGTGGGGGGCGACCTTCCCTGAGCAATGCTTCCGCCTGATTGGGTAGCGTAAACGTGAAGCGATTGCCCTGATGACACCGTCGTTCAACGCACGCCGCACCAGTCGATGACCGACGCGGCGATGACCTTGGCGGTCTCGACGACAGATTCGACCTCGACATATTCGTCGGAACCATGAAACCCGTCGCCCGAGGGGCCGAAGATGACACCGTCGACGCCGGCGCCGGCATAGTGTGCGGCATCGCACACGGCGACGAAGCCGCGCGCCTGCGGCGCCTTGCCGACCATGGCCTTGCGCTTCATCAGCGATGTCATCAGCGGATGGTCGACCGGCGTGTTCATCGGCGGAAAATGTAGCCCGCCGAGTTCCCACTGGATCGCCGGCGGATTGTCGCGCAGCCACGCATCGGTTTGCGCGAAATGGTGGACGAACGTCTCGAAGTCGCGGCGATAGTCGCCCGAGTTCTCGTCCGGCAGGAATTTCATGTCGAGATCGAGCACCGCGACATCGGGAATGATGGCCGGGTTGGTCATCACGGTCGGCAGGCCGTGTTCGCCAAGGCCGGTGCCGCCATGCATGACGCCGATGTTGATGGTGTTCATGCCTAGCGGCAGCAGCGGATGGGATTTCGCCCGCGTCCGGTCCAGTTCGTACTGGCGCACGGCGGCAATGAAGCGGGCGGCGATCTCGATCGCGTTGACACCCGGCTCCAGCCGGTCCTTGTCGTGGCGCTGCGGATAAATCTCGTTGTAGCGCAGCGCCGAATGGGCGTTGCGGCCGCGGATCGTCACCCGCGCCCATTCGAGCCCGCCTTCGACCGGCAGGACATCGCCCCAGGTCGGTTCGGCGACCAGCACCGCCTTGGCGAGCTTGCCCTTCTTGACCGCATCCATGGCGCCGAAGCCGCCGGCTTCCTCGTCGACGACGGAGTGGATGGCGAGCCGGCCCTGCAACGTGATGCCCGCCTTGCGGATCGCGCGCGCGGCGGCGATGCAAGCGGCGACGCCGCCCTTCATGTCGACGGCGCCACGGCCATAGAGCCGTCCATTGGTGATCTCGCCGCCGAACGGATCGACCGACCAGTCCTTCATCGCGCCGACCGGCACGACGTCGATGTGGCCGCACAGGATCAGGCTGCGGTCCTCGTCTCCCGCCCATTCGCCGACCAGATTGGGCCGGCCGGGCAAGGCATCCCATTGCTCGGTCCTGAACCCGTCCTGCTTGAGGATCGGTTCGAGCAGCGCCTGGACATCCGCCTCGCGGTTGATCGCCGGGTTGGGCTCGAATTTGGGATTGACCGAAGGGATGCGGACCATGTCGCGGGTCAGGCCGATCAACCAGTCGCGATCGGTCTCGATCTCAGCCTGCACGGCGTCGATGATGGTCTGGTTGTCGGGCATTGTCGCTTCCTTCTCTGCGTCGCGGCGCTTTGCATCGCTGCACTGGGCGCAACGGCACTATTTCCTTGTGGTTTTGGTTTTGGATTTGGCGGCGTCGTCAGCCGATGACGACAGGACGGTATCGAGCGTGACCGCATTGGCGCTGCGGATCTTCTCGATGTCCTCGATGCGCCTGCGAACCCCGGCGCCATGGCCCTCCAGCGCGTGGGCAAACACGGTTTCCATCTGGGCAACGGCCGTCGCCAGCGTGTCGAACGGCGAGTTGGCGTCGATCGCCGCGACCAGGGTCAGGTCGGCGATGTCAGATATCGGCGACAGCCAGACATCGGTGAACAGCAGGATGGAGACGCCGCGCTCCTTGGCCTGCTGGGCAAAGCTCACCACGTCCGACTGGTAGCGCCGGTAGTCGAACACGACGAGGAGGTCGCGCTTGCCAAGGTCGATCAGCAGGTCGAAATCGGCGGGGCTCAACGAACCGATGTCGCGCACGCCGGAACGGAACTGCAGGAGGTAGCCGGCCAGCATGGAGGCGATGTGACGGCTGAAACGGCCGCCCAACAGCACGACCTGGCCCTTGCTTTCGAGCAGCATGTTGACGGCGCGCGTGTAGGCCTGCACCGGCACCGCCGTGCGCGTGCGCTCCAGGCTGTCGGAAACCGAATGGAAATAGGCAAGTGCGGTGCCTTCGCTGGAGCCGCCCGGACGCTTGGCCTCCATCATCAAAAGCGGCGAATGCAGCCTGGATTCGACTTCCGTGAGCAGGCGTGCCTGGAAGTCGGCAAAGCCGACATAGCCAAGCTTGGTCATCAGGCGCGTCACGCTCGGGTCGCTGACGCCAGCGCGCCGGGCCAGCCGGGTCGCGGTGCCCAGCCCGGACATCGGGTAATCGGCGAGCAGGACCTGGACGATCTTCTCTTCCGCGGAGGTGAACGCCACGGTCGTGTTGGCCAGTTCTTCGCGGATCGACATTGTCATCGCCTATCGTCGACGGAAAGACAATTATCTTACAATCTCGCACATGTTTGTCAAATTTGGAAATTTCCTTACAGAGCCACCCGAGCTTTCGGCATAGCCTGCAATCCCGTGACGGCCAAGCCATCCCGTCGTGCGACACATCCACGTCGGGTCGAACGAGGGCTTGCGTCTATTTGAAGCTGGCGATGGGCAGGAACTTGACCGCGGAACCGGTGAAGCGTCGGTGATCGGAGGTCTGTCCTCGCGGCTGGAATCCGTCGAGATAGACGTGCTCCGGCGCGGTGCGGATGAGATTGGCGGCAATGACGGGCGCCGTCGCGGGGCTGGTTCCGCCAGCGATGCCGCGACCTGTCTCAATCAGCCGGCCGGACAACGCTGCCGGCACGATGACTGCGGTGGCTTCGGGATCGAGACGTGGCTGGACGCGGTCGGCCTTCGGGCTGGTCCTGACGCGATCTTCGGGCTTCGGTTGGGCAACCGAGACCCGCTGGCCGGCCAACCCATCAAGGCCGTCATCGGCGTGGTTCAAGGCCAGCAAGGCAGCGACCGCATCGCCGGATTTGTCTGCGTCAGGCTGACGCGTCGGGCTTGTCAGGCTTCCCGGCCGCCATGTCGGCAACGGGATGTTGAGCGCCACCATGTCCGGCGCGCCGCTCGCGGGACCGGCATCCGACTTGCCCGAGGGAATTTCCGCATCGGTTGCTGTTGGCTTGGCCAGTTCGGCCCGCGCCGTGGAAGCGTCGGCTGTTGCAAGTGGCGCGATTTGCGGGGTCGGAATGCTGGTCGTTGGCCCAGTGCGCGGGGCGAAGGCTGGCAGCGGCACTGAGCCCGGCGCCATCGCCATGACGATTGCTTCAGGCGTCTTCGGCGATTCTTCGGCCCGATCGACGGAAGCCGTCTGGATGTCGGCGCGCTGGGCATCCTGCGGCGGCACGATTGCGATGCCGGCGGGCCTAGGTTCAACGGACCTGGCAGGCTTGCGTGGCGCCGGCACCGCTTCGGCGACATCGTCGGTCTCGTCCGCGCCGCGCCCACCCAAAAGGGTGGCCAGCAGGCCGCGTGGCCTACGTTGGCCGCCGTCGGCACTTGCCAGTTCGATGCTGGGCGTGCCGGCGCCCTTGCGCGATTTGTAGGCGGCAAACGCCTGCCCATAACCGGGCAGCGGTTTGCCGTCGCTCGGCACATGCAGGGTATTGCCGTTCGGGAATACCCTTGCGAGTTCCTGGCGGCTGATGCCAGGCCAATGCCGCACATTGCCGACGTCCATATGGATGAAAGGCGAACCGGAGGTAGGGTAATAACCGACGCCGCCGCCCTGCATCTTGAGCCCGATGTCGCGCAGTTTCTTCAGCGGCACATCCGGCAGGAAGAAGTCCATCGCGCGGCCAACCATGTGTTGACTCTCCCGCGCCACGCCCTTCGAGCGGCTGCGCAGCATGGCGTTCGTCGCTGGCGACCGATAGGCGCTGACCGCGTGGATATAGGCGGTCGAGCCGCTGGCGCGATAGGCCTGCCAGACAAGATCGAGCAGGCGCGGATCCATCTTCGTCGGTTCGTTGCGACGCCAGTCGCGCAGCATGAGATTGATCTTCTTCAATCCCGCCGGATCATAGCGCCCATTGCGCTTGAAGACGATTTCAGCCTTCTCGCCCGTATGGAGATGTTGAATCTTCAAAGCACGCGTCTCCGCGAACGCGCCGGTAACGCACAGGCAAAGGAAGGCTGCGATGATGGCAGGCAGTGTCCAAAGACGGGAAGCACCCGGGGTGTTTTGCACGTTTTCGCTCACGTTCATGCCTTGCACATTGTTTTGTTTCGGGCGATTTCAGGTTTCCGCCCAGATCAGGAGCCTTTCGGCCCTCTTCCTGACAAGCATGGACCTGACCGGCGCAGACGGGCATCCACGCCACAATACGTCATGTCGATGAACAGCATCTTGGTTAACGAATCGTGTCTTGCCGGGAATGCGCTTCGGCCGGATTTGCCTGTGACAGCCTTTTTCTGAAGCAATGCACCGCTGATGAGGTCCGCCAGCACGATGGCCGCGCCATTCCCATGTACCCTCGCCCTCGCAAATGCCGGGGCTGTTTGCCTCAGGTCACACGCTAGATGACCGGGCGGCAGAGAACGAATGCTGCCGGTGGTTGCAGATCGAGGCGTCGCCGTGATGGTGAACCGACCACTTGGGCAGAGGGCATTGGTTCATCGGCTTGCCCAGTTTTGCCGCCGAGCCAGGCTGCAAAAGCTGAAACGAACTGGCGTTACATACGTTGCAGCGAACCCCTCGGTTCCCGATGCGCGACCGGATCAGGCAGACGGCCGATCCCTGAGGATTTGGCGTGGTCAGGCACCGATAGTCAACGTCCCAGAAGGTTCTTCCCGACGGTTCCGAGATGGACCAACATCGCTGTCTTGGCGCCATCCGGATCGCGATGGAGCAATGCATCCAGAAGCGCCTGATGCTCCTCGCAATACACCAGGCGGCGCTCTTCGGAGAATGACCGCTTCTTCATCTCGAACCAGGGCGACTGATTTCGGATCGCACGCATGAGATTATGGATTTCTTTCAAAAAATCATTGCGGCAGCATGCGAACACGCGGTGATGGAATTCCGCATCCCAATGCTCGAATGTGGGCATGTCTTGCGACTCGCAGGCGGTCTTGTGTGCTTCGCGCACTGCATTCAGTTCGGCCGCACTTGCGTTGGTCGCGGCAAAAGCCGCGGCAGCCGGCTCCAGCAGTTGCCTTATCTCCATCATATCGGCGGGGCTGGTGCCTTCCATCCGGGCAACCATCGAGGCAATCGACAGGGGATTTGTCGCGGTTAGAAATGTCCCGCGGCCGACGTGGCGAACAACCGTCCCATCGTCTTCCAGGAAACCAACGGCGCGCCGCACGGTGTTGCGCGCCACCCCAAACTCGACCGCCAGGTCGCGCTCAGGAGGCATCCGCCCGTCCTCAAGCCATTCGCCGGATGAAATCCGCTTCTTGAGCATCAAGGCAATATCGTTCGCAACGAGCTTTGGCATGGCGAAGCTTCTATCTGATCCAATTGTGAACCAAGAATATCAGTCCCCGGGCGTTCGGTCTAGGTAGTCCAAGCCCCAAATTGGTCTTTTCAGGCAGATATGCAAAGTTTCCTGCACGAAACCCATTGCCAAGCCCAACCAATCGTGGCTATCGTGTCTTCAAAGGCCACATATTGGCTCATAAAAGGTTCAGGGAGAGAGGCATGAAAATTGCGACATTCGCGATCGCCGGAGAGCGTCGCGTCGGCATCGTCGATCTCGAGAAGCAGACCGTTTCGCCTTTTGATCTACCCGTCGAGCAGGCACAGACAGGTCTTCTGGCGTTGATCCGTCGCAATGGCGCCGGGGTGCCGCGAACGCTTTCGCCGATCCCGCTTGCGCAGGTTGAGATCGAAGCGCCAATCCCGCTGCCGGCCCGCAACATTTTCTGCGTCGGCAAGAACTATCATGAGCATGCCCACGAATTTTCCCGCAGTGGTTTTGACTCGAGCGCGGCCGCCGGAACCATCCCCAAGCATCCGATCATCTTCACCAAGGTTCCAGAGTCGGTGATACCGACCAACACCAATGTGCTGATCGACTCCTCTGTATCGACGGCCATCGATTATGAGGCCGAGCTTGCCGTCATCATCGGCAAGGGCGGGCGTGGAATTTCAAAGGAAGACGCTTACGATCACGTTTGGGGCTACACGATCGTCAACGACGTCACCGCTCGCGATCTGCAGGGCAAATACAGTCAGTGGCTGATAGGCAAGTCCCAGGACACTTTTTGCCCCATGGGGCCTTGGGCCATAACCAAGGACGAACTCGACCTCGATAGTGCTTCTGTTCGCTGTTTCGTCAATGGCGACCTACGCCAGAACTCGAAGATTTCGCTGCTCATTTTCGATATCCCGACGATCATCTCGACGCTCTCGCAAGGCATCACACTGAACCCTGGCGATATCATTGCGACGGGCACACCAGCGGGCGTCGGTATCGGGTTTGATCCGCCGAGATACCTGAAGGCCGGCGACGTCGTCCGCGTCGAGATCGACGGCATTGGATCTCTGGAGAACCGCTTCGCGGAGCGTGCGCAATGACGACCGTGACGATCGGACCGGTCGTTGCCGAGGTCACCGGCGAAGGTATGCCGGTGGTGATGATCCATGGCCTCGGCGGAACGTCGAACATGTTCCAGCCCCAGATGGCCGCACTTTCTGGATATCGTGTAGTCCGGCTCGATCTGCCTGGCTCGGGGCGCTCGCCAAGGCCATTTGAGCCGCTGACGATGGAGATCATGAGCGATGCCGTTATCCACGCCATGGACGGTATGGGCGTCACGCGGGCACATTTCATCGGCCATTCGATGGGCACCATCGTCTGTCAGCAAATAGCTGTTAAGCAACCTGCGCTGGTCGCCTCGCTGGCATTGTTCGGCGCCTTGGCCGAACCTGCCGAAGCGACCCGGCTGGGCCTTGCCAAGCGAGCCCAATTGGCCAGGTCCGGCGGCATTGCCGACATTGCCGATCAGATCGTCGCCAATGCGCTGTCGGCGCATACAAGAGAGACGTCGCCTGCGGCGGTCGCCTTCGTGCGCGAGTCGATAACACGTCAGGATCCGGAGTCCTATGCGCGCACTTGCGAGGCACTGGCGAAGGCGGTGGCGGTCGACCCCAGGCGCATTGCGGCCCCTACCCTGTTGGTCACCGGCGACGCCGACACGGTCAATCCGATGAGCGTCGGTCAGGCGCTTGCCGATGGCATCAAGGGAGCCGTAATCTCGTCGCTCGATCGGTGCGGACACTGGGCCACCATCGAGTGCCCCCGCGAAAGCAGCCAGAAGCTCGCCGATTTTTTGCGACGCGTTGATAGGTGAGGACCTGAACAGCGCGTAAAACTGCGCGTTCGACAGTTTTTGGGAGGTTAAGATGGCAGAAGACAGCTGGAACGGAAACAGTTCGGGCGGCACGCTCTTCACCAATGTGCGTGTGCTCGACGCGACCGGTGAGTATCCATATACCGGGGAAGTTCTGGTGCAGGGCAACCGCATCAAGCAGATCATCAAGGGTTCGTCACGTTTTGGCTCATCATCGTCACCGTCATATGGTGGCGGTGCGACGGTCATTGACGGCATGGGCGCGACGCTGATGCCCGGCATGATCGATGCCCATCTGCACCTGTCCTGGAACAATGCGCCCGGCATCGACCCTATCCAGATGATGGAGATCGAGGAGCATATGCTGGTCACCATGGAAATGGCCAAGCTCGTGCTGGACGCAGGCTTTACGGCCGGCCGCGGTGCTGCGGCAGCCAAGCCCAGGCTGGATGTCGTGTGCAAGAAGTTCATCAATCAGGGACGGTTTCCTGGCCCTCGCTACCTTGCAGCTGGACCCGAGATCACCACGGTGGGAGGCCTCGGAGATTCGTCGCCGTCTCATATCCCGCACGAGGGTCTCAACCTCGGCATCGTCGTATCGGGACCAGAAGAAATCCGGCGCACCGTGCGCCAGCTGATCAAATACGGCGTCGACTCGATCAAGCTCAACCTGTCCGGTGAAAGCATCACCGGCATGGGCGCCGAAGAGACACCGATGTCCGAGGAGGAGGTCGCCATGGCGGCCTCGGAGGCACGCTGCCGCAACAAGGTGTTGTCGGCACACGCGCGCTCTTCCGGATCGGTCAAGCAGTGCATCAGGCACGGCATCCAGAATATCTACCATGCCTCTTTCGCCGACGAAGAGGCACTCGACATGCTTGAAGCAGCCAAGGACAAGCACTTCGTTGCGCCCGGCATTGCGTGGCTCATCAACACTGCTCGCCATGCCGAGCAATGGGGCATCAAGCCGGGCTCGCCACTTTCGCTCGAATATGAGCGCGAGCTCGAAATGTGCATCGATACGATGAAGAAGATGCATCGGCGCGGTATCCGCGTCTGCATCGGCGGCGACTATGGTTTTGCGTGGACCCCGCAAGGCACCAACGCCAAGGACATCCAGACGTTCGTCGAGATGCTTGGCTACTCACCGATGGAGGCGATCCAGGCCGGAACCAAGTTTGGCGGCCAGATCATGGGCATGGGCGACGAGCTCGGTCTGATCAAGGAAGGCTATCTCGCCGACCTGCTGCTGATCGACGGTGATCCGATCTCGGACGTGCGCATCCTGCAGGACAAGAACCGCATCCTCGCCATCATGAAGGACGGCAAATTCCATAAGGCGCCGCGGATCAACGAACAGCGCCGGCGGCTGACTGCATGAGTATCCTGGACCGGCCATCTTCGTCCGGGATCTCGGGCGGCGGCGTGTCGCGCCGGCAGGCGTGGGGCCTTTTCTGGCTTCTGGTCGCCGCGCTCGTCGCATGGCTGGTTTTCGCCGTCTGGCCGGATTGGCTCAACGCGATCCTGATATCGAAGAAAGCCTTCGTCAGCGCCGTGCTCAATGGCGTCACCCTGGCAGGTCTCTACTTTCTGGTTGCCAGCGGTTTCACATTGATCTTCGGTCTCATGCGCAACGTCAACCTGGCGCATGGCTCGCTCTATCTGCTCGGCGCCTATATCGGCTACGAAGTGGCGAACCGCACCGGCTACTGGTTGCTGGGAGTCGCGGCCGGCTTCATCGTGCTGGCGGCGATCGGTGTCGTCATGCAGGTCGTCGTCTTCCGCCGCCTGGAGGGTGACGATCTCAGGCAAACCCTGGTCAGCATCGGCATCTCGATTGTCGCGGCCGACTTGATGCTGGCGGTCTGGGCCGGCGGCACTTACCAGATCGCGGTGCCGGAATGGCTCGATGGTGCAGTGACCTTGCCTGTCATAACGGCGGTCCGATCCAACGGCGCATCGGTCTTCCTGACCTACCCATTTTATCGGATTGCTGTCCTGGCCGCGGCCATCGTCATTGGCATCGGCCTGTGGCTGATGCTGAACAAGACCCGCGTCGGCATGATGATCCGCGCCGGCGTCGACGACCGCGCTATGCTCTCGGCGTCTGGCGTCAATGTGCATGCGGTCTTTGCCATCGTCTTTGCGGTCGGCGCCGGACTTGCCGGCTTTGCCGGAGTCGTTGGCGGATCAGCGCTCTCCGTCGCGCCTGGAGAGGATATTCGCTATCTGCTGGCCTCGCTTGTTGTCGTCATCGTCGGCGGCATGGGCTCGATATCAGGCGCGGCCATAGGTGCGCTTCTCATTGGCCTGGCCGAGCAGCTCGGTCTCGTCTACTTCCCGACCTACGGCGTCGTGCTGACCTTCATCATCATGGTCGTGACGCTTGCGATCCGGCCTCAAGGCATCATGGGCAAATCACGATGACCATGAGCCTCCAATCCACGCCCGGCGCAACCCAGCCAAACTGGCTGGACAAAATTGGCGCGGGCCACATTTTCCTCGGCATCGCGCTGGTTCTGTATCCGCTGGTGGCGTCGGATTTCTTCCTGACGCAGATCGGCGGCTATTCCTTGATCTTTGGCATGCTTGGACTGTCGCTGATGATGCTCGCCGGCTACGGCGGCATGGTCAGCCTGGCTCAGATCACCGTCGCCGGCATCGCTGCCTATTGCATCGCGATCTTCGGCGACAACAACAGCCACCTTCTTGGCTTTGGCTGGCCGTGGTGGATTGCGGCGCCGGTTGCGATCCTGATCGCGGCGATAGCCTCGTCCCTGATCGGATGGATATCGGTCCGCACCGAAGGCATCTACACCATCATGATCACACTCGCGATTGCCACCGCCACCTTCTACTTCGCGCAGCAGAACTACGCGATCTTCAATGGCCATTCGGGCTATGCCGGCGTACGCGCGCCAGCTTTCTGGGGCGTGAACTGGCGCGATCCGAAGCCGTTCTATTACCTGTGCCTTGGGTTCTCGGTGCTCGCCTATGCCTCGATCCTCTATGGCTCCAGGTCAACGTTCGGGCTGACCCTGCAGGCGATCCGTGACAATCCGCGGCGGATGCGCGCTCTGGGCTTCAACGTCACCGCGCACAAGGTGTTCGCCTGGTTTCTGGCCGGCATCACAGGTGGGATGGCCGGTGTGCTCCTGGTCTGGTTCAACGGCCGCGTCTCGCCCGGCACCATCGGTGTGGACGCTGCAATCGATGTTCTGATCATCGCTGTCATTGGCGGCCTGCGGCATCCAATCGGACCCTTTCTTGGCGCCCTCGTCGTCGTCCTGATGCAGACGTTCGCGATCGATCTCGTCGGTGCCGAGCGTTTCAACACGCTGATCGGCCTCGTGTTCCTGGTGATCGTCTTCATTTCACCAGACGGAATTCTTGGGTTGTGGGCAAAGTTCAAGCCCAACTTTTCTCAGGAGTCCTTGCGCCCCGGCCTGTGACGGCCGGGCGGAATGAACTGCATAACTCTGTCAATCAAGGGAGGAAATAATGAGGATGCACAGACGCACATTACTGGCTTTGGCACTGGCGAGCGGGCTGACCGCTCCGTCCTTGGCTCTCGCCGCTGACGACACCATCAAGATCGGTCTGCTTGCGACCTTCGAAGGGCCCTTCACGGTGCTTGGCGAAGACAGCGAGCGTGGCGCAATGACTGCCGTGGAGGAGGTCGCCGGCACCGTGGCCGGCAAAAAGATCGAGATCGTCAAGGGGTCGTCCGACGCGTCGCCCGACAGTGCGGTGCGCGCGGCCCGCAAGCTGGTCGAACAGGATGGCGTCAAGGTTCTGATCGGCCCGCTTTCTGGTGACGAAGGCCTGGCCGTCAAGGACTATGCCAAGACCCAGCCGACGGTCACGTTCCTGAATGGCGCCTCTGCTGCCCAGGACACGACTTTCAGGGATCCTGCCCCGAACTTCTTCCGCTTTGGAACCGATGGCGCGCAGTGGATGGCAGGCCTCGGCACTTACGCCTTCAAGGACAAGGGCTACAAGACCGTAGCAACCGTCGCGGAGGACTATTCGTTTCCCTACACGCAGGTGTTCGGCTTCATGGCTGAATTCTGCAAGGCAGGCGGACACGTACCGTCGAAGTCCTGGGTGCCGATCGGCAACAAGGATTTCTCCTCGGTCATCGCTGCCATCCCCGACAGTGTCGACGCAATCTATGTGGCACTTGGCGGTGCAGACGCCGTGAACTTCCTGACTCAATACCAACAGTCCGGCGGTGCCGCCCCGCTAATCGGTGGCTCGATCACTGTCGATCAGACAGTGCTCACGGCCAAGGGCAAGCTGCGAGACGTGCTCGTTGGAACGCCTTCGGCCGGTCCGACGGCCGACACGAATGACACCCCTTCCTGGACCAAGTTTGTCGAGGCTTACAAGAAGCAGCCAGGTGCATTCCCGTCGCCGTCGCTGTTTGCCCATGCCTACTACATCAACATGAAAGCCGCGCTGCTTGGCCTCGACAAGGTCGGTGGCGATGTGTCCGATGGTGGTGCGAAGCTCCGCGAAACCCTTTCGTCGCTGTCTTTTGAGACGCCGACGGGCAAGGTTTCGCTCGACAAGAACCGCAATGCGATTGCCGACATCTTCCTGACGGAAGTGACTGAAAACGCAGACGGGACGCTGTTGAACAAGCTGATCAAGGTGGTTCCGCAGGTAAACCAGACACTCGGCATTGCTGAAGCGGACTTCACGGCGCTGGGCGCAGTGAGCCGCGACAATCCGAGCTGCCCATAATCGGTCGAACGCAGGAGCGCGCACCAGTGGCCGAGAATGACATGGCTTCCCCTCTGCAAGGACCTGGTGCTTACGCACTGGAACTGGACGGCGTCGCGCGTCATTTCGGTGCTCTGGTGGCGCTCTCCGGCATCAATATGAGGATCGCGGCCGGTGAACGGCGCGCGGTCCTCGGCTCCAACGGCGCCGGCAAGACGACGCTTTTCAACGCGGTGACCGGCGACTTCTTGCCAACCGCCGGGCGCATCCGTTTCTTCGGCGAAGACATAACCGATCTGCCCCCACATGAACGCATCAGGCGTGGCTTGCGGCGGACCTACCAGATTTCGCAGCTGTTCAAGGGGTTGTCGGTTCTGGATTCAATCTTCCTGGCGTGCCGCGGAGTGTCGCGCCGGCGGTTCTCATTGCTTCGGCCGCGGTTGAATGACGTCAACAGGGTTCAGGCCGAGTCGATCCTCCACGCCGTGCATTTGGACAGCGACCGCGACGCGTTGGTGGCGACACTCAGCCACGGCCAGCAGCGACAGCTCGAAATTGCGCTGGCGCTCGCCGGCGCACCGCGATTCATACTGTTCGACGAACCCGCAGCGGGTCTGTCGCCGACAGAGCGCCGCGATCTGGTTGCGATCCTCAACGGCCTCCCCAAGCACATCGGCTATGTCATCATCGAGCATGATCTCGACGTGGCGCTTCGCGTCTCCGAATATGTCTCGATGATGCACAATGGCCGCCTGTTCAAGGAAGGCACGCCCCAGGAGATCGAGGCCGATCCTGAGGTCCAGGAAATCTACCTTGGAGGCAAGCATGGCTGAGCGCGCCGCTTCCTCAGGCAAGGCGGTTCTCAAGATCGAGGACCTTCAGGTCTACTATGGCCAAAGTCATGCGCTGCAGGGCGTGTCGCTGACTTTGGAAACCGGCGTGTTGTCGGTCGTCGGCCGCAATGGCATGGGCAAGACGACACTGTGCAACACCATCACTGGCCTGAAGCGCGCACAATCCGGTTCCATTCGAGTCAACGGTCGAGAGATATCATCGCTCGACCCGCACGAGATCCACCGCCTCGGCGTCGGCTATGTCCCCCAAGGCAGGCGAGTCTGGCCAAGCCTGTCCGTGGATGAGCATTTGCGGATGTCGTCGAAACGCGACGCCAACTGGACGGTCGAGCGTGTCTACCAGACCTTTCCGCGCCTGGCGGAACGCAAGAGCAATGGCGGTTCTCAACTGTCCGGTGGCGAGCAGCAGATGCTGGCCATTTCGCGTGCGCTGCTGAGCGACCCCAAACTGCTGGTCATGGATGAGCCGACCGAAGGGCTGGCGCCGGTCATTGTCGAACAGGTCGAGCGTATGCTCGTCAGCCTGGCGGAAGAAGGCGAGATGGCGATCCTCGTCATCGAACAGAATATCGGCGTCGCAACGGCAGTGTCGGACCGCGTCGCTATCATGGTCAACGGGCGCATAAACCGGGTCATGGAAGCCTCGGCGCTTGCCGCCGATCGCGATTTGCAGCAACGCCTGCTGGGCGTTGGCCGCCACTCCGATGAACCTGGTGTTACCCCAGCCGCAATCGCCGAAGCACAAGAGCAACTGGCGAAGGTCTACCGCATTGACCGGGTGGGCACACGCACCGAGCCGATCGCCCAGAATGGGGTTTATCGTCCGGTCACCGAGCTGCCAAACCGATGGAACGTCCCGGTTGCAGCCATGCGGGAAGCGGCTGTCGAAAAACACAATCCGCAAGACGAACTGAAGAAAGTGTTCGCCATCCCCTTCGCCGAGCGGATCGGCCGCACCGTTCTTGTCGCCGGAACGTTCGACACGAAGGCGAAGGAATTGCGGTTCGTGGCCGATCGTCTGAAATCGCTGGGGATCCCCGTTCGCACAGTCGACCTCTCCACCTCGGGAAAGCCGTCGAGCGCGGACGTTCCCGCTATGCAGGTCGCAGGCATGCATGCGCGAGGATCATCGGCTGTGTTTTCCAATGACCGCGGTAGCTCGGTCGCGGCAATGGCCGAGGCCTTTGCTCGCTGGATCGAACGCGAGCAACGTCTCGGCGGTGTGATTTCAGCCGGCGGCTCAGGTGGAACGACTATGGCCACCGCCGGTATGCGCGTCCTGCCGGTAGGCATCCCCAAACTGATGGTGTCCACTGTCGCAGCCGGCGACGTCGGCAAATATGTCGGTGGCGCCGATATCATGATGTTCCACTCGGTCGCCGATGTTCAGGGCCTCAACTCGATCACCGAGGCCGTCCTGGGCAACGCTGCGCACGCTATGGCGGGCATGGTCGCGCAGCTGCCTTCCGGCGAGGCCTGGGAGGCCAAACGAAAGCTGGCACGTCCAGCCGTCGGCATCACCATGTTTGGCGTCACCACGCCCGCCGTGCAGGCCGTGACCAAACGTTTGGAAGCGGATTATGACTGCCTGGTTTTCCACGCGACAGGCATTGGTGGCCGGGCCATGGAGAACCTCGCCGATTCCCGAATGCTGTCGGCCTTCATCGACCTGACAACGACGGAAATAGCCGACATGGTGGTCGGCGGCGTATTCCCGGCAAGCGATGATCGCTTCGGCGCGGCGATACGCACTGGCTTGCCCTATGTCGGATCCACCGGCGCCCTGGACATGGTCAATTTCGGTCCGCGCGACAGTGTGCCGGAAAAATTCAAAAGCCGGAAGTTCGTCGTCCACAATCCCAATGTCACCCTGATGCGCACCACCAGGGACGAAAACCGGCAGTTTGGCGAATGGATCGGCGCGCGGCTGAATTCCATGAACGGGCCTGTGCGCTTTCTCCTGCCTGAAGGCGGCGTCTCGATGCTCGATGCACCCGGGCAACCATTCCACGATCCGGAGGCCGACAATGCGCTGTTCGAGGCGATCGAGAAAACCGTGCGCCAGACCTCACTGCGTGTGGTTCAGCGGGTCCGATCCAACATCAACGATGCGCCATTCATCGATGCGGTGATCACTGCATTCCATGCAATCGGACCGAAACTGCAGAGGCGCGCATGACACGATCTGCAGTTCGACAGCTTCACGAAAATCAAGCCGGTCGGCTTCGGTCGATCGCATCCTGTTTGGGAGGGTAGAAAAATGGCCGCGCAGACTTTTGGCACGTTCCTTTTGTGGTTGATCGTCGCAGCGATCATCGTTGTGATTGCTGTCTATGTCCTGCGATGGCTGTATCGGCGTTCCACCAAGGAAACAGCGTTCGTGCGAACCGGTTTCATGGGCGAGAAAGTGGTCGTCAATGGCGGCGCTTTCGTCATACCGGTCCTGCACGAAATAACTCCCGTCAACATGAACGTGCTGCGCATCGAGGTGCGTCGCGAAGACGCTCATGCGTTGATCACCAAGAACCGGATGCGGGTCGACCTGATCGCGGAATTCTTCGTGCGCGTGGGAGCAAGCCGCGAATTGGTCGCCGCTGCCGCGCAGACACTTGGCCGGCGCACATTGCAGCCTGAAAGCCTGCGCGAATTGCTTGAGGGAAAATTCGCCGGCGCCATGCGCACGATCGCTGCGCAGATGAGCTTGGAGGAAATGCACGAGTTGCGCGGCGACTATGCGGCCAAGGTGCGCACGCTTGCCTCCGAATCGCTAGCCGCAAACGGTCTCGAACTTGAGAGTGTCGCTATCGTCGACCTCGACCAGACCAGCCTGGAATATTTCGATCCGTCCAACGCTTTCGATGCCGAGGGGCTGACGCAACTGACGGAATCCATCGAAACTCGCCGCCGGATGCGCAACGAGATTGAACAGCGCACCCTCGTCGATATCCGCAACCAGAACCTCGATACGCAGCGCAAGGTGCTCGAGATCGACCGTGACACCGAATATGCGCGGCTCGAACAGGAACGCGAGGTCGAAATCCGCCGTGCCTCGCAGCGCTCTGAGCTGGCCATCGAGCGCGCGCTCCGCGACCAGGAATCCGAACAGGCGCAGCTGTCATCGCGCGAAGCCGTCGAGAAATCGCGCCTCAATCAGGAACGAAACATCACCGAGGAGCGCATCAAGAGCGAAGAGGACACGCAGCGCCGTGAAATCGCCCGCCGGCGGTCCCTCGACGAGACCGAGATGAAAATGCGCGAACTGACAGAGCGTGAACAGATCGCTCTGGAATTGTCCCTGGAAAAGGCTCGCATCGAGCGCGAAGGTGCGCAGAGCGGACTGGAGATCGAGCGCAAGAAGGTGCTCGAGATCGCGGAGCTTGAGCGTCAGATCGCCTTGGCGGAGAAGGCCCTGGAGGTCACCAAGGCAGAGGCTGAAAAGCGCCGCGCCGAGATCGTCGAAAACCAGGCCACGGAAACCGCGCGCATTGCGCAGGAGCGCGCCATTGACGAGGTGAGGATTGCGCGCGAGCGTCACCTCGAAGCGCTGCAAATTGCAAAGCGCCAAGCGTTCGAGGAAGCCGAAATCTCTGCCGGCGAAGAGGTGGAACGCGCCCGCATCACCACCGAGCGCGGCATTGAGGAGGCCCGCCTGATCAAGGATCGCGACATGCGCCAGTTGGGCGTCGACCGTGACCAGAAGATCGAGATCGCCGAGATCCAGAAGGCCATCGACATCGCCAAGAAAACACAGGAGCGTTCGTCCGCGATCGCCGCATCGGAAGCCGTTCGTGCAAAGGCGATTCAGGCAGAGGAACAGGCCTTCACCGCCCGTGAGCGCGAGATTGCCGAGCGCCGCAAGCTGACCGATCTCATCGGCGCCGCCCGGGAAGCCGAGCGCGATGCCTTGCGCATCACCTCGGCCGCCGACGCCGAGATGAAAGCGGCCAAGAGCCTGGCGGAAGCGCAGAAGATCGCTGCTGTCGCTTCGGCGGAAGCGGAGAAAATCCATGCCCTGGCCGCAGCCCAGCGCTACGAGGTCGACGCCGCCGGTCACAGGCAGCTCAACGAGGCCGAGAATCTGCTCTCCGACGAAGCCCGCGCCGGGCGCCTGCGCGGCAAGCTGCTGGACCATATGGAAGGCATCATCCGCGAGAGCGTCAAGCCGATGGAGAAGATCGAAGGCATCAAGATCCTGCATGTCGACGGCATCAACGGGAGCCAGGGCGGCAGCCGCAACGTCACCGACGAGGTCATCGATTCAGCGCTGCGTTACAGGGTGCAGGCGCCGATGATCGACAATCTGATGAAGGAGATCGGCATCGAGGGCGGGTCGCTTGGCCGCATGACGGATGTTTTGCGAGACGCCAAGGACATAGCCAGCCTGAGCCGCGACAAGAAAGGCAAGGCAAAGAGCGGCAAGGAAACCGACGATGACGATCGCGACCAGTGAAGCCGTAAGGTCACCCGATGCCGAAGATTTATGTGTCGTCTACGATCAATGCGCCAGCTGTGGACGTCTGGAAACTTGTCCGAAACTTCAATGGCTTGCCGAGCTGGACACCGTTCGTCGCGGAGAGCCGCATCGAACAGAACGCGCATCCGGACCAGATCGGCTGCATTCGCAATTTCTTGCTGAAGGACGGCGGCCGGATCAGAGAGAAACTGCTGGCTTTGTCTGACTACGACCTCTCCTGTAGCTATGCGATGCTGGAGAGCCCGATGGCGGTCGAGAACTACATAGCCACACTCTCCCTGACCCCTGTAACCGACGGCAACATGACGTTCGCCGAGTGGCGGGCCGAGTTCGACTGTGCACCCGAGCGTGAAAGCGCATTGGCGCAACAGATCGGCACGGGTGTATTCCAGAGCGCCTTCACGGCGCTCAAACAGCGCTTCGCCCGCTGACATCGACGAATGGTCAAGGTTTGCCAGAGCACGATCATCAACGCGCCTGTCCAGGACGTCTGGTCTGTCCTGCGCGATTTCAACGGGCATGAACGCTGGCATCCGGCAATCTCCTTCAGCGAGATCGAGGGCGGTGATGCGGCCGATGCGATCGGCGCGGTGCGTCATTTCCGCCTTACGGATGGCAGCGAGCTGCGCGAACAACTCCTGGCCTTGTCCGACAAAGACCGGCGGCTGAGCTATTGTCTGCTGGAAGCGCCGTTGCCGTTGATGGGTTATGTCGCGTCGATCCGGCTGAAGCCGGTAACGGACGGCAACACCACCTTCTGGGAATGGTCCTCGGAGTTCCATCCGCCGGCGCATCGCCGTGATGAACTGGTCAAGCTGGTCACCGAAGGCATCTACCAAGCCGGTTTTGAGTCCGTTCGCCGGCTCTTAAACGGAAGGCCAGTTGCCGAACCAACGGGGGCCACGTCAAAGCAACCAGTGGCGCGGTTGATCCCGGAGAGGCCCCAGCTGGAGCCGCCTAGGACCAGCGCCCAAGGCACACGGGCCAAGGCAATCCTCGTCGAGCGACACGGAGGACCGGAGGTTCTGCAGCTTGCGGAGATCGCCTTGGCGCCGCCATCGCGTGGCGAGGTCCAGATCCGTCACACATTCATTGGGGTCAACTTCATCGACGTCTATTGCAGGACCGGCTATTTCGATCTCCTGCAGCCGCCAGGCGTTCCGGGCATGGAGGCCGCAGGCGTCATCGCAGCGGTCGGCCCCGAAGTTTCGGGCTTTTCAGTCGGCGACCGGATTGCCTATGCATGCCCGCCGGTCGGCGCATACTGCGAACGACGCAACATGGCACCGGACCTTTTGGTTCACCTCACTGACGGCGTTTCCGACCTAACCGTCGCGGCAAGTCTTTTGAAGGGCATTACTGCGAGCTTCCTGCTCCATGACGTCTATTCCGTGAAGCCCGGGGCCGTCGTGCTCATCCATGCGGCAGCAGGCGGGGTCGGCCAGTTGCTGGTGCAATGGGCACGCCATCTCGGCGCGACGGTGATCGCCACCGTCTCGAGCGACGATAAGGCCCGGATCGTGGAACGCCTCGGCGCCCATCACGTGATCGTCTACTCCAGAGAGAATTTCGCCGAGGCCGTCATGCGTTTGACCGAAGGCAAGGGCGCAGATGTCGCCTATGACGCCGTCGGCAATGACACGTTCGGTGGATCGTTGGCCGCATTGGGTGTCCGTGGCCATCTCGTCAGTTTCGGTCAGGCCTCTGGACCTGTGGGAAATTGGGACATCGGTGGGTTCTCTTCGAAGTCGATCACCATTTCCCGTCCGAACTACGCCCATTACACTGACAGCCCCGAAAAGCTTGGCCCTCACATCAACCGGTTTTTCGCTGCTTTGCGCCAAGGTGTGATCAAGATCGGCGCGCCCAGGCAATATGATCTGGCGCGGGCTGCCGACGCTCATCGCGACCTCGAGGCTAGGAGGACAACCGGGGCACTTGTGCTGAAGGCATGACGTGGATTGCTGCGGACTGATTGGTCTAGACGCGACCAGAACCTCCGCAAGAGCTTAGCCACTCAATGGAAATAAATTAGCGCTGGGAAGATTGAACTCTGAGTTCAATTAGCAAAATCAACAATTTACAAGACGCTTTGCAAGATTGTGATGTCCATCAAAATGGACAATGTCTGACATAGTGGTGCGTCCGGATCTTTGAATCGTCGGCCAGGCGCATTTGACAGTCTCGATGGTGGAAGAAGTTGATAGCGGCCGACAGTGATGGACTGTTCGTCAGCCGCGACGGCGCCGCGCCCGCCAAGTGCTATTTCATGCTGAAGAGTGGCGACAGCACCAGGAAGCGTCTTCATGGCTGTCCTGTAGTCGCGGCCAAGCCCTTGGTCGCAATCCCGATATCCGACCAAAGCTCTTTCGGGACTGCAAGCCGTGCAAAATAGCGGCCGCCCGATTCAGGAGATTTCGAACACGGCCTGCCATCAGTTCCATCCAAATTGTACGGTATTTGTAACGTCAGAATGGACAGAAACCGTTGTGTGTCAGTGGCTTGAAAGATTTCAACAGAAAAATCTGGTGCTGCGAGAGAGGATTGAACTCTCGACCTCTCCCTTACCAAGGGAGTGCTCTACCACTGAGCTACCGCAGCCGCTGATGGCGGGGCTTCTGCCATATCGAACCGGCAAGCGCAAGGCCAAGTGCAACGCTTCTGTGAAAGGCTTTGCCGGATAGCTTTTAATGACATGGCCGTGCCACAATGTTGGCTATCCCTGAACAGCAAGCTGGCGGGTCGCCGGCACGGACGGGGCGATGGACGACAAGACAATTCCACCGAAAAACAGAGCAACAATCCGCAAGGATCGGCTTGCCGAGCAATTGCGGGCCAATCTGCAAAAGCGCAAGGCGCAGTCGCGCTCGCGGCGGACCGGCGAGGCCGACCTGCGCCCGGACGGGCTCGCTGCATCGAAGGAAATACAAAAAGATTAACTCAAATCGGCCACTCTTGGCCCGGGGTGGGCGAAATCCTATTTCTGCACCAGTGTAATTCTTGAACCAGATTGGCCAATGGTCTAGACGGGCCGCTACTCAAACGATTGAACCGGCCCTTTTTGGCCGAGAGGGACGCTCTTCCATGGATCGCATCAGAATTGTCGGGGGCAACAAGCTCTCGGGAAGCATTCCGATCTCGGGCGCGAAAAACGCGGCCCTGCCCCTGATGATCGCCTCGCTGCTCACCGACGACACGCTGACGCTGGAAAACGTGCCGCATCTGGCCGATGTCGAGCAGCTGATCCGGATCCTCGGCAATCACGGCGTGGATTATTCGGTCAATGGCCGTCGCGAGAAGCAGAATGAGGGCTATTCGCGCACCATCAATTTCTCCGCCCGCAACATCGTCGACACGACGGCGCCCTACGAGCTTGTGTCGAAGATGCGCGCCTCGTTCTGGGTGATCGGCCCGCTGCTGGCCCGCATGGGCGAAGCAAAAGTGTCGCTGCCCGGCGGTTGCGCGATCGGCACACGGCCGGTCGATCTGTTCCTCGATGGCCTGCAGGCGCTGGGTGCCGATATCGACGTCGACACCGGCTATGTCATCGCCAAGACCCGGAATGGCCGGCTTGTCGGCAACCGCTATATCTTCCCGAAGGTCTCGGTCGGCGCCACCCATGTGCTGATGATGGCCGCGGCACTCGCCAAGGGCGAGACGGTGCTGGAAAATGCGGCTTGCGAGCCCGAGATCGTCAACCTCGCCGAGTGCCTCAACGCCATGGGCGCGAAGATTTCCGGCGCCGGCACCCCGACAATCACCATCGACGGCGTCGAATCGCTGTCGGGCGCGCGCGTGCGCGTCATTCCCGACCGCATCGAGACCGGCACCTATGCCATGGCCGTCGCCATGACCGGCGGCGACGTCGTGCTTGAGGGCGCGCGGCCGGAGCTGCTGCAGACCGCGCTCGACGTGATCGCCCAGACCGGCGCCGAAATCACGCCGACAAATTCCGGCATCCGTGTGAGGCGCAACGGCGCCGGCATTTCGCCGGTCGACGTGACGACAGCGCCCTTCCCGGCCTTCCCGACCGATCTGCAGGCGCAGTTCATGGGCCTGATGACGATGGCCAAGGGCAAATCGCGCATCACCGAGACGATTTTCGAAAACCGCTTCATGCATGTGCAGGAGCTGGCGCGGCTCGGCGCCCACATCACGCTTTCGGGCCAGACGGCGATCGTCGAGGGCGTGCCGAAGCTGAAGGGCGCCCCGGTCATGGCGACCGATCTTCGCGCCTCCGTGTCGCTGGTCATCGCCGGCCTGGCGGCCGAAGGTGAGACCACGGTCAACCGGGTCTACCATCTCGACCGCGGCTTCGAACGGCTGGAAGAAAAGCTGTCCAACTGCGGCGCGGTGATCGAGCGGATCTCGGCGTAGGAATCGCAACCCCTTGCGGTGCGGTTGCGCGGAGGGGAAAGACCGCCTAACAGAAGGTTCAGTTATCAACCTTCAGGTGCGAACTCCGCATGACCGGCCTTAAGCTTATCGCCCTCGACGATCAGGATCTGAGCATCGTCTCGGCCCATGTCCAGGACGCCGTGATGAAGGTCTCAGACCTCGAATTCCTGCCCAGGGCCAAGCGTTTCCTGCTGACCATGAACCGTTTCGTCTGGGAGGCCAAATCCGGCCTGTTTCGCCAGCACAATGAGCGGCGGCAGGCCGTGCTGCATTTCGACCGGGTGCTTGGCGCCAAGACCAATGGCATCGCCCGCGACAAGCCGAACGAAATCCTATCGCTGCTGGCGATCAGCTTCATCGAGATCAGCAAGCCGGCCGGCATCGTCGAGCTGATCTTTGCGGGCGGTGGCACGATCATGCTCGACGTCGAGTGCATCGAGGCCCGCCTTGCCGATATCGGCGGCGCGTGGGAAGCCACCTCGCGCCCCATCCACAAGGCCTGACCGTCCGATGGCCATCACGCTTCGTCAGTCCGACGCCGATTTCGAGCAGCGTTTCGCCGCCTTCCTGCTGACGAAGCGGGAAGTGTCCGCCGATGTCGACGCCGCGGTGCGCGACATTATCGCGCGCGTGCGCGCCGAGGGCGACGCGGCGCTGATCGACTATTCTCAGAAATTCGATCGCGCCGATCTGGCTGGGCTAGGCATCGCTGTCTCGAAGGACGATATCGCTCAGGCCTACAAGGCCGCCGACCCAAAAACAATCGAGGCGCTGGAATTCGCGCGCGACCGCATCCGCTCGCATCATGAACGGCAGCGGCCGAAGGACGATCGCTATACGGATGCCGCCGGCGTCGAGCTCGGCTGGCGCTGGACGGCGGTCGAGGCGGTCGGGCTCTATGTGCCGGGCGGCACGGCGAGCTATCCAAGCTCGGTGCTGATGAACGCCGTACCGGCCCGGGTGGCCGGCGTCGAGCGCATCGTCATGGTCGTGCCGGCGCCGGGTGGCATCATCAATCCGCTGGTTCTGGTAGCCGCCGATATAGCCGGCGTGTCGGAAATCTACCGCGTCGGCGGCGCGCAGGCGATCGCCGCCCTTGCTTACGGCACCGAAACGATCCGGCCGGTCGCCAAGATCGTCGGCCCGGGCAATGCCTATGTCGCGGCGGCCAAGCGCCAGGTGTTCGGCACCGTCGGCATCGACATGATCGCCGGGCCATCGGAAGTGCTCGTCGTGGCTGACGGCAGCAACGATCCGGACTGGATCGCGGCCGACCTTCTTGCCCAGGCCGAGCACGACACATCGGCGCAGTCGATCCTGATGACCGACGATGCGGCTTTCGGCATCGCTGTCGAACAAGCGGTCGAGCGTCAGCTTCAGAGCCTGCCGCGGGCCGAAACGGCTGCGGCGAGCTGGCGCGATTTTGGCGCCGTGATCCTGGTTCCAACCATTGAATCCTCGCTGCCGCTGGTCGACCGCATCGCCGCCGAACATGTCGAATTGGCAATCGACGATGCCGAGGGTTTCCTGTCGCGGATGCGCAATGCGGGTGCCGTCTTTCTCGGCCGCCATACGCCGGAAGCCATCGGCGACTATGTCGGCGGCTCCAACCATGTGTTGCCGACGGCGCGCTCGGCACGTTTCTCGTCCGGCCTGTCCGTGCTCGATTTCGTCAAGCGCACGTCGATCCTCAAGCTTGGACCGGAGCAGTTGCGGATTTTGGCGCCGGCGGCGATTGCGCTGGCCAAGGCGGAGGGCCTTGACGCGCATGGACGCTCCGTCGCCATACGGTTGAACATGTAGGCGGCGATGTCTGGCCCCGATCAAAACCGCGCCAGGCTGATCGATGTCGAACTCGATGAATCGATCGGCCGTTCGACACCCGATGTCGAGCATGAACGCGCGGTGGCGATCTTCGACCTGATCGAGGAAAACAGTTTTCAACCCGTCAATGACAGCGGCGCCGGTCCTTATCGGCTGAAACTGTCGCTGGCCGAGCAGCGCCTGGTGTTTGCCGTGGCCCGCGAGGATGGCGCCGCCGTCGTCACCCATATCCTGTCGCTGACGCCTCTCAGGCGCATCGTCAAGGACTACTACATGATCTGCGAAAGCTACTACGACGCCATCCGCTCCTCGACGCCGAGCCACATCGAGGCGATCGACATGGGTCGCCGCGGCCTGCACAATGAAGGCTCCCAGACATTGATGGACCGGCTGTCCGGCAAGATCGACATCGACTTCGATACGGCGCGCCGGCTGTTCACGCTGGTCTGCGTGCTGCACTGGCGGGGCTAGCCCTGGCACCCGGCGCCCTGCCCCGTTCGATCCTGTTCCTGTGCGGCATGAATGCCGTGCGCTCGCCAATGGCGGAGCAGCTGGCGCGCCGCATGCTGCCCGCCACCGTCTTTGTCGCTTCCGCCGGCGTCCGCGCCGGCGAGCGCGATCCATTCGTCGATGCGGTGCTTGCCGAAGAAGGTCTCACGCTGGGCGAGCGTCACCCAAGGACGATGGACGATCTCGAGGACGACTATTTCGACCTGATCATCACGCTGGCGCCGGAAGCGCACCACACCGCACTCGAACTCACCCGCTCGCTCGCGGTCGAGGTCGAATACTGGCCGACGCCAGACCCGACCGACGCCAGCGGCACCCGCGAACAGATCATGGCCAGTTATCGGGACGTGCGCGAGCGGCTGAAGGTGCGCATAGGCCGACGTTTTTTGCATCCTGAAGCAAAAAACACGACGGATTAAGCGTGTTCACAAGCGGACGATTATCATATAGGTTCCGCCGAAATTCCGGCTAGAGTCGGATGATTTCAGGTCTGTTCGACCTGAAATCTGAATCCGCCTCTAGATCAAAGAAATAGAGCATGATGTCGTCCGAAAACCGCTTGACACTTTTCGGCATCATGCTCTAGGCGCCGGAACTACCATCCAAGCAAAGGTATCGAATGCCGAAGGAAGAAGTCCTCGAGTTTCCGGGTGTCGTGACGGAATTGTTGCCGAACGCGATGTTCCGGGTAAAGCTCGAAAACG
Organism: Mesorhizobium sp. M7A.F.Ca.US.008.03.1.1; assembly: GCF_003997495.1. Taxonomy (GTDB): domain Bacteria; phylum Pseudomonadota; class Alphaproteobacteria; order Rhizobiales; family Rhizobiaceae; genus Mesorhizobium. The sequence continues at coordinate 486,873 of NZ_RZRU01000003.1, read as the reverse complement.
AACACGAGATCATCGCCCATACGGCCGGCCGCATGCGCAAGAACCGCATCCGCGTGCTGACCGGCGACAAGGTTCTGGTCGAGATGACGCCATACGACCTGACCAAGGGCCGCATCACCTATCGTTTCAAGTAAGCAAAGCCCGACTGGTCCGCGATGAGCATTTTGCAGAAGCTGGTGCTTGCCTCGGGTTCGCCGCGCCGGATCGAACTCTTGCAGCAGGCCGGCATCGAGCCGGACCGCGTGCTGCCGGCCGATGTCGACGAAACGCCGCTGCGTGCCGAGCATCCGCGCTCGCTGGCCAAGCGGCTGTCGAAGGAAAAGGCCGAGAAGGCGTTCGCCTCGCTGCAGACCGAAGCCGACTATGCGCCGGGTTTCGTGCTGGCCGCGGACACGGTGGTTGCCGTCGGGCGGCGCATCCTGCCCAAGGCCGAAACCCTCGACGACGCCGCCAACTGCCTCGGGCTGTTGTCGGGCCGTTCGCACCGGGTCTATTCCGGCATCTGCCTGATCACCCCAGGTGGCAAGCTGCGCCAGCGGCTCGTCGAGACGCGGGTGCGCTTCAAGCGGCTGCCACGCGAAGAGATCGACGCCTATATCGCCTCGGGTGAATGGCGCGGCAAGGCCGGCGGCTACGCCGTCCAGGGCCTCGCCGGCGCCTTCGTCGTCAAGCTGGTCGGCTCCTACACCAACATCGTCGGGCTGCCACTCTATGAAACCGTCGCGCTGTTGAGCGGTGAAGGCTTCAAGGTGCATGGCGGCTGGCTGGCGGGAACCCGGCTGTGAATTCCGATCCCAAAGTCACGCCCTTGCGCCCCAAGCGCCCCTGTCCCGAATGCGGCAAGCCGTCGGCGCGCGACACCTTTCCGTTCTGCTCGACGCGCTGCAAGGACATCGACCTCAACCGCTGGCTGAAGGGCGCCTATGTCATCAAGGCCCGCGACGACGAGGAAGAGACGGACCCGGACGCTCCGAAATGAGCCGAGCGCCGCCGATCAGGCGGCAGCTTCGTTCTTGCGGTTGACGCGCGCCCAGTCCGGCAGCCAGTCTCCGTGAGCGGCCAAGAGATCATCGACCAGTGACCAGATCTGGTCGAGATCGAGTTCGGCCGCGGTGTGCGGATCCATCATCGCCGCATGGTAGATGTGCTCGCGGTTTTCCGTCATCAGCGCCCGCACCGTCAATTCCTGCACGTTGATGTTGGTGCGCATCAGCGCGGTCAATTGAGGCGGCAGGTCGCCGATGTAGGTCGGCTGGATGCCGGAGGCGTCGACCAGGCACGGCACTTCGGCGGCGCAATCCCGGGGCAGCGAGGTGATGCAGCCATTGTTGCGGACATTGCCGTAGATCACCGAGGGTTCGCCGGTCCAGACCGAATTCATGATCGAGGAGGCATATTCCTTGGACTGCTCGACTTCGATGCGATCGGCCGAGCGATAGGCTTCCGCCTGCCCCTTCCAGCGCTCGATCTGCTCGATGCAGCGCTTGGGATACTCATCCAGCGGGATGCCGTATTTCTCGATCAGGTCTGGGCGTCCTTCCTTGATGAAATAGGGCGTGTATTCGGCGAAATGTTCCGAGCTTTCGGTGACGAAATAGCCGAGCCTGGTCAGCATCTCGTAGCGCACCTTGTTGGGACAGCGCGGGTTCCAGCCGGGCTTGGGCGCACGGCCTTCGCGATAGGCGCGCACCAGATCGGGATAGAGGTCGCGGTAGGAGCCGTCCGCCTGACGATGCTCGAATTTCAGGTAGAAGGCCATGTGGTTGATGCCGGCCGAGCGATAGCGGATTTCTTCGTAGGGAAGGTCGAGGTCTTCAGCCAGCTCCATCGCCGTGCCCTGCACCGAATGGCAGAGGCCGACCTGCCTGATCTCAGGATATCTCTCCGATATCGCCCAGGTGTTGATCGCCATCGGGTTGACATATTGCAGCATGATCGCTTCGGGGCAGACGGCGAGCATGTCCTCGCAGACCTTCCACAGATGCGGCACGGTCCGGAGCCCCCGCATGATGCCGCCGACGCCCAGCGTGTCGGCGATCGTCTGGCGCAGGCCGTATTTCTTCGGCACCTCGAAGTCGGTGACGGTGCAGGGTTCGTAGCCGCCGATCTGGAAGGCGACGACGACGAAGTCGGCGCCCGTCAGCGCCTTGCGCTGGTCCGAATGGGTCTCGGTCTTCGCCTTGACGCCAAGCGTCGCGATCAGCTTGTTGACGACGATGGCGCTCTCTTCCAGCCGCTGCGGATTGACGTCCATCAGCGCGATCGTCGCGCCGGACAGCGACGGGCGCTGCAGCACGTCGCCGACAATATTCTTCATGAACACCGTCGAGCCGGCGCCGATGAACGTGATCTTGGGATTTCTTGCCATGCTAACCTCCGGCATATGTTCAGGCCACGTCGAAAGCGGCCCTGACGAGCCGTTCGGTGTAGGCGGTCTTGGGATTGGACAGGACGTCGTCGACGGGCCCCTGCTCGACGATCTTGCCGTTCTGCATGACGATGACGCGATGGCACAGCGCGCGCACCACCTTGAGGTCGTGCGAGATGAAGAGGTAGCTGAGGCCGCGCTCATCCTGCAGCTTGCGCAGGAGGTCGATGATCTGCGCCTGGACGGAGAGGTCCAGCGCCGATGTCGGCTCGTCGAGCAGGATGAATTCTGGTTCCAACGCGATGGCGCGGGCGATGGCGATGCGTTGTCGCTGGCCGCCGGAGAATTCGTGCGGAAACCGCGACAGTATATCGCCCGGCATGCCGGCGCTGACCAGCGCGTCGCGCACCCGTTGGACCCGCTCGCGCCGCGTCGCCCCTATGCTGTTGACGATCAGCCCTTCCTCGATGATCTGTCCAATCGTCATGCGCGGGTTGAGCGAGGAGAATGGATCCTGGAAGACGATCTGCATGCGCGAGCGCAACGGCCGCATCTGCGCCCGCGACAGGCCTTGGATCGGCTTGCCGTCGAAACGGATCTCGCCGCGCTTGGCGTCGATCAACCTGAGCAGGGCCTGGCCGAAGGTGGTCTTGCCGGAACCGGACTCACCGACCAGCCCCAGCGTCTCATGGCGACAGAGTTTCAGGCTGAGATCGTCGACGGCGACCAGCTCGCGCCAGTCCGGTTTCAGGAAAGTGCCGTGGCGCAGCATGAATGAGACGCGCACGCCGCTGGCCTCGAGGATGGTGCCGCAGCCCTCCGGCAGCGGCTTCGGCTGCCCGTGCGGCTCGGAAGCCAGCAGCCGCCTCGTATAGGGATGCCGCGGATCGGCGAAAAGCCGTTCGGTGACGTTGTGCTCGCACATTTCGCCATGCTGCATGACATAGACGTAGTCGGAGAACTGGCGCACCACGGTCAGGTCGTGGGTGATCAGGATCACCGCCATGCGCAGCTCTTTCTGCAGGCTGCGGATCAGGTTCAGGATCTGCGCCTGGACGGTGACATCGAGCGCCGTGGTCGGCTCATCGGCGATCAGCACGTCTGGATTGTTGGCCAGCGCCATGGCGATCATCACCCGCTGGCGTTGCCCGCCAGAGAGCTGGTGCGGATATTGCTTGAGCCGCGCGGCAGGATCGGGAATCTGCACATGCTGCAGGAGTTCCAGTGCGCGCGCCCAGGCCTGTTTGCGGCTGACCTTGCGATGCACCCTGATCGCCTCGACGATCTGGCTGCCGACCGTATAGATCGGGTTGAGTGAGCTCATCGGCTCCTGGAAGATCATCGAGATGCGGTTGCCGCGCAGCTTGCGCCGGGCGCTCTCGGGAAATTTCAGGATGTTTTGCCCGTCATAGCAGACGCTGGAGCCGGGCGACACCGTGGCGCGCCGCGACAGCAGGCCCATGACGGTGCGCGCCGTCACCGACTTGCCGGAGCCGGATTCGCCGACGATCGCTATCGTCTCGCCGCGATAGAGCTGGAAAGAGATGTCCTTGACCGCGTCGACGACGCCATGCTCGACCTTGAAGGCCACGGCGACGTTGCGGGCATCGATGACGGGCTGGTCCTGGCGTCCGTCATGATCGTGGCGGACGATCGGTGCGAAGGATTCGGCGAGCGCGACGGTCATCTCAGCACCTCAATAGGGGTCGACGGCGTCGCGCAGGCCATCGCCCAGCGCATTGAAGGCAAAGACGGTGACGAGCACAAAACCGACCGGCGACAGGATCCAGGGATAGGTGCCGATGACGGAATAGGTCGCGGTGTCCTGCAGCATGAGGCCCCACGAGATCAGCGGCGGCTTGACGGCGAAGCCGAGGAACCCGAGGAAGGATTCGAGCAGCACCACCGTCGGGATCGCCAGCGTCACCGCGACGATCACATGGCTCATCACATTGGGGAAGATGTGCTGCATGATGATGCGCCGGTCGGTGGCGCCGACCGCCATGGCGGCGCGCACATACTCGATCCGCGCCAGCGCCAGCGTCTTGCCGCGCACCTCGCGCGACATCTGCGCCCAGCCCAAGGCCGACATGACGATGATGACGAAAGCCAGGAAGACGTTGGTGGGAGCGGTGACCGGGATCAGCGTCGTCAGCGCCAGATAGAGCGGCAACTGCGGAAAGGCGAGCACCAGTTCGACGAAGCGCTGCATCCAGACATCGAACCTGCCGCCGAAATAGCCCGAAACCATGCCGACGGTTGTGCCGATGACGGTGATGATGAAGACAACCGTCAGCGCGATCATCAGCGAAACGCGCGAGCCGTGGATCGCGCGCGACAGCACGTCACGGCCGAACTTGTCGGTGCCGAGGAAATGCACCGGCTGGCCGTCCAGCGAGCCGAACAGATGCCGGTCCGCCGGGATGAGCCCGAAGAGCTTGTAGGGGGCGCCATGCACGAAGAAACCAAGCAGCCTTGGATGGTCGTAGTCGGGTCCGACGACGGGCTGGAAAGTGACCGGATCGAGGTCCGCCGAATCGGCCAGCGCATAGACCCTCGGCCGCGCGGTGAAAGCGCCGTCCTTGTCGTGGAAACCTGGCACCTGCGGCGGAGCGAAGCCGACGTCCGTGACCTTCGGGTCCATTGGCGCGATGAATTCGGCGAACACGGCCATCACCAGCAGCAGCACGACGAGCCAGAGCCCGGCCATGCCGGTCCAGGAGCGCCTCAGCCGGCGCCAGACAAGCGCGATGTAGCTTTCGTTGCCGCGCGCCGGTTTGGCAACGATGGGACCTTCGGCCGGCGGTGGCGGCGGTGATGGATCGCGCGCCAGCATCTCTAACCCTCCCCGAACTGGCGCACGCGCGGATCGAGCAGGACGAGCAGCATGTCGGCGATGATGTTGCCGACGATCAGCGTCGCCGACAGCACCATCATGAAGGTGGCGGTGACATAGACGTCGCCGACGGCCATGGAGCCGACAATCGCCGGGCCGACGGTCGGCAGCGCGAAGATGATCGCCGTCTCGATCTCGCCGGTCAGCATATAGGGCAGCACCACGCCCTGATACATGATGAGCGGATGCAGCGCGTTGGGCACGGCGTGGCGCATGACGACGGCGGCGCCGGTCAACCCCTTGGCCCTTGCCGTCTCGACATATTGCGCGTTCAGCGTGTCGAGCAGATTGCCGCGCATGACGCGCATATTGTAAGCGAGGCCGCCGAAAGTGGCGATCGCCACCACCGGCCAGACATGCTTGACCAGGTCGATGAATTTGGCCCAGGACCACGGCGCGCCACCATATTGCGGCGAGAAGAATGAGCCGATCTCCGACACGTTGAACTGGAAGACCAGGAGATAGACGATGATCAGCGCCATCAGGAACCGCGGCACCGTCATGCCAAGGAAGGAGATGGCCGACAGTGTCGAGTCGATCCAGGTGTATTGCCGCGTCGCCGCCCATATGCCGAATGTGATGCCCAGCACCGAGGCGAGCAGATGGCAGACCAGCGCCAGGAGAAGCGTGCGCGGCAGGCGCTCTCCGACCACGTCGGCTACCGGCTTGTTGTAGTAGAGGCTGTAGCCGAAATCGCCGCGGGTGACGATGCCGCCGATCCAGTTCAGATACTGGACGGGCAGCGGCTTATCGAGGCCATGCTCGATGCGATAGGCCTTTGCCTGCGCGTCGGCTTCGGCGAAGGAGGCTCCACCCTGGTTGATCGCCTGCGAGCGGATATAGTCGGCATAATCGCCCGGTGGCGCCTGGATGATGGCAAAGGTGGCCAGGCTCAAAATGGCGAGGACCGGGATTGCCGACGCTATGCGCGTGAGCAGGAATCGCAGCATGGACGGTTCGTTCCTTGTCTCGCCGATCGCGCCCTTGGTTGCGTCCGGAGGTTGGTTTGTCGGGCCGCGCCAGCGGCGCGGCCCGAGTTCTCTCGGTCAGGGGAGGTAAACCTAATTCATCGGGCCTTTTTCTCCGGGCTTGCCGGGCAGCTCCTCAGGGAACAATTCGTATTTCGCCTGCTTGTCGGCCGCGACAAAGACCCGTTCGCGGATGATCGAATCTTCGGCCCAGTTGAACATGAAGATCGGCGTGCCCTGCGGAATGTTCGAGAAACGCTTGTTGACGATGAGCGCGCCGGGATATTCCGTCAGGCCGACATTGTAGACGTGCTCCGTCGAGATCTTCTGAAACTGTTTCATCAGGCTGGCGCGCTGGTCATTGTCCTGCGTCGAGACGAACGTGTTGACGATGTCGACGAGGTCCTTTTCGAACGGCATCACATCGACCTCGCCATTTTCCGGCGCACGATGGTCCCAGCTGGTGCGCGGACCGACCGGGGCAAGCTGCACGGTGTTCTGCACCACCGACGTCAGTTCCTGTTCGTTGCGCCGGACCAGCCAATCGAAGCGGCCGGAATATTGCGACGCGTCGCGCTGGGTGCCGTTGAGGCCGTTGAGCACGACGCGAAGCCCGAGTTTTTCCATCTGGGCGACGACGCCTTCGGCAAGGCTCTTGTCTGTCGTGTAGTCGTTGTTCACCAGCATCACGATCTCGACGTTCTTGCCGCCGGCGGTGCCGGAAGGGAAGTTCACGAACCCATCGCCGTCCGTATCCTTGAGGCCGGCCTTGGCGAGCTCGGCCTTGGCGCCCTCGAGGTCGAAGGGGTAGTAGACCGTCGAAGCGCGATCGTAGAAGCTGGTTCCGGACGACAGGCCGCCGGGATAGATGGCGGTGAACGGCCCCTTGACCAGCGAGTCGCCGAGCGCCTTGCGGTCGAGCGCCATGGTGACGGCCTTGCGGAAATCCTCGTTGCGGTTCAGCTCGCGCACAGCTTGCCCGCGTTCATCCGGGTTGCCCCAGCCATTGGCGGAAAAATTAAAGCGCAGATTGTAGCCGATGAGCCGCGGGCCGAAAGCAAGACGGGCCGGCGCGTTCGGCTCCGCCGCACGCTTCAGCGAGGCGACGAAGTTTTCCGGCTGCTCCAGATTGGAAAAGTCGGCTGCGCCGGCCACCGCCTGGACGTCGCGATCGGCCCAGGTTGACAGCTTGTAGTGCAGTTCGTTGAGATAGGGCAGCTGATTGCCCTTTTCGTCGACTTTCCAGTAATAGGGATTGCGACGCATGACGATGATGTCGTCCGGCCGGTATTCGACCGGGACCCAGCCACCCATCACCGGCATATTCATGAATTCCGGCGGGAAGGCATTTTTGAACTGATCGTAGGTGTTCTTCGAATATTTCGGATGCTGCGGCTTGAGGATGTGCGCGGGGCCGGGACAGAAGGTGCCGTAGGCCATGGTATACAGGTACTGCTTCGGGAAGGCATCCTGGAAGGTCCATTCGACGGTGTAGTCGTCGATCTTCTTCAACGTCGTGCCGACACCGAAGGTTTCCGGCGTCGCGCCGTTCAGCGGCGAGACGTTGGGATCGACCACCTCGTCGTCCCAGTAGAACATCACGTCGTCGGCATTGAACGGCACGCCGTCCGACCACTTCGCTCCTTCGATGAGGTGCATGGTCAGCTTGTGGCCATCGCTCGACCAATCCCAGCTCCTGGCCAGATTCGGCAGCGGCTCGGTATCTTTCGCCTCGACCTGGAACAGCGGCGCGGTGCGCGTCAAGCATTCGGAAAGGCCGATATCGATGCCGCCCCACCCTTGCGTCTGGCCGGCGCCGTAGTTCCAGCCTTCCGGCCGTCCGCCGATGACATGGCGCATCGTATCGCCATAGACACCGATGCCGTCCTGCATGTTGCCCGTCTTGAAGACCAGCGGCTCCTTCGGCAGCCTGTCTTTCACCGGCGGCAGCTTGCCGGTCTTGACGTATTTCTCGGTGACCCAGTCGGGCTCGTGATATTCTGGAAGCGCCTTGAACTCCAGGATCGAGTCTCGCGCGACATAGTTGATCTTGCCTTCGGCGGGAAACGGTGTCGGCGCCGGCGGAACCGTCGGCTCGGAAGCGTAAGCATTGAGTGCCGAGACCGAGACGCTCAGCGTCAGTCCGGCAGCAAGGCCGATATTGCGTAAATTCCTCACGGTCTCTCTCCCTCTTGTTTGTCCGGAGCGGTGCACCCGCTCCGCCTCTCCTCGAATTCAAACGGCTTCGTGGCAGTGGATCCGCCTCCCATGGATCCAGCATCACCGCATGAACTTTCAGCCGGCCCGTTTCAGCCGGCTTGCTTCAGTGCGGCTTTTTCGGCGCGCAATTCCTCGATCGAGCGCACGCTGCGCCGTGCGGCGCCCGCCCACTCGCGGGTCTTCACCTGAGATGTCGACAGCCGCTCCCTGGCGGCCGGAACCGCATGGGCATATTGCGGCAGCCAGGCTGCCTGGGCGACGACCATTTCGTCGACCATCTGCCAGACCTCCTCCGGCGTCGAAACCGCGCCGACCAACGGGTCATGCAGCACGGCGAGCTTCAGAAGATCGATGTCGCCCGATATCGCGGCATGCACCGACATGCGCTGGACGTTGATCGAAGCGATGCAGGTGGCGGCGCAGGCCTCCGGCAACGTGATGCCGGCGGCCATGTTGATGCCAAAACGGTCGACGAAGCCCGGCGACTCGATGATGGCATCCTGCGGCAGGTTGGTGATCACGCCATTGTTCTTGACGTTGAAGTGGCCGCGATAGACCCGGTTGGTCTCCAGCGCCTCCAATATGTGGCTGGCATGCTCATTGGAGCGCTTCTCCCGGTTGATCGGCTTTGACGCCGCTTCGAGGAACTGCGGATATTCCGTCTCGAACCAGTTGCGGGTTTCGGTGGAGTAGCGGAGATAGCCGCCAGTTTCACCGTGGATCCAGTCGGACATATCGATCCAGCGCGTGATCTCGTCGGGACGTTTACGGTACCAGGGCAGATATTCGGACAGGTGGCCATTGCTTTCGGTCGAATAGACGCCGAAGCGCTTCAGGACATCGATGCGCAGCTTCTCCTGTTGCGAATAGACCGGATGCGCCTCGAAGGCCGCCACCAGTTCGTCCTTGCCGATGGGGCGGCCGTTCAGGCGCAGGTCGATGAACCAGGTCTGGTGGTTGATGCCGGAACAGACATAGTCGAGCTCCTGAGTGGACTTCGCGCCAAGCACCTCGGCGATCTGCTCGGCACCATGCTGGACGCCGTGGCAGAGCCCGACGGTGTCGACCTTGCCGTATTCGATCGCGGCCCAGGTGTTCATCGCCATCGGGTTGGCGTAGTTCAGGAATTTGACGTTCGTCTCGGCGACCTCACTGATGTCCTTGCAGAAATCCAGGATCACCGGGATGTTGCGCTGGCCATAGAGAATGCCGCCGGCGCAGATCGTGTCGCCGACGCATTGATCGATGCCGTATTTCAGGGGAATGCGGATATCGTCGGCATAGGCTTCGAGCCCGCCGACCCGCACGCAACTGATGACGTAGCGTGCGCCTTCAAGCGCCTTGCGGCGGTCGGTCGTCGCCGTCACCCTAGTGGGCAACCTGTTTGCCTCGACGATCCTGTCGAGGATCGCCTTGATCATCTGAAGGTTGTGCTCGCTGACGTCGGTCAGCGCGAATTCGATGTCGGTGAATTCGGGCACGCACAAGATGTCGGTGAACAATTTCTTGGTGAAGCCGACGCTGCCGGCACCGATGATAGCGATTTTGAAACTCATCAGCCGCACCTCATTCCGTTCACATGGCAGACAAGGAATGACAATGGGAGGCTGTAGCCATATGCCGCGACATGTATGCGCGACAAGCCGGAATCCGGCTCGCCAACCTCCCTGCCCGCTCCTCGACTGCGGATCTCTCTCGCTTTTCGGCTGGGATTATGCGCTTATTCGCGAGCGCGACCAGAGAAGGATTATGCTTTCAGGGGTAATTTTGTGCTGCAGGAATTGATAGCCAATGGACAGTCCATGCGCACGATCTCGCTGCCGCGCGGCCGCCAGCGCCTGCACGCCATGCCGACGAGCACGGGCTATGAAGTGCGCGAGGAGGAAATCTACGACTGGGATGGGCGCAGGCGCGGCCAGACACCGTTCACCGTGCTCCAGCACACGATCAGCGGAACCGGCCGGCTGCGGTACGAGAACCGCAACTACCGCCTGCAGAAGAACGACACATTGCTGGTGCTGGTGCCGCACAACCACCGCTACTGGCTGGCCGGGGATGAGCGCTGGGAATATTTCTGGATTTCGATGAACGGCGAAGAGGCGCTGCGCATCCACAAGTCGATCCTCAGCGTCTCTGGTCCGGTATTTCGGCTGCAGCCGGCGACGATCGATCATCTTGCCGATTGCAGCCTGCGCCTGATCAAAGGGGCCGCTTCGCCTGGGGCTGCTTCGGCGATAGCCTACGAGGCTGCGATGGCGCTCTATGACGATGTCTTCGGCTCCCATGCCTTCGCCGAAAAACTGAGCGCCATGCAGCCGGTCATCGATCACATCAATGCCAATCTCGACAGGCCGCTGCCAGTGGCGGACCTGGTCCAGATCAGTGGCCTCAGCCGGGCTCATTTCTCACGCTGCTTTGCCGAAAGCGAAGGCCTGCCGCCCGCCGAATTCGTGCTGCAGCAGCGCCTGCAACGCGCGGCGAAGCTGCTGACCAAGGCGGACTTCCTGCCGGTGAAGGAAGTCGCCATCCTGTGCGGCTTCGAGGACGCCAACTATTTTTCGAAGGTCTTCCGCCGCTGCTACGGCATTACACCAAGCCAATTCCGCACCACCGGCATGTATGCCAATTTGAGAACTCCGGCGCGGCGCGGCGTCAGGGCCCCTGATGACGAGGCCTGACACCGCCACTGTTAGACAGGCAACTGGCTAGGCTGCGCGCCGGCTGCCGCCATCCAGCCATTCGAGATCGGCCTGCGAAAGCGTGATGTCGAAGGCGCGCAGGCTGTCGTCCAACTCGTCCAGCGTGCGCGGCCCGATCAGGGGGATGGATGGGAAGGGCTGGGCGAGCACATAGGCCAGCGCAACATGGATCGGGCTCTTGCCCAGTCTCGCGGCAAGTTCGATTGCCCGGTCGCGGCGGCCGAAATTCCGCTCCGAGTACCACACCCGCACCAGTTCCTCGTTGTCGCGCTTGTCGCGCCCGGCGCGATCGGTGAAGAAGCCGCGCCCCTGGCTCGACCAAGCGAAATTCGGCATCTGCCTGGATGTCAGCCAGGCCTTCCACGCATCCGTGGAGGACGTAATGCAGCCTGCCCAGATCGGCTCCAGCATTTCGGCCAGCGAGAAATTGTTGGATAGCGCGCCGGGCCTTTGCTTGCCGGTGCGTTCGGCGTAGGCAATTGCCTCATCCATGCGTTCCATCGTCCAGTTCGAACCGCCGAACGGGCCGCGGATGCGGCCAGCCTTCACCTCGCGATCCATCGCATCGACGAATTCGCCGACCGGCACATCGGGATTGTCGCGGTGCATGAAATAGACATCGACATGATTGGTCTGCAGGCGTTCGAGCGACTGGTCGAGCTGCTTGCCGATCACATCGGGATAGCACAGCGGCGAGTGCGCGCCCTTTGCGATGACCACCGATTGCGCGCGCACGCCGCGGTTTTTCAACCACTCGCCAAGCAGCTTCTCGGTATAGCCGCCGCCATAGACATAGCCGGTATCAAAGAGATTGCCGCCGGCCTCGAAAAAGGCATCGAGCAGGATCGAGCCTGAGGAAAACGTACGGAAATCCTCGAAGCCGAGCGCCACCACCGATGCCGGCTTCGACAGGCCAGGAATGGTGCGCTTGGCGATCGCCGTGCCGCCGGACCGCAAAGGCCGGCCGGAGATGGTGTTGGTACGCTGCTGGGCCTTCTCGATCCCGTATTCGAGGCCGGCAGCCGCCCGCCATTTGTCCAGCACACGCAAGGTGCCGAGGCTTTCCGCCCACGCCATGCCCGGCCAGGCGAATTCCTGCCGCCCGGCGCGGATGGCCTCACCGGCTGCGTCGACCTCGAAGGAATAGACATGGCGCTTCTCGTTGACGCTGATGGTCTCGCGCGCGCCGTCGGATGCGATGATGTCGATCTGGCCGAGGCCGATTTCGCGATTGCCGCCGGCGAACCAGAAGTCCGGCACTTCGATGCGGCCTTTGGTGCCCAGGATGCGCAAGACATTGTCCTGGTTGAGCGAGATGCTGCAGGAGACTTCGGCGACAATGCCACTTGGGAAATGCAGCAGCGCGGAGGCCCATTCGTCGACGCCGGACTGGCCAAGATGGGCGGTGCCGACCACCTTGTCAGGCTCGGCGAAGAGAAGTCCTGTCGCCTCCCCGGCAATCAGCCGCACCATCGAGACCGGATATCCGCCGACGTCAAGGACGCCGCCGCCGGCGAGATCGTTGGCATAGAGACGGTGCTCCGGCATGAAGCGCGGCATGGCGAAGCCGAAGCTCGACTTGATCATCCTGGTCTCGCCGATGACGCCAGACCTGATCAGTTCCACCAGCTTCAGCGTCTGCGGGTGCAACCGGTACATGAAGGCTTCGCCGAGAAATGTGCCGGCCTTGCGCGCGGCATGGATCATGGCGTCGGCCTCGAAGGCGGTCAACGCGAGCGGCTTTTCGCACAGCACATGCTTTCCGGCCTCGGCCGCCTTGATCGCCCATTGCGCATGCCCGGGATGCGGTATCGAAATGTAGACGGCGTCGATATCGGGATCGGCGAGCAGCGCGTCGTAGCCGTCGAGGATGCGGGCACCGGGGAAACTCTCGGCGAGACCTGGCGTGGCGGGATTTCGCGCGCCGATGGCGACCAGCTTTCCGGTGCGCGAAGCGGCCACGCCACGGGCAAAGGACTGGGCGATGCTGCCCGGGCCGAGAATGCCCCAGCGAATGGGCGTGGTTGCGGTCATTGTCATTCTCCTTGAAGGCTGGAAAGGGCCGAGCGGTCAGCGCAGCCGCAGTCCTTTTTCGTCGAACAGGTAGGATTTGCGGATGGAAACGGTGATTTCGGACGTATCGGGAACCTTTGCCGCGTCGCGCTGGATCACCACGTCGTCACCGTTGGCCGTTCTGGTGTAGAGAAAGCTCGTGCCGCCGAGGTGCTCAATCACGTCGATGCCGACGACGAGGTCGGCGCCACCTTCTCCCGCACTGCCGAAATGTTCGGGCCGCACGCCGACGATGACCTTGCTGCCCACTTCGGGCATGGCGCCTGTCAGCGGCTGGGTGATACGGGTCTTCTCCTGACCCGCCAGTTCCACCACGACACCGCGTGCATCGTGCTCGACAATGCGGCCATTTACGAAATTCATCTTCGGCGAGCCGACAAAGCCTGCCACGAACTGATTGTCGGGGTTGTCGTAGAGATCAAGCGGCCGGCCGATCTGCTCGATATGGCCGGCGCGCATCACGACGATCCTGTCGGCGAGCGTCATCGCCTCGGTCTGGTCGTGCGTGACATAGATCATGGTGGCGCCGAGCTCCTTGTGCAGCCGGGAAATCTCGACGCGCATCTGGACGCGCAGTTCGGCGTCGAGATTGGAGAGCGGCTCATCGAACAGGAACACCTGCGGTTCGCGCACGATGGCGCGGCCGATGGCGACGCGCTGGCGCTGGCCGCCGGAGAGTTTTTTCGGGCGCCTGTCCATCAATTCGCTGATGCGCAGGATCTCGGCCGCCCGCTTCACCCGCCGTTCGGTGTCGGCCTTTGGGTTGCCGGTCATGCGCAGGCCGAAAGAGAGGTTCTGCTCGACGCTCATATGCGGATAGAGCGCGTAGGACTGGAACACCATGGCGATGCCGCGGTCGGCTGGTTCGACATCGTTGACCACCTTGCCGCCGATGGCGATCTCGCCGCCGCTGATGTCCTCGAGCCCGGCGATCATCCTGAGCAGTGTGGATTTGCCGCAGCCGGAGGGGCCGACGAAGACGACGAACTCGCCGTCCTTGATGTCGATGCTGGCGCCATGAACGACCTCGAAGACGCCGAAGCGCTTGACGACATTGTTGAGCGTGACCGTTGCCATGCTGCCCCTTACTTGACCGCGCCGGCGGCAATGCCGGCGATGAAATGACGCTGCAGCAGCACGAAGACGACGAGCATCGGCACCGTCAGCATCACCGCGCCCGCCATGATGCCGCCCCATGACACCTTGGTGAGGCCGATTAGCGTACCGAGCGCCACCGGCGCCGTCATCGAACCCGGCTGGCTGTTGATCAGAAGCGGCCACAGATAATTATTCCAGGAGGCGAGGAACAGGATGATGGCGAGCGCCGCCAGCATCGGCCTAGCCAAAGGCAGTGCGACGAAAAGGAAGATGCGCCATTCCTTCACGCCCTCGACGCGCGCCGCATCGAAGAGGTCGTCCGGCATCATCGAAAAACTCTGCCGCATGAACAGCACGCCGAGTGAATTGAACAACGGCGGCACGATCAGCGCCACCCAGGTGTTGGCGAGCTTGAAGTCGCGCGCCACCATGATGAATTGCGGGATCAACACGACCGCATAAGGCAGCGTTATGGTGCCCAGGATGATGGCGACAACCACGCCCTTGCCGAAGAACTGGTAGCGGGCCAGCGCCCAGCCGGCCATCGACGTTAGCAGCACCGACAGGATGGTGTAAGTCACCGCCACCGAGACCGAAATGCCGATGGCTCCGACGAAGTTGGTGTCACGCTGCAGATTGTTGAAATTGTCGATGAAGTTGCCGTGCGGCAAAAGCTCGATGCCGGGGCTGAAGATGCCGTTGTCCGGCATGGTCGAGAACACCACCATCATCCACAGCGGAAACAGCCAGATCAGCGCCAGCGGCGTCAGGAACAGATGCAGAGCGATGCTGCGTCCCAGTCTGGCGGAGGAGCGCGAACTCATTTCGGTTCCCTCGTCAGCCACAGCTGCGCCAGCGTGATGGCGATCGCCAGCCCGGCCATGGTGTAGGCGACGGCCGACGCATAGCCGAAATTGAGCGACCGAAAACCCTGGCGGTAAAGCAGCAGGCCAAGCGTCTCCGTACCGCCGCCCGGCCCGCCGCGCTCGGTGATCAGGAAGGGCTCGGTGAACAGCTGCATGGTGCCGATGATCGACAGCACGAGACAGAACACGATGACCGGCTTCAGGAGCGGCAGGGTGATGTAGAAGAACTGCTTGAGCTTGCTGACGCGGTCGAGCGTCGCCGCCTCGTAGACATCTTCGGGAATGGACTGCATGCCGGCGAGCAGGATGATGGCGTTGTAACCGGCCCAGCGCCAGGTCACCGCGATCATGATCAGTGCCATCGCCGGCGTGACGTTGGAAAACCAGTCGATCCTGGGCAGGCCGACGCTGTTCAGGAGCTTGTTGATGATGCCGAAATCGAGGTTGAACATCAGCCGGAACACCGCCGAATAAGCAACTTCGCCGACCACCACCGGGGCGAAGAAGGCAAAGCGGTAGAGGCCGCGCGCCTTCAAGAGCGGCGAGTTCAAAAGCACCGCCATGACGAGCGCCAGCGAGATCATCACCGGCACCTGTATGACAAGGATGAGCAGCGTGTTCTTCAGGGCGTTGAAGAAGGCCGGATCGCCGATCAATCGGCCCCAGTTGAAGCTCGGCGCGAACCGCCACGGCACGGTGCGCGTCGCCTGGAAGGAGATCAAGAAGGAGCTGATGATCGGCCACACCCAGAAGATCGCGAAGATCAGCAGATAGGGCGTGAGGAAGCGATAGGCCGTGGCGTTGCGATTGCGCATTCTTGCCTCCTTCCCGGGTTCAAGGGGTGGCGCGCCCGCTGAAACGCCGGGCGCGTTCGGGAATGGTCCCAGGCAGCATCATGCCGTCCGGGACCATCTCGTCCAGATCAAGATTTGACGGGCAGTCCGGTCGCCGCCGCGATCTGGCTTGCAGCGTCGTCGAGCGCCGCCTTGGCGTCCGGATAGCCACCGGCCAGATACTTGGTCTGCACGGCGCGGACGATGATTTCGGCGTCGCTCTGGAACTGCGTGCCGCGGCTCGGAACAACCTTCGGCAAGGTACCGAGAATGTCCTTCCATACCGCCTGGCCGCCCCAGTAAGGCAGGCCTTGCGCGACATAGGGATCGTCGAGTGCCGAGATCAGGGACGGCACCAAGCCGAACTCCTTCAGCATCGTGATCTGGCCTTCATTGGTTCCCAGCGTGTATTTCAGATAGGCGTAGGCAGCCTCCTTGTTCTTGGACGCGGATGTGATGGCCAGGGAAGACCCGCCGAGATTGGCGGCGCGAGGCCCGTCGGCGGTGAGACTCGGCATCAGATAGACGCCCCATTTGCCGTTTTCACCGGCAGATTCGGTGCGAATAGTGCCTTCATACCAGCCGCCATAGACCTGGGTAGCGACCGTGCCGGCGGTATTGTTGGTGATCTTGGTGCCCCAGTCGGCCGACGAGATGATGCCGGCGTCCTTCATCTCCTTGACCTTGGTCATGGCATCGACGCATTTGGGCTGGTTGACCGTGATCGATTGTCCGTCCTCGGAAAAATAGGCGCAGCCCTGTTCGTTGGAGATCATGCGGAAGAATTCCGAGTCGCCGTTGAAATCGGCATTGGTCATCGAGACGCCTGGGTTGGCGGCCTGGATCTTCTTGCCCGCGGCTATGAAATCATCCCAGGTCTTGATCGAAGCCGGATCGACGCCGGCCTTTTCATAGAAGTCGCGGCGATAAAAGGCGGCCACCGGGCCGGAATCCCACGGCATCGCGTAGGCCTTGTCGCCCACCTCCAGCTCGGTGCGCTTGAAATCAGGGAATTTTTTCTGGTCGTCGGCTGTGTAGCCGAGCGTATGCAGGTCGACGAAGCAGTCGGGGAACTGGCTCCAGTAATTTTCGGCCTCACCGTTCTCGACGGTGACGATGTCGGGCAGGCCTACGCCGCCGGCGGCGCAGCCGGCGATCGACTTGTCGTAAGTCGGCTGGTTGCCGAGATCCTGGACCGTGACCTTGACGTCGGGAAATTGCTTGTTGAAGCCGGCAATGGTCGCCTTCAGCGATGAAGCCGCGACATTCCAGCTCCAGATGGTGATTTCGCCGGATTGCGCGAAGGCCGGGGCTGAGCCCAGGGCAAGCGCGAGCGCGGCGCAGGTCATTGTGATGCGCATTGAAATCCTCCCATTTCATTTGCTCTCTCACTGTGAGCGTGGCTAGACTATGCAGTGGGCAAGGCCTGTCGCCGTCAAAGGGAATATGAAATTGGCGGAAAGTAAGATGTCGGAACGGCCGTTTTACCAGCCTGGCGCCAGCAGCGTGGAAGGCCTGCCGCTGCTCCTGCAGATGTTTCACACCAATCCGCTGGTGATGCTCAAGCCGCATTGGCACGCCCAGGTCGAGGTTAATTTCATCGTGCGCGGCAGCGTGCATTACCGCATGAACGACCACGAGATTTCGCTTTCGGCCGGCGAGATGTGCCTGTTCTGGGGTGGCCTGCCACACCAGATGGACGATTTGTCCGACGACGCCATCTATGCCGGAGCGCATCTGCCGCTGGTGCATTTCTTCCGGCTGCACCTGCCCACTGACATAAGGCACCGGCTGATGACGGGCGCGACGCTGGTGACATCAGCCACCGACCAGTCCGACAACCATAATTTCGAGCGCTGGAACCGCTACGCCCGGTCCGGCGACCAGGCCAAGGCCGAACATGCCGTCAACGAATTGCTGCTGCGGCTGGAGCGGGTCCGGTTCGAGCCTTACCGGCTGGTATCCGCAACCCCGACCGGCCAGGAAACAGGCAGCCCGTTCGATCAGCAGTCGTCGCGCAATGTCGGTCGCATGTGCGATTTCATCGCCGAAAACTTCCTCTACGACATCGATTGCGTGAACATCGCGGCCGCCGCCGACATCCATCCCAAATATGCCATGAGCCTGTTCAAGAAATCCACCGGCATGACGCTCAACGAGTATGTGAACCTGTTGCGGCTGAGCTATGCGCAGGCGCTTTTGATGCATCAGGACGCCAACGTGCTGCGCGTCGCCATGGATTCGGGTTTCGGCTCGCTCAGCGCCTTCAACAAGTCGTTCCGCAAGCTCGCCGGCATGTCGCCCTCCGATTTTCGCCGCGGCGTGACCGGCGCCAGATAGATGGCGGCGACCAGTGGCGTGTCCGAGCCGCAAATGCATTGGTGCGAGTCGATCGCCGGCCAAAGGCAGCGCCACGGCATGTCAGCCGGCAATAGCGGCACGGACAAGAATGGCGAAGGCCGGATCGTCCCATGCCGTGCGCCATTCCGGCCTGCAAGCAGCATGGAAACCGGGGCACCGCACGGCATCGCTTTTCCTGCCTGAAATCGCCACCAAGGCGCTGGACAGGCCGAATTCCCGTGCTATAACCCACGCGCTTTCAAGGGGCGCCCACGGTGTCTCGATGAATTCCGGTCTGCGAGTTTTCGTTTGCCGGAACAGGCCCAGATAGCTCAGTTGGTAGAGCAGCGGACTGAAAATCCGCGTGTCGGTGGTTCGAATCCGCCTCTGGGCACCATTTTCTAAACAATATCAATAACTTAATCGTTGGACGCTTAGCCGTCTTGCGCGCCGTTAAGACCCTGCCCACTACGTCAAATACGACCGCCTTTCCGGCCTTAATTCTAATCATCTGGCTACCGACGCCGCGCACCCGGTCATATGGTCCGGACTGGGTTCAAGCAGCGCCCGCGCTGCCCACTTGAAATCGCCACCGTCAACTGTCATATTTGACGCGACAGTTGACGCAGGAGGCGCACATGACGACTACGGCGGATAAGGTCGTTACGGAAGCGAGAGACGGCGGTCTCCAACGAGTGGAGGCACTGCTCGGCGGGTCTCGTATATTGTCGCGTCGATTGACCAGCGCACTTGATGCGCATGAATTGCTTCTAAGTGGCCTGCCGGCCTCGGCGCTAAACCATCTCGTCGAGCAACTGGTCTTCATTGACAAGACGGCGTCCCTCGAAAAGGCGGTTGGTATGAGCCTGCGAACCTGGCAGCGCCGCAAAGACGCTCCATCCAAGCCCCTTAGCCAAGAGCAAAGCGGACGGACTTGGAAATTCGCAGAGATCCTGGCGAAGGCGACGGATGTCCTCGGCACGCAGGCGGAAGCTGAGCAATGGTTGGAGCGCCCGGCGATCGGTCTCGACCAGCGCCGTCCGATCGATCTTCTGGGCACTCCCGCCGGCGTGGAACTGGTCGAAGACTATCTCGAACGACTTGAATACGGCGTCTATGCATGACGCCTCTGCCAATAGCGCTCGGAGGAACGGAACTCATCGCGTGGCGGCTTGACCAAGCCATCCATGCCGCGACATGGAATAGTGGCGAAGGTGCCTACCGGGTCGGCGGCCGCTGGAACAGCAAAGGCGTAAGAGCTGTGTACTGCTCGATCGATCCCGCCACGGCTATCCTCGAAGTCGCCGTACATAAGGGTTTTCGCGCCCTCGACACAGTTCCTCACACGTTAACAGCCGCTGTCATCAGCGATGCATCGGCTATACATGTCGTTGATCCTGCAAGCGTGCCCAATCCGAACTGGCTGCGCCCTGGTATACCAAGCGCGGGTCAGCAGGCATTCGGGGATGACCTTCTGATGAGCCATCGCGTGGTGGCGATACCGAGTGCGGTCTCTTCACATAGCTGGAACTTGATCTTCGTGGCAAGCGTAGCGGCAGACACCTATGCGCTGAAGCTCCAGGAAACTTTTGCTCTCGACACAAGGCTGCATCCCCCGGCCGGCCGCTAATCTGGCCGCGTGGGCGCTGTGTGCAAGGCGTCGGCTCACCCGGGCGTCGCAGCCAAAATATCTGCGGCTTGGTAACGGCCAGCAGGGTGGCCGTAAAAGCTGGCCAACGTCACCGCAAGCATCATTGGCCGAAACAAGTTTGCGCTCTTCTGCCTACATGCGGATTTAATTTTCTTGGCCACCCCTCATCCCTAGGGCAAACTGCCTGCCGGGGCGCTAGGAGGAGAAATGAGAGCACGCGCAGCAACGCTTGGGGATCTGGAGGATGTCTTTCGCGGTCTGTCCAAGCGGATGTCGGACGAATATGTGGCGGCCGGCAAGGACAGCAAGATCGCCTACGACAATCTGATGATGAATTTGAAGGAAGGCCGCGCGCACGCGCTTGTCGAGGACGACAAGGCCGTCGCGATCATCGCCTGGCATGAGAACAGCGATGCCGCCGACACGCTGTTCGCCGCACGGGAGGATTTCTTCCGTGCTGCGACCGTCCGCTTCTGCAAGCGGCATATCCGGCACATCCAGGCGCTTGCCGGCAACCTCGCCATCCACTCGCGCAGTTGGCTGCAGGGGCCGGATGTCGCAAGATGGTTCGGCGTTATCGGCTATGTCGAGCGCGGCCGGGAGAACGGCGCCACTCTGTTCGAGCTGCCGCCGGCTCGCGCCGCATAAGAATTGCGGCGTGTTGTAAAAACGCCAGCTCTGCCGACAGCGCATTCGCATCTGCGTGCCTACGGTTTGTTCCGGGACTTCGGCGGCTGTTCTCATTCAACCTTGCAGCGGGGCCTTGGCCCGATTGAAGCCCGCATTGATGACCTCGGTGAAATCGGGTGGCTCAATACCGTCGGGGCCGTGACCAGGCGTCTGCCGGAACAACGCCCAAAGAATGAGAGGCCTGTCGCGCTCATCTGCCCGCCCCTTTTCCGTGAGCAAGAAATACGTATCGAGCATCGTCTCGCGCTGTCTGGCGTCATCCATCAGGAGCATCGATCGCATGAAATACCGCATGACCGCCTTCAACATCCACAGATAGACAAGGATTGGAACAGAGAAGATGACAAGACGGCTGAATTGATGCGCGATAGCGGTGCCAACCGATCCTCCGCTCAAGAAGAGGGCGACGTCAAAATGGTTCACAGACGCTACAATAGCCGGCCCAAAGAGATATGCGACAGCCATCGTCACCGCGAGGAAGGCAAACAAGATAACGCAGCCAATTTGGAACCCGCGCCGTGCCTCCAAATAACGGGTGTTCCAATTGAGGCGAGCCCGGTCGAGCTTCCATTCCTCACGGATTGCATTCTCATGGTTCAGAAGAT
This sequence comes from Mesorhizobium sp. M7A.F.Ca.US.008.03.1.1, assembly GCF_003997495.1. Classification (GTDB taxonomy): domain Bacteria; phylum Pseudomonadota; class Alphaproteobacteria; order Rhizobiales; family Rhizobiaceae; genus Mesorhizobium. The sequence goes on along the minus strand of NZ_RZRU01000003.1, from coordinate 465,566 downwards.
CATTCTGAAATCCCGCCAGTGCTGCGACTGCCTGCTGCGACTTCTCATCGATGTCGACTCCAGCCGCGGAGAGAACGTCCAATTGCCCTCTTTGATCCGCACGTTCCTTTTCGAATTCGGCGCGATAGTTCTGCAGACTCGCCGTAAGCGCAGCGATTTCATTACTTACGGAAGCGGCGCGCTCAGGCTCCTTTGCCTGCTCAATTTTATGAGCATTGTATATCCCGATCTGAATTATCAGAGACAAGCCATCTCTGCCGATCAACTCTTGGCTGTCTATGAGGGGGCCTTTGATCGAATCGTTTGATTCCACGATCAAAGCAGCTGCAGCAACGATGCCAAATTGTTTTGCCTGCTCTGCTGACCTACCTGCTATGGACACCTTAATAAAGGAACGGAGTTGCTGCATGTCGTCATCACGAAGTATCGGTAAGATTCCGCTAACTATTGATTTATCTCTACTCTGGACAAAAAGAGCCGGACTATTGTCCAGCAATGCACGACACTCCCTAAGTACTTTGTCTGCCAGATCGCTTATGCTCGCACTTCCGGAGGCATTTTCGGTCTGAAATGGCACGTCCTGAAACAGAGATCTGAGCTCATCGTACAAGACCGTTTGCTGGGCAACGAGCGCTCTGGCGTTACCACCAGTTTTATCAGGCAGTTCAACACTTCTATCTCGGAGCAATTCGATCAAAAAATATATCAGATTGTCCATTCCATCCCCCGCCACCTGTTTTAAATAGACACCTCGTCAAAGGCAGTGACAAGCGAACCAAAAAACTAATCACCGATTTCATTATGTTGCGATGGCATATCGACGTTCGGCTGACGCAGACCTCGCACCCACGGGGCCGGCATGCAGTTCGGAGCTCGCGCGCACGCCCGGGTGAGCATCAAGCCGCTCCGTCATCGCCCACATAAGTTCGTCGATGCGGGTCACCGTCTTCGGGTCCAGACGCCTTTGCTCGGCGGCCTTCTGGACTGCCTCAGCAAGCGGCTTGCGCCGGGCACCGATTGGCGGGATGTTATAGGAGGGCAACCGGGGGGCAAACCGGCACGCCGAGATCGATATGGCTGCTGGAAATGTCACGAGCTTGCTTCGTCTTTCTTGCCTTTCTTGCCTTTGTTGCCTTGCTGAGGCCGGTAGAGGCAGGCGAGTGGACGTCTCATCTGCTTGACCGCTCAAGCCTGGCAACCGCCTATTTTCGCCAAGCGGATCTTGTGACCGCATACGCGACCGCGATGGCGCGCTTCCGTCTGCAGCTCACAGGGCGTGCCGGCGAAAGCAACCTTGCGGTCCCTCTCGAACCCCTGCTTTTGCGGGCGGAATTCCGTGCGCGGACATGGCGCTCGGCGGACGGCAGCCTGTTGCAAGGCTTCGCCGGCAAGGGCGGCTTCCGGCTGACTATCGGGAACTGCCTGGCGCGCATCTGCGCTGCCAGAGAATGCAGCGATGCCGGTTGGCCGGTTTACGCCTGCAGCGACGGAGGCAAGCGCAAGATGTCCGTCACGGATTTTGTGACGGCAAACTTCGGCGGCGTCTCGTACCGCCGATTGAGCGCCTCCCCCTCACAGGAATGACAGCGCGAGGCGCCGACCGCCTTGCTGCAGCGTTCAGCAAAGGGCGGTATCCTTCTCCCTCACCGCAAACGCCGCCTGCACCGCACGATTGACGGTGACCGGCAGGATCGACATGTGGTTTTCGCCGGCATGCAGTTCGAAGCTTGCGCGCACGCCCGGGAGAGCATCAAGACGCTCCGCCATGGCTCGCGCGAATGCGTCGGTACGTGTCACCTTCTTCTGCTGCAGGCGCTTTTCCTCGTCCTCGGCACCAATCTGGAACGACGCCAGCTTGTCGGTCTCGTATTCGCCGGCCGACAGGATCATGGTCGTCGTCAGGCCATCGGGCACGGCGGCCTCGAACGCTTCGAGAAAGCGGTCGATGGCGCGGTCTTCCCAATAGATGGCGGGGCTCGCCGCGATCCAGGTCTGGAAGGAAGAAGGCCGCGTGAACAGGGCGTAGAGCGCAAACAGGCCACCGAAGGAATGGCCGTAAAGCGCCTGGCGGCTTGCATCGACCGCGACCCGACTGGCGACCCATGGCTTCAGCTCGTCCTCGATGAAGGCAAGGAATTCCCCTGCCCCACCGGTCCGCACTTCGGGCGTGCCCTCGTAGAAGGGCGGATAGGCCTTGCCCGGCGGCGGACCGAGGTCCCATGAGCGGCGCAGCGGGTCATAGGCGCCCTCGACGGGATAGCCGATGGCGACGATGACGCCCCAGCCGACATTGGTGCCCGTGGGATAGAAGGCCTGCGCGCGCATGGCGTCGACCGCCGTGCCGATGACGGCGTTACCGTCGGTCATGTAGAGGACCGGCCAGCCGGCCTCGGGCACCGGCCCGGACGGCACATGCAGGAATATCCGCCAGGGGGCGCCGCCCTGCGCCGGGACAAAGTCGTGGACCGTCGTGTCGGCGATCAAGGCTGGCATCGCGTTGGACATGGATATCTTGGACATGGATATCTCCAGGGGCAAAACGGTCAGCGGCGGCGCAGCAGCCACATCAGCACCGGGCCGCCGATGAGCGTGGCGACGAGACCGGCCGGGATCTGGCGCGGGAAGATGGCGGTGCGGCCCACCCAGTCGGCGGCGACCATGATCAGCGCGCCGGCGAGCACCGCGCCAATGGCCTGCGGCAGCGCACGGGAGAGGCCAAGGCGACGGGCTAGGTGCGGCGCCATGAGGCCGATGAAGGTCAGCGGACCGACGATCAGCGTCGAGGCAGCGGTGAGTGCCGCGACCACCAGCAGCACGAGAAGCCGCGTCCTCTTCAGGTCAATGCCCAGGCCTTGAACGGCGGCGGAGCCGAGCGGCAGGATGTCGAGCCAGCGCATGAAGAAAGGCGCGAGCGCGAAGAGGCAGACGGCAATGCCGCCGGTCAAAAGGGCGGCGCCGACATCGACGCCATAGGTCGAACCGGTCAGCCAGTTGAGCAGCAGCATGGCACGCGGATCGCCGGTGGCGGTGAGCACCAGGATCAGCGCGTCGAACAAGGCCGTCAGGGCAACGCCGGCGAGCAGCAGCCGCTCCGGCGCATAGGCGGCACGGCGGCCGATCGCCAGAGTCACCAGCAAAGCGGCGAAGGCGCCTATGGTTGCCGCCGCCGTCTGAACCGGGCGTCCGGCATCGACGAGCGCAAACAGCGCCACCATCATGCCGAGCGCGGCACCGGCGCTGATGCCAAGCACCTCGGGGCTGGCCATCGGATTGCCGGTCAGCCGCTGCATCATCAGCCCGGCAAGCGCCAGCATGGCGCCGGCACTCAGCGCGGCAAGCACGCGAGGCCACCGCCACGACAGCAAAGGCTGCAGCTCGTCGCCGAAGGCGAAGGTCCAGCCATGCGGACCCGGTCCATAGAGCAGGGCCAACCCGAGCAGCAGAAGCAGAGCCAGGCCGATCGCCCCCAGCGCGAGGCCGGGCCGGCGTGCGCGCGGCAGGCGTTCTGAACCGAGTGCCGGGGCTTCCGAACCAAGGGCAAGACGCGGCAGCAGCCAGAGCAGCAGCGGCGCGCCGAGAAGTGCTGTGATCGCTCCAGTCGGCAGCAGGTCGCCTTGCGGTCCGGTGGTGATCTGCACAGCTTGGTCGGCGGCCCACAGCAATGCGCCGCCAATGAGCGGCGCCATCACCAGCTGCTGGCCCAGCCGGCGGGCGCCGCCGATACGCGCAAGGGTGGCCGCGGCCAGGCCGACGAAACCGATGACGCCGACAGCGGCAACGACGAAGGCGATCAGGGCGACGGCCGCCGCCAACCCCGCGAAGCGATAGGCGCCGAGCGGCACGCCAAGGCTGCGCGCGCCTTCGTCGTCGAGGCCAAGCAGGGTCAGCGGCCGCACCATGAGGAAGATCGCAAGCGCCGCTGCGCCGATGCGTGGCAAAAGCCACAGCGTCGTCGACCAGTCCTGCTGGCCGAGCGAACCGGCGCCCCAGATGAACAGGCTGGCCAGCCATTCATGCCGCAGCACAATGAGAGCGGCACCGATGGCTCCGGCATAGAGGCTGACCACAAGCCCCGCCAGCACAACGGAAAGCGGCGACAGGCCCTTATGCCAGGACAGAGCGAAGACGGCGGCAAGAGCCATGAATGCGCCGGCCAGCGCCACCCATTCGCGGCCGAAGGCAAGCAGGGACGGCGACAAAAGCGTCGCCAGCGCCAGCGCCAGGTAGGCGCCGGCCGAGACGCCGACCGTTTCGGGCGAGGCCAACGGGTTGCGCAGAACCTGTTGCAGGACGGTTCCGGCAAGCCCGAGCGCCGCACCGCACAGAAGGCTGACGGCAAGCCTGGGCAGGAAGGCGTAGTGGACGAGCACCTGCCGCATGTCATCGATGTCGGGGGCGGCGAGCGATTGGAGCCAGAGCGCCGATGACAGCTGCACGGTGAGGTTTGAGACGGTTGCCGCTGCCGCCGCCGCGAGCAGCATCGCGCAAAGCAGGATCGCGCCTACCGGCTGATTGCTGAAAAAGCGCCACGCGGAGGCCCGGCCGGCAGATGCATGCTTCCCCCCTTGGGCAATGGCCGCAGCATCATCAGCCACGGGCGGCCTCCACGGTCATCGCCGACGCCAGGACCCGGGCAAAACGGGTGGCGGACGGAAGGGCGCCGAACATATGGACGGCGGGAAGGCGCATGATCGAGCGGTTGCGCACGAAAGGCATGGCGTTCCAGACCGGGCTTTCGGTCAGCGTGCCGCCCGCGCCCTCGGGCAAGGGTTCGAGATAGGCGAGGCGCGCGTCGCTGGATGTCGCCAGCCCGTCGATACCGACGGTCGAAAACCCCCAATAATTGGTCTCGGCCGTCCAGGCATTGCTGAGCCCGATGCGGTCGAACACCTCCTGAAACAGGCTTTTTGCGCCATAGACGCGCACATTGCGCGGGTCCATGAAGCTGACGACATAGATCGGCCGCGCCGAAAGCGGCACCAGTTGCCGGCGAACTTCCGAAAGATATGCATCTGTCGCCGCGATCAGCGCTTCGCCTTCGCTTTCCTTGCCGACAAGCCCGGCAAGCTGGCGCGTCGCCTCGAGCGCGCGCTGATAGGGCTGTCCGGCTTCGGTATAGAGCCCGATCGTCGTCACCGGCGCCACGCGTTCGAGCAGCGGCTTGATGCCGTCGAGATACGGCATGGACAGGATGACGTCGGGCCTGAGCTGCTGCAGCAATTCGAGATTGGGTTCGAGCAGCGTGCCGACATCGGCGATCTCAGGCGGCAGCGGCGGTTCGACCACCCAGGTCTCCCAGATGTCGCGACCGGCAATGGCAACCGGGCTGACACCTAGCATGAGCAAGGTCTCGGCCAGGCCGTCATCCAGGCAGACGATGCGCAACGGTTTCGCCGTGGCAGATGGCGATGCAACTGCGGCGAAGGGCAGAACGAAAAGCCCCAGCGCGCAGCGCCGGGTGATCCGACCGCGGAGACGGTCAGCCCTGTGGGATTCAAGGGCTGCCATCACCGCGCAGCGCCTGTGCGGAAAGCCGGCAGGGCGTGGATTTCAGGCACGGGTTTTCTCCAACGCGACGCGGTACAAAAATCTGGCTGCCGGCAGCCGATGGCTGGTTGACTATGAAACATGACTTTAATAGTCAACATTGAAGATGATTAAACGAGTCAACAATTTGAAATTAGCGCAGGGCAGGACGGCCCTGCGTGCTTTGCAACCAGTGAGGGGTATCGAGATGAGGTCGAGTGCAAATCGTGCGGAGGGTCGGCGAAACCGGACCCTTCTCGTCGCATCGCTTTCGACCCTGCTTTGCACCCAGGCCTTTGCGCAGGAAGCCACGACCGAACTCAACCCGATCAATGTCGAGGGACAGAGCGACAGCCCGGTCGGACCGGATGACGGCTACATCGCCAAAAACCCCACCACCGGCTCGAAAACCGACACGCCGCTGAAGGAAATTCCGCGCTCGATTTCGGTGGTGACCCGCAAGCAGCTCGACGATCGCCAGCCAGGGCAGCTTGAGGACGCCTTGTCCTATCTCGCCGGCGTCACCATCTCGCCATGGGGCGTCGACGATCGCTTCGACCAATGCCTGATTCGTGGGTTCGACCTCTGCACGTCGGCGATCTATCGCGACGGGCTGCCGCAGAAAGTGATCGATTTCTCAGGCTTCAAGATCGAGCCCTACGGGCTGGAGCGAATCGAAGTGTTGAAGGGGCCATCCTCGGTGCTCTACGGCGAGAACGAGGCTGGCGGCATGGTCAATGCCGTCACCAAGCGGCCGACGGACAAGCCGATCTATGACGGCTTCCTCAGCTATGGCAGCTTTAACACGGTCGAGGCCGGGCTGGATATAGGCGGCCCGATCGACGATGCCGGCGTGTGGTCCTACCGGCTGACCGGCCTGGTTCGCAACGGCGAGCTCGAAACCGACTATTCCCGCAACGACCGCATCTTCGTCGCGCCGGCGCTCAAGTGGCAGCCGGATGCGCAGACCTCGCTGACAATCCTGGCCAACTACCAGTGGGACAGGCTGACGACGAACCAATTTCTGCCGGCGCAGTATGGCAATCTGCCGCGCAATTTCTTCACCGGCTCGCCCGACTTCGACCGCTTCGACGCCAACCATGGTTCGATCGGCTACCAGTTCAGCCATGAGTTCGACGACCATTGGACGGTGCGGCAGAACCTGCGCTTCTCGCAACAGGACACCGACTACCGGCAGCTCTACTATGGCGAGTGGCTTGGCGGCCCGGACATGATCGACGACCATACGATGTCGCGCACCCTGTTCACGGTGGACGAGACTGCAAGGCTGTTCAACGTCGACAACCAGGCCGAATACAAGGCTGACATCGGCGTGGTCGAAAATAAGCTGCTGTTCGGTCTCGACTACAGCAGGCAGTCGGTCGACGGACGCAACGGCTACGGCGAGGGTCCGCCGCTGGACACCCAAAACCCGGACTATTCGATCCCGGTCACGCCGCCGAGCCTCATCATTACGGATCGCGTGGAGACGATCGGCCAGGTCGGTCTCTATGCACAAAACCAGTCCAAGATCGCCGACCATTGGGTCCTGACCCTCGGCGGCCGGCAGGCCTGGATCGACCACACCAATTTCGACCGGCTCGACGGTGCAGGCAGCTACGATCAGAAGGACCATGCCTTCACCGGCAATATTGGCATCGGCTATCTCTTCGACAACGGCCTGACGCCCTATGCCAGCTATGCCGAATCCTTCACCACCAATATCGGCCCGACCCAGTCCGGAGACGCGCTGCTGCCTTCGTTGGGCAAGCAGTACGAAGTCGGCTTGAAATACGAGCCGACCTTCTTCCCCTTCCCCGGCTTCATCACCGCTTCGCTGTTCGACCTGCGCAAGACCAATGTGCCGACGGCGGCAGCCAATCCCGTCTACCAGGTCCAGACCGGAGAAGTCCGCCATCGTGGCCTGGAGATCGAGGCCAACGCCGATCTGGCTTCCGGCCTCAGCATGACGGCGGCCTACACCTATCTCGACGCGGAGATAACCAGCGATGCCGCCGCCGTCATCGGCAACCGCCCGGCCAGGGTGCCGGAACATCAGGCATCGCTGTGGGCCAATTACGAGGTCGGCAGCGGCGTGCTCGAGGGCCTGAGTGTCGGCGCCGGCGTGCGCTATATCGGCGCCAGCTTCGGCGACAATGCCAACACCGTGGACGTGCCCGGCCACACGCTGGTCGACGCGGCCCTGCGCTACAAGAAGAATGGCTGGCAGGCGGCGCTCAATGTCTCCAACCTGTTCGACAAGACCTACTATTCGACTTGCTATGAGGCCGGCAGCAATGCCGACCTCAGCTGCATCTATGGCGAAGGTCGCGTCATCAAGGGCAGCCTCAGCATGAAGTTCTGACGCAGGCCGCTCGGCTGCCCCGATCGGCGGTGGTCCGGCATGCATCGAACGGCCGCCTGGAGCGCGCCACATGAACCCGTGACGATGCGACGCGTCCAGGGCCGCGATCGGGCGCGACCCTGTTCTCCATCGGCTTGGCGGCAAGGCGATTCGGCCCCGCCATGGCGCTGTGCGAGGTCAAGCTCACCGAAATCGCTGCCCGCGAAGCGAAATCCACGTCGCGCATCATTTTTCCTCCACGAATGCATTCCAGGATGGATGGTCCCACGCCCGCCATCGGGCAGACGCGCTCTGGATTTGGATTGCCTGAAAAGGCAACGAATCAAAAAACCGGCGGCGGCCGTCGCCAGAAGGTGTAGAAGACCGTACCAAACGCATTGAAGGGAGTGCGATCGGGTTGCGCTCGGCAAGGCTTGATGGTTTGTTGCCGCTATACGGAGAATGAATGATGCGAGAGCCTGCCGGTCAAGACGAATATGGGTCGACGAACCCTTTCGATCCGGACGACCTGCCAACCTTGAACGCAATCGGCCCGAGCATGGGAAGCGGCAATGATTTCGAGAGATATGCCGTTGCCGTGATCATCGTGTTCGGTGCGCTGATCATCGGCGGGCTGATGGCCGCATCGATGGTCTTCGGGCACCGCAACGGCTTCCTCTTCGCGCTTGGCGGCGCCACGTCCGCCTGGATATCCGGGAACGCGCTGCTGCTCGATCGGCCGCGCATCTATGCGCTGTTCGTCGGCATTGCCGCCTTGATGCTGGTTGCGTCCACCCTCACGCTGGTCTTGTGACGGTCAAATCGGTGTGAGCCGATCCAGTTGAGCAGCGGGCGATCAACCCGAATCGCCACGCTGCACCAAGCCTTTCCTCCGAGCTATCAGTATCCGAGCGCCTCGCCGGAGGCCGCGCGGCTGTCGATGGCGCCGTTGTAGCGCGCGCCGCCGCCTTTCTCGATTTCCGCCAGGCTCTTGCCGCCGACCAGGATGCCGGCCGCCTGACCCCAGGTCTGGTCAGCGAGATCGAGGTGATATCCCATGCCGGCCAGCAGCTTTTCTGTGTCCGGCGACAGGCCGAACGGCTCGACATAAACCGTGTCGGGCAGCCATTGATGGTGGATGCGGGGCGCGTCGATCGCCTCCTGGATGTTCATGCCGTGGTCGATGACATTGACGATCGCTTCCAGCGTGATGGTGATGATGCGCGAACCGCCTGGGCTGCCTATGACCATGAACGGTTTGCCGTCCTTGGCCACCACGGTAGGGCTCATCGATGACAGCGGGGTCTTCTTCGGCTGGATGGCATTGGCCTCGCCCTGGACCAGGCCATAGAGGTTGGGCACGCCGGGCTTCTGGGTGAAATCGTCCATTTCGTTGTTGAGCAAGATGCCGGTGCCGTCGGCGACGACGCCGGCGCCGAAGGACCCGTTCAACGTATAGGTGACAGCGACCGCATTGCCTTCATCGTCGATGATCGAATAATGCGTCGTCTCCTTGCTCTCGCCAAAGCCCTTCGGCGTCAGGTCCTGCGACACGCCGGCCCGGAACGGATCGATTTTGTCGCGGATGTCCTTGGCATAGGCCTTATCAAGCAATTTCGAGACCGGATTGTCGACGAAATCGGGATCGCCGAGCGCGGAATTGCGGTCGACATAGGCGTAGCGCATCGCCTCGACCATGACGTGGACCGTCTCGGCCGAACCGGCACCGAGGTAGGATAAGGGATAGCCCTCCAGAACGTTGAGGATTTCGCAGATGATGACCCCGCCGGAGCTGGGCGGCGGCGAGGAGGTGATCTCGTAGCCGCGATAGGTGCAGGTCACGGGCTTGAGCTCACGCACCGCATATTGCTCGAAATCCGGTTTGGCGAGAATGCCGCCCTTGGCGCCGCTCGCCTTGACGATGGCATCGGCGATGGCGCCTTTGTAGAAGGCATCCGTACCCTTTTCGGAAATGGCGGCGAGCGAGGCCGCAAGGTCGGGCTGGATCAGCCGCTCGCCGATGCCATAAGGCTTGCCGTCAGGTTTGAGGAATATGGCGGCGGCCGCAGGGTCCTTTGCCAGCCTGTCGGCACTACCGGCAAAAGAAGCGGCATCGCCCTGATTGAGGATGAAGCCGTCCCTGGCATAGCCGATTGCCGGCGCCATCAGATCCTGGCGGGACAATTTGCCGTATTTTTCGCGGGCCATCTCCAGACCGGCCACCGAACCCGGCACGCCGACCGCGAGATAGCCGTCGAGACTCGCCCCCTTCACCGGGTTGCCGTCCTTGTCGAGATACATGGTTTTTGTCGCCGCCAGCGGCGCCCGTTCGCGGAAATCGAGGAAGGTCGATTTGCCGTCCTGGAAGCGTATGGTCATGAAGCCGCCGCCGCCGATATTGCCGGCATTGGGGTAGACGACGGCGAGTGCATAGCCGACGGCAACCGCCGCATCGACAGCATTGCCGCCCTTTTTCAACACCTCGATGCCCACTTCGGACGCCAGATGCTGAGCCGTCACCACCATGCCGTGCTCGCCCTTGGCCGGCGCGGGCGAGGCGGCGAAAGTCAACCGTAGTGGCGCAAGCGCAAAGGTGACGGAGAGGCTGACGGCGATGAGGGTTCGACGGTTGAGAGGCATGGCGGTTCTCCGGGCGGGGGACGCCTAGAAGACCGTGTTGGACGGATCGAGTCCACTAACAATTAAAGGAGCGTGAGAAAGAGCCTCCCTCACCTCACCTCACCTCACCTGGATCGCCAACCGAATTGCGAAGAGCAATCCGGGGCAATCCGACCTCTCCCCGAGGGGAGAGGAGGTCACCAGCGCTGAAACCCGCCTCTTCTCCCCTCGGGGAGAAGGTGGCCGCGAAGCGGCCGGATGAGGGGGACCGGCTCGGCCTGTCACACGATCCCGCCGCTGCCGCCGGCGACGGCCGGGCGTTCCGCGGCGACCTCGGCGCGGTAGCCTGCTGCCCGGTAGGCGGCGACGGGGTCGATGGCGCCGCCGGTCTTGAGCCGCGCCATCGCCAGGATCGGCTCGACATCGGTGCGATAGGCGGCCTTCAGCGTCTGCGTCGCCATCAGCGCGTCGTTCAAGTCCTGAAACCCTTCCAGCGCCTTGCGGTCGACAAGCAGCGCCTGCGCATAGGCGCGCTGCACCTCGACCGCCGACAGCATCAGGCTTTCGATCGGGTCGGTCACATTATGGCTCTGGTCGAGCATATGGGCCGGGTCAAAACCGTCGGCGCCGGAAAGCTCGGCATCGACCAGTTCGTTGAAGACGAGGAACAGCCGGTAGGGGTCGATCGAACCGGCATCGAGGTCGTCGTCGCCATATTTCGAATCGTTGAAGTGGAAGCCGCCAAGTTTTTTGAACTGGATCAGCCGCGAGACGATCATCTCGATGTTGACGTTGGGCGCATGGTGGCCGAGGTCGACGAGACAGAACGCCTTATCACCCAGTTCCTGCGCGATCATGTAGTTGGTGCCCCAGTCCTGCACGACGGTGGAATAGAAGGCCGGCTCGTACATCTTGTGCTCGGAAAACAGCTTCCAGTCGGCGGGCAGCCCGGCATAGATCTCCTTCATAGCGTCCAGATAGCGCTCGAACGCCTTGGCGAAATTGACCTGGCCGGGAAAGTTCGAGCCGTCGCCGATCCACACCGTCAATGCCTTGGAACCGAGCGTCTTGCCGATCTCGATGCATTCGAGATTGTGCTCGACCGCTTGCCGGCGCGTGCCGGCGTCGGCATGCGACAGCGAGCCGAATTTGTAGGAGAGCTTCTGGTCCCTGGCGTCGGAAAAGGTGTTGGAATTCATGGCGTCGAAGCCGAGGCCGAAGCGCGAGGCCGCCTGCTTCAGCCGGTTCGGGTCGGCCTTGTCCCACGGGATGTGCAGGGAAACGGTCGGCGTCGCCTGCGTTAATTGCTTGATGACGGCGCAGTCCTCGATCTTGTCGAAGATGTCGCGCGGCTCGCCGGCGCCGGGAAAGCGGGCAAAGCGTGTACCGCCAGTGCCGACGCCCCAGGAGGGGATCGCCACGGCGAATTTCTCGACCTTGTCGCGGATGGCGTCGATGGCGATGCCGCGACGGTCGAGGCGCTCGCCCAGCGAGGCGTAGTCGCGCTCGAGATTGGCCTTGCGCGTGGCGTTGTGGCTGGCGACGAGGTCGGCTGAGATGATGGTTTCGGACAAACTGCTATTCCTCCCAAAATGCGTTCCGTCAGCGCTGCCCCTCATCCGGCCCTGCGGGCCACCTTCTCCCCGTATAGTGACGGGGAGAAGGGAAGCGCTTCGAGGTTAGCTCAGCGCGTAAAGCTCTGGGCGTTGCCCGCGTCGACATTGATGATGTTGCCGGTCGACTTGGCCGACATGTCGGACGCCAGGAAATAGATCGCCTCTGCGATGTCTTCCGGAAAGACCGAGCGCTTCAGCATCGAACGCGAGCGATAGTGCTCCTCCAGATCGTCGGTCGACATCTTGTAGGCGGCGGCGCGCTGTTCCTTCCACTCGCCGGTCCAGATCTTCGAGCCGCGCAGGACCGCGTCCGGGTTGACGACATTGACCCTGATCTGGGCTTCCGCGCCCTCCAGCGCCAGGCAGCGGGCGAGATGAATCTCGGCGGCCTTGGCGGTGCAATAGGCGGCGGCGTTGGGCGATGCGGCAAGGCCGTTCTTGGAGGCGACGAAGACGACGTTGCCGCCGATCTTCTGCACCCGGAACAGCCGGAACGCTTCCCTGGAGACCAGGAAATAGCCGGTCGACAGGATATCCATGTTCTTGTTCCACAGCGCCAGCGTCGTCTCCTCGATCGGCGCCGAGGAGGCCAGCCCTGCGTTCGACACCAGAATATCGATGCCGCCGAACTCGACCGCCGTCTCTGCAAAGCCCGAAATGACCTGATCCTCCGAGGTAACGTTGATCAATACCGGGCGGACGAAATCCTTGCCGTAGACTTTCGCCAGTTCGTCATTGGCGCTGGCCAGCGCTGTTTCATCGATGTCGGCCAGCACGACGCAGGCGCCTTCGCGCAGCAGGCGGTTGGCCGTGGCGCGGCCGATGCCGCCGGCGCCGCCGGTAACCAGCGCGATCTGGCCGGCGAGTGCCTTCGGCTTCGGCATGCGCTGCAACTTGAGGTCCTCGAGCAGCCAGTACTCGATGTCGAAGGCTTCCTGTGCGGGCAGGCCGACATAGGACGAGACGGTCGAGGCGCCGCGCATGACGTTGATGGCATTGACATAGAACTCACCCGAAATGCGCGCCGTCGCCTTGTCGCCGGCGAAGGTGAACATGCCGACGCCGGGCATCAGGTAGACGACGGCGTTGGGATCGCGGATGGCGGGCGAGTCCGGATGCTTGCAGCTGTCGTAATAGGCCTGGTAGCCAACGCGATATTCGGCGATGTCGTCGGCGAGACGCGTGATGACGGCATCGACATCGGGCTTTGCCGGATCGAACTCGATGACCAGCGGACGGATCTTGGTGCGCAGGAAATGGTCGGGGCACGAGGTGCCGAGTGCCGCCAGCGGGCGCAGATTCCTGGAGTTGACGAATTCGAGCACGGCGGCGGAATCGTCGAAATGGCCTGTTTTGTGGCTTTTTTCCGAGATCAGGCCGCGAATCCTCGGCATCAGTTTGGCCGCGATGGCACGGCGCTCAGCGGCGTCGAGCGACTTGACCGCTTCACCGCCGAAGATAGCGACACCCTCGGAGCGGCGCTCGAACCATTCGGTCGCCTGGTTGATCACCGAGATCGTCGTCTCGTAGCATTCCCGAGGGGTGTCGCCCCAAGTGAACAGGCCGTGGCTTTCCAGGATGACACCCTTGGCAGCCGGGTGTTCGAGGCAGAATTTCTCAAGCCACAGGCCAAGTTCGAAGCCCGGACGCTTCCACGGCAGCCAGCCGATGGCGTCGCCGAAGATTTCTTTCGTCAGCGCCTTCGAATCCTTCGCGGCGGCAATGGCGATGATGGCATCGGGATGCATGTGGTCGACAAAAGGCTTCGGCACGTAGGCATGCAGCGGCGTGTCGATAGAGGCCGCGCGCGGATTGAGGTTGAAGGTGCAGTGCGGCAGGAAGCCGACCATTTCATCTTCGTGCTCGACGCCGCGATAGAGGCCTTTAAGCGCGCGCAGCTTGTCCATGTAGAGCGTGGCAAAGCCGTCCAGCTTGATCGAGGCGCTGTCGCCGCCCGATCCCTTGATCCACAGCACTTCGACATCCTCGCCGGTGAGCGGGTCTCTCTGCCAGATTTTCGACGACGTGTTGCCGCCGCCATAGTTGGTGACGCGCTTGTCGGAGCCAAGTGTGTTCGAGCGGTAGACCAGAAGTTCCGGCCCGCTCATGGCGTGAGCCTTGGCCTCGTCCCACAGATTGGCGAGGCGCGCGCCGGTGCGCTTGTCGAGCATAAGAAATCCTCCCGAAGGCACGCAAAAGGCGCGGCCATTTGCCCCCGAATTTCCACGGAAGCGGTCGGCTTGTCAATCACAAACGATCAATATCGATCATATTGCACTGCACAATGAAATTATATGATCGGAAATGATTGACACTGCGCGTTTTGGGTGCCTAGATGCTCAGGCAGGGAGGAACCATGCACGAAAAAGAGCGCCACAGGATCATTCTGTCCGCCGTCCAGGAAAAGCCTGTGGTGACGGTGCAGGAGATGGTCGACCTGACGGAGTCCTCCGAGGCGACGATCCGGCGCGATATCGCGGCTCTCCATGTCCAGAAGCGCCTGCGCCGCGTGCGCGGCGGAGCCGAGGCAATCTCGCCGCCGCAGTTCATCGGGCTGGCCGGCCGGCCCTTTTCCGTCAACGAAACCATCAACGCCTCGCAGAAGCGGGCAATTGCGCGTGAAGCGGTCGAGCTCTGCAAGGACGGCGAACCGATCATCATCAATGGCGGCACCACCACCTTCCAGATGGTGCATTTCCTGACCGGCCGCCGCATGCCGATCTTCACCAATTCGTTCCCGATCGCCGAGCACCTGCTCAAGCACTCCAAGAACACGGTGATGCTGTCGGGCGGCACCATCTACCGCGAGCAGAACATTATCCTGTCGCCCTTCGACAATGACGTGACGCGCAATTTCTATGCGCGCCGCATGTTCATGGGCGCGCAGGGGCTTGGGCCGCTCGGCCTGATGGAGGGCGATCCGCTTTTGATCCAGGCGGAGCAGAAACTGATCGACCAGGCCGACGAGCTGGTGGTGCTGGTCGATTCCTCGAAATTCCGCAAACGCTCCAGCCTGATCCTGTGCGGCCTGTCGCGCATCGCCACCGTCATTACTGATGACGGCATCGAGGATCGCGAAGCCAAGATGCTGGAGACCGCCGGCGTGACGCTGATCGTCGCCCGGACATCCGCAACCAACAAGGAAGAATCTTCACTGCAGGCGTGAGACACCCTCACGCCCGCAGCGACGATGGAATGCAACGCTCAAGGGAGGAAATTCGATGAGCTTCTTGAAGAAATTGATGGTGACGGCGGCCTTTTCAGCCGCCATGTTCGTAAATGCCGCCTATGCCGAAAACGTCAAGATCGCACTGGTGGTGAAGTCGCTCGGCAACGGCTTCTTCGATGCCGCCAACAAGGGCGCCGAAGAGGCGGCCAAGGAACTCGGCGACGTCGACATCATCTACACCGGCCCGACCAAGGCGACCGCCGAAGCCCAGATCGAAGTGGTCAATTCGCTGATCGCGCAGAAAGTCAACGCCATCGCCATTTCGGCCAACGACGCCGACGCTCTGGTGCCTGTGCTGAAGAAGGCCATGGAACGCGGCATCACCGTCATCTCGTGGGATTCGGGCGTCGCCAAGGAAGGCCGCCAGCTTCACCTCAACCCGTCCGATACCGGCCTGATCGGTGAGACCATCATCAAGCTTGCCGCCGACCACCTGCCGGAAGGCGGCGAGGTCGCCATCCTGTCGGCCTCCTCGACCGCGACCAACCAGAACGCCTGGATCGACGCGGCCAAGAAGATCCTGCCGGAGAAGTTCCCCAAGATCAAACTCGTCGCCACCGTCTATGGCGATGACGACTCTGCCAAGAGCACCGACGAAGCCAAGGGGCTGTTGAAGTCCTATCCGAACCTCAAGGCGATCATCGCGCCGACCACCGTCGGCGTCGTCGCCGCCGCCCAGGTCGTCACCGACGAGAACTTGATCGGCAAGGTCAATGTCACCGGTCTCGCACTGCCGTCCGAGTTCAAGAAGTTCATCGACAACGGTTCCAGCCAGGCGGTTGCGCTGTGGAATCCGATCGACCTCGGCTACTCGGCCGTCTACCTCGCCCATGATCTGGCGGTGAAGAAGGAAGAGGCAAAGCCCGGCGCCACGCTGTCGATCGGCCGCGTCGGCAAGGTCACGCTTGACGACACCAACTCGGCTGCGATGGCTCCGCCCTTCCAGTTCGACAAGTCGAACATCGAGAAGTTCTCCAAGATCTATTGATCTGGGGCGCTTGCACCCTCCCCCTTGTGGGGAGGGTCGGCGAGGCGGTCTTGCGAAGCAAAACCGGCGAGACGGGGTGGGGTGGCGACATCTCCACGCACCAGGACCTTGATATGCTAGACAACCCCCACCCCGCTCACGATGTTCGTGACCCTCCCCACAAGGGGGAGGGTGAGGCGGCTCCACGCCTGACGCTGTCCGGCATCTCCAAGAGCTTTCCCGGCGTGCGCGCGCTGCACGATGTGAGCCTGTCGCTCTATCCGGGGCAGGTGACGGCGTTGATCGGCGAAAATGGCGCCGGCAAGTCGACGCTGGTCAAGATCATGACCGGCATCTACCAGCCCGACGGGGGCACCATCAGCATCGACGGCCAGGCCATCACCCTGCCCAGTGCGCATGCCGCCTTCGGCCATGGCGTCACGGCCATCCACCAGGAAACCGTGCTGTTCGACGATCTGAGCGTCGCCGAAAACATCTTTCTCGGCCACGCGCCCCGCACGCGTTTCGGCACCATCGACTGGCGCACGATGCGCAAGAATGCGCGCGAAGTGCTCGACACCATGCATGCCGGCCATATCGACGCCGACGCGCGGTTGAAGGACCTCGGCATCGCCAACAAGCATCTGGTCGCCGTTGCGCGCGCCATGTCGATCGACGCGCAGATCGTCATCATGGACGAGCCGACCGCCGCGCTTTCGATGAAGGAGATCGAGGAGCTCTTTTTGCTGATCGAGTTCCTGAAGAGCGATGGCAAGGCGATCCTGTTCATCAGCCACAAGTTCGACGAGATCTACCGTATCGCCGACCGCTACACGGTGTTCCGCGATGGCGAGATGGTCGGCGAAGGCCTGATCAGGGACGCCGGCCAGAGCCAGATCGTGCGCCTGATGGTTGGCCGCGCGGTCGATCACATCTTCCCGCAGCGCAAGGCCGAGATCGGCGCGCCGGTGCTCTCCGTTTCCGGCCTGTCGCATCCGACCGAATTCAACGACATCGGCTTCGAACTGCACAAGGGCGAGATCCTCGGCTTCTACGGCCTTGTCGGCGCCGGCCGCAGCGAGGTGATGCAGGCGATATCGGGCATCACCCGCACATCAGCCGGCACGATCACGCTGGAAGGCAAGACGCTCGCGCCGAAATCGGCTGCGGATTCGATCGATGCCGGCATCGTCTACGTGCCCGAAGAACGCGGCAAGCAGGGCGTTGTGATCGGCCTGCCTATCTTCCAGAACGTCTCGCTGCCTTCGCTCAAGCGCACCTCGAAGTCCGGCCTGCTGCGGCTGTCGGAGGAGTTCGATTTGGCCCGCTCCTACACCGAGCGGCTCGACCTCAGGGCCTCCTCGCTCAGCCAGGACGTCGGCACGCTGTCGGGCGGCAACCAGCAGAAGATCGTCATCGCCAAATGGCTGGCGACGTCGCCTAAGGTGATCATCCTCGACGAGCCGACCAAGGGCATCGACATCGGCTCGAAGGCCGCCGTGCACGGCTTCATGGCCGAGTTGGTGGCACAAGGCCTGTCGGTGATCATGGTGTCGTCCGAGCTGCCCGAAATCCTCGGCATGTCCGACCGCGTCGTGGTCATGCGCGAGGGGCTTGTCGCGGCGGTCTACGACAACAAGGGGCTGGACGCCGAGACGCTGGTTCGGACGGCAGCGGGGATCGTGGCATGAAAGCTTTCCTCAAATACCGTGAAATCTGGCTGTTGGCGGCCATCGTCCTGCTGATCGGCCTGATCTCGACGCGCTTCCCGGCCTTTGCCGACCCCGGCAATCTGCGTCAGGTGTTCAACGACACCTCGATCCTGATGATCCTGGCGCTTGGCCAGATGGTGGTCATCCTGACCCGGTCGATCGATCTGTCGATGGCGTCCAACCTCTGCTTCACCGGCATGGTGGTGGCGATGCTGAACGCCGCGCATCCGGCAATCCCGATCCCGCTGCTGATCGTCATCGCGCTGGCCGTAGGGCTGATGCTCGGCGCCATCAACGGCCTGCTGGTCTGGCGGCTGAACATCCCCTCGATCGTGGTGACTTTGGGCACGCTGACCATCTATCGCGGCGCCACCTTCGTCCTGTCCGGCGGCGCCTGGGTCAATGCCGACAAGATGAGCCCGGACTTCATCGGCTTCCAGCGCGCCGCCTTCCTCGGCATTCCGGTGCTGTCGTGGATCGCCATCCTGGTCATCGCGCTGTTCTTTGTCCTGATGACGCGCACCGCGCTCGGCCGCTCGATCTATGCCATCGGCGTCAATCCGACGGCGTCGGTCTATGCCGGCATCGATGTCGGCCGGACGAAATTCATCGTCTTCTGCATCTCCGGCATGATCGGCGGCCTATCGGGCTATCTCTGGATCTCGCGCTATGTGATCGCGTCGGTCGAGGTCGCCAATGGCTATGAGCTCAACATCATTGCTGCCTGCGTTATCGGCGGCATCTCTATCGCCGGCGGCATCGGCTCGGTCGGCGGCGCGGTGCTCGGCGCACTGTTCCTCGGTATCATCTCCAACGCGCTTCCGGTCATCAACATCTCGCCCTTCTGGCAGATGGCGATTTCGGGCAGCGCCATCATCCTGGCCGTCGTGCTCAACGCGCGCGGCGAACGCCAGCAAGGCCGCATCATCCTCAGAAAGGTGGAGGCGTGACCGACATCCCTGCCCCGCGCCATATTCCCGACCGGCTCGACAAGCCGCTTCGTTCGGCGATCTTTTCCTGGGAAGCGCTGCTGGTCGTGGTGGCCGTGGCGATCTTCGCCATCAACAGCTTCGCATCGCCCTATTTCCTCGACCCGTATTCGCTGTCCGATCTGACCTTCAATTTCACCGAGAAGGGTCTGATCGCCTTCGCCATGGCGCTGCTGATCATCTCGGGCGAGATCGATCTGTCGGTGGCCGCCATCATCGCGCTTGCGTCGACCATGATGGGCATGGCGGTGCAGGCCGGCGCAGGCACGCCGGCGCTGGTGGCGATCGGCATCGTCGTCGGGCTCGGCTGCGGCGCCTTCAACGGTCTGCTGGTGACAAGGCTCGGCCTGCCTTCCATCGTCGTCACCATCGGCACGATGAGCCTGTTTCGCGGCATCGCCTTCATCATCCTCGGCGACCAGGCCTACAAGGGCTATCCCTCAAGCTTCGCCTTCTTCGGCCAGGGCTATGTCTGGTGGGTGGTGTCGTTCGAGCTGGTGCTCTTCCTGATCGCGGCCATCGTCTACTGGTTCTTGCTGCACCGTACGAGTTTCGGCCGACGCGTCTTCGCCATCGGCAACAACCCGATAGCTGCGCAGTTTTCCGGCGTGCGCGTCGGTCGCACCAAGTTCATCCTGTTCTGCCTGACCGGGCTGATGTCGGGCATCGCCTCGGTGCTGATCACCTCGCGGCTCGGTTCGACCCGGCCCTCGATCGCACAGGGCTACGAGCTCGAAGTCATCACCATGGTGGTGCTCGGCGGCGTCAGCATTCTCGGCGGTGCAGGCAGCATATTGGGCGTCGTGCTCGCCGCCTTCATCATGGGGCTGGTGACCTTTGGCCTCGGCCTGCTCAACGTGCCCGGCATCGTCATGTCGATCTTCATCGGCCTGCTGCTGATCATCGTCATTGCCTTGCCGATCGTCTGGCGGCGGCTGCGCGGAGGGCGCTGATGCCGCAGAAATACGCGTTCAAGATGAAGCTGAAGCCCGGCATGAAGGCCGAGTACAAGAAGCGCCATGACGAGATCTGGCCGTCACTGGTATCGCTGCTGAAGCAGGCCGGCATCTCCGATTACTCCATCCATCTCGACGAGGAGACCGATGTCCTGTTCGGCGTGCTGTGGCGGCGAGACGACCACGGCATGGACGAATTGCCCGGGCATTCGGTGATGCAGCGCTGGTGGGCTGAAATGGCCGACATCATGGAAACCAGACCGGACAACGAGCCCGTGGCCGTGCCGCTGGAAACAATGTTCCACATGGCATGAGTGCGATGCGCCATATCGCCGTCATCGACATCGGCAAGACCAACGCCAAGGTGGCGCTGGTCGACCTCGCTACGTTGAGCGAGGTGGCGCTGCGCCGCATGGCCAATGCGCCGGTGCGACAGGCTCCCTACCCGCACCACGATGTCGAGGCCTTGTGGGCATTCATCCTCGAAAGCCTTGCCGGCCTCAACCGCGAACAGCGCATCGACGCCATTTCGATCACCACCCACGGCGCGACGGGCGTGCTGGTCAATGCTTCGGGTGAACTGGTGCTACCTGTGCTCGACTATGAGTTCGATGGCCCTGACAGGCTGGCAGCGGATTATGAAGCGATCCGCCCGCCCTTTTACGAGACCGGCACGCCGCGCCTGCCGCTCGGCCTCAATCTCGGAGCGCAATTTTTCTGGCAACAGAAAAGCTTCCCGGCGGAATTCGCCAGGGCCGCCGCGATGCTGATGTACCCGCAATACTGGGCCTTGCGCCTGACCGGCATCGCTGCCAACGAGGTCACTTCGCTCGGCTGCCACACCGATCTGTGGAACCCGTGGACGGCGGATTTTTCATCGTTGGTCGACGGCCTGGAATGGCGCGGCCTGATGGCGCCGGTGCGGCCGGCCAGGGATCGTCTCGGCCCTATCCTGCCCATCGTTGCGGTGCGAACCGGACTGGATCCGCAAACGCCGGTGTTCTGTGGCCTGCATGATTCCAACGCCTCGCTGCTGCCGCATCTGCTGTCCGACAAGCCGCCTTTCTCCGTCGTCTCGACCGGTACCTGGGTGGTGTCGATGGCGGTCGGCGGCAAACAGATTGCGCTGGATGCAGCGCGCGACACGCTGGTCAATGTCAATGCACTCGGTAATCCCGTTCCCTCGGCGCGCTTCATGGGCGGCCGCGAGTTTTCCGTGCTGACAAAGGACCAGCCGGAGCAGTGGACCGAGGATGATGTCGGCGCCGTGCTGGCGCGAAAGATGCTGCTACTGCCATCGACCCAGCAAGGCTCGGGGCCGTTCCCGCACCATGCCGCAGCATGGCTCAACGCCGTCGACTTGAACAGCGGCCAGCGCTTTGCCGCCATCTCTTTCTATCTGGCGCTGATGACGGCGACCTGCCTCGACCTGATCGGCGCCGATGGCCCGACCACGGTCGAAGGGCCCTTTGCCCGCAACCGGCTCTTTGTCGGCATGCTGGCGGCAGCCACGGCGCGCGCCGTCGTTGCGTCCGAGGCCGCTACCGGCACCAGCATCGGCGCCGCGCTGCTGGCATCCGATCAGCCGGCGACGCACGGCAAGGGCGAAAGAATAGAACTGCCTGTAGACCCGGCCTGGGTCGACTATGTCAGCGCATGGCGCGCGGCAGTGGAAGTGCAGGGCTGATTACAAGATCCGCTTGCCGAAAGCCGACATGACAAAATTGACCGCGTCGGTGCCGATCCGTGGCTCCAGATCAGCGGTCAGACCCGAAACATCCATCGACAGCAGCCCGCCGGAAAGCGCGATCGCCTCCATCGCCTGATGCGTCTCGCGCACGGTCAGCCCACCGGAGCCCGCGGCCCAGCCGGCGAATTCGGTCGCGGTCGGCGAGTAGCTGACATGAAAGCCTTGCGTACCCGAGGTGGCGATGCGGATCGCTTCATGCATCAGGTCGCGCATGCCCATGGCATCGATGTCGGTCATGGTGAAGGCCGCAACGCGCGAATCCTTCAGCACGCGTGCTTCAGCCGGGTCGGCGTGGCGCAGGCCGACGATGACGACATTTTCCGGCGACAGCTGCGGTTGCAGCGCACCCGCTTTGTGATCGAGGCCAAGCGCACGCGCCAACACCGATATTTCCGGCAGGTCGATCCCCTCCTCGTCCTCGGGCATTAGGGCGGCGATGGAATCGATCCAGATCAGGCCGAAGGAATGTGTCGCGCGCGCCGTTGCGGTCAGCGCCTTATGGGCGATGCGGCGGTCGGCGCCGGCGGTCAGCCGGATCAGCCCCGATGGCGGCCGCTCGACATCGGCCAGCTCGACGACGTCGAAATTCATCGCTTCCAATCGCGCGCCGGTGCCTTCCCGAGCCAGGATGCCGGCAGCCCCTTGCTCGGCCGTGATCTGCACCATCTTGCGGCCGGAAAAGTCCTCGACGTCGTGCATCGGGGCCTTCTCGACATATTCCGAGGTCATCGCCAAAAGCATGGCGCCATAGCTCATGCGGAAGGCGACGCGGTCGCCGACTGCCGGCGGCGGATCGGCATCGGCGACATCGAGCAGCAGATGGTCGCTGGAGGCGCCGAGCACCCTTATCCCTTTTGCGATCGGCATCAGCCCCTCGACCAGCACGTCCTCACGGCCGATATTGGCGATGGCGCGCAGCCTGTCGCCTTCGTCGGGGAAGACCGGCTGGTTGCCGAAGGCGTCGTAGCCGGATTGGCCGATCGGCCGTGACGGCTTGAGCTTGACCTCGATGATGTCGCTGGTCAGCCGGCAGGCATCGGGTTCGAGCTCCGCCAATGGCGTGTCGCGGAAGGTCTCGACGCCGCCTTGCAGGATCGCCTCGCCGACACGCAGATTGTTGATACCGGCCGGCAGTCTGCCTTCGAGCAGCAGCGGCAGCGACGACGAGGCGCCGCCGGAGATCACGTCGAGGCTTTTGCCGGACAGACGCTCGGTCTTGTAGGCATGGGCGACGAGCTGGCCGAGATTTTCCGGCGTCGGCATGATGGCGCCGAAGCAGCCGAGATTGGTGCCGATACCGGCAATGCGCACGCCCTTGAACTGCAAGATCTGCTCGACCGTGGGGATCAGGTCATTGGGCCAGATGCCCTCGCGGAGATCGCCGAGGTCGATCATCAGCATGATGTCGTGGACCCGGCCCATGCGCTCGGCGATGCGCGAAATCTCGCGGATGGTGGCGAGTTCCGACTGCAGGCTGATGTCGACGGTGCGCACCACCTCCTCGACACGCGCCATCGGCGGGCTGCGCAACAGCATGATCGGCGCATTGATGCCGCTGTCGCGCAGCCGGCGGATGTTCTCGAAGCGCGATTCGGCGATGCCGGCGACGCCGCCGCGCAGCATGGCGCGCGCCACTTGCGGCATGCCGCATGTGCCCTTGGTGACGCCGAACACCTTGATGCCCGAGAGCGCGCAGCGCTCGACGATGGTGCGCGCATTGCGCTCGATGCGGCCAAGGTCGATGGCGACTTGCGGTCCCGACATCTCTAGCCCCCGTAAACCAGCCCCTGCGGGTCGATCTCCGTCTTGCGGCCGGCGACAAGATCGGCAAGGAATTTGCCGGAGCCGCAGGCCATGGTCCAGCCGACATGGCCGTGGCCGGTGTCGAGATAGAGATTCTCATAGCGCGCCTGGCCGATGACCGGCACCGAGTTCGGCATCATCGGCCGCAGGCCTGCCCACAGCTCGGCCTTGTTCTCGTCGAAGGCACCGGGGAACAGATCCTTGCCGGTCCTGAACATGGCGGCGAAGTCGCTTGGCTTGTGGCTGCGGTCGAAGCCGGTGAATTCGGCGGTCGAGGCGAGCCGCAGCCGGTTGCCAAGCCTGGAATAGGCGATCAGTTGGTCCTCGTCGGCGCCGCCCATGGTCGGGCCCTTGCTCTCGTCCTCCAAAGGAAGCGTCGCGGTATAACCCTTCACAGGATAGACTGGCAGATCGATGCCGTAGCGACGGCCGAGCAAGCCGCTTTCCGGCCCCATCGAGATGACTACGGCATCACCAGTGACCGGTCCGGCCGAAGTCATCACCGCGCGCACCCGGGCGCCTTCGATGTCGAGACCCTCGACCGTCGTGCCATAGAGAAATTTTACGCCGAGCTTTTCGGCAGCGTACGCGGCAAGCTTTTCCACGAACTGCCGGGAATCGCCGGTCTGGTCGATCGGCGAATAGACGCCGCCGGCGATCTTTTCCTTCACCCCGGCAAGACCGGGTTCAAGCTCGACCAGCCGCTCGCGGCCGACGATCTCGATCGGCAGGCCGTGTTCGGCCAGATAGCGATAATTGTCGGTGCCGGTGTCGAGACTGTGCTGCGAGCGGAAGAAATAGAGGATGCCCTTCTTGCGCTCGTCATAATGAATGCCTGAAACGGCGGAGATGGCGTTGATGCAGTCGCGCGAATAGAGCGCCAGGCGCAGCTTGACCCGGCTGTTGGCGCGCAAGCGATCTTTCGTGCATTGGCGCAGGAAGCGCAGGCTCCAGGCGAGGAAATAAGGATCGAAGCGCAGCCTGACCTTGATACCGAGATCGTGGTTGTAAAGCGCGCGAAGGAATGTCTTCAGCGCCGCCGGCGAAGCCCAGGCGGTGGCGTCTCCAGGCGAGACCAGGCCGGCATTCGACCGGCTGGTGCCGCGCGCCGGTGCCGGATGGCGCTCGATCACGGTGACCTCGTGGCCGTCGCTGGCCAGATAATAGGCGGCCGCCGTACCGACGACACCGGCCCCGAGCACCGTTATCTTCATGCCATCCCCAAAAGCTCCTCGCGGCGCAGCGCCTCCACGCCGTGCCGCGAATGCCTTCAATAGCGCTTCACTGCCCGTCTTGCGAGCCCTTGGGAGAACCCGGCTCAGCCGCGCGCGGAGTTCTTGCCGGTCAGGATGCGCTCCCAGGCGAGCGCGTCGGCGACGATCTGGTCGAGATCGTCGCGTTGCGGGGTCCAGCCGAGTTCGGCGCGGGCGAGATCCGAATTGGCGACAACCGCCGCGGCATCGCCAGGGCGACGGTCGCCCATCTTCACCTCGAAATCATGGCCGAAAGCGCGGCGCACGCTGTCGATGACCTCGAGCACCGAATAGCCATGGCTGTAGCCGCAATTGGCGATGAGGCTTTGTCCCCCGGCGCGCAGCCGCTGCAGGGCAAGGCGATGTGCCGCCGCCAGGTCGCTGACATGGATGTAGTCGCGCATGCAGGTGCCGTCCGGCGTCGGATAATCGGTGCCGAACACCTGCATGAACGGCCGCTTGCCGAGTGCCGTCTCGCAGGCGACCTTGATCAGATGGGTGGCGCCCGGCGTCGACTGGCCGGTGCGGCCCTTCGGGTCGGCTCCGGCGACGTTGAAGTAGCGCAGCGCGGTATAGCGCAGGCCATGCGCGATCGACGCGTCGCGCAGCATCCACTCGCTCATCAGCTTGGACAGGCCATAGGGCGATTCCGGCGCCAGGCGGGCATCCTCACGCACCGGCTCCAGCCCGGCGCCGCCATAGACGGCGGCGGTCGATGAAAAGATGAAATTGGGCACGCCTTCGCGCACCGCGGTTTCGATCAGCGTGCGCGTCTTCGAGGTGTTGTTCTCATAGTAGCTGAGCGGGTCGGCGACCGATTCCGGAACCACGATCGAGCCGGCGAAATGAATGATCGCGTCGACCTTGTTCTCCCTGATGACCCCGCCGACCAATTCCCTGTCGGCGACATCGCCCACCACCAGCCTTGCCTCCGGCGCCACCGCCCATTCGAAACCGGTGGAAAGGCGATCGAGGACGACCACACTCTCGCCGGCATCAAGCAACTCCCAGACCATATGGCTGCCGATG
Source organism: Mesorhizobium sp. M7A.F.Ca.US.008.03.1.1 (assembly GCF_003997495.1). Taxonomy (GTDB): domain Bacteria; phylum Pseudomonadota; class Alphaproteobacteria; order Rhizobiales; family Rhizobiaceae; genus Mesorhizobium. Next base: position 439,773 of record NZ_RZRU01000003.1, on the reverse strand, counting down.
TAACCGGCGCCGCCTGTAACCAAAACCGTCATCCGCGTCCTCGCTTATCCAAGATTTATCGGAAACTGTCTCAACCCCCGCTCTACTGGAAAGCCCGCCGCATGACTATTGGAACCCGTGGTAACCGGCATCGCCGGCTGGTGGCATCGTCCTGAAACAAAGTTGATCCACATCAAGGGAATAGGCCACGATCCGTGATCGTTAGGAACAGGTCCGGGGCGTGGCATTTTGACCAAAAAGGCCAGGTGGACGACCAACAGGCCAATGATTATGATCCCGCGCAAAAATTGGGAAGTCGACATGAACTATCAGCGGTTCTTCGAGGAAGCGATCGACCAGCTCCATGCCGAGCGTCGCTACCGCGTTTTCGCCGACCTGGAGCGGATCGCGGGCAAGTTCCCGCGCGCCATCTGGCGCTCCAATGGCCGCGCCGAGGAAATCACCGTCTGGTGCTCCAACGACTATCTTGGCATGGGCCAGCATCCCGACGTCATCGCCGCGTTCCAGAATACCGCTGGCAAGATGGGTTCGGGCGCCGGCGGCACCCGCAACATTTCCGGCACCTCGAACCCGCTGGTCGAGCTCGAGGTGGAGCTTGCCGACCTGCACGACAAGGAAGCGGCACTGGTCTTCACCTCCGGCTTTGTCTCCAACGAGGCCTCGATCTCGACCATCGCGAAGCTTTTGCCCAACTGCCTGATCATTTCGGACGAATTGAACCACGCTTCGATGATCGAGGGCGTACGGCGCTCCGGTGCGGAAAAGAAGATCTTCCGCCACAATGACGTCGCGCATCTGGAAAGCCTTTTGCAGGCGGCGGGGCGCGAACGCGCCAAGCTGATCGTCTTCGAAAGCGTCTATTCGATGGATGGCGACATCGCGCCGATCAGAGAGATCGTCGAGCTCGCCGAGCGCTACAACGCCATGACCTATATCGACGAGGTCCATGCCGTCGGCATGTACGGGCAGCGCGGCGGCGGCATCACCGAGCGCGAGGGCCTGGCCGACCGCATCGACATCATCGAGGGGACGCTGGCCAAGGCATTCGGCACGCTGGGCGGCTACATCACCGGCACCAGCGCTGTGATCGACGCCGTGCGCTCCTACGCGCCGGGTTTCATCTTCACCACGGCGCTTCCGCCGGCGATCGCGGCCGCCGCGACCGCGTCGATCCGCCACCTCAAGCGCTCGCAGGCCGAACGTGACGCCCAGCAGCAGCAGGCGACACGAACCAAGCAGGTCCTTTCCGCCGCCGGCCTGCCGGTGATGGACTCGCCGACGCACATCGTGCCGCTGCTGGTCGGCGATCCGGAGGCCTGCAAGATGGCCAGCGACCGCCTGCTTGGCGTGCACGGCATCTACATCCAGCCGATCAACTACCCGACCGTGCCGCGCGGCACCGAGCGGCTGCGTATCACGCCGACGCCGTTCCATTCCGATGCATTGATCGCCGAGTTGCAAGATGCGCTGGTCGAGACCTGGGATGCGCTCGGCATTCCCTACGGCTCCGCCGGCAGGCCTTCGGTGGCCAAGAGCGACCGGATCATTCCGCTGCTGGTGCCCAAGTCGGGCGGGTGATCCTGCCTATCGAGATAGGCGCCGATTCGTTCCTGCATCGCCGCAACGCCTAAAGGTCATGGCATGGATCCTAGGGTCTCCGCGACGTCGCTTCGCTCCTGCTCCGCCCTAGGATGACGAAGGCAGTGGGCTTTTGGCTAATGGCGGAAGTTGTACATTGGCTGTGAGCATCGAAAACCTTGGAGATCGGTCGAAAACGTCCATCGCTTCGTCATCCTAGGGCGAAGCAAGGAGCGAAGCGACGCGGCGCAGACCCTAGGATCCATGCCGCTACATCAGCCGAAGGATGCAACGGTCAGCAGGCTGCCGACCATACTGCGAGCTCCTGACCAGCCATCGATCCCAACAGACCTCAAACCGTCTTCATCCACTTTGCCAGCCGGTGCGCCGCTTCCTCGACCTGGTCGAGGCGGCGATGGAAGCACAGCCTGAGGAAGGCTTCACCGCCGGGACCGAAGGCCGTGCCGGGCGCCAGGCCAACATTGGCCTTGTCGACGATGTCGAAGGCGGCCGTGCGTGAATCGGTGATGCCGTCGACAGTGAAAAACAGATAGAACGCGCCCTGCGGCACCGTGAACCGGGCGCGGCCGGTGGCGCCGAGGATGCCGCAGACAAGGTCACGCGCCTTGTGCGCCCGCTCCACCTGTTCGGCAACGAAGGCATCGCCCCCGTCAAGGGCGGCAGCCGCGCCGCGCTGCATGAACTGGGCGACGCCGGAGTTCGAATACTGGATGAGGTTCTCGAACACCTGCTGCAAGCTCGGATGCGTCTTGATCCAGCCGACGCGCCAGCCGGTCATCGCCCAGTTCTTGGAGAAGGAGTTGACGTACAGGATGCGGTCTTCCGCCGACGCGATGTCGAGGAAGGACGGCGCGCGGCCGTGGCCATAGTGGAAAAGCGAATAGATCTCGTCGGCAATGATCCAGAGGTTTTTCGCGCGCGCCAGATCGAGGATGGCCCGCAAGGTCTCATGATCGGCGGTCCAGCCGGTCGGGTTCGACGGCGTGTTGATGAACAGCGCCTTTGTGCGCGGCGTGATCGAAGCCGCGATCTTCTCGACGTCGCAGGACCAGCCATTGCCGGAATGATCGAGCGTGACCGCGACTGGAACGGCTCCCGCTATCCCTGCTGCGGCATCGAAATTCGGCCAGGCCGGCGATAGGTAGATGACCTCGTCGCCGGCACCGGCGAGCGCGTCGAGCGCCAGCTGGATGGCATGCATGCCGGAGCCGGTGACGATGAATTCTTCCTCCGGGAAGGTCTTGCCGAAATGCCTGGCATAGTAGCGGGAGAGCGCCTGCCTGAGATCGGGGATGCCCCTTTGCCAGGTGTAGAATGTCTCGCCGCCGGCCAGCGCCTTCGACGCGGCATCGGTGATGAAGGCTGGCGTCGGCAGGTCGCCCTCGCCGGCCCAGAGCGGAATCATACCTTCGCGCAGGCGGCCGTAATTGACGACGGCGACAATGCCGCTTTCGGGCGCGGCGCGGGCTTCGGCGCGAAGGCTGTCGATCAAGGTCATGGGCGGGTCCGTTCTGGTCTCAAGCATTCGTCAGCGCTCCTTACCAGATGCGATAACGGAAAACCCCGGCCGCGAACGACCGGGGTTTTGGTCCAGCAAATGCCGGCCGCGGTCAGCGCCTGGCGAGCAGGTCGCGAATTTCGGTGAGCAGCGCGACGTCGGCTGGCGGCGGAGCGGCCGGTGCGGCGGGCTTCTCGCGCTCGAGCCGCTTGCGCATGTTGTTCACCGCCTTGACCATCAGGAAGATGATGAAAGCGAGGATAAGGAAGTTCAGCGCGACGGTGATAAAGCTGCCATAGGCAAAGACCGCGCCTTGCTTCTTGGCGTCCGCCAGCGAGGTCGCGTTGACGGCTGAGGACAATCCGAAGAAATAGTTGTTGAAGTCCAATCCGCCGAAAATCGCGCCGACGATTGGCATGATGATGTCGTTGACAAGAGAATCGACGATCTTGCCGAAGGCCGCGCCGATGATGACGCCGACCGCAAGGTCCATCACATTGCCCTTGGAAATGAACTCCTGGAATTCTTTCAGCATTCGACCCTCCTTGTCGTGACCGGTCGAGCTGCCGTTTCCGTCCTTGCGGCATCGACCTGAGGCAACATAACAAAAACCTGCGGTTGCAACATGTGCAAAAGGAAGAAAACAACCGCTTTCTCCCTACGTTGCGGCACCTTGGGTTTGCGGCGCCGTTGTACTGGCGCCTTTGCCGAACTTGACGCATTACGTGCAAGGGGTGTGAAATTTCATATCACTACGATGCAAATCGGCACCGCCGTTGTCACTACGGCCAGATCAGCCCGACTGCTCAGTATGAACGGGAAAAGCTCATCGAGCGAACCAAGGAAGATCTTGCCTCCGCCGGCAGGCGCGGGATCCGGCTAGGTCGCCCGCCGAGACTGACCCCGGTTCAGTTGTTCGAGTCCCATTGCCGCTCGCTGCAAAACGGCCACGCCGAGCCAGATTGGCGCCCTGGTCGTTGACGCGATCGATCAATCGTTCCCGCAGGGATTCCCCGCATTGAGGGCGCGACAGGTCAGCGTCCAATTTCTGGCAATCAGTAGCGTTTTCGCCTATAATGTTCTCATGAACATGCTCGAAACCATCAATATTGACGTTTACCCGTGGGCGGTTCCAACAAAGGAGCAGCGCGCGTGGTTCGACGCGCTTTCGCCCAATGAGAAGCGCAAAGCGATTCAGGCGGCGATCGACGAAGGTTTTGAGAGCCCCCTCAGCGAAAAGTCGATCGACGACATCATTCGGGAAGCGCGTGCCGAACTCCCGCATGCGCCGTAGGATAACGCATCGCCGAACGCGATCTCAAGGACATACCGCTACACCTTCGAAAACTTCGGCCACACTCAGGCCGAAAAGTACCTGCGCGAACTCGACGCAGTGTTTGAGCTCCTCGGCGACTATCCGAGTATGGGCAGGTCCTATGAAGGCAGGACCCATCAGTTCGTCCATGGCAAGCACATCATCGTCTGTCGTATGGGTTCGGAGGAAATCATTATTGGCCGTATTTTCCACGGCGCTCAGCGGCGATCTTCTCCATAACAACATCGGCGCGGCGACCTGATAACCGTCCTGCACAGCTCGGCGTCGTGGCGGGAGCGGATACACAGCAAGGTCATCAACTAGGCCCGCCGCCTGGAGTGGCTTCAAAGCATCGGGCTTTCCGCCCCATGGGGCTAGCCCCAATTGGGCCAACCCGCGCGCGTCCCACGCATTCGCACTCTGTTGTGTGAAGCTTGTACTGTTGACGTTCACCAAGCAAAGCCGCCCCGTTTCGGCGCTGGCACGCGTCATTTTTTGGGCCGGCTCAACAACGTACCCTAGGAGGTATGTATTCTTTCGCAATTCTTTCTCACCCTGCCTGTGCTCGTTTGGACGTGGCGTCGAACGCGTGAGGAAATTGGCATCCGCCGGTAATCGCGGCCCGCATGCTGCCAAAGCCGCAATGGACTCGGACGCCAAGCTGTGATTGCGTCCGGGCAAGCCGGATAAAAGACGGCAGAGGAGGAAAGTCCAAGCGTGCAGGGCTTGTTCATCGTCATCATCGCGGTCGCCTATGTGACGCTGCTGTTTGCCATCGCCAGCCTCGGCGACCGCCGCTCGGCCATATCAGAGCCAGGCCGGGGGCGGCCTTTCATCTACGCGCTCAGCCTCGCGATCTACTGCACATCCTGGACCTTCTTCGGCTCGGTCGGCCTCTCTTCCGAACGCGGCCTCGAATTCCTCGGCATCTATACGGGCCCGGTGCTCGTCTTCGTGTTCGGCTTCCCGCTGCTCAACCGCATCGTGCGGCTGGCCAAGGCCGAGAAGATCACCTCGATCGCCGACTTCCTCGGCGCGCGCTACGGCAAGAGTTTCACCGTCGCGGCGATCGCCACGCTGATCGCCACCATCGGCGCGGTGCCCTATATCGCGCTGCAGCTGAAGGCAATTTCCGGCTCGGTCAGCCTCATGGTCGAGCACTATACGGGATCGCCGCCGTCCTTCGATCCCTTCGTCAGCGACATCTCGCTGGTCGTCGCCATGTTGCTGGCGCTGTTTGCGGTGCTGTTCGGCACACGCCACGCCGACGCCACCGAGCACCAGGACGGGCTGGTGCTGGCGGTGGCGGTCGAAACCGTGGTCAAGCTCGCCGCCTTCCTGGCGATCGGCCTGATGGTCACCTTCCTGATCTTCGGCGGCCCGGGCGACATGTTCGACAAGCTCGCTGAGAACGCGCAGGTCCGGCAGGCGATGAGCTACAACACCTCGCTCGCCACCTGGCTGGTGCTGACGTGCCTCAGCGGCTTTGCCATCATCATGCTGCCGCGGCAGTTCTACGTCACCATCGTCGAGAACCGTGGCGAGGCCGAACTGCGCACCGCGACATGGGTGTTTCCGCTCTACCTCGTGGCGATCAACCTGTTCGTGCTGCCGATCGCCTTCGCCGGCCTTTCGCTGGTCGGCACCGGAACCAGCAGCGATCTCTACGTGCTGTCGCTGCCCCTGTTCAGCGGCCATGATTTGCTGGCGATGGCGGCGTTCATCGGCGGGCTGTCGGCGGCGACGGCGATGGTGATCGTCGAAAGCGTGGCGCTGTCGATCATGATCTCCAACGACCTCGTCATTCCGCTGTTCGTGCGCCGCCTGCTAAAGACCTCGACCTCCGAGACCGAGGACTGGTCGACGCTGATCCTCAATGTGCGGCGCGGGGCGATCTTCATCCTCTTGTTCATCGCCTTCCTCTATTACCGCGAGAGCACCGACAGCGCGCGCCTGTCGTCGATCGGCCTGATGTCGTTCGCGGCCATCGCCCAGTTCGCGCCGGCGCTGATCGGCGGGCTGATCTGGCGCGGCGCCAACGGCCGGGGTGCGGCACTTGGCATGGTCGCCGGCATCCTCGTCTGGGGCTACACGCTGCTGTTTCCATCGCTTGCCGCACCCGATACCGGCATCATCGTGCACGGGTTGTTCGGCTTCGAGGCGCTGCGGCCGCAGGCATTGTTCGGCACCGTCGCCGAACCGCTGAACCACGGCGTGCTGTGGAGCCTGTCGATCAACGCGGTCTTCTTTGTGCTCGGTTCGCTGTCGCGCGCATCGGTGCCGCTGGAACGCATCCAGGCGTCGATCTTCGTGCCGCGCGATGCCGGCCCGATGCCAAGCCTGCGGCGCTTCCGCACCGCCATCACCGTCAACGACCTCAAGGACACGATCGGGCGCTATCTCGGCGTCGAGCGCACCGAGCGCTCCTTCCAGTCTTTCGAAAAGAGCAACGGAACCTCGCTGCACGGCAACGAGCAGGCGAGCATGGACGTCATCCGCTTTTCCGAGCAATTGCTGGCCAGCGCCGTCGGCTCCTCCTCGGCACGGCTGATCCTGTCGCTGCTGTTTCGGCGCCACGACCGCGAATCCCGAGATGCCTTCCGCTTGCTCGACGACGCCACCGAGGCGCTGCAGCACAACCGCGACCTGTTGCAGATCGCGCTCGACCAGATGGAGCAGGGCATCACCGTCTTCGACCGCGATTTCCGCCTGATCTGCTGGAACCGCCAGTACCGGGCGCTGTTCGACCTGCCCGACGAGATGGGCCAGGTCGGCGTCTCGCTCGACCGCATCCTGCGCCATCTCGCCGAGCGCGGCGACATCCCAGCCGATCAGCGTGTGGCCATGCTCAACCGGCTGACCAGTTTCGTCAGTCCGTGGCAGATGGAGCTGAAAACCTCGGGCCGCATCCTGGAACTGCGCTCCAACCCGATGCCGGACGGCGGCATCGTCGCCACCTATGCCGACATTTCCGGACGCGTGGAACAGGACCTGGCACTGAAGGGGGCCAATGAATCGCTGGAGCAGCGCGTCAAGACCCGCACCATCGAGTTGACCCGGGTCAACGAGGAGCTGGCGCAGGCGCAGATGCTGGCCGAGGAGGCCAATCTCGGCAAGACGCGCTTCCTCGCCGCCGCCGGCCACGACATCCTGCAGCCGCTGAACGCCGCCCGGCTCTATTGCTCCTCGCTGATCGAGAAGGCCGGCAAGGGGCCTGCCGGCAAGGCGGCCGTGAACATCGAATCCTCGCTGGAATCGGTCGAGACGATTCTCGGCGCCGTGCTCGACATCTCCCGCCTCGATGCCGGCGCCATGAAGCCGGACGATACCGCCTTCAACCTCGACGGATTGCTGCGCCAGATCGGCAACGACTTCCGGCCGCTGGCCGCCGAAAAGAAACTCGAGCTGACCATCATGCCGTCATCGCTGACGGTGACGACGGACCGCAATTTGTTGCGCCGCCTGATCCAGAATCTCGTCTCCAACGCCATCAAATACACGCGCCACGGCCGCGTGCTGGTTGGCGTCAGGCGGCGCGGCGAACTGGCCGAGATCCAGGTGATCGACACCGGCATCGGCATCGCCGGCGACAAGCTGAACACCGTCTTTCGCGAATTCACCCGGCTCGACGAAGGCGCGCGCGAGGCCGACGGCCTCGGTCTCGGCCTCTCCATCGTCGACCGCATCGCCCGGGTGTTGCGCCTGGAAATCCGGATCTTTTCCAATCCTGGCAAGGGCACGCGCTTCTCCGTCGTCCTGCCCGTGGCGGCCGTGCAGGAACCGCGACGCGAAATCGAAGCCAGGGCTCCTGCCCGCGCGACGGCTTCGCTGGCCGGGCTGCACGTGCTGTGCATCGACAACGACGCCCGCATCCTAGAGGGCATGCGGCTCCTGCTCGAAGGCTGGGGCTGCATCGTCGACACCGTGTCCGGTTCCAAGGATCTGGGGCGTGCAGCGATACACCGCCCGGACATCGTCCTTGCCGACTACCATCTCGACGGCGAAACCGGTCTCGAACTCGTTGTCAGGCTGCGCGCGACCCATGGCGACAACCTGCCGGCCGTGCTGGTCACCGCCGACCGCTCCAACGAGGTGCGCACGGCCGCCGGCGGGCTCGAGATTGCGGTGATCAACAAACCGCTCAAACCAGCGGTACTGCGCTCGATGATGGCCAGGGTCAGGCCGCTGGCACCGGCGGCCGAATAGAGGTCAGCTCGCCGGCTGCAGCGGGTCGCTGCCGATCTTGGACAGGAGGATCACCGCCTGGGTCCGGCTGTCGACGCCGAGCTTCTGCAGGATGGCGGAGACATGCGCCTTGATGGTGGCCTCGGAGACGCCGAGTTCATAGGCGATCTGCTTGTTGAGCAGGCCCTCGGCCAGCATGCCGAGCACCCGTGTCTGCTGCGGCGTCAAAGTTTGCAGGCGCTTGATAAGGTCCGATATTTCGGGATCGCGCTCAATGCCGAGATCGACGCCGACGGGTGCTGCAATATCGCCGGCAAGCACCGATTGCACGGCGCTGCGGATCTCCTCCATGCTGGCCGATTTGGAGATGAAGCCGGAAGCGCCAAGGTCGAGCGCCCGCCTGATGGTGGCCGGATCGTCATGCGCCGACACCACGACCAGCGGCACCGCCGGATGGATGCCGCGCAGCGAGATCAGGCCGGAGAGGCCGCTGGCGCCCGGCATCGACAGATCGAGCAGAACAAGATCGACGTCCTCGTTGGCCACGACCAGCGCCTTGGCGCTCTCGAAATCGCCGGCCTCGTGGATGGCGGCGACGTTGCCGATACCGGCGAGCGCTTCGCGCAGCGCACCGCGAAACAGCGGGTGATCGTCGGCGATGACGAAAGAATAGCCTGCCGGCAAATGTTCCTCCCCGAATCCCCGATGATTTTTGGCTTTTTCGGGTTCAATGTGGACGATTATGAGGGGCTGCGCGCTGTTTTCAAGCGGCAAAGCCAGCGCGTCGCCTCCCTGGTTGCAGCGCTCAGGTCTTCTGGGCGCCGTTGTCCTTGTCCATATCCTTGACGATGCCCATGAAGCCGCGCAGGAAGCGCTCCATGTAGCCCATCGTCTTGTTGAAATCCTCCTCGCTCGGCAGTTTTGATTCGAGGCGGGCGGAGAGCGAATTCTCCAGCTTGGTGACGCGCTCGTCCATCGCCTTCATCGAGGTCTGGAGGCGGTCGACCTCGTCCTGGAAAGCGGCGCGTTCGTCGGCCGCCATCTTGCAGACGAGTTGGCCCGAACGCTCCTCGCAAATCGACATGGCGCCGGTCTGCGTATCCATGCGGACATAGCCGTTGTCGGACTTTTCCAGCCGGTAGCGGTCGGTTTCTTCCGAATAAGCTGAAGCCGCGACCAGCGAAACGAGCGCGGCGGGGATCAAGATGTGTTGCAGACGCATGTTGTCCTCCATGGCCAAGGCCTGAAATATCCCATATTTGCGCCGGAAATGGGGAAGACCCTTGGCGTGGCCTTTCCCGAATGGCTGGTTCGGGCACATTTTGACGCAATTCCCTAGGGACAGCGCTATGCGCTTTTCCCGGGAAAACCGTTTCACACTTTTCCTGGAACTGCTCTATAGCGCAACCATGTCTCAGATTATCTACAAGATAACCCCGCAAGCGCCATGGCGCGAGGCCGAAACGCATGGCCGCTTCACCGGCGCGCCAATCGATGTCGCCGACGGCTTCATCCATTTCTCCACGGCAGTGCAGGTCAAGGAAACGGCGGCAAAGCACTTTGCCGGCCAGACAGACCTTTTGCTGGTCGCCATCGACGGCGCCGGCCTGGGCGCTGCGCTGCAATACGAGGTCTCGCGCGGCGGCGCGCTGTTTCCGCATCTCTATGGCGTGCTGGACCTGAAAGCCGTGCTGTGGGTCCGGCCACTGCCGCTTGGCGCCGATGGTGTGCATCAGTTCCCGGCAATGGAGGGGCAATGAGCGTGCTCGACCGGCTTGGCCAGAAGCTGCTGTTCACATTCGATCCGGAAACCGCGCATGGCCTATCGATCGCGGCGCTGCGATGCGGCCTGCCGGTCGGCGCGCGGACGACGCTCGATGCGCGGCTGAAGGTTACGGTTTGCGGCCTCGAGTTTCCGAACCCGCTCGGCATGGCTGCGGGCTACGACAAGAACGCCGAAGTGCCCGACGCTTTACTTGGCCTTGGTTTCGGCTTTGCCGAAGTCGGCACCATCACGCCGCTGCCGCAAGCCGGCAACCCGAAGCCGCGTATCTTCCGGCTGACGGCCGACGATGCGGTGATCAACCGGCTGGGCTTCAACAATGAAGGCCATGCAGCGGCGGAAAAGCGCCTTGCCGCGCGCAAGGGGCGCTCCGGCATCGTCGGCGTCAACATCGGCGCCAACAAGGACATCAGCGACCGCATCGGCGACTATGAGCGCGGCGTCGCCCGGTTTGCGCAATACGCCAGCTATCTCACCGTCAACATCTCCTCGCCCAATACGCCGGGCCTGCGCAACATGCAGGCGCGCGAGCAGCTTGGCGAACTTTTGTCTCGGGTCATGGCCGCGCGCTCCGCGGCAACCGTCCAGCCGCCGGTATTCCTGAAGATCGCGCCGGATCTGGTCGAGGCCGAGCTGGAGGATATCGCCGCCGAGGTCACCGAGAAGCGGATCGACGGCGTCATCGTCTCCAACACCACCATCTCCCGACCGCCGCTGCGCAGCGGCGACACCGCGCACGAGACCGGGGGACTCTCCGGCAGGCCGCTGTTCGAGCGTTCGACCATTGTGCTGGCGAAGATGCGCAAACTACTCGGACCGGACCGCGCCATCATCGGCGTCGGCGGCGTCGATTCCGCCGATACGGCGTTGGACAAGATCCGTGCGGGCGCTGATCTGGTGCAGCTCTACACCGGCATGATCTATGCCGGGCCTTCACTGCCAGGCCGTATTCTTTCCGGAATGGTCCGTTTCGTCGAAAAAGAACGGTTGAAGTCGATTTGCGAGTTGCGCGACAGCCGCCTCGAGTTCTGGGCGTCCAGGCAACTCTGAAACCGCTCTCAGGAGCGTAGATTGCGACTGACGGCCCGCTCGCAGATGGTACCGCCGATGGCAGGCAGCACGCCGAAGAGAAGCAACTGTGCGGTTCCGCCGATGCCAGAAACCGCGGAGAGAATGAACGCAGCGAGCAATCCCAGCGCCGCGCCCAAGACGTATGGCAGGTAGCTTCGCATAAGCTCGCCCTGGAACAATTGGTGCATCAAGTCTGTTGGAAATCGACTGGCAGTGCAAGTGCATCCGACCGCACCGCATGGCAACGAACTCGGGTTAACGGGTTCCTTCGGAGCCTCGCTGGCGCGTTGGCTGACGGAGCATCAAACGAAAACCCGGCCTGTGCGGAGGGTCACTGGCGCAAATCAGCACCATGGCCAGAAATGTACCATAGCTGAGGGCAGGGAGTCAAGAAAAAATTCCTATCGTGAAAAGCTGCCGCTCGGTGCCATGGACGGCCCAGGGCCTTCCGGGGACACCGTCTAAAACGCCGTCCGCACCCTGAGCCGCAGGATCGTCAGCAGGCTGAAGCCTCGCACCAGCAGGAAGACGTGCAGCGCCGCCCAAAGTCCGTTGTTGCCGAACGCGGGTGCAAGGGTCAGCAGCGCGGCCGCGAAAACGAGGAACGACAGCAGCATCATGTTGCGCATGTCGCGGGACCAGGTCGCGCCGATGAAGACGCCATCCATCTGGAACGCCAGCACACCGCTCAGCGCCGTGAATGCCGCCCACGGCAGGTAGATGTCGGCAACCGAACGGACTTCCGCCGATGTCGTCACGAGAGCGACCAGATTGGCGCCACCAGACAGCATTACCAGCGTCGCGGCTCCCGCCAGTCCGAAACCCCAGAACAGCGTCAGCCGCACGGCCTGGCGGAACGGTGCGGCGGCACGTGCGCCGACGGCCCGGCCCGCCAGCTGTTCGGCGGCGGTGGCAAAGCCATCGAGGAAATAGCCGGCGACGAGAAAGAAATTCATCAGCACGGCGTTGGCGGCCAGCGTCACCGTGCCGAACTGCGCGCCCTGGCGGGTGAACAATGCGAAGGCGGCGAGCAGCGAGAACGAGCGGATCATGATGTCGCGGTTGAGCGACATCATGCGCAGGAAGGCGGCCATGTCGAGCAGGCGGTGGCGCGGCAAGGATGGGGCTGCGCGAAACCGGCGGACCACGATCGCCAGGCCGAGCAGCATGGCCAGGAACTCACCGGTGACGGTCGCCCAGGCAACGCCGGCGACACCCCAGCCAAGTTTCAGCCCAAGCAGGAAGCAGAGCGCGATGTTGATGCCGTTCAGCACCAGTTGCAGCACCAGCCCAAGCCCGCCCTCGCCGCGCCCCAGCACATAGCCGAGGATGGCATAGTTGATCAGCGAGAACGGTGCCGCGAGCAGCCTGATCCTGATGTAGACGCCCATCGCCTCGCTGACGCGCGGTTCGGCGCCCATGAACTTTTGCCCGGCGATGGCGACCAGCGGCGCAAGGGCAGCGAGCACGGTGCCGGCGACGACAGCGATCAGCACGGCGCGCCAGAACACCGCCTGTTCCTCCAGGGCATCGCCGCGCCCAAAAGCCTGTGCGACAAGGCCGGTGGTGCCCGAGCGCAGGAAATTGAAGGAGGTGAAGACGACGTCGAAAATCAGTGCGCCGGCCGCAAGGCCGCCGAGCAGGCCGGCATCGCCGAACTGGCCGACGACAGCCGTGTCGACCAGGCCGAGCATCGGCGTTGTCAGATAGGCAAGCGTCATCGGCACGGCGATGGCGAGCACGGAGCGGTTGGTGACGACAAATGATCCGGGGTGAACCGGGGATCCCGAGAGGATTGAGGATCCGGCGTCGGCTGGAGTTGCACCTTTGTCCAAGGATTGCTGCCTTGCTGATTGCGGCTTGATCGAACCGTGGATGTGCCCCATTTTCCGGCCACCGCGCAATCACCTATCCCTTGACGGCCAACCGAAATCCCGGTCTGGCGTGAGCCAGCCGGATACGAGTTCATGCCTTTGCAGATCGTCCATCATCCCGACTACGACGCCGGCTTCGCCGTCAACCACCGCTTTCCGATGAGCAAATATCCCTTGCTGATGGACGCCTTGCGCGCTCGCGGACTGGCCGGACCCGACGCGCTCAGCGCCGCCGAACCGGCGCCGGCGTCATGGCTGGAGCTTGCCCATGCGGCGGACTATGTCGACCAGGTCGTCAACTGCTGCGTGCCCGAAAAGATCGAACGAGAGATCGGTTTTCCAATCGGGCCCCGCGTCTCGCTGCGCGCGCAGCTTGCCACCGGAGGCACGGTGCTGGCGGCGCGGCTGGCCTTGCGCCACGGTATCGCCTGCAACACCGCCGGCGGCAGCCACCATGCGCGGCGCGCGCAAGGCGCGGGCTTCTGCACCTTCAACGATGTCGCCGTCGCCGCATTGGTGCTGCTCGCCGAAGGCGCGGCACAAAACATCCTGGTCGTCGATCTCGACGTGCACCAGGGCGACGGCACGGCGGATATTCTCGCCGATGATCCGCGCGTGTTCACCTTTTCCATGCATGGCGACCGCAACTACCCCGCGCGCAAGATCGCCTCCGACCTCGATGTCGCGCTGCCCGATGGCACGGGTGACGCTGCCTACCTCGAGAGGCTCGCCGCCATCCTGCCGGAGCTATGCGCACAGGCCCATTGGGACATCGTGTTCTACAATGCCGGCGTCGACGTCCATGCCGGGGACCGGCTTGGCAGGCTGGCGCTATCGGATGACGGCCTGCGCGCCCGCGACGACATGGTCATCAGCCATTTTCGCGCGCAGGGCGTTCCGGTCTGTGGCGTCATCGGGGGTGGCTATTCAACTGATGTGCCCGCACTCGCGGCGCGCCACGCCATCCTGTTCGAGGTTGCCGCGGGTTACGCCCGGTAGCTACTTCCGGTAGTTGGCGAGCCTCAACAGGATGAAGGCCGGCACGACGATAGCCGCGCCCAGCAGGATATAGCCGAGGAAGCGGTCGATGGCGTGGAAGCCGAGATTCCACAGGTCGACGAAGAACTTCCGGATGCCGTCGAGCACATCCATCGGCGACCAGCCGAAGGCATTCATGACCAGGCCGACGAGGAAAGACACCACCAGCAGCTTCAGGATCACCTTGAGCGGCGAGTCGCCAAGAAAGCGCGTCAATGCGGACAAGGCCCATCTCCAGATTGAGGTATCAGACTTGGAAGGCGTCGGCCCAGACATACGCACTTGGCTTGCCCGCTTCAAGCCGGCAGTTTTGCGGGATGCCGAAGGCCGCCACCGAGCGATTGCATGGCAAGGCTGTGCTGCGAAATTGACCAAACCCGCGCCAGACTGTTAAATTTGGGTAAACAGAACTGCTTTAGTACATTGAAAATAAAGCGAAAAATCTTCATTTTTCGATTTCCCGCAATGTGCGTGCAATTTTCGCCTGCGAGACAGTCGGCGTCTTTCAGGTGATCGGCCGCGCGAGCTCTGACCCCCTACCGCAGCTGGCGAAAGCCAGTCCCAGGACCGCGCAACCATCCCTGAAAGACGCAAGATCGGAGCCCGACCGCCGCAACGGTCGAGTTCTTCGGGAATTAACCTGCGCATCGATTGCCGGATGCGCGCCTGTGTGGAGTATGCAGTGTTCTCTCAAGTAAAGATCATCCTGACGGCAAGTGCCCTTGCCGTGTGCCTGCTAGGGTCGGCGATGGCCGCCGACCTTTCGCCCACCTACAATGATCCCCCCGCGTTCCAGTGGAGCGGCGCCTATGTCGGCGTGCATGGCGGCACGGCGTTCACCGGGATGCCGAACCCGTTTGCCGGCAGGAATGGTCTCAGCGGCGGCGTTCAGGCCGGCTACAACCAGCAGATGGGTCCAGCGGTTCTCGGTGCCGAGATCGAGGGCTCCTATCTTGGTGGCGTCGAGCACGACGTCCGGGGCGGCAAGATCAAGGAAAAATGGCGCGGTGCCGCCAAGGCCAAGGCCGGCTTGAGCTTCGACCAGACGCTGCTGTTTGGAACCGGCGGCGTCGCCATGACCAAATTCGACAAGGGCGACAAGGTGAACAGTATCGACGGATGGAAACTCGGCTATCTGGTCGGCGGCGGCATCGAGCAGGGTTTTGCCGGCGGCCTCTCGGCCAAGGTCGAATATGACTATGTGCGCACCCCAGGCGTTGAAACGACGTCCGCCCTGGGCAAATCCAAGGCGACGGTCGGCAGCCATGAACTGAAGGCCGGCATCAACTACCGGTTCTAGGGCAGACCATGGGTTCCGTTGAACCCGTCTTGTATTTTTGCTCGAATGACCTTGCGCGGCGCCCGGATGCAACGGGGCCGCGCAATTGCTTTGCCTCCATCGGCATCGGCATCGGCGTGTCGGCAGACCGCATTTGTGTGCAAGGTCCTGCGTAATGTCGATGCAATCTTCACACCCTAGGTGCCGCGGATGACCTTAATGACGGGAATCGGATATGTCCAAACGCAGCGCAAACCATCTGGTGTGGATCTCCAAGGCGTTCTTCGTCGCAATCGTGCTGGCGCTGACGGGATGCGCCTCCGACATCATGAAGAACTACATCGGGCAACCGGTCGAGTCGGTCGTTCTGGACTACGGGCCGCCGACCGCCGTCATTGATCTCGGCCGGGGCGAGCGGGCCTATCAGTGGCGCAAGATCTCCACCGATGCGGTTCCCGGAACCTCCAGCGGCGAGGTTCGCCACACAAAACACGGAACCGTCTACGAAGAAACCGAAACGCCTGCCTATATCGAGCGCCAGGAATGCTTCTATACGTTCTATGCCCGCGCCTCGGGCGGCCGATGGTTCATCACCAATTTTCGTCAACCGAAGCTGGAATGCGAATGAATTGCCACAGCGTGCCGGCTGCCTGTGACGGAGAGTGCGCATGCGCATCCTGCTGATCGAGGACGAGCCGGAAATGGCCTCGGTGCTCAAGACCGCGCTCGAGCGCCAGGACATCATCGTCGACCATGCCGCGACACTGGCGGATGCCGAAGCCGTGGCGCGGCTCGGCCACCATGACGCGGTGGTGCTGGACCGCCGGCTGCCGGATGGCGATGGCCTCAGCTTGATCCCGCGCCTGCGGGCCTTGCATCTGGACGTGCCGGTGATCGCGTTGACGGCGCTCAGCGGGCTCGACGACCGCGTGGCGGGGCTCGATGCCGGCGCCGACGACTACATGGTCAAACCGTTCGCAACGGTGGAACTGGTTGCCAGGCTCAATGCCTTGCACCGGCGTTCGTTCACAACGCGCGCCGACCAGACGGTGGTCGGCCGCCTCACCTATGATTTCCGACATCGCGAGGCGCTTGTCGAGAACCAGACGCTGGAGCTGCCGCGGCGCGAACGGCTGGTGCTCGAAACGCTCATCCGCAGGCCGGGCCGGACGATCATGCGCGGGACGCTGGAAGAAGCCGTCTATGCTCTCGACGACGAGATCGGCTCCAATGCATTGGATGCGCACATTTCGCGGCTGCGCCGCAAGCTTGACGACGTCGCTGCCGGCATCGAGATCAGGTCGATCCGCAACCTCGGTTATCTCTTGCGGGCCGTCTCGTGAAGACGCGGCGCACGCGCTCGCTGCAATGGGTGTTGGTGCGGCGGATGATCCTGCTGCAAGCGGCGACGCTCCTTGTCTTCATCGTGCTGTGCGCGGCCGCGCTATGGATCGCCAATCCGCGGCTTCTCGCCGACAACGAAGCTGCCGTCGCCACCCTCAAGGATGCCGTCGATCGTGACGGCAACGGCAAATTGATCGTTCATGAGACCAGCGAACTGCGTTCGTTTCGTGAGGGTTTCCCCAATGTCTGGTACATCATCCGCGACAACAGCGGCCAGAGCATCCGCTTCGGCAGCATACCCGACGTCTACACCAGGAATTTTGGCGATCTGCTGGGCCAGGCCGACCACGCCACCATCGGATTTTCCGAAGATGATTTGAGGCCGGAGGCCTATCTCGAAAGGGTTTCGACCAAGGCCGGCACGGTTCAGATCATCGCCGCGACACGGTCATCGCGGGAAGAGGCCGAGGGCCTCGAGGTCACCATTTCGGCCAGCA
Source organism: Mesorhizobium sp. M7A.F.Ca.US.008.03.1.1 (assembly GCF_003997495.1). GTDB lineage: Bacteria > Pseudomonadota > Alphaproteobacteria > Rhizobiales > Rhizobiaceae > Mesorhizobium. Next base: position 422,290 of record NZ_RZRU01000003.1, on the reverse strand, counting down.
TCGACGTCGCCAAGAACCCGGATGGCAGCAGGAACTGGGAGAAGGCGCTTCCCGCTCTCGCGGTCATCATCGTCATCCTGCTGTTGCCGATTGTCCTCGTCATGGGAGCCACGACCCTGGTGACGACGCCAGCCGTCGTGCGCCGGTCGTTTGCCGGCCTCGTCGACACAGTCCAGCAGGCCGCGCGCATCGACATCGGCACCCGTGCGATGCAGCTGCCGGTCAAGAATGTGCCGCAGGAGATCGCGCCGCTGGTGCATGCCTTCAACCAGACGCTGGCGCGCCTCGCCCAGGGCTATGACCGGCACAATCGCTTCCTCACCGACGCGGCGCACGAACTGCGCACGCCGATCGCCATCCTGCGAACGCGCGCCGAATTGCTGAAGCAGGAGCCGCAAAGCGCGCGCCTGCTGCATGACATCGAGCGCCTGTCGCATCTTGCGCAGCAACTGCTCGACCACCAGCTGCTCGACCGCCCGGCGGACCAGCGCCAGATCATCGACCTTTGCGATCTCGTAAGCCGGGTCGCGGCCGACTTCGCCCCGCTCGCCATCGAAGCAGGCTACGACCTTGCCTTCGAGCCGCCAGCCAACAAGGTCCATGTCGAGATCAACGTGCTGCAGATCGAGCGGGCGCTGGCAAATCTCGTGCGCAATGCCATCGATCATGGCGCCGGTTCCGGCACGATCACCATAGCGATCGATGAAACCGGCGGCGTCGAAATCCGCGACGAAGGCCCAGGCATTCCGGCCGATGAGCACGAGAATGTTTTCGAGCCCTTCTACCGCCTGCAGCCGCAATCGCGCGGCGCGGGTCTGGGATTGAACCTTGCCCGGCAGATCGCACTGCTGCACGACGGCTCCATCCGCATATTGGCGGGCTCCTGGCAAGGCGCCCGCATCCGCATGGAGTTGCCGGTTCGGTCGGTGGCCGCGTGCGGCAGAAATGATGGCCGACCGATGGCCGCGGCCGATCCCGCTGGCTTATCTGTTTTCTAACCAATTGCCGCTATTCCCAATCGAATAGCGGGAGCAAGGCTTTGGTGGAGACGGAGAAAAACACCGCGCGACGCGGCGTCATGCTGTCGGTGGTCATCCCATGCTACAACGAGCTGGATGGCGTGGCCGAACTGCATCGGCGGGTAACGGCCGCGTGCCTTGAACAAGGCGCTTCCTACGAGATCGTCCTTGTCATCGATGGCGCGACCGATGGTACGCGCGAGGCCATTCTACAGCTGGCCGAAAAGGACGACCATATCGTCGCTATCGACCTCGCCCGCAATTACGGCCACCAGATCGCGTTGAGCGCCGGGCTCGAATTCTGTCGCGGCCAGCGCATTCTCATTCTCGATGCCGACCTGCAGGATCCGCCTGAACTGCTCGGCGCGATGATGACGAAGATGAACGAAGGCTTCGATGTGGTTTACGGCCAGAGGCTGACGCGCGATGGCGAAAGCTGGTTCAAGCTCGCCTCCGCGTCCATGTTCTATCGCTTGCTGCGCCGGATGGTCGACGTCGACATAGCCCCGAACACCGGTGATTTCCGGCTGATGAACCGTCGCGCGCTCGACCATTTGAACGCGATGCCAGAACGTTACAGGTTCATTCGCGGCATGGTGAGCTGGATCGGGCTGAGACAGGTGGCTTTCCCCTATGAGCGGCACCGCCGCTTTGCCGGCACCACCCACTATCCGTTGAAGAAAATGCTTCTTCTGGCGGTCGACGCGATGACCAGCTTCTCCATCGTGCCCTTGCGGTTCGCCTCGCTGCTCGGAATGATGTTCGGGCTTCTGGGGCTGGTCGTGCTCGGCTACACGCTGTTCGAATGGTCGGTCGGAAACGTGTTGCCCGGCTGGACCAGCCTTGCCGCGATCGTGCTGATCCTCGGCAGCGTCCAGCTTATGGTGCTCGGAATCTTCGGCGAGTATCTCGGGCGCATGTACATGGAGACAAAGCGGCGGCCGCTCTACTTCGTCAACGAGATCGTTTCGCGCAGCCAGGCGGTGGAGGACGGCGAATTGCCGGTCCATCGCCTGCAGGAGATGGCAAAGAGGGCCGCACGTGCTTGAGGCGGAGTTCGACCAGTTTGCGCGGGAATATCAGGAGCAGCATGCCGCGAGCATAAGGCTGAGCGGTGAAAACCCGGATTTCTTCGCCAGGTACAAGATCGACGACGTCGCCGCGACGCTGCGGCGGGCCGGTGTCAAACCGCGACGAATACTGGATTTCGGCGCCGGCGTCGGCAATTCGCTCGGCCATATGCGCAACGCGTTTCCCGACGCGGAGATCACCTTGCTCGATCCTTCGCGGGAATCGCTCGACATCGCTGGCAAGCGCTTTCCCGGCCAGGCCGCCTTCACGCATTTCGACGGCAAGACAATTCCCTTTGCCGACGGCAGCTTCGACCTGGCCTTCGCGGCCTGCGTCTTCCACCATATTCCCGAGAACCTGCAGATCGGACTGTTCGCCGAGATCGGCAGGGTGCTGGCCGATGGCGGCAGCTTCTTCGTCTTCGAACACAATCCTTGGAACCCGCTGACCACGCACGCGGTGAGAAACTGTGCCTTCGACGAAAATGCGGTTTTGATAAATTCGCGCGAGATGCGCAGGCGCATGGCCGAGGCGGGCCTTGCCGACACGAGGATCGTCTACCGGATTTTCTTTCCTCGGATGCTTGCGAGACTGAGGCCGTTCGAGCGCTTCCTCACCAAGATTCCTGTCGGAGCCCAATATTTTGCGCATGTGGTCAAGCCTGCCGTTTGACTTCCCGAGGATGCTGCGATTTGGCGCCGTCGGTCTGTTGAACACGGCGCTGGGATACGCGGTCATCCTGGCCGGGCTTGCGCTTGGTCTGGGTGACATCCTTGCCAACGCCACGGGTTATGCGGCCGGCCTCGTTCTCGGCTTCTTCCTGAACCGCCAATGGACCTTCGGCAGAGCCGATGGCTTCCAGCCCGGAACCGCGCTGCGCTATGGGGGTGTCTTTCTGGTCGCCTACAGCGTCAATCTGGCCGTCGTGATCGCCGCCCGTTCAGCAGGCATCGTCGAAAACCCGCTGGTCCACCTCGCGGGAATCTGCGTCTATTCGGTTGTTTTCTATCTTGGCTCGGCTCGCTTCGTGTTCGTGGGACGTGGGGACGACAGCACCGACCGCATAGTTCGGGTGGCCGACAAGCCTCGGCGGCAGCCCGCCAATCCAACGTCTTGAACCCAACTGTCACCGGAACCGATTAGAGGCGGCGCACCATGAACGACGCTCAGGCCAGTGCGGAGGCCGCGACATACAACGAGCGGAACAGGCTGATCTTCTGCCTGCTCGCGGCCTTGGCGATGGCGGGTGCGCTGGGTGCCCAGGCAGGCGCCACCCTGCAGGATCCCGACAGCTGGTGGCAAGTGAAGGTCGGTCTGGATTTCCTGAGTAACCGGATATTTCCCACCGTCGATCCCTATTCCTACACGTTTGCCGGCCAGCCCTGGATTGCCAAGGAATGGCTGGGGCAGGTCCTGCTGGCTCTGGCCTACCGGGCGGGCGGCTGGAACGGGGTCGTCACCGCGATCATCGCCTCGATCTCCCTGACGGTTTTCCTCATGGGGTGGTTTCTCAGTGCATGGCTGAAGCCGATCCTGGCGATTACAGTGGCGTTCGCGGCGGTGTTCCTGATCAACCCGATCTTCACGGCGCGTCCGCATGTGTTCACCTTCCCGATCATCGTCATCTGGACGGCGGTGCTCTTTGGTGCGGCAAGGGAAGAACGGGCGCCGCCCTGGTGGCTGCTTGTGCTGGTCGTATTGTGGGCGAACCTACACGCCACCTTCACCTTGAGCTTCGTCATCGCGGCTTTCGCCGGTCTTGATCTGCTGGCGCGCACGGGCCTGTCAAAACCGGCCCTCCTGGCGAAGTGGATCGCGTTCGGTCTGCTTTGCCCGCTGGTCAGCCTGATCCACCCCTACGGCGTCCAGGCCATCCTGGCGACGCTCGCCGTCGCCTACGGCAATGAGGCAGTGTCGCTGATCATGGAATGGAAACCGTTCAATCCGCCGGACAGTCCCGTCCAGGAAGCGGCGATGCTGCTGGCGCTTTTCGGGCTATTGGTGTCCCGATTGCGAATTGGCTGGGCCAAGGCGTTGTTCGTCGTCTTCACCTTGCATGTCTATCTCGCCCACGTGCGCTTCATGTATCTGTTCTTCCTGCTGATTCCGCTGGTGATGGCGGCCGAGGTCGCGCAGCAATATCCCTCGCTTTCAGCCACCGCATGGCTGGCCGAAAAGCGCGACGGACTGGAAAGATTCTTTGCCAGGCGGTTCTACGCCATCTGCGGCATGGCAGCCGCTCTGCTGATCGGCGGGGTCGCCGTGCTCGGCAGCGCCTATCATGTTGCGCCGAGCCCGAAGACATCGGCCAGCGGGGCGCTGGCATTCGCGCAAAGCCATCATCTATCCGGCAACGTGCTGAATTCCTACAATTTCGGCGGCACGCTGATTTTTCACGGGTTCAAGACCTATATCGACGGGCGGACGGACCAGCTGTTCCTGGGCGGTTTCACAAAAAGCGACAACGACACCGGACGCGGCGACGGCAAGCCGCTCCTCGAAGCCCGCCTGAAGAAATACGCAATAGGCTGGGCGCTGCTGTCGGCCGACGACAGCCGCATTCCCTTCTTCGACCAGTTGGGCTGGAAACGGGCCTATTCGGACGACTATGCGGTGATTTACCTGCCCGGCGCCTGATCCTGCCTGGCGCCGTAGCGAGCGCCGTTTTGGCGATTGCCCGAAGCCGGCCCCTCATGGTAACGAGGGCGCACGCGGGTATGATGTAATGGTAGCTTGTCAGCTTCCCAAGCTGAACGCGAGGGTTCGATTCCCTCTACCCGCTCCAGTCTAAGGCGCCAGAACCATTTCAGCGCCTGCCTGTTCGTCGAACACAACCGAGCAGCCTCGCGCAAGCGCCACTTTTGCGAGGGCGTTTGCCGCCACGTCATCCGATGAAACGAAATCGCCGGTCAACACCCGCAATTCTTCCACGCCTTCAGCCATGGACACGAAGTTGCCGACCGATCGATCGTGCTTGCAGGCCTCGATCACGTAAAGCAGATCGATGATTTCGAAGCTGCGCATGTTCAGCCTCCAGAAGAAATCGTCCCTTGCAAGATCATCAACGCATCGGCGGGAAGTAATGTTCCCACTCCGCTTTCGCTGGCCTCGGCCTGGCGGTGCTTTCGCCGGAGAAGCCTACCCGAGAGAGCCATCATCCCACTTCCCTCAAAATGAAGTCGTGCAGCATCTTGGCGGCCGGCGACAGCGCGCGGTTCTTCACCGTGATCAGGCTGTAGGGCCTGACCTCGATGTCGAATTCGGTCTGGACGACGTCGATGGCGCCGGCCAGCCCGTCAGGGTTCTGGATGAATTTCGCCACCTGGACAGAGACCGGAGCGATGGCATCGGACTGCGCAACCATGACCAGGGTCAGGAGCAGCGAACTGGTGTTCAGGATACGGTCCGGCAAAGCGATGTTGCGGTTGAGAAAGTTGCTCTCCATCGCCTGGCGCAAGGGCGAGCCGCCAGACTGGAAGACCCAGTCATAGGCGGCGGTCTCTTCCAGCCGCACCGCCTCGCCCTTGGTGAGCGGATGGCCCCGGCGCACGATCAGGCAGGCCTTCTCGACGCCGATGACGCGCGACTCGAACAGCCGCGGATTGAGATCGTCCGGGATGCGCGCGATGATGAAGTCATGGCGCGTGGCGATCAGCTCGCGTGCCAGCACATTGGAGGTCTCGACCTGCATGGTGATCTCGATGCGCGGATAGATGCGGCGGATTTCACGAATTGCCGGCACCGCCAGCTCGATTGCCGGCGCGGTCACGGCACCCAGGAAAACCGAACCACCCTTGCCCGCCTTGAGCTCGGAAATCTCGCGGTCGACCTCGCGCATCTCCAGCAGGATCGAGCGCGCCCGCCTGGCCAAAGCCTTGCCATATGGCGTCAAGGTGATGCCGCGCGGCAGCCTCTCGCACAGCTTGACCTCCAGCACCGCCTCCATCTCTGCGATCATGCGAGAGGCCGCCGGCTGCGAAATGTTCAGAACCTGGGCTGCCGCGCTGACCCGGCCATGGTCGTCGAGCGCGACGATCATGCGCATGTGACGCAGACTGAGACCGCTGCGCAGCAGGGTTTCGCCATCGCCCGGTGCTTCCCTGTAACCATTTGAAGCTGTTGTCGGATTCCCGAATGCCGCCATCGCTTTCCCTACCTTATGCTTACGCAAGACCGACATCGGGGTCGTCCCGTCACGTCGCAATACATATACCAGCGATGATATAGCAACCATCAAAGATCGCATTTGACAGTTATGGCAAAGACCCACACCCTTCCCGCGTTCCAAGACGTGACGGTCGCTGACGAGAAAATCGTATCGATTGAATCAGCGTCTCGGGGCCATGGGAGGATACCGGAGATCGATATGACGGCAGCAGTGCCTTGGCACTTCTGCACGATTGCGCGGCCCGCGACCCCCGGGGTGCCGCGTCCATCAAACAGGGAGAGTTAAAGTGAAAATCATCAAGACACTGGCCGCCGTCGCGGCCCTTGGCATCGCTGCCATGACCTACTCGGCGCACGCAGCCGACAAGGGTCTTGTCGGCGTGCTGATGCCGACCAAGACCTCGCAGCGCTGGATCAATGACGGCGATGCGGTCAAGTCCCAGCTCGAGGCTCTCGGCTACACCGTCGACCTGCAATACGCGCAGGACGACATCCCCAACCAGCTCAGCCAGCTGGAAAACGAGATCACCAAAGGCCCGAAGGCGCTGATCATCGCTTCGATCGACGGCACCACCCTGTCGGATGCTCTGCAGAAGGCCGCTGACGCGGGCGTCGTCGTCGTCGCCTATGACCGCCTGATCAAGAAGACCGCCAATGTCGACTACTACACCACCTTCGACAATTTCGGCGTCGGCGTGATCCAGGCAAATTCGCTGGTCAAGGGCCTCAAGGAGCGCTTCCCGAACACCAAGCCGTGGAACGTCGAACTGTTCGGCGGCTCGCCCGACGACAACAATGCCTTCTTCTTCTACAATGGCGCCATCTCCGTCCTGCAGCCGCTGATCGACGACGGCTCGATCAAGATCAAGTCCGGCCAGACTGGCATGGACAAGGTCGGCACGCTGCGTTGGCTCGCCGCCACCGCCCAGGCGCGCATGGACAATCTGCTGTCGGCCAACTATTCGGACGGCAGCCGCGTCGATGGCGTTCTTTCGCCCTATGACGGCTTGTCGCGCGGCATCACCGCCTCGCTGCGCGCCGTCGGCTACGGCACGGACGCACAGCCCTGGCCGATCGTGACCGGCCAGGATGCCGAGACCGCCTCGGTCAAGCTGATCATTTCGGGCGAGCAGTACTCGACCGTGTTCAAGGACACCCGCGAACTGGCCAAGGCCACCGTCGAACTCGTCGACAAGGTGCTCTCGGGCGGCAAGCCTGACGGCCTCGACGAAAAGACCTACAACAACGACGTAAAGGTCGTTCCCTCGATCCTGCTGACGCCGCATGACGTCGACAAGTCGAACTACCAGAAGCTGGTCGTAGACTCCGGCTACATCAAGGCCGAAGACCTGAAGTAATCCCGGTTACAAAGACAGGGGTCCTGCGCAACGCAGGGCCCCTTTCCGTTCACGAGCGACCCCGGTATTGTTTCTACCGGGCCTAGAGCGCGCCGCTTCGAACGGGATACATGCGACGCGCTTTAAGTCTTTGTTTCCGTGCATGTCGTCGTCTCAAAACCGCCGGCACTTTTGAGCGACATGCAACAGGAGGAGCTTGCCCTTATGACGACGATTTTGGAGATGCGCGACATCACCAAGACGTTCCCTGGCGTGAAGGCGCTGTCGAACGTCAACCTCAGCGTCGAGGAGGGCGAGATTCATGCCGTGGTCGGCGAGAACGGCGCCGGCAAGTCGACGCTGATGAAGGTGCTGTCGGGCGTCTATCCCTCCGGCACCTATGACGGCCAGATCATCTTTCAGGGCCAGGAATGCCAGTTCAAAGGCATCCATGACAGCGAACACAAGGGCATCGTCATCATCCACCAGGAGCTTGCCCTGGTGCCGATGCTGTCGATCGCCGAAAACATTTTCCTCGGCAACGAACGCGCCCGATATGGCGTCATCGACTGGGACGCCAACGAGGCACGCACCGCTGCCCTGTTGAAGAAGGTGGGCCTCAAGGAGGACCCCAAGACGCTGATCACCAATATCGGCGTTGGCAAGCAACAACTGGTCGAAATCGCCAAGGCGCTGAGCAAGGACGTCAAGCTGCTCATCCTCGATGAGCCGACAGCGTCGCTCAGCGAGAAAGACAGCCAGGCGCTGCTTGACCTGCTGCTCGAGTTCAAGCGCCAGGGCATGACCTCGATCCTGATCTCGCACAAGCTCAACGAGATTAACCGGGTCGCCGACAAGGTGACCGTGATCCGCGACGGGCGGACCATCGAGACGCTGGCCAAGAAGGACATTTCGGAAGACCGCATCATCACCTCGATGGTCGGCCGTTCGCTCGACGATCGCTATCCGCCACGCGAGCCTGACATCGGCGAGGTGGTGTTCGAGGTGAAGAACTGGTCAGTCTATCATCCGCTGCATGCTGAACGGCAGGTGATCAAGGGCATCGACATCCATGTGCGCAAGGGCGAAGTGGTCGGTATTGCCGGGCTGATGGGCGCCGGCCGCACCGAATTCGCCATGAGCCTGTTCGGCCGCTCCTACGGCCGCCGCATCACCGGCGAGGTGCTGATGATGGGCAAGCCGGTCGATGTGTCCACGGTGAGCAAGGCGGTCCAGCACGGCATCGCCTACGTCACCGAGGATCGCAAGACCTACGGGCTCAATCTCATCGACCATATCAAGCACAACATCACGCTGGCCAATCTTGGCGGCGTGTCGCGCCACAGCGTGATCGACGACATGCGCGAGCTCGCCGTTGCCAACGATTATCGCAAGAAGACCAATATCCGCGCTTCCAGCGTCTACCAGATGACCGGCAATCTTTCCGGCGGCAACCAGCAGAAGGTGGTGCTATCGAAATGGCTGTTCGCCGACCCGGAAGTGCTGATCCTGGACGAGCCGACACGCGGCATCGACGTCGGCGCCAAATACGAAATCTACACGATCATTGCCCGCCTTGCCTCGGAGGGTAAGGCGATCGTGGTCATCTCGTCGGAAATGCCGGAATTGCTCGGCATCACCGACCGCATCTACGTCATGAACGAAGGGCGCATGGTGGGCGAAATGCCCGCGGCGGACGCAAGCCAGGAAAAAATAATGCGCGCCATCGTCCGGGGAGAAGGAAAAGCAGCATGAGCACCGAAACCGCCCCCGCCCCGCAGGGCAACGCTGCCGAAGACCAGCGGCCACGTATCGCCGTCTCGGCGCTGACGACGAATTTGCGCGAATACGGCCTGATTATCGCGCTGATCGTGATCATGTTGTTCTTCCAGTTCACCACGTCGGGAACGCTGTTCAAGCCGGTCAACCTCAGCAATCTGGTGCAGCAGAACTCGTTCATCATCGTGATGGCGCTTGGCATGCTGCTGGTGATCGTATCGGGCTATATCGACCTCAGCGTCGGATCGGTCGCCGGTTTCATCGGCGCGCTGGCGGCCAACATGATGGTCATCTGGCAGCTCGGACCGCTCAGCAATCCGCTGGTGGTTTCGATCGTCTGCCTGATCGCCGGCGGCCTGATCGGCGCGGCGCAAGGCTACTGGATCGCCTATCACCGCATACCGAGCTTTATCGTCACGCTGGCCGGCATGCTGATCTTCCGTGGCATCTGTCAGGCGCTGCTGGGCGGCGGATCGTCGGTCGGGCCGCTTCCCGACGGCTTCAAGGCACTCAGCTCAGGCTTCATTCCCGACGTCATCGGCCCGCTGACGCTGATCCCGCCGACGGTGAACGCGGCCGGCAAGACCATTCTCGGCAGTGGCCTGACGCTGCACATGACGACGGTCGTACTCGGCCTGATCGCCGTGCTGGCCTATGCCTATTTCGGGGTGAGGACCCGGCGCAAGCGCGAACGCCATGGCTATGAGGCCGAGCCCTTCACCCTGTTCGTGATCAAGACGCTGGTCGCCAGCGCGCTGGCGCTGTTCCTGGTCTATGAGTTCGCCAGTTACCGGGGCCTTCCGGTGGTGCTCCTGGTCATGGGCGTGCTGATCTCGCTGTTCGTCTTCGTCACCAAGCGCATGACCATCGGCCGCCGCATCTATGCGATGGGCGGCAATGCCAAGGCCGCGCAACTGTCGGGCATCAACACCGAGCGGCTGACGCTGATGGTGTTCATCAACATGGGCGTGCTGTCGGCGCTCGGCGGTCTGATCATCGCGGCTCGCCTCGGCCAGGCCGTGCCGGCCGCGGGCCTCGGTTCTGAGCTCGACGTCATCGCCGCTGTCTTCATCGGCGGCGCCTCGGCAATGGGCGGCGTCGGCCAGGTCATCGGCGCTGTCGTCGGCGGCTTCATCATGGGCGTGATGAACAACGGCATGTCGATCATGGGCGTCAATGTCGATTGGCAGCAGGTAGTCAAAGGCCTGGTGCTGCTCGGCGCAGTGATCTTCGACGTCTACAACAAGAACAAGGCCTGAACAGGCTTTAGAGCAATTCCAGGAAAAGTGTGAAACGGTTTTCCGCCCGGAATTGCGCCAAGACAATGAGTTAGAGCGGTTCGCCGTTTCCGTGAAACGGTGAACTGCTCTAGTCGAGGCAAGCAGGAGGCATACGATCGCGGCGCTGCCGGCAAACCTGCCGGCGTAAAGAAGTCCCCTGAGGGACCATGCCCGCGAGCGCAATCCGAACGGAGACTATCAACCGTGGCATGGACGACGTCCCGGCCGCGCTGAGCAAGGCTTGCCCTTTTGGCAACCCTGCCAAGGCAAATGAGAGAGGATTCATCATGCTGATCTCCCAGATTCTCGATGACGCCGAGACCATCCGTGTCGTTGCCCGCAACGGCGGCAAGACCCGGATCATCAACGGCGCCCGCAGCGTCTATTCGCTGGCGATGGAGGCCGCCCGCACCGGCGTCGGCCTCGTCGCGCTGATCGAACGCAAGGGGCTTGGCGAAACGGTCGATCTCGAGGCCGCTTACAAGAAGGGGCGGCTGCTGTCGCCGATCAATCACCCCGATCCGGCGCATCTGCACCTGACCGGCACCGGGCTGACGCATCTCGGCTCCGCCGCGACGCGCGATTCCATGCACAAGAAGCTGAGCGCCGACGGCGAGGAGCAGCTCACCGATTCCATGAAGATGTTCCGCATGGGGCTGGAGGGCGGCAAGCCGGCGAAAGGCCAGATCGGCGTGCAGCCGGAATGGTTCTACAAGGGCAACGGCACGATGGCGGTGGCACCAGGTGCCGCACTCCTGTCACCGGCCTTTGCCAAGGACGCCGGCGAAGAGCCCGAGGTGGCCGGCATCTATGTCATCGGCGACGACGGCGCACCTTTCCGCGTCGGCTTCACGCTGTCGAACGAGTTTTCCGACCACGTCACCGAGCGCGTGAACTATCTGTTCCTCGCCCATTCCAAGCTGCGCAACGCCTCGTTCGGGCCGGAGATCCTGATCGGCGACCTGCCGTCCGACATCCGCGGCACCTCGCGCATCGTGCGCGACAGCGAGGTGCTGTGGGAAAAGCCGTTCCTGTCCGGCGAAGCGAACATGTCGCACACCATCGCCAATCTCGAACATCATCATTTCAAATACGCGGCCTTCCGCCAGCCGGGAGACGTGCATGTGCATATGTTCGGCACGGCGACGCTGTCCTTCGCCGACGGCATCAGGACCGAGGCCGGCGATGTCTTCGAGATCGAGGCCGGGGATTTCGGCCTGCCGCTGCGCAATCCGCTCGAAATCGAGCAGCCGGTGCAGGTGGCAGTGAAGGCGCTTTGAGACGTTGATGACAGTGTGATCTCCCCCGCGAGGGGGGAGATTGGCAGCTTCAACGTCTCAATAGATATCGAAGTCGAAGTACTTGGCCTGGATCTTCTTGTAGGTGCCGTCGGCGACGATCGCGTCGATGGCCGCGTTGAGCTTGTCGCGCAGGGCCGTGTCGTCCAGGCGCACGGCAATGCCGGCCTGGGTCTCGGTGCCCTTGACGTCGCCGACCAGCTTGCAGCAGCCGTCGCTTGCCTTCTTCAGCCAGTCCATCAGCACGAACTTGTCCGAGATCACGGCGTCAAGACGGCCGTTGGTCAGGTCAGTGATCGCCTCTTCCTGGGTGGGATAGAGTTTGGCCTCCGCGCGCGCCTTGCCATATTCATTCTGGGCATAGTCGGCCTGCGTGGTCGAAGCCTGAGCGCCGACCGTCTTGCCGGCAAGGGCCGCCGGTTCGGTCGAGGTCAGGTCGCTGTCCTTCGGCGCCACCAGGGCGAGCGGTGTCGTATAATATTTGTTGGTGAAGGCGACCTGCTTCTTGCGTTCCTCGGTGATGCTCATCGAGGCGATGATGGCGTCGAACTTCTTCGCCTGCAAAGCGGGAATGATGCCGTCCCAGTCCTGGGTGACGATCTCGCACTCGACCTTCATCTGCGCGCACAACGCATTGGCGATGTCGATGTCGAAGCCTTCGACCTTCCCGTCTGATGTAATGGTGTTGAACGGCGGATAGGCGCCCTCGGTGCCGATCTTGATTTTTTCAGCTGCCTGCGCCGCCAAAGAGCCGGCCGCCATCACCAGCATGGCAGCGCCCGCTGCCGATATGACCCATTTCGAAAATTGCATTTTCTTGGTTCCCCTTGAACGCCACCAGCTTGACGGGCGGCAAGGCAGCCAAGCATGGCGAGCCGGTACAGGCAAGTATTTTGCCTGACGGCGACAGGCGCTCAGCGCGCGGCGCGGAAATGCTTGGACAGCTTCAGGCCCTGCGCCTGATAGTTGGAACCGAGATCGGTGCCGTAGAGTGCCTGCGGCCGCTTCAGCATATGCTCGTAGACCAGCCGGCCGACAATCTGGCCGTGGTCGAGGATGAACGGCACTTCGTGGCTGCGCACTTCGAGCACGGCCCGGCTGCCGGTGCCACCGGACGCCGAGTGGCCGAAGCCCGGATCGAAGAAGCCGGCGTAGTGGACGCGGAATTCGCCGACCAGCGGATCGAAGGGCGTCATCTCTGCGGCGTAGAGCGGCGGCACGTGCACCGCTTCCTGGCTGACGAGGATGTAGAATTCATCGGGGTCGAGCACCAGCTCGCCGGCGCCGCTCTTGTGGATCGGCTCCCAGAAATCGACGATTTCCTGCGCCGCGCGCTTGTCGACATCGACAAGGCCGGTGTGATGCTTGCCGCGATAGCCGACCAGGCCGTTTTGATCGCCGTTGAGGTCGATCGACAGCGCGATGCCGCCGCCGGAAATGTTCGGCGGTTCGGTGGCGACCAGCATCTGCGCGCGATGCAGCTCGTGCAGCTCGGCTTCCGACAGCAGCGCATTGCCAGTGCGGAAGCGTATCTGCGACAGGCGAGAACCAGTGCGCGCGACGATCGGAAAGGTGCGCGGGCTGACCTCCAGATAGAGAGGGCCATGATAGCCGGCGGCGATCTTGTCGAACTCGTGGCCGCGATCGGTCATGACACGGGTGAAAATATCGAGCCGCCCGGTCGAACTCTTCGGATTGGCCGAGGCCGAAATGTCGGCCGGCAGCGCCAAGCTTTCAAGCAAGGGCACGATGTAGACGCAGCCGGTCTCCAGCACCGCGCCCTCGGCAAGATTGATCTCGTGCAGCTGCAGCCGGTCGAGCTTTTCCGAGACCTTGTGGTTGGGGCCGGGCAGGAAGGAGGCCCGCACCCGCCAAGCCTTGTCGCCGAGCCTGAGATCAAGGCTGGCCGGCTGGATCTGGTCGGCGTCGAGCGCACGCGCCGACTTCAGCGCCCCGGACTGGAAGAGCGCAGATATGTCCTGATCGGGAAGAATGCCTGTCTGCCGCAAAGCTGGCTCGCTCCAAGACCGTTGGTACAAACCTCTTAATGAAGCCGGCAATTGACGCAAGCGTGGCGCGGGTCTAAAGGGTCGTTATCCCGTGGTGATTTGGCCGGTCGGCTTGCAGCCACGTTAAACAAGTCGCTAAAGGACCGTCGGGCCGCAAGGCCGTATGGACCGGTTGCGACTTTCGCGGCCGGTTTTTTTGTGTCTGGAAGAAGAGCGATGAGCACCAAGAAGCACAACTGGAAGCCACAGACGGCACTCGTGCACAGCGGAACGCTGCGTTCCGGTTTCGGCGAAACGTCGGAAGCGATTTATCTCACCCAGGGCTATGTCTACGAAACGGCGCAGGCCGCCGAAGCCCGTTTCAAGGGCGAGGAGCCAGGCTTCATCTATTCGCGCTACGCCAATCCGACCGTCGACATGTTCGAAAAACGCATGTGCGCCCTGGAAGGCGCCGAAGACGCGCGCGCCACCGCGTCGGGCATGGCGGCGGTGACGGCGGCGCTCCTGTGCAGCGCCAAGGCCGGCGACCATATCGTGGCGGCGCGTGCGCTGTTCGGCTCCTGCCGCTGGGTGGTCGAGACGCTGGCGCCGAGATACGGCATCGAAGCGACGCTGGTCGACGGCACCGACATCGCCAACTGGGAAAAGGCGGTCAAGCCGAACACCAAGCTGTTCTTCCTGGAAAGCCCGACCAATCCGACATTGGAAGTGGTCGATATCGCCGCCGTCGCTTCGCTTGCCAATTCGATCGGCGCAAGGCTGATCGTCGACAATGTCTTTGCCACGCCTTTGCAGCAAAAGCCCTTGCAGCTCGGCGCCCATATCGTCGTCTACTCGGCAACCAAGCACATAGACGGCCAGGGGCGCTGTCTCGGCGGCGTGATCCTGTCGGACAAGAAGTGGATCGACGAGAACCTGCACGACTATTTCCGCCATACCGGCCCAAGCCTTTCGCCCTTCAACGCCTGGACGCTGCTGAAGGGCCTGGAGACGCTGCCGCTGCGTGTGCGCCAGCAGACGGAAAGCGCGGGCAGGATCGCAGATTTCCTGGCCGAGCGGCCGGAGATCGCCCGCGTCATCTATCCCGGCCGCGCCGACCATCCGCAGGCCGATATCGTCAAGAAGCAGATGTCGGGCGGCTCGACGCTGATCTGCCTGGACGTCAAGGGCGGCAAGCAGGCGGCCTTCGCCTTGCAGAACGCGCTCGACATCGTCTTGATCTCCAACAATCTCGGCGATGCCAAGAGCCTGATCACCCATCCGGCGACGACGACGCACAAGAATCTGAGTGACGAGGCGCGCGCCGAGCTCGGCATCGGGCCGGGCACGCTCAGGCTGTCGGTTGGCCTGGAAGATACCGACGATCTGCTAGAGGACATCGCGCAGGCGCTGAAGGCGGCCAAATAGCCGAAAGCAGCTGACCAGAGAACTATAGGCGCCTGCCAACCGGCTGAGCATCCGGATCTAAGTGCGCGGCAGCGGTGATCGCTGCATCTTCTTCGTCGGTCATCGCAGCGAGCGCCTTCATGGCGAGCGTCAAAGCGTCAGCACGCGACTGCTTTGGCGGAGTAGCCTCACGGCGCACAATCGTCTTAGCGCTTTTCGACATAGTTCGTAGTACGATAATTGTTGTTGGGATCCAAGCTGAGCCGTAGCCTTCACGCGCCGGACGGCGTCTCTTCCAGCTCGGCCGTCTTGGTGCCGATGGTCATCGCGTTGCCACGCCAGTCGACGGCGCCGCCAAGCCAGCCGCGCCCCCACATCGCTGGCAGGATCAGGTCGCGCGCCATGATCGCTGCGACCATGCGTGGCGACAGGTACCAGCCCTTGGACCAGGCCAGCGCGCACTCGGGAAGGTAGAAGGCTGCCAGCACGGCAATGGCGGTTGCCCAGAGGCTGAAACCGGCACTGGCTGCGGCAATCAGCGCAAGCACCAGAGGCACCACGGCGCCGGTCAGGATTTCGGGTGCGAAGAACAGCGGGAAAGTGACGCGGCGCAGACGAGCCCAGCGGGCCTGACGCGACCAGATCTCGTCAAACGAGCGCCGGCCAAGCGGCTGCTCGAAGGGGGCGGCGACGAGATTGACGCGCAGGCCGAGACTGTTCACCAGCTTGGTCGCGGCGGCATCCTCCGCGATCTCGGCGGCCAGTGCGCGGATGCCGCCATTGGCGTCGAGCATCGGCTTGTTCCAGAGCATGCTCTTGCCCTGGGCAAAGCCAAGGCCGAGCGCCTCGCCGGCATATTGCCAGCGCGCCTGCAGCGTGTTGAGGAAAGCGCATTCGACCTCAGCCCAGAAGCCGGCCGGCCGCGAGCCAATCGGCGTCGAGCAGACAAGGCCGGTGCCGGGCCGCCAGGCAGCCATCAGGTGCTGGACGTAGTCCCTCGGCATCAGCACGTTGGAATCGGCCAGGACGACCCAGTCGTGCCGCGCCGCCTCCCAGCCCTTGACGCAATTGTTGAGTTTCGGATTGGCGCTGATGCGGTCGTCCCCGACAAGCAACCGGGCCGGCACTTTCGAAAACCGGACGATCGTCCTGTTTATCAATTTGACCACCGGATCGTCGGCATGGGCGACGCAGAAAATCAACTCGTAGCGCGGCCAGTCGAGCGAGAAGGCGCGCTCCAGCGTCTCCTGCGTGAACGGCTCGACGCCGCGCGACGGCACGACGATCGACACCGGCCGCGGCTTGCCGGCCGGCGCGGCAATGGCGCGGCGCCGTTTCAGACGCGAAGCGGCGAGCACTATGCTGGCGAGATTTGAGAGGATGAGGGCAGTTGAAAGCGTGGCGGCTATGAGAGTGAGTTCCATCGAGATCCGGTCACTCCAGGAAAACCGGTCCGCCAGAACAATCTGCCTGCATGACGACCGATTCAACAATTCGACAGAGCGCCCGAGTCGTGCGGCACTGGTCGGCGCACACCATCATTGTCATGTGTCACTTAAATGACATTCTTTGCCGCCACCTGCGGTTCGGTCCGCAATGACAGGACGCGCACCGTTGACCAGCCCGCCTGGAGCGCCGAAAGTTACCGGATTGTTTTGGAGCCGCTTATGTACAGCGCCGTCACGCGCAACATCGAAGTGCAGGTCAGGCCGTTCTACCTGGAGGACCGTTCGGATCCCTCGGAGAACCGCTATGTCTGGGGCTATCAGATAACGATCGACAATCAGTCGGACGATTTCGTGCAGCTTCTGTCGCGCTATTGGCACATTACCGACGGCGCCGGTCGGGTCGAGGAAGTGCATGGCCCCGGCGTGGTCGGCGACCAGCCCGAACTCAATCCCGGCGACAGCTACCAGTACACGTCCGGTTGCCCGCTCTCGACACCGTCCGGCATCATGGTCGGGCACTACACGATGCGCAACAAGCGGGGCGAGACGTTCGACATCGCCATTCCGGCGTTTTCGCTGGACCTGCCGGGGACGCGGCGGACGGTGAACTAGGCTCTTTCTCCCCCGTTTACGGGGAGAAATGTCCGGCAGGACCATGAGGGGCAGCGCTGACTTGAGAGATTTATCTTCCCTACGGAGTGAAGGCTGGGCTCAACCACCGAACGCCAGCCCTGCCCCTCATCCGCCCTTCGGGCACCTTCTCCCCGTATAGTGACGGGGAGAAGGAAGAAGCTCACTGCCTCGCAAATTCCGCCGGGTCGAAGTCATATTGCTTCGAGCAGAATTCGCAGGCAACGTGGATGCCGCCGTCTTCGGTGCTGTCCTTGATCTCCTGGGCGGAAAACCCCTCGAGAATGCCGTGGATCTTGTCCCTGGAGCACGAGCACTGGTCGGCGACCGGAACGCCGCCGAAGACGCGCACGCCATGCTCGTGGAACAGCCTGTAGAGCAGCCGCTCGGCGCCGATCGTCGGGTCGATCAGTTCCGTCGGCTCGATCGTACCGAGCAGCGCCAGCAACTCCTGCCAGGAATTGTCGGCCGGATCGTGGATCTCCTCGCGTGGATCGCCATCGCCACCCGGCAGGTCCGGGACGCGCATGCGCTCGGGCGACTGCGGCAGGAACTGCGCCAGGATGCCGCCGGCGCGCCACTGCTCGCGGGCGCCGCCAGGACCGGGCGTCAAAAGCTTGGCCACCGACAGCCTGAGATCGGTCGGGATCTGTTCCGACTGGCGAAAATAGGTGCGTGCCGCGTCTTCCAGGGTCTCGCCATCGAGCTGGACGATGCCCTGATAGCACTGCGTGTGAGCGCCCTGGTCGATGGTCAGCGCCAGCACGCCGCTGCCGAGCAGGGTCTGCTGGGAGGTTTCGCCGGCCGCGACCAGCGCTTCCAGCCGGTCGGCATCGAAACGCGCGTAGGCGCGCAGCGCCGAGGGCGTGGAAAAATCCGCGACCAGCATGTCGACGGGCCCGTCGGTGCGGGTCTGCAGGATGAACTTGCCCTCGAACTTCAGCGACGTGCCGAGCAGCACGGTCAGCACACAGGCCTCCGCCAGCAGGCGGGCGACCGGCTCGGGATAATCGTGACGGCTGAGGATAGCGTCCAGCATCGGCCCGAGTTGAACCGTGCGGCCTCGCACATCGAGAGGGCCGACCTCGAACGGCACGACGTGATCGTCGCCGGCATAGCCGAATTCGCCGAGTTTGGGGTGATGTTCAGTCACTTGATAGGTTTCCAACATGACAAAGCTCCAGGGCGCGGCCATGCCGCCCTGTGGGGCGCATGCGTCGAAACGCGCTTGATTTGCGTGATGCGGCGCAGATAGGCATCACACGCCCGCAGATCAAGCTCCCAGGGATCAAGCGCCCAGACACCAGGCCAGCACGGCCTTCTGGGCATGGAGCCGGTTCTCGGCCTCGTCGAAGACCACCGAGTGCGGTCCGTCGATGACCTCGTCTGTCACCTCCTCGCCGCGATGGGCGGGCAGGCAGTGCATGAACAGTGCGTCCGGCTTGGCCCTGGCCATCAGCTTGGCATTGACCTGGTAGGGCGAGAACACATTATGGCCGCGGGCGCGATGCTCCTGGCCCATCGACACCCAGCAATCGGTGACGATGCAGTCGGCCTGATCGACGGCTTCCTCGGGCGAGCGGGTGAAATGCAGCTTGCCGCCATGCGCCTGCGACCAGTCGATATGCTTCCGCGCCGGCTCGCTGCCCTCGGGCACGGCAACGTTGAGGTTGAAGCGGAACCGGGCCGAGGCCTCGAGCAAGGAATGCAGCACATTGTTGCCGTCGCCGGTCCAGGCGATGGTCTTGCCGGCGACCGGACCGCGATGTTCCTCGAAAGTCATGATATCGGCCATCAGCTGGCAGGGATGGGTGTCGTCGGTCAGCCCGTTGATCACCGGCACGGTGGCGTTCTCGGTCAATTCCAGCAGCCGCTCATGCGAGGTGGTGCGGATCATGATCGCATCGACATAGCGCGACAGCACCTTGGCGGTGTCGGCGATGGTCTCGGAACGGCCGAGCTGCATCTCGGTGCCGGTTAGCATGATGGTCTCGCCGCCGAGTTGCCGCATGCCGACGTCGAAGGAGACGCGCGTGCGCGTCGACGGCTTGTCGAAGATCATCGCCAGCACCTTGCCTTCGAGCGGCTTGGTGCGCTCGCCGGCCTTGAGGCGCGCCTTTCGCACCACCGCATCGTCCAGCATGAAGCGCAAATCGCCTTCGGAAACGGTGGAAAGATCGGTGAAATGGCGAACTGACATCAGCAATGGTTCCGGGATTACTTCGCCGCGGCGGAAGCGATCGCCTCCGCCAGGCTCTTGGCGCCGGCGCGGATGCGGTTGAGCGCGTCATGGATCTCGGCGTCGGTGACGGTGAGCGGCGGCAGCAGGCGAATGACATTGTCGCCGGCCGGCACCGCCAGCAGGTGCTGGTCGCGCAAGGCCATGTTCACCTTGGTGTTGGGCATGGCGCATTTGAGGCCGAGCATCAGCCCGGCACCCCTGATGTCCTCGATGATTTCGGGAAACTCGTCGGCGACCGATGCAAGGCCTTGCTTCATCAGCAGCGCCTTGCGCTGGACATCTTCGAGGAAGCCGTCTTCCAGCACGACATCGAGCACGGCGTTGCCGACTGCCATGGCAAGCGGGTTGCCGCCGAACGTGGTGCCATGCACGCCAGCGGTCATGCCGACGGCCGCATCATCCGTGGCAAGGCATGCGCCCATCGGGAAACCGCCGCCAATACCCTTGGCGATCGCCATGATGTCGGGCGTGACCCCTGACCATTCATGCGCGAACAGCTTGCCGGTGCGGCCGATGCCGCACTGGACCTCGTCGTAGATCAACAGCAGGCCGTGCTGCTCGCACAATTGCCTGAGCCGCTTCAGCGACTGCGTCGGCACCGGGCGGATACCGCCCTCGCCCTGCACCGGTTCGATCAGGATCGCAGCCGTCTCCGGCGTGATCGCCTTTTCGGCGGCGTCGATGTCGTCGAAGCCGACCTGATCGAAACCTTCGACCTTGGGGCCGAAGCCCTCGAGATATTTGTACTGGCCGCCGGCCGCGATGGTCGCCAGCGTGCGGCCATGGAAGGCGCCTTCGAAGGTGATGACGCGGAAGCGCTCGGGATGTCCGTTGACGAAATGGTAGCGCCGTGCCGTCTTGATCGCGCATTCCAGCGCCTCGGCGCCGGAATTGGTGAAGAACACCTTGTCGGCGAAGGTGGCGTCGGCCAGCCGCTCGCCGAGCCGGTTCTGCCCGGGGATCTCGTAGAGGTTGGAGACATGCCACAGCTTGGCGGCCTGCTCGGTGAGTGCGGCGACCAGATGCGGATGACTGTGGCCCAGCGAATTGACGGCGATGCCGCCGGCAAAGTCGAGATATCGCTCGCCCTTGTCGGTAATCAGCCATGTGCCTTCCCCGTGGTCGAAGGCCAGGGGTGCGCGAGCAAAGGTCTCGTAAAGCGCCGAACCGCTCATTATATGCGTCTCCGGTACCGGAAAATCAAAAAAGCCGCCAAAGCGGCGGCCTGTGCGGCTTATCCTGTTTTTCGGCCATGAAGTCAACGAAAACGTCGCGTAGTGGCTCGCGGCAAGCCCCCTGACGGGACGCCGGCTCATAAGCGACCGGGCAAGTTGGGGAAAACCGAAAAAACCGATTCGTGTTGCACTTGGGACTCTTGTCACCGAGTCAGCGCATAGAGTAGTTGTAGTCGAGAAATAACTAGATTTCGTGCGGCGGACCTAATCACCAGATATATGTGGTGTCTGCCCCGGCAAATGTTGCCGGGTCGGGAGAAGGATTCCGATTGCCGCACGCTTAGAGGAGCGCGGTCTCATGAACTGGACTGACGAGCGGGTAGAACTCTTGAGAAAACTGTGGTCGGAGGGTCTGAGCGCAAGCCAGATTGCTGCGCAGCTTGGAGGGGTCAGCCGCAATGCGGTCATCGGGAAGGTGCATCGGCTGAAACTGTCGGGCCGCGGTCGCTCGACCGCCACGCCGGCACGCCAGAAGAAGGCGGCGCAAGGATCGACCGTCCAGAAATCGGTATCACGCGCAGCAACCACGGCACGCCATGTCACGACATCGATCGGCGCGACGGCCTTGCAGACCCAGTTCGACGCCGAACCTGTGGCACGCCACTACATCCGCCCGGTCGAAAATGTCGTGCTGCCGATCTCGCGGCATCTGCAACTGGTCGAGCTGACCGAGCGGACCTGCAAATGGCCGAACGGCGACCCTCTTTCAGAGGACTTCCATTTCTGCGGCAACGATGCCGCCGAAACCGGTCCCTACTGCAAGTACCATGCCCGCGTGGCGTTCCAGCCGGCATCGGAGCGGCGGCGGAGTCGCTGAGTGAGTAGTGAGTAGTGAGTAGTGAGTAGCAGATTGTAGGAAAACCTAGCGCATGAAGCGCCGTTTTCACTACTCACTAATTCCTATTCACTCTCTTCAAAGCCACCCGTTCTTCCTGAACCGCCAGTAGAGAAACGTGCAGATCAGCACGATAGCGCCCAGAACCACCGGATAGCCGTATTCCATCTTCAGTTCCGGCATGTCGCTGAAATTCATGCCGTAGATGCCGGCGAGCGCCGTCGGCACCGCCAGGATTGCGGCCCAGGAGGCGAGCTTCTTGGTGTTCGCCGTTTCCTGACTCTGGCCGACCAGCAAGCTCGCCTCGAAAGCGAACGCCAGCACCTCGCGCAGACTGTCGATCTTCTCCTGGACGGTGCGGATGTGATCGGTGACGTCGCGGAACAGCGGATGCATGGCGGTATGTATCTGCGGCAGCTCGGCGCTGGTCAGCCGTCGGCAGACTTCGACCAGCGGAAGCGCGGCATTGCGCAGGCGCAGGAGATCACGGCGCAGCATATAGAGCCGTTCGATGTCGGGAGCGGTCATCGGCTTCAGCAGAACCTTGTCCTCGATCGCCTCGACCTCGTCCTCGATCTGCTCGAGCACCGGCATGTAATTGTCGACGATGAAATCGAGAATGGCATAGAGGACGAAATCCTCACCCTTAGCCAGCGAGTGCGGGCAGCTTTCCCAGTGCTGACGAACGGCGGCATAGGAGGTGGAGGGACCGTGCCTGACGCTGACGATGTAGCCTGAGCCGACGAACAAATGGGTCTCGCCGAAGGTGACCCGGCCGTCGATCAGCTGTGCGGTGCGGGCGACGATGAACAAGGCGTCCCCATATTGCTCGATCTTCGGCCGCTGGTGCGGGTGCTCGGCATCCTCGATCGCCAGCTCATGCAGGTGAAATTGCGCCTGGACGCGCAGCAACAGGTTACGGTCGGGCTCCAACAGGCCGATCCAGACGACATGGCCGGATTTTTTTGCCCATTCGCCGGCTTCCTCGATGGGAATGTCGGCGATGCGGCGCCCGGCCGTGTAGACGCCGCAAGCAATAATGCCGGATATCGGCCCAGGCGCCGGTGTCAGGTTCCGAACATTTTCCATCACGACCTCCAGGAGCAAATCCACGGACGAGGATAGAGCAAAGCCCGGAAAGCTTAGCGTAAATCGGATGACGGTTCGAGAGGCGCGTTCTCACTTCACCGGCTGCGTCTCGGAAAGGCTGATTTTGTCGGTCTCGTCGCCCTTGGGCCGCTCAGCCGGCAACTGATCGCCGGTGACGATGTAGTAGATGGTCTCGGCTATGTTGGTGGCGTGATCACCGATCCGCTCGATGTTCTTGGCGCAAAACAGCAGATGCGTGCAGGGCGTGATGTTGCGCGGATCTTCCATCATGTAGGTCAGCAATTCGCGAAACAGCGATGTGTACATGGCGTCGATCTGGTCGTCACGATCGCGCACGAAGCCGATTTTCTCCACCGAGCGAGACGCGTAGACGTCGAGCACTTCCTTGAGCTGGGTCAACGCCAGGTTGGACAGAGCCTCGAGGCCGCGAAACAGGCTGGTCGGCTGGCGTCCGTCGGTGATGGCGACCACCCGCTTCGCAACGTTCTTGGCGAGATCGCCAACCCGTTCAAGGTCGGCGGAGATGCGGATGGTCCCGACGATCTCGCGCAAATCCGCCGCCATCGGCTGGCGCTTGGCAATGATGATGATCGCCTTGTCGTCGATTTCGCGCTGGCCCTCGTCCAGTACGGTATCGTCGCGGATGACCTTCTGGGCAAGGCCTGGGTCGGCATTGACGAGAGCGGTGACCGCCTGTTCGACCATACGCTCGGCATGGCCGCCCATCGCGGCGATGCGCTTCGACAGATATTTCAACTCCTCGTCATAAGCGCTGACGATGTGCACGGACTGCATGGCAAAATGCCTTCCCACGGGGTGTTTTGATTTTGAGTCGTTTCCTCGAATCCCGCTGATACGCTAGCCGGATGACAGAAAAAAGAAACAGTCCCCTTGAATTAGGGCGATATCAGTGCGTCGGCAAATGAACCGAGAATGCCGCGCCGTTGCCGACTTCGGACTTGATCGAAAGCCGGGCGTTGTGGCGCGTCAGGATATGCTTGACGATCGACAGGCCGAGGCCGGTGCCTTTCTGGGTTCGGCTGGTCTCGACGTCTACGCGGTAGAAGCGCTCGGTAATGCGCGGAATGTGCTCCTCCGGAATGCCAGGCCCAAAGTCCCTGATCGTCACCTCGATGCCCGGCTCTGATCCGGCATCGCTATGCGCTATGGATACAACCACGCGCCCACCCGACTGCCCGTATTTGCAGGCGTTTTCCAGGAGGTTCTCGAAAACCTGGAAAAGCTCATCGCGATCGCCAGGCACATGAAGCGGCCCATCGGCGTAATGCCGCTCGATGGCAACGGCGTTTTCGCTGGCCAGCGGCCCGAGCGAGTCGATGACGCTGTCGACGGTCTGGCGCAGGTCGACCTCGGTTCCCGGCTTCAGATAGGGTTTCATCTCGAGCCGCGACAGCGACAACAAATCGTCGATCAGACGCGCCATGCGACCGGTCTGGCTCTGCATGATCTGCAGAAACTGATCGCGCGCCGCCGCGTCGTTGCGGGCTGGTCCGCGCAGCGTTTCGATAAAGCCGGCGATGGAGGCGAGCGGGGTGCGCAGTTCGTGGCTGGCATTGGCGATGAAGTCAGCGCGCATGCGATCGATCCTGCGTGCTTCGCTCTGGTCCTTGAACACCAGCACATAGAGATCGGTGGCGTGACCGACCGAGGACGCGCTCACCCGGTAAGCCCGTTCGACCGGCAGCTTCTCCATGTAGTCGACGACATCGGCGGCGACATCGCCCGATAGCACGCCATCCAGCAGGGTCTGCATTTCCGGCGCCCGGAATTTCAGCGACAGCGACATGCCTGGCGCGATGCCGCCGAAAGCGGCGAAGGCGGCGGCGTTGGCATGGACGATGGTGGCAGCCCGGTCGAAGATGATCAGCGGATCGGCGACGGCGGCGGCCAGATGTTCACCCGAGAGCCGCTGCAGGCCGATGGCCTCGATGGCAGCGCCGCTGCCGGTGGATTGGCGCGCGCCGGCGGTCGGCAGTATAGCCGCTGCAAGCAGCAACAGCAGCGCCGCGAGAACGACATAGGCTGAAATTCCAGCCAAGGCATAAACAGCGAGAACCGCGACAATACCGGCCGCAAGCAGCCAGCGGCTATTCCACAGCCGTGCGGCCATGGTTTGCGCCGTGTCTTTCTGCTCAGTGTCCAGGTCAGCCATCTGCCCGCAGGCCCGTACCCCATGCCTTTGCACCCGGTCTCGGTGGCGGAAAACTTCCACTGGACCGCTTGCCGCATGCCCCGAAAATCGGGAATCGATTTTCGGAAAGGATCATGCGCAAATCAAAAGTGCTACAGCGTCCTTTACGCGTCCAAACGGACGCGCGGCGCCATAGTGGCTCCCCATAGCATGAGTCCGGAAGCTGGAAAGGGTTCGTCTCGATGAAAAAAGCCAAGGAAAGTCCCGCCGCGCCAACTTCGGGGCCGCTGACGATCAGGATCGGCGGCAAGGAGCGGGAGTTCGACATCGAAAATCCCGTGCTTCCCGACTGGGTCGAGGACAACAAGCTGACCGCCGGCGGCTATCCCTACGACAAGAAGATGAAAAGCGACGAGTATGACGAGACGCTCGAGAAATTGCAGATCGAGCTGGTCAAAGCGCAGGCCTGGCTGCAGTCGACCGGCAAACGGGTGATGGCGCTGTTCGAGGGCCGCGATGCTGCCGGCAAGGGCGGCACGATCTTCGTGGTGCGCCAATACCTCAATCCGCGCACGGCACGCAACGTGGCGCTGACCAAGCCGACCCCGACCGAGCTTGGGCAATGGTACTACCAGCGCTATGTCGACCACTTCCCGACTTCAGGGGAATTCGTCACCTTCGACCGCTCCTGGTACAACCGCGCCGGCGTCGAGCCGGTGATGGGTTTCTGCACGCCGCAGCAGCACGAGCAGTTTCTCGAGGAGACGCCGCATTTCGAGCGGATGATCTCCAATGAGGGGATCCACTTCTTCAAATTCTGGCTGAACATTGGCCGGGAAACCCAGCTCGAGCGCTTTCACGACCGCCGCTACAGCCCGCTGAAGAGCTGGAAGTTTTCGCCCATCGATGTTGCAGGCATCACCAAGTGGGACGACTACACCAAGGTGCGCGACACGATGTTCGAGCGCACCCACAAGGAATTCGCGCCGTGGATCATCGTACGGGCCAATGACAAGCGGCGCGCGCGGCTGGCGGTCATGCGGCGCATCCTGTCGTCTCTGCCCTATGAGGGGCGCGATCTCGAAATCATCGGCAAGGAAGACAAGAAGATCATCGGCGAAGGGCCGTCATTCCTCGGCAAGCAGGATTGACGCTTCCGCGCCGCGCGGCCAAGGCCGCGCGGCGCGTTCCTTGATGCTTTCGCTCAGGCCGCGAGCCGGGCGATGCGCTGCAATCGCCGCAGCGTGGTGTCGTCCTGCAGCGCCTGCTGGAAAAGCGAAATCTCCTGATCGATGCGGTCGCAGAGGGCCTCGGTGTTCCCTTTCAGCAGGCCGCGCGTCTGCAGCAAGGCGGCGACCGGCTTCTTGACGAGCTGCCTCGCCCGACCGAGGGCCGCCTCCTCGACGGTGCCTCCCGGCACGATCTCCGCGACCAGGCCGAGCGCCCTGGCATCTTCGGCGCGAAGCGTGTCGCCGAGGCAGAAGAAGCGGAAGGCACCGGCGTAGCCGAGCTTCTGCGGCGCCAGGATGCTGGTCGCCGCATCCGGCACCAGGCCGAAATCGACGAACGGCACCCTGAACGTGCTCTCATCGGACGCGATCACCATGTCGCAATGGAACAGGATGGTGCAGCCGACACCGACGGCATCGCCATCGACGCAGGCAAGGATGGGCTTTGGAAACGTCGCCAGCGTGCGGAACAGGTCGGTGACGGCGGCAATCAGTTTCTGGTGCTTGGTGGCGTCGAGGAATTCGGAGAAGTCGCCGCCCAGACAGAAACAGCCTGCCAGGCCGCGCAGCACGACGACGCGAACCTCCTCATTGTCGGCGGCTTCATGGAAGGTCCTTGCCAGGCTTTCATAGGCTCTCCTGTCCAGCACCGGCCGGCCGTCACTCGACGACACGGTGACCACCAGCGTGTGGTTGCGAAGTTCAGGTTGCGGGTGTGTGCTCATGACTGTCTCCGATCTCATGACGCACGCCTTTGTCCGAGCATGTCGGGATATCCCCTGGCCAGCACGGGAGCAAAGTGATTGCGGCGCGACCGCACCACATCGAGCGTGTGCTCGTTGAAGGTCAGCAAGGTGGCGACGACCTGCTGGTTGCCATAGGTGCGCTGATAGCCCAGCGGGGTCGCCAGGAAATGCAGTTGCAAGGCGCGCAACACCCACATCGGCTCGAACTCGATGATCACCTTGTCGACCCCGCGCTTCAGCCCCCACTCGACGAAACCGGCAATCAGTTCGGTGCCGACGGTCGAAACGCCCCGACGGCCATCACGAAAACCGGGAGCCACCGCGTAGCGGGTCAATTCCCAGATGTTTGGACCCGATGGCGGCGTTCCTTCGGAAAGATCGGTCAAGACCTCGGTCAGCAGATGTGGCCGCGTTGTCGGCAACATCCTCTGATAACCCGCCACTTCACCGCCCCTGATGACGATCTGATGAACCGCCTCGTCATGATCGAACTGGTCGAGTTCGAGCCCGTCGGGGCGCCTGAGGTCATCCCACCCCATCTCTTCGACGAATATCTTGTAGCGCAAACGATGGACGGCCTCCCAAAGGTCGGGACGTTCCATCAATTCCTGGGTTGTAAGGGAAAAAAGCATTCCGCCGTCTCCTGCGTTCAGAGGAAGATACGGCCGTGCTTTGATGAGAAAATTGCGTGATCGCGTAGGCAAAAATTCTAGGTCGGCACGGCCGACCTAACTAATGTAGCCGCGCCGTATCGCTTCCGCGACGGCCTGCACCCTGTTGACGGCACCTAGTTTGCTTTTGGCGTTAAGAAGATGTTTCTCCGATGTGTGTTCGGAAATGCCGAGGATTTGTGAAATCTCCCATTCGGACTTGCCGACGGCGGCCCATTGCAGGCATTCGCGCTCGCGCGGCGTCAGCACGATCTGATCGATGGTCCTGTTCGCCATGGTGTGGAGTTGCATGGCGCGGCCAACCGCGTAGGTCGACACCAGCGACACCTGGCCGAATTCGGCTGCGGACAATTCCACGGCCTCGCCGCCCAACGACACCATGACGATCTGGCCGTCGAGCGTGATCAACGGAAAGGCCAACCCATCGCGCAGCTTGAAGGCGCCGGCATCGCCCATCACCTCGCCACTGCTCTTGTCTATGCGGATACCCTGCGACGCCTCGTGCCACTGGAAGGGCGCCTGCAATTGTTTCATGTGGCTGACGACCGGGTCATGGTCGACATAGTTGCGCGCGACATAGCGCTCCAGCCACTCGCCAGGCCAATCGCAGAGAAGCACATGCTGCTTTTGCTGGCCGGCCGGCGTGCCTGGCTGCGGGACGGTTCCCGCCATCAGTGCGGTGAGACCGAAATCCGATGTTATGCCCAGCAGCCTTTCGCAGACCGCCGCCGCCGTTGCGGCGTGCTGCAGTTGGTCTATGTATTCCAGCGTGCGATCGAACTGACCCATCGCAACATCAACCCCATGTTGCCTCGTGCATTGCGGCCAATGATGCGTGCCTGATTTACACTTCGCCACCGACCACGGATTGCAAATCGCATACTTATTTTGTGGCTCCCTCTCACCGAGGCGACCGAAGCTGATTTGCAAACCGGCTAAATCATATCCTGAAATCGGCGGGTTGAAATCAAAAACCATTGTGCCTGTACCATTTTCGTACCAAAACCGGTGCGAGCACGACTGTGGCGGAGTTTTATCTTGGCGTTCCGGTGGAGGTCCTTCGCCCTTGCGATGCTGATCGGGTTGCTGTCGTTCGCCGACGGTGCGCGCGCCGCGCCGCCTCAGGTTCCGGTGCTGTGGGACGCCAAGGAGCGGCTGCCCAAGCCAGACCTTTCGGCGCTGCCCCGGCTGAGATTCCTGACCACCACGGATTTCCCGCCGTTCAATTTCCTCGACGGCTCGGGAAAGCTGTCCGGCTTCCACATTGATCTGGCGCGCGCCATCTGCGCCGAACTCGGCATTGTCGAAAAATGCCAGATCCAGGCCCTGCCCTGGGCCGAGCTGGAAGGCGCACTGCGGAAAGGCGAAGGCGAGGCGGTCATCGCCGGCATCGCCGCAACACCGGAATCGCGCGCGACCTACGCCTTCTCGCGCTCCTATCTGCAGTTTCCGGCGCGCTTCATCATGCCGAAGAGCAAGGCGCTGACCGAGCCGGTCTTTGACAAATTGCACAGCAAGCGTGTCGGCGTGATATCAGGCTCGGCGCATGAACGCATGCTGCGCGACTATTTCAACACGGTTCAGGTCATCCCTTTCGACAGGCCGGAAGACCTCTATGCCGATCTCAAGGCCGGCAAGGTCGACGCCGCCTTCGGCGACGGCATGCGCCTGGCTTTCTGGCTGGGCGGCTCGGATGCGGCGGGCTGCTGCCGCTTTGCCGGCGGGCCCTATCTGGCGCCCGAATATCTGGGCACTGGCATGGCCATCGCCACCAAAGCGGACAATCCGGCGCTGGCCGCCGCGATCGATTACGCGTTGCAGGAAATTTCGATGAAAGGCACGTTCGCCGAATTTTATCTGCGCTATTTCCCGGTCAGCTTTTTCTGATCCGGTTCCGGTCAACTTTGCCGGCCTGAGCTGCATCTCAACAGCGCCCGGCCAAGGACTTTCAGGTCAGCGTGCGCAGCCGCGCCTTGGCCGCGCGGCCGATGGCAGCAACCGTCAGCGTGTCGAGATCGAGCTGCCGCCGGATGAGCTGCAGCACCCGCACCTCTTCCATGCGCATTTCGAGGTCGACGGCGGCGACCTCGAAGGCGGCGGCATAGGCGGTGTCGCGCAGCCGCTGAGGCAAGACCTCGGCGACTTCAGCCAGCACGCCCTCCAGCCCATCCTTTTCGTGCAGGCGCTTCTGGCAGTCCTGGGCGACGCCGACAAGCCTGTCGTGGTTGAAGTCCTCGAACACCGGCCATGAGCGGACGACGTCGCCGATCCGCGCCAGTTCGACATCGGTCATGTCGCGATCGGAGGCCGAGGTGATGACCATCAGATAGATCAGGGCTTCATGAGGCGTCGGCAATTTTTTCTCCTTGAACCGAGCTTCGAAAGTAGGAACGCCTCATCCGCGCCGCAAGGAAAAAGCGCCGCGCGCGTTGACGCTCCGGCGCTGCACGCCTAGAGACCGGTTGAAAAACCCTTGCTGCGGCCCGCCTTCGTATGGGCCGACGAATGATTTGGAAAACTGTGACATGGCGGGATCAAACATCATCGATCTCAATCCCGAGCTGCTGGCGGCCGCGACCGAGAGCAAGGCGTGGCCGTTCGAGGAAGCCAAAAAGATCATCGAACGCTACAAAGGCACCGATTTTCCGCAAACAGTCCTGTTCGAGACCGGCTACGGACCGTCCGGCCTGCCGCATATCGGGACGTTCGGCGAGGTGGCACGCACGTCGATGGTGCGCCATGCCTTCCGCGTCCTGACGCAGGACAAGGTCGCGACCAAGCTGCTGTGCTTCTCCGACGATATGGACGGCATGCGCAAGATACCCGACAGCGTGCCGGATCGCGCAGCACTCGAGCCGCATCTGCACAAGCCGCTGTCGTCGGTCCCCAACCCCTTCGGCGGCGCCTATGCGAGCTTCGCCGACCACAACAACGCGATGCTTTGCCGCTTCCTCGACACGTTCGGCTTCGACTACGAGTTTGCCAGCGCGACGCAATACTACAAGACCGGCCGTTTCGACGCGATGCTCAAGCGCGCCGCCGAACGCTATGACCAGATCATGGCGGTGATGCTGCCGACGCTCGGGCCCGAGCGGCAGGCGACCTACAGCCCGTTCCTGCCGATCTCGCCGAAGAGCGGCCGGGTGCTTTACGTGCCGATGAAGCATGTCGACGCCAAGGCCGGCACCATCACCTTCGACGACGAGGGCACCGAGACCACGCTTTCGATCACCGGCGGCCGCGTGAAGCTGCAGTGGAAGCCGGATTTCGGCATGCGCTGGGCAGCGCTTGGGGTCGATTTCGAGATGTTCGGCAAGGACCACCAGACCAATGCGGTGGTCTACGACCGCATCTGCAACATTCTGGGCGGACGAGCGCCGGAGCATTTCGTCTACGAACTGTTCCTCGACGAGAACGGCCAGAAGATCTCGAAGTCGAAGGGCAACGGGCTGACCATCGACGAGTGGCTGACCTATGCGCCGACCGAAAGCCTCGGGCTCTACATGTACCAACGGCCGCGGCAGGCCAAGAAGCTGTATTTCGACGTCATCCCGCGGGCCGTGGACGAATACTATACGTTCCTGGCCGCCTATCCCCGCCAGGACTGGAAGGAACGGCTGGGCAATCCGGTCTGGCATATGCATGACGGCAACCCGCCCGCGATCGACATGCCGGTGCCGTTCTCTCTGCTGCTCAATCTGGTCAGCGCTTCCAACGCGCAGAACAAGGATGTGCTGTGGGGGTTCATTTCACGTCATACGCAAGGTGTGACGCCGGCGACGCATCCCGAGCTCGACCGGCTGGTCGGCCATGCGATCCGCTATTTCGACGATTTCGTGAAGCCGACGAAAACCTTCCGGCCTGCCGACGAGGTCGAGCGCGAGGCGCTGGCAGCCCTCGACGAAGCACTTGGCGCGCTGCCGGCGGACGCCAGCGGCGAAGCGATCCAGAACGCCTCGCTCAACGTCGCGCGCAGGATCGAGCGCTACCAGGATCATTCCAAGCAGAGCCCGGAAGGCGGCCCCGGCGTATCGGGCGCCTTCTTCCAGATGATCTACCAGGTGCTGATCGGCCAGGAGCGCGGCCCGCGCTTCGGCTCGTTCGCAGCACTCTATGGCGTTGCCGAGACGCGTGCGCTCATTGAGCGGGCTCTGGCTGGTCAGCTGGCTTGAGCACGCCGTCGACCTCTTCCAGGATCGAACCCGGCGCCTGAGGCGCCGGGCGCGGCGCGGCCGGCATCGCCGGCATGCCGGACAGATCGGGCGCCGATCCGAAAATGCCCTTCTTCGCCGTGCGCGCCTTGTCGCCGGCCTCGATATAGGGGCCGCCCTTGGCGGCGCGCGCCCAGCCATTTTCGACCAGCCACTGACCGACATCCTGCTTGCCGATCCGGCACTCGGCGGCGATCAGGTCGCGGCCACCCTGCGGCGGCACCGTGCAGACCACCGCGCGGCCGCGCAGGAAGGCGCGGAACGCCGTCCGCGCCCGGACGCCGCACGGCCAGGACTTGCCGTCCTCGCTGCAGGTCTCGTCCTGGCTGACGATGTCGATGCCGGAAACCGCGACCGAATAGCCCTTCGCCTCGATCAGGCCGGCGGCCGGCGCGACCGGCTGGAACAGCTTTGTGCCGTTCCAATCGTCAGGCATTTTCGGCTTGGGCGGCACAGCCAGCGCGAGCTTGCTCAGCGGCTCACGCGGCTCGACCCGTTCAAGTCCGTCGGCGGGCAGTTCCGGCGGCGCGACGATTTCAGGATCGATCGCCCTTGAATGCGGCTTCGGTGGCTGTGGAGCGGCTATGGCTGAGGTGGCCGGCTCCTCGGGCGACGTCCCGGCAGCCTGCTGCGCCATCGCATCGGCGCCCGGATCAAGCTGGTCCACCGTAATGACGCTTTCACTTCCTTTCAACGTGCGACCGCCGGCGACGACGATGGCCGCCATCACAGGGACCATCAGAACCGCCAGCGCATGATGGAGAAGCCGCACCAGCTTGACCTATTGGCTTGCCCAGACAATCCGCGCCACCCATTCGACATCGCGCATGGGAATATCGCGGTCGGGATGATCGGGATTGAGCGAGACCAGCGCAATCGACCTGACGGTCTGGCGCTCGAGCACCTTGGCCATCACCTCGCCTGATGTGGTCTTGACGACGACGCGATCGCCCTTGCGGGTGACGGCGCCCGGTTCGACGATAAGGACGTCGCCATTGCGGTAGAGCGGCAGCATGGAATCGCCCTGCACCTGCAAAGCATAGGAACTCTCGGTCGATTGCGCCGGCAGTTCGACCAGATCCCAGCCCTGCCCGGCTGGAAAGCCGGCATCGTCGAAGAAGCCGCCGGCGCCGGCCTGGGCAAAGCCGAGCAGCGGCACTGAGCTTCGGCGGGCAATCGAGGCGGCATGGCTGGCCCCGGCCCGACCTTCAATCAAACCGGTGAATTCATCGAGCGAAGCGCCCGTCGCCTCGATGATCTTGGCCAGTGATTCGGTCGAGGGCCAGCGCGGTCGGCCATCCGACGACAGGCGCTTCGACTTGTTGAAGGCGGTGGAATCGAGCCCGGCACGCTTGGCCAGCCCCGATGCCGAAAGCGAATAGCGCTCGGCAAGAGCATCGATGGCGGCCCAGACACGGTCATGCGAGAGCATGTGTCGCTCCCCTTCGAACAGGAAAAAATACCTTCCCCGTTCTAACCCCGGACCACCATCTTGTCCACAGTGCAAGGCCTACTCACGCCGCTTTCCTGGCCTCGCCTTTCGCATAGGGATCGAAGCGCTGGTAGAAACTCTCATCCTTGTCGGCCATATCGAGCAGCAGCTTGGGCGCCTTGAACTCGGCGCCGTATTTCTTCTGCAGGTTCCTGGCGATCTTGACGAACGCCTTGGCGCCGATGCCGTCGATGTAGGACAGCGCACCGCCGGTGTAGGGAGCGAAGCCGAAAGCGAGGATCGAGCCGACATCGGCCTCGCGCGGGTCGGTGACGATGCCTTCTTCCATCACCCGCGCCGCTTCCAGCGCGATGGTGGCCAGCAGCCGCTGCTGCAACTCCTCATAATCGACCTTCTCGGGTGCAAGCTGCGGATAGAGCTCCCTGAGGCCCGGCCACAACTTCTTCTTGGCGGGCTTTGCCGGGTAATCATAAAAACCCTTGCCGTTCTTGCGGCCGAAGCGGCCGTGGTCGTCCACCATGGTGTCGATCAGCGCCATCTGCTTGGGATCGACTGCCTTGTCGCCCAAATCCCTGGTGGTCTGCTTCATGATCTTCTGGGCAAGGTCGATGGCCGTCTCGTCGGTCAGCGCCAGGGGGCCGACCGGCATGCCGGCGGCCTTCGCCGCATTCTCGATCATCGGCGCGGGAACGCCTTCGATCAGCATCTTGTAGGCTTCCGACATGTAGCGCAGCACGCAGCGGTTGACGTAGAAGCCGCGCGTGTCGTTGACGACGATCGGCGTCTTCTTGATGGCGCGAACGAAGTCGATCGCGGTGGCCAGCGCCTTGTCGCCGGTCTTCTTGCCCAGGATGATCTCGACCAGCATCATCTTGTCGACCGGCGAGAAGAAATGGATGCCGATGAAATTCTTCGGCCGCGCCGAATTCTTGGCCAGCGACGAGATCGGGATGGTGGAAGTGTTCGACGCGAAGATCGCCGATGGCTTCAACACGGCCTCCGCCTGTTCGGTGGCGCTCTTCTTGACGCCCGAATCCTCGAACACCGCCTCGACCACCAGATCGCAGCCGGCAAGGTCGGCATAGTCCGCCGTCGGCGTGATCAGCGACAGCAGTTTGTCCTTGTCCTCCGGCTTGGCGCGGCCCTTCTTGACCTGATCCGAGATCAGGTTGTCGGAATGCGCCTTGCCCTTGGCGGCCGACTCCAGATCACGGTCGAGCAGCACCACTGGAATGCCGGCCTTGGCAGTGACATAAGCTATGCCGGCGCCCATGAAGCCGGCGCCGAGAATGCCGATCTTCCTGAATTTGGTTTCGGGCACGCCGGCCGGGCGGCGCGCGCCCTTGTTCAGTTCCTGCAGCGACACGAACAGCGAGCGGATCATCGCCGCCGCTTCCCTGGTCTGCATGATCTCGGTGAAATAGCGCTGTTCGATCCGGAGCCCGGTGTCGAACGGCATCAGCAGGCCTTCATAGACGCATTTGAGGATCGCCGCGGCGGCCGGATAGTTGCCGTAGGTCTCGCGGCGCAGGATGGCGATGGCCGGCGGCCACAGATTGAAGCCGGCAGGCGAATAAATCTGGCCGCCGGGCAGCTTGAAACCCTTCTCGTCCCATGGCTGGATGGCTTTCAGGCCGTTCCTGATCATCGCCTTGGCGGTCTCGACCAGTTTGGCCGGCTCGGCGATCTCGTGGATCAGGCCCATCGACTTGGCCTTCTGCGGCGACAGCGTCTGGCCGGAAGTCAGCATCTGCAGGGCCTGCTGCTGATCGGTCAGCCGCGGCACGCGCTGGGTGCCGCCGGCGCCCGGGAAGATGCCGATCTTCACTTCGGGAAGCGCCATCTTCACCTTGTCGCTATCGGCGGCGACACGGCCGTGGCAGGCTAGCGACAATTCGAAGGCGCCGCCCATGCAGGTGCCGTTGATCGCCGACACCCACGGCTTGCCGCAAGTTTCCAGCTTGCGAAACAGGCCGGTCATCATGCCGGCATTGTCGAACAGCGCCTTGGTCGCCTTTTCGGCGTCCTTGCCCTTTTCCGCGGCGAAGGTCGTCAGCATCTTCTGCAGCAGGGTGATGTCGGCACCGCCGGAGAAGGTGTCCTTGCCGGAGGTGATCACGGCGCCCTTGATTGCGGCGTCACCAGCCACCTTGTCGACAATGGCGTTCAATTCCCGCATCGCCTCTTCGGTGAAGACGTTCATCGAGCGGCCAGGCATGTCCCAGGTGACCAGCGCAATGCCGTCGGCGTCGATGTCGAGGGTGAAATTGGTGTAGCTCATCGTTTCTCTCCCCGTCAGACGCGTTCGATGATGGTTGCGGTGCCCATGCCGGCGCCGATGCACAGCGTCACCAGAGCGGTGTTGAGATCGCGGCGCTCGAGTTCGTCCAGCACCGTGCCGAAGATCATCGCGCCGGTGGCGCCGAGCGGATGGCCCATGGCGATGGCACCGCCGTTGACGTTGATCTTGTCGTGATCGATGTCGAAAGCCTGCATGTAGCGCAGCACCACCGAAGCGAAGGCTTCGTTGAGCTCGAACAGGTCGATGTCCGAGAGCTTCATCTTGGCGCGCTTCAACAGCTTCTCGGTGACGTCGACCGGGCCGGTCAGCATCAGCACCGGCTCGGAGCCAATGTTGGCGAAGGTGCGGATGCGCGCGCGGGGTTTGATGCCCATGGATTTCCCGGCCTTCTTCGAACCGAGCAGCACGGCTGCGGCGCCATCGACGATGCCGGACGAATTGCCGGCATGATGGACGTGGTTGACCTCTTCCACTTCGGGATGCTTCTGCACGGCAACCGCGTCGAAGCCGCCCATTTCGCCAGGCATGACGAAGGACGGGTTGAGCGATGCCAGCGACTGCATGTCGGTCGACGGGCGCATATGCTCGTCATGGTCGAGGATGGTCAGGCCGTTCTGGTCCTTGATCGGGATGACGGACTTCTTGAAGCGGCCATCGGCCCAGGATTTGGCGGCGCGCTTCTGGCTCTCGACCGCGTAGGCGTCGACGTCGTCTCGGGAGAAGCCGTATTTGGTGGCGATCAGGTCGGCCGAGATGCCTTGCGGCACGAACCAGCCGGGCAGGCCGACCGAAGGGTCCATGAACCAGGCGCCGCCGGAGGCGCCCATGCCGACGCGCGACATCGACTCGACGCCGCCGGCAATGACGATCTCATCGGCGCCCTGCGCGATCTTGGCGGCACCGAAATTGATGGCGTCGAGCCCGGAAGCGCAGAAGCGTGAGATCTGCATGCCGGGCGCCCTGGTGTCGTAGCCTGCTTCGAAGGCGGCGGCGCGCGGAATGACCGAGCCGGCTTCGCCGACCGGATCGACGCAGCCGAAGATGATGTCGTCGACAGTGCCGGTATCGAGCCCATTGCGGTCGCGCAGCGCTTCAAGCGTCTTGGCGGCAAGCCGCACCGCCGGCACTTCGTGCAGCGAGCCATCCTTCTTGCCCTTGCCGCGCGGTGTGCGCACAGCGTCATAGACATAAGCTTCAGCCATTTGCTTGCTCCTTGGGTTTGCCGTTCGTCGCCCTCAGAGAGAGCGGCCGATCAGCAATTTCATGATCTCGTTAGTGCCGCCGTAGATGCGCTGGACGCGAGCGTCGCGGAACATGCGGGCGATCGGGTATTCATTCATATAGCCATAGCCGCCATGCAGTTGAAGGCATTCGTCGACGACTTTTCCCTGCAGGTCTGAGAGCCAGTACTTGGCCATCGACGCGGTCACAGGATCGAGGCCGCCCGCGATGTGGCGGGTGACGCAATCATTGTAGAAGACGCGGCCGATGGTGGCCTCGGTCTTGAGTTCGGCCAGCTTGAACTGGGTGTTCTGGAAATCGATGATCGCCTTGCCGAACGCCTTGCGCTCCTTGACGTAACCAATAGTCAGCGCCAGCGCCCGCTCGATCATCGCAATGGCGCCGGTGCCGATCTGCAGTCGCTCCTGCGGCAGTTGCTGCATCAACTGGACGAAGCCCTGCCCTTCCTCGTGGCCGAGCAGGTTGGAGGTCGGCACGCGCATGTCGTTGAAGAACAGCTCCGACGTGTCGTTGGCCTTGAGCCCGATCTTGTCGAGGTTGCGGCCGCGCTGAAAACCTTCGACCTCGTCGGTCTCGACGACGATCAGCGAGGTGCCCTTGGCGCCCTTCTCCGGATCGGTCTTGGTGACGACGATGATGAAGTTCGCAAGCTGGCCGTTGGTTATGAAGGTCTTGGAACCATTGATCTTGTACTGGTTGCCATCCTTCTGCGCCCGCGTCTTGACGCCCTGCAGGTCGGAGCCGGCGCCGGGCTCGGTCATGGCGATGGCGCCGATCAGCTCGCCGGTCGCCAGTTTCGGCAGCCATTTCTTCTTTTGCTCCTCGGAGCCGTAGTGGAGGATGTAAGGCGCGACGATCGAATTGTGCAGGCCGATGCCGAACCCGTCGACGCCGACATGGCCGATGGCCTCGATGATGGCGCTCTCATGCGCGAAGGTGCCGCCGGAGCCGCCATATTCCTCCGGCATAGAGGCGCAGAGCAGGCCGGCGGAACCTGCCTTCAGCCAGCTCTCGCGATCGACCATCTCGTTCTTCTCGAACTCGTCGTAGCGCGGCGCGATCTCCTCCGACATGAAGCGGTGCGCCATGTCGTAGAGCATGCCGACCTCATCCGCCGCCCAGGCAGGCTTCGGAAGGCCAAGGATTTCAGCTGGGTTGGTCATGCTGGTATGATACTCCTCCCGAAATGCATCATCGAAATGAAGTCGGTGCACTGCCGCAACGACCCCTCCCGGGCCCTTCGGGCCACCCTCCCCTCGACGGGGAGGGGGACGCCGATCATCTTTAGAACGCTTCCGCCGGCAGTGCCATCAATGTGTCGGCGCCGCTCGAAATGCGGGCGAGATGCGCCGATGTCTCCGGCATGATCCGCTCCATGAAGAAGCGCCCCGTCACGACCTTGTTGTCGTAGAAAGATTGCGCGCCATTGGCGTCAGTCTTGCCAAGTGCCACCTTGGCCATCTGCGCCCACATATAGCCCAGAGCAACCAGGCCGAAGAGATGCATGTAGTCGGTCGAGGCCGCACCGGCATTGTCGGGCTTGGCCATGCCGTTCTGCACCAGCCACATGGTCGCCGCCTGCAAATCGTTGAGGCCTTTCTTCAGAGCCTTGGTGAACGGCGCCATCTTATCGTCGGAGCGGTTCTCCTCGCAGAACTCGCCGACTTCCTTGAAGAAGGCCTGCACGGCGCGGCCGCCATGCAAACCAAGCTTGCGGCCGACGAGGTCGAGCGCCTGGATGCCGTTGGCGCCTTCATAGATCATGGCGATGCGGGCATCGCGCACGAACTGGCTCATGCCGTGCTCTTCAATATAACCGTGACCGCCGAACACCTGCTGCGCCATGACGGCGTGGTCGAACCCCTTGTCGGTGAGCACGCCCTTGACCACCGGTGTCATCAGGCCGGTGTAATCGTCGGCGGCCTGGCGGTCCTTGTCGTCGCCGGAGCGGTGGGCAATATCGGACTTGATCGCCGTCCACAGCGCCAGCGCGCGGCCGGCCTCGTTGAAGGCTTTCATGGTCATCAGGCTGCGGCGGATGTCGGGATGGACGATGATCGGGTCGGCCTTCTTGTCCGGCGCCTTCGGCCCCGACAAGGAGCGGCCCTGCAAGCGGTCCTTGGCGTAGGCGACGGCGTTCTGATAGGCGATCTCCGACAGCGACAGCCCCTGCAGGCCGACGCCAAGGCGCGCCTCGTTCATCATCGTGAACATCGCCTTCAGGCCGCCATTGGCCTCGCCGAGCAGCATGCCTTCGGCCTCGTCATAGTTCATGACGCAGGTCGAATTGCCGTGGATGCCCATCTTCTCCTCGATCGAGCCGCAGGAGACGGTGTTCCTGGCGCCTGGATTGCCCGACGGGTCGAGCTTGAGCTTCGGCACGATGAACAGCGAGATGCCCTTGACGCCTTCCGGCGCACCCTCGATGCGGGCCAGCACCAGATGGACGATGTTGTCCGACATGTCGTGTTCGCCGGCCGAGATAAAGATCTTCTGGCCTGAAATCTTGTAGGTGCCATCGCCGTTCGGAACCGCCTTGGTCCGCAGCAGGCCGAGATCGGTGCCGCAATGCGGCTCGGTCAGGTTCATGGTGCCGGTCCAGGCACCCTCGATCATCCTCGGCAACCATGTCGCCTTCTGCTCGTCGGTGCCGTGGGTGATGATCGCGGCGATCGCACCCTGCGTCAGGCCCGGATACATCATCAAGGACATGTTGGCCGAGACCATATATTCGGCGACGGCGGTGTGCACGGCATAGGGCAGGCCCTGGCCGCCGAACTCGACGGGTGCGGCCAATCCCATCCAGCCGCCCTCGCGGTACTGGTCGAAGGCCTCCTTGAAGCCTTTCGGCGTGGTCACCGAGCCATCGTCGTGACGCACACAGCCTTCCATGTCGCCGACACGGTTCAGCGGATGCATGACGTTTTCGGCGAGCTTGGCGCCTTCGGCGAGGATCGCCTCGAGCACATCGGGCGTGGCGTCGGCAAATCCGGGAAGGTTCGAATAACGCTGATAACCCAAAACCTCGTTGAGCACGAACAGCGTATCCTGGACCGGAGCCCTGTATGTCGGCATGCTTTTTCTCCACCCTGCAAACCCGGTCCGAATGCCCCGAAGACAAGCCAGGGGCGGCATGCGGACCCATATTGGGAGCGGGATAGCAAAAATTGACGTTTGCGTAAACGTCAATTTTTTCGATGCGACAAGATTCCCCGCCCACTGGAGCAATGAGCGTAGCGTTGCGCAAGCCAGCGCCGAAAGCCGGTTTGGGTGGGGCCAAGACAACGAAAAGCCGCGCGGCAGGGCCACGCCGCTTTGATCGTCAGACAATTGGCAGATGACTTAGTTAGCCGCGCTCGCCTGCGGGGCTGAACGCTCGCTCAGCATCTGGCGCACCGCCGACATCGAGCCGCTCAGCTCGTTGATGGCGTCGTCGATAAGCGCCCGTTGCTTCTGCAGGCGGGCAAGCTGTTTTTCCGACTTGTCCAGCGCGAGCTTGAGCTGCTTGGTGTTTGAACCGGTCGGATCGTAGAGATCCATCATCTGCTTGACATCGCGCAGCGAGAATCCAACCTTGCGGCCAAGCAGGATCAGCTTGAGGCGGGCCTTGTCGCGGCGCGTGTAGAGACGGGTCGAACCGTCGCGCTGCGGGTTGAGCAGGCCCTTGTCTTCGTAGAAACGCAGCGTGCGCAGCGTCACTCCATATTTCTTCGCCATCTCGCCGATGCGGACGAGGTCCTCGCCGGCTTCGACAGACATATTGGTATTGGCCGCGGTCTCGCCGGCCGAGATAAGCTTCATGGTCACTGGCTTTCCCCGTCTGGTGGCGTCGCGGTCCCGGACCATGCGTCGCCTGACTGGAAGCGGGGGCCTGCTTCCAGTCGTGGTTTCAACAAACAAATCGCAAACATGCGCTCAATGCGCCTTTTACGTTTACGTCAATTCTATACCGATTGCCGCATGATGACGCAAGGACGTTCTGCGCGCCGCCCTTTATGCCGCACCGTCAGACCAGCAGCCAACATCCTTTCAATTTCTTAAGTTTGGTTAACGCGTTGTTTACCACGTTGGGGGAAATGTGGGCGCGTCGGCTACCCGTGTTTATCCTGTATCGAATTTTTCACGGTTTTTCGGAGCGCGGGCGAGAGCCCGGGAAGCTCGTCTTCCGCCGCGGCATCGCCGCCGGTCGCCTTCGTTCCGATAGGGACCTGGGGGAGCTGGCCGCGAGCCAGCCATTCTGAAAGACGGACGCACCGATGAACAGCAAGCGGTCCTATCTCGATACACTCAATGCCGGCAGGCAGCGCAGGCCGCAGACCACGCTCGAGCAGTTGAACCAGTCGCTGGAGACACTGGAGCAGCGGCTGGAGCGGACGCGCGAGGATCCGATGGCACGCGAAATCCGCCAACCCGATCCCCGTCAATATGGTGCCGATGCGCGCTATCCCACAGCCCGGCCCTCTGGCCAGCAGCGCTGGTATGAGGACCCGCAGCCCGCGCCGCGTCCGAAGAGCCCGATGCAGGGAGCCGCCACTTTCGAGCAGAATTACCAGGCCATTGCCCGCGATATCGATCGCGTGCGCGGCCAGGAGGACGGCGTTGCCATGGTCGGCAAGATCGCCGGCGAATTGCGCGGCATGCGCGAGGAATTGCGCCACCAGATGACCGCAGGTTTGCAGCGGGAATTCGAAGCGCTGCGCAAGGACATCGAGCGGGCTTTCCAGTCAGGCGCAAGGCCCGGTGCGTCGGCCAAGGGCAGCGCTGAACTCGGCCTTGAGTTCGAGCGGCTTTCGGGCGCCATCCAGACCCTGGCCGAGAAGAGCGACGACAGAAGCGTCAACATGCTGCGGCTCGAGCTCGAACAGGTCAAAGCCGCACTCGAAACGCTGGCACGCGAAGAGAGCGTGCAGAAGGTCGACCGCCGCTGGGACGATTTCGATCGCCGCTGGACGGCGTTCGAAGACCGCGTCGACGCCGACCAGCGCAAGCGCTCGGACGACCCGGGCCTGTCTGCTCTCACCGCCCGGCTGGAGCAAATCAGCAATGCCGTCAACAATTTGCCGGAATCGTTGTCGCTGCGCTCGCTGGAAGAGAAGGTGCGCACGCTTGCCGGCGCTGTCGACCATTTCGCCAGCCAGCAAGACAATCGCGGCAGCGACACGCTTGGCATGATCGACGAGCGGCTGGACGAGATTTCCCGCGCCATCGTTGCATCCACGGTCGCCGCGCAAGCCAATTCATTCGACCACGAGGCTTTCGAGCGCATCGAGAAGCGGATCGACTCGCTTGCCCGACAGATCGAGGAAGTGGCGCAGGATCGTCCAGGCAACGCGGTCATGGACCGGTTGAGCACGCTGTCGGGCCGGGTCGACGAACTCGCCGGCCGCGCCAATCTGCCGGAGCAGGCGATGGAGCGCCTTGCCAAGCAGATCGCACTCATCGCCGACAAGATCGACCAGGCACCCGCCATGCCTGACGCCGACTACATCTTCCATGGGCTGGAGCAGCGCTTCGACGTGCTGTCGAGCATGATGGAACGCCGCCAGGGTGACGCCATCGAACAGGGCAACATGCTGTTCCGCGATCTCGAGCGCAGACTGGACGAGGTTGCCGACAGGCTCGACCAGCGCATGCCGCAGGTCGACAGCGCCGGCATCATGGAAGCCATCGATGCCCGCTTTACAGCGCTCGCCAAACGTATGGAAACGCGTGTACCCGATCCTGCGGGCGAAGCCGCGATCCGCGGCCTGGAGAGCCGGCTCGAAGACATTTCAAGCCGGCTGGACGCGTCGGCCGCACAGGTCGCCGGCATCGATCCGGCGCTGATCCGCAGCCTGGAGGCGCAGGTTGCCGGCCTGTCCGCTCATCTTTCCAAGCCCAGCACCCCGCTGCCGGAATTCGAGGACATCAGCCCGCGTCTCAACGAAATTGAAAAGTCGCTCGCAGGAACCCGCGATTCCATCCTTGGCGCGGCGCGCGAAGCGGCCGAGAACGCAGTGCAATCGCTGGCCGGTTCGAGCGCCAATACGACCGCGGTTTCCGGCCTCGCCCAGGATTTGAAGACGCTTGAAACGCTGACGCGGCGCTCCGACGAGCGCAATTCGAGAACGTTCGAGGCCATCCACGACACGTTGCTCAAGATCGTCGACCGGCTGGGTTCGCTCGAACCCGGCGAGCCGGTCGAGGCGATGAGCGAACTACTGGATGCGGCACCGGTCGAGCCGAGCAACTGGCGCGGCGCACGGCGACCCAAGATGGCTGTCGACGCACCGTCGATGGATATCGATCAGCCCCTGCCATTGACTGGGGACATGGCCGATCTCGATGGCCGCGCCGCCGCCATCCTGCGCAATGAGCCGGGTGCTCGCAGCGACCTGGGTGGCCTGGGTATGGGAACGCGCACGCCCGCCGAAGCCGCAGCGGCCGCGGCCATGGCTGCTCTCGGCTCGGACACGATCGCCGAGAAAGGCGAACAGGCCGGCGGCCGCAAATCGTTGTTCGGCGGCCTGGCCCGCGCCTTCAAGGGCAAGAAGGAGGCGGACATTCCGCCGCTGGCCGGCTCGGCGCCGAGTGCCCCAGTACCGAGCGTCGATCTCGACGAGCCGCTCGATCCGAAAATGGCCAACCGGCCACTGGAGCCCGGCTCCGGCGCACCCGACCTCAATGCCATCATGAAGCGCGTGCGTGACGAGCGCGGCCAGCCGGCCAAGCCCAGCGACACCGACGCGGCGAAATCGGATTTCATCGCCGCGGCCCGGCGTGCGGCGCAGGCCGCGGCCGCCGAGGCCGAGGCGCTGAAGCGGCAGTCGACGGTGACTGGACCAGTGAAGGCGCTGCGGATCGGCGACCTGCTCAAGGCACGGCGCAAGCCGATCCTGATGGGGACAACCGCGATCCTGCTGGCGCTGGGCGCACTCCAACTGGGCAAGGCCTTCTTCGCCGATCCGGCCCAGGTGGCGAGCAACGATGTCGTGCCGATCGTCGCGTCGCAGCCGGTGCAGACCGCCTCGCTCGATGCCGCGAGCCAGCCAAGGACGGACGCGCAGCCCGCGGCAGTGGAAAGCGCGCCGGACCATGCCGTCAGACAGGCCGAGCCGTCCGCAGCGGCAACCAAGGACGACGTGGCCGCGCAAAGCATGATTGCCACGCCGCCAGGCGCCGAGCAGTCGATGGGGGCCGCGCCGACCGCAGAACCGGTTCCCGCCCCCGTCGCCTTGGCCACATCGGCCGATGCGAACCCAGCGGTGTCCGAGACGACGACAGCCTCGGCTGCGCCGGCCTCGACCGTTCCGGTCGCCGCGGAAGCTGCCGATACCGACACCGGCATCCAGCCTATGGCGGCAGAGCCGGCCACTGCCAAGGACACCACGGGCGCGGTTCCGCCGGTGGACGCTTCGCCGGCAACGACGGCAAAGTTCGACATTCCCGCTGATGCCGGCCCGGCCGCCTTGCGCGATGCCGCCGCCGGCGGCGACGCCAAGGCGCTGTTTGAAATCGGCTCGCGCTATGCCGAGTC
Source organism: Mesorhizobium sp. M7A.F.Ca.US.008.03.1.1 (assembly GCF_003997495.1). GTDB lineage: Bacteria > Pseudomonadota > Alphaproteobacteria > Rhizobiales > Rhizobiaceae > Mesorhizobium. Next base: position 377,922 of record NZ_RZRU01000003.1, on the reverse strand, counting down.
GCGCGGCGTCAAGGAAGACATGGCGGCAGCGGCCAAATGGTACGAGAAATCGGCCGAACTCGGCTTCGCGCCGGCCGAATACCGCATCGGAAATTTCTACGAAAAGGGCATCGGCGTCGCGCGCGACATCAAGAAAGCGAAGACCTGGTACCAGCTTTCCGCAGCACAGGGCAACGCCAGCGGCATGCACAATCTGGCCGTCCTGTTCGCCATGGCGGCAGACGGCGTGACCGACAATGAATCGGCCGCGCACTGGTTCCAGGCGGCGGCCGACGTCGGCGTCAAGGACAGCCAGTTCAACCTCGGCATCCTCGCCGCCAAGGGCGTCGGCATGAAGCAGAACCTCGAGGAATCCTACAAATGGTTCGCGCTCGTCGCCAAGACCGGCGACAAGGATGCGGCGGCCAAGCGTGACGAGATCGCCAATGCGCTGCGGCCCGAGCAGCTCGAACGCGCCCGCGCCGCGACTGAGCTGTGGAAGGCCAAGCCGCTGGATGCAGCAGCCAATTCGGCCGACATTCCCGAGTCCTGGCAGGACGGCACACCGCAGACGACCGCCAGCATCGACATGAAGAAAGCCGTCCAGAACATCCAGCGCATTCTCAACAAGAACGGCTACGACGCCGGCGGCGCCGACGGCAAGATGGGCCAGAAGACGAAGACCGCGATCATGGCTTTCCAGACCGACAACAAGATGCCGGCGACCGGCGAAGTCGACGAAGAACTGGTCAAGGCGCTGCTGGCACGCAAATAACGGCAGAGGCGTCGTTTCCACGACGCCCTTGCCACACATTCGCCTGTTAACTGATTGAGATGTTTTTTGTTTCGGCGGCGTAGCGCGGTTTGACTTCGCAGCACCTCCGGCGCAAGAACGAATTGGCTTGTCGGTCCAAGATGCCCGCAACGGTTGCATTCGCCGACAGGCAGAACTGATCGAGACTGACGGGTGGGCATCTATCTCCCGATCGCGGAAATTTCCGTCAATATCTTCGTCCTGCTGGCCATGGGCGCGGCGGTGGGTTTCCTGTCGGGCATGTTCGGCGTCGGCGGCGGCTTCCTCATCACGCCACTCTTGATCTTCTACAACATCCCCCCGGCGATCGCTGTCGCCACCGGCGCCAACCAGGTCATTGCCTCCTCCGTCTCAGGCGTCCTTTCGCACATGAAGCGCGGGACGCTCGACTTCAAGCTCGGCGGGGTGTTGCTGGCTGGCGGCATTGTCGGTTCCACCGGCGGCATCTACGTCTTCGCCTTCCTGCGCAGGCTCGGCCAGCTCGATCTGTTTATCTCATTGCTCTACGTCGTGCTGCTCGGCACCGTCGGCGGGCTGATGCTGGTCGAAAGCGTCAATGCGCTGCGCGCCACGCGCAGCGGTGCGGCGCCGGTGCTGAAGAAATCCGGCCAGCACAACTGGATCCACCGCTTGCCGCTGAAGATGCGCTTCAGGGCGTCAAAACTGTTTGTCAGCGTCATCCCCGTACTTGGCCTTGGCGCCGGCATCGGCTTCCTGTCGTCGATCATGGGCGTCGGCGGCGGCTTCATCATGGTGCCGGCACTGATCTATCTGCTGAAAGTGCCGACCAACGTCGTCATCGGCACCTCGCTGTTCCAGATCATCTTCACCTCCGCCTATACGACGCTGGTCCACGCCACCACCAACCAGACGGTCGATGTCGTGCTGGCCTTCCTGCTGATGGCGGGCGGCGTCGCCGGCGCGCAGTACGGCGCCAAGGCAGGCCAGAGGCTGCGCGGCGAGCAGCTCAGGGCCTTGCTGGCGCTGCTGGTGCTGGCGGTGGCTATACGATTGGCGATCGATCTTTTCGTCACGCCGCCCAACCTCTATTCGCTGTCTGCCGCGGGCCTCAACTGATGAGGGCTCGCAACACATTCGCAACCGCCATTGTCCTGTCGCTGCTTGCGGCCGCCGTGCCGGCGAAGGCACAGGTCCCGCTGACCGAAGGCATCCAGATCGGGCTCTCCACCGACAACGTCTCGATCACCGCCGGCTTTTCCGGGGCCGACCTGACCATTTTCGGTTCGCTGGAAAACCCGGATCCACTCGTCGCGCGCCAGGGCCGCTACGACATCATCGTCGTGCTCGAAGGTCCGCCCAAACCGGTGGTGGTGCGCCGCAAGGACAGGGTGCTCGGCGTCTGGGTCAACCTGGACTCCGAGACCTTCGAAAACGTGCCGGTCTCCTATTCGGTGGCGACGACGCGGCCGCTGCAGGACATCACCGAACCCAACAGCTACAAGCAGCTGTCGCTCGGCGCCTCCAACCTCTACATGCAGCCCGCCGATGCCGGCGACAGCCCGGCGACGATCCAGGAGTTCACGGCGGCACTGCGGGAGCGCAAGTCGGCGACCGGCCTCTACAGCGAGAATGTCGGCGGCGTGCAATTCCTGTCGCAGAACCTGTTCCGCGCCACAGTGAGGCTGGCGCCAAATGTGCCAGTTGGAACCCATAAAGCCCGCGCGTTCCTGTTCAAGAGCGGCCTGTTCATCAAGGAAAGCTCGGCCCAGCTCGAAATCCGCAAATCCGGTTTCGAGCAATCGATCTTCCGTGTCGCGCACACTTATTCCTTCCTCTATGGCGTGTTCGCGATATCGCTAGCCATGCTGACAGGCTGGCTCGGAAGGCTGATCTTCCGGCGGGATTAATGCATGTCGCCCAAAAGTGGCCCCGGTTTTGGGAGAACGACATGCATCGAATCGAAGACCTGAAGTGCGTCGCGTGAATCCGCTCAAACGCGACGCACTTCAGAACTTTTCCCGAAAGGTGGTTTCCCTTTACCGGGGCATGCGGTAGACCGCGCTCCCCAGCCAAGTGGCAGACACAAACAATTCGGTTCGGCAGAGCAGCCCGTCCCCCGGGCAGCGCGCGATTTCTCATGGCGCCTCTCGGCTCGCCGACGACAAATACAGGAACTTGTCATGCGACCAGCCTTCGGCGGCATCGACTTCGGCACTTCGAACTCCACCGTTGGCGTGGTCCGCAACGGGCAGCCGCGCCTCGTCGCGCTTGAGGACGGCCAGGTGACGCTGCCCAGCGCCGTGTTCTTCAACTTCGAGGACAACCGCACCTGCTTTGGCCGCCACGCCATCGCCAACTACACCGACAGCATCGAAGGCCGGCTGATGCGTTCGCTGAAGAGCGTGCTCGGCAGTTCGCTGGCCCATGAAAAGACCCGCATCAAATCGCGGTCGATCGGCTTCATGGAAATCGTCGGCCTGTTCCTCGGGCATCTGCGCAAAAAGCTGGAGGAGGATGCCGGCGGCTTGGTCGAGACCGTGGTACTCGGCCGTCCGGTACAGTTCGTCGACGACGATCCTGAGGCAGATGCAAACGCCCAGGGCGAACTTGAAAAGGCAGCACGCGCCCAAGGCTTCAAGCACATCGCTTTCCAGTTCGAGCCGATCGCGGCGGCGCTCGACTATGAACAGAAGGTGACACGCGAGGAATTGGCGCTGATCATCGATATGGGCGGCGGCACGTCGGACTTCTCGATCGTGCGCGTTTCACCGCAGCGCTCCCGTTCGCTCGACCGCAAGGACGATATCCTGGCCAGCCGGGGCATTCATATCGGCGGCACGGATTTCGACCGGCTGCTGAGCATCGCCCATGTGATGCCGCAGCTCGGCTATTTGACGCCAACCAAGGACGGCAAGCGCAATCTGCCGGCAAGCTACTTCATCGACCTCGCGACGTGGCAGCGCATCAATCTGGTCTACACCGCCAGGGCGATGACGCATCTGCGCCAGATCCGCTACGAGGCCGAGCGCGCCGACCTGGTCGACCGTTTCATCCACATCGTCGAACACCGCTACGGACACGCGCTGGCGGCACTTGTCGAGAAGGCCAAGATAGAGCTGACCGACGGCTCGTCCGCCCATGTAGCCGTGAAGCTGCCGGGTGCGGAGTTCGCCGCCGAAATCACGCGCAACGGGCTGGATGCCACGATTGCCAGGGACATCGAGCGGGTCACCGCAACGGTGGCGCAGACCATCCGCGACGCTGAGGTGAAGCCATCCGACATCACCGCGGTGTTCCTGACCGGCGGATCGACCGCGATCCCGCTGGCAAGGCGAGAAATCCTGTCGCTGGTGCCGCAGGCATCCGTCATCGAAGGCGACATGTTCGGCTCGGTCGGACTTGGTCTGGCGCTGGATGCGCAGCGCAAGTTCGGCTAACCCGGCCTGCCTCACCCATGGTCTGCTGACGTACCCAGATGCGCCTTGAGCGCCATCTGGGCCAGGCTTGCCTGGCGATCGCGATGGGTGATCATGGCGAAGTCGCGTTTCGGCAGTTCGAGCGGCACCGATCTCAGACTGCCTTCGGCCACAGCACGGGCCACGACAAGCTCCGAAATGATGGTGGCGCCGGCTCCCGCCTCGACCGCCTGGCGAATGGCCTCATTGCTCGGCAGCTCCAGGAATATCTGCAAGTCGGCGAGTGAAATCCCTTCGCGGCGCGCCAGATCCTCCAGCACTTCGCGCGTGCCCGAACCGCCCTCGCGGATGATCCAGCGCAGGTGCTTGATGTCGGAGTGGCCGGGCGCGACTTCGGCGATCTCCGGATGCGTGCTGGCGACCACCAGCATCAGCCTGTCGACGTCGACCTTGGTGCGGCGCAGGATGTCGGACTCGGTGCGCCCCTCGACCAGGCCGAGATCCGCCGCGCCATCGAGAACATTGGCCTCCACCTGCCTGGTGTTGCCGATGGAGACGCTCAGCCTGACGGCCGGATAGGCTTCGTGGAAGGAAGCCAGCCGGCGCGGCAGCCAGTAGCTGGCGATGGTCTGGCTGGCGGCGATCGAGAGGCTGCCGGTGACCGTCTGCGAGACATGTTCCAGCACATTGCGGGCGGCGGCGGCCCGTTCGAGCACGGCCTTGGCCTCGGGCAGGAACCGGTGGCCGGTCTGGGCAAGCTCGATGTTGCGGCCTACGCGGTTGAACAGATGGACGCCGTGCTGCTCTTCAAGCGCCCGGATGGCCGCCGATGCGGCCGACTGCGAAATGCCCAGCAGTTCCGCCGCCTTGGTCATATGGCCGCGTTCGGCGACGGCGACGAAAATCCGCAACTGGTCCAGGGTCATGGGTGTATTAAGAACCAATATCGATCGAATTTACAAGAACAACTGATTAGACAGATCGATAGCTTTATTCTAAGTTTTCGAGCGAAGTTAGAAAAAATTCGCCGAGGGATCGCAAAGAGCAGCATGATCGGGCGGTTCAGATCCCTGCTTGCGCATTGGACCCGCGGCATAAGGCGGCGGCTGGCCGGCGATCGCTACCATCCGGAAGAGCATTACATGCGCGGCCCCGGACCGAAGACACGGGCCAAATCCATGGGCCGTACAGGTACCACCGGATCATGATGCAGGGACCGCCGCGCGGCGCGAATTCGGCACCCTCGCAACGCCCGCTTGCCGACACGCGCGCACCCGATGAAGGCGACGGCGTCGACACCTCGCCTGACGTTTCCGACAGCATCGCCAAGACGACCTGCTACATGTGCGCCTGCCGCTGCGGCATCGACGTGCACATCAAGGATGGCAAGGTCCGCTATATCAACGGCAACAAGGACCATCCGGTCAATCGTGGCGTGATCTGCGGCAAGGGCAGCTCCGGCATCATGCAGCACTACAGCCCGGCAAGGCTGAAGAAGCCATTGCTGCGCACCGGCCCTCGCGGCTCCGGCGAATTCCGCGAGATCGAATGGGAGGAGGCATTCGCGATCGCGACGGAACGGCTCTCGGCCATCCGCCGGACCGACCCCAAGAAGCTGGCCTTCTTCACCGGCCGCGATCAATCCCAATCCTTGACGGGCTGGTGGGCGAGCCAGTTCGGCACGCCGAATTTCGCCGCCCATGGCGGCTTTTGTTCGGTCAACATGGCGGCGGGTGGTCTCTACACGATCGGCGGTTCGTTCTGGGAGTTCGGTGAGCCCGACTGGGACAACACCCGGTATTTCATGCTGTTCGGGGTTGCCGAAGACCATGATTCCAACCCGATCAAGATCGGCCTCGGCAAACTCAAGGCGCGCGGCGCCAAGGTCGTCTCGATCAACCCGTGCCGCACCGGCTACAACGCCATTGCCGACGACTGGATCGGCATCCGGCCCGGCACCGACGGCCTGTTCGTGTTCGCCCTCATCCACGAATTGCTGAAGGCGGGCCGCGTCGATCTCGACTATCTGCTGCGCTACACCAACGCCCATTCGCTCGTCATCCAGGAGCCAGGTGCCGCCGATGACGGTCTGTTCGTGCGCGATGCCGACGGCAATCCGCTGGCCTGGGACAGGGTGGCCAAAAGACCGGTCAGCGCCACCGATACCAGTGCGAAGCCGGCACTGACAGGCAGCTTCACGATCGGCGGACGCCGCTGCGCCCCGGTGTTCCAGTTGGTCGCCGACCGCTACCTCGAAGAGAGTTATGCACCGGACGCGGTCGCCGAGCGCTGCGGCATTGCCGCCGACACGATCCGCAGGATCGCCGCCGAACTTGCGCATGTCGCCTTCGAACAGACGATCGAACTGCCGATCGCCTGGACCGACTGGGCTGGGCGCCGGCACGAGACCATCAAGGGGCGGCCTGTCTCGATGCACGCCATGCGCGGCATCTCGGCCCATTCGAACGGTTTCCACACCTGCCGCGCCATTCATCTTCTCCAGGTGCTGCTGGGCACGGTGGATGTTCCCGGCGGTTTCCGTTTCAAGCCGCCCTACCCCCGCTCCGCTCCGCCCGGTCCCAAGCCAGCCGGCAAGACCGTCAAGCCGATGACGCCGCTTGACGGCATGCCGCTCGGTTTCGTCTGCGGGCCGGACGATTTGCTGGTCGATGAGGCCGGCACGCCTGTTCGCATCGACAAGGCCTATTCCTGGGACGCACCTCTGGCCGCGCATGGCCTGATGCACACCGTCATCCGCAATGCCTGGGCCGGCGACCCGTACCCGATCGATACGCTGATGATGTACATGTCGAACATGGCCTGGAATTCCTCGATGAACACCGTCGAGACCATTGCCATGCTGACCGACAGCGACGAAGCGGGCAACTACAAGATCCCCTTCATCATCTATTCCGACGCCTACTATTCCGAGACCGTGCCGTTCGCCGACCTCGTGCTGCCGGACACCACCTATCTAGAACGCCACGACTGCATCAGCCTGCTCGACCGGCCGATCAGCCATGCCGACGGACCGGGCGACGCCATCCGCCATCCCGTCGTCGAGCCTGACCGAGATGTCAGGCCGTTCCAGTCGGTGCTGATCGAACTTGGCGCCCGGCTCGGCCTGCCCGGTTTCGTCAACGACGATGGCTCTGCCAGATATGCCGACTACGCCGACTACATCGTCAACCATGAGCGCACGCCCGGCATCGGCCCGCTGGCCGGCTGGCGCGGCAAGGACGGGACCTCGACCGGCAGGGGCGAGGCCAACCCGGACCAACTGCAGCGCTACATCGACAATGGCGGCTTCTGGCACCACGATTTCGGCGACGACCAGCGCTACTACAAGATGGCCAACCGCTCCTATCTCGACTTCGCCGAGAACATGGGCTTCATCCCGAAGGCTGAGCCGATCGTCTTCCAGCTCTACTCCGAGCCGCTGCAGCGCTTCCGCCTTGCCGCGCGTGGGCATGGCCCTGTCTTGCCACCAAAGGGCGATCGTCAGCGCATCGAGACTTACATGGACCCGCTGCCCTTCTGGCACATGCCCTTCGAGGAAGCGGCCGTCGACCTGAAAAAATATCCGCTGCATGCGCTGACGCAGCGGCCGATGCATATGTATCATTCCTGGGGCTCGCAGAATGCGTGGCTGAGGCAGATCACCAGCCAGAACCGGCTGTTCGTGCATCACCGGACGGCAGCCGGTCTCGGTCTTGTCGACGATGACTGGGTGTGGATCGAAAGCATCAACGGCAGGGTGAAGGGGCAGATCAAGCTGATCGACGGGGTGAACGAAAGCACGGTCTGGACCTGGAACGCCATTGGCAAAAGGCGCGGCAGCTGGGGGCTGAAGGATGACGCGGCCGAGAGCAACCGTGGCTTCCTGCTCAACCATATCATCGGCGACCAGACTTCGGCCGATGCTCAAGGCAAACGCTATTCGAATTCCGACCCGGTGACCGGCCAGGCGGCATGGTTCGACCTGCGCGTGCGCGTCGTCAAATGCGCAGCCGAAGAAGCCGGCTTCACCGAACCGCAATTCGAGCGTTTTCAGCAACCGCCGCATTTCGCGCCCTCGCCCGACAGACTGACTTTCGGCGCGGAATTCCGCAGGGCAAGAGAGGCGACCGAATGACCTGTCTGCCAACCCAAAGCGGCAAGAAGCTCGGCCTCGTCATCGACCTCGATACCTGCGTCGGCTGCCAGGCCTGTGTCACCGCCTGCAAGGAATGGAACACCGGCGGCCACATGGCTCCGCTGACCGACATCGACCCCTATGGCGGCCATGTCGACGGCGTCTGGTTCAACCGCGTGCACGCTTACGAGCATACGACGGAGATGGGCGGGCGCACGGTGAACTTCCCGCGCTCCTGCCTGCATTGCGAGACGCCGGCCTGCGTCACCGTCTGCCCGACCGGCGCCTCCTACAAGCGGGCCTCGGACGGCATCGTGCTGATCGACGAGGACAAGTGCATCGGCTGCAAATTGTGCAGTTGGGCTTGTCCTTACGGCGCACGCGAATTCGACACCGATGTCGGCGTCATGAAGAAGTGCACGCTGTGCGTCGACCGCATCTATAATGACAATCTGGCCGAGGAAGATCGCGTGCCGGCCTGCGTCGCCGCTTGCCCGACCAGTGCCCGCCATTTCGGCGACCTCGGCGATCCCCTGTCGGCTGTCTCGCAACTGGTGGCGGAGCGCGGCGGTGTCGACCTGATGCCGGAGCTCGGCTATCGCCCGACCAACAAATATTTGCCGCCGCGCGCCCACACCGCGCGCGCCGCATCGGTCGCCGCGCCGGCACTCGAATCGGTGCGGGCTGAAGGCGGTTTTCTCGGCTGGGTCGACCGCATGCTTTCGAACTGACCCATGCATCCAGCCTTCTCCGTCGTCTTCTTCACCACCGCCACCGGCGCCGGCTACGGCCTGCTAGCACTGCTGGGCATGTTCGGAGGCTTCCGGATCATCCCACCCGATTTCTGGCTGGGCCTCATCGGCATGGGACTGGCACTCGGCCTGATCGCGGCCGGCCTGTTGTCGTCGACCGGCCACCTCGGCCGGCCCGAACGCGCCTGGCGGGCATTCTCGCAGTGGCGCAGCTCATGGCTGTCACGCGAAGGTGTTGCCTCGGTCATCACCTTCATTCCGGCGGGACTGTTCGGCATCGGTTGGATATTTTTTGGCAAGACCGATGGCTGGGTCGGCATCGCCGGATCTCTGGCCGCCATCGGCGCTGTCGTCACCGTCTGCACCACAGGCATGATCTATGCGTCGCTGAAGCCGATCGCCCAATGGCACAGCCGCTACACTCTACCGGCCTACCTCATCTTCTCGGCGATGACCGGCAGCGTGCTGCTGAACGCGCTGCTGCAGGGCTTTGCGCTTGGTTCGAAGGTGCAGCTGGCGGCTTGCCTGCTGCTGACCTTGATCGGCTGGAGCTGGAAGCTGGCGACCTGGCGCTACAACGACCGGCTGGAGATCGCGACCACCGCCAACACCGCAACGGGGTTGGCCGGCGGTACAGTGCGGTCCCTGGAATGGCCGCATACCGAGGAAAATTATTTGCTCAAGGAAATGGGTTTCCGCATCGCGCGCAAGCACAGCGCGCGGCTGCGCCAGATCACGCAGCTTCTGGCCTTTGCCTTGCCCGTCCTGCTGCTCGCCATTGTGTTCGCCCTGCCCTGGCCGCTGGCAGCGTTGCTGTCGGTACTCGCTGCTGTAATCCAGTTCGCCGGTATGCTGGTCGAGCGCTGGCTGTTCTTTGCAGAGGCGAAGCACACGGTCTCGCTCTACTACGGCCGGTAATGCGGCGCGCATATCGGCGCGCGTCATATGATGATCAGATCTATAACCATTTGGAAAAGGGATCGGACTTGAGCCCGCGACGTCAATCGGACGTCGGCTCAACCCATCCGGGGATCAAGCCGTTTCGACCTGCATCGTTATACACATGGATAGCTGCCCACAGGCTTTCCATTGCGACCTTGCCGTTGGTATCAATGTTCTCTTCACATATCTTTATTAGCGCTTGAAATTGCACCTCCCATGGTCGCGCCCATGATTTCATTTGGTGGCGGTTTCCAACTTCAGCACTGACGATGTCATAGATCGACGGACCCTTTTCGCGCGGGTACTCGATCTGCGAATTCCGAAAGGCTGTCTGAAACATCCGCTGCGACATCGTGCCCAACCTGTGCAAAGAAAGACAGAAGCGCTGCATTTTTGACCAAACTGCGACAATGGCTAGGAAATAATCTCCTTGAGTTTATGTCTCTATGCATGTCGTGATCCCAAAACCGCTGCGCACTTTTGGGCGACATGCATTAGCCAGGTCGCAGCATCGACCGTGAAATCGCAAAAATACGGTCGGCGCCCAGCATGTAGGCCATCAGCGTATCCAGGCGGAACAGCCCGGCATAGGCGCGGTCGAGCACGTTGAGCGAGCCGGTATAGGCGCCGAAGGCGGGCATGATCATGCGGCCGCCGTCGCCGGCAAAGCAGCGGCGCCTCACCGAGCGGCCCTGCTGGACTATGCGGGCGCAGGGATGCAGATGGCCCGCTATTTCGCCTTCGACACGCTGCTTCGACGGCTCATGCCGGAACAGCAGCGAGCCTAAGCCAAGTTCACGCACCGTCTCGCCGGGCAGATCGGCTGGCGCTTCCGGGTCATGGTTGCCGGCTACCCAAAACCATTGCCGACCGGCCATCAGCGCTTCCAGCCGCTCTCGGAAACTTGCATGCATGCGTTGGGCGCCGCCGCCATCGTGAAAGCTGTCGCCCAGGCTGATGACGATCGACGGCTGGTAGTCTGATATCACGGCCTGCAGCCGTAGCAAGGTCGCGCCGGTGTCGTAGGGCGGGATCAGCGTGCCGCGGCGTGCCAGCGACGAGCCCTTTTCCAGATGCAGGTCGGACACGGCCAGAAGCCGCAGATCCGGAAAATAGAGCACGCCACGCGGGTCGCAGACGGCGCGTTCGCCGGCGATGCCGACAAGGTCGGCCTCGGCGATCAGCGATGTGCGCGCCAGCGAAAAGTTCATTCCTCAACCATTCCCGGCCCCATGGCCTCCTCGACCAGTGTCGCTGCGTCCATCAGCAGCGTTTCATCGGCGTCGCCATTCACGGGCATCTTGCCGATCTCGAGCATGATCGGCACGGCAAGCGGCGATATCTGTTCGAGTGCCTTATGCACGATTCGACCCTGGATGCGCGAGAGCATGTCGGCAAGTCTGCTGACATCGAGCAGACCGGTCGCTGCGTCGGCGCGTGTGGCCTGAAGCAGGATGTGGTCCGGTTCATGGCTGCGCAGCACATCATAGATCAGGTCGGTCGAGACCGTAACCTGGCGGCCGCTCTTTTCCTGGCCGGGGTGGCGTTTCTCGATCAATCCCGAAATCAGCGCGCAGTTGCGGAAGGTGCGCTTGAGAAGCCAGCTGTCGGCCAGCCAGGCTTCGAGGTCGTCGCCCAGCATGTCCTGGTCGAAAAGGGCGCCGAGCGAAGGTTTCCGGGCTTTGAACATCGCGCCCATATCGCCCAGTGACCATATGGCCAAGGCATAGTCGGTGGCGACAAAGCCGAGCGGCCTGGCTCCTGCCCTGTCCAAGCGGCGGGTGAGCAGCATGCCGAGCGTCTGGTGCGCCAGCCTGCCCTCGAACGGATAAGCCACCAGATAGTGGCGGTTGCCGCGTGGAAAGGTCTCGATCAGCAGGTCGTCACGCTTGGGCAGCACCGATTTGTCGGCCTGGAACCGCAGCCAGTCGGCGACCTGCTCGGGCAACTTTTTCCATCGCTGCGGGTCGTCCAGCATGATGCGGACCTGTTCGGCGAGATATGTCGATAGCGGGAACTTGCCGCCGCCATAGTAAGGCACCTTGGCATCGCTGCCGGGCGCGTTCGACACGAAGCATTCATTCTCGCGGATACCTTCGAAGCGCAGAACCTTGCCGGCGAACATGAAGGTGTCGCCATGCGTCAACGTTTCGAGGAAGGCCTCCTCGATCTTGCCGAGAACCCGGCCGCCGCGCGAGGCTGAGCCTTTGCTGCCGGCCTGCACGTAACGCACGTTCAGCGCCGGAACCTCGATGATGGTGCCGACATTCAGCCTGTATTGCTGGGCGACGCGCGGATTGGACACCCGCCAGAACCCATCCTTGTTCAGGCGTATGCGGGCGTAGCGCTCGTAATTCTTCAGCGCATAGCCGCCGGTGGCGACGAAATCGATGACGCGGTCGAATGTCGGCCGGTCGAGGCTGACATAAGGCGCTGCCGTGCGCACCTCCTCGAACAGATCATCGGCACGAAACGGCGCGCCGCAGGCGCAGCCGAGCACATGCTGGGCCAGCACATCGAGCCCGCCATTGATCAAGGGCGGCGTGTCCTGCGCACCGAGATAGTTGGCGTCGAGGGCGGCCCGGCATTCCAGCACCTCGAAGCGATTGGCCGGGATGAGGATCGCCTTGGACGGCTCGTCCATGCGGTGGTTGGCGCGGCCGATGCGCTGCGCCAGCCGGCTGGCCCCCTTCGGCGCGCCGACATGCACGACCAGATCGACATCGCCCCAGTCGATGCCGAGGTCGAGCGTCGACGTCGCGACGATGGCGCGCAGTGCGTTTTCCCCCATCGCCTTTTCGACGCGCCGGCGCTGGGCGACGTCGAGCGAACCGTGATGCAGCGCGATCGGCAACGTATCCTCGTTGACCCGCCACAATTCCTGGAACAGCAGCTCCGCCTGGCTGCGCGTGTTGACGAACAACAGGGTCGTCTTGTGGCGCTTGATCTCGCGATAGATTTCCGGCGTGGCGTAGCGCGCCGAATGTCCCGCCCATGGCACGCGCTCTTCGGAATCGAGGATGGAGATTTCGGGCTTGGCACCGCCGGTGACGACGATCAATTCGGCCATGTCGGGCCCTGTCGAACCCTTGGGCGGATTCTGGCTGACCAGCCAGCGCCGCAACTCGTCAGGTTCGGCTACCGTCGCCGACAGCCCGATGGTTTGCAGACCGGGGACAAAGCTGCGCAACCGCGCCAGGCCGAGCGCCAGCAGATGCCCGCGTTTCGATGTCACCAGCGAGTGCAGTTCGTCGAGCACGACGTAGCGCAGATCTTCGAAGAAACGTTTTGCATCGCCTGCCGCTATCAGCAGCGCCAGTTGCTCGGGCGTGGTCAGCAGGATATCGGGCGGCACCAGCTTCTGGCGCTGGCGCTTGTGGGCGGGGGTGTCGCCGGTGCGCGTCTCGATGGTGACAGGCAGGCCGATTTCCTCCACCGGCTTGCCGAGATTGCGCTCGATATCGACGGCAAGCGCCTTCAGCGGCGAGATGTAGAGCGTGTGGATGCCGCGCTGCGCCTGGCCTGGCTTTCTCTTTGGCCGGCTGGCCAGTTCGGTCAGCGAAGGCAAGAACCCGGCCAGCGTCTTGCCTGCACCGGTCGGCGCGATCAGCAGGACCGATTGCCCGGCCTGGGCTTTCGCCAGAAGTTCGATCTGATGGGCGCGCGGCGACCAGCCTTTCTCGCCAAACCATCTGATGAATGGTTCGGGCAGGGCCACGGCGGCATTCTGTTCGGCAAGGCGCGGCTGCTCTGTCACCTGCCAGAGGTAGCGCGACGGCAGTCAATCGCCAAGAAGAATCGGAACAAAAGGGGATCGTTCTTCCCTAAGGCCGCCGAAACCCGGTCGGGCCGCCGTAAAGATATCCGATGCGAACAACGGCGTCCTTCAGCCCTTCGCGCGACACCAGCATGGTGTGGCCGTTGGCGTGGATCATCGTGTCGGCATCGGTCATGACGGCGACATGGCCCTTCCAGAACACCAGATCGCCGCGCCGCAAGCCTGAGAAATCAGGTCCCGGTTCCAGCGGCTCGCCAAGTGCCGCCGCCTGCATGTCGGAATCGCGCAGTACGTCGCTGCCGGCCATACGCATCGCCAGTTGCACCAGCCCCGAACAGTCGATGCCGAAACCGGAAGTACCGCCCCAGAGATAAGGTGTTCCCAGAAACGCCTCGGCAACCGCGACATAGTCGGAGGCAGCTTCACTGAGCGGCCGCAGGTGACCTGCGATCAGCGCCTCGCCCGAAGGCAGGACCGCATAGTGCGTACCGCGCGTCTCGGCGGCCTCCGTCACTGTCACCGTCGATCCCATCGACAATTGTCCGGCGATCGGAAAGCGCAGATCCGGCCCGGGGTAGAGGAAGGTGCGCGGCACGCAGACGATGTGCGTCGGCGCATGGTCCCGTTTGCCCAGCATCGTGTCGGCGACATAGCCGACATAGCCGTCGCGTTCGGCCTGGACCCAGGCCCAGCCTTCCGCGACATCGAAGACCAGGACATCGTCGCCGAACAGCGCTTGCGTGTTGACGCCGGCATCCGGCCGCGGCGCCTTGCGCATATCGGCCACCGACGCGATGACCCGCGCCGGCCGGCCGGCGACGAAGCGGTCGGCGGCGACCTCACCCTTCAGCCGCGCATCGGCAAGGTCGGAGCGAAAAGCGTGAAGGCGGGCATCCCTGGCAGTCAAATCGAGCACTCTGTTGAAAAGGTAATTCGCTCACATCGGCAGTTCGAGCGCCTTGGCGATGATACCATCGCCGAAGCGCTCGACAAAGAGCGCACCCTCGACCGTGCGCCTGATCAGAACATTGCGCTTGTCGAGTTCGTCGCGATGGCGCGAGACGAGTTTCAAAGCACCCATCGTGTCGAGGGCGCGGGTGATCACGGGCTTGGTGACATTGAGGCGCGCGGCGAGCCCGCGCACGGTGTGCGGCGGCGGATCGAGATAGATGGTGAACAGGATTGCCGTCTGGCGCATGGTCAGATCGGGCGCGTCGTCGCGCACCTGCGACAGCATCACCTGCTGCCACAGTCGCAAGGCCTGGCTCGGGCGCATAGCAATCGACATCGCGCCAGCATGACGGCAAATTGTTTCGGTTCCGTTTCAGTCAAGCGATTGCCGTCTCTCGCCTGCGACTGTCAGCCGTAGCGTTTCGCGATGATCCGCTCCAGCGCGCGGATGCCTTGTGCCTCGCCGCCGGCGGGGCCATGCGGACGGTCAGCCGGGTTCCAGGCGAAGATGTCGAAATGCGCCCAGCCCGCGGTTTTTTCGACGAAGCGCTTGAGGAACAGCGCCGCCGTGATCGAGCCGGCGAAACCATCCGGGGTGACATTGTTGATGTCGGCGATCTTCGACGACAGTTTTGCATCGTAGGGCTGCCACAGCGGCATGCGCCACAGCGGGTCCTCGGCCGCAACGGAAGCTGCCGCAAGGTCGGATGCCAGCGTTTCGTCGCCGGTGTAGAACGGTGGCAGATCGGGGCCGAGCGCGACACGGGCAGCTCCGGTCAGCGTCGCCATGTCGACCAGAAGCTGCGGCTCCTCCTCGTCGGCCAGCGCCAGCGCGTCGGCCAGCACCAGCCGTCCCTCGGCATCCGTGTTGCCGATCTCGACAGTGATGCCCTTGCGGCTCGCCAGCACGTCCCCGGGCCGGAAGGCGTTGCCGGCAATCGAATTCTCGACCGCGGGAATGAGCACGCGCAGTTGAACATTCAGCCCGGCAATCATGATCATCGAGGCGAGGCCAAGGACATTGGCAGCACCGCCCATGTCCTTCTTCATCAACAGCATGCCGGACGATGGCTTGATGTCGAGGCCGCCCGTATCGAAGCAGACGCCCTTGCCGACCAGCGTCACCTTCGGCGCGCCTTGCTGGCCCCATCTCATGTCGATCAGGCGCGGCGCGCCGGCCGACGCGCGGCCGACCGCATGGATCATCGGGAAGTTCCGGTCGAGGAGATCGTCGCCCTTGACCACCGAGACTTCAGCCTTGTGCCTGGCGGCCAGGGTCCGCACCACATGCTCCAAATCTTCCGGACCCATATCGCTGGTGGGCGTGTTGACCAGATCGCGTGTCAGGAAGACGCCATCGGCAATGCGGCGAACGCGCCCGGCATCGACGCCTGCCGGCAGGCCGAAGCGCAGCGCCCTGCCTGACTTCTTGCCGTAACGGGTGAAGACATAGCCGCCGAGCACCAGTGCGATTGCCGCCAGTTCGGGCTCGACCGGCGCCGAGGCGAAATGCCAGTCGCCTTCCGGCAAGGCTTTCGACAGTGCGCCGAGGGCGAGCGCGCCTTCGCCATCGCCGACACCGAACAAGGCGCCGCCGAGCGTGCCGTTTTCACCGGGCACGACCAGCGTCCTGCCTGCCTCGCCGGAAAAGCCGTTGGCCCTGGCCCAGGCAACAGCGGCTGGCGCAAGACCCGTCGCCTCGAGACCCTCCCTGGCGACCAGATGGACCGGCAGTGAGCCAGGCAGTTTGTTCTCGACGATTTCGACAGGCATTCGATGTTCTCCATGCGGCGACCTTCGAGTCGCCGTTCTTAACCGTCCGTTAGGGTTAACAGAATATTTCTGCGGGAGGGAAGACGGCCACGCAATGGCCGCGCATGAATGGAGGCTTAGGGTGCCATGCCGACCAACCGCAGGATTAATGCCAGGGGAAAACGGCTCATCACCACGGCTCTTGTGCTGGCGCTGACGGCGGGCGTCGCCGGTTGCGGAACCGACAAGCTCTCCACCGGCTCTATCGCACGCACCAGCGGCAAACCGCTGGAAAGCATGTCGGCCGGCGAACTGCACAGTGCCACCGGCGCACTTGGCCAATCCTATGCGAAGAACCCCAACGACAAGCGGATAGCGACGAATTATGCGGCGGCATTGCAGATGGATGGCGACGCCGATCAGTCGCTCGCCGTGATGCGCAAACTCGCCATCGCTTTGCCGAAGGATCGTGACGTTCTTGCCTCCTATGGCAAGGCGCTGGCCGCCAATGGCCAGTTCGAGGCGGCGCTCGACGCCGTGCGCCGGGCTCAGACACCGGAATATCCCGACTGGAAGCTGGTGTCGGCCGAAGCGGCCATTCTCGACCAGACCGGTCAGAAGGACGATGCGCGCCGGCTTTACCGCAAGGCACTCGATCTCAAGCCGAACGAGCCTTCCGTGCTCTCCAATCTTGGCATGTCGTATGTGCTGGAAGGTGACCTGCGCACCGCCGAAACCTATATGCGCTCGGCCGCGCAACAGCCGAATGCGGACAGCCGCGTCCGCCAGAACCTGGCACTGGTCGTCGGCCTGCAAGGCCGTTTCGACGAGGCCGAGAAGATCGCCTCACAGGAACTCTCGCCCGAACAGGCGCAGGCAAATGTCGCCTATCTCAGGCAGATGCTGGCCCAGCAGAACGCCTGGAGCCAGCTCAAGGATCAGGACAAGCCGAAGTCCGCGACCAACTGAGATCACAATTCCAACAACCTCAAACGAAGAAGCCGCGCTGCATGCAGCGCGGCTTCTTCGTTTGAGGTTGAATGCAGGAATTTGCCTTGCCGCTACTGGGCGTTTGTTGCCGGCGCCGCATGATCGCCGAAGATACCGCGCTGGCTGACCTGAATACCGGCGGGACCCAAAATGATGGCGAAAAGCACCGGCAGGAAAAAAAGGATCATCGGCACGGTAAGTTTTGGCGGCAGGGCGGCCGCCTTCTTCTCGGCCGCATTCATGCGCATGTCGCGGCTTTCGGCGGCAAGCACGCGCAGCGCATGCGCCACCGGCGTGCCGTAACGCTCGGCCTGGACGAGCGCCTGAGACACCGACTTGACCGAATCCAGGCCGGTGCGGCTTGCCAGGTTCTCGTAGGCCTGCTTGCGCTCCGGCAGATAGGAAAGCTCGGCGTTGGTGAGGATGAACTCTTCCGCCAGCGCCACCGATTGCGCGCCGATCTCGTCGGCGACCTTGCGCAGTGCTGCTTCCACCGACATGCCCGATTCGACGCAGATCAGCATCAGATCGAGCCCATCCGGCCATGCCATCTGGATCGACTGCTTGCGCTTGGTGGCGCGGTTGTTGACGTAGATGACTGGCGCGTAGAAGCCGCCGTAAGCAACGAGGATGCAGACGAACAGCCTGATGACCAACGGCTTGTCGGGCAGTCCTCCGAGCACGAAGATGTAGATTGCGGCCAGCGCGAAACCGACAAAAGGAAGCACGAGACGGAAGAAAAGAAACCGCGTCAGCGGATTCTGTCCACGAAAGCCGGCTACCTTGAGTTTCTGCAAGGTGCCCTCATCGGCGAGCGCGCGTCTCAAATCCAGCCGGTCGACAATGTTGCGCATGCCGACCGACTGTTCCTCGCGCAAGCCCTTGCGACGGCGGTCGGCCTCGACCGCAAGCCGGGCGCGCTGCTGCGCACGCAGTTCGTCGCGTTCCAGCGCAACGGATTTCATGCGTGACTTGAGCTGGTTTCCGCCAAACGCCGGCAGCAAGGTGAAGACGGTCGCAAACACCGCAATGGCGACCAGCATCGCGATCAGGAAGCTCGGATCCGTCAGGGTCTTGATGACTTGCTCGGTCATGCCAGCATCCTAGACTTCGAAGTTCATCATCTTGCGCATCACCAGGATGCCGATCGACATCCAGACCGCAGAGCAACCAAGGATCAGGTTTCCGACGCTGGTGTTGAAGAGCGGCATCAGATAGGCCGGGCTCGACAGGTAGACGAGAAAGGCGACGATGAAGGGCAGCGCACCGATGATCGCGGCGGACGCCTTCGCTTCCATCGACAGCGCCGCGACCTTGGCTTTCATCTTCTTGCGATCGCGAAGCACGCGCGAAAGATTGCCCAGCGCCTCGGAGAGATTGCCGCCGGCCTGCGATTGAATCTGGATAACGATGCCGAAGAAGCTTGCCTCGGTGCAAGGCATGGTTTCGGGCATGCGCAAGGTCGCGTCGGGGATAGAGAGGCCCATCTGCTGTGAATCGACGATGCGGCGAAACTCGGTCTTCACGGGTTCGGGCGATTCGTTGGCGATCAGGCGCACTGCGTCGTTCAGCGGCAGGCCGGATTTGACCGCGCGTACGATGATGTCGAGCGCGTTTGGAAATTCGTTGAGGAATGCCTTGACCCGGCGGGCGCGACGAAACGTGACAAACCAGCGCGGCAGGCCCAGCCCCCCGGCCAGCAGCACGCCCGGCAAGGCGATCAGCGGGGCTCCGGCCACAAAGGCGACAATCGTCAAAACGATGCCGCATATTGCGGAATATATATAGAAACGCTCGATGGTGGTCTTGAGGCCGGCCTGACGAAGCTGGGCTTTCAGCGGCGGTTTCTTGACGCGGCTGTCCTTGGTTTTCTGCTTGGCGTCGAGTTCGTTGAGAGAATCCTGAACCGATTTGCGCCGCTTGGTGGCTTCCGCCACGCGGTCGCGCGAGGCTTTGACGACGGAGCGATCCGTCTCGGCGGTCCTGATCGTTTCGAGCCGCTTGCCGACCTGTTTCTCGTTGCTGATCCGGGTGAACAGAAATGCATAAGCGACAGCGCCGGCGCTGAAGCCGGCGAGCACGACAAATGCCAGTACTGTGCCGTCAATTCCAAACATTGGCCCGAACCCTTACACCCCGGCATACGTCAGTCAGCGCGTTTCTCCATCGCCTCGAGCGCAATGGCGAGACGCTGCTCCTCGCCGTAATAGCGTGCACGCTCCCAGAAATGCGGACGGCCGATGCCGGTCGAGACGTGCTCGCCCAACAGCCGGCCGTTGGCGTCCTCGCCCTTGATGTTGTAGAGGACGATATCCTGCGTGATGATGACGTCGCCTTCCATCCCGATCACCTCGGTGATGTGGGTGATGCGGCGCGATCCGTCGCGCAGGCGCGCCGCCTGGATGATCACGTCGATGGAGCCGACGACGATTTCGCGCACTGTCTTCTGCGGCAGCGAATAACCGCCCATGGCAATCATGGACTCGATACGGTTCAGGCATTCGCGCGGGCTGTTCGAGTGGATCGTGCCCATCGAGCCGTCATGGCCGGTGTTCATCGCCTGCAGAAGATCGAACACTTCGGGTCCGCGCACTTCGCCGACGATGATGCGCTCGGGACGCATGCGCAGGCAGTTCTTGACCAGGTCGCGCATCGTCACCTCACCCTCACCCTCCAGATTGGGCGGGCGGGTTTCGAGGCGCACCACATGCGGCTGCTGCAATTGCAGCTCGGCCGAGTCTTCGCAGGTGATGACGCGCTCCTCGCGGTCGATATAGTTGGTCAGGCAATTGAGCAGCGTGGTCTTGCCCGAACCGGTGCCGCCCGAGATCACGATGTTGCAGCGGACACGGCTGATGATCTTGAGAACTTCGGCGCCCTCCGGCGAGATGGCGCCGAACTTGACCAGTTGATCGAGCGTCAGCTTGTCCTTCTTGAATTTACGGATAGTGAGCGTGGCGCCGTCGATGGAGAGCGGCGGCGCGATGACGTTGACGCGGGAGCCGTCGGGAAGGCGCGCGTCGCAGATCGGGCTGGATTCGTCGACGCGGCGGCCAACCTGGCTGACGATGCGCTGGCAGATGTTGAGGAGCTGCTGGTTGTCACGAAAGCGGATACCGGTCTGTTCGACCTTGCCGTTGACTTCGATGTAGACGTTCCTGGAGCCGTTGACCATGATGTCGGCGATGTCGTCGCGGGCGAGCAGCGGCTCGAGCGGCCCATAGCCGAGCACGTCGTTGCAGATGTCCTCGAGCAGCTCTTCCTGCTCGGCGATCGTCATCGCGAAGTTCTTGATCGCAATGATGTCGTTGACGATGTCGCGGATTTCCTCGCGCGCGCTTTCAGGATCAAGCTTGGAAAGCTGCGAGAGATCGATGGTGTCGATGAGCGCGGAGAAGACCTGGCTCTTGGTATCGTAATAAGTTTCGCTCTTTTCGCGCTGTGCCCGCTTCGGTTCAGGCGCCAATGGCGGCGCCTCGACCGCACGGCGCGCCGGCGGCGCGACAGGCGCGCTTGGCGCCGCGGGCCGGGTCAGAACCGCCGTGTCCATGGAACCTGCAGCCGGCGGCGCAACAGGCGCCGGTGCTGGCTGGCGAAATTCCGGCGTGAACCGGTTGCCGTCGTCGCTGCCTCTTTTACCAAACATGATCGACTACCGATTCCACTGCTGAAGCGTCACTTCTTGTTGCGCGAGAGCTTGCCGAGCAGGCTGCCGAGCCCGGCCTTCTTCTTGATCCTGATCTCGCTGCGCCCGGTCAGCACATGCGCCATTTCGTTGATCATTGCGACGACCGGGTTCTTGGCATCCATTTCGCCAAGCATGCGTCCGTTGTTGGCGGCATTGCCGAACAGCAACGGATCAAAAGCAATGACCGACATTGGCGACAAGCCGAGCGGCTCGGCGAAGTCGGACGGCGAAATCTCCGGGCGCTTCGGCACGCCGGCCTGGTTGATGATCAGCTTGGGCGGCGGATCATTGGGACGAAGCCGCTTGAGCATATCGATGAGGTTCTTGGTGTTGCGCAGATTGGCAAGTTCCGGTGTCGCGGTGATGACGATCTCGTCGGCCTTGACCAGGGTGTTCTTGGTCCAGCCCGTCCAGGCATGGGGGACGTCCAGCACCAGAAGCGGCACGCTGCGCTGGGCGGTGTCGATGAGCTGAACGAAGGCCTCGGGATCGAAATCATAGACCCGTTCGAGGGTCGAAGGTGCTGCCAGCAGCGACAGATGCTCGGCGCACTGGGTCAGCAGCCGGTCAAGATAGACTTCATCGATGCGCTCCGGCGAAAACACCGCTTCGGCGATGCCTTGCGCCGGATCCTGGTCGAAATTGATGTTGGCGGTGCCGAAAGCCAGATCGAGATCGGCGACGACCACTTCGGATTTGAACAGGGTGGACATCGCCCAAGCCACATTGTGGGCGATCGTCGAGGAGCCGACACCGCCCTTGGCGCCGACGAACGCGATCGAGCGGCCGAGCGGCTCGGCTTCCGGATCGATGAAAATCGACGACACCAGGCTGACGATATCGGCCATCGAGACCGGAGCGATCACATATTCGGAAATGCCGTTGCGGATGAGCTCGCGGTAGAGACCGACATCATTGTAGTGGCCGATCACCACCACCTTCGACGTCGGATCGCAATATTCCGAAAGCTGGGCGAGTTGTTCCAGCAATTGCTTGGGCTCGCTGCGCGATTCCAGCAGGATCAGGTTGGGCGTCGGCGCCGATTGGTAGAATTCGATGGCAGTGGGGACGCCGCCCATATGGACCTTGAGATGCGCCTTCGTCATGCGGCGGTCCTCGCCGGCGCGCTCGACCGGGTTGGCAACACCCTCGGTCTCGCAGAATGCCTGGATCGAGATGCGCGGGATCGGCCGCAACGCCTGCATCGCGGCGATGTCCTGCTGCGAGGTATCGCCGCCGTCTACAGGAGTGTCATAGGCCAGATTGTTCATGTTCGTGTACTCCGAACTGCGATCGTTAGTAGCTAACTTCGCCTTCTGCTTCCCAATCAAAGAAGGGTTGATTTCGGTACCCATCGATGACTTTCCCACGCTGCTCGGCGTCGATAGGTGCCTGCTTGCGCGGTCCGAGCAGGTCGGCCGGATTGGCCATCTGAGCGGCGAGGTTGTTCTGATACGAGCAGCCGAAATCGGCGTAGTGCTTGTTTTCCGAGGTCTCCACCAGATCTTCGGGCCAACGCCCGCATTTGTCGGTCTGAGCTTTCACCGAGATATAGGCGACGCGAATCGGGGCCGAGGCTTCGGCGGAAGCGGACTGATAAGAGGTCATGACAATCCGGTTGCGCTTGATGCCGCTGGCAGCCGCCAGCCTGACAAAATCGCGGCCGGCAGCGGCCGCCGCGATCTCGTTGGCCGAACCGACAGGGATAGCGATCGTCAGCGCCGGAGCGGCGCTCCTGTCGTAGCCGTCGAGAAAACCCGAAAGCGTGTCACGCTGAGAGCCCGTCATGCCACGGTCACCAGCGCCCACCGGCAGGTCTATCTTCTGGTTCTTCTCCGCGATCATGATCGGATGGTTGGTGCGATAATCGTCCGGGATGGCGCCGACCGTGATGCTGTCGCGCTGGGCGCAGCCGGCGAGCAGCGCCGCCACCGCAACCGCCAGGACAGGAAGAACGAACCGCCGGCAGACCCGCGAGCGGCCAAAGCGCATCGGTGCGGCGATGGTGCTTGCCTTCAATGCTGACTGAGACATGTCCGCTTCCCCGCTTATTTGTAGATGAAGCCGACAACGCCGTGGTAGCGGCCGTTGGGCTTGTCGGTCTGCATGGTGCCGTAGACGCGATTGACTCGGCCAAGGAACATGGCGGCGCCATCGCTGGCGGCGTTGAAATTGTCGTCCGGCTTGGCAAGGTCGTTGCGCGCTACCGGCTTCACCAGATAGGGCGTGATGATGATCACGAGCTCGGTCTCGTTGCGCACGAAATCCCTGCTGCGGAAGAGCGCGCCGAGCACTGGTATCTTTGTCAGTCCGGGCAACCCGTTGACGGCTTGCCTGACATCGTCGCGAACCAGGCCGGCGATCATCATGGAGCCGCCAGAGGGCAGTTCCACCGTCGTGTCGGCAAGGCGCTTGCGAAGCGACAGGGCATTCATGCCGAGACTCTGATTGTCCGTGGATGCCGACACGGACCCCTCGGTTGTCGGTTCGGAAACCGAGGTTCTGACCTTGAGGCTTATGCGGCCAGGAGACAGAACCACCGGCTGGAACTCCAGGCCGATGCCGTACTCGATCTTTTCGAGGGTGTAGGTTTTCAGGCCGGTCTGGTTGTCGTCGGATACGTTCGCGGAGACGTTGGACACCATATTGTATTCGCCACCGACCTTGAAGGTCGCCTTCTCGCCGGATACGGCGGTCAGGGTCGGCTCGGCCAGCGTCTTCATGACACCTGACTGCTCCATGGCATTTATATACGCCTGGAGCGCTGAGGAGCCGATGCTCAAGCCCGAATTCGACAGCGGCTTGCCGAGTCCCATGAAATTGCTGCTGAGCGCGCCGTAGCTGATGCCGTTGCTGCCGCCGCTGCCGACCATGTTGACGCCGAGCTGCTTCATCACCGAGCGGCTGACTTCGGCGACCGTGACCTTCAGCGTGACCTGGTCGTCGCCAATGATCTGCAGCAGGTTGACGATCTTGCTGGTGCGTCGCTCCTGGTCCGGATTGTCGATGTCGACACCGCTTTGAGCCGAGCCGCCGGCCGCCGTCTGCGAATATTGTCCGGTCGTTGCTTCACCACCCGAAACGAAGATCGTCGCAAGGTCGACCGCACGCTTTGCGTCCAGCGGCGTGTCGACCGTTCCGGTCAGGACGACGTTGTCGTTCAGCAGTTCCACCTTGATGGCCGACGTCGGCAGGAACCGCCTGATATAATCTTCAAGGCCGGCAACGTCGCGTTCGACGGCCAGGTCCAGGCTGACGATCTGCTCGCCATTCGGGCCGAAGACAAAAATGTTCGTCTCGCCGACCGCCTTGCCGAACAGATAGATTCGCCGCGCCGTGCGGGTCACCGCGTCGGCAACCGCCGGGTTGGCGACGAGAATGTCATAGGCATCGCTCGGCAGGTCGATCACCACCGACTTGTTGAGGCCGAGCTTGACGCGCTGGGTGGCCGTCGATGCCGTGACCTGCGCGTTCTTTGCCTCGACGACGCTGCCTTGCACATTCGTTCCGACGAGCAGCAGGCCGAATGCCGCGGCTACGATTGCCGGCAGTTTGCCACCTAGCTTCATTTCCTTGCTCCCACTTCGGAAACTTCGCCCGACTTGATCAACCTCACCGTTCCCCTGCGGCCATTGCCGGAAACGAGATAGTCGGCTTCACCCACATTCTTTTCCTGCGTGTCCGCGACCGCCCGCAGCGCCAGGGTCAGGCGATCCGCCATCTGCTGGGCGACGGTGATGATCTCCGCCTGCTTGGGCGTCAGTTCAAGCGTGGCGGTCTGACCCACTCTGGTCTTCTTGCCTTCCTCGTCCTCCTGGATGGTCTGGTCGATGGCCAGGACGCGGATGTTCTTGAGGATGGTCTCCGTGTTGAAGCCGGCGGCGCCGCTGGCGGCATCGGCCCTGCGGGTCATGATGACATCGACGAAATCGTTGGGAAGAATGAAGCCGCCGGCCGACGTATCGGCAGAGATGGCCGTGGCGACCGCCCGCATGCCGGAAGGCAGGATCGACGACATGAAGCTCTGCCCCTCGCCGATCAGCTTGGAGCGCCGCAGCGGCTCTCCGGCATACATCGCCACACGGGCAATGGAACCCTTCAGCTTGTCCAGCGCCTCGGGCTCGGCGGTGCGGGTGATGAAATTCGCGTTGACGCCGTCGGCGGGCCAGGATTGCCAGGCGATGTTGTTTTGGATCGGGTTGCCCATCGGAACGTCGCCTGAAAGCACAAGCACATCCTGGAGTGCCACTGCCGGGGCCTGGGGACCGGAATCGACGACGACCTGAGGCGGCGGTGCCACCATGTTCTTCGCGACATAGCCAGCGCCACCCGCCGCGGCCACCGCCACGCTCAGAATTATCAATCGCGATGCTGGCATCTGTTCGAACCCTTGCCCTGGCAAACCACGTAGCCAAGCCGGACTTTGCAGCGGCAATCGTCAAAACAAGGTTAATGTAATGCTTACGATCGTGATTAATTTAACGTTTACATAAATTAGTCGGAATGTGGTCTGGACGGCCAAGATGGCCGGGCCGGCCCCTGTTGAGAACGGGGTTTCGGCATGCTGACAGACAGTAAAAATAAGATTGTGGTCAGGCCGCAAGCCTGGCCAGCGCCCATACCATCAAAGGCGAATCCGGATAGGTCAGCAACCCGCCCAGGCCGAGCGCGACGCCGTAGGGAACACCTTTTGCCTCGTCGGCGAAATGGCGCAGAAACGGATTTTGGCCGGTAACGGCCGCAAGCAGCGACTTCCGGTAGAGGATGATGGCGAGCGTCAGCAGGCCGCCGATGATTGTCGAGGCGACAAGATACTCGACGAGATTGATGTTGAGGCCCATCCACATCGCTGTGGCGGCCAGAAGCTTGGCGTCGCCGCCACCCATGCCGCCCATTGCAAACAGGCCGAATGTCACGGCCAGGACAAGGGCGCCGGCGGCGAAATGTCCGCCATAGGCCGTCCAGTCCATGCCTGTCAGGGGCGCGACCAGCGCGAAAACGACGACGAGCAGCACCGGCACGCGGTTGGCGATCGTCATCGACAGCATGTCGGAGATCGCGGCAAACAGCATGCAGAACGGAAAAACGACGAAGATCAGGGCTTCAAGCATCGGCGCCACGCCTATTGTCCGATTTCACGGGGCTCAATCTAAGTATGTTCGATTAACGATTGATGAGGCCTGGAATGAAAAGACGACCTATATTGGCAGCGGCATAGAAAAAGGGCCGCCACGCGGCGGCCCTTTTCCAGAAACGCAGTCCAAGTGCTCGGCGATAAGCCGATCAGCTGCCGCCGGGCGCGCTGTTCAAGGTGGTCCCGATGTTGGTGAACTTGGCATTGAGCGCATTGCCGAGCGTGCCGGCGCCAGTGATGATGGCGAGCGCGATGAGAGCGGCGATCAGACCATATTCGATAGCGGTCGCGCCGGATTCGTCCTTCACAAAACGTGCGATGAGATTAGACATTCGAGAGCTCCTACTCCACGTGTTACAGCACTTCCGTCAACTTCTGTGATGGTTGATCGGATGCTGCCAATCTAGGGAGAAGCTCTTTCGATCGGCTTAAGAAACAGCCTTACCGATTCCTTTCCCGGTTCGAACATATTGCGTGGTTAACTTCGGGCTAAAGTACCGCCGTGCCTTCCAGCCCCGGTTTGGCAGGTTTGCGACCCGACCGGGCCGCGCCTCGCAGGCTCCTTGTCGGCCATTGCACGATTGGCAAGATCGCATGCTTAACCGTTGGTTCACCAATCTCGTTCATGTTCCGTTGATCAGTCCGCCTGCGTGGAGCGCCTCAATGGCTCAGCCGAGATCGTCAATCCTGATTGCCGCGCTTCTTGCCGTCTCGAGCTTCGTCGCGCCCGCCATGGCCGGCGCCGGCATCGAGGTCACGATGAACCAGGCCAAGATCGTCAAACTGTCGCGTCCCGCAGACACCATCGTGGTCGGCAACCCGGCAATCGCCGACGCTTCGGTGCAGGACGCTTCGACGATCGTGCTCACCGGCAAAGGCTTCGGCGTCACCAATCTGGTCGTGCTCGATACCGATGGCAGTCCCATCGTGGATGAGCAGGTTACCGTCGTGCGGCAGGCCGCTTCGTCGGTGCGCATCTATCGGCGTGCCGAAATCCAGACGATGTCCTGCACGCCCTATTGCGAAAGCTCCTACAAGAGTGAAGCGGAGAAGTCTTCCGAAGCGGAGATGGGCGTCAGCCGATAGCTGGCGTGACCGGCTGCCGTTCCGGTTATTGGCTGGTTAAGAGGCAGGCGCCGACTTTAACGATCATCCAAACCGGACCTCAATTGGTTTGCGCTAATGCTCCTTCCGAGACCGCATAGAGATCGGCAGGATCGGACATGAACACGGAATTCGGCTGCGCAGGCGACCACAGAGCGGGACGCCCAAGGTTTTTCGCCCGCTTCCTTCGTGACCGGCGCGGCGCCACGGCAATCGAATTCGCGATCCTTTCAGTCCCCTTCGCGCTGCTTGTCTTCGCCATTCTGGAAAGCTGCATCTCGTTTGCCGCGCAGGAAGTGATGGCCAACATCACCGACGATGTCGCGCGACAGTTGCGCACCGGCCAGTTAAAGGCGGCCACCGTCACTGAAGACGGGTTGAAGACCACGATCTGCAACAAATTGCAGATCATCGTCGCCCAGGATTGCAAGCTTCAGTTGATGGTGGATCTTCGCCAATACACGGCATTCGCAGACGCGGCGGCGGCCGGCTTCAAGATCAAGAACAACGATGTCCAGTTGACGAACGGCACCACCGAAGTGCCCTTTTCCACTACGGCGGGTGCGGCGGAGTCGAGGAACATGCTGCGTGTCTTTTACAAATGGCCTGTTATGACCGACCTGCTGGCCAAATCGATGGGCGGCAACAAGACCCTGCATTTCGCATCGGTGACCTGGCAGAACGAGCCGTTCGACAACTGAGCGGAATGCACGAGCAGTATAAGAAAAGGGCAATGGGCATGATGCGTGCGGGGGCACATCTTATGATTACGGGAGTTTGGCGGAAAGCAAGTCAATTCTGGTCCGATCGCCGCGGTATCGCGGCGGTTGAATTCGCGTTGATCATGCCAATTCTGCTGATCATGTATTTCCTGACAATGGAAGCGTCACAGGCCATCGAGACCAGTAAGAAGGTCAGTCGTATCGGCAGCATGGTGGCCGATCTCGTCACCCAGCAGACAAGCGTCCTCAAAGCGGACGTCGACGCCATCATGCAGATCGGCAGCGTCACCCTTCAGCCCTACAACCGCTCGAGCCCGACCATCACCATCACGGCAATCCAGGTTTCGCCCGACGCGACGAGGGCACTGGTGGTGTGGTCACGCAAATTGGTAGCCGGCGTCGCCAGCCCTGGCGCCGCCGCCACCACCGAGACAACGGTCCCGGCAGCGCTTCGAGTCGCCAACACTTTCCTCATCCGCGTCGAAAGCAACCTCGGCTATACCCCGGTCATCGCGTGGAGCGCGAGCAGTCAACAGAAGCTTGGGCTGACCTCGGCTTTCAGCAACATAAACATGGGCGAAACCTATTTTCTGCGCCCCCGCAGAAGCGTGGCGATCCCTTGCAGCGACTGTTGAACAGAGGGCAGCCAGACGCTGCGCAGGGCCGCTCCAGCTACTGCTGCTGCCCGCCGTCCGCAACGAAGCGCACGATAGCAGCGGCCATCTCGTAGTCTTTTGGCGCCACGGTGGCGAAGCCACCGGGATGCTTCGACTCCAGAAGGTCGTAGATATCTGGCGTCGTCGATTTGAGGTTGGTGAGGAACACGGTGAGCCGACGCTTGGCTTCGGGGTCGAGATCGCTGCGGACCGCATGCGGGCCATATCTCAGCAGGCCCGACGTCCACACGACATGAAGGGCCGTCACCGAGAGCCCTGCCGCCTCCAACCTCGCCTGCGTGCCCGGTGCTCCCGGCCGGCTGTCGGCGGCGGCCGTCACCCAGCCGAACAGGCCATCGGCTTTGCCGTCGATCAGCATCGTCTCGGCCGCCGCGGCCGAATCGGCATGGATCAGGAGCGGTGCATCTTCCGCGATCTTGCGGCCTTCCGTCGCCAACGCCGCCAATGGCAAGAGAGAACCGCCGACGCTGTCCGAAGGCGCCATGGCGATACGATGGCTGTCCATCGCCGCAAGGTCGGGCAGCTTGCCGTCCCGCGTCAGCAGAACGGAGCGGATGCCGATCGCGCCGTCTGAGTCGACCGGCGCGACAAGCGGTTCGATACATAAGCAGCGCTGCGAGGCCGTTGCATAGGCGGTGGCCGAATAGATCGCATATTCGATGCGGGCATTGGCCTGCGCCTCGATCAGCGCGGCATAGTTGCGGGCAACAACAAACTCGACCTTCATGCCCAAGGCCTTGGTGTAGGCGTCGGTCAACAGTGCCAGCCCCGGAACGGAGTTGCCGGCGCCTGGTTCGGCAACGATGCCTATGCGAAACGTGCCGATATCATCGCGCCAGTCAGCATGCGCCGGATTGGACCAGAGCGCGATCTGCGCCAGCATGAGAGCGGCATAAGTCTTCAGCGCAACCCTCATGACAGGAACCACAGTCTGTTGTCCTCGATCCATGCCCATGCCCGTGCATTTGTGCATGTCGTTGCCCAAAACCGCTGCGCACCTTTGGGCGACATCACTGGACTATCACGCCAAGCCGTTGCCGTTTGGTTTCCGAATTGCCAATGAAGCCGCGGAACCCTATGTCTGGTCGTTCAAACTGGCAACAACTTGATGGCGCGCGCTTTCCTCTTCGTTCTGGACTCCTTCGGCGTCGGCGGCGCGGCTGACGCCGACCGCTACGGTGACGCCGGCGCCAACACTTTCGCGCACATCGCAGAAACCTGTGCAGAGGGCCGCGCGGATCGCGAAGGCCTTCGCAGTGGACCGCTGTTTGTCCCCCACATGGCCTCACTCGGCCTTGGCAAGGCTGCCGAAACCGCAACGGGACTGGGCTTTGCCAGCAGCGGGACGGATCTGCTCCCAACTGCCTTTCACGGCGCCGCACAGGAGGTTTCGGGCGGCAAGGACACGCCGTCGGGCCATTGGGAAATCGCCGGCCTGCCGGTGCGCCTCGACTGGGGCTATTTTCCGGATACGGTGCCCGCCTTTCCGGCCGAACTGACCGAGGCGATCATCCGCGAAGGCAAGGTGCCGGGCATCCTCGGCAATTGCCACGCGCCGGGCACCGAGATCATCGAGCGCTTCGGCGAGGAGCACATCCGGACCGGCAAGCCGATCTGCTACACGTCGGTCGACTCGGTCCTGCAAATCGCCGCGCATGAAGCCCATTTCGGCCTCGATCGGCTTTATGAATTCTGCCAGGTGGTGCGCAGGCTGGTTGACCCGCTGAGGATCGGACGGGTGATCGCGCGGCCGTTCGTCGGCGAAACCTCCACCACTTTCGAGCGGACATACAACCGTCATGACTACGCCGTGCCCCCGCCGGAACCGACCCTGCTCGACCGGCTGACGGCGCGTGGCAGCCGTGTCATCGCCGTCGGCAAGATCGGCGACATCTTCGCCCATCGCGGAATTTCGCAAGTGCGCAAGGCGGCGGGCAACATGGCGATGTTCGACGAGGCGCTGGGTGCGATGGATGATGCCGGCGACGGTGACCTCGTATTCGCCAATTTCGTCGACTTCGACACCGAATTCGGTCACCGCCGCGATGTCGCGGGCTATGCTGCCGCGCTCGAGGCGTTCGACAGGCGGCTGCCGGAGGCATTTGCAAGGCTGCGGCAGGGCGATCTTCTCGTCCTGACGGCCGACCACGGCAACGACCCTACCTGGGGCGGGACCGACCACACGCGCGAGCGCATTCCGGTGATCGGCACTGGACCGGGTTTCAGGGGCGGCGACATCGGGCTCAGAACAACCTTCGCCGACATCGGCGAAACCGTGGCCGAGCATCTCGGCCTGGCGTGCGGCCGTTACGGCACTTCTTTCTATGCGGCGATAGGCGGTCATGCCTGAATTGCCGGAGGTCGAAACCGTCCGGCGCGGACTTCAGCCGGTGCTGGAAGGCGCCACCATCACCCGTGTCGAGGCGCGCCGACCGGATCTGCGCTTTCCATTTCCCGAGAAATTCGCGCAGCGACTGACCGGCAAGACGATCACGGCACTCGGCCGCCGGGCCAAGTATCTGACGATGGACCTGGAAGGCGGCCCCGTGCTGATCTGCCATCTCGGCATGTCGGGCTCATTCCGCATCGAGACGGCCGATGGCAGCGACATGCCCGGCATCTTCCGGCACGACCGCTCGAAGAGCTCCAATCACGATCACGTCGTCTTCCATGTCGTATCTCCGGCAGGCGCCCGATCCCGCGTGATCTTCAATGATCCGCGCCGCTTCGGCTTCATGTTGTTTGCCGAAGGGCCGGACATCCATCCGATGCTGGCCGGGTTGGGCGTCGAGCCTACGGGCAACACATTGGACGGTGCGCTGCTTGCCTCATTGATGAAGGGGCGGCGATCACCGCTGAAGGCAGCGCTTCTCGACCAGAGGCTGATCGCCGGGCTCGGGAACATCTATGTGTCGGAGGCGCTGTGGCGCGCCAACCTGTCGCCGCTGCGCGAGGCGGGCACGATCGCCAAACCCGGAAAGAAAGCCCAGGCCCAAAGCGAACACCTCGCGCAAGCCATCCGTTCGGTGATATCAGATGCGATCGCGGCCGGCGGATCCTCACTGCGGGATTATATGCAGACCGATGGGTCACTGGGCTATTTCCAGCACGCCTTCGCCGTCTACGACCGCGAGGGCGAGTCCTGCTCCAAGCCCGGCTGCAGTGGCCACATCGAACGGATCGTGCAGAGCGGCCGATCGACCTTCTATTGCCGGACATGTCAGCGGTGAGTTAGACGAGCGCGAGCGAGGAGAAGCAGCCATGGCCTATGAGACGATCATCACCGAGACGCACGGCAAGGTCGGACTGATCACGCTGAACAGGCCGCAGGCGCTCAACGCGCTGAACTCCCGGATCCTGACCGAAGTGGTGGCGGCCGTGAACGGGTTCAGCGCCGATCCCGGTATCGGCGCCATGGTCATCACCGGTTCCGAAAAGGCTTTCGCCGCCGGCGCCGATATCAAGGAGATGCAGTCCATCTCCTACGCGGACGCCTACGCCCAAGACTTCTTCGTCGGCTGGGAGGAACTGACGCGGGCGCGAAAGCCAATTATCGCGGCGGTGGCGGGCTATGCACTCGGCGGCGGCTGCGAGCTGGCGATGATGTGCGATTTCATCATCGCCGCCGACACGGCCAAATTCGGCCAGCCCGAGATCACGCTCGGCGTCATTCCAGGCATGGGCGGGTCACAAAGGCTGACCCGCTTCGTCGGCAAGTCGAAGGCGATGGACATGTGCCTGACCGGGCGGATGATGGATGCCGCCGAGGCCGAGCGTTCTGGCCTGGTGTCGCGGGTCGTGCCGGCCGGCGAACTTGTCCAGGAGGCGCTGAAGGCCGCGGCCAAGATCGCCGCTTTCTCGCTACCATCGGTGATGATGGCAAAGGAGGCTGTCAACCGCGCCTTCGAGACGACGCTTGCCGAGGGATTGCGGTTCGAGCGCCGGCTGTTTCACTCGCTGTTTGCCCTGGACGATCAGAAGGAAGGCATGGCGGCCTTTGCCGAGAAGCGGAAGCCGAATTTCACCAACCGCTGACGTCAAGCCTCTCGCCGGGAAGAACATGGCTGTTGGCCGCCAAAAAGAAGGCCAGGCAGCGTTGACGCGCCGGAAAAGCTGAACTATAAGCCGCACCAACCGAGGCGGCCCCGTGGCTGCCCGTTTGTTTTTTGCGCCCTGCGGCATTCCGCATGCGCCGACCAGATCAGAAGAGAGGCATCATGGCCAATACATCCTCGGCCAAAAAGGCAACGCGCAAGATCGTCCGCCGCGCAGCGATCAACAAGAATCGCCGCTCGCGCGTCCGCACCTATATCCGCCAGGTCGAAGAGGCGCTTGCCTCCGGTGACAAGGCTGCCGCACAGGCTGCCTTCAAGATCGCGGAGCCGGAATTGATGCGCGCCGCGACCAAGGGCGTGATTCACAAGAACACGGCGTCCCGCAAGGTGTCGCGACTGGCTCAGCGGGTCAAGGTACTGTCGGCCTGACATTACTTGCCTAGACTGACGTTCTTCGAACCCGGCCGTTTGTGCCGGGTTTTTTCGTTTGCCGGCAAGCACTTAAAAAGAATGTCCGGAAACGCCGTCTTGTGCGGATTTCACAATTAGGAATAGTTTGCCGGCATATGCATGCCTGCTGTTGACCCGCATGCATGAAAAGGGCCGGCTTAATGATTCTTGGCTGTCAGAAATAGATGATATTTTTCAGGTACTTATAGGCGGTGATCCACAGCTTGTCCACACCGGACCGACCCGATCGGGGACAAGTCGCTGTCAAGCGAATTATTTCAGAATATTTCTGTCAGCGCCCGGTTTTTCATATTCGCCGGAAAAGGGTTTGAATCACAATGGCTTTGTTAAATTGTGC
The DNA here is from genome assembly GCF_003997495.1 of Mesorhizobium sp. M7A.F.Ca.US.008.03.1.1. Lineage (GTDB taxonomy): Bacteria > Pseudomonadota > Alphaproteobacteria > Rhizobiales > Rhizobiaceae > Mesorhizobium. The sequence continues at coordinate 344,264 of NZ_RZRU01000003.1, read as the reverse complement.
CGTTGCGGCACGCCACTCGAACCCGCCTCCAGTAACCAGATTCCTTAAAAATCCGTTAGACGTGGCCTTGCCCTATCCACAGCGATTTCGGTAGTGTCGATCTATCGAAAGGGACGGGCTCAGGCCCTTAACCCAAGCCTGAATCGGCCAGCTTAAATTGGCGGGATTTGCAACGCGGATCAAGTCCGCGGACGGGTTTGGTTTGTCTTTTTCGATACGGTAGGGGACTGGCGTAACTAGACATGGCAGGTAGACGGCGCGCCGGCGCTCTTTTCGCCGGACGGTGTTGTATTGCCCTGACATACCCAACGCGGACCGGCTTCCATGGGCCGGCACCGGTTCCCACGGATAATGGGCGACGTTCATCTGCCGGCGGCGGCAGCGGACATCGTAGGTCGCCGGAACCGGATGCAGGAGGCGCATCCCCGGTGGAAACAGGTACGGAAGGACAAGGAAAAGATCATGCAGAGCGGCATCGAAAGGGAGCTTACGGGCGACCTCCCATTTCCTGGAACTTTGATCGGAGCAAACGACATGGCGGTGTCCAGCGACGCGGAACAGAAATTCGACCGGGTCAAAACCCAGTTGAAGGCGCGCCTGGGAACCGAAGTCTATTCGAGCTGGTTTGGCCGCATGAAGGTCGCCGAGGCTTCCAAGGGCATCGTCCGCATCTCGGTGCCTACCGCCTTCCTGCGCTCCTGGATCAACGGCCACTATCTCGACCTCATCTCCGAGCTGTGGAAGCAGGAGGATCCCGATCTTCTCAAGATCGACATCGTCGTGCGCACGGCAACCCGTCAGGGACGCAGCCAGGCCGAGCCAGAGGTAACGCCAGCACGCAGCAAGGTGACACGGCAGACGCAGACGGCGCTTGCCGCCGGCACAGTCAGCCCCAGCCGGGTGGAGCGTGCATCGGCTCCGCGTCCGGGCACACCGATCGAGAGCGAATTCCGCCACAACGTTCTGGGGTCACCGCTCGATCCGCGCTACACGTTCGGCTCTTTTATAGAGGGACCGTCGAACCGGGTGGCCTTCGCCGCCGCCAAGGCAGTGGCGGAATCGCAATCGAGCGCGGTGCGCTTCAACCCGCTTTTCCTTCACGCAACCGTCGGGCTCGGCAAGACCCATTTGCTGCAGGCCATCGCCGCGGAATCGCTCAAGCAGAACCCCAAGTCGCGCGTCGTCTATCTCACGGCCGAGTATTTCATGTGGCGCTTTGCCACCGCGATCCGCGACAACAACGCGCTGACGCTCAAGGAGCAGCTGCGCGACATCGACCTGCTCATCATCGACGACATGCAGTTCCTGCAGGGCAAGTCGATCCAGCATGAATTCTGCCACCTGATCAACATGCTGCTCGACAGCGCCAAGCAGGTCGTCGTCGCTGCCGACCGGCCACCATCGGAACTGGAATCGCTCGAACCGAGGGTCCGTTCGCGCCTCAATGGCGGTGTCGCGCTTGAAATGTCGGCGCCCGATTTCGCCATGCGCCTCGGCATGCTCAAATTGCGTCTTGCCACGGCCAGGAGCGACGACGCATCGCTCGACATTTCGGAGGAGATCCTCAATCACGTCGCCCGCACCGTGACCGGCAGCGGACGCGAGCTGGAAGGCGCCTTCAATCAGCTTTTGTTCCGTCAATCCTTCGAGCCGCAGATCACCATCGACCGGATCGACGAAATCCTCGGCCACATCTATCGCACCGGCGAGCCGAAGCGTGTCCGTATCGAGGACATCCAGCGCATCGTGGCGCGTCACTACAATGTGTCGAAGACCGAATTGCTGTCCAACCGGCGCACGCGCACCATCGTCAAGCCGCGGCAGGTCGCCATGTACCTGTCGAAGGTGATGACGCCGCGCTCGCTACCCGAGATCGGACGGCGTTTCGGCGGCCGCGATCACACCACGGTGCTGCATGCCGTGCGCAAGATCGAAGACCTTTCCGGCAACGACAACACGCTGGCGCAGGAACTTGAGCTCCTGAGGCGGCTGATCAACGATCAGGCCTGACATCCGGGAGTGGCCGAACCGAAACAACGCCGGAATTCAACGGCTTGCCAGTGCGGCGCTGGGCCTGCATCGGACTCGTGGCGGCACCTGGAAGCGATCTGGATTTCGGTTTTTCGACACTGGCTCGCGGACTTCGGGCGCGTTATCCCCAGAAAGCCCGCGTAGCCGGCCTGAACCGGTGGCGCGGGCTTGCGTTTGCTGGTTTTTTCCTGTCAGTTTACGCAGATTCTGAGCCTGTTCAGACCTTCGCGGGACGCCGCCCACTGGTGGCCCGTCATTCATTCAAGCGAGCCTGTTTCGTCATGCGTGTTATCCTGGAACGGTCAAATCTCCTGAAGTCGCTCAACCACGTCCACCGTGTGGTCGAGCGGCGAAACACCATACCGATCCTGTCCAACGTGCTGCTCGGCGCCGAAGGCGCCAGCCTTGAAATGAAGGCGACCGATCTCGACCTCGAGGTGACCGAAGCGACGCCCGCCAAGGTGGAGCGCGGCGGGGCGACGACGGTCCCGGCACATCTGCTCTACGACATCGTGCGCAAGCTCGCCGATGGCGCCGAGGTGATGCTGAAGACGGACGAGGACGGCAACGCCATGACGGTGACGTCTGGCCGCTCGAGCTTCCGCCTGCAGTGCCTGCCGCAATCCGACTTCCCGGAGCTTTCGGCTGGATCCTTCTCCCATATCTTCCGTCTCGATTCGGTTGCCCTGAAAGGCCTGATCGAGAAGACCCAGTTCGCCATCTCCACCGAGGAGACACGCTATTACCTGAACGGCATCTACCTGCACACGCATGAGGTCGGCGGCAAGCTGAAGCTGCGCTCGGTGGCGACCGATGGCCACCGCCTGGCGCGCGCCGAGATCGACGCACCGGCGGGTTCCGAGGGCATGCCGGGCATCATCATTCCGCGCAAGACGGTGAGCGAACTGCAGAAGCTTGTCGACGATCCGGATGTTGCGGTGACCACCGAACTGTCGGACACCAAGATCCGCTTCACCATCGGCAGCGTGGTTTTGACCTCGAAGCTGATCGACGGCACCTTCCCCGATTATCAGCGGGTCATTCCGACCGGCAACGACAAAAAGCTGATCATCGACCGCCAGAGCTTTGCCGCCGCCGTCGATCGCGTCTCGACCATCTCTTCCGAACGCGGTCGCGCGGTGAAGCTGTCGATCAGCGAGGGTCAGGTGACGCTTGCGGTCAACAATCCGGATTCAGGTAGCGCCACCGAAGAACTGTCGGCTGACTATTCATCCGATCCCATCGAGATCGGCTTCAACGCCAAGTACCTGCTCGACGTTGCCGCGCAGCTGACAGGTACGGAGGCCAAATTCATGCTGGCGGACGCCGGTTCGCCGACGCTGATCCACGACATGGCCGACGAGACCGCACTCTATGTGCTGATGCCGATGCGGGTGTAGCGGCGCGGTGTCAGCACGTCGGTCCTGTTGTGGACCGGCGGCAAGCGCGATATTTACGGCAACTTCTAGAGCAATTCCAGGAAAAGTGTGAAGCGGTTTTCCGTCCGGAATTGCCTCAAAACAAAGAGATAGAGCGGTTCTGCGTTTCCGTGAAACGATGGAGCGCTCTATAGGCGGATAGCGGTGCCGGCACAGACCCATATAAGTAAGCTAACACTTACTAATTTCCGCAACTATGCAGCGCTGACGATCGATCTGGCGCCGGGTGCCGTGGTTTTTTCCGGCGACAACGGCGCCGGCAAGACCAATCTCCTCGAAGCGATATCCTTTCTGACACCTGGGCGCGGCTTGCGCCGCGCCCCCTACGCGGATGTCGCACGCGAGGGCGGCGACGGCGGCTTTGCATTGCATGCCCGGCTCGACGGACCTGACGGCCAGGTCGAGATCGGAACAGGCATTTCCGGCGGCGACACCGCCGGCGAAGGCGGCAGGCGGGTGCGCATCAATGGAGCTCCGGCGCGTTCGGCCGAGGACATGCTGGAATGGCTGCGCGTGGTGTGGCTGACACCGGCGATGGATGCGTTGTTCACCGGCCCGGCCGCGGATCGCCGGCGCTTTCTCGACCGGCTGGTGCTGGCGATCGATCCCGGCCACGGGCAACGTGCGATCGACTATGAGAAGGCGATGCGTGGTCGTAACCGCTTGCTTACTGAAGGCTCCCGAGACGAGCGCTGGTTCGACGCGATCGAGACGCAGATGGCCGAAACCGGTGTGGCGATCGCCGCCGCGCGAGCCGAGATGGTGCGCCTTCTGGCCGCCATGATCGACAGGCTGCCCGACACGGGGCCGTTTCCGCAGGCCGATATCGGCCTTTCGGGAGACCTGGAAGCCGAAATTGCCACCGCGCCGGCAGTCGATGTCGAGGAGCGCTTCCGCCGGACGCTTGTCGAGGGTCGTGACCGTGATCGTGCCGCCGGGCGCACGCTCGATGGCCCGCACCGTTCGGACCTGATCGTTCGGCACCGGCCCAAGGCGATGCCGGCCGAGCTCTGCTCGACCGGCGAGCAGAAGGCGCTGCTGGTCGGCATCGTGCTGTCGCATGCAAGGCTGACCGGCGAAATGTCGGGCATGACGCCGATCCTGCTGCTCGACGAGATCGCCGCGCATCTCGACAGCCGGCGGCGCGCGGCGCTGTTTTCCATCCTGGAGGAGCTGAACTGCCAGGCGTTCATGACAGGAACCGATGCTGCGCTGTTTTCCAGTCTCCAGGGACGCGCGCAATTCCTGACTGTCGACCATGGGACGGTTGGGCCAACCGAAGACCCCTGACAAGGTTTTTCAGTCCCTGTATGATCAGGCAATGACCACTGCCGCCCTGACCGCAGACGAGATCGAACGCTATGCCCGCCACATCGTGCTGCCGGAGATCGGCGGCGCCGGCCAGCAAAGGCTGAAACAGGCCCGGGTGCTGGTCATCGGCGCTGGTGGGCTGGGTGCGCCGGTGCTCGAATATCTCGCCGCCGCCGGCATCGGCACACTCGGCGTGGTCGATGACGACACCGTTTCGCTGTCCAACCTGCAGCGCCAGGTCATTCACGGTACCGATACTGTCGGCATGCTGAAAACCGATAGCGCCAAGGCGGCAATCGCCCGCATCAATCCCAACACAACGGTTGAAGCGCACGCAATCCGGCTGACCACGGACAACGCGCCCGCCCTCGTCGCCCGCTATGACATCGTCGTCGACGGTTCCGACAATTTCGAAACGCGCTATGCCGTGGCCGATGCCTGCGCCAGCGAAGGCAAGCCGCTGGTGCATGCCGCCGTCGGACGCTTCGATGGTTCGGTAACGGTGCTGAAGCCATTCGAAGACGACAAGGACGGCAAGCCCAACCCGGGCTATCGCGATCTGTTTCCCGAAGCGCCACCGCCGGGCCTGGTGCCGTCCTGCGCCGAAGCCGGCGTGCTTGGCGTGCTGACCGGCGTCGTCGGCACGCTGCAGGCTATGGAGACGATCAAGCTGATCACCGGCGTCGGCGAACCGCTGGTCGGCCGGCTGCTGCTCTACGATGGGCTGGCGGCGCGCTTCGACACCATCCGCTACAAGAGAAGCTGAATTCTTGGACCGGATCGAAGCTGTCTCCATCACGCGGATTCCGACCGATTTCGACCGTTGGGACGATGTGCTCGCATTGATCATGCGTGCCTTCGCCTCGATGGACGGCGTCATCGACCCGCCCTCCTCGGCCCACCTGCTGACCGCCAATGGCCTGCGGGACAAGGCGCGGCGGGAGACCGGCTTCGTTGCAATCAGGGGCGACAGGATCGTCGGCTGCGTCTTTGCCCTTGAAAGGGTGGCGGAACTCTATGTCGGCAAGCTCGCCGTCGCGCCGGACTGCCAGGGACAAGGCATTGGCCGACGGCTGATGCAGGCGATCGAAGACCTTGCCCGCAGCCGCGGCAAGTTCGCCATCGAGCTTCAGACGCGGATCGAGTTGACCGCAAACCATGCGGCCTTTGCCCGCTTCGGTTTTCGCGAAACCGAACGGACGGCGCATGAGGGCTATGCCAGGCCGACCTCGATCACCATGCGCAAAGCCCTCCCGTAAGTCCTATCTTACGGTTTGTAGGCCAAGGATATTGCACCACGACAGCGTCAGGTCCTGAGCGGCAGCACGCGGTCTGGTGGGCGGTGGCCGTCAACGAAGGCGCGGATATTGATGATGACCTTTTCACCCATGTCGATGCGGCCCTCGAGCGTCGCCGAGCCCATATGCGGCAAAAGCACGACCTTGTTCTTGGCCGCGAGCTTCAGCAGCTTGCCGTTCAAGGCCGGCTCGTGCTCGTAGACATCGAGGCCGGCGCCGGCGATCTTGCCGTCCTGGATCAGCTTGACCAGTGCTTCCTCGTCGATGATGTCGCCGCGCGCGGTGTTGACGACATAGGCGGTGGGCTGCAGCAGCGCCAGCCGCCGCGCCGAAAGCAGATGGAAGGTTGCCGGCGTCGAGGGACAGTTGACCGAGATGATATCCATGCGGGCCAGCATCTGGTCGAGGCTTTCCCAATAGGTCGCCTCCAGCCCGTCTTCCACCTCCGGCAGCACGCGGTGACGATTGTGATAGTGGATCGACAGTCCGAAGGCCTTGGCCCGCCTGGCGACGGCGGTGCCGATGCGGCCCATGCCGACAATGCCGAGCCGCTTGCCCCAGATGCGCCGGCCCAGCATCCAGGTCGGCGACCAGCCAGCCCATTTCTTGTCGCCGGTGAGCACATTGGCACCCTCCGCCAGCCGCCGCGGCACCGCCAGCATCAGCGCCATGGTCATGTCGGCGGTGTCCTCGGTCAGGACATTCGGCGTGTTGGTGACGGTGATGCCCCTCTTGGCCGCGGCCGCGACATCGATCTTGTCGACGCCATTGCCGAAGTTGGCGATCAGTTTGAGGTTGTCGCCGGCCTGGGCGATCAGCGCCGCGTCGATCTGGTCGGTTACGGTCGGCACCAACACGTCGGCCTCCTTGACCGCAGCAACCAGTTCCGGCTGCGTCATTGGCCGGTCCTCGACATTCAGCCTTGCGTCGAACAGTTCACGCATACGGGTCTCGACCGGATCGGGCAGCTTTCGCGTGATGACCACGAGAGGCTTCTTTTTGCCTGCCATTGTTTCCCTCGTTGAGACCTCTTTAACCAAGACCGGCGAAACTGAAAGCCGTCGCGGTGCCGATTACTTCCTGTAACAAGCGGTGCCGCCGAAGACAAAGAAAAAGGGGCGCCGAGGCCGATGGGCAAGCGCCGAAAGGAACGAAAGTGTCTGGTTTCGCGTCGCTTCGCCTGACCCTCAGTGCAGCATTTCTCGGCGCGCTGCTTTATTCTCCGCTTGTGGCCGCGCAGAGTGCCGCAGCACCCGCCCAAAGCGTCGTCACGCTCGGGCCGAGCGGCCTGCCGCTGCCGCGCTTCGTCAGCCTGAAATCCGGCCGCGTCAACTCGCGCGTCGGCCCCGGCGCCAACTACTCGGTCGACTGGATGTACATGAAGGCCGGCCTGCCGATGGAGATCATCCAGGAATTCGACACATGGCGCCGCGTACGTGATGCCGACGGTTCGGAAGGCTGGATCAACCAGTCGCTGCTTTCCGGTCGACGTACGGCAATCGTCGCACCATGGCAGCGCGGCAAGGGCTCGCAGGTCAACCTTCTCAACAGCCCCGACAAGGACGCAAGGGTGGTCGCGATGATCGAGCCGGGTGTGATGGGCACGATCAAATCCTGCGACGGTCAGTGGTGCGAAATGACGTTCGACGGCCACACCGGCTGGCTTGCCCAGTCGATTGTCTGGGGCGCCTATCCCGGCGAACGGGTCAAGGACTGATTCTTTTCACCCGTTGACAGCGACCTTTCGAAGATTCGCGGTCGTGGTTCAGCGCCCGATGCGGCCGAGATGGGTTTCCTGAAAGCCGGTTGACAGCTTCAGGCCGTAACCCAGCGCACGATCGATGGCTATGTGGGCGATCCAGATCAGCGCAACCGTCATCGCGACCGCATTGCCCCACATGTGCCCGGCGAGCAGCAACAGCACGGGCACGATCAGGATGTGCAAGGCGTTGTAGGCAAGGGCACCGACGCGTGGACCCGCCAGATAGCCTGACATCGACAGGTCAGGTGCCAAGATAAGCAATCCGAACAGCCACCAGGATGTGCCGGTTGAGCCGTAGAAAACGACGGCAGCCACCGCCGCGATTGCCCATTCGAGCCGGATCGCGAGATCGAGGGGTTTCATCCCTGGTCGAAGATTCTGGCCTGGTCGAAGATTCTGGCCTTGCCGATGATTCTGGCCTTGCCGCTCATTTTGGTCCAGCCGATCATTCCGGCCTCGCCGGTCATTGGCAGCGTTTGGGACGCAGCCTCACGACGATGTCGACATTGGCGATCTCCATCCCTTCCGGAGGCTCCGGCAGGTTGGCAACCGTCACCGGACCACTGTCGATGTCGAATATGCGGTTTTCGCCTTCGATGTAGAAATGGTGGTGATCGGAGGTGTTGGTGTCGAAATAGGTTTTCGCGCCCTCGACGGCGAGGATGCGCAAAAGTCCCGCCTGGGTGAACTGGTGAAGGGCATTGTAGACGGTGGCCAGCGACACCGGCACGCCAGCGGCAACCGCCTCCTCGTGCAGCTCCTCGGCCGACAGATGACGGTCGCCCTTGGCGAAAAGCAGATCGGCCAGCGCAATGCGCTGACGCGTCGGCCTCAGGCCGGCTTCACGGACCCGCTTGTCCACAGCGACATTTTCCTTCCGGCCGTCCAGGTCCATCTCTCGTCGAACCCCACAGTTCCGCCCCAAGACACGCCCAGAATGGCAAAAAAATGAACGTCTGCCGAAACCGGACCTCTCAGGACATATATTCTGTCGGCCGAATGCGATCAATAGCGCGCATTGACCCAGGCAGACGAGCAGGCTAAGCGCAAACGCCGGTTTCCGGCCTGAAACAGATTGTGTTAGGAAACCAACGACAAGGGCACCCGATAGCCCGGAACGATATGGGATGAGATTGATGGCGGGTAAAACCAGCTACGAGTACGACGAATTGCTGGCCTGCGCCCGCGGAGAACTGTTCGGACCGGGCAATGCCCAGCTTCCCTATCCGCCGATGCTGATGTTCGACCGCATCACGGAGATCAGCGAGACCGGCGGCGCCTTCGAGAAGGGTTTCATCCGCGCGGAGTTCGACATCAAGCCGGACCTGTGGTTCTTTGCCTGCCATTTCATCGGCAATCCAATCATGCCGGGGTGCCTCGGCCTCGACGCCATGTGGCAATTGACGGGCTTCTATCTTGGCTGGCTGGGCGAACCCGGCAAGGGAATGGCGCTGTCGACCGGCGAAGTGAAATTCAAGGGCATGGTCACGCCCTCTGTGAAGAAGGTCGAATATGGCATCGACTTCAAGCGCGTGATGCGGGGCCGTCTGGTGCTCGGCATCGCCGATGGCTGGCTGAAGGCGGATGGCGAACCCATATACGCGGCAACGGATTTGAAAGTCGGTCTGTCCAAGCAGTCGGCGGTTGGCTGACCGGCATCCCTGGCCGGCCCCCCTGGCCAGCATCCCTGGAAGGAGTTGCGAATGAGACGTGTCGTAGTCACAGGCATCGGCATCGTGTCGTCGATCGGCAACAATGCCAACGAGGTGCAAGCCTCGCTGCATGACGCCAGATCCGGCATCAGCTTCTCGGATTCCTTCGCCGAACATGGCTTCCGTTGCCAGGTATGGGGAGCGCCGACGCTCGATCCATCGGCGATGATCGATCGCCGTGCGATGCGCTTCCTGAGCCAGGGTGCTGCCTGGAACCATGTCGCCATGGACCAGGCGATCGCGGATGCGGGCCTCGGCGAGAGCGACATCACCAATGAGCGCACCGGCATCGTCATGGGATCGGGCGGGCCATCCACCCGCACCATCGTTGAGGCGGCCGAAACGACGCTGAAGAACGGCAGTCCAAAGCGCATCGGTCCGTTCGCGGTGCCGAAGGCAATGTCGTCGACCGCATCGGCGACGCTTGCCACATGGTTCAAGATCCACGGCGTCAACTACTCGATCTCGTCGGCCTGTTCGACCTCGGCGCATTGCATCGGCAATGGCTATGAATTGATCCAGTGGGGCAAGCAGGACATCGTCTTCGCCGGCGGCCACGAGGATCTCGACTGGACGATGTCGGACCTGTTCGACGCGATGGGCGCAATGTCGTCGAAATTCAACGACCGGGCGTCCGCCGCTTCGCGTGCGTATGACGTCAATCGAGACGGCTTCGTCATTGCCGGCGGGGCCGGCGTGCTGGTGCTGGAAGAGCTTGAGCATGCCAAGGCGCGCGGTGCCAAGATCTATGCCGAGATCGTCGGCTATGGCGCGACGTCGGATGGCTATGACATGGTTGCTCCTTCAGGCGAGGGCGCGGTCCGCTGCATGCGCCAGGCGCTGGCCACGGTTGCCACCCCGGTCGACTACATCAACACCCACGGCACCTCGACGCCGGTGGGTGATTCCAAGGAAATGGGAGCGATCCGCGAAGTGTTCGGGCCAGAGATGCCATATATCACCTCGACGAAGTCGCTGACCGGCCATTCGCTGGGCGCTGCCGGCGTGCAGGAATCCATCTACTCGATCCTGATGATGCAGGGCGGTTTCATCGGCGAAAGCGCCCACATCGAGACCCTGGATCCCGAATTCGAGGGTATGCCGATCGTGCGAAAGCGCATCGACGACGCCAGCATCGACACCGTCTTGTCCAATTCGTTCGGCTTCGGCGGCACCAACGCCACGCTCGTTTTCCAGCGCTATTCCGCATAAGGATTTGCCGGCCATGGACGGATTGATGAAAGGCAAGCGCGGGCTTGTCATGGGTGTCGCCAACGATCATTCGATCGCCTGGGGCATCGCCCGGAAATTATCCGAACATGGGGCGGAACTCGCCTTCACCTATCAGGGCGATGCCTTCGGACGCCGGGTCAAGCCGCTGGCCGACAAGCTCGGCGCCTCGCTGGTCGTGCCGTGCGACGTCGAGGACAGTGCTTCGGTCGCCTCCACGTTCGAAACCCTGGGCAAGGAATGGGGCGGGCTGGATTTCGTCGTCCACGCCATTGGCTTTTCCGACAAGAACGAGCTGAAGGGCCTTTACGCCGACACCAGCCGGGACAATTTCGTCCGCACCATGGTGATCTCCTGCTACTCCTTCACCGAAGTCGCCCGCCATGCTGCCACCTTGATGAAAGACGGCGGATCGATGATCACGCTGACCTATGCGGGCTCGGTCCGCGTCATGCCGAACTACAATGTCATGGGCGTCGCCAAGGCCGGACTGGAGGCGAGTGTCCGGTACCTCGCCAACGATTACGGTCCGCGCGGCATCCGGGTGAACGGCATATCGGCTGGACCGGTGCGCACGCTCGCCGGCGCCGGCATTTCCGATGCGCGCCACATGTTCTCCTACCAGCAGCGAAACTCGCCGCTGCGCCGCACGGTGACCATCGACGAGGTCGGCGGCTCGGCACTTTACCTGTTGTCGGATCTGTCTTCCGGGGTTACCGGCGAAATCCACTATGTTGATTCCGGCTATCACATCGTTTCCATGCCGACGCTCGACGAATTGAAGCAGACCGACGGCGGACGAGACTAACGCCTGTCGCCCAAAAGGTGCGCGGCGGTTTTGAAATGGCGACATTTGAAGACACGAAGCTTAAAGCGCGCCAATGGAATCCGTTTCAGCGCCAGGCGCATTGATCCGCTCAAGAAATACTTGAGGTCCAATAAAATTGGATTCATTCGCGGAAACTCATTTTAAGGAGATATCCGCTAGAAGGTCCCGTACTCAGGGGAACTTTCAATGCTCGCCGTCAGCAACCCGAAGCGAACACCGGTGTTCCGACTGCTCACCATAGCGAGTTCGGGTCTCGGCAGTTTCGTCCTCGGGCTCTGGGGCCTGAAGCTCGGTCTCGGCGATGGTTTTGCCGGCATCTCCGCGGACATGATGGTCTCTGTGATGGCCGCTCTTTGCGCACTGGCGGCGTCGGTCGCCGCGATGTCCTTCTTCGCCGGCGTCGATGAATCAGCGGATTTCGTCTTCACGGAAACACATTTCGACAAGCTGACCGGCCTGGTGGCACGACCGGCGATGGTCGGCAAGATTGCCGAGGCGGCATGCGCGACAAGCCGGACCGGTGAGCCGATGTTTCTTATCGATATCGACATCGATCGGTTCAAACAGATCAACGACGCCATCGGCTACAGCCAGGGCGACAAGCTGATCCGCGCCTTCACCAAGCGATTGAAGACTTGCGTGCCACCGCGCGCGCTGATCGGACGCATCGGTGCCGGTGAATTCGCGATCCTGCTCCCTGACAACCAGGTTTCGGGGTCCTTGGAAAGCACTGTAGAAAGGCTCATCGACGAGATGATGGAGCCCTATGAGCTCGGCACGCACCTGCAATCGGTCAGCCTGTCGGTGGGCATCGTGGCTATGCCAAAGGACGGCGTCGATCCCGTCCTCATCCTGCGCCGCTCCAATCTGGCGCTGCAGAACGCGCGCGCCAGCGGCGTCGGCAACTGGTCGGTCTTTCATGCCGAAATGGGCAGGGTCGCCGACCATCGCCAATGGATCGAATCCGAACTGCATATAGGCTTCGAGCGCGGTGACTTCGATCTTCATTACCAGCCGCAGCTCGATCTCCCGACCGGCCGCATCGTCGGGTACGAAGCGTTGATCCGCTGGCGGCATCCGGAACGCGGCATGATCCCGCCGATGGAGTTCATTCCGATCGCCGAGGAAACCGGCATGATCGGCCCGATCGGCGAATGGGTGCTGCGCAAAGCCTGCAGCGACGCCCGGCATCTGCCCGACGACTGCTTCGTCGCTGTCAACATCTCGCCCGTGCAGTTCATGACCAAGGACTTCGTCGGTATCGTGCGCGACACCATGATGAGCACCGGAATCAAGCCGTCGCGGCTGGAACTGGAAGTGACCGAGACGGCGATGATGCAGGACCGCGACCGCGCCGCCGCCATCCTGAAGGAGCTTGCGGATATGGGCATCTCGGTCGCCGTCGACGATTTCGGTACCGGCTATTCCAATTTGAGCTACCTGATCGATTTCTCGTTCGGCAAGCTGAAGATCGACCGGTCCTTCGTCAGCCGCCTCGACACCGATTCCAGCTCCGGCGCGGTCGTCTCGACCATCGTCGGGCTTTCGCGCGCGCTCGGCGTCAGCATCATTGCCGAAGGTGTCGAGACCGAAAGCCAGGCGACGCTGCTCAGGGCGGCCGGCTGCGAAGTGGTGCAAGGCTACCTGTACGGCAGGCCGGCCCCCCTCAAGATCAGGGTCGGCGACGCGCATGTCACCGACGAGGTCCGACGCGTCGCCAATCTGCATTGAGTGCGACGCGATGTCTGTTTTCGTCCGAGCATAATCTTTCCCGAAAACCGGTATCCACTTTTCGGGATCATGCTTCAACGACGAGCGGAAAGCACCTTGAACATGCCGTCGCGAGCGAGTTCGGCATGGCTCGAAAAGGCAGCCGCCAGGATCGGCTCATAGGGAAGCTGACGGTTGGCGACCATGAACAGCCGCCCACCCGGCTTCAAGGCCTTGGCCGCCGCGCGAATCATGCCGGCGCCGATCTCCGGCTCGGCCGCCCGGCTGCGGTGAAAGGGCGGGTTCATGACGATCGCGTCGTAGCGCTTCTCTACCGGTTCCTTCAGCAGATCGATCCAGAAGAAGTTTCTGGCGATCGACTGGATGACCCCTGGCAGATTGAGCTTCGCGGCTTCGAGCGCGGCGAAATCGGCCTCATAGAGGTCGAGCGCCTGAACGCCGGGGGAGCGGGCGGCGATCTCGGCAGCCACATAGCCCCAACCAGCGCAGAAATCGGCAATGTTGCCACGCAGATCATCGGGCAGGTTCTCGACCAGCAGTCTCGAACCGCTATCGATCCGGTCGAAGGAGAACATGCCGGGCGCGGTGTGGAACCGGCTTTCAACCAGCAGAGCGGGATTGGCAGCGCGCAATTCATCCGCGGCGGCCAGATCGGCGGGACGTCGCAACCAGAAGGCAACGCCGTGATATTTGGGCAAATGGCCTTCAAGCGGCACAAGCTCGTCAACGCGCTTGCGCAGGCTGGCAATGCCATCGTCCTTGCCGCCGGCAATGACGACCAGGCCGCCCGGTGCCACGCGCTCAAGCGCCTGCGCGAGGCGCACTTCGTTCAGGCCGCGATGCCGGCCGGCGAGCACAAGTGCCATATCGAAGCCATCGCCTTCCACTTGCGCGGTGACGACGAAGCCAGACGCCTGCAGCGCGCTAAAATGCAGTCGGAAGCCCTGCACGAGGTGAAGGGTCGCCTCAAAGCCTTCAGGCAGGCGAAAACCCGGCTCAGCGCCGAGAAACAGGGCGCGCGTGCCCTTTCCCGGCAGAGGAACAGCCTCCGCCTCGAAGGGATGGAAAAGCGTCTTCAACGGCTCGGCGGACATTGTTGGATCTCGACTTGTCTAAGCGCTCTGAAAGCCAGACTGAAAATGAAAACGGGCGCGACATAAGCCGCGCCCGTTTCGATTCATGGTCTCAGACCAATCAGGCGGCGTTTTCTTCGCCTTCGGTCTTCTTGTCGCGGGCGAGTTCCTTGCCGGTGGCCTGGTCGACGACCTTCATCGACAGGCGGACCTTGCCGCGCTCGTCGAAGCCCATCAGCTTGACCCAGACCTTGTCGCCTTCCTTGACCACGTCCGAGGTCTTGGCGACCCGGTCGTTGGCAAGCTGCGAGATGTGGACGAGGCCGTCACGCGGACCGAAGAAGTTGACGAAAGCGCCGAAGTCCGCGGTCTTGACGACCGTACCTTCGTAGATCTCGCCGACTTCCGGCTCGGCGACGATGGTGTGGATCCACTTCTTCGCCGCCTCGATCTCCTTGGCGTTGGACGAAGCGATCTTGACCGTGCCGTCGTCCTCGATGTTGATCTTGGCGCCGGTCTTTTCGACGATCTCGCGGATGACCTTGCCGCCCGAGCCGATCACGTCACGGATCTTGTCGGTCGGGATGTGCATCACTTCGATGCGCGGCGCGAACTCACCCAGTTCCGAACGCGCGCCGGTCAGAGCATGCGCCATCTCGCCGAGGATGTGCTGGCGGCCATCCTTGGCCTGGTCCAGCGCGATCTTCATGATCTCCTCGGTGATGCCTTCGATCTTGATATCCATCTGCAGCGAGGTGATGCCGCTGGCGGTGCCGGCGACCTTGAAGTCCATATCGCCGAGGTGATCTTCGTCACCGAGGATGTCGGACAGAACGGCGAACCGCTCGCCTTCCTTGATCAGGCCCATGGCGATACCGGCGACGGGCTTGGCCAGCGGCACGCCGGCATCCATCAGCGCCAGCGAGGTGCCGCAGACAGTGGCCATCGACGACGAACCGTTGGACTCGGTGATCTCCGAGACGACGCGCAGCGTGTAGGGGAACTGGTCGGCACTCGGCAGCATCGGGCGAATGGCGCGCCAGGCGAGCTTGCCATGGCCGATTTCGCGCCGGCCCGGCGATCCCATGCGGCCCGTTTCACCGACGGAGTAGGGAGGGAAGTTGTAGTGAAGGAGGAACTTCTCCTTGTACATGCCGGTCAGCGAGTCGACATACTGCTCGTCCTCGCCGGTGCCGAGCGTGGCAACGACCAGCGCCTGGGTCTCGCCGCGGGTGAACAGCGCCGAACCGTGGGTGCGCGGCAGGACGCCGACTTCGGAGACGATCTTGCGGACCGTCTTGAGGTCACGGCCATCGATGCGCGAGCCGGTGTCGAGGATGTTCCAGCGCACGACCTTGGCCTGGAGTTCCTTGAATACCGAACCGATCTGCTCGGAAGTGTACCTGGCATCTTCGCCTTCGGCCGGGGCAAACGCTGCCTTGACCTTAGACTTGACGGCGTCGACGGCGGCGTAACGCTTCTGCTTGTCGACGTTCTTGTAGGCATTGCTGAGTTCGTCCCCGACGATCTTCAGCATCTCGGCTTCAAGCGCGGAATAGTCCGGCGCGGTGAAGTCGCGCGGCTCCTTGGCGGCAACTTCGGCCAGCTTGATGATGGCGTCGATGACCGGCTGGAAACCCTTGTGGCCGAACATGACGGCGCCGAGCATCAGCTCTTCGCCCAATTCCTTGGCTTCGGACTCGACCATCAGCACGGCGTCGCTGGTGCCGGCGACGATCAGGTCGAGCTTGGATTCCTGCATCTCGTCGACATGCGGGTTGAGCACGTATTCACCGTTGATGTAGCCGACGCGGGCGCCGCCGATGGGGCCCATGAAGGGGACGCCTGAGAGCGTCAGGGCAGCCGAAGTGGCGACGATCGACAGGATGTCGGGATCGTTCTCGAGATCATGCTGGACGACGGTGACGACGATCTGGGTGTCGTTCTTGTAGCCTGCGGCGAAGAGCGGGCGGATCGGGCGGTCGATGAGGCGGGAAACCAGCGTTTCCTTCTCGCTCGGACGGCCTTCACGCTTGAAATAGCCACCTGGGATCTTGCCGGCGGCGTAGGTCTTTTCCTGGTAGTTGACGGTCAGCGGAAAGAAATCGAGGCCGGGCTTCGGCTCCTTCATCGAAACGACGGTGGCGAGGACCTTGGTCTCGCCGTAGGTGGCGAGCACCGCGCCATCAGCCTGGCGGGCGATCTTGCCGGTTTCGAGGATGAGCGGACGACCGCCCCATTCGATTTCCACTTTGTGGTGATTGAACATCTCTTGTCCTTAATATGAGAATATGAGGAAAGGGCCGCGCCGTTTCACGGTGCGCGGAGATGCCCTTTCCCTGGCTTCCTTTCTCGGGCAGCCACGGGCAAGACAACGGGAGGCTCGGGTAGTTTCGGCGCGGCGAGCGCGCGCGAGCGTCCTGCAATCCTGCCCCATGACCGTCCATGGGCGGTTTCGAGTGCCCTCTGCACGATCGAAACCGGGTCTGGCCAGTCGATACGACTGGCAGAATGCGCGACCGGCGGGCTCTCCTAGGAAAGCCCGCCGGTCAATTCGTCAACGACGCAGACCGAGCTTCTCGATCAGCGTCTGGTAGCGCGCGTCGTCCTTGCGCTTGAGATAATCAAGCAGGCTGCGGCGCTGGGAGACGAGAGCAAGCAGACCACGGCGGGAATGGTTATCCTTCTTGTGGTCCTTGAAGTGGTCGGTCAGGTTCTTGATGCGCTCGGAAAGGATGGCCACCTGGACTTCCGGAGACCCGGTATCGCCCTTGGCGGTTGCGAATTCACCCATCAATTCCTGTTTGCGCTCGGCAGTAATCGACATCGTGTTTTTCCTTATCTGTTCGAGGAAACGGGTCGCCCTCAGCCGGGATGTCGTCCAGCAGGGGCCGGTGCGAGCAAAGCGTCACAGCGCTATGCTGCGGCGCATATAGTGCAATTCCCCGGAAAACGCCAGCCCAATTCACAAGCCGGCTTTTCAGGCCAAAATGGCAGGTTTATCCTTGTCAAAGCCATTTCTTCCATTTGAAGAAGGCGATCAGCCCGAATGCGACAAGCGCCATGAACAGCAGCGACAAGGGATAGCCATAATAGGCCTTCAGTTCCGGCATGTTCCAGGGCGAAGACTCCGGATCGAAATTCATGCCCCAGATGCCGACCAGGAAGGTGAGCGGCATGAAGATGACCGAGACGATGGTGAGATAGCTGATGACGTCGTTGGTGCGCGCCTGGCTCAGCGACAGGTGCATCTCGATCAGGCCGGTCAGCATGTCGCGCTGGGTCTCGACCAGCTCGATCAGCCTGAGCGCATGGTCGAGCGTGTCGTTGAGGAAGATCTTGGTCTCGGCCTTCACATAGGGCACGTCGTTGCGGATCAGCGTCGCCAGCGCATCGCGCATCGGCCACAGCACGCCTTTCAGCACGTTGGCGTCGCGCCGCAATTCATGCAGCTGCCGCATCTGATGCTTGTGCGGCGAATGCAGCATCTCGTCCTCAATGCTGTCGACGGTGTCGCCGGCGGCCTCGATCGGCGGAAAATAACTGTCGACGATGGCATCGATCAGCGCATAGGCAAGGTAGTCGGCGCCGCGGGCGCGCAGCCGGTTGGGCGCCGAACTTTCGATGCGCTTGCGCACCGGATCGAACGGATCGCCTTCCCGCTCCTGGAAGGTGACGACGAAATTGCTGCCGAAGAAGACGGCGATCTGCTCATAGCGGTGCGAGGTGACATCGTCGATCATCCTGACGACGACAAAGGCATGATCCTCGAAGAAGTCGACCTTGGGCCGTTGGCCGGTGTTGACGACGTCCTCCAGCGCCAGCGGATGCAGGCTGAATATGCGGCCGATCTCCTCGATCAGGGGGATGTTGGCGAGGCCGGTACAATCGAGCCAGATAACCGGCCATTTGTCGCAATGGGTGTTGAGGTCGTCGATGCTGGCATTTTCGATGGTCTTGAATTTCTGCGGCGAGATCAGGGTCAGCCTGAGTTCGCTGCGCCGCGCCGAGGGGTCGGCGATCAGCGTGCCGGGCGATGCACCGACCGGCGGCCGCCTTGTTTTCACCGGCGCCCGCTTCTTGACCGCCTCTGCCTTTGCCATATGCCCCTCGCGCGAGTCCTGGTCCGACATTAGAGCGGTTCGCCGTTTCACGGAAACGGCGAACCGCTCTAATTCTTTGTTTTGACGCAATTCCGGACGGAAAACCGTTCACACTTTTCCTGGAATTACTCAAGACGACAGGAGTCAGCCGGCAAAGACCCGCTTGGGCTTGAACATGCCTTGCTCGATGGCGCCGATGGCAACCAGCTTGCCACGCGCCGTGGCGCAGGCTTCCTCGGCTTCCACCGGTGCATCGCGGCCGCGGATAATGACAGGGTTGCCAAGGCGGATCTTGGTTGCCGCGTCATCGCTGATGGCGATCTGCGGCAGGCAATCGAGGGCAGCCGACGTGTCAACCAGGAGCGCATCGATGGCGTCGAAGTCGATTGGCACTTCCACCTTGTCGGCAGCCTCTGCCGTGTCGGCGGCTTCGGCCGTATCGGTGACGTCCGTCGTGTCCGTGCTGTCATCATGCACGCCGAAACGGGCGGCTTCCAGTTCGGCGATGGTGACGAAATCCTCTGGCGTGAACGGCTCGACCTCGACCCGGCGCAATTCGCTGATATGGCCGAAACAGCCCATGTCGCGGCCCATGTCGCGGGCCAGCGAGCGCACATAGGTGCCCTTGCCGCATTCGACCTCGAAAACAGTATGGTCGGCCCTGTGCTCGACAACGTCCAAACGGCCGATCTCGATCTCGCGCGCGGGTATGTCGACTGTCGCGCCGTCGCGGGCCAGATCATAGGCGCGCTCGCCCGCGATCTTGATGGCCGAGAATTGCGGCGGCGTCTGCATGATGACGCCGGTGTATTTCGGCAGCAGCGCCCTGACCTCGGTTTCCGATGGACGCAGGTCGGACTCCTTCGTCACCGGACCTTCGAGGTCATCGGTGGAGCGTTCCTGTCCCCAGGCAACGGTGAAGCGATAGATCTTGGCGCCGTCCTGCACATAAGGCACGGTCTTGGTGGCCTCACCAAGCGCGATCGGCAGCATGCCGGACGCCAGCGGGTCGAGCGTGCCGGCATGGCCGGCCTTTTCCGCCTGGAACAGCCATTTGATCTTGGAGACGGCTTCGGTCGAGCCCATGCCGACCGGCTTGTCCAGGATCAGCCAGCCCGAGATCGGCCGGCCCTTCTTCTTGCCGCGACGCGCCACTATTCGGTGTCCTTGCTGTCGTCTTTGTCCTGGTCCTCAGGACCCAGATCGCGCGCCACTTCGGGCGACTTCAACAGGTCGTTGATCCTGGCGAAATTGTCGAAGGAGGTGTCGAGCTTGAAGCGGAACTCCGGCATGAACTTCATCTGCCGCAGCGCGCCGGAGACACGGCCACGGACGAATCTCGCATGCTTGTTCAGCGCCTCGACCACCGCATCGGTGTCCTTGGCGCCGAGCGGCGAGACGAAAGCGGTAGCCACCTTCAAATCGGGCGACATGCGCACTTCCGAGACCGACACCACGGTGTTCTCGATCAGCGGATCGATGATCTCGCCGCGCTGCAGGGTTTCGGATAGTGCATGGCGCACCTGTTCGGCGACGCGCAGCATGCGCTGGGATGGGCTGGATGCAGTTGGACGGGGCATTTTTCTCTATCCTGAAAGCGTGAGGCGCGGGATGGGACCGCGCCGCATGTCTCATATGGGTCGTTCTCAATAGACCTCGGGCGGCGGCCTTTCGGCCACCGCCCGGTATGGACAAGTCACTCGAACTCAGAGTGTCCGGGTCACCATCTCGACGCGGAAGCACTCGATGACGTCGCCGACGCGCATATCCTCGTAGTTCTGGAAGGCCATGCCGCATTCCTGGCCGCCGGGGACTTCCGAGACTTCGTCCTTGAAGCGCTTCAGGGTCTTCAGCGTGCCTTCGTGGATGACGACGTTGTCGCGGATCAGGCGCACACCGGCACCACGCTCGACCTTGCCTTCGGTGACACGGCAGCCGGCGATCTTGCCGACCTTGGTGATGTCGAAGATTTCGAGGATCTGCGCGTTGCCGATGAAGGTCTCGCGACGCTCCGGCGACAGCAGGCCCGACAGAGCCGCCTTCACGTCATCCACAAGGTTGTAGATGATCGAGTAGTAGCGGATCTCGATGCCAGCTGCCACTGCAGCGGCACGCGCCTGGACGTTGGCGCGGACATTGAAGCCGATGATCGCCGCACCCGAAGTCTCGGCCAGCGACACGTCGCTTTCGGTGATGGCGCCAGCGCCGGCATGGACGATGCGCGCACGCACTTCGTCGGTGCCGAGCTTGTCGAGTGCAGCGTTGATCGCCTCGATCGAGCCCTGCACGTCGCCCTTGATGACCAGCGGAAATTCCTTCAGCCCGCTTGTCTGCAATTGCGACATCATCTGCTCGAGCGAACCGCGCTGGCCGGCATGCTTGGCAACTGCCTTCTCGCGCGCCAGACGCTGGCGGTATTCGGTGATCTCGCGGGCACGGGCCTCGTTGTTGACCACGGCAAAGCGGTCGCCGGCCTGCGGGGTGCCCTGCAAGCCAAGCACTTCCACCGGCATCGCCGGCGGCGCTTCCTTGATCTGCACGCCACGATCGTTGACCAGCGCACGCACCCGGCCCCATTCGTTGCCGGCAACAAGGATGTCGCCCGGCATCAGCGTGCCGGTCTGCACCAGCACGGTGGCAACGGGACCACGGCCCTTGTCGAGCTGGGCTTCGATGACGACACCCTCGGCGGTACGATCCGGATTGGCCTTCAGGTCGAGAATTTCGGCCTGCAGCAGGATCGCCTCGAGCAGCTTGTCGAGATTGGTGCCCTTGGTCGCCGACACTTCGACGTCCAGAACTTCACCGCCCATGGATTCGACGAAGACCTCGTGGCGCAGCAGTTCGGAGCGCACTTTCTGCGGATCGGCATCATGCTTGTCGATCTTGTTGATCGCCACGATGATCGGAACGCCAGCCGCCTTGGCATGGCTGATCGATTCGATCGTCTGCGGCATGACGCTGTCATCGGCCGCAACCACCAGGATGGCAATGTCGGTCGCCTGGGCGCCACGAGCACGCATCGCCGTGAAGGCGGCGTGGCCGGGCGTGTCGATGAAGGTGATCTTGTGACCATTCTTCTCGACCTGGTAGGCGCCGATATGCTGGGTGATGCCGCCGGCTTCGCCGGAAACGACATTGGCGTTGCGGATCGCGTCGAGCAGCGAGGTCTTGCCATGATCGACGTGGCCCATGATCGTCACGACAGGCGGACGCGACACCAGGTCCTCGGCATTGTCGGCGATGTTGAACAGGCCTTCCTCGATGTCGGACTCGGCGACGCGGCGGACCGTGTGGCCGAATTCGGTGGCAACCAGCTCGGCCGTGTCGGCGTCGATGACGTCGCCCGGCTTCAGGATCTGGCCCTGCTTCATGAAGAACTTGACCAGGTCGACCGCGCGCTCGGACATGCGTTGCGCCAGTTCCTGGATGGTAATGGTCTCGGGCAGGATCACTTCGCGCATAACTTTCTCGCGCGGCTCATTGTGCATCGCGCGCTTGAATTTTTCCTGGCGACGACGCATCGACGACAGTGAACGGGCTCGCGCATCTTCGTCGGACAATGCCGAATTCAGCGTCAGCTTGCCACGGCGGCGGTCTTCCTCGCTCTTGGTCGGCTTGGCCGGACGCGCCACTTCGGGCGTGACCGGACGGCGCACCGGCACACCGGCACCCGCCCGCTTCGGCTTGGCCCCTTCCTCGTCATCGACTGTTGCCAGTTCGGCAGCCAATGGCGCGCGGCGACGGGCCTCTTCCTCGGCCCGACGGCGGGACTCGGCTTCGGTCTGCAACCGCGCCTCTTCCTCGGCCTGACGGCGCGCGGATTCATCACGTTCGCGCTTGCGGCGCTCTTCGTCCTCGGCGCGACGCTTGGCATCCTCGGCGGCGCGCTGGCGGTCCTCGACCTCGCGAACCTTCGAGCCCTCGAGCGCCCTGCGGCGTGCTTCCATTTCACTGCGCGAAAGTTCGTTCAGCACCATGCCGCTGCGCTCGACCGGGGCCGGTGGCTGCGGCGCCTTCGGTGCTTCCGGCACGACGACGGGTGCGGCCACGACCGCCGGCTTCGGTGTGAAGACGGGGGCGGCAACAGGCTCCGGCTTGTCACCGGGCATCGAGAACTTGCGCTTCTTGGTTTCGACGACGACCTGCTTGGTGCGGCCGTGCGAGAAGTTCTGGCGCACGGTGCCCTGTTCCATACCGGGGCGCTTCAGCGTCAAAGTCTTCTTCGGCGTCACACTCAGCGTATTGTCGTCACCCGATTTCGTATCGCTCATTCCATATCCTCTGCGGCATCATCTTCGTCAGCAACAGCCGCAAGCATTGCCAGATCGTCCGGGGAACCGCCCCGATACCGGTCGAGCGCAACCATGCGCTTCTGGACCGCCCTGCCCGCGTCTCCCGCGAGAACGGCAGCATGTATCACATTTGTACCCCCCAATGCCAAGCTCAACTCGGCCTCGGAGAAAAGTTTGTAGGCAAGGATGGCGGGCCCGCCGAGATGGACTGTTGCCCGTCGCGCCTGGCTGATCTTGCGCACGCCGTCGTCGGACGCCTCGGTCGCGTGAAGCACGAAAAGCGCCAATCCACCGCGGACAGCACTTTCGACCTTGGTAGCGCCAAGCGAAATTGCGCCCGCCTTACGGGCAAGACCAAGCATGCCCAGAGCGTACCTGGAAAGCAGCCCGTCGACCATGCCGCCGAGATCGGGCGGCACGACCACCTGTGCCTTGAAGGCGCGGGCAAAGAGGTTCTTCGCCGCAGCCTTGTCGATATGTAGGCGGTCGGCGCTCACCCAGCAACCGCGACCGGGCAGATTTCTCTTGATGTCGGGAACGACGGCCGAATCCGGGCCGACGACGAACCGGATCAGATCATCCGGTTCGGCTTGTTTGCGCGTAACGATGCAGGTGCGATCGTTCATCTCGTCCAAGGGCGGGTTCGGTGCGATGCGGTTTCACCTCACGCACCAACGGCTTCGTCAGCCGAGACTTCTTCGGCTGCAAGCTCGTCTTCGGTGATCCAGCCGGCCTTGAGGCGGGCGGCCAGAACCATCTGTTCGGCGTCTGCGCGGGTCACGCCATGATTGGCCAGCACGCCCGGATAGACTTTTGTCTCGCCGTCCTTGCGTTCCTTCCAGCCGGTCAGGTCGTCGGCGGCATAGCCGGCGAAATCCTCGATCGTCTTCACGCCGTCCTCGCCAAGCGTCACCATCATGGCGGTGGTGACGCCGGGGATTTCGCGCAATTCGTCCGAAACGCCGAGCGCCTTGCGCTTGTCGTCGTGCTCGGCCTCGATCTTCTCCAGATATTCGCGTGCGCGGGTCTGGATTTCCGAAGCGGTGTCCTCGTCGAAACCGTCGATCGAGGCGATCTCGCCGGAATCAACATACGCGACTTCCTCAACGCTGGTGAAGCCTTCGGAGGCCAGCACCTGGCCGACCATCTCGTCGACGTCGAGGGCTTCCATGAACAGCGACGAACGCTCGACGAATTCCTTCTGGCGGCGCTCGGATTCTTCGGCCTCGGTCAGGATGTCGATATCCCAACCGGTCAGCTGCGAAGCGAGACGCACGTTCTGACCGCGGCGGCCGATGGCCAGCGACAGCTGGTCGTCGGGAACCACGACTTCGATGCGTTCGGCATCCTCGTCGAGCACGACCTTGGCGACTTCCGCCGGCTGCAGCGCGTTGACGATGAAGGACGCCGCCGAAGGCGACCACGGAATGATGTCGATCTTCTCGCCCTGCAATTCGCCGACGACGGCCTGGACGCGGCTGCCGCGCATGCCGACGCAGGCGCCGACCGGATCGATCGAGCTGTCGCGCGAGATGACGGCGATCTTGGCGCGCGAACCTGGGTCGCGGGCGACCGACTTGATCTCGATGATGCCGTCATAGATTTCCGGCACTTCCATGGTGAACAGCTTGGCCATGAACTGCGGATGGGTACGCGACAGGAAAATCTGCGGGCCGCGCTGCTCGCGGCGCACATCGTAGACATAGGCGCGGACGCGGTCGCCATATTTGTAGTTCTCGCGCGGGATCAGCTCATCGCGGCGGATGATCGCTTCGCCGCGGCCGAGATCGACGATGACGTTGCCGTATTCGACGCGCTTGACGGTGCCGTTGACGATCTCGCCGATGCGGTCCTTGTACTCGTCATACTGGCGGTCGCGTTCGGCCTCGCGGACCTTCTGGACGATGACCTGCTTGGCCGACTGGGCGGCGATGCGGCCGAAATCCATGGGCGGCAGCTGTTCGGCGATGAAGTCGCCGAGCTGGGCGTCCGGATTGCGCTCGCGAGCCGAGGAAATGGCGATCTGCGTGGCGTAGTCATCGACCTTCTCAACCACTTCCATCAGCCGCTGCAGCTTCATCTCACCGGTGTTCGGGTTGATGTCGGCGCGGATGTTGGTCTCCTGACCGTAACGCGAGCGCGCCGCCTTCTGGATCGCATCGGCCATGGCGGCGATAACGATCGACTTGTCGATCGACTTTTCACGCGCGACCGCGTCGGCGATCTGCAGCAGTTCAAGTCTGTTGGCGCTTACAACCATCGTTTTTCTCCCGAGCCTGTTTGCCGGACCTTTGCGCCCGGCAGCTCAATCATAGTTCCTGTTCGTGTTCTACCGTGGCGTCCGTTTCCGTACCCTCGGGTACGTCATCGTCCGGTTCGCCGCGGTGTCTTTTGGCTTCCTTGCGCGCCCTGTTGTCCTTCGACAGGGCATCGCGGATGAGATCGTCGGTCAGGATCAGGCGCGTTTCGGAAATCGCGTCATAGGGGACCCGCACCGTCGGCTCCTCGCCATAGGCAGCCTTTTCGCGCTCGATCAGCACATCGTCTTCGCCGGCCTCGACGATCTTGCCCTTGAACCGCTTGCGGTCGGCAACGACGATCGATGTTTCCATCTTCACCAGATGGCCCGTCCAGGTCGTGAAATCCGATTTGCGGACCAGCGGCCGGTCGATGCCGGGCGACGAGACCTCAAGGTGATAGGCCTTTTCGATCGGATCGTCGACATCGAGCGACGGCGACACCGCGCGGCTGACCTCTTCGCAATCCTCGACGGTCATGGTGCCGTCCTCGCGTTCGGCCATGATCTGCAGCGTCAGCCCGTTCTGACCCGACAGATGCACCCGCACGAGGCGGAAGCCGATGCCACGCAGGACCGGCTGGACGATCAGCGCGATGCGCGCATCGATGCCGCTTTCGCGGATGATGCGATCGTCGCCCTCGTTTGCCGTTGCAGTCATTGAAGTCCTGTCGCTCTAACCGAAGTTATCGGCAGGTAATAAAAAAGAGCGGGACCGGGTGGACCCACTCTTCGTCATACCGACCAAGAATTTGAGGCTGATATAAACGATCATGGCCGGTGTTTCAAGCCCGCCGTGCAGGCCGAACAAAAGCCGTGTGGCGCCAGTGTTGCGCCAGACGCATGGCCTCCATGCGGCGAAACCCCTGTGAGCTTTGCCGCGGCATCCCCATCTGCGGTGCATTGCACAAAGATGATTGCACGACACAGCACCGAAAGGGCATGACCATGACCAACCGCAAGATCTTATCCGCCATCGGCGAACTCTTCACGACATTTGGCAGCGCAGTCGCTGCCTCGCGTGCCGTGGAAGCGGGCCGCAAGCCGCGCGCCGGCGATTTGCGCAAGCTCGGTGTGGATCCGGCTGTCTTCAACAGGATCGGCCGTTTCTGAACCTGGCGAGTGGATGATACCCGCCTTTGCAACGCTAGTGCGCCTTGGGCGGGCCTATGTTCTGACAAAAGTGAGATAGGCCGGCCGCCGTCCCTCACGAATGGCCTTCGCCTCGTAACGCGTCCCCGGCCAGCCATTGTAAGGCCGGTGCCAATCCGCCGCCTCCGAAGCCTGCCACGCGAACGCGCCATGCGCACGGCAGTGCAGCAGGGTCCAGTTGACATAGGTGTCGATATCGGACGCGAAGCGGAATTTTGAACCAGGCTTCAGCACACGCGCGAACCGCTCGAGATTGACCGGGCTGACGAAGCGCCGCTTCCAGTGTTTCTTCTTCGGCCAGGGATCGGGATAGAGCAGATCGATGCCGTCGAGCGAGGCTTGCGGCAGCCAGTCGAGCAGCCGGGTGGCGTCGTCGTCATAAACCCGCAGATTGGCGAGCGGTTTCTCGCGCACCGCCATCATCATCTTGGCCATGCCGTTGACGAACGGCTCGACGCCGATGAAACCGATCGAAGGCGCCTCGATCCCGCGATGCAGGAGATGTTCGCCGCCACCGAAGCCGATCTCGAGGCGAATCGCGCTAACATCGGCTTCAAACAGAATGCGCAGATCGGCCGGCGGTTCAGCCGTCAGATCGAGCCGGTATGTGCCGAAACCGCTTTCCAGAGCGGCCGCCTGCTGCGGACGCATGGTCTTGCCGCGCCGGCGACCGAAAAAAGCTTCGGTCGCGCGGCTTGGTCTGTCCTTCGGATCCATGGCGGGACTTTGCGGCGCCGCTGTCAGGCGGCGACCGCGTCCTTGAGCGCCTTGGCGAGATCGGTCTTTTCCCAGGAGAAAGACCCATCACGGCCGGCCTTGCGGCCGAAATGGCCGTAGGACGACGTCTTGGCATAGATCGGCTTGTTGAGATCGAGATGGCGGCGGATGCCGGACGGCGACAGATCCATCACGGTGCGCAGCGCCTCCTCGAGCTTTGCCTCGTCGACCTTGCCGGTGCCGTGCAGGTCGACATAGACCGACAGCGGCTGGGCAACGCCGATAGCGTAGGAAAGCTGGATGGTGCAGCGGTCGGCGAGTTTCGCCGCCACGACGTTCTTGGCCAGATAGCGTGCTGCATAGGCCGCCGAACGATCCACCTTGGTGGTGTCCTTGCCGGAGAAGGCGCCGCCGCCATGCGGTGCGGCACCGCCATAGGTGTCGACGATGATCTTGCGGCCGGTCAGCCCGGCGTCGCCGTCCGGTCCGCCAATGACGAACTTGCCGGTCGGATTGATGTACCACATGCAGTTGTCGGCGATCTTCAGCTCGCCCAGCGCCTCCCGGATATAGGGTTCGACGACCTTGCGGACCTTCTTCGAATCCCAGCTCGCATCGAGATGCTGCGTGGACAGCACGATCTGCGTCGCTTCGGCGGCCTTGCCGTCGACATAGCGAACGGTGACCTGGCTCTTGGCGTCCGGCCCGAGCTTGCCGGCTTCACCGCTGCCCTCGTGACGGGCGGCAGCCAGCAGTTCGAGGATCTTGTGGCTGTAGTAGATCGGCGCCGGCATCAGATCCGGCGTCTCGCGGCAGGCGTAACCGAACATGATGCCTTGGTCGCCGGCACCCTCTTCGCCCTGACGGTCGGAGGCATTGTCGACGCCTTGGCCGATGTCAGGAGACTGGCCGTGCAGCAGAACCTCGATCTTCGCCGTTTTCCAGTGGAAGCCGGCCTGCTCGTAGCCGATTTCGCGGATCGCCTTGCGAGCGACCGACTTGAACTTGGCCGGATTGACGACCGAATGCCCGGCGGCATCCTTGAGAATATTGCCGGCCTTGTCCCTCTTGAGCAGCGTGTCCGGAACACGCACTTCGCCGGCGATGACGACACGGTTGGTGGTGGCCAGCGTCTCGCAGGCGACACGGACTTTCCACGGATCCATGCCGGTCTTCTTGGCTTCGCGATAGACCAGATCGACGATCTCGTCGGAAATCCGGTCGCAGACTTTGTCGGGATGGCCCTCGGCAACGGATTCCGAGGTAAAGAAGTAGTTCTGCCGCGTCACGGGTGTCCCCTCTTGAAAAACGATCGGCAGGCTGCCGATTTTGGCGCGCCACGTGTTAGCGGGGCGAAGCGCCGCTCGTCAAGCGGTGCTTCGGCTCTGGCCTGAATGTCGATGCAGTTATCTTGTGCCACCAGCGGCAGGGCGCCGGCGGTGGCGGCGTAATTGAGGATCAGTCGGGATCGTCGCTGGAGAGGGACTTGACCAGGTCTATGATCCTGCGGCGCACCTTGGCATCGGCGATCTTGACAAAGGCCCGGTTGAGCTGGAGGCCTTCGGGACTGCCGCAGAATTCGACGGCGAAAGCCATCGACGCGTCCTCGGCAAATCCACGGCCCGCCACGGGCTCCTGGCCGGGCGCGTCCTCGAAAAAGAAGGCGACAGGCACGCCGAGTATGGACGCTATCGCCTGCAATCGGCTGGCACCGACGCGGTTGGTGCCTTTTTCATATTTCTGAATCTGTTGAAATGTGATGCCGAGGTTTTCTCCCAGCTTTTCCTGGCTCATTCCCAGCATGTTGCGGCGAAGCCGAATGCGACTGCCAACATGGATGTCGATCGGATTCGGTTTCTTCTTGTTGTCTTCTGTCATTTTTTCCTCGCCGAATTTTTTCGGCTTTTCTATTTTTTCCTGCCCGAACGAAGCCGGAGGCAACTGCCCCAACAGAACGATCCACCGGCTTCGAGAAATTTTCAGGCACTTACAGTATGAGTTTCTAATGTGTTGGCTGTCAATTCACCCGTAGCCTTTGCCTTACGTTCAACAGCGCTGCCCCAACGGCAAACAGCAACATGATCAGCATTCCGTTAATGCGCCGTTGGCCGGGAGATATGACAGCTTGTCCGGAAATCGGTATGTGGGCATCGATGGCGCCGCGCGCGTCGATCGCAAGCGCATCGACGATACGCCCGCGCGGATCCACGACGGCCGAGATGCCGTTGTTGGCAACACGCACCAATGGCAATCCATTTTCCACCGCACGGATCTGGGCCTGCCTGAAATGCTGATACGGACCCGGCGTGTCGCCGAACCACGCATCGTTGGTAACGTTCACAATAAGCTGCGCTGACGCAGCGTCAACTGCCACAAGATCGGGAAAGATCACCTCATAACAGATAAATGGCAGCGCACGGATGCCATCGGGCAGCGTGATGGCGTGCCGCTCATTGCCGGCCGCGAAACTCATCGGCCCGGCAACCAGTTGCTCGATGCCGAAACGCTGGAGCAGATCGGCGAAGGGCAGGTATTCGCCGAACGGCACAAGGTGAACCTTGTCGACTGCGTCCGTGATTTCACCCTTGTCGTCGATCGCCACCACAGAGTTGTAGTAACGGCTGTCGGCATTCGCGGCCGAACCGCCTTCCTCGCGAACGACGCCGGCAATCAGCATCTGGCCGGGTCCGAGCATGTCCCCCAGCGCCGTCAATGCGTCCGGACGCTCGGTGAAGAGGAAAGGCACCGAGGTTTCGGGCCACAGGATCAGTTGCGGTTTTTGATGGCCTGGGTCCGGCGCCTTGGCCGAGAGCCCCATCAGGACCGCGAAGATGCGGTCGCGCACCGAGGCATCCCATTTTTCCGACAGGTCCACGGCCGGCTGGACGATGCGGACATCCAGGCTGTGTGAAGCCGGCGGTTCGGGAGCGGCAAGCCTGGCATAGCCGAAGCCGACATGGGCGGCGGCGAGCACCACAAACAGTGCCGCGCCGAGGCGCAGATGCCGACGTGCCGCCAGCAGTGCCGGCAGTGCGAAGACGAACACCGCGAGCGCGTTCATGCCGATCATGCCCGTCACCGAGACGCTCTGCATCAGCAGCGGCACGGGCATGGCCGCGTAGCCGACGGCATTCCAGGGAAAACCGGTGAACAGGAAATCGCGCAGCCATTCCGCCAGGCCGAAGCCGAAGGCAAGGGCGGCGATGCGGCCAATGTCGTTGCTCCACAGCAGCCGAGCAACGATTGCCGCAAAGCCGTAGAAAAAGGCGAGCATGAAAGGAATGCCGACCACCGCGAAGGGAAGCGCCCAGGCAAAGCTGTCGGCCTCGACCAGCAGCGCCGAACCGATCCACCAGAGGCCGGCGAGGAAATAGCCGAAACCGAACCACCAACCGACGGCGAAAGCCGGCCGCAGGCGACGAAACAAGCTGCCGGAAGCTTCGCCGGTGGCGCCGTCGAGCAGCCAGACCAGCAGCGGAAACGAGACGAAACAGGCGGCGAAGAAGTCGTAAGGCGCCTGCCCAAGCACCGCCAGGGCGCCTGCGAGAAACGCCACGAGCGCACGCCGCCAACCCCAAAGCAGAATTATCCGGCCGGTGAGGCGCTCCATGCATACTTCCGAGTCGCGCGAATCAGGACGCAAGATTTAACAGGCCACGGTCCGCGCTCCAAACGCCGGATGGCCGCTGTGATGCAAGCTCCGGCCCAGCTCTACCGGTGCCAACCGTCGATTTGAACGCCGCCCAGCCGTTCGGCCTCCTCGCGCGGAACCGAGCGGATGGTCTGTGTGAAGGTCCAGACATGGCCCTCGGGGTCGCGAGCCCGATACTGGCGCTCGCCGTAGAACTGATCCGTCGGCTCCTGGATTATATCAGCACCGGCCGCACGAGCCTGCTCGCAATGGACGTCGATGCCGTCCTTCAGCCTGATATAGACCGACTGAGTGTTCTTGCCCGAGACGGAAGCCGGGCTGGCGACGTGGTCGGTCCATTCGGAATCGACGATGATGTATCCGTCGCCGAACCGCATCTCGGCGTGGACGAGCGTTCCCTCGGCATCGCTGACCACCATGCTGCGCTCGAAGCCGAAGGCTGCTTCCAGCCAGTCCAGCGCGGCACGAGGGTCCTTATAGAAAACACCGGAGCCCAGACTTGGATGCTTGAATGGGTCGTCGACAGTCATCGGGCGAGCGTAACGCTTACGCCTGTTCGGTGCGCGCGGTGGCGCGCCGGCGGCGCTCACCCTTCTGGCTCTGCACGATGCGCACGCGCTTGACGCGGCGCGGATCGGCGTCGAGGACGTGGAACTCGAAGCCGGGTATGGCCTGCACCACCTCGCCGCGGGCCGGAACGCGGCCAAGCGTGTTGAAGATCATGCCGCCGATCGTGTCGACATATTCGCCATGTTCGCCGGCGGCGAAATCCCCGCCGATCATCTTGGCGACGTCGTCGATCTCGGCCTTGCCGTCGACGATGAACACGCCGTCGCCGCTCTGGATGATCATCGGCTCGTCGTCGTCATGCTCGTCCTCGATGTCGCCGACCACCATCTCGACAATGTCCTCCAGCGAGGCAAGACCGTCGGTGCCGCCATATTCGTCGATGACCAGCGCCATCTGGGTGCGCGTCGTCTGCATGCGGCCCATGAGGTCGGAGGCAAGCATCGACGGCGGCACGAACAGCACCGGGCGGATCAGATTGAGGTCGCCAATGGTGCGCGCAAGATCGACCTGGGCGAGGTCGAGTACCGTGGCGGCAGGCGTTTTCCTGGTCGTGCGGCCCTTCTTGACGCGCGCGATCTTGGTGATGTGAGCCAGCACGTCACGGATATGGACCATGCCGCGCGGATCATCGAGCGTCTCGGAATAGACCGGCATACGCGAATGGCCGGATTGTTCGAAAGTGCCCAGCAGATCGCCGAGCGTCGTCGTGATCTCGACCCCCTGGATATCGGTGCGCGGTACCATGACGTCCTCGACGCGCACTTCGCGCAGCCGCAGGATGTTGTTGAGCATGGCGCGTTCGCCGGGCGAGAAGGCGCCGGCATCGCTCGTCGTTTCGGCAAGCGCGCCGGCGATTTCCTCACGCAGGCTGGTTCCGTTGCGTTGCCTGAACAGGCCCAGAACGCGGTCGAACAGGGATGGACCGGCAGGCGATGTTTCGCCGACAGCGCTGCCGGTGCCGGCAGCAGCGGAGGTACTGCTAGCACCAGAGGTGACGGTACTCGGACTTGATCCCTCTTCCGACGTATCGGAAGCCTTGGTCGCACTGCCGGCGTCGGGGCGGGCGGCAGTCTCTGGTTTGTCGTTCATCGTCGTCCGGTCAATTGGTCAGATGTAGTTACGCGTAGGGGTCAGGAATGGCAAGCCTTGCGAGCGCTGCGCGTTCGACGGCTTCCATCGCCTCGGCCTCAGTGTCGGTCTCGTGATCGTAGCCCAGCAGATGCAGCAGGCCGTGGATGACGAGATGGGTGATATGGTTCTCGACCGGCTTGTCTTCCAGTGCCGCTTCATGGGCGACCGTTTCGGCGGCCAGCACGATGTCGCCCAGCATCGGCGGCAACGGACCGCCTTGCGCAAACGGAAAAGCCGGGAAAGACAAGACGTTGGTCGGTTTGTCCTTGTCGCGCCAGCCGGCGTTGAGAACCTGGATATGGGCGTCGTCGGTAAAAACGAGGCTGAGTTCGGAACGGCCCTTAACGCCGGTTTCGGCACAAGCCGCCTTGACGGCGCGATCGACCAGCCGCGTCAGGCTTGCCTCGTCGGGCCAGTTGCCCGCCTCAATCGATATGTCGATGTCGACGGGAACAGTCCCGTCGCCGGATATTATGTCCTCAGGCATGAAGCCGCATCGCCAACGTCAATTCTCGGCGCCGAGGCCACGCGCCAGCTTGGCGTCCCGGTCGTAGGCCCTGACGATTTCCGCCACCAGCGGATGGCGGACCACGTCGCCGTCGTTGAAGCGCACGGTGACCGCGCCCGCCACGCCGTCCAGCACCCGCAAGGCTTCGACCAAGCCCGATTTGGTGTTCGAGGGAAGGTCGATCTGGGTCGGATCGCCGGTGACGATCATCCGCGAGTTTTCGCCCAGACGCGTCAGGAACATCTTCATCTGCATCGGCGTGGTGTTCTGCGCCTCGTCGAGGATGACGGCGGCATGCGCCAGCGTGCGGCCGCGCATGAAGGCGAGCGGCGCGATCTCGATCACTTCGGCGGCAATGGCGCGCTCGACCTTGTCGGCCGGCATCATGTCGTAGAGCGCGTCATAGAGCGGCCGCAGATAGGGATCGACCTTCTCCTTCATGTCGCCAGGCAGGAAGCCCAGCCGTTCGCCGGCCTCGACCGCAGGCCGCGAGAGAATGATGCGCTCGACCATGCCGCGCTCGAGCAGCATCGCCGCATGCGCCACCGCCAGATAGGTCTTGCCGGTGCCGGCCGGGCCGATGCCGAACACCAGTTCCGACCGTTCCAGCGCCCGCATATAGGCGTCCTGGTTGAGCGAGCGGGCATAGATCGTCTTCTTGCGGGTGGTGATCTGGGCAGCGGAGACCTTGCCCTTGCGTTCCAGCGTTGGCAGCGTCAGCTGATCGTCGGCGGCGATCGCCATGCGCACTGCGCCGTCGACGTCGGACTGGCCGATATCGACGCCCTTCTGGAGAATGCCGTAGAGATTGTCGAGCGCACGGCGCGCCTGCTCGGCGGCCGACGCCGAACCCTTGATGGTCAGCTGGTTGCCGCGTGAGCGGATGTCGACGCCAAGCTTCTGCTCCAGCCTGGCGAGGTTTTCGTCGAACTGACCATAAAGGGCGCTGGCAAGCTTGTTGTTGTCGAAAGTCAGAACGATGTGCGCCATGTCAGAAGCCCCAGATGCCGGTACCGGGGGCAGGTTCTTCAGCTCTGCTGCGCTCAACCGTCTCTCCTCATCTGCCGAGACCCTCGGGCCAATTCGGCGAACAGGCTGTTGTAGCCCGTCTTCGTGATTCGCACCTGGATAATGTCACCGATTTCGCCGGCCTTTTCATCAACAATAACCGGCTGCAGCCAAGGTGAGCGGCCAACCTTCTGGCCGGCCTGACGGCCGGGCTTCTCGATCAGCGTGTCGATGGTGCTTCCAACGAGGCTCAAGCCGAAATCCTGCTGCTGTTTCACAAGCAGAGCCTGCAGCCGCTGCAAGCGCTCGTCCTTGACCGTTTCCGGCACATGATCGGACATTTCGGCGCCTGGCGTGCCGGGGCGCGGCGAATATTTGAACGAGAAGGCCGAGGCGTAATTCACCTGACGCACCAGTTCCATCGTCGCCTCGAAATCCGCCTCGGTCTCGCCGGGAAAGCCGACGATGAAGTCGCCGGAGAGCGCGATGTCAGGCCGCGCGGTACGGATACGGTCGAGCAGCGCCAGATAATCCCCCGCCGTGTGCCGGCGATTCATCGTCTTGAGGATACGATCGGAGCCTGATTGCACCGGCAGATGCAGATAGGGCATCAACGCCGGCAGATCGCGATGAGCCGCTATCAGTTCGTCATCCATGTCGCGCGGGTGGCTGGTGGTGTAGCGCAGACGCGCCAGCCCGGGGATTTCGGCCAGCCTGAACAGCAGGCGGCCAAGGCCCCACTCCTGGCCGTTCTCGCCCTGGCCATGCCAGGCATTGACGTTCTGGCCAAGCAGCGTCACTTCGCGCACGCCGGCTTCGGCCAGGCGCTCAGCCTCCGCGACAATCTGCGCCACCGACCGGGAGACTTCGGAGCCCCTTGTGTAGGGCACAACGCAGAAGGTGCAGAACTTGTCGCAGCCTTCCTGCACGGTGAGGAAGGCGGTGACGCCGCGCTTGATGACCTCGGCGCGCTTGGGCTGCGGCAGATGCTCGAACTTGTCCTCGATGGCGTAGTCGGTCTCGACGATCTTTTCGCCGCCGCGCACCCGCGCCAGCACGTCGGGAAGCCGGTGATAAGTCTGCGGGCCGATGACCAGGTCGACGGCCGGCGAACGGCGGATGATCTCGGCGCCTTCGGCCTGCGCCACGCAGCCGGCGACGCCGACCAGCATCTCGCGGCCGGCCAGGGCACGCTCGGCTTTCATGTCGCGGATACGGCCGAGCTCGGAATAGACCTTTTCGGCCGCCTTCTCCCTGATATGACAGGTGTTCAGCAGCACCAGGTCAGCCTCGCCAATGGCATCGGTCGCGGAATAGCCGTCGGCAGCCAGCGCATCGGCCATACGCTGTGAATCATAGACATTCATCTGGCAGCCATAGGTCTTGATGAAGACTTTTCTCGCTGCCGCGGGAAGCACCGCCGGCTGTCCAGCCGTAGTGCCGATGTCGTCGCTTTCTATCGTGTTCAAGTCCATAAGGCGGCTTCTAACGCCTTTCCGTGACAAAAAACAGACGATTCTCGGCCCGCGCCAGCAAGGGCATGCCGGGGCTAGCGGCTCGGCCGCGGGTCGGCAAGCGCCGCCTGCATCATCTCACGCACCTGGCTTTCCATCAGTTTCGACGTCTCCTTGCGGTTCGAACCCTTGGAAAAGGCGATTGCCTCGCCGAAATGCACCTCGACGTCGAGTGCGCCCTCCGCGAGCAGAACCTTGAGATGCGGCATCAAATCCTCATCGCCGATCCAGGCGGCAAGCGGGCGATGCCGGCGGCCGAGCGGCACGCCATGCAGACGCGTATAGGCGATCGCCACCGGCTGGATGAACACCTGTTCCGCCGCGCCTTCCGAAATGGCCATCGAGGCGGCGCCGAACAGCGTGCTCTTGAACGGCAGGACCATATTGCCGTCACCGGTCGAGCCCTCGGCAAACAGCACCATCGCATCGCCCTTGGCCATGCGGCTGGCTATCTCGCTTGCCTGGTCGCCCGACGAACGCTTGCGCTCGCGCTCGATGAACACGGTGCGCTGCAGCTTCGACAGCATGCCGATCAGCGGCCAGCCTTCCATATCGGCTCTCGCGATGAACTTCACATCGGCAAAAGAGCCCAGCACCATGATGTCGGTCCAGGAGATGTGATTGGACGCCACCAACAAAGGGCGCTTGTCGGACAGCGTTCCTTTGACATGGATGCGCATGCCGAGCGCCCTGATGATCAGCCTGTGCCAGATCTTGAGGATGAAGGTTTCCGGCCACCAGCCGGTCTTCATCGACAGGATCTGTAACGGCACGAGGACCAGCGAACCGGCGACAACGAGGCCCAGCGCCAGGAAAATCCTGATTTTCTTGATCATCGCCCCATCCCGGCCGTCTCGCTAGCGAAGATCGCGGCGCATGACAAGCGCGCCGGTCGGTCCGTGTTCGGCCGATCTGTAGTAATTCGGCCGCTTGCCGACCTCGCGGAAGCCCAGCCGACGATAAAGCGCGATCGCCGCGACATTGGTCTCGTCGACCTCGAGGAAGAGCGCTTCGGCGCGCTGCGCGTGCAGTTCGCGCAACACCGCGTCCATCAATTGCCAGCCCAGCCCCTGCCGGCGATGCGATCGCGCCACCGCGACGGTCAGGATCTCGCCCTCGCCTGCCGCAAGCCTCGCCAGCACGAAGCCGACGGGCGGCTTGGAGCCCTGTCCGGTTTCGCGCGCGGCATAGCCGAACACCGTGTCCTGTTCGAGCAAGGCGGCGAATTCGCCATCGGTCCAGGGGCGGACAAAGTCCTCGCGATGCAGCAGCGAGACCGCCGGACTGTCGGCGATCCTCAGCGGCTCGAGCGCATAGTCCCGGCGGCGCGGTTGGAGAAAAGGTATGCGCATCTAATTTTCTTGCCTTGAAAGAATGAACCCGGCCTGCGGCTTGGCGTCGGCGCCGCGCAGATAGAGTGGTTTCGGCCGTTCGCCCGCGCCCTTGGCGGCAGCCAGTCGGGCGTAGGTGACAATGTCGGCGGTGGCCGTCCGAGGGCCGGCATCGAATTCGCGCCCGGCCGATGCGCTAATGAGCGCTGCCGCGGTGCCGGCAAGCACTGGAGACGTTTCCATCGCCATTGCCACCACGTCAGCCAGCGTGGCCACGGCCGGACCGTAAGTCAAGGCTGACATTTGGTCGTAAAAGGCCGCGTGGATCTCCTCACGGCCGGCATCGAGCACCGCCAGCACGGCGCGACCGGGAAATGCCGCTGCTGCTTCGGCAGCCAGCGCCTCCAGTGTCGTCACCCCGATCGCCGGTACCTTCAGCGCCAGCGCCAGGCCACGCGCGGTCGAGACGCCGACGCGCAGACCGGTGAAGGAACCGGGGCCGACGGAGACGGCGATAGTGCCAAGACCTGCATAGTCGATTGCGCTTGCCGCCAGCGCTTCGGCTATGACCGCCATCAGCTGTTCGGCATGACCCTTGCCGAGATCGAGCACCGAACGGCCAAGCTCCCGCTTCGCCGTCGCGTCATAGACGCAGGCGGCGCAGAGGTTGGCGGCACAGTCGATGGCAAGCAATTTCATGAAGCAACCGGTTCGAAAAACAATTCCCTGTGCCCGCCACGGCCCGCCACCGCAAGGGGATAGTGCATAATTCGTCAAGCGGCTTCGCTTGTAGCCTATGCGGCCTGTTCGATGCGCAGCATGTGGTTGTCCCAGACATAGTCCGGTTCGGAGCGTGTCGCACCGCTGCCCTCGACGATCTCGCCGGCGCCGGTGGTGGCCATGAAGCCGGTTCCATCGGGAGCCACGCCGCAGACCTCGACCAACGCGCTGTTCGTGACGACCCGGCCGCTGGCCGCATCGATCACGACAAGCGAGTTGCCTTCCGGCGAGGAGACCGCGACCGTGCCGGCAGCCGGATTGGCGGCGACCGAGCCTATGTAGTTGCGGAAGCCGGACAAAACGTCCTGCGGCATGTCGAGCAGCTGCAAATCCTTGCCGCGCGTGGCGCGACCGACCAGCAACGGACGATCGGTGCCCGGCCCCCTGTACTGGCAGCCGAACCAGACGGTTCCGGACAGATCGGTGTCCATGTGGCGGATCGACAGCTGGTGCAGTGCGGCCGGCAATTCGTGTTTCTCGATGAGATCGCCGGTAACGCGGTCGATCAGCACGTAGGACGGCTTCATGGTGGCGATGTTGAGCTCGGCGCGGCCGTAATCCGGATGGGTCTCGATGCCGCCATTGGCAACGGCGATCGTCCTGCCGTCGCCCAGCAGCAGAAGCTCGTGCGGACCCATGCCGTAGGTCGGGAACTCGCCGATGCGGTTGAACTTGGTCCGCGCATCGTAGACGCCGACGACGCCAGCGGCGTTGTCGAAGTCGTTTTCGGTGGCATAGAGCAGCGCACCGTCGGCCGAGAACACGCCATGGCCGAAGAAATGCCGGCCGGCGATGCTGGCGATGGTCATCGGCGCGTCACGGCCCGAGTGGTCGAAAACCACGGCGAAGGTGCCGGGCTGGCGCGCGAAGACCACCGAGCGTTTCGATATGGGATCGAAAGTGACGTCGTGGCCGCGATCGGGCAGGTCGATCGCATGCAGGACCTTGCCGGCCTCGGACAGGACGGCAGCGCCAAAGCTGCCGTCGCGTTTGACGAAAGCGGTGGCGAAGACAGCGTCGGCCGCAAGCGTCGTTGCCCAGGCCGATGGCGCCATCGCCGCTATGAAGCCAACGCCTGCGGCTCTCAGGAAATCGCGGCGATCTATCAGAAGGGTTTTCAATTTCAGTCCCCATCCAGCGAGGAGAAGCCTGCGGTCAGGCCGAATTCGGCGGTCAACCTGGTGCCGATCAGGGTCGACAGGCTGGAGGTGATCAGCGCGAAATGATCGAGCTTGTCGCGCAGCGCCGGATCGGCAAGCTCCTTGTCGATTGGACCGCTGACGGCCTTGGCGGTGGCGACACCGTTGACCAGCTGGATGTGGATCGATTCGGCCATCCAGCGCGCATCGTCCGGCAGGGCATCGCCCAGCTTCGAGGCCTGGAACAGCGTATCGATGCCGGAGAGATTTCCAGCCAGTGACGCGGTGGTGTTTTGCGAGCGCCAGTAGATTGCCTGTTTCGGCTTGTCCGCATCCGGCTTGCCGCCGAAAAACCCTTTCAAGCGCACGTCGCGCACCATTTCCAGCTCATTGACGAAGACGCCGACCAGTTCGGTCACCGCTTCATTGCCGTCGCGGTAGAGGGGGTTCTGCGGCCCCGGATTGGCCCAAAGTGCTGCAAAGCCGTCCGGCTTGTTCCAGGCTGCGCTGACCTCGCCAGCCATGGTTTCGACGTTGCCGGCAACAGCAGTGCCATAAGCGCAGCGATAGGGATCATCCTTGCCGGCAAGTGCATCGGCGCCGTCGCCGTAAAGAACGAATTCGAGCGCGCCCAGCCCCTGCATCGCAACGCTCTTGCCAGCCAGTTGTGCCGGATCGGTGGCGGTCGGATCCTTGGCCGACAGAGCCGCCTGCACCTGCTTCAGGCCAATGCTCTTGCGATCCGGCCAGAACAGCATGCGTTCCAGCCGGTTGTTCTCCTTGATCGGCCCGAAGCCGATGATTTCGGCTGACGACCAGGCATAGACGGTGGCGGAGAATTCTGCGCGTGCCGCATCGAGCTCTCCTTGGGAGGGCGTGACGCACAGCTTGCGCATGGATCCGGTCAAGGCTTCCGCCTGCTCGTGCAGGCCGGCATAGGCCGGGCGGACGAAGCCATCGATCGCCCGCTGGATGATGTCGGAGGCTTTGACCGCCGCCGACGCAGGGGCAACGCCCAGCAGGGCCAGCGGAAGAGCGAGAAACAATGCAGAACGCTTGAACATCACAGTGACTCCAGGAATTTGAGCAGCGCGTCACGCTCAGTCGCACTGGCGGCGGCAAAGCGGTCGCGCGCTTTCTGCGCCTCGCCGCCATGCCACAGGATCGCCTCGGTCAGGCTGCGCGCGCGCCCGTCATGCAGGAAGAAGGAATTGCCGTTGACCGTCTCGGTCAGGCCGATGCCCCACAGCGGCGGCGTGCGCCATTCAGTGCCCGTCGCATCGCCCGCGGCCTGGCCATCGGCCAGATCAGGCCCCATGTCGTGCAGCAGGAAGTCGGAATAGGGCCAGATCAACTGGAAGGCCTGCGCCTTGTTGGGCGTATCGCGGCGCGTGACGAATTTCGGCGTGTGGCAGACAATGCAGCCGATCTCGTAGAATGTTTTTTTGCCCGCGAGCACGTCCGGCAGGGCGAGGTCCCGGCGCGACGGCACGGCCAGGTTCTGCGAATAGAAGGTGACGAGATCCATCACCGGCGACGGCGCCTCGACCGGGCCAAGACGCTGCTGCACGCCGTTCGGCATGGCCAGGCATTTTGCCTCCGCAGCAGTGCAATCGCCCCAATGCTTCGGCTCTTCGGGCGTCGAGATGCCGATGTCGCCGGCAAAGGCGTCCGCCGCCTGCTGGCGGATCGAAGCGGTCTGCGCCTTCCAGCCGAAGCGGCCGAGCATCAGTTCTCCGTTCAGGCTATCGCGCACGATGTTCGGCCTGCCGGAAATGCCGTCGCCGTCCCTGTCGTCCGGATCGGCGTGGGCGAGAATATCAGCCGGCGCGATCTGTTCGATCAGGCCCAGGCCGATCATCGGCGGGGTCAGGCGCGGCGACAGCGTGGTGCGTGGGTCAATCGGCCCGTAGCCAAGGCCTTCAACCGAATAGCTCGGCTTGCGCAAGGAGATCACAGTGCCGTCCGTCAGCTCCACCTTACATTCCTGATAGTCGATATGCATCCTGCCTTCGCCTGGCAGGCCGGGTACGGCGAGCTCCTGCAATTGCGTGCCGTAGACCGGGTCGGGGAAATTGAGCACCTCGTGGTCGGCAAGCGCCGCCGTCTCCTGCGCGCTGCTGGCGTCGCGGGCCAGCCGCAGGAACATCGACGTGGTGCCGGCGTCGCCCTGCGGCGGGCGGCCGCGGCCATCCTTCAGATGACAGTTCTGGCAGGCACGTTCGTTGAACAGCGGGCCGAGCCCGTCCGAAGCCTGCGTCGAGGATGGCGACGAGACCCAGTTCTTGCGGAAAAGGGCATTGCCGAGTTTGAAGTCGCCCTCTTCCTCGAAGGTGATGTTGGCCGAGGATTGCGAGAAGGAATCGCGGCTGACGTCCTTTCGGGACGTGCCGGCGCCACCTTGCATCAGCTCGAACTGCTCTGGCCCGGAAAAATCCGTGGTCGGCCTGGTGACGGCGATGACGCGCGCCTGATCCTTCGCATTGAGGTCGGTGCGCGTCGTGGCGAGCCCGGCCGGCTGAAGATCACCCGCCATCGCCGAAGAGGCAAGCGCAAACACGAGCACGACACAGCGCCGAGGCGCCAATCCGGCTGGCGTCTTTGGAAGAAGCGGCGAGCCATTGGCCCGCCGCGAGCGGCGCACGAATTCTAGCAGGCGCCGCATTCCCGCATGCCCTTACTCCGCCTCGTCCGCCGATGCGGCGTTGAGCTGGCCGTATTTCTCCTCGCCGATCGAGGCAAGCAGGTCGAGCTGCGTCTCGAGAAAGTCGATGTGACCCTCCTCGTCGGCCAGCAATTCCTCGAACAGCTTCATCGTCACGTAGTCGCCGGCGTCGTTGCAGATTTCGCGCGAGCGCTTGTAGGCGGTACGTGCGTCATATTCGCCGGCAAGGTCGGATTCGAGCACTTCCTTGACGTTCTGCCCGATGCGCAGCGGCGCCACGGACTGCAGGTTCGGATGGCCTTCAAGGAAGATGATGCGGGCGACGAGCTTGTCGGCATGGTGCATCTCCTCGATCGATTCCGCCCGCTCCTTCTTTGCCAGCTTGGCGTATCCCCAGTCCTCAAGCAGACGGAAATGCACCCAGTACTGATTGACGGCCCCGAGTTCCAGAAAAAGGGCCTCGTTAAGCCGCTCGATGATCTGCGGATCGCCTTTCATGAATTCTGCTCCCGTATTGGACGCGCAGGCCTCTGACGCGATCCAGGTGTGAAACAACATCCACGCCGCTCGCCTCCGAGCGGGCGTGGTAATTTTCGGTGACCCGAATGATCGTTTCCACCACATTTGGGAAGCAGCCGCAACAGCGACCGCGCTTTTGCATGGCATGATAGATCTTCGCCGGCACGATCAGTTGCCAGGGATCCTGGTCCAGCAGCCCGACGATCGTCTGCTCGATCTCCTTCTCGGTGATGATATTGCAATGACAAATCAGCATTGGCTTGCTCGGCTGGCTGACGGCGTCTCCCGCGCCGTGTGGCTTGATTTTCTAGCGGAGGCCGTTCCAGAGCCGGTTGTCCGGCTCCGGATCAATCTCCTATCTTTCGACCCTTACTTGAACACCTTGTCCGGCGCGTCGAGGCTGTCGGACCCTTCGAAGGCGATGGTGCTGAGCTTCAGGGAGCCGACGGCGCGCTCAATCGACTTGGTCTGATCGATCAGCGCATCGATCGCCGCCTGCACGGTGGCGTTGCCCTCAATGTTGTCCTCGGCGATCTGCTGGTCATAGGCCTCGCCGGCCAGTGCACGCGCCTTGATCGCCTCCATCTTGGCGACCGA
The DNA here is from genome assembly GCF_003997495.1 of Mesorhizobium sp. M7A.F.Ca.US.008.03.1.1. Classification (GTDB taxonomy): domain Bacteria; phylum Pseudomonadota; class Alphaproteobacteria; order Rhizobiales; family Rhizobiaceae; genus Mesorhizobium. The sequence continues at coordinate 301,871 of NZ_RZRU01000003.1, read as the reverse complement.
AACATCGAGCTTGTCAGACAGTTCCTTGTCGATCGCCGGATCGGCCGCCTTCACCATATCGGCCACCGAAGGACCCGAAACGACAGTGCCGTCGAGACGCGTGTAGCTCGCATGATAGGCCGCGCGAATGCCGATAGCGTCGTAGAGATGCGAATTGTAGGTGTTGTCTGAGAAGCAATCGTGCTCCTCTTCCGGATCATGCAGCAGCAGGCCGAGCTTCATGCGTTCGCCGGCCAGTTCGCCATAGGACAGCGAGCCCATGCCGGTGAAGATCGTCGAGATCGCCGTGTTCGGCTCGCCATCGACAAGAGCCTTGCGGGCGGCGCCGTCTTCCTTCCAGTTGCCGACCATCTCCTGAAGATCCGAAACCAGAAGGTCGCTGGCCGATTTCAGATACTCGGCGCGGCGGTCGCAATTGCCGCCGGTGCAGTTCTTGAGGTCGTAGTCGGTGAAGGGGCGCTCGCCGGCACCCGGACCGGTGCCATGCAGGTCCTGGCCCCAGAGCAGGAATTCGATGGCGTGATAGCCGGTGGCGACATTGGCCTCGATGCCGCCGGCTCCCTGCAGCGTGCCGGAGAGGAATTCCGGCGAAAGCTTCGATGCATCGACCTTCTTGCCGTTGATCTCGATCTCCTTGTTGGCGATCACATTGGCCGTGTAGAGCGCGTTCGCGTCCGATTCGGCGCCGTAGCTCTTGGCGACGTAGTCGATCAAGCCTTCATCCAGCGGCCAGGAATTCACCTTGCCTTCCCAGTCGTCGACGATCTTGTTGCCGAAGCGGTAGACCTCGGTCTGCTGGTAGGGAACGCGCGATGCCTTCCAGGCGTCACGGGCTGCATTGAGCGTTTCCGCCGAGGGGTTGGCGAGCAGCGCGTCGACCGCCTTGTCGAGCGCCTGCGCGGTGGTCAGCGAATCCTCGTATTTGGCCAGCGCGATGTCGGAATAGGTCTTGATGACGGCCTTTGCATCGGTTTCCGCCTTCGCCGGCAACACGAATACCGCCGCCGTCAGCAGGGCAGTGGCGCCGATCGCCGCAAGCCTGCTGCCATATCGTGCTGTCATAATCACTCTCCAGTTTCTCCGAAATTCTGTAGACGGCGCGCACAGCAACCGGCGCCAGGCCATCTGCGGGCCACTGGGCGCAAGAGATGCCGCGCCATCGCGCGGTTCGCGGAAGAAAGACACCAAAATGCCTCCAATCGAAAGGGTTCAAGGCCCAGACATTAAAGGGATGCGCTGACGCGCGAGCTTCCATAAAGCTGCGAGATCGTCGGATGTCAATGACAATCCGCAAGAAAAGTCAATTGAAACAACAGTTTAGAATTATTCTAAACTACGACTGTCAACTTTATGCCCTTTCCTGCACCGGTCTTGCCGCTGAACTGTGCGATTGACAGTCGCCATCCCGGATGCGACCCGCAAAGCTCGCTTGCAGCGGTGCCAGACAATTGCCATCTGGCGGAACATCCTAAGGTAGAATCGGGATTGAGTGCGATGAAGAACGGTGTGGTCATTGTCGGCGCGGGTCATGCGGGCGTGCAAGCGGCCGCAAGTCTGCGCGAGGACGGCTATGACGGGCCGGTGATCCTCGTCGGTGACGAGGACGAACTGCCCTACCACAAGCCGCCGCTGTCGAAGACCTTCATCAAGGATGCCGAGGCCAAGCCACAGCCCTTGCGCGGCGAGGCCTTTTATACCGGCAGCGCCATCGACTACCGGCCTGGCGCCAGGATCGATCGCATCGATGCCGGACGTCGCAGCTTGGATATTGCCGGCGGTGGTGCGATTGCCTTCCACCACCTGATCCTGGCGACAGGCTCGCGCCCGCGCACGCTGCCGCTGCCCGGTGCCGATCTGTCCGGGGTGCTGTCGCTGCGCTCGCTGGCCGATGCGCGGCTGATCCGCGACCTCAGCGCGCAAAGCGACGAAGTCGTCATCCTCGGCGGCGGTTTCATCGGGCTGGAGATCGCAGCCACACTGCGGGCCACCGGTCGCACGGTGACAGTGGTCGAGGCGGTGGACCGGCTGCTCGGCCGCGCCGTGGCCCCGGTGGTGGCGAGCCACGTCCGGCAACGGCTGGAAGCGACAGGCGTGCGCATCCTTACCGGTACCTCTATCGCCAGGCTCGATGGCGAAAATGGTCATGTCGCGGCCGCGATCACCTCGTCAGGCGAAGTTCTGCCGGCGCGCATGGTCATCGTCGGCATTGGTGCCGTGCCGAATGTCGAACTGGCGCAGGCGGCCGGCCTCGGCATCGCCAATGGCATTCGCGTCGATCACCAGATGCGCACGTCGGTGCCGGAGATTCTCGCCATTGGCGATGCTGCCTCTTACCGACACTGGTTCACCGGCGGCGACGTGCGACTGGAATCGGTCCAGAACGCCACCGACCAGGCCCGGCTTGCCGCACGCACTATCACCGGGCATGCCGACGCCTATTCGGCGGTGCCGTGGTTTTGGTCCGACATCGGCGACATGAAGCTGCAGATGGTCGGCCTGACCGCCGGCGGCGACAGCCATGTCGTGCTGGGCGACCTGCCCGACAACAAGTTCTCGATCTACCACTATGCCGGCGACCGGCTGCTCGGCATCGAATCAGTGAACCGTCCCGGCGACCATATGCTTGGGCGCAAGATGCTCGGCGCCGGCTTCTCGCCGACGCCGCAGACGGTGGCTGCTGGCCCCGAGGGGCTAAAGGCGGCGTTGGCCGCATTCCAGCAGAACGAGCCTGCCCGAGTTGCGGGCTGAAGAGCCCCCGGAACCTTGGCAAAAAGGCTCGATGGATTTATTATATATTGATAATATCGGATAAAATGGGAGGCGTTTTCCAATGCCCGCGAGCTACAGCATCGGACCTCGCTACGAAACATTCGTGCGCGAATTGGTTGAAAGCGGCCGCTATGCCAGCGCCAGCGAAGTGGTGCGTGACAGCCTGCGCCTGTTGGAGGAACGTGAAGAACAGCGACAGGCGAAACTTGCCGCACTGCGTGAGGACATCCGTAAGGGTGTAGAAAGCGGACCAGGCATTCCGGCCAACAGCGTTTTTGACCGGCTGGAGAAAAAATACGGCGGTGGAAGTCGCAAATAATGACCCTCAGTTTTGCGCCTGCAGCAGTGCAGGACATCGAGGAGATCGGCGATTACATCCATGCTGAAAATCCGGCCGCCGCTCACCGTTTTATAACGGCGCTTCGGGGACGATGTGGCCGCATAGCGGATGCGCCACGAGGCGGCACACCTCGTTCCGAGCTTTGGCCTGGTCTGCGCTCCGCCGCGTTTCAAAAATACGTGATCTTCTACATCGCCCAGGAAAACGACGTGCGCGTCGAGCGTATTTTGCACGGCGCGCGCGACATTGAGGGCATTTTCGACGAAGAGAAGATGCCCAGGGGCATGTGAGTCGGAACGCTCGTCCTTGCCGATCAGGCGGCGCAGACTTCGCGGATCGAGCTTTCCAGAATGTCGAGCGCGTCGTTCATGACTTCGTCCTGGATGGTGATCGGCGCCAGGAAGCGGATGACGTTGCCGTAGACGCCGCAGGTCAGCAGGATCAGGCCCTTGTCGAGCGCCTTCAACCGGATCGCATTGGCGATCTCGGCCGACGGCAGGCCTTTCTTGACGTCATTGAACTCGACCGCGTTCATGAAGCCGAGGCCTCTGATGTCGACGATCTCGGGCACGTCGTCACGGATCGACTGCAGCCGCTGCTTCAGCCTTGCGCCCAGCGTGTTGGCGCGGTCGCACAGCTTTTCGTCCTCGATCACGTCGAGCACGGCGTGCGCGGCGGCGACACCGATCGGGCTGCCGCCATAGGTGCCGCCGAGCCCGCCGGGGCCGGGCGCATCCATGATTTCGGCGCGGCCGGTGACCGCCGCCAGGGGAAAACCGCCGGCCAGGCTCTTGGCCATGGTGGTGATGTCGGCAGCCACCTCATGGTGATCCATCGCAAACATCTTGCCGGTGCGGGCAAAGCCGGTCTGCACTTCGTCGGCGATCAGCAGCATGCCGTGCTGGTCGCAAAGCTTGCGCAGCGCAACCAGAAAGTCACGCGGCGCGTCGTAGAAGCCGCCCTCGCCCTGAACCGGCTCGATGATGATGGCGGCGACGCGAGCCGGATCGACATCGGCCTTGAACAGCCGGTCGAGTGCTGCGAGCGAATCGGCTGTAGACACACCGTGCAGCGGCACAGGGAACGGCGCATGGTAGACGTCGCCCGGCATGGCGCCGAAGCCGACCTTGTAGGGCACGACCTTGCCGGTCAGTGCCATGCCCATGAAGGTGCGGCCATGGAAACCGCCGGCGAAGGCGATGACGGCCTGACGGCCGGTGGCGTTGCGGGCGATCTTGATGGCGTTCTCGACCGCCTCGGCCCCAGTGGTGACGAAGATCGTCTTCTTCTCGAACTTGCCGGGCAGCATGCCGTTCAGTCGTTCGGCCAGGCGCACATAGCTCTCATAGGGCACCACCTGATGGCAGGTGTGCGTGAAGCGGTCGAGCTGCGCCTTGACCGCCTCGATCACCCTGGGGTGGCGGTGACCGGTGTTGACGACGGCGATACCCGACGAGAAATCGATGTAGCGGCGGCCTTCGACATCCCAGATCTCCGAATTCTCGGCCCGGTCGGCATAGATCTGCGTGGTCATGCCGACGCCGCGGGAAATCGACTGGTTCTTGCGTTCGGAAATGGCTGCGTTCTTCATGATATCCCTCATCGGGCCGGCGCCCGTTCTTGTTTGATCAGATGTCTTCTGACCTTATTTCACGTTTTGCTCAAGTCGGCACCACCGGCAGGCGATTGGGCCTGTGACGGGTGGGGTCCGACGCATAGACTGTCGGGCGATACACGTACGAGACCGGTTTCCTTTTTCCGAGGATCGATTATCTTCCCCTATATTCGCGAGACATTGCGATCAGCGAGCCGCCCGCAGCCGGGGGAACCCATGAGCAGGAACGTGACATCGTCCGTCTCGCCGCCATCGGTCAAAATCTCCAGCCTTTTGTCGTTTCCAATCGCCTCAGCGCTTATCGCCTGCTCGGCGGCCCTTCTGCTGGCAGGCTGCCAGAAGCAGGAAGCAGCGGCCAAAAAACTTCCGGTGATGGTGCGCACCGAAACGGTGGCGATGGCCGACTATGCGCCGAGAACCTCGCTGACCGGGGTGATCGCGGCGCGCACGCTGAACAATCTGTCGTTCCGGGTCGGAGGCCGCGTCGCCGAGCGGCTTGTCGATGTCGGCCAGCATGTCGACCAGGGCACCATGCTTGCCCGCATCGACCCGCAGGAACAGGAATCCGATTTGCGATCGGCACAGGCCGATCTCGACGCCGCGCAGGCGCAATTGACCCAGTCCGCCGCCGCCTTCGAGCGGCAAAAGACATTGCTTGCCCAGGGCTTCACCACCAGGCGTGACTATGATGCCGCCGACCAGGCACTGAAGGTGGCACGAGGCAGCGTCGAGGCAGCGCAGAGCGCATTCGCCAATGCCCAGCAGAACCTGTCCTTCACCGAACTCAAGGCCGGCGCCGCCGGCGTGATCACCGCCCGCCAGATCGAAGCCGGACAGGTGGTGCAAGCCGCGCAAACCGTCTTCACAGTCGCCGAGGACGGCGACCGCGATGCGGTATTCAACGTGCAGGAGACGCTGGTCGCCAAGACACCAGCTTCGCCGGCGGTGACGATCACGCTGCTGTCCGATCCGCAGGTCAGGGCGACGGGCAAGGTCCGCGAAATCTCGCCAGCGGTCGACCCGGCTTCGGGCTCGATCAGGGTCAAGGTCGCCATTCCCGACACGCCCACAGGCATGCCGCTGGGAGCAGCCGTCATAGGTTCGGTCAGCGCGAAGCCGGCAAAGGCGATCCTGCTGCCTTGGCAGGCGCTGACATCCAGTGCCGGTAAGCCGGCGGTGTGGGTCGTCGACACCTCGACCAAGGCGGTGACAATGGCGCCGGTCGAGGTGCTGGCGTTCGATTCAGGCACGGTCGTGATCGCCAAGGGATTGGCCGAGGGCCAGAGTGTCGTCACCGCTGGCGGACAGTTGCTCAGCCCTGGGCAGACGATCGAGATATCGGGAGCGGGCCAATGAGCCGGCTGCCGCACATCCTGCTTGGCGTGCTTGTGCTCGGCACGCTCGCGTCCTGCTCGAAGTCCGATGAAAAGCCGCCGGAGATCATCCGGCCAGTGCTGTCGATGGTGATTGAGCCACGCACCACCCAGGTCTTCGGGTTCGCCGGTTCTGTCGAGCCACAGGTCAGTGCCGACCTTGCCTTCCGCCTGCTTGGCCGGGTTGTCTCGCGCGACGTCAACGTGGGCGACATCGTCAGCAGGGGCACGACCATCGCAGCACTCGATCCGACCGCGATGGAGCTGGCTGTCCAGGCGGCCAAGGCAGAGCTCTCCAACGCCGGGGCACAGTTCGCCAACGCCGCCGCCAGCGAGGAACGGCAGCGCCAGCTGCTTACCTCGGCCAATACCACGCAAGCTGTCTTCGATGCCGCGCAGCAGGCGCGCAAAGCCACGGAGGCCGGTGTCGAGCGGGCCAAGGCTTCGCTTGCCAAATCGCAGGAACAGCTGGGTTATGCCAGGCTGTTCTCGGATTTCGACGGCGTCGTCACCGCTGTTGGCGCCGAAGTTGGCCAGACGGTCTCGCCCGGCCAGACGGTTGTCACCGTGGCGCGTTCGGACCTACGCGAGGCGGTGGTCGACATTCCCGACCAGTTGACCGGCGATCTCGCGGCCGGCACGCCGTTCCAGGTTATCCTGCAGTCGCTGCCGACAATCCAGACCGAGGCCAAGCTGCGCGAGATCGCGCCGCAGTCCGAGGGCTCGACCCGCACGCGGCGTGTCAAGCTGACGCTCACCGATCCGCCGCAGTCCTTCAGGCTCGGCTCGACGGTGACGGCGACCCGCATGACCAAGGTGGCACCGACGATCGAGCTGCCCATGTCGGCGCTGCTCGAAAAGAACGGTTCCGACAAAGTGTGGATCGTCGATCCGCAGACATCGAGTGTGAGCGCACGCGACATCAAGATCGCGTCGAAGAATGGCGGCACCTTCACGGTGGCCGAAGGGCTTGAAGCCGGAATGCGTGTGGTCACCGCCGGCGTCCATAGCCTGAGCGAAGGCCAGAAGGTGAAAGTGCCCGAGGGAGGGGCCTCATGAAAGGCTTCAATCTCTCCGACTGGGCGCTCAGCCACCGCTCCATGGTCTGGTATTTCATGCTGGTCTTCGTCGTTGCCGGCGTGTTCTCCTACCTCAATCTTGGCCGTGAGGAAGACCCCAACTTCACCATCAAGACGATGATCATCCAGGCCAACTGGCCGGGCGCCTCGGTCAAGGAGACCGTGCAGCAGGTGACCGACCGCATCGAGAAGAAGCTCGAGGAGCTCGACAGCCTCGACTACACCAAGTCCGTCACAACCGCCGGCCAGACCGTCATCTTCGTCAACCTGAAAGACACCACCAAGGCGCGCGATGTCGTGCCGAATTGGATTCAGGTCCGCAACATGGTCAACGACATCCGCTCGCAATTTCCGCAGGGCGTGCAGGGACCATTCTTCAACGACCGCTTCGGCGACGTCTACGGCAACATCTACGCCTTCACATCGGACGGGCTGACGCCGCGCCAGCTGCGCGACTATGTCGAGGACGTCCGCACCAAAATCCTCACCGTTCCGAATGCAGGCAAGGTCGACCTAGTCGGCGCCCAGGACGAGGCAATCTATCTCGAATTCTCGACCCGCCAGATCGCGGCGCTTGGCCTCAACCAACAGGCGATCGTGGCAAGCCTGCAGGCGCAGAACGCGATTACGCCATCCGGTGTCATCCAGTCCGGGCCGGAGCGCATCAGCGTGCGTGTCGGCGGCCAGTTCACTTCCGAGGACAGCCTTCGCGCCATCAATCTGCGCGTCAACGACCGCTTCTTCCGGCTGAGCGACGTGGCGACGATCACGCGCGGCTATGTCGATCCGCCGGCGGCGCTGTTCCGCTTCAACGGCCAGGATGCGATCGGGCTCGCCATCGGCATGAAGCCCAACGCCAATCTGCTGCAGTTCGGCGACGCCCTGCACAAGGAGATGGACAAGGTGCTGGCCGACCTGCCGGTCGGCGTCGGTGTGCATTTGGTCGCCGACCAGCCGGTCATCGTCGAGGAAGCCGTCTCGGGCTTCACGCGCGCCCTGTTCGAGGCGGTGGCCATCGTGCTCGCGGTGTCGTTCATCAGCCTCGGCATGCGCGCCGGCTTCGTCGTGGCGCTGTCGATCCCCCTGGTGCTGGCCATCACCTTCACGGTGATGGCCTATCTCGGCATCTCGCTGCAGCGCATTTCGCTTGGCGCACTGATCATCGCGCTCGGGCTTCTGGTCGATGACGCGATGATCGCGGTCGAGATGATGGTTGCGCGACTGGAGGTCGGCGACAATCTGCGCAAGGCGGCGACCTATGTCTACACCTCGACCGCCTTTCCGATGCTGACCGGCACGCTGGTGACGGTCGCCGGCTTCATTCCGATCGGCCTCAACAACAGCGCCGCCGGCGAGTACACCTTCACCCTGTTCGTCGTCATCGCCGTGTCACTGCTGGTGTCCTGGATCGTGGCGGTGCTGTTTGCGCCACTGCTTGGCGTCACCATCCTGCCGGCGACGATGAAGACCAAGCATCACGACCAGCCGGGCCGCTTCACCGCGCTGTTCCGGCGCGTGCTTGTCGGCTCGGTGCGCCATCACTGGCTGACCATCATCGCCACGGTGCTGTTGTTCGCCGCCTCGATCGCCGGTTTCGGCCTGGTGCAGCAGCAGTTCTTCCCGCCATCGGACCGGCCGGAACTGATCGTCGACTGGAACCTGCCGCAGAACTCATCGATCGCCGACACGCGCGAACAGATGGAGCGGTTCGAGCAGCGGGCGCTGGTCGGCAATGCCGACATCGACCATTTCTCGTCCTATATCGGCCAGGGCGCGGTGCGCTTCGTGCTGGCGTATGACGTGCAGCCGGCCAACCCCTATTTCGGCCAGACCGTCATCGTTACCAAGAGCATCGAGGCGCGCAACCGGGTGAAGCCGGCGCTGGAAAAGCTGCTGCGCGAGGAATTCGTCGGCACTGACGCCTTCGTCAAGCCGCTCGAACTCGGACCGCCGGTCGGCCGCCCGGTGCAGTACCGCGTCGGCGGTCCCGACATCCAGACGGTGCGCGAACTGGCGCAGCAATTCGCCGGTGTCATCTCGGCCAATCCCAAGCTTGCCGCGCCGACCTTCGACTGGATCGAGCCGCAGCGTGTACTGAGAGTCGACGTACTGCAGGACAAGGCGCGCCAGCTTGGCATCACCTCTTCCGACATCGCCAGCGCGCTCAACAGCACGGTCGGCGGCGCCACCATCACGCAGGTGCGCGACGCCACCTATCTGATCAATGTGGTGGCGCGCTCCCGCGGGGCTGAGCGCGGTTCGATCGAAACATTGCAGAACATGCAGTTGCCGACCAGCAGCGGCGAGGCGATCCCGCTCGCGGCGGTCGCCAACTTCCGCTACGACCTGGAGCAACCGACGGTGTGGCGGCGCGACCGCATTCCGACGATCACCGTGCGGGCCGGCCTGGTTGGTGACGTGCTGCCGGCCACCGTCGTCAACGAACTGAAACCATCGGTCGATGCCTTCATCGCCAAGCTGCCGCCGGGCTATTCGATCGAGACCGCCGGCTCAGTCGAGGAAAGCGCCAAAAGCCAGGGACCGATCGCCGCCGTGGTGCCGTTGATGCTGTTCGTCATGGCGACCATCCTGATGGTGCAGTTGCAGAGCTTCCAGCGCCTGTTCCTGGTCGTCGCGGTTGCACCGCTGGGGCTGATCGGCGTGGTGGCCGCCCTGGTGCCGAGCGGCGCGCCGCTGGGCTTCGTCGCCATTCTCGGGGTGCTGGCGCTGATCGGCATCCTGATCCGCAACTCGGTCATCCTGATCGTGCAGATCGAGGATCTGGTCGCCGAGGGCAAGGACCGCTGGGCGGCCGTCATCGAGGCGACGGAACACCGCATGCGGCCGATCGCACTGACGGCGGCGGCCGCCAGCCTGGCGCTGATCCCGATCGCGCGCGAAGTGTTCTGGGGGCCGATGGCCTATGCCATGATGGGCGGCATCATCGCCGGCACGGCGATCACGCTGCTGTTCCTGCCGGCGCTTTATGTGACGTGGTTCAGGATCAGGGAGCCGAAGCAGAGGCAGGATAGTGCTGAACCGACAGGTGATGCCATACCGGAAAGCGGCGCCGCCTGAGGCTGCTCACGCCGTTCTCACAAACCCGTCGCTCGCTCTCAGCAGGTTGCGCGTATAGTCCTTGGCCACGCGGCGCTCGACGAGATCCGCCGCCGCCAGGTTCTCCACCGCCTCGCCGCTTTGCATCACCATCAGCCGCTCGCACATATGGGTGATGATGGCGAGGTCGTGGCTGACCATCAGGAAGGTCAGCTTGCGCCGCCTGCGGACCTCTTCCAGAAGGTTAAGCACCTCAGCCTGCACCGAGGCGTCGAGCGCCGAGGTCGGCTCATCGAGCAGCAGGATCGACGGTTCGAGGATCAGCGCACGGGCGATCGCCACGCGCTGGCGCTGGCCGCCGGACAATTGGTGCGAATAGCGGAAGCGGAAGCCGTTGCCGAGGCCGACTTCGTCCAACGCCCGCTGGATACGCTTTTCGCCGTCGGCAAAGCCATGGATGGCAAGCGGCTCCTGCAGCAGCCGGTCGACGGTCTGGCGCGGATGCAGCGACCCGTACGGATCCTGGAAGACCATTTGCACTTCGCGGTAGAAGGCCTTGTCGCGGCGTGACCCGAGCGTCTTGCCATTGACGGCGATGCTGCCCGAAGCGGCCGGCGCAAGCCCGGCAATCGCACGCAGCAGCGTCGATTTGCCCGAACCGGATTCGCCGACCAGGCCAAAAGATTCGCCCGGCTGCACGTCGAGGCTGACGCCCTTCAGTGCGCGAAAACGGTCGAAGATCACTTCCAGCCTGTCGACGGCAATCGCAGAAGTCATGCCGCCCACTCCGGCTTGCGGTCGAGCACCGGCAGCGGGTGGCGGTCGGCGCCAATCTTGGGCATGCAATTGAGCAGGCCGCGCGTGTAGGGGTGCTGGGCCTGGCCGAGTTCGGATGCGTTGAGCTGCTCGACCACCTTGCCAGCATACATGACGATGACGCGATCGCAGAAGGACGAGACCAGGCGCAGATCGTGCGAGATGAAGATCAGCCCCATGCCGCGCTCACTGACCAGCCGGTCGAGAATGCCTAGCACATCAAGCTGCACGGTGACGTCGAGCGCCGAGGTCGGCTCGTCGGCGATCATCATTTCCGGACCGGCGATCAGCATCATGGCAATCATGGCGCGCTGGCCCATGCCGCCCGAAACTTCATGCGGATGCAGGTTGAAGACGCGAGAGGGATCACGGATCTGCACAGCCTCCAGCATGGCCAATGCGCGGTCGCGTGCCTCGGCCTTGCCGACCTTTTCATGGGTGCGCAGCGTCTCGACGATCTGGCGGCCGATGCTCATCACCGGGTCGAGCGAGTATTTCGGATCCTGCAGGATCATGGCGATGCGCTTCCCGCGCAGCGCCCGGCGTTCGCGCGACGAGACGCTGAGCAGGTCGATGCCGTCGAAGGTGAGCTTGTTGGCCGATATCCGCGCCTGCGGCGGCGTCAGGCCCATAATGGCGCGGCCGGTTTGCGATTTGCCCGAGCCGGACTCGCCGACGATGCCGAGCCGTTCGCGGCCGAGCGAAAAGGAAACGCCGCGCACTGCTTCTATAAGCCCGGTGCGGGTCGGGAAAGTGACGCGCAGGTCGTCGACGTCGAGAAGCGTTTTCGTCCCCGTACTCATTGGTCGCCGCTCATTGGTCACCACTACGGGGATCGAGCGCGTCGCGCAGGCCGTCGCCGAGCAGATTGAAGCCGAGGCTGACGATGAGGATGGCGAAGCCCGGCGCACCGGCCACCCACCACTGGTCGAGCACGAAGCGGCGGCCGGACGCGATCATGGTGCCCCATTCGGGCAGCGGCGGCTGCGCGCCGAGGCCGAGGAAACCGAGCCCGGCGGCGGTCAGGATGATGCCGGCCATGTCGAGCGTCACCCTGACGATCAGGGACGAAATGCAAAGCGGCATGATATGGCGCAGCACGATGCGGAAGGGCGAAGCGCCCATCAGTTGCACCGCCTTGATGTAATCGGAATTACGCACCGTCAGCGTCTCTGCCCGCGCAATGCGGGCGTAGGGCGGCCATGAGGTGATGGCGATGGCCAGCACCGCATTCTCGATGCCGGGGCCAAGTGCTGCGACAAAGGCCAGCGCCAGGATCAGCTTGGGAAAGGCGAGAAAGATGTCGGTGATGCGCATCAGGATGGCGTCGGTCCAGCCGCCGGCATAGCCGGCCACCGTGCCGACCAGAAGGCCGATCGGTGCCGCGATGATGGCGACCAGGATGACCACATAAAGCGTCCAGCGCGAGCCGTAGAGGATGCGCGACAGGATATCGCGGCCGAGATCGTCGGTGCCGAACCAGTGCTCGGCGCTCGGCGCCAGCAGGCGCGCGTTCTTCAGGTCGCCGAACGTCGGAGAATAAGGTGCCAGCACGCCGGCAAGGGCGGCGATGACCAGCAGGGCAATGATGATGAGCAGGCCGAGAAAGGCCAGCCGGTTGGCGGAAAAGCGCCGCCACGCCACATAGGCGCGGCCGAGCCTTGCCTGCATGCGCGAGGCCGGCCGCTCGCTGAGCAGCCAGTCGCGACGAGAGATAGGGCGGGCGTCGGAGGCGGTCATGACGATGCCTCTTGGAGCTGTCGACCCCCACTCCGGTCTGCTTCGCAGACCACCTCTCCCCCGCTCGACGGGGGAGAGGAAAGGCGCCAAGCGTGCGGCCGGCTTTTCCTCTCCCCCGGGCAGGGGGAGAGGTGGCCCGAAGGGCCGGAGTGGGGGTGATTGGCCGCAGTTGGGCCCGAAAGTAGCATACCTCTGCTCATCTTACCTTCGTCCTCGGATCGAGAACGCGGTAGAGCAGGTCGGAGAGCAGATTGATGGCGATGAACACCGAGCCGATGACGATGGTGCCGCCGAGCACCGCATTCATGTCGGCGTTCTGCAGCGAATTGGTGATGTAAAGGCCGATGCCCGGCCACGAGAACACCGTCTCGGTCAGCACCGAACCTTCGAGCAGTCCGGCATAGGAGAGCGCGATCACCGTCACCATGGGCACCGCCGCATTGCGCAGCGCGTGGCCCCAGATGATGCGGGTTTCCGACAGGCCCTTGGCGCGCGCCGCGACGATGTATTCCTGCGACAATTCGTTGAGCATGAACGAGCGTGTCATGCGGCTGATATAGGCGAGCGAGAAATAGCCGAGCAGCGAGGCCGGCAGGATGATGTGGCGGAAGGCGTCGTAAAAAACGTCCCACTGCCCCTGCATCGCTGAGTCGAGGAGATAGAAGCCGGTGATCGGCGTAAAGGTGTATTCGTAGACGATGTCGAGCCTCGCCGGGAAGGCAACCCATTGCAGCTTGGCGTAAAACAGCACCAGCCCCAGCAGCCCCAGCCAGAAGATCGGCACAGAATAACCGATCAGGCCGATGACGCGCACGATCTGGTCGATGAGGCTGCCGCGCCTGACCGCGGCCAGCACGCCGAGCGGCACGCCGAACAGCGCGCCGATCAGCGTTCCGAGCGTCGCCAGTTCCGTCGTGGCCGGAAGCGCCCGGCGGATATCCGTCATGACCGGATTGGTGGTCAGCACGGAGACGCCGAAATTGCCGCTCAGCGCATTCTTCACATAGATGTAGAATTGCTCGACCAGCGGCAAATCGAGGCCCATCTCGCGGCGCGTACGCTCGACGACATTGGCAGGCGCCCGGTCGCCGAGCACCGCCAGCACCGGGTCGATCGGAATGACGCGACCGATGAAGAAGGTGACCGCGAGCAGACCAAGATAGGTCGTGATCGCGATAACCAGGAAACGGCCAAGCGATGATGCAATAGCAACGGCACGGGCGCTGCCGCGCCCCGCCGCCACTTCTTTTTCAACCGCGCTCATGCGGCGTGTCCGCGAGCATTATTCCTTGGACACCGGCCCGACGAAGTTGGTGTCGAAGCTCGGGCCGAGCGCAAAACCCTTGAGGTTCTTGCGCAGGCCGGCCACTTCCAGCTGCTGGTGGATGACGACGAAGGGGCTGGTGTCGAGGATCTTCTTCTCGAGATCCTTGTACATGTCGGCGCGTTTGCCGGCGTCCTTCTCGAGCAATGCCGCTTCCGTCTGTTTGGTCAGGTCCGGAATGTCCCACGCGTTGCGCCAGGCCAGCGTCTTGGTCTTGGCTGCATCCGAATTGTCCGGATTTGAGGCAAAGGTCTGGGCGTTGGAGTTAGGATCGAAATAATCCTGCCCCCATTGGCCGATATAGATGTCGTGGTTGCGGGCTCGGTACTTGGTCAGCGTCTGCTTGCCGTCGCCCGGGATGATCTCGAGCTTGATGCCGGCCTGTCCGAGCGTCTGCTGGATGGATTCCGCCATGCCGGTGGTTGGCTGGCCTGTGCGTACGTCCATGGTTACGCTGAAGCCGTCGGGCAGACCGGCCTTGGCCAGCAATTCCTTGGCCTTGGCCACATCGAACTTGAACGGATTCTCATCCAGTTCGCCGAGCACGCCCTTGGGCAGGAAGGTCTGATGGATTTCGCCGATGCCCTTGAGGATCGTCGAGCTCAGCGCATCATAGTCGACCAGGTATTTGAATGCCTGGCGGACCTCGGGCTTGGCGAGGTTGGCATTCTTCTGGTTGAGGCTGATGTAATAGACCGTGCCCTTCGGCGCGCTGGTCGAGGTCAGATCGGCATTTTTGGCGATGGCGTCGAGGTCGTTCGGCTCGAGATTGCGGGCAACGTCGATGTCGCCGGCTTCGAGCGCAAGGCGCTGGCCCGAGCTTTCCTTCATGTTGCGGTAGATGACGCGGGCAAGCTTGGCCTTCTCGCCGTAGTAATTGTCGTTGCGCTCGAGAACGACCACCTCGTTGGCCCGCCATTCGCGCAGCTTGAAGACGCCGGAGCCGGCATAGCCGGTCTTTAGCCAGGCATTGCCGAAATCATTGTCCCATTTGTAGTCGGCGCTCGGCGTCACCGCAGCGACATGTTCCTTGACCAGCTTGGCGTCGACCACCGACGCGACCGTTGCCGACAGACAGTTCAGCACGAAGCTTGGCGCATAGGCCTTGTCGACGATGAACTGGAAGGTGGTCTCGTCGACCGCCTTGGCCTTCTCGGCGACGTTGTCGCCGCTGATGCCGAACTGGCCGATGATGAAGGCCGGGCTCTTGTCGAGCTTGATCACACGTTCGAAAGACCAGGCGACGTCGGCGGCGGTGATCGGATTGCCGGAAGCGAATTTCAGGCCGGGCTTGAGCTTGAACGTGTAGGTCAGGCCGTCATCGGAGACGGTCCAGCTTTCGGCAAGGTCGCCCTTGACCTTGGAGGTGTCGCTGAGGTCGAGACGGACAAGCAGATCATAGGTGTTGCCGGTGACCTCGGCGGTCGACAGCTCGAACGCCTCGCCCGGATCCATGGAGATGATGTCGTCGATCGCGAAACCTTCGACCAGCGTGTCGGCGGGCGTGACCGCACCGGCGGGCGCGCCGGCCAGAAGCAGCGCGGACATGGCTGCACCTGCGAGCAGGAAGCGGGAGCGTAGAGCAAACTTTTCCATCATCATCGTGATTGTTCCCTGTTTTGTTGTTTGTTGACCCGAGTTCCCGGCTCAGGGTTGTGCAATTCTTTTCGGGCCTGGAGAAAGCCCCACTGATCTCTTACCGTTGCGGTTTTTGTCCAGTTGGTCAACACCATATCCGGCGGCCTCGTGGCGGGCAACGAGCTTTTATATGACGGCTCAATGGGTCAGAAAGGCCGGCGGGATGTCGACGCTTAGGCCAGCCAATCGAGGCTGCCGATCGAAGACAATCTGGCGAATGTCGCGGCTATCTCAGCGCCGCGACCAGGCCGGTGTCAGGGAAGCAGGTGGCGGCGCGGCCGTTCTTGGCTTGCCACGTGCCGATCGAACGGCGGGTCTTGAAGCCGGGCAGGCCATCGGCGCTGCCGACATCATAGCCCTTGGCTTCCAGCGCCCGTTGCAGGGCGGCGATGTCCGAACGATGGAGCCCGCCGACCGCGCCCCAGCTGCCGGCAAAATTCTGATCGCCATGGGCGATGCGATCGGCGCCATGGCCGATGAACAGCGCGTAGAGGTCGCTGGTGTTGTATTCCTTCAGCACGTAGAAATTGGGCGTGGCGATGAAGGCCGGGCCGCTGCGCCCGGCCGGCATCAGCAGGAAGCCTTCCGCCTTCAGCTCACTCGCCGGAAACGGTTTGCCGCCGACGCGCTTGATGCCCATTGCCGCCCACTCGGAGATCTTCTTGCCTTGGTCCGGGCCTTCCAGCGCGCAGGAGACCGTCTCCGGCACGGTCACCTCGAAACCCCAGCCACGACCCTTAACCCAGCCATAGTGGACGAGATAGTTGGCGATCGAGGCCAGCACGTCCGGCGTCGAGTTCCAGATATCGACGCGGCCGTCGCCGTCGAAATCGACCGCATGCTTCAAGAACGAGGTCGGCATGAATTGCGGCTGGCCGAGCGCGCCTGCCCAGGACGATTTCATCGCGCCGACCGGAGCCAGACCACGCTCGACGATCTCAAGCGCCGCAAGCAGTTCGGTGCGGAAGAAGTCCTTCCTGGTCGACATGAACGCCTTGGTGCCCAGCACTTCGAAGGCGTCGTAGGGCATCTTCGCCGCGCCGAATCCGGTCTCGCGTCCCCAGATCGCCAGCAGCACTTCGCCTGGCACGCCGTAGCGCTTTTCGATGGCCGCAAGTGTCCTAGCATTGGCGGCTTCGCGCGCGCGACCGCCTGCCGTCACCGCGCGAACCGTCTTCTCGGCGAAATAGGCGCCGGGTGAACCGAATTCGGCCTGGTGCTGCTTCTGCGGCGTGGTCGCCTTCTCGCCCGGCTTGACCAGGTCCGGCAGCTTCAGATTGGGCTTGATGCCGTCAAAGGCGGCATCGAAGGTCTTTTTGGAAATGCCTTTCGCCTTGGCTTGCGGCCAGAGGTCGTTTTGCAGCCAGGCGCGGAACTGGTCGTCGATCTTTGCAGCGGAGGCCGAGGGGAGAATGAAGAGACTAGTCAGCACGGCCAGAAGAAATGCAGAGATGAGATTGCGAAGGTTGCGTTCCGTGGCGCCCCCCTCTGACCTGCCGGACATCTCCCCCTCAAGGGGGGAGATCAGCCGCTTCGACCGCGGCGCCAAACCAGCAACTTTAAAAATTCGCGAAAACAGGTGTGACGGCCAATCTCCCCCCTTGAGGGGGAGATGTCCGGCAGGACAGAGGGGGGCGCCAAGGAATGCAGTCATCTCAGCAAGCATCCCCGCCAATTGCGTCAAAACGCCGTCCGCGAGCGCAGCGCCGCGGCCAGCGTGCCCTCATCGAGATAGTCGAGTTCGCCGCCGACCGGCACGCCATGCGCCAGCCGTGTCACCTTGATGTCGAAGCCGGACAGCTGGTCGGTGAGGTAATGCGCAGTCGTCTGGCCTTCCACCGTCGCATTGACGGCGAGGATGATCTCCTTGACCTCGCCGCTGGCGACGCGGTCGACCAGCGAGCGCATGTTGAGCTGGTCGGGGCCGATGCCGTCGAGCGGCGACAATGTGCCACCGAGCACGTGGTAACGCACATTCATCGCCGCCGCGCGCTCCAGCGCCCATAGGTCGGAGACGTCCTCGACGACGATGATGGTGCCGGCATCGCGGCGCGGATCGGTGCAGATCATGCAAGGGTCCGATGTATCGACATTGCCGCAGGTCGAGCAGATGCGCACCTTGTCGGCCGCTTCGGCCATGGCGGCGGCAAGCGGCGACAAAAGCTGCTCCTTCTTCTTGATCAGATGAAGGGCGGCACGCCTGGCCGAACGGGGACCCAACCCCGGCACCTTGGCCAGGAGCTGGATCAGACGTTCGATCTCGGGACCGGCGATTCGCTTCGACATCGCTCTGATCTAGGATTTTTCAGAGCGCTTTGGAACATCCGCATCCGCATGACCGCCATATTGGGCCTTGGCGGACCGCGGAGCGCAAATCAGTTGGCTTCGAGCGGCCGGCCCTGGCTGACAATCATCGCGCCGACGGCATCGGTGTTCTCAGGTGTCGACTGGAATCCCATCGACGCCTCTTGCGGCGCGTCCTCGACCGAGGAGATGACCCTTGTCCTTGCGTTCAAGGTTCCGCCAAAACGGGCGGCATCCGGCTCTTCCATCGGCTCCTGCATCGCCACCACCGTCGGCTCCGCCGAGACACGCGCGGATTTCGCGGCCGGCGCGGCGGCCGCGGTCATATAGGTCTGCTGGGCAGGGACGGACCGGACGGTGGCCGGCTTGGCCGGACGCATCGGCTCGGCGGACGCGACCATCGTCACCTGCGCGGCTGACTTGTCGGGCGCCGCGGAGGCAATGGCGACCTGCGGCTCATCCGGCAGCGGCTGCCAGTTGCGGCCGCGCTTCTCGTAGAAGGCATTGCCGCCGGCAACCATGGTGTAGTGCATGTTCTTGTAGGGGAAGCGTAGACCGGCGGTGTGAAAAAACATGGTGTTCTTGAGCTTGGACTTGCGCTCGCCCTTCAGCACCGCGTCGGCGGCCTCTTCGACATCGGGCATTGCGCGTGAATTCATCGGCCGTGTCATGACGCCAGGCGCGAATTGCCCAGGCTCACCCACCACTTGGCAGATGGTGCTGCCATGATTGCCGGAGCGCAGCCGGTTCATCACCACCGTGCCGACCGCGATCATTCCGTCGCGGCTCGAGCGGTTGGATTCAAAGAACATCGCCCGTTCCAGGCATTCCTTGTCCTTTGGCGTGTGGCTGTAGGCCCGGGAACTCAGGAAACCCGGCGTGATGGCGTCGGTCAGGCTGGCGACGGACATGCCGTGTGAAGTGGTCTGGCTGCAGGCAGCCAAAAACAGGGGTGAAATGACGGCGCCGAGCAACAGCGGCGTCTTCCATCGCGTGGAAATCAACAGGTAACCCTCTCACTTCGTGCCCGCCCCCAGGCTGCGGCAAGAATGAGACACTTTCGGGCAAAATGATGGCCAAAACGTCATTAACAACTCACTGTTGCCAAATTGGCACAATTACGTGGCTTTCCAGATAGATCGAGCCCTCATTTCACAGAAGCGATGACGTCTCTCTCTTTGTTTCGCCGCAATTACCCAGGGCAAGCGCTGCGCGCTTTTTCAGGGAAAGCCGCATCGCGTTTTTCCTGAAACCGGTCTACCGACCGGCCGCAATCGCGGCCGGCTGGCCAGGCTCAAGCTCCTCGACCTTCTCCGAAAACAGGCCGCGCCTCAAGAACAGCGTCCGCGCCTCCCTGGCCGTCGGCGCGATCTTTCCCGGCCAGTCGCTGTCATGAACTCAGCCTTGGTGAAGTCCGGATTTGTCTCGCTTGCCATCTCCAGGAATTCGGCGATCTCCAGCACGATCGCGCGCTCGTCCTTCGAAAGCGCCGATGTGCCGGCTTCGATCGATGGGCGATGGACGAAATCCTCGAACAGATAGAAATAACCCTTGATGCCGACGAGATCGACGCCGTCGTCACAATCGGCCAGGATTTCCAGGATCTCGTAGATCCTGTTGCGGATACGCTGCTCGATCAATCTTTCGGAGGGCTCTTCGGTCATGTCGATCGTGGGGCGCGCCGAACGCTAGAAGGGCAGTTTCATTCCTGGCGGTATTGGCAGGCCTGCGGTCAGCGCCTTGGTCTTTTCCTGCATGATCTGCTCGACCTTGGTCTTGGCGTCGTTGTGGGCGGCCAGCACCAGGTCTTCGAGGATCTCGACATCGTCCTCCTTGAACAAGGAGGGGTCGATCTTCAGCGACTTCATCTCGAATTTTCCGGTCAGCGTGACGTTGACCAGGCCGCCGCCGGCCTGGCCGGACGCTTCCAGCGTGGCGATCTCGTCCTGCATGGCCTGGAACTTGGCCTGCATTTCCTTCGCCTTGCCCATCAGGCCGAGAAGATCTTTCATGGTCGGGTCCTTTGTGGATTCGTGGCTGGATCAGGGTTCGTCGTCGTCAGCCGGCGGCTCGACCGGCACTTCAGCCTCTGTCGTTTCGGCTTCCGGCGCGTCTGGAATGCGCACGTCGATGATCTTGGCGCCGGGAAAGCGCGCCAGGATGGCGGCCACTGTCGGGTCGCTCCTGGCATCGAGAAAAGCCGTCTCGCGCTTGGCCGATTCCATTTCGGCGAGCGTCTGGCCGCCCTCTTCCTTCGACAGCGAGACCAGCCAGCTGCGGCCGGTCCAGGCGCGCAATTTCGTCGTCAGGTCGTTGAGCAGCATCTTGGGCGCATCGCTGGTCAGGCCGACATCGATGCGGCCAGGCTCGATACGCACAAACCGGATGCAGCTCTTGACCAGCACCTTGAAGGCGATGTCGCGCTGCGCGTCGGCGAGCGCAATGATGTCGGCCAGCGATTTCAGCGGCGCCGATTGCGTCTCCACGACCGGCTCCGGCGGAGCGACGAAGGCAACAGGGGCGGGCGAGGCTTCGACCAGCCGCATGGTCTGCGCGCCGCCCGGACCGACGGGCATGCGCGTCTGCGCCATCGCGGCGGCGCCATTGCCTCCCCCTGCAGGCGCCCCATTCGGGCGCGGCGCGCCATTTTGCACCGGTGCGGCACTTTCGAGCGATCTCAACGCCTCGTCCAGCGTCGGCAGGTCGGCGGCGTGCGCCAGCCGGATCAGCACCATTTCGGCGGCACTGACCGGCCGGTTGGAGGACTGCACTTCGGGAATGCCCTTGAGCAGCATCTGCCATGTCCGCGACAGCACCCTGACCGACAGCGTCCTGGCGAAATCCGCGCCGCGCTGCCGCTCGTCCTCCGACAGCGATGCATCCTCGATGGCCGTTGGCACGAAACGCAGCCGGGTGACGAGGTGGTTGAACTCGGCAAGATCGGTCAGCACGGCGGCCGGATCGGCGCCGGTATCGTATTGCGCGCGGAATTCGCCGAGAGCTGCCGCCACATCGCCCTTCATCACATGTTCGAACAGGTCGACGATACGGGCGCGGTCGGCAAGGCCCAGCATCGCCCGCACAGCCGCGGCACTGACAGTGCCTGCGCCATGGGCAATCGCCTGGTCGAGAATGGAGAGCGAATCACGGGCCGAGCCTTCGGCGGCGCGCGCGATCATCGCCAGCGCGTCGTCGTCGACCGAGATGCCTTCCTGGGCCGAGATCGAGCCGAGATGCGCGACCAGCGCGCCGGCGTCGATGCGCCTCAGGTCGAAGCGCTGGCAACGCGACAGGACGGTGATCGGGACCTTGCGGATTTCGGTGGTGGCGAAGATGAATTTGACGTGCGGCGGCGGCTCTTCCAGCGTCTTCAGCAGGCCGTTGAAGGCCTGCGTCGACAGCATGTGCACTTCGTCGATGATGTAGACCTTGTAGCGCGCCGAGACCGGCGCGTAGCGCACGCGCTCGATGATATCCCTGATGTCGTCGATGCCTGTGTGCGAGGCGGCGTCCATCTCGATGACGTCGACATGGCGGCCTTCCATGATCGCCTGGCAATGCTCGCCGAGCACCGCAAGGTCGACCGAAGGCTGGTCGATATCAGCGGTTTTATAGTTCAAGGCGCGCGCGAGGATGCGCGCCGTCGTGGTCTTGCCGACGCCGCGCACGCCGGTCAGCATCCAGGCCTGGGCGATGCGGCCGGTGGCAAAGGCGTTGGTGAGGGTGCGCACCATCGGCTCCTGGCCGACCAGCTCGGAGAAGTTCGAGGGACGGTACTTGCGCGCCAGCACGCGATAGGCGGCGGCCTTGCCTATCTCCAGGCTTTTTGGTCCCGAATTTCCGGCTTCGCTCATACGCCCGTAAAGCTCCAAATGGCCGCGCCCGAAGGCGGCCGATTCCTGCGCATAGTCTCGCCCGCGCTGCAATGCGTCGTCAATGTCGCGAGAGGGGCCGTGAGGTGGGAGGCTGGAACAATGACCCGTTCCGGGCTCGTTAGGGCTGCTTCCTTCCGGACCTGACCCGGTTGGCGAGTGGATCGTCCACCACCAACCTCCCGCTTTCCATATCGGCAATTGCGTGACGAAATGCAAGTCCGCCGAAGAAATCGCAAAAATATGGAATTGGCGCACCAAACCGTGAGCGGCGCAATGATTCGCTTGCAGCCCCCTTGCCGCCGCTCTAGCCTTCATGTGTTGAGCAAACCAAGAAAAGCAAGGGAAACGCCGATGCTGCCGGGCCTGGAGGCCGGATTTACGCTGGACGCACGGCTGGAGGCGGACAGCGAGCAGTTGATGTGGCTCGGGCTCTGCGAACTGCGGGTGATGAACGACCGCCGCTGGCCCTGGCTGCTGCTGGTGCCGCAGCGGCCCGGCGCGGAGGAAATCCATGACATGACGCCGCTCGACCAGGCAATGCTGACCTTCGAAACCAATATGGTGGCGCAGGCGCTGAAAAAAGCGACCGGCTGCACCAAAATCAACACCGGCGCGCTCGGCAACATCGTGCGCCAGCTGCACATCCATGTCATCGCGCGTTCGGAAGGCGATCCCGGCTGGCCAGGCCCTGTGTGGGGACATGGCCTGCGAGAGCCCTATCAACGTTCCGACTTGCGACGGTTTGCCGAAACGATCAAGGCGGCGCTATAAGCGTTCCCCTGTGTTCATCCCAAAACGTGTCCATCCCTCAACATATCCCAGAGTCCCCATGAGCTTCCGCCTGTTTGACGCGCCTTTGCGCGAGCCGAGCCAGTTCGTCGGCTTTGCCGGCAACACGATCGACCGGCAGTCCGAGAACCGCGCCGACGATTCGGTCGACAAGGCGCTGGCCGACCCCGCGACGCGGCTGCTTCTGATGCATGGCGGCCGGCTCTATCTGAAGCTCGGCGATGGCGGCGATCTCGACCCCTGGTTCGGCGCGACCGAGAGCGAACCCTTCAAGGTTTCCCTGGCGCAAGGCATCCTGCTCGGCTTTTCCGAACGAGGACCGGTGCTGGCCGTGCCCGCCGGCGTCGAACCCGAACAGCTTCCGGAAACAGTCAAGGCCATCGACTACCGCTCGGTCTACATGCAAGGGCTGATCGACGAGGCGGCGGCTGGCGCGATGGCGCAAGGTGCTGCCCTGCTGGCCTGGCATGCCAGCCATCGCTTCTGCAGCAAATGCGGTACAGAATCGCAGATGCGGGCCGGCGGCTACAAGCGGCATTGCCCGAATTGCGGCACCGAGCATTTTCCGCGCACCGACCCGGTGGCGATCATGCTGACGGCGACGCGGGAGAAATGCCTGCTCGGACGCGGACGACATTTTGCGCCGGGCATGTACTCGGCCCTTGCCGGCTTCATCGAGCCGGGCGAGACGATCGAGGCGGCGGTGCGCCGCGAGACGCTGGAAGAGGCCGGCATCCGGCTTGGCCGCGTCGTCTACCACGCCAGCCAGCCCTGGCCGTTTCCCTATTCGCTGATGATCGGCTGCTTCGGCGAGCCGCTCAACGACGATATCCAGGCCGACCTCAACGAACTGGAAGACTGTCGCTGGTTTGCCCGTGACGAGGTGCGTTCGATGCTGGCCAAGGAACATCCCGGCAATCTGTTCACGCCGCCCAAGGGGGCGATCGCATATCATCTCATCCGCGCCTGGGTCGACGCCGAATAGGTCGGCAAGAGCCTGGAAGGCCAGACATCAAAGAGGCAAAAATGATCCGTCACACCGTCGTCTTCACGCTGAAGCATCCACCGCACTCGCTGGAGGAAAAGCGGTTCCTGGTCGACGCCAAGAAAATCCTCACCGCGATCAGGGGCGTCACACATTTCGAACAATTGCGACAGATCAGCCCCAAGAACGACTATCACTTTGGCTTCTCGATGGAGTTCGCCGACCAGGCCGCCTACACGAGGTACAACGACCATCCCGACCACGTCGCCTTCGTGCGCGACCGCTGGGTGCCGGAGGTGGAGGCCTTCATGGAGATCGACTACGTGCCGCTGGGCGCGGTGATCTAGTCCGCAACCTTCCACTGCTCACGCGACTCACTGGCCGGATAGACGCCGAGAATCCGCACTTCGCGGGAGAAGAAACGAAGCTCGTCCAGCGCCAGCTTGACCAGCGGGTCGTCGGGATGGCCCTCGATGTCGGCGTAGAACAGCGTCGCCGTGAAAGCCCCCAGCTGGTAGCTCTCCAGCTTGGTCATGTTGATGCCGTTGGTGGCGAAGCCGCCCATCGCCTTGTAGAGCGCCGCCGGCACGTTGCGGACGCGGAAGATGAAGGTCGTCATCATCTTGACTTCGGGTGATGGGCGCTCGGCCCATTGCTTGTTCTTGGTCAGGACGACAAAGCGGGTGACGTTGCTGTCGGTGTCCTCGACATTTTGCTCGATGATATCGAGCCCGTAGAGCGTCGCTGCCAGTGCGGGCGACAGCGCCGCCATGGTGCGGTCCTTGACCTCGGAGACCATCTTGGCCGCACCAGCCGTGTCGCCGGCGACGATCGCCTTCCAGCCGTTCTTGCGGATGTATTTGCGGCACTGGCCAAGCGCGTGGATGTGGCTGTGCACCGTCTTGATCTCGTCGCGCTTGACGCCCGGCAGCACCATCAGCTGGAAATGGATCGGCAGGAAATATTCGCCGATGATGTGCAGCTTCGATTCCGGCAGCAGATGATGGATATCGGCGACGCGTCCGGCAATGGTGTTCTCGATCGGGATCATGGCGAGATCGGCCTTGCCGGTCTCGACCGCGTTGAACGCATCCTCGAAGGTCGGGCACGGCAACGGCTCCATCGATGGATAGACGTTGCGGGAGGCGGTGTCGGAATTGGCGCCCGGCTCGCCCTGGAAGGATATTCTGTTGGTCTTTTCAGGCATGGGCCAAGTCTCGGGTTTCTCAGTTTGCAAGGATTGTTCTGGCGCGTTCGAGGTCTTCCGGCGTGTCGACGCCGAGCGGCAGCGACTGGACGATCTCGGCGTCGATGCGCATGCCGGCTTCCAGCGCCCGCAACTGTTCCAGCCGCTCGCGCCGTTCGAGCGGCGACGGCTTCAGCGCGACGAAACGCTCGAGTGCTTCGCGGCGATAGGCGTAGAGGCCGACATGATGGTAGAGCGGCCCCTCGCCCCAAGGCGCCGTGGCGCGGGTGAAATAGAGCGCCCGCAGCCTGCTGCCGGAAAGCGGCGAGCCGACGATCTTGACGACATTGGGATTGGTCTTTTCCTCGTCGCGGACGATCTCGACGCCGAGCGTGGCGATGTCCACCGCACTGTCATCGAAAGGCCTGAGCGACGCGGCGATGATCCGGGGATCGATCGTCGGCAGGTCGCCCTGCACATTGACGATGGTTTCGACCTTGCGCCCAGGATCGAGCGCAAGCAGCGCCTCGTGGATGCGGTCGGAGCCGGATTCGTGATCCATGCGCGTCATCACGGCCTCGAAACCGTGCGCGCGCACCGCTTGCGCCACGCTTTGGGTGTCGGTCGCCACCACCACCCGGCCAAGGCCGGCTTCGGCGGCGCGGCGGGCGACATGGACGATCATCGGGGCGCCTGCGATGTCGGCCAGCGGCTTGCCCGGCAGGCGGGTCGAGGCCATGCGGGCCGGGATCAGGATCAGCGTGGACATTTCGGGTGCAAGGCGTCTCGAAAGAGGACAGGGAAAGTGGCAAAAGGTCTCACTGGAAGCGCCCTTATAGGTGTTGCAACGCCGCAGCAAAAGACCTAGTTTCCGCCCGATTTGACCGCCTTGGCAGGACGGGTCACGATACCGACGGACGGAGTGGACGGTTCTGTCCGCCGGAAAAGGGAGCAAGGGGCGTATGGATTCCAACGAAGTCAACAAACTGCTCGCCGGATTGCTCGGAACCGTTTTCGTCGTCTTCTCGGTCGGCATTGTGTCCGATGCGCTGTTTGCCTCACCGGCGCCGGAAAAGCCCGGCTTCGCCATCGAGGCCGCCGAGCCCGCCGAAGGCGGTCCGGCCGCGCCGGCTGCCGCAGCCAAGCCGATCGCCGATCTGCTGGCAACCGCCAATGTCGAGCAAGGTGCCGCCGTCTTCAAGAAGTGCCAGGCCTGCCATTCCGGCGAAAAGGGCGGCCCCAACAAGGTCGGCCCGGACCTGTGGGATCTCATCGACCGCCCGGTCGCCGAGCATGAAGGCTTTGCCTATTCGGCCGGCATGAAGGAATTCTCCAAGGGCGGCGCCGAGAAGTGGACCTACGACAACATCAACCACTTCATCACCTCGCCGAAGAAATTCGTGAAGGGCACCGCCATGGGCTTCGCCGGCCTGCCCAAGGACGAGGACCGCGCCAACGTCATCGCCTATCTGCGCACGCTGTCGGACAATCCCAAGCCGCTGCCGGCGCCAGGTGCCGCCGCCGATGCAGGCGCGCCCGCCAAGCCTGCTGACGGTGCTGCCCCGGCGAAGCCGGCTGAGGGTGCCGCTCCCGCCAAGCCAGCGGCTCCGGCTGCGCCAACTCCGGCCGCTCCTGCTCCGGCGCCTGCTCAATAACCAAGATATCATCTCGACGACCTTGAAAAAGCCGGGTTCAGCCCGGCTTTTTTGTTATGAAAACCGCATAGGCGGCGACAAAGCCGCGCATGGCGGTTTTCACGGGCGCCAAATCATCTAGATTGCCGATGAACGGGCATTGCGAAGAGGATAGTGCATGACGGTTGGCCGAACGCTTCTCAGGTCGTTGCTGGCGGCAGCCCTTCTGGCGGCGGGATTGCAGGCTGTCCGCGCCGACGAATGGCGCACCACCTCGTCGCTGATCGGCGAGTCCAAATACGGCGACAATTTCCAGCACTACGACTACGTTAACCCCGACGCGCCCAAGGGCGGCACGCTGAACTCGGTGGTGCCAGGCACATTCGACAGCTTCAATCCCTACGTCGTCCAGGGATCACCGGCCGCCGGCCTCGTCGGGTTCGGCGGCGGTCTGCTCTACGACACGCTGATGGAGCAGGCGACCGATGAAGGCAGCACCAGCCATCCGCTGATCGCCGATGCCTACAAATATCCGGCCGACTATTCCTCCGCGACCTACCGGCTCGATCCGCGCGCCAAATGGCATGACGGCCAGCCGATCACCGTCGATGACGTGATCTGGTCGTTCCAGGTGCTCAAGGCCAACAGCCCGCAATACAGCCGGTATTTCGAGAATGTCACCGATGCGGTGGCGATTTCGGATCGCGAGGTCGAGTTCCATTTCAACCAGAAGGGCAATCGCGAACTGCCCAAGATCATCGGCGACCTTGCCGTGCTGCCGAAACATTGGTGGGAAGGCACCGACGCCAACGGCAAGAAGCGAGACGTGACCAAGCCGACGCTGGAAATCCCCCTCGGTTCGGCCGCCTACAAGATCGCCAGCTTCAAGCCGGGTTCGGAAATCATCTGGCAGCGTGTGCCGGACTACTGGGCGGCCAAGCTGCCGGTGAAGATCGGCCGCGAGAATTTCGACACCCGACGCTACACCTATATCCTCGACGACAACGCCGCCTGGCTCGCCTTCACCAAAGGCGGGCTGGAAGACATCAACCGCGAATACAGTTCACGCAAATGGGCGACGGCTTACAATTTCCCGGCATTCCAGGCCGGCGACGTCGTCAAGAAGGACTTCCAGACCCAGGCGCCGAAACCGATGCAGGGCTTCGTCCTCAACCAGCGGCGGCCGCTGTTCCAGGACCGGCTGGTGCGTGAAGCGCTGACCATTCCATTCGATTTCGAGAGCATGAACCGCACGCTGTTCTTCGGCTTCAACACCCGCACATCGAGCTATTTCCAAGGCACCGAACTGGCGTCGAGCGGATTGCCGCAAGGCAAGGAACTGGAGATCCTGGAAAAATACCGCGACAAGCTGCCGCCCGAACTTTTCACCCAGGAATTCAAGCTGCCGGTCTACGATTCGCCGCAGGCGGAACGGAAGTACCTGAAACAGGCGGTCGATCTCTTCGCCAAGGCTGGCTGGGTGATCAAGGGCGGAAAGATGGTCAATGCCAAGACCGGCGCGCCGTTCAAGTTTGAAATCCTCGGCTGGAACGATACCGATCAGGTAATCGCCAGCCCCTACATCGCCAATTTGCGCAAGATCGGCGTCGACGCCACTTTGCGCATCATCGACCAGACGCAGTACATCAACCGGGTCAACAATTTCGATTTCGATGTCGTCACCGGGATTCTGCAGCAGTCGGAATCGC
Organism: Mesorhizobium sp. M7A.F.Ca.US.008.03.1.1; assembly: GCF_003997495.1. Lineage (GTDB taxonomy): Bacteria > Pseudomonadota > Alphaproteobacteria > Rhizobiales > Rhizobiaceae > Mesorhizobium. The sequence goes on along the minus strand of NZ_RZRU01000003.1, from coordinate 273,638 downwards.
CGGGCAACGAGCAACGCGACTTCTGGAGCTCGAAAGCCGCCGACTCGCCCGGCTCGCGCAATCTGATGGGCATCAAGGATCCGATCGTCGACGCGCTGGTCGACCGCATCATCTTCGCCACCGATCGCGACGACCTCGTCGCCGCCACCCACGCGCTCGACCGCATCCTGCTGTGGAATTTTTACGTCGTGCCGCAATATTACCGTTCCGCGGTCTGGCTGGCCTACTGGAACAAGTTCGGCTTCCCGGACAAGCAGCCCGCCTATGTCGGCGCCGACATCGATTCCTGGTGGATCATTCCCGACAAGGAAAAGGCGCTGGCAGCCAAGTACAAGGGCGGCAATTGATGGCGGTCCTGCCCCGCCGCGATTTTCTCGCCCTGGGCAGTGCCGCGGCGGCGGCCGCCCTGTTGCCCGCAAAAGCCTTCGCCGACATTGCGACCGGCACCAAGCTGCATGGTCTGTCGGCGTTCGGCGACCTCAAATACAAGCCCGATTTCGCGCATTTCGACTACGTCAATCCGGACGCTCCCAAGGGCGGTCAGATGAATTTCGCGCCGCCGAACTCGACCCTCAATCAGAGCTTCCTGACCTTCAACACATTGAATTCACTGGTGTTGAAGGGAGAGGCGCCGCCGCGCGCCGAACTCTGTTTCGATTCCCTGATGACAAGCGCGCTCGATGAGCCGGATGCAGTCTATGGCCTACTTGCCGAAACCGTTACCCTGTCGCCGGACCGCAACGGCTTCCGCTTCGCGCTGCGACCGCAAGCGCGTTTCCACGACGGCTCGCCGCTGACCGCGCAAGACGTTGTCTTCTCGCTGAAGCTCTATAAGGACAAGGGCCATCCGAACCTTTCCCAGGCGTTGCGGTACATGACCGACGCGGTTGCGGTCGATCCCGCTACCGTCGATCTCACCTTCAATGGCAAGCAGTCGGCGCAAAACATCCTTGCGATCGTGGGGATGCCGATCGTCTCCAAGGCCTTTTATACGGCCAATGATTTCGATGCCTCGACCATGACACCGCCGCTTGGCTCGGGTCCCTACAAGATTGGACGCGTGGCGGCCGGACAGACGGTCGAATATGACCGCGTGGCCGACTATTGGGGCCGCGATCTCCCAGTGAACCGCGGCCTCTACAATTTCGACCGCATCCGCATCGACTTTTATCTTGATCGGCAGGCGGCATTCGAGGCCTTCAAGAAAGGCGACACGCATTTTCGCGAGGAATTCACCTCACGGGTATGGGCGACCGGATACGACTTTCCGGCGCTGAAGGACGGCAAGGTCGTCAAACGGGAATTTCCCGGTGAGAAGACGCCGGACATGCAGAGCGTCGCACTGAACCAGCGTCGTCCGCAATTCCGCGATGAGCGGGTGCGGCGGGCGATCGCCAGATGCTTCGATTTCGAATGGATGAAGCGGGCCTTGTTTTACGGCTCCTACGAGCGTTCTCAATCGAACTTCGAACGATCGGATTACAAGGCCGAAGGTCTGCCCTCTCCTGACGAATTGGCCCTGCTGGAGCCGTTCCGGACCGAGTTGCCGCCAGAGGTTTTCGGTGAAGCGGTAACACAGCCCCTGTCCGATGGTTCGGGCCATGACCGCAAGCTGCTGGGCGAGGCTTCGAGATTGCTCGCGCAAGCCGGCTGGAAGCGCGATGGCAGTTTCGTCGTCAACGACAAGGGTGAGCGGCTGCGGGTCGAAATGCTGGCGGAGGACGACGGCATCGTTCGCATCTACACCCCGTGGTCCGAGAATATGAAGGCGATCGGGATCGACGCATCGATCCGGCAGATCGATTCGGCGCAGTATGAGCAGCGGCACAGCAATTACGACTTCGATCTTGCACTGTTGCATTGGTCGATCGGGGCGACGCCGACCGACGACAGCCTGCAGATGCTCTATGATTCCCGAATGGCGAAAATCCCGGGGCAACGCAACTATCCGGGCACCGAAAGCAAGGCCATCGACGCCCTGATCGCGGCAGCCGGCAAGGCGAAAAACCGTATAGAACTCGTCACGGCGCTCCGAGCGCTCGACCGGGTCTTGCGCGCGCGGCTCGACTGGATTCCAACATACTATCTGGCGAATCACCGCGTCGCCTATTGGGACATGTTCGGCTTTGTCGAGCAGAAGCCCGATTTCGGCTTTCCGGTCGAGACGCTGTGGTGGTTCGATAAGGGCAAGGCGGCAAGAATTGGCAAAGGCTGAGATGTTGCGCGGCACTTCACCCTCCTCCTTGTGGGGAGGGTCGGTGAGCACTCCGCGCGCAGCGCGGATGGCGAACTGGGGTGGGGGTGCGCGCGCATGCATTGGCTTGAAAGTACCCCCACCCCGCTCCGCTTCGCGGATCGACCCTCCCCACAAGGGGGAGGGTAAAAACTGATGGGCGCCTATATCCTGCGTCGCATCCTTTTGATGATCCCGACCCTGTTCGGCATCATGGCGATATCCTTCGCCGTCATCCAGTTCGCCCCCGGCGGTCCGGTCGAACAGGTCATCGCCAGGCTGACCAACCAGGGCGGCAGCGACCGCCTCGGCGGCGGTGGCGGCGACGCGGGTGCTGGCGGCAATTTCGATGCCGCCGGTGACGTCAGCTCGAAATATCGCGGTGCGCAGGGGCTCGATCCGGAATTCATCAAGAAGCTGGAGAAGCAGTTCGGCTTCGACAAGCCGCCGCTCGAGCGCTTCGGCATGATGCTGTGGAATTATGCCCGCTTCGATTTCGGCGACAGCTATTTCCGCGACATTTCGGTGCTCGACCTGATTCTGGAAAAAATGCCGGTGTCGATCTCGATCGGGCTGTGGATCACGCTGTTGTCCTACCTGATCTCTATCCCGCTCGGCATCCGCAAGGCGGTCAAGGACGGCACTCCTTTCGACGTCTGGACCAGCGGCGTCGTCATTGTCGGCTATGCCATACCCGGTTTCCTGTTCGGCATCATGCTGATGGTGCTGTTTGCCGGCGGATCGTTCTGGGACTGGTTCCCGTTGCGCGGCCTCACCTCCGACAATTGGGATCAATTGTCCTGGTGGGGCAAGATCGTCGACTATTTCTGGCACATGACCTTGCCGCTGACGGCGCTGGTGCTGTCGGCCTTCGCCACCACGACACTCCTGACCAAGAACTCGTTTCTCGAAGAAATCCGCAAGCAGTATGTGGTGACGGCGCGGGCCAAGGGCCTGTCGGAACGGCAGGTGCTCTACGGCCATGTCTTCCGCAACGCCATGCTGATCGTCATCGCCGGCTTTCCCGGCGCCTTCATCTCGGCCTTCTTCACCGGCTCGCTGCTGATCGAGAACATCTTTTCCCTCGATGGCCTCGGCCTGCTCGGCTTCCGGTCGGTGGTCGAGCGCGACTACCCGGTGGTGTTCGCCAACCTCTACATCTTCTCGCTTCTGGGGCTGTTCGTCGGGCTCTTGTCCGACCTGCTCTACACCTGGGTCGATCCGCGCATCGATTTCGAGCGGAGAGACGTCTGATGTCGGAGGCTACAGTCCCCCTGGATGCGGCACCCGCGCGGATCAAGCGGCCGTTTCTGTCGCCGCTCAACAAGCGCCGCCTGCAGAATTTCAAAGCCAACCGGCGCGGCTTCTGGTCGTTGTGGATCTTCCTCGTCCTGTTCGTGCTGTCGCTGTTTGCCGAATTCATCGCCAACGACAAGCCGATCATCGTCTCCTACAAGGGCGAGATCCTGTTTCCGGTGCTGGTCGCCTACCCCGAGGAAAAATTCGGCGGCTTCTATGCCGTCACCGACTATCGCGACCCGGTCATCCAGGACGAGATCAACGCCAATGGCTGGATGATCTGGCCGCCGGTGCGCTACTCCTATCAGACCGTCAACAACGCCATTCCGGAAGCAGCCCCGGCCAAACCGTCCTGGCAGTATGACGCCAAGACGCGCTGCAATCAGTACCCGCAAGGTGCCGCCGACCCAGCCTGCATCGTCGGCAACTGGAACTGGCTCGGCACCGACGACCAGGCGCGCGACGTGCTGGCGCGCGTCATCTACGGCTTCCGCATTTCGGTGCTGTTCGGCCTGATCCTGACCGCCGGCTCGGCCTTGATCGGCGTCGCGGCCGGCGCCGTGCAAGGCTATTTCGGCGGCTGGACGGATCTCTTGTTCCAGCGTTTCATCGAAATCTGGTCCGCCATCCCGGTGCTCTACCTCCTGCTCATCGTCGCCGCCATCCTGCCGCCGGGCTTCTTCATCCTGCTCGGCCTGATGCTGCTGTTCTCCTGGGTGGCGCTGGTCGGCGTGGTGCGGGCCGAGTTCCTGCGCGCCCGCAATTTCGAATATGTCAACGCGGCCCGGGCGCTCGGCGTGCCCAACCGCACCATCATGTTCCGGCACCTGTTGCCCAACGCCATGGTGGCAACCTTGACCTTCATGCCCTTCCTGCTCTCAGGTTCGATCTCGACGCTGACCTCGCTCGACTATCTCGGCTTCGGCCTGCCGCCCGGCTCCGCCTCGCTCGGCGAACTGCTCAAGCAGGCGCAGCGCAACCTCAATGCACCGTGGCTCGGCATTTCCGGCTTCGTCGTCATCTCGCTGATGCTGTCGCTGCTGGTCTTCGTCGGCGAGGCAACGCGCGACGCCTTCGATCCACGCAAGACGTTCAGATGACAACGATGCGGACCGGCATTCAGCATGATATATTCTCAGTGTGGCAGTTCGAGCGAAAATGAGCGTATGCATCAATTGTCGAAACGACTGATGGCCAGGTCAGCGGCGGATCACAAACGGCAATTCCTCATATCGTACCCCACAGAAGGACAGAGTTGTGAATAAGGTCATCTTCGAGCATTACCCTGCATCCAAACTCCCGGATGAACTGCGAGAGGGTATAGCTTTGAATGCCTCAGTTAAGGTGACGGTAGAAGAGGAAGCCAAACGGCCTCTCGGCCACAAACAATTGCTTGAACTTATGCGGAATGCGCAGGCCAACGCGGCGGGAACAAGTCTCGAAGAGGCTGTCGCGCGTGTTCGTGCCCTCCGCGATGAGTGGGAGGATTGATGGCCGCCTTCCGGCTTTACGTCGATACGAACATTTTCATCTACGCTTTCGAAAATAACGATGCTCTGGCGAAAAAACTGCTTCAGCTCATTTCACTGAACGAGGGCAGAAAGCAGCCTTTCCTCGCGACAAGCGAACTCGTGCTGGCGGAGCTGATGGTAGACCCTCTGAAAAAGGGTAATGAGCCGCTTGTTGAGCTCTATGACAATATCTCGATTGGTAACGCCTTTGTCTCGATTGGCACGGTAACTCGCGAGGTCCTCTGGCACGCGGCACAGCTTCGTTCGACATTCGTTTCTCTCAGGCTACCGGATGCCATTCATCTTTCCACGGCTATGCACTTCGGCTGCACGCAATTCCTGACGGCCGATGACCGATTGAAAGACGCCTATGCGATCGCGCCAAATCGGCTTGTTCCTCCTCAATTGACAGCGCAAATTTCGATCATACGACCGGAGATTTCTGCTCTTGATAAAGTCATAGCGGAAATTGATACATGACTGCTTCCTTGCTCTCCGTTCGCGACCTCTCCGTCGCCTTTGCGCAAGGCGGACAGCAGTCGACGGCTGTCGACCACATCTCGTTCGACATCGCCAAGGGCGAGACGGTGGCGCTGGTCGGCGAATCCGGCTCCGGCAAATCGGTCTCGGCGCTTTCGGTGCTGAAGCTGCTGCCCTATCCAAGCGCCAGCCACCCTTCGGGGAAGATCCTGTTCCAGGGCAACGACCTGCTGGCGATGAGCGAGAAGCAGTTGCGGCAGGTGCGCGGCAACAAGATCACCATGATCTTCCAGGAGCCGATGACCTCGCTCAATCCGCTGCACACGATCGAGCAGCAGATCGTCGAGATCCTGAAGCTGCATCAGGGCATGGCCGACCGCCCGGCCAAGGAACGCACGCTGGCGTTGCTCAACGAGGTCGGCATCCGCGATCCGCACAAGCGCCTCGATGCCTATCCGCACCAGTTGTCCGGTGGCCAGCGCCAGCGCGTGATGATCGCCATGGCGCTGGCCAACGAGCCTGAACTTTTGATCGCCGACGAGCCGACGACGGCGCTCGACGTCACCGTGCAGGCGCAGATCCTCGAACTGCTGGCCGGCTTGAAGAGCCGCAAGGGCATGTCGATGCTGTTCATCACCCATGATCTCGGCATCGTGCGCAAGATTGCCGACCGCGTCTGCGTGATGACCAAGGGCAAGATCGTCGAGACCGGGCCGACCAAGGAGATCTTCGCCAATCCGCAGCATGCCTATACGCGGCATCTGCTGGCGGCAGAGCCGAAGGGCAAGCCGCCGACCGCCAATGCCGATGCCAGGCCTGTCATGACCGGCAAGGACATAAAGGTCTGGTTCCCGATCAAGCAGGGCTTCTTCCGCCGCACCGTCGACAATGTGAAGGCGGTCGACGGCATCGATGTCACTGTGCGCGCCGGCCAGACGCTCGGTGTGGTCGGCGAATCCGGCTCCGGCAAGACGACGCTCGGCCTGGCGCTGGCAAGAATGATTTCGTCGACCGGCACCATCCAGTTCAACGGGCGCGACATCAACCAGCTGACTTTCAACGCGATGCGGCCGCTCAGGCGCGAATTGCAGATCGTCTTCCAGGATCCGTTCGGCTCGCTCAGCCCGCGCATGTCGGTCGCCGAGATCATCGAGGAAGGCCTCAAGATCCACGAGCCGAAGCTGTCGCCCGACGAGCGCGACGACAAGGTGGCGGCCGTGCTGAAGGAGGTCGGGCTCGATCCGGCGACACGCAACCGCTATCCGCACGAGTTTTCCGGCGGCCAGCGCCAGCGCGTTGCCATCGCACGCGCCATGGTGCTCAACCCGCGCTTCGTCATGCTGGACGAGCCGACATCGGCACTGGACATGAGCGTGCAGGCGCAGGTCGTCGACCTGCTGCGCAGCCTGCAGGCCAAGCACGACCTCGCCTATCTCTTCATCAGCCATGATTTGAAAGTCATCCGGGCGCTGGCCAACGACGTCATCGTCATGCGCAATGGCAGGATCGTCGAAGCCGGCCCTTCCCAGCAGATTTTTGAAAATCCGCAAACCGACTATACTCGGGCGCTGATCTCGGCCGCCTTCAAGATCGAGACGGCGCCGGTCGGCATCGTCAGCGAGTGATTGCGTAAAAAGGGACTAGAGAAGACCGCAATGGAAAAAGGCCGCATCCTGCTTGCCGTCACCGGCTTTCATCCGCAGCGCTGGCGCGACCTGCTGTCGGCCGAACGCGAGGTGGTGCTGGAGCCGGACGGCGCCAGCGACCCCTCGATCACCTATGCCGTGGTGTGGAAGCAGAAGCCGAACATCCTGGCGTCGCTGCCCAATCTGCGCGCCATCTTCTCGATCGGCGCCGGCGTCGACCATATCTTCGCCGATCCCGGCCTGCCCGATGTGCCGATCGTCAAGGTCGTCGCCGACAATCTGACCCAGTACATGACCGAATATGTCGTCTGGCGGGTGCTCGACCATCACCGCCAGGGCCTGCTCTACCGGTCGCAGCAGCCGAAGAAGATCTGGCATGAGCCGCAGCAGAGGCCGGCCGGTGACATTTCGGTCGGCATCATGGGGCTCGGCAGTCTCGGTCGCGCCGCGGCCTCGGTGCTGCTGTCGCTCGGCTTTGCCGTCAATGGCTGGTCGCGCAGCGACAAGGCCATGCAAGGCGTCGCGACCTATTCCGGCGAGGCCGGACTTATCCCCTTCCTCAAGGCAACCGACATCCTGGTGGTGCTTTTGCCGCTGACGCCGGAGACCAAGGGCATCATCAACTACGGCGTGCTGAAGGAACTGCGGAAACGCAACGGCCTCGGCGGCTCTGTGCTGATCAATGCCGGACGCGGCCGCCTGCAGAAGGACGCCGACATCTTGCGGGCGCTGGATGACGGCACGCTGAAGGAGGCAAGCCTCGACGTGTTCGAGGTCGAACCGCTGCCGAAGACCAGTCCGCTGTGGGGGCATCCAAAAGTGTTCGTGACGCCGCACGCGGCGGCGACCTCCGACCCTGTCCATTTGGCGCCGATCATGCTGCGCCAGATGGACGCCTTCGAACGTGGCGAAAAGCTCGACAATCTGGTGGACCGCAAGGCGGGGTATTAGAGTAATTCCAGGAAAAGTGTGAAACGGTTTTCCCGGGAAAAGCGCATAGCGCTTTCCCTTGGGAATTGCGTAAAAACAAGGAGTTGGAGCGGGTCGCCGTTTCCGTGAAACGGTGAACTGCTTTAGCCGGGCAGAGCGAGCTTCTTCTGCTTGTTTGGCTGACCGCACTCGCGTCGATCGATCGACCGGTTCATGGCATCGATCTCACCGCTCGCCTTATCGGTATCGCGTTTGGCCTTGGAGCGCATGTCAGGCGTGAACGGGCCGAAGCCCATTGCCGGATTGGAGAAGGTCGGCTTGGCCTTCGTCGCAAGGTTGTATTGCTGCGCCAAGCCGTTGCGCTGCGCCAGCAACTGGTCGCACGGCACGTTGTCATATTGCAGGGACGACTGGACGTTCGCATCCTGCTGTTCCGACATAGAAGTGCCGCCAACACAGCCGGCGGTCAGCAGGCAAGAGGCCAAGATCATCATGTTCCAGCGCATCGACTATGCTCCTCCTGATATCCCACCCTGATGCGAGCAGATCGCAAATATCAGTGGCGCATGCAAATCGGACTTTTTCACAGCAAGAATGTTTGCGAGGCGGCGACGGACCCCTCCGCCGGCAGCTTGCCTGCCACAACGACAGGGCTACGAGCTCGGGGCAACAGGTTCCTTCGGAGCCTTGGCCGGCGCGTGGCTGACCGGGCATCAAACGAAAACCCCGCCTGTGCGGCGGGTCACTGGCGCAAATCAGCACCATGGACGAAAATGTACCATAGCTGAGGGCACGGCGTCAAGAAAAAATTCCTATCACGCAGCCCGGCAAAAAGCTGCCGACACCGCCGAACTGGCCGTCGTCAGGTCTTTTGTTGAGCTGAGTTCGAAGCCTTGGCCACAACTACCAACCCGTTGACCTGTTCCCCACGGTCCTGCCGGATCACGGTTGGTTCCAGTGACAGGACCGAAAGCCCGTTGGCGGCCAGGACGTCGCGCACATAGTGTTGCGCATGCGCGTAGCGGCGCGACGGCAGCAGCACGAAATCGCCATCGCCAGCCAGCGTCTCGACGGAAAACGCGAACAGGCCATCCGTGGCCAGCAAGCCGGCAATCGTCTTCACCACGCCGTCCAGCGCGCCGACATAGATGAAAACATCGGCCACCGTCACCAGATCGGCTTTCGGACCGGCATGGACAAAATCCCGCAGATCGGCCTTGTCGAGGAAATCGTAGACGCCCTTGGACCGCGCCTTTCTCAGCATCCTGGCCGAGATGTCATAACCCTCCAGCCGGTCGACGATCGGCCGCAGCCTCTGCCCCATCAGGCCGGTGCCGCAGCCAAGATCGAGCGCCAGCGGAAAGCGGCCTGGCCTTGCCGCTCGAACGGCTTGGTCCAGCATCTCAGGCAGGCGGTAACCCAGTCTGCCGACCAGGGACTCATCGAAGCTCTCGGCATAGTGGTCGAACAAGGCCTCGGCGAAGGCGCTGGGGAGCGCATCGACCGCCGGCGCCTTGCCGATCAATTGCAGGTTCAGTGCAGCGCCCTGACGATCCGATGGATCGAGTTGCAGCGACATCGTCCAGGCCTGTGCAGTCAGATCCGGTGCACCCGCCGCCTGCTGCATCTCGCCGAGGCGAAACCAGCCCATCGCCCATTGCGGCGTCATTTCCAGCGCACCGAGCAGCAATTCCGCCGCTGCCGCATGATCGCCATCCGCATGCAGCATCTCGGCATAATCGGCGCGGCGATCGGCGTTCAAGTCGCCGGACGAGGCCTGAAGCGGTTTCAAGACAATGAATCCTGGGCGATGGGTCCTGCCGGCGGATCGAGCCGACGGTGCTCTATGCGGGAGTCAGCAGTGACTTACAACAAGGCTTCCCGCCGCGGAATTATATCCTATCTTGGGGATCATGCGCGCCAGCGACCTGCTTCATCCCCGGCCCGAAGGCCTTTATTGCCCGCCGGGCGATTTCTTCATCGATCCGGTACGGCCGGTCAACCGGGCACTGATCACGCATGGCCATTCCGACCACGCGCGTTCCGGCCACCGCTCGGTGCTGGCGACGCGGCAGACGCTCGACATTATGGGCCTGCGCTACGGCGAGGATTTCGCGGGAACAACGCAAGCGGCACAACTGGGTGAGACAATTGTCCTCAACAGCGTCAGCGTCAGCTTCCATCCAGCCGGCCATGTGCTGGGCTCGGCGCAGATAGCGGTCGAGCATCAGGGCACGCGCATCGTCGCTTCGGGCGACTACAAGCGGCAGAGAGACGCGACCTGCGCGCCATTCGAGCCGATCCCGTGCGATGTGTTCATCACCGAAGCGACCTTCGGCCTGCCGGTGTTTCGCCATCCCCCCGATACCGAAGAGATCGCCCGCCTGCTGAAATCGGCAGCTCAGTTCCCCGAACGCTCGCATCTGGTCGGCGCCTATGCGCTGGGCAAGGCGCAGCGGGTAATGCGGCTGTTGCGCGACGCCGGCTACGACAGGCCGCTCTACATCCATGGCGCGCTGGCCAAGCTCAGCGAATACTATCAGAGCCAAGGCATAGACCTTGGGCAACTGGAGCCGGCAACCGTCGAAAGCGGGGGCAAGGATGATTTTACCGGCGCCATCGTCGTCGGCCCGCCTTCGGCCTTCGCCGACCGTTGGGCGCGCCGCTTTCCCGATCCGATCTCGTGCTTTGCCTCCGGCTGGATGCGCATTCGCCAGCGTGCCAAGCAGGGCGGTGTCGAACTGCCGCTGATCATCTCGGACCATGCCGACTGGGACGAACTGACCGCCACCATCAAGGAGACCGGAGCCGAGGAAATCTGGGTGACGCATGGCCGAGAGGAAGCGCTGGTGCGCTGGTGCGAACTCGAAGGTATCGCGGCGCGGCCGCTGCACCTGGTCGGCTACGAGGACGAGGGCGATTGACCGTGGCGAAAATAATCGTTGATGCAGCGCTCTACGGCGCCCCCCTCTGTCCTGCCGGACATCTCCCCCTCGAGGGGGGAGATTGGCAGCTTCGGTTCCGGCGCTTTTCCTTTCAGGTTGAAAATTGGCGAAGGCAGTCGAGATATCTGATCTCCCCCCTTGAGGGGGAGATGTCCGGCAGGACAGAGGGGGGTGCGACGGAACGCAAACTTCCCCCATTGGTGCGGCTCGACCCGCCATGAACCGCTTCGCCGAACTTCTCGATCGCCTGGTGCTGACGCCGTCGCGCAACGGCAAGCTGACCTTGCTGACCGACTATTTCCGCAGCGTCGAGGATCCCGATCGCGGGCTGGCGCTGGCTGCCATCACCGGCGATCTCCACATTGCCGCGGTCAAGCCGGCGATGCTGCGCATGCTGGTCACCGAACGCATGGATCCGGTGCTGTTCGGCTATTCCTACGACTATGTCGGCGATTTGGCCGAGACGGTCTCGCTGGTCTGGCCGCAAACATCAGGAAATATCCCGAACCGCGAGCCGACGCTTGGCGAGGTCGTTGCCAGACTGCAGGCGGCAAGCCGCTCCGACGGGCCGAAGGTGCTGGCAGGGCTGCTCGACAGCGCCGGCATCTCGGCACGCTTTGCCATCATCAAGCTGGTCACCGGCGGGCTGCGCATCGGCGTGTCGGCGCGGCTGGCCAAACAGGCGCTGGCCGATTTCGGCAAGGTCGACATCGCCGAGATCGAAGAGCTCTGGCACGGGCTGTCGCCGCCTTATACGGCGCTGTTCGCGTGGCTGGAAGGCAAGGCCGAAAAGCCCAGGAACACGGCGTTGGCATTGTTTCGCCCGGTGATGCTGTCGAACCCGGTCGGTAACGGCGATCTCGAAAAACTCGATCCGGCGGATTATGCCGCCGAATGGAAATGGGACGGCATCCGTGTCCAGGCGGTGGCCGAGGGCGGCATCCGCCGGCTCTATTCGCGCACCGGCGATGACGTTTCGGGTGCCTTTCCGGACCTCGCCGAGGCCATGCATTTTTCCGCAACGCTGGACGGCGAACTGCTCGTCGGCGATCCCCGGGAGGCGACGGGAACCTTCTCGGATCTGCAGCAACGGCTGAATCGCAAGACGGTGACGCCGAAGATGCAGCAGCAATACCCGGCCTTCATGCGCTGCTACGATCTGCTCCAGGTCGGCGCCGAGGATTTGCGCGCGCTGTCGTTTCGCGAGCGGCGCGGCCGGCTGGAAGCGTTTGTCGGGACGCTTGACCCGAGCCGTTTCGATCTTTCGCCATTCGTCGACTTCACGGATTGGCAAACGCTGGAGGAACTGCGCCGGGTACCGCCGCACCCGATCATCGAAGGCGTCATGCTGAAGCGCTGGGACTCAGCCTATGTCGCCGGCCGGCCGAAAGGTCCATGGTTCAAATGGAAACGCGATCCGCACACAGTGGACGCGGTGCTGATGTATGCGCAGCGCGGCCACGGCAAACGCTCCAGCTTCTATTCCGACTATACGTTCGGTGTCTGGACAGGTGCCGAAGGCGAGGAGGAACTGGTGCCGGTCGGCAAGGCCTATTTCGGCTTCACCGACGAGGAGCTGAAGCAGATCGACAAATATGTCCGCGACAACACGATCGAGCGTTTCGGCCCGGTGCGCTCGGTGCGCGCAGACCGCGACAACGGCCTGGTGCTGGAAGTCGCCTTCGAAGGGCTCAACCGCTCGACCCGGCACAAATCCGGCGTCGCCATGCGCTTTCCCCGCATTTCGCGGCTGCGCTGGGACAAGCCGGCCAACGAGGCCGACCGCATCGAGACCCTGCAGGCGCTGCTCGACCGCTGATTTCGCGCGGTGCCGGGTGCGCTATGGCTCGATCGAAACGCGGATTTCGTAGATGTCCGCTGCCTTGCCCTGCTTGTCGAAGTCGGAATTGATGGCAATGGTGCCGGCCGAGCCCGGATGCTTGTCCGGAAACTGCACATCGAACAGATATTCGTTCTGCTGCTGGCCGACCGCATAGCGCTTGCGGCCGCAGTCGCCGAGTTCGCCGAAATTGCAGTCGACCGAAATCTGCGTCTCCTTGCCTTCTTCGGAGCGGGCAATGATGTCGAACACGGCATGTTTGCCGGCCAGTTTCTCCAGCACGCCTTGTCCGACGTCGAAGCTGATCGCCGAACCGGACGCGCCGGAACGGATGCGCAGGAACGAACCGGTATCGTCCTTCATCACCTCGGCCCTGGCGTCCGACGGCGCGCTGACATGCGATGCATCGGCCGGCGAAAACACATTGATCCAGTCGCGCGCCTGGTCCGCGGCACCGGGCTTTGCCGGACCGCCATCGGCCGGTGTGAAATCGTCGTCCTCGACGCTCGGCGGCGCTTGCGGCGGGGCGGTGTCCAGTTGCGCGGATGTCTTGAACACGCCGGTCTGCACGGCGAAGAACAGGCCGATGCCAACCGCGGCGAGCAGTGTCACGGTCAGGAAGATGGCGGTCAGCGGCAGGCGACGCCCCCTTATGCGCCGTTCATCGCGGTCGGGCGCCACTTCCGTCGTCACGCCGGCCGAGGCCGGAACCGACATGTCGATGGCCGGAGCATCGGGAAGCGTGGCGTCCGGCATGATGTCGGGAACGACGGGCAGGACGCGCGAGCGTGGCGCATCGGCAGCCGATTGCACGGGTCCGTCGACGACGACATCGGGGGACGATGCGTGTCGGCCGGTTTCGACCGCGGGCGCCGAGTCTGCTCCGAGTTCGACCGCCGGTGCATCGCCCTGCGGGCCGACATCCGGCACCGCCGGCAGGAACTCGGATTCGATTTCGGTGATTTTCGCCTGGATTGCCTTGCGGCGCTTGATGGCGACCTCAACGGTCACACCGGGATTGGCCTGGAGCGCGCGATCAAGCGCGGCAAAAGCCGAGCGATAGACCCGTTCGCGGAACGCGCGGTCCTCGGCATTGCCTTTCTCCAAGGCGTTCCGGATCGCTTTTTCGATCGCGTCCAAGCGGGTCCCTCTGTCTTTGCCAACCTTGCCGTGATCGTTAGCCGCAGGCGGCCAATCAATCAACGGGCGACCGGCGCATTCTGCCTCGCAGAGGTGTGCAAAGTCCATTCCGGCGCTGTTCCGGCAACAAAATCAGCATGTTTGGCCGATTTTCACGCGCGAGAAGCGCGCGCACCGTGCGCAGCGTCCCTTGGCGATTGATTGGCGGACAAGGCGGCGGCCGGCTTTCGAGGGTGCCATGACGCCGCCGCAGGAATTGCCAAGTCGCATCTTGAATTCGCGCCCGGTTGCGTCTATCACCGCCGCATCTTGGAGGCCTTGGCTTCCTGGGCCGCTTTAGCTCAGTTGGTAGAGCACCGCATTCGTAATGCGGGGGTCGCGTGTTCGAGTCACGCAAGCGGCACCAAAAACTCCCAATAGTTAGAATCGCTTGCGCTGGACTCGCTAACCTAAACTTATTTGGCTTGGGCGCCCAAATAGGAAAACCTCGTGTTGGCTTTGGCTAGTCAACTCTCACATGGGTTGTTAGGTTGACCCACCCGGGGGCGTCAGTTGAAATTTTTCCTTTTCACGTGGAGAGCTCTTCAGTCTTGGTGGTTTGACACTGTTAGCGGTGCCGGTCTGCGCCTGTCGAATTTGAGTGAAATCATTAGATGGTCGTTCATCGCGAACTTCGGTCAGTCCCCTGCTGTCCGGTTGACAATACTGGTTCCCTTCATAGGTTATTTGATAATTTTCAATCAAAGCCTCCAATCGTACGTAGGGTTGGTTTTCGATAAAATCGAGTACGTATCGATCCCGCAATCTTCCTCAGGAGCGCACGCTACTCTGCGATTTTACAACCTATATTTCGGATTGCTGTTTCTCGGAATCGGGTCATTTCTCTACACGATATTCGCGCCACGACAGATCAAGCAGCACCCTCTCGTTGCTGACTACGTGAGGTACATGGATTCGATCGCCACTGAGAATCTGACGCGAGCGAGCTTGGACAATTTGCTTGAAATGTTTGTGAGATCAAATGACGATGAACAGCGGCACCCGATGTTTGGGGTGCCGTCGCTCAGTTTTCCTAGCGAAATATCCTCCCTTACGCATCACTTTATAAGATCAGTTTTCCTCAAATCAGAGTGGGCAAGGAAGCCACCCGAGCCCGAACCCGATGATAAGAATCAGCAGGATGAGTTCCAAGAAGACGAGGCGCATCTTGGCGATCTATACACTGGTTCTGGCTACCTTCTCACGAATGTCATCGTTGACAGAATGTATGCAAACCGACGGTTCGATTTGTATTTCGTTGATTCTATGTTTACCTCGGCGCTCCAGAACAGCAGGGATGTTTTCGTACTTGAGCATAAGGCCCTGGACTGCTCGAATTTTTTGGGGAGGGCAGTTGTCTCTGCTTTCTACGCTTTGGGCTTCTCAATCCTGTTTATCCCGACTGCAAGGATTACGTTTGCCATTGTAAAAGCGCTGTATTTGAGTGAGGCGGCGTAGCCGCCAGGCGGCCAAAGCCATCTCCTGTAGCGCGACAAGCACGCACTTCGCCCAAGTGGGCGGGCGACCCTGTTACCCCAATTTAAAGGTCTGCTACAGGGTGGGCGTTCGTTTCGGAGGCGCGGGTTCGATGTCACTCAAGTACAAGCTGGCCGGCATCCTTTTACGTTTGATGCGGTTCCTACGTTCAAAGCGACCCGTGAGCCTAGAGGGCAGAAATAGACAGCTAGAAGCGATTCGGAAGCAGATAAATTCCGAGAAAGAAGATTGGCTTTCAAAACTGACTGTGCCGCCGCTGGACGGTGATTATCTGCTGGTCGGAAAGTTCATTCAAATCTACGCGGTCACCGACTTCAGTGCGCGAAGGGTGGTTGGTGCAATGCAGGAAATTGCACTGGGCCCGGACAAATGCAATGCATCAACGCTATCTGACAAGGATGTTCTTGAACACCTTAAGAGGATGACCACAGAATGGGCGTGGGGTGAAAAGATAAAGGATCCGGTTCTTCGTGCGCATCGTACGCTGACAATGCATCGTATCCATCGCCATCGTTTCGCTCATTGGGTAGTGCGCCGATTCGTCCGTGATGACGTTCTCATAGTTCTTACCATGAATACCAGTGAAGCCAAGAAAAGGAACCAAGAGCCGCATCAGCCCGGTCACGCAATTTTCGGGTTGTTTCACACGGATGATATTCTGCCCGAGATGGTGAAATTGCAGCGCCATAGTGACAATCTATCTGAGGTAGCTGTTCTCCTTGAGAACAACACCAAACGGCTTCGCGGTATATCTCGGCAGCTGCCAGTCGCTCTACCTAGATGCTTTTGCCGGACAGGATTGGTGTCTCCTGACGGTCCGGCAGCATCCTGGAAAGTTTGGAGGCTCGCCTCGGGATCGAACCGAGGCTTCAGAGATTTGCCGTCTCCAGCGTAGCCGCTCCGCCACGAGGCCATGAGCATCCAAGTAGCGACCAAGTATTTACGAAAGCGTTAACGCAGCGTTTGTTGCCGTGGATTGCGACGCCGGTGAAGCACTTCCGCCATTGTCGAGACCCCGGTTTGGTGTGAAACTCGTGGCCTCAGCATGGGAGGTCAAAAAATGCCCAACAATTTCAAGACCGGAGACGTCGTCAAGCTGAAATCCGGAGGCCCCAGGATGACGGTCAGCGATGGCGCAGCCTCGGGCATGTATCTGTGCCACTGGTTCAATCGCGAGGGCGAGGTGTGGACCCCGCAACATGCCGGGTTCAAGCCCGAACAACTGATTGCAGCCGACCAGTCGGACTAGAGTTCCTTCCTTCCCGATCGAGTCGGGATGAGCACCCTCTGTTGTCCGAGCATGAACGGATCAGCACGCGCGACCGACGGATTTTCCGGGTCGCGGCGTTTAACGGTTGAAGCGCGATGGCGGCACAAGCCGTCTGCGTCGCGCCAACCTGGAGACGCACAACATGATCAGCCGTTCGATATTAGTCGTTGCCTTGAGTTTGCAGACCGTTGCGGCTTTTGCCCAGGCAACGACGCCGCCTGCACCGCCGACCGCCGCGCCACTTGCCGCGCCAGGCGCCTCGGGGACCAGGTCCGACATCACGCTGGCCAAATTCCAGAAGCGGCGCGAAAAGGCGATCATGGCGGCCGACACGGATGGCGACGGCAAGATCAGCCTGCTGGAATGGGAGGCTTTTCAGGCGAAGCGCAACGTCAAGGGCGACGCGACCAGATCCTTCACCCGGATCGATTCCAATCATGACGGCTTCATCGATCGCGCCGAACTCGATGCATTCTTCGCCAAGCGCTTCGCCCGGCTGGACAAGAATGCCGACGGCATTTTGACGGCCGACGAACTGCCGGGCCACAAAACCGCTCCCAAGCAAGAGCAATGACCAAGAGGTCAAGCAGGGAGCAATGACCAAGAGGCAATGACGCGAGATGAACATCGGGAGTGCGCCGACTGATGGCTGCGGATCCGGACGAGGAGCTGGTTCGCCGTGTTGGCGCCGGCGAGCCGGCGGCCGTGCAAACGCTCGTCGCGCGCAAGCTGCCGCGTATCCTGGCGCTTGCCGTGCGCATGCTCGGCGATGCGGCGGAGGCCGAGGATGTCGCGCAGGAAACCTTCGTGCGGATCTGGCGCCATGCCGCGAGCTGGCGGCGCGGCAATGCGCGCTTCGACAGCTGGATCCACCGGGTGACGCTCAACCTTTGCTACGACCGGCTGCGTCGCAGGCGCGAGTGGGTGACCGGCGACCTGCCGGACGTGGTCGACCCCGCGGCATTTCCCGACGCCCATCGCCAAGAGGACGCGCTTCGGGTCGAACGGGCGCTGCAAGCCATAGCGCCGCGCCAGCGCGAAGCGATCGTTCTGGTCTACTATCAGGAGATGTCCAATATCGAGGCGGCAGCGACCTTGCAGATCAGCGTCGATGCCCTGGAGAGCC
This sequence comes from Mesorhizobium sp. M7A.F.Ca.US.008.03.1.1, assembly GCF_003997495.1. Taxonomy (GTDB): domain Bacteria; phylum Pseudomonadota; class Alphaproteobacteria; order Rhizobiales; family Rhizobiaceae; genus Mesorhizobium. The sequence goes on along the minus strand of NZ_RZRU01000003.1, from coordinate 255,682 downwards.
TGCTCGCGCGCGGCCGCCGGTCACTGCAGGCGATCCTGGCCGGGGATGGCGCCGATGAGTAAGCGCCCGGCAAGCACCAACGCACCGCGGCCATTGCGCCTTGCTGGTGCCGCCTGGCGCTCGGCGCCGACGGGCAAGGGGGAGACACATGGCTGAAGGGTCCAGGAACGAACCCGCAATGGAGGCCAAGCGCTTTGCCGCCTTGGCCCAGGCCTATGGCGGCGACTTGCGGCGATGGCCCGAGGCTGAGCGAATGGCCGGCACCGTCTTTGCCGCAAGCGGCGTGGGCAAGGCCATCTTGAGGCAGGCCGGGACACTTGACGCGCTGCTCGACAGCTACCGCGTCGACGCCCCGGACAAGGCACTGCACAGCAGCATTCTGCAGGCTGCCGGCCGGCACCTCGACCAGCGTCGGCGCCAGTGGTTCTGGTGGCTGGGACTTGGACTCGCCGGCATTGGTCTGGCCGGTGCCGTGGCAGGACTGGCCCTGGTGACCATCGTCACGCCGGAGGTCCAGCCGGACCATTATGTGCTGGATGCCAATGTGACGGCGTTTGGCGATGCCGGTCCCGAGGCCGAGAACGGAGAGGACAGCCTATGAGCCCGCGCTGGATCCGTGGTCTGGTCATTGCTTCCGTGGTGCTGAACGTCTTTCTTGCAGGCGCATTTGCCGGCGGTGCGGTCTGGCTGAGAAATGCCAAAGCGGGCGCGGGTGTCTCGCTGGAATCGGCTGGCCGACAGCTTCCCAACCAGGACCGCAAGGCGTTCCGCCTGGCGTTGCGCCAGGTTCGCGTGGAGTCCCGGCAGATCATTCTCGATGGCCAGCAGGCGAGGCAGGAGGCAGCGGACCTGTTGCAGCAGCCTGTCATGGACAAGGCCGCCTTGTCCGCCGCCCTGGAGCGGGCACGCAATGCCGATGTGACGGTGCGCAGCCGGCTTGAACAGACCATTGTCGACTTCGCGGCGAACACGTCACACGAAAACCGGAGCGTGCTGGCACAGGCATTGCTGCGCCATATGGAACGCCGCGCCGCCGTTGCGCCGAAAAAATCGCCATGACGACCGACGGAAAAGGCCGGAGACGCCGTTTAACGAAGCGAAGGGACAAGCCTGCCCGATCGCACCATGCGGGGCGGCCATCTTCAAACTCGAAAGCACTCGGAGTCCAATTATGAGTCGCCTGAAAAACTATACAGCAGCCGCTATGCTGGCCATCGGTGGAGCGGTCGTGACAGCCTCCGCGTCCAGCGCAATGCCCGTCGTGTCGGTTGCCAAGCCGGCCACCCAGGCATCGGTCGAGCATGTCCGCTGGGGCTGCGGTATCGGCTGGCACCCGAACAGATGGGGACGTTGCGTGCCGAACGGCGTCGTCATCGTGCGCCCGCGCTACCACTACTGGCACGGTCCGGCCTACGTCTGGCATCCGCACCATCGCTGGCATCGCTGGCACCACTACTGATCGAAGCACGGCGGGGCCAGGCGCTGGTAAGACCTGGCCCCGCCGTTGCGGACAGCGCGATCCCGACCAGCCCGGAATTAAGGTTAAATTCACTATAGATTTGTTCTTGGCCCACAAATAATCGAAGAGTTTCCCAAAACTATGCTCAGGCATATCCATGGGAAAATCTGTGGCTCAGCTTCAAAGTCTTGGGCGGGTGCTCTGCCATCCGCTGACGCTGGCCGTGGTCAGTCTCGCCGGCGTCTTCGCCGCCGGACGGGCCGAGCACGAATGGCTGTCGGTGCCGTTCTCACTGGCGCTGGTGGCAGCCTTTGCCGGACTTCTGTTCCTGGCTTCGGGGCGCCTTGCCTTTTCCGTCTATCTCGCCTGGATGGGCATTGGCTTCGTCACCGTGGTTTCGGCGATCAAGTTCAGGATGAAGGGATTTTCGCTGCACTTCTACGACATGGTCTTCGTGTCGAGGGATCCGGAAGTGTACCGCTTCCTGCTCGACTCCTACCTCCATCTGATCGCGCCGGTCGTCATTGCCCTGGGGCTCGGCATTACGGCGGCGGTGCTTCTGTTCCGGATCGATCGAAAAATCGGCTGGCCGGTATCGGCACGCGTCCTGATCATGGCGGCGCTCGTCGTTCTGGTGCCGCTGACCTTTCCGGCCGAGGCCTCGAAGGACCGCTATTTCTACTACATGCAGGGCCGGCACATGTCGGCCTTCTTCGTCTCGCTGCTGGATTTGCACAATCTCGTTGTGGAATCGGCCTTCGAGAAGCGGCTGCAAGCCGTGGCCCCACAGCGGCCTTTTGCCGACACCGTCGATTGCGGTGACCGGGCTGATCTTCCCGACGTCTTTTTCGTGCTCAGCGAAAGCCAGTCCGATCCCGACTATTTTCCGCAGGTCGGCAACGGCGCGGGATTCCTGCAGAGATTCGCACCCGGAGCCGGCACGCCGCACCCGATGCAGATCGAGACATTTGGCGGCGGCACCTGGATCACCAATCTGTCGCTGATGACCGGCCTGTCGGCCACCGATTTCGGCTGGCGAAGCCCCTATCTGACCATCACCCTGCAGGACAAGGTCGCCGGCGCCCTGCCGGAGGTGCTGGCGCGCTGCGGCTATCGAACTGTCGTGATGACGCCGATGGACTTTTCGTTCGTCAATGAAGGGCCGTTCCTGAAATCGATCGGTTTCGAGACCGTGCTCGACATCAAGGACATCGCCGCACCCTTCTATCACCTGCGCGACAACTTCTACTATCACGCAGCCGAGGCGTTCATCGCCAGGCACCATAGGGAAGACGGCCGGCCGCTGTTCCTCGAAATCCAGACCATGTTTCCGCACTCACCCTATGAGGGGCGGATGGAGCCCGAGCTGAAGGTCGAGGGCGAGCCTTTCTCGGGCGATTTCCAGGCCAATGAGTATCTGCGCCGGATGGCGGTAGCGCGCGGCGATTTCCAGCATTTCCTCGACAAGAGGGAAGCGGATGCCGGTGAACGCGGCGCCGTGGTGCTCGAATTCGGCGATCACCAGTCGTCGGCGACCAAGCCGTTCGTCGACGCCATCGCCGGAGACGACGCCTTGGCGACCCCTGGCTCGCTTGCCTACCGCACCTTCTACACGCTCACCACCTTCAACCATCCTTTGCGCCGTCCGATGCCTGACCTGGCGCCGCTCGATGTCGGCTTCCTCAGCGCAAGCCTGCTCGACGCCGCCGGCCTGCCGATGTCGCCTGTCATCGCCGATCTCGTGCGCCTGCGCGACCATTGCGGCGGCAGGTTCCATGGTTGTCAGGATCGGGCCGAAGTGGATGCCCATCTGCGCCGGCGCGTCGATTCAGGCTTGCTGCATCTGTTCCCGGAAGCGGTGCCGTTGCGTGGGCTGGCGCCCGTCCAATCCGTGGACGCCCGCTAGATTGTATCCGGCCCCAGCGTCGCCACCGTCTTCAGCGCGCCGTCGAGCATGTCGCCCTTCTCATCCTTCAGCGCCATCTCGCGCAGGCGGCGGATCCAGTCGGCGGCATCCGCCCGGCCCTTTACCAGATCGAGTGCCGACAGGACCCGGTCGAATTTCGACTGGGCGCGGACATGGGTGTCGCTGTAGCCCTTGATCAGCCGGCGGCAGTTGAGGATTTCGACGGCAAGCGCGTAGTCGGCCGGCACGTGCCCAAGTGCCAGTGCGTACCAGCGATCGAGATGCGCGATCTCGACTTTGTGGCGCAGCAGGCTACGGCGCCAGCGGCGCAGGCCGCCGATGAACCACAAGGCGGCAAAGCCGGCGAAACTGTCGGTGCGGATGCGGCGGCCATGGTTGATGCGGCGGTCGAGAAAGGCGGCGAGCTTCGGCCGGCTTTCGATGTAGCTGCCAAGACCCGCCGGCAGCGTGCCGCAGAACTCCTCGATGCGCGGATGGAAATATTCGGTCACCTGCAGGATCGAACCGTCCTTGACGCCGACCTCGCGGCGCACGCGTTTGTCGCGCGTCGAGCGCGTCTTGAGATCGGCGACGCGGATCATGTCGTCGTAGCACAGCGCGTTGGCCAGGTGCTTCGCGGCGGCGATGGACAGGCTGTAGCCGCGGTCCGGCCCGTCCAGCGCGACGGCCTTGTCTAACCGGTCGAGATACTCGCGCCCATAGGCGATGTCCTGATAGTCGACGACCTTTCTCAACCCTCGAAGTGCCATGTCGCGCACGGCCACCGGCAACAGATCGATGCGGGCAGCCAAGGCCTGCCAGCCTTGCAGCAGGTTTTGCGGGCCACTGACGCCGCCAGCGCCCAAAGCAGATTCGACGATCGCTGGCTCAGCCGGCCTAGGCGCCGGTGCTGCCGTGCCGCGCGCGTGGTCAAAGGCGGCGCCGAAGGCTGCGAGGCTGGCTTTGACGCCCCGGCCGCCGGCACCGATGGCCTGTTCGTAGCTCTCGCGGGTGAACGGCAGCGCGTCGGACCCCGCCAGCGCGCCAAGCAGGCTGGCCGAGATCATCGAGCCATTGTCGGCGGCGATCTTCTCCATGTCGAAAGCGATGAAGCGCTTCGATGCGGCCTCCGCCGTCGCATGCACCTTGGACGACGAGGCTCGGCCATCGCCCGGTTCGATCTTTTCCGACACGGCGGCAATGCGGTGCGACGAGGCGATCAACGTGGTGCGCTCGGGCGTGACGAAGCCGCGAATGATGGCGCGGCCGGCTTCCATCAACTCCGCCGCGATCAGTATGTCGACATCGCCCTGCGAGGGTGACAGCGCGAAGACCGGCAGGCGGCCGGTATCGCGAGCCATCTCGACATAATAGATGGTGGCGCCGGTGCGCTGGGCGACGCCGGCGACCGAGGTCGATTGCGCGACAAAGCCGTTGCGCTCGGCGACGTCGGTGATCCAGTCGGCGAGCACGCCGCCTCCCTGGCCGCCGACCGCCAGCACGGCAAGCTTGATGACGCGCTCGTCACCTTCGGCCCCGGCTCGCGGCCGAAATGGCGGGACAGCGTCAAGCATCGGCGAAGGTCAGCCGCCGGCTTTCACGGCGGCGCTGCAACAGGCCGATGGTGGCGCGGCGCATGGATTCCAGGAAACGGTCCAAGCCGCTCGGATTGTGCACGACGTCGGCGCGATAGAAGGATGGGCACAGCACCGCCGCATCGGCGACCTCGCCGCAATTGCCGCAGCCGACGCAGCTCTGGTCGATATGCGCGACCGGATCGTCGCGCAGCGGATCGTCGAGCGACTTGACCGACAGCGACGGGCAGCCGGACAGCCGCATGCAGGCGTGGTCGCCGGTGCAGATGTCCTCGTCGACGCCGAACTTCGGTTTCACCACACGCTCGCCGCCCTTGATCGCCTTGTCGACCAGCGGCTTTTCGCGGCGCTGGCGGTTGAGCATGCATTCGGACGAGGCGACGATGACCTTCGGTCCCTTCTCCTCGGTCGTCAGCGCCTCGCGCAGCGTGTCCTGCATCTTTGTCACGTCATAGGTTCGGTCGACATGGCGCAGCCATTTGACGCCCATGCCTTTGACCGCCTCGGTGATCGGATGCTTCGTCGACTTGGTCTTGTTGCCGGCGCGCGATGACAGGATGTCCTGGCCGCCGGTCGCCGCCGAATAGAAATTATCGACGATGACGATGACGCCGTCGTTCTTGTTGAACACGGCATTGCCGATCGAGGAGGTCAGGCCGTTGTGCCAGAAGCCGCCATCGCCGACGAAGGAGATCGAGCGGCGCTTGGCATCAGGCGAATTGAACGCCGAAGCGGAGGCCGGCCCCAGGCCATAGCCCATGGTGGTGGCGCCGAGTTCGAAGGGCGGCATGATTGAGAACAGGTGGCAGCCGATATCGGAGGCGATGTGGTGCTTGCCGAGCTCCTGCTCGACCAGCTTGGTCGCGGCAAAGATCGGACGTTCCGGGCAGCCGATGCAGAAGCCCGGCGGACGGCCCGGCACGACATTGATCAGGTCTGCGGCATCGACGCCGTCACCGACCTTGTTGGGCGCCCGCACCTCGCCTGGCAGCAGATGCGGCGCCTCGGCACGCAGGAAGGCGCCGATGCCGTCGAGCATGACCTGGCCGGTGTATTCGCCGGCCATCGGCAGATGCTCCTTGCCGACGAGCCTGGTGCCCCGGCCCGCCTTGTGCAGCATCGCAGCGAAGGCCTGTTCGATGTAATTGGGCTGGCCTTCCTCGACGACCAGTACCGATTGCTTGCCCTCGCAGAAAGACAGGAACTCGTCGTCGATCAGCGGATAGACGGCGTTGAGCACATAGAGCGGCACGTCGGTGTCGCCATAAATGTCGGCAAGGCCTAGCCGCTGCAGCGCGCGGATGACCGAATTGTACATGCCGCCCTGCATGACGATGCCGACCGAGCCGTGGTCCGACCCGAAGAACTCGTTGATCTTGTTCTTGCGGATGAAATCGACCGCCGCCGGCCAGCGCTTCTGCACCTTTTCCTTCTCGTGCAAGAAGGATGCGGGTGGCAGGACGATGCGGCCGGTGTCGCGACGCGGCGCGTCGAGCGCATCGGCCACCGTCATCGGCGGGCGCTTGTTGTCCTTGGCGATGAAATGGCCATGGACGTGGCAGCAGCGGATGCGGACCTGCAGCATGACCGGCGTGTTGGATATCTCGGACAGTTCGAAACCGTCCTCCACCGCCTTGACGATCGACGGCAGATTGGGGCGCGGATCAAGCAGCCAGACCTGGCTTTTCATGGCGAAGGCATGGCTGCGTTCCTGCATGATCGAGGAGCCCTCGCCGTAATCCTCGCCGACGATGATCAGCGCGCCGCCGGTGACGCCGCCAGACGCGAGATTGGCCAGCGCATCGGAGGCGACATTGGTGCCGACCGTCGACTTGAAGGTGGCGGCACCGCGGATCGGGTAGTGCACCGAAGCGGCCAGCATGGCGGTGGCGGTGGCCTCCGAGGCACTGGCCTCGAAATGCACGCCGAGTTCGCCCAGAATGTCCTGCGCGTCGGCCAGCACGTCCATCAGGTGACTGATCGGTGCGCCCTGATAGCCGCCGACATAGCCGACGCCGCATTGCAGCAGCGCCTTGGTGATGGCGAGGATGCCCTCGCCGGCAAATTCCTCGCCGGCACCGAGCCGGAGTTTTTCGACTTCCTTGGCAAAAGACCGTTCGGCCATTTTTTCTCCTTCCGGTACCGCCCGGGGTCGGCGGCGCGTAGGTCTAGATGTCGTGCTTGCGAATGTTCTTGAGCATCTTCAAAAGCGTGGCGATCAGCGCGGCATATTCGGCGTCGTCGATATCGTCGAACATCGCCTCGAACGCGTCATGCATGGCCGGCCAGGCGCGGGTGAACTCGGCGCGGCCCTCATCGGTCAGGAACACGTGGCGGATGCGGCTGTCGGTGACACCCTGCTCGCGTCGCACCAGACCCTGGCCCTCCAGTGAGTCGAGCGTCCGGCTCAAGGTCGACTGCTCGATGACTGTATAAACAGAGAGGTCGTTGACGGTGATGCCGTCAGTGACCGACAGCACGGCCAGCGTGCGCACCTGCGGAATGGTCAGGCCCTGCTTGCGGAAGTCGTCACGCAAGGTGGCGTTGTAGCGGCCCATGATGCGGTTCATCAGATAGGGCGCGAATTGCTGCAGGCCGATCTGTCCCAGGGTCGAAATGCGCTGGCGCTTCTCAGTGACCTTCTCTTCCATCACAGCCTCCCCGCCAGGAGAAAGCCGGAACCGCCGCCGAGACCCGCACCCGGGTGGGTCGAGGCGCCGATATGGTAGAGGCCCTTGATGCCGGTCTGATGGTTGCGGCTGGTCTTGAACGGCCGCCACAGGAAGGACTGGTCGACGGTCGAGGAACCGCCATAGGGATCACCACCGACCAGGTTGATGTTCATCGCCTCGAGATCGGCCGGCGAATAGGCGCGGCGCGCGATGACGCTGGCCTTGAAGCCCTCGATATGGCTGGCGAGGATCGCTTCGGCGCGATCGGCATAGGCTTCGCGCAAAGCGTCGGTCCATTGCCCATCTGCCGGCGCCTGCAGCTTGCCGGCCGCGTCGCCCTTGATGTGGCGAGGCGCCTCGGGCAGCTGCAGCCACAGGATTGCCTTGCCCTGGGGGCAGCGCGACGGGTCCAGAGCATGCGGCTGGCCGACACAGATGGTCGGCACCTCCGGCAGCATGCCGCGCGCCGCCTCGTTGCCGGCTTTCGAGACGCCATCCAGCCCCGGCGTCAGATGCAGCAGCGCCACCTTGCCCAGGCCTTCGCCGCGCCATGCAGGCGGTTTGTCCAAGGCGTAGTGGATCTGGAAATTGCCTTTGCCGTAGCGGTATTTCTGGGTCGCTTCGACATCGGCTTTGGGAGCATCAGCCCCAAGCAGCCGGCCATAGAGTTGCGTCGGTGTGACCGAGCAGATGACGCTCTTGTTGGCCGTGATCGTTTCGCCGGAGGCCAGCCGCACGCCGGTTGCGCGGCCATTGCTTTGAACGATCGAAGCGACATCGGCGCCGGTGCGGATGTCGCCGCCGCGTTCCCGGATCAGGGCTTCGAACGCGGCCAGCAGGTTCTTCGCCCCGCCCTTGACGATCGGTGCCCCGGCTGCCTCCAGCGCGAAGGCGATCACCTTGGCGATCTGGCCGGAGAAAGCGTCCTCGGGTCCAAGCCCGGCATGCAGCACCCAGGGCGCCCACAGTGCGCGGATGGTTTCGGACTGATACGTGCTTTCCAGCCAGCCGCGCGCCGGCACCAATGCGTCGCCGAGAAAGGTGGCAAGGCTACGCGGGCCACGCCGCCAGACGTCGCCGGCCAGCAGCTTGGCCGTCGGATAGGACCACAGGCTGCCGCCGAGCAGGCCGAACAGCAGGCCGGCATTGCGTTCGATGCCGCCGACATCGTCCGCGTGCCGATCGCCGTCACCTGCCGCGATTGCGTTGAAGGCGGCGACATTGGCGGCACGGTCGGTCCTGAGCACGGCATGGCTGCCGTCCGGCCGCAGCACGCCGGTCGGCTTGGCCGTGTGGCAGAACTCCAGCCCGTGCCGTGCAAGGTCGGCGCCGAGTGCCGCAAAGGCCGGAGAGGTGATGAACAGCACGAAGGTCGTCGCCATCACATCATGGATGAAGCCGGGCGCGGTGATCTCTTCGGTGCGCATGCAACCGCCAATGCGGTCGTTGCGCTCGAGGACGAGCACACGCGCCCCTTTGCCGCCAAGCATCGCCGCGCAGACCAGCGCGTTGATGCCGCTGCCGACAATGATGTGATCGGGCGCGTTCATCGGGGATTCCCCGGCAGATGGGATCTAGTCGCGCGAGGTAGCGTTCCGTCGCGCCCCCCTCTGTCCTGCCGGACATCTCCCCCTCTAGGGGGGAGATTGGCAGCTTCGGCGCTCCGCTCATTCCTGCGGCTTTGGAGATTGGCAAAGATGGCGATGACAGCCAATCTCCCCCCTTGAGGGGGAGATGTCCGGCAGGACAGAGGGGGGCGCCGTAGAGCAGCAGCGTTGCAAGGCTGCCGCTCCCAAATCGTCACTACCGCGTTGCCTGCGACCATGATCTTCTCCCGAAGACCTCGCCCTATTTCCCCGACACCAGCGCCAGCGCGCGGATCGGGCTGCCGGTCCCATGTTCGATCTTGAGCGGCGCGGCGATCAGGATGGCGCCCTTCGGCGGCAGCTGGTCGAGGTTGCAAAGGCTGGCGAGGCCGTAGCGATTGGCCTTGTGCATCAGCGTGTGCGCCGGGAATGGCGGCTCCATGCCGCCGGCTTTGCCGGCATCGGTGCCGATCGTCTCCGAGCCCCAGCCCTTGATGTCCTTGCCGATCAGGAACTGGATGGCTTCGGCCGTCGGGCCGGGCGTGTGCGGACCGGTCTCGTTGGCGTTGAGGAACTCGGCTTCCGAGCCGTTGCGCTTGTACCAGTCGGTGCGCATCACCACCCATTCGCCGGCATTGATCGCGCCATGTCTGGCTTCCCAAGCCTTGATGTGGTCGACGGTGAGCAGGAAATCGTGGTCGGCGGCGGCTTCCTTCGAACAGTCGATGACATTGACCGGGCCGACGAAATTCTGCGCCGGAATGGTGTCGGTGGCGCCGTCCGGATAATCCTTGCCGGAGATCCAGTGCTGCGGCGCGTCGAAATGCGTGCCCGAATGTTCGCCGAGCTTCAGCCAGTTCCAGGCCCACCACGGACCGTTCTTGTCGTAACGGGAGATGTTGTGGATCTCGACCTTCGGCGTGTCGACGGCGAGTTCCGGCGGCAGCTTGATCAACGGCGTGTCCGGCCCGAGCGGCGCCGACAGGTCGACGACCTTGATGGCGCCTGAAAGAAGCTGGCTGGCGACTTCGCCGAGGAGTTTTTGGGTGTCCATGGTCTGAAGTTCCCTCTTTCGTGTGATGATCAAGGCTCGTGTCGGCCCTTAATATCCTACTAGACGAAAACATATGCATCTGCAATTATCTTTAAGCATAAAGGAAATGGGGACGAGGCGTGAGCGAGTTCGACGCCATCTTTGTCGGGGCGGGCCACAACAGTCTGGCATGCGCCGCGCATTTGGCGCTCAAAGGCTGGAAAACCGGGATTTTCGAGCGCAGCGCAACAATCGGCGGCGCCGTCCAGACGCGCGAATTCACCCTTCCCGGCTTCCGCCACGATTTCGGCGCGATGAATCTGAGCCTGTTTGCCGGCTCCGCTTTCCATCGGAAATATGCAAATGAATTGAAAGCGCAGGGGCTGGAGTTCGCGCCGGTCGCCGACTGTTTCGCCAGTGCCTTTCCGGATGGCCGCTGGTTCGGCGTCAGCAACGATCTGGAAAAGACCGCCGCGCGCATAGCCGTCTTCTCCGCCACTGATGCCGCCACATGGCGTAGGCTGGTTGCCGCCTTCCCGGCTGAGGCCGAGCATCTGTTCCGGCTGCTGGGATCGCCGATGAGCGCCCGGGCGCTTGCCGGCACGGCGTGGAACCTGTGGCGCAAGAAGGGCATGTCCGGGGCGCTGGATACGGGCCGGCTGCTGCTGTCCTCACCCCGCGCCTGGCTGGAGGAAACTTTCGAGTCGCCGCATATCAGGGCGACGCTTGCCACCTGGGGCATGCATCTCGACTTCGCCCCCGACATCGCCGGCGGTGCGGTTTTCCCCTATCTGGAATCGATGGCCAACCAGAGTTTCGGCATGGTGCTGGGCAAGAGCGGCGCCGACACCATCATTCGAGCCCTCTCGGGCATGGTCACATCAGCCGGCGGCAAGATCGTCACCGATGCCGACGTGACCGAGATCACCATTTTGGCCGGCAAGGCAACCGGCGTGCGGCTCGCCTCCGGCGAAACCCATACCGCCGCCAAGGCGGTCATCGCCGGCGTCGCGCCGACGGCGCTGACGGGCAGATTGCTGCCCAATGGTTCCGGCGACGCCGGTTTCGACACGGCGATGCAAAAATTCCGCCACGCACCGGGCACGATGATGATCCATCTGGCGCTGGATGATCTGCCCGACTGGCGCGCCGGAGCGGAGCTTCGGCAGTTCGCCTATGTGCATCTGTCGCCGTCGCTGGACGCCATGTCGCGCACCTATCAGCAGGCGATGGCGGGCATGCTGCCTGACGAACCGGTGCTGGTCGTGGGCCAGCCGACGGCGATCGACCCCTCGCGGGCGCCCCAGGGCAAGCATGTGCTGTGGGTGCAAGTGCGCATGCTGCCCGCCGAGATCACAAGCGATGCCGCCGGCAAGATCGCGCCGGCGCATTGGGACAAGGTCAAGGATGTCTACGCCGAGCGTGTCCTCGACATCATCGAGACCTATGCGCCCGGCCTGCGCAACAAGATCCTCGGCCGCACCGTCTTCTCGCCCATCGACCTCGAGCGCGAGAATCCGAACCTCGTCGGTGGCGACCAGGTCTGCGGCAGCCATCATCTGGCGCAGAACTTTTTGTTCCGCCCGGCGCGCGGCTATGCCGGCTGGAACACACCGGTGGCGCATCTGCATCTCACCGGGGCCGCGACATGGCCGGGCGCCGGCACCGGTGCGGCGTCGGGCTTCATGCTCGCACAACAGCTTGGCGGGAGGTAGGAGCCGAAGATTCCTTGAGGCGACGAGGGGCAAGGCGCTGCTGCCCAAGAAGCCTGAACCAATGACCTGAAGACGCCGCGCAGAAACAAAACCAACAAGGGGAACGACCATGACAATCAACAGACGTGAATTGCTGGGATGCAGCGCCGCGGCACTCGGGGTGGCCGCCGTCGGCCTGCCGCAGATCACCAAGGCAGCCGCCGGCGAATTGACCATCGCCTATAACGTCAACCTTCCGTCCTGGGATCCAACCACCGGCCCATCGGCCGTCAACCCGACCATCCAGGGTCTCTACCAGTCGGTGTTCGACCAGTTCATCCCGCAGAAGCCCGATTTGTCCTTCGCGCCGGGCCTGCTGACCGAATGGGGCTGGAACGACGACCGCACCAAGATCATGATGACGGTGCGCGAAGGCGTGACCTGGCATGACGGCTCGCCATTCACGGCCGAGGACGTCGTCTGGTCGCTGCAGCGGGCGGGTGACGAAAAGACCGGCAACCCGATCCAGTTCGTCTGGAAGAACGTCAACAATTTCAAGATCGACGGCAACAAGATCACCGGCGACGTCGTGCAGTTCGACCCGGTCTATTTCAAATGGATGTCGTTCCTGACCGGCTACATCATGCCGAAGGCCTATTATGAGAAGGTCGGCGCCGAAGGTTTCGAGAAGGCGCCGATCGGCACCGGCCCCTACATGGTGGAAAAATTCGAGCGCAATGCCTTCCTGCGGCTGAAGGCCAACCCGAACTATTGGGGCGGCAAGCCGGCCTTCGAGAATGTGACGATCAAATTCGTCGCCGATGCGGCGAGCCGTGTCGCCGAGATCGAATCCGGTTCCTCGCAGGTGACGCTCGAAATTCCCTATGAGGAATATGACCGGCTGATCGCCAAGGACGGGCTGGCAGGCTCGTGCAAGAACGTCTCCGACATCGGCATGATCTTCTTCAACGACATCGAGGCAATGCTGGACAAGAATGTCCGCCAGGCCGCCGTGATGGCCGTCGACAAGAAGCTGCTGGTTGACCGCCTGCTGCGCGGCTACGGCCAGCCGATCGACACGCTGGAGACGCCGGAATACGCGGCCTACGACGCGTCGATCAAGGTCGAGCACAATCCGGAAAAGGCCAAGGAATTGCTCGCGGCCTCCGGCTATTCGCCGGAAAAGCCGGTCAAGTTCACCATCCAGACGACCAAGGGCTTCAAACCCAAGGACTATGAGATGATCCAGGCGATCGTCGGCATGTGGCGCAAGGTCGGTATCGAGGCGACGATCGAGGTCTACGAGATCGCCAAGCACTACGAGTTGCGCGCCGCCGACAAGCTGGCGCCGGCCGCCTTCTACAATTGGGGCAACGCCATCGGCGATCCGACCACCTCGACCGGCTTTGCCATGTACGGCCCGAGCCCGCATTCGGTGTGGGACAGCCAGGATTTGATCGACATGATCAACCCGCTGTGGGGCGAAAAGGACGAGGCCAAGCGCATCGCCGGCTGGAAGGCCGTCGACAAATACATAGCCGAGCAGGCCTATGTGCTGCCGCTGATGCAGTATGCGCAGCCGATCGTGCATGCCAAGGGCGTCAATGTGGTGCAGCATGTTTCCGGCGCGCTGCTGCCGGCCCTGATGACCCCGGCCTGATATCGGCCTGGAATTGCCGCGCGCCGTCGTCAATGACGGCGCGCATTTTCCATCGGGCATACGAGCCCACGGGCTCCCGCAAAGATTTACATGCTCCTGCAACGATTCCTGATCCGTCTGCTGACGATGCTGATCACGCTGTTCGGCGTGGCCGTCGTCGTCTTTGTCGTGATCCGCGTCGCGCCCGGGGATCCGATCGCCATGATGCTGCCGCCAGGAGCAACGGATGCCGACATTGCCCGGCTGCGCGCGCTCTACGGCCTCGACAAGACCATCGTGCAACAATTCTTCATCTGGCTGTCCGGCGTGGCCAGAGGCGATTTCGGCACCTCGATCTCGCTCAGACAGGACGTGCTTGGTCTCGTCTTCAACCGGCTGCCGGCGACGCTGGAACTTGCCATCGTTGCACTCATTATGGCGGTGGCGCTCGGCGGCACCACGGCGATTATCGGCGCGCGCGAGCGCGGCACGGCGGTCGAGGCCGGCATCGACATCGCCAGCGGCGCGGCGCTTTCCATCCCCGACTTCCTGTGGGGCCTGGTGCTGATCCTGCTGTTCGGCGTGCTGGTGCCGATCTTCGATATTTCCGGCCGGGTGTCGCCGCAGCTCGACCTGCCCTTCGTCACCCAGTTCTACCTGTTCGAGAGCCTGCTTCGGCTGCGCCTCGACCTCACCTGGGATCTCCTGAAGCACATGCTGATGCCGGCCGTGGCGCTGGCGCTGCCGCTGGCGGCAATCATCTCGCAGCTGTTGAAACAGTCGCTGAAGGAAGTGCTCGACCTCGACTATGTCGTGCTGGCACGGGTGAAGGGGTTTTCGGAAACGCAGGTCATTCTGCGCGAGGCGCTGAAGAATGCCGCTTTGCCGACGCTGACGCTGGTCGGCGTGCAGTTTACCTTCCTCATCGGCGGCACGGTCATCGTCGAGCGGCTGTTTTCGTATGAAGGCCTCGGCAATATGGCGATCGATGCCGTCATCAACCGCGACCTGCCGCTGATCCAGGGCATCGTTCTGGTCTTCGCGCTGCTGTTCGTTCTGATCAACCTCAGCGTCGACATGATGTATGCCCTGCTCAACCCGAGACTGCGCCATGGATGAGGGCCGTGCTCGAAGACGAGCTGTGTCGCCGCGTCTGTGGCTGGCCGGCGGCTGGCTGCTGCTGGCGCTTCTGGCGGCAATCTTCGCCCCGCTGGTAGCGCCGCAGGACCCGCTGGCGCAGGATCTGATGCTGGAGCGGTTGCCGCCGTTCTGGATGAATGGTGCCGAGCCCGGCTACTGGCTCGGCACCGACAGCCTCGGCCGGGATCTGTTGTCGAGGTTGATCTTCGGCGGCCGCATCGCCTTCATCGTCGCGTTTGCCGCGGCCATCGCGGCGTGCCTGGTCGGCTCGACGCTGGGCCTGATCGCGGGCTATTTCGGCGGCTGGGCCGACCGCATCATCTCGCGCATCGTCGATGTCTGGATGGCGTTCCCACCGGTGCTGTTCGCCATCCTGTTGGTTGCCGTGCTCGGCACCGGCCTCAGTTCCGTCATCCTCGCCATCGCTATCATCGACTGGACGCGCTTTTGCCGGGTGATCCGTGCCGAGACCATGGGCCAGTCGCGCATGGACTATGTCGAGAATGCCCGCACCGCCGGCTATGGCCGCATCGGCATCATGCTGCGCGAAGTGCTGCCGAATGTGGTGCCGTCGATCGTCGCATTGCTGTCGCTGGAAATGGGCATCGCCGTCATCGTCGAGGCGATCCTGTCCTTCGTCAATCTGTCGATCTCGACCGACGATCCGACCTGGGGAGGCATCATCGCCGAGGGCCGGCTGTCGATCCACCAGGCGTGGTGGGTGCTGGTGTTCCCTCTGGTCACGCTGATCCTGACCGTGCTGTCGTTCAGCCAATTCGGCGAGGCGCTGAAGACGCGTTTCGACCCGGTGCTGCGATGAGCGCCTGTCTCGAGATCAGGGACCTGAGCGCCGTGCTACCCAACGGCCATCGTGTGCTGCGCTCGGTGTCGCTCTCCGTTCAGCCCGGCGAGGTCCGCGCGCTGGTCGGCGAAAGCGGCGCCGGCAAGACGATGATCGGCAAGGCGGTGCTCGGTGTCCTGCCGTCGAGCGTGCGCATTGTCGAAGGCGACATGCTGCTCGAGGGCGAAGACCTCGGCAAATTGCAGCCCAAGGCACGGCGCACGCTGATCGGCGCGCGCACGGCACTGATCCCGCAGGGCCCGCTGACCGCGCTCAACCCATCGCGGCGCATCGGCTCGCAGATGACCGACCGGCTGGTGCGCATCCTCGGCTGGAGCGGCGAGAAGGCCGATACCCGCATTCGCCAGTTGCTCGACGAGGTGCAGATCCGCGACCCCGACCGCGTGCTGAAAAGCTATCCGCACGAGCTTTCCGGCGGCATGCGCCAGCGCGTGCTGATCGCTGCCGCCTTCGCCGCCGAGCCAAGGCTGATCGTCGCCGACGAGCCGACCACGGCGCTCGACGTCACCGTGCAGAAGCAGATCCTGCGGCTGATCGTGCAGTTGCAGCGCGAGCATGGCACGGCGATCCTGTTCGTCACCCATGATCTCGGCGTCGTCGCCAAGATCAGCCAGAAGGTGTCGGTGCTCTATGCCGGCAAAGTGGTGGAGGAGGCTGACACGGCTGCTCTCTTCGCCGCGCCGCAGCACCCCTACACGCGCGCGCTGATGGCGGCGACGCCGCGCTACACCGATCCTTTCGCCTCGCTGAAGCCGGTGGACGAGGCGGTGCTGGCCGGGCTTGCTGCCGAGATCGCCGCCGCCGACCAGGTATGGAGGCGGCCGCATGGCTGAGCCGCTGTTTTCCGTGCATGGGCTGAAGGTCGCGCTGCCCGACATGACGCGCAAACCGCTGATCGGCCGCGCGCCATTGGCCGAAATCCTGAAAGGCCTGGATTTCGACCTTCCCAGGGGCTCGGTGACCGGCATCGTCGGCGAATCCGGGTCCGGCAAATCGACGCTCGGCCGCGCGCTGGTGCGCCTCTTGGAGCCCAGCGCCGGCAGCATCACTTTCGACGGTCGCGACATCACCCATCTGCCGGAAGCGGAGCTCAGGCCGCTGCGCCGCAATCTTCAGATGATTTTTCAAGATCCGATGTCGTCGCTCAACCCGCGCCGCACCATCGCCAGCATCATCGCCGCGCCGCTGAAGCAGAACGGCCTTGGCGACAATCTGAAGGCACGCGTCGCCGAGGCGCTGCAACGTGTCGGCCTGCCGCAGAGCTTTGCCAGCCGCTACCGCCACGAACTGTCGGGCGGCCAGCGCCAGCGCGTCGGCATTGCGCGCGCACTGGCGCTGTCGCCGAAATTCGTGCTGGCCGACGAGATCGTCTCCGGTCTCGACGTATCGACGCAGGCGCAGATCCTGACCCTGCTGGAGAAGCTCGCGGCGGAGATGGGCCTGACTGTCGCTTTCATCAGCCACGATCTGTCCGTCATTCGGCGGCTGTGCCGGCAGGTGATCGTCATGCGCGAAGGCGTGATCGTCGAAGCGAGCGCCACCGACGCCTTGTTCGAAAACCCGCGGCAGAGCTACACGCGCGATCTCATCGCAGCCATTCCGTTGCCCGAGATCGATGCCGGCTGGCTGGACATACCAGCCGCCGCCAGCGCGCCGACATGAATGTAAACGCACGCCGAAAAGCGGGCCTCGGACGTGCGACCGCAAAGACCCAAGTCCCGCCAATGGAGAGGACTGACATGAAGACCACAATCGCAATTGCAACGCTCGCCGCCGCGATGCTCGGCAGCGCCGGCATGGCCACCGCCAGCTCGATCCCGGGCATGCGCGGGCACGACCACACAGGCATCACCGTTCCCGATATGAAGCAGGCGGTCGACTTTTTCACCGAAGTGGTCGGCTGCAAGAAGGCGATGTCGTTCGGTCCGTTCGCGGACGACAAAGGCACCTTCATGCAGGATCTGCTTGGCGTCGATCCGAAGGCGGTGATCGAAGAGGTCACCATGGTCCGCTGCGGTTATGGATCGAACATCGAGCTGTTCAAATACACAGCACCGGACCAGAAGAACCTGACACCGAAGAACAGCGACATTGGCGGCTTCCACATCGCCTTCTACGTCGACGATGTCACTGCTGCCAAAGCCTATCTCGACGGCAAGGGCGTCAAGACACGCTTGGGACCATTGCCGGTCAAGGAAGGACCCGCCGCCGGCCAGACCATTCTCTACTTCCAGGCGCCTTGGGGACTGCAGCTGGAAGCGATCAGCTATCCCGATGGCATGGCCTATGAGAAGGGCGCCGAGACGGTGCTATGGAGCCCGAAGAGCCCGGAAAAGTGATCCGGCAGCGCGCTTGCGCAACGACACGCAGGCGCGCTTTCGCCATGTCGGGACAATCGTTCTGATATAAAACTTTAAGCTTGAAATATCTTGTCGCCGGCGCGATACTGAACTCCAGCAAGCGAAGAGGAGATCGCACAGATGAAGGTTGCGGTTCTCGGCGGCGGACCGGCCGGCCTCTACTTTGCCATTTCGATGAAGCTCAGGGACGCCACGCACGATGTGACGGTGTTCGAGCGCAACCGCGCCGACGACACGTTCGGCTGGGGCGTCGTGCTGTCGGCCGAGACGCTCGACAATCTGTCGAAGAACGACCCGGTCAGCGCCGTCTGGATCAAGAAGCATTTTGCCTACTGGGACGACATCGCCGTCATCCATGACGGCGTGCGCACGGTCTCGTCAGGACACGGTTTCTGCGGCATCGGCCGCAAGCGGCTTCTGGTCCTGCTGCAGCGCCGCGCGCGCGAACTCGGCGTCAAGCTGATGTTCGAGACCGACATCGCCGATCCCAAACCTTACATGGAGACGCATGATCTTGTGGTCGCTGCCGACGGCCTGAACTCCAGGGCGCGCAACAGCTTCATCGACATCTTCAAGCCAGACATCGACACCCGCAAATGCAAGTTCGTCTGGCTCGGCACGCAACAGAAATTCGACGACGCGTTCACCTTCATCTTCGAGAAGACCGAGCATGGCTGGGTGTGGGCGCACGCCTACCAGTTCGACAGCGACACGGCGACCTTCATCGTCGAATGCAGCGAACAGACCTGGGCTGCCTTCGGCTTCGGCGCGATGTCCCAGCAGGAATCGATCGCCGTCTGCGAGCGGATCTTTGCCAAGCATCTCGGCGGCCACGCGCTGATGACCAATGCCAACCACATCCGGGGGTCGGCCTGGATCAATTTCCCGCGCGTGCTGTGCGAGCGCTGGTCTTACAAGAACCTCGCCCTGATGGGCGATGCGGCGGCGTCGGCGCATTTCTCGATCGGCTCCGGCACCAAGCTGGCGCTGGAAAGCGCGGTGGCGCTGGCCGAATATGTCGAGTCCGAGCCGGACCTCGACGCGGCGTTCCGTAGATATGAGGATGCCCGCCGCACCGAGGTGCTGAAGCTGCAATCGGCGGCGCGCAATTCGCTCGAATGGTTCGAGGAGGTCGAGCGCTATCTTGGCCTCGATCCGGTGCAGTTCAACTATTCGCTTTTGACCCGCTCGCAGCGCATCAGCCACGAGAATTTGCGGCTGCGCGATGCCGAATGGCTTGAAAGCGCCGAGGAATGGTTCCAGCGCCAGGCCGGCGCCGGCGGCAACAGCCTGCGCCGCGCGCCGATGTTCGCGCCGTTCAAGCTGCGCGACATGAGGCTGCAGAACCGCGTCGTCGTGTCGCCGATGGCGCAGTACAAGGCCGTCGACGGTTGCCCGACCGACTGGCATTTCACCCATTATGCCGAGCGCGCCAAGGGCGGCGCCGGCCTCATCTATATCGAGATGACCTGCGTCAGTCCAGAAGGGCGAATCACGCCCGGTTGTCCGGGATTCTATGCACCCGAGCATGAGGTGGCATGGAAGCGGCTGGTCGACTTCGTCCACACCGAGACCGAGGCCAAGATCTGCGCCCAGATCGGCCATTCCGGCGCCAAGGGCTCGACCCGGCTCGGCTGGGAGGGCACCGACGTGCCGTTGGTCTCAGGCAACTGGCCGGTGATGGCAGCCTCGGCCGTGGCGTGGTCGCCGCAGAATCAGGTGCCGAAGGCGATGGACCGTGCCGACATGGACCGCGTGCGCGACGAATTCGCAGCCTCGGCCGAGATGGCCGATCGTTGCGGCTTCGACATGCTCGAGATCCACGCCGCGCATGGCTATCTGCTGTCGTCCTTCATCACGCCGGTCACCAACCGGCGCACGGATGAATATGGCGGTTCGCTTGATAATCGCATGCGCTATCCCCTCGAAATCTTTCGAGCGGTGCGCGCCGCCTGGCCGGCGGAGAAGCCGATCTCGATGCGCATTTCGGCCAATGACTGGGTCGGCATCGAAGGCGTGACGCCCGCCGACGCGGTCGAGATTGCACGGCTGCTGCATGAGGCCGGCGTCGACATCTGCGACGTCTCGGCCGGCCAGACCTCGGCACTGGCCAAGCCGGTCTATGGCCGCATGTTCCAGACGCCGTTTTCCGACCGTATCCGCAACGAGGTCGGCATGGCGACGATGGCGGTCGGCAACATCTACGAGCCGGACCATGTCAATTCGATCCTGATGGCCGGCCGCGCCGATCTTGTGGCACTGGCGCGGCCGCATCTCGCCGATCCCTACTGGACGCTGCATGCGGCGGTGACGCTGGGCGACCGTGGCGTGAAGTGGCCGGATCCCTACCTGCCCGGACGCGACCAGCTCTATCGGCTGGCCGAGCGCGACGCCGCCGCGGGGCTGAAAGTATGAATGCTTTTCGCTTGCTACGTCGGCGCTGTACCCCCACCCCTAGCCCCTCCCCACAAGGGGGAGGGGGATTATGTTGCGTTCGACTCGGCGGAAACCGCATAAGTTTGCGATCGATAGGTGCTGCCGCTGCTTTCTCCCTCCCCCTTGTGGGGAGGGTTAGGGGTGGGGGTACTTGGCGCCAAGTTTCGAGGATTGGCGCATGATCGCGGGCAAGCACGCGCTGGTTACAGGCGGTGGCTCCGGTGTCGGACGTGCCATCGCGCTGGCGCTGGCTGCTGCCGGCATCGACGTCACCATCTGCGGCCGCCGGGAAGCAGAGCTTGCCCAGGTGGCCGGCGAGAACGACCGCATCTTCGGCATCGCCGCCGATGTCACCGATGAGGCGGCGATGGCGTCGCTCTACGAGAGGACGCAAGCCGCGCGCGGACCGTTCGACATCGTCGTCGCCAATGCCGGTATGGCCGGCAGCGCGCCGGCGCACAAAACCACCCTTGCCGACTGGCAGCGCACGCTCGACGTCAATCTGACCGGCGCCTTCCTGACGGTAAAGCCGGCGCTGGCCGGAATGGCGGCGCGGAAAACAGGACGAATTGTTTTCATCGCCTCGACCGCCGGACTGAAAGGCTACGCCTATGTGGCGCCTTACGTCGCCGCCAAGCATGGCGTCGTCGGCCTGATGCGGGCGCTGGCGGCAGAAACCGCGAAATCTGGTGTCACCGTCAACGCCGTGTGCCCGGGCTTTGTCGAAACCGAGATGCTGGAAGACTCTATCCAGCGCATCATCGAGAAGACCGGCCGCTCGGTCGAGCAGGCGCGGTCGAGCCTTGCCTCGACCAACCCGCAAGGCCGCTTCATCCAGCCGGATGAGGTTGCCGCCACCGTGCTGTGGCTGTGCGGCGATGCCGCCCAATCGATCACCGGACAGGCGATTTCCATCTCAGGAGGCGAAACATGGTAGCCGGCCCCCTGCCCGCGCCGTCGGGACCAGGCAAGGACCGCTTGCGTCTGTGGATCAGGCTGCTGCGTGCCTCGCGCACGATCGAGGCCGAGCTGCGCGAGCGGCTGAAGAAGGAATTCAACACGACGCTGCCGCGCTTCGACGTGATGGCCGCCCTCTATCGCGCGCCGGAAGGCATGCTGATGAGCGACCTGTCGCGCTTCCTGCTGGTGTCCAACGGCAATGTCACGGGAATCGTCGACCGGCTGGTTTCGGAAGGACTTGTCGCCCGCGCGAGGCGCAATGGCGATCGCCGCACCTCGATGGTGCGGCTGACCGAGGAAGGTACGCAGGCCTTCGCCACCATCGCCGCGGCGCATGAAGGCTGGATCGGTGAATTGCTGGGCAAGGTCAGCGAGGACGACGCGCGCCGGCTGACCGGCATGCTGACCTCGTTCCGCAGCAATTGGGAGGGACGCGAATGACCGCAATGGCCGGACGCAAGCCGAAGCATTTCCTGTGGGAGGTCGAGGGCAGGATCGCCAAGGTCCGGCTCGACCGGCCGGAGCGCAAGAACCCGCTGACCTTCGACAGCTATGCCGAGCTTCGCGACACGTTCCGCGACCTCGTCTATGCCGACGATGTCGACGCCGTGGTGTTCCTCTCCAATGGCGGCAATTTCTGCTCCGGCGGCGATGTCCATGACATCATCGGGCCGCTGGTCAAGATGGACATGAAGCAGCTTCTCGCCTTCACCCGCATGACCGGCGATTTCGTCAAGGCGATGCTGAATTGCGGCAAGCCGATCATTGCGGCGGTCGACGGCGTCGCGGTCGGCGCAGGTGCCATCATTGCCATGAGCTCCGATATCCGCATCGCCACGCCGGAAGCGAAGACCGCATTCCTGTTCACCCGCGTCGGCCTCGCCGGCTGCGACATGGGCGCCTGCGCGATCCTGCCGCGCATCATCGGCCAGGGCCGCGCCGCCGAACTGCTCTACACCGGCCGCACCATGACGGCGGCGGAAGGCGAGCGCTGGGGGTTCTACAACAGGTTGGTCGATGCCGCAGCGCTTGAGGCCGACGCGCTCGACATGGCGGCGCGCATCGTCTCCGGTCCGACCTTCGCGCACGGCATCACCAAGACACAGCTCAACCAGGAATGGTCGATGGGTCTCGACCAAGCGATCGAGGCGGAGGCGCAGGCGCAAGCGATCTGCATGCAGACGCGGGATTTTGAGCGTGCCTACAAGGCGTTCGTGGCCAAGGAGAAGCCGGTGTTCGAGGGGGACTGATGATGAGCGGTTCAATCGAGACGTTGGCGGGACAGCGCCCCCCTCTGTCCTGCCGGACATCTCCCCCTCAAGGGGGGAGATTGGCAGCTTGGGCGCCGGCTCCCATCTTGCAGCGCTGGCGATTGGCGAAAGCGGCAATGACAGCCGATCTCCCCCCTAGAGGGGGAGATGTCCGGCAGGACAGAGGGGGGCGCCGTAGAGCGCAACGCTCCAAGCACTGCGGAGGCAAACATGCCTGACCGCTCCTTCCTCAACTGGCCGTTCTTCGAAGACCGTCATCGCGAGCTGGCCGAGCAGCTGGAGGCATGGTGCGCGAAAAACCTGCCCGTTTCCCACCATGATGTCGATGCCGCCTGCCGCGAGCTGGTGGGCAAGCTCGGCAAAGATGGCTGGCTGAAGCCGACGGCGCTCGACACCGACAATCCGGGACCACTCGACGTGCGCACTTTGTGCATCGCGCGCGAGACGCTGGCCCGCCATGACGGGCTCGCCGATTTCGCCTTCGCCATGCAAGGGCTGGGCACCGGTGCGCTCAGCCTGTTCGGCACGCCGCAACAGCAGCAATGGCTGGCAAAGACGCGCGCCGGCAAGGCGATTTCCGCCTTCGCTTTATCAGAACCGCGCTCTGGCTCGGATGTCGCCAACACCGAAATGACGGCGACCCGCGACGGCGACAGCTATGTCCTGTTCGGCGAGAAGACGTGGATTTCCAATGGCGGCATCGCCGACCTCTATGTCGTCTTTGCCCGAACCGGCGAGGCGCCTGGCGCCAAGGGGCTTTCCGCCTTTCTTGTGCCTGGCGACGCCAAGGGGCTCGGCATCACCGAACGCCTGGAAGTGATCGCACCGCATCCGCTAGCGCGGCTGTCTTTCGAGCAGGTCCGCCTGCCCGCCTCGGCGCTGATCGGCAGACCCGGCGACGGCTTCCGCATCGCCATGTCGGTGCTCGACGTGTTCCGTTCGACGGTGGGTGCGGCAGCGCTCGGCTTTGCCCGCCGCGCGCTGGACGAAAGCATCAAACGGGTGGCCGAGCGCAAACTGTTCGGCGCGCCGATGGGCGAGTTGCAGATGGTCCAGGGCCATATCGCCGACATGGCGCTGGACGTCGACGCGGCCGCCCTGCTGGTCTACCGCGCCGCCTGGACCAAGGACATGGGTGCGCCCCGCGTCACCCGCGAAGCGGCGATGGCCAAGCTGTTTGCCACCGACAAGGCGCAAGAGGTGATCGACAAGGCCGTGCAACTGCATGGCGGCGACGGTGTCCGCAAAGGCCATATCGTCGAAAGCCTGTATCGCGAGATCCGCGCGCTGCGCATCTACGAGGGTGCCTCCGACGTGCAGAAAGTGGTGATCGCGCGGCAAGTGATGGGCGCGGCGTGACGGCAGAGATTTGACGGGCATTCGATTTTGAAAATTGGTTTTTGGAATACCGGGAGGTTTTGAATGCACACGATTCTGCAGCCGGAAGGCTGGGCAAAACCTGTCGGCTACGCCAATGGCGTCGCGGCGCGCGGGCGGCTCGTCTTCGTCGGCGGACAGGTCGGCTGGAACGGCCAATGCCAGTTCGAGACCGACGATTTTGTTGGCCAGGTACGGCAGACACTCAAGAACATCGTGGCGGTGCTGGCGGAAGCCGGTGCCGGACCGCAGCACATCACTTCGATGACCTGGTATTTCACCGACAAGGCCGAATACCTCGCCAATCTCAGGGGTATCGGCGAGGCCTATCGCGAGGTGATCGGCCGGCATTTTCCGGCGATGGCCGCCGTGCAGGTGGTGGCGCTGGTCGAGGACCGGGCAAAGGTGGAGATCCAGGCGACTGCCGTCATCCCGGAATAACCAATCGGTTACCCCAGGAATAAATTATTCGCGAAGTCCCGCCTGCTTCAAAATCGGCAGCACGTGATCGCAGAAATAGGGCAACTCCCTGGTGTAGTTCACGAAGGACAGCGCGATGCCCTGGTAGCCATGTCCGGCAATGGCAGCCATGTCGGCGGCGATCGTTTCAGGGGTTCCGATCAGCGGATAGGTGCCGGCGCCGCCGGCGAAACGCTGCCGGTAACGGTCATAGGCATGCGGGTCGTGCGATTGCGAGAATTCCTTCTTGCCCGCCATATGCGCATCGACCGCGTCGTGGTCGGCCATATCAACGGCGTAGCGCGTGTAGTACGCCTGTGCCTCCTCCATCGTCGGGCGGCAGACGACATGCGCCACGGTGTAGACGCTGACGTCGCGGCCTGCCTTGTGGGCCCGCTCGCTGATGTCGGCGACGTGCTTGCCGGCATCGCTCATTTCGGAAAAGGTCGTGAACAGATAGTCGCATCGGGCGGCGGCAAAATCGCGCCCCGGCCCGCCGAAAGCAGCGTTCATGGTCACCGGGCGCGGAACCTGCAGGCTGGCCGGCCGGCTGACGGCTTCCTTGAGGCGGTAATAGGTGCCCTCATAGTCGAGCGGCTCGGCCGAGGCATAAAGCTTTTCGAGGATCTCGATCCATTCGGCCGCCTGGTCGTAGCCCTTCTCGACCAAAGGCGTGCCGAACATGCCGAATTCCTTCGGGTTCCAGCCGCAGACGATGTTCAGGCCGGCGCGGCCGTGGCTGATATGGTCGACCGTCGCCAGCGCCTTGGCGGCATAGAGCGGATGCACCAGCGGCACATGCACGGTCATGAACAGGCCGATCTGCTCGGTGGCCACAGCAAGTGCCGCCGCCCAGGTGAAGGTCTCGAACGACCATTCCCGCACCTTGTTGCGGCCGCCAAAACCGCGCCAGCGCGCGATCGGCAGCATGAACTCCAGGCCGGCGCGATCGGCGATCTGGGCGGCCGTCAGATTGTCCTGCCAACTCGCCGTCCAGCGTTCAGGCACATCGGTGATGGCAAGGCCACCGTCGGCATTGGTCGAAAAGACGCCGAGCTTCAGTCTGTTCGGGCCGTGCAAGGGATGTGGTTTGTTCATGTCGCGACCTCCCGGCGAAGATCGCACGCTACGGCTCCGCAAAAATATTTCAAGCATGAAATAGCTTCGCCTCGCCATGGTTTGCGGATATGGATTCCGGCAGAGACAAAAAGGGGATCGGCATGAATGAGTTCCGCCAGAAATGCATCGGCAAGACGAACCTTATCGGCTCCTTTGCCGCCATTCCCCATCCCGTCGCGGTCGAAGTGATGGCGCAGTCCGGCCTCGATTTCCTCTGCATCGACTGGGAACATGCGCAGATCTCGCGCGACATGATCGAGAGCATGGTGCGCGCGGCCGATTTGCACCGCGTGCCGGCCATGGTGCGCGTTCCCGGCCATGCGCCGGAAGCCATCCAGGCTGCACTGGACAGTGGAGCGCAAGGCGTGCTCATCCCACGTGTCTCGACCGCCGCGCAGGCCGAAGCAGCGGTGAAAGCCTCACGTTATCCACCCAAGGGAGAGCGCGGCGTTGGACCCGGCCGGGCCGCCGGCTACGGCTATCGCATTCCCGAATATCTGGCCGGCGCCAATGACAGGATCGTCGTCGCGATCCAGGTCGAGACATCGGAAGGGCTCGCCAACATCGAGGCAATCGCGGCCGTCGACGGCGTCGATGTGATCTTCGTCGGTCCTGGCGATCTTTCGGTGTCGATCGATGCGATCGGCCCGCAAGGCGCCGACAGGCTCAATGCGGCGATCCGCACGATCATCGGCGCGACGATCGCACACAACAAGGCAGCCGGCATATTTTGCGCCAGCCCACAGCCTGTCGGGCAATGGGCAGCCATCGGCGCCAGGTTCTTCATCCTGGCCAGCGACACGATGTTCCTCGGCGCCGGCGCTGCGGCCAACTGTGCCGCCGCACGCGACGAACTGGCATGAGATGGGCGCCGCAAGGCGAAAAGGGCGTATCGGCAAGGCAACAGACCGGCCAAACTTTTTAAGCTTAAAACTTTCGCCTTGAAAAGTGCCGCGCTTTGGATAAGCATTCCAGGAGCGATGGCGACTGCCGTACGGGATGGGCTTCCCGGCCAGTCCATCGTTGTACTCCGGGTGGGAGGGGTTTCAGTCCTTGTCGTTCGTACTGCCCCAGTCATCGTCCAGCGCGCGCTATGCCTTCGATGGCGTGCGCGCCCAGATTCGCGATCTGCACACCGAAAACATCGCCAACCTTGCCGTGCGGGCGCGTGAACTGGGCGATGTGATCGCGCTCTGGTACGGCGAAGGCGACATGGTGACGCCGGCTTTCATCCGCGACGCCGCCAAGACGGCCTTCGATGAAGGGCTGACTTTCTACGTTCCCAACATGCGCGGCCATGGACCGCTGAATGAAGCGCTGTCGGAGTATCAGACGCGCGTGCACGGCCGGCCGATCCCGATCGCGCGCACCACCGTCACGCCTGGCGGCATGCAGGCGCTGTACCTGGCGCTGGAACTGCTGGTCGATACCGGCAGCAACGTCGTCTATGTCGCGCCGCAATGGCCCAACATCCACAACGCCATCCATTTGATCGGCGGTGAACCACGGCCGTTTTCGCTCGACTACAGGGGTGACTGGCATCTCGACCTCGACCGGCTGTTTGCGACCTGCGACGCGCGCACGCGGGCGATCTTCCTGTCGACGCCGTCCAACCCGACCGGCTGGACCGCATCGCGCGAGGAAATGCAGGCGCTGCTCGACTTCAGCCGCCGCACCGGCATCTGGATCATCTCCGACGAGGTCTATAACAGGCTCTATTTCGACGGCGACGTCGCCCCTTCCATCCTGCAGATCGCCGAGGATGGCGACCGGGTGCTGTCGGTCAACAGTTTCTCCAAGGCCTGGGCGATGACCGGCTGGCGCATCGGCTGGCTGACGCATCCGTCAGGCGTTGCCGACCAGCTCGGCGCCATGACGCAATATGTCAACAGCGGCACGGCCGCTCCGATCCAGGCTGGTGCGGTTGCAGCGATCCGCCAGGGCGAGCCGCTGGTCGAGGAAATCCGGCAGCGGATCAGGACCGGGCTCGACCTTGCCTATGACAGGCTGGCGCAGATTCCAGGCATCATCCTGCCTGCGAAACCGCGCGGCGGCATGTATGCCTTCTTCGCCATGGAAGGCGAAAGCGATGCACGTAACGCCTGCGCCAGGATATTGGAGACGGCGCGCGTCGGGCTGGCGCCCGGCCATCTCTTCGGGAGTTCGGCAACGGCCTTCCTGCGGATGTGCGTGTGCCGTGAACGCGAAGAGATAGCGACCGCGCTCGAGCGCATGGTCGCTGCCATGAATTGACGCCCTGCCTGAAGCGGGGCGGCAAAAAACCGTGCGGGAGCAACCCGCCCGATCAACAACAGAGGGAACACAAATGAGCTTCACTCGCCGTAAATTGCTTCTTCTTGCCGCCGCCATCGGCCTTGCCGCCGGCCCCGCCTCCGCCTATGCCGCCGATGTGCTCAATGTCGGCGCCTACCCGACCAACCCGCCCTTCGAATTCAAGAACGAGAGCGGCACCTTCGAGGGCTTCGAAGTCGACATCGTCAACGAAGCCGCCAAGCGCATCGGCATGACCACCGACATCGCCGATCTCGGCTTCCAGGCGCTGTTCGCCGCCACCACCTCGAAGCGCATCGACGTCGCGATCTCGTCGATCACCATCACCCCGGAGCGGCTGAAATCGCAGTCGTTTACCCAGCCCTATTATGATTCCGACATGGGCATCGCCACCAAGACCGACAGCGCGATCAAGGCCGAAGCCGACCTCAAGGGCAAGATCGTCGGCGTGCTGTCCGGCTCGACCGGAGAGACCTGGGTCAAGGCGCATCAGGAAGCCGACGGCTTCAGCGACGTGAAAGGCTACGACACGCAGCAGAACCTGCTGCTCGACCTCAGCGCCGGACGCGTCGATGCCGCCGTCAGCGACATTCCGGGCATGGAATATTCCTTCACCAAGATGAAGGACCTGGTCGTCAAGGAACGCATCAAGACCGGCGAACAGTACGGCCTGATGATGACCAAGGACCACCCGCTGCTCGGCAAGCTGAACGACGCGCTGAGCGCGATGAAGAAGGACGGCACGCTGGCCGCCATCCACAAGAAGTGGTTCGGCAGCGACGCGCCCGCCGACTCTTCGACCATGAAGGAAATGCCGCTGCCGAAGGCCTGAGCTGAAAGCTGCGCTGACATCGTGCCGGCTTTCCAGGCCGGCACGATTCATTTCATGCTCCAGCGCCGGCTTGCGCACAGACCGCCTCGCCCTCGGCGAGGCATATTGGTTTTAACCTGAGCATCCTTGCTCTCGGGTTCGGGAACGCTCCCATGTCGCTGCTGGATACCTTCTTCAACCCCGACGTCATCATGTCCAGCCTGCCGGCGCTGCTGCGCGGCTTCCTGAACACGCTGCTGCTCGGCATATTGAGCATCGGCATCGGCATCCCCATCGGCCTGGCGATCAGCCTGGTGCGGCTCTATGCGCCGAAGCCGCTGCGTTGGCTCGCGATCGGTTACACCGACATCTTCCGCGCCCTGCCGGTGCTGGTCGTGCTGATCCTGATCTACTACGCGCTGCCGTTTCTCGGCATACGGCTGTCATCCTGGGCGTCGGCGGTGACTGCCTTCGCCTTCATCATGTCGGCCTATTCGGCCGAAGTGTTCCGATCCGGCATCGAAAGCATTCCGCGTGGCCAGTTCGAGGCGTCGCAGGCGCTTGGCCTGCCGTTCCTCTTGACCCTGCGCAAGGTGGTGCTGCCGCAGGCGATCCGCGTGGTCATCCCGCCGATGACCAGCAACTGCGTCTCGATGTTCAAGGATACTTCGCTCGCCTCGACCGTGGCGCTGCCGGAACTCCTGAAGGAAGCGACCAACGCGCAGTCGCTCTACGCCAACCCCTCGCCGCTGATCGGCGCAGCACTTGTCTATCTGATCTTCCTCTGGCCGATGGTCCGCCTCGTCAGCCTGCTTGAAGAGCGCTTCAAGACCGAAAAGAAGCGCTGACCTCGACCCTTTGTCTCAACGCAATTCCGGACCGCTTCCCACTTTTCCTGGAATTGCACCAGCAACTGATCCCCGCCCAAATCCTCCGCAGGAGCCTACCCGTGAACAAGCACCAGACCGACAATGCGAACGCCAGCGCGTTCCCCGTCGACACCATCCGCGCCATGTTTCCAGCCTTGCAGCGGGCCGGGGACTTCATCTTTTTGGACAACGCCGCCGGCGCTCAGATCCCGCAGAGTGTGCTCGACGCGGTGACCAACCATCTGGTTTCGCACAATGTGCAGCGTGGCGGCCGCTATGGCCGCAGCGTCACCGTCGACCAGTCGGTCGCCAATGCACGGACAAGCGTGGCACTGCTGATCAACGCCTACAGCCCGGCGGAAATCTGCTTTGGCATGAATGCCACCTCGTTCATCCGCCTGGTCAGCCTCGGCATCGGCCAGATGCTGGCCAAGAATCCAGACGAAGAACGCGACGAGATCGTCATCACCGACATGGACCACGACGCCAACATCGCGACATGGCTGGCGCTGGAGCAGGCCGGCGCCAAATTCAAATGGTGGCGGATGCGCGAGGACGGCAATCTGCATGTCGACGATCTGCGCCCGCTGGTCTCGGACCGCACCCGTCTCGTCGCCTGCACGGTGACCGCGCATTCGATCGGCTCGATCGTCGATGTCGCTTCGGTGGCCGGTATCGCGCATGCGGCCGGTGCCGAAGTGTTCCTCGACTGCGTGCATTACGGGCCGCATGGGCTGATCGACGTGCAGGCCTGGGATTGCGACTATCTCGTCTGCTCCGGCTACAAGAATTTCTCGCCGCATATGGGCTTCCTGTGGGGCCGTTTCGAAACGCTGAAGCGGCTGCCGACCTTCCGCGAGGATTTCATCCCCGACGAGCCGCCCTACAAGGTCGAGGCCGGCACCTTCATCTACGAGAACGTCTCCGGCATGGATGCCGCCGTGCAGTATCTCGAACTGATCGGCCGCAATCTGGCGCCGTCCAACAACCGCTCGCGGCGCGACAACATCGTCGCCGGCATGAGCGCCATACGCGACTATGAGCTGGTGCTGGCGCGCGAGATGCTCGCTGTGCTCAAGGACTGCGGCGCGACCATCTACGGCGTTGCCGACGAGGCGCGCATCAATGAGCGCGTGCCGACCTTCTGCTTCAACATCGGCAAACTGTCGCCGCAGCGGATCGTCGAGGAAATGGCCGAGGTGCAGATCGGCATCCGCGACGGCCACATGTACGCGCCGCGCCTGATGAAGCGTCTCAACCTGTCGATGGACAGCGGCGCCATCCGCGCCTCGCTGGTGCATTACAACACGGTGGGGGAGATCCATAAGTTCGGCGAAGCGCTGCGGACCATTATTGCCAAATTGTCGTGATCGGGCGTCCAGTCCAAGAACGCGCCGGAAGCGGCCATTCGGGTATGCGTTTCGGAACGGCGGGAACTGGGCCGGAAGTGGACTGGCAGTTCTAGGAAAGACGATATGGAATAGCCGCCATCGATCAAGCGCGTACTTCAGTCTTCGAACAAATGTGTATCCAGCCGACAATGAGAACGAGGCGAGGTGTGCTTGCCGCTCCGTGCTAATAATTCCCGGAGGCTCTCGCCAGCGCTCGGTTACCTCGGCGCCATGATTTGACAGGTTTAGGCATGTCGACACCTAGCTGATGAAGACGGTCAAGCTGGCGTCGATCTCGCTTGCTATGTGATGGAGGAAGCAACAATATCGCGCGTTGCCGGCTCGCAGGCGGAAATTAGGTGCGTGGGGCAATCTGGGGGATGGATGATCAATTTTCCGGTCTTTGAAGATCTTGAGGTACACGACTTTGGCCTTTACCCCGGAACAGCGAGCAAGCCAGGGTTGTCTGTGGTGTTCAAGCCGGGCCTCACGCTAGTCCTCGGGGCGAACGGCCTGGGCAAGACCACGCTCATCTCGATCATCTTCCGGCTGCTGACTGGTCCATTTGATATCCCGGCCCTGATGTCACGTGCCGACCTCGGTAATGCCAGCCTCAAAATCGCCGGTTTAAGCGCTGGAGGCAAAGCGATCTTCGCACAGCGTGTGACTGACGGCGCACGCGGGTCTACGGCACGCCTGACCTTCAAGATCGGGCAAGACGAACTGGTGGTGGAGCGCCGGCTTCGCGACCTCGCGCTCACCAGCTTTACCGTCAACGGCACGGCAAAAAAGACGGATGATCTCATGGTCTTCCAGCCGACTATCGCGAAGATGGCCGGGGTGTGGTCGTTCGGCGATTGGATTCTGCTCCTACGCCATATGATCTTTTATTTCGAAGATCGGCGGGAGCTCGTTTGGGACTCCTCGGCCCAACGCCAGCTTCTGCGCACGCTGCTTCTTCCCCCTGCCGTGGCCCAAGCCTGGACGGAGGACGAGCGTGCAATTCTCGAGCTCGATAGTCGCATGCGCAACTTACGCTTCGCCGCCTATCGCGAGGAGCAAGCACTTACCGAGGTCGAGACGAAGGCACGACGCGGCACGGATGTCCGCCAGGAATTGAAGACGCTTGAAGCGCTGCAGACCACCGACGTCGCGCGGCGCGAGAAGCTGGACAGCACGTTTGTCGAGCTGGACAGCCGCCGACAGCACGCGCGTCTTCGCCTACTCAAAGCCCAGCAGGAACGCGAATCCCGCTACCGCGAATTCGAACGTGCCAAGCTTCGCGCGGTCGAAGCCCGGTTTCCGAAGAAATCGGACACGGCGCGCTACATTCTCGAGCAACTCTTCGCTGAGGCCAACTGTCTGGTGTGCGGCAACCATGTGCCCCACGCGGCGGCTCTACTCGAACAGCGGATCGCCGCCAATGACTGCGTCATTTGCGGCTCCGACCTCTCCGGGCCGAACACCGATGTCCCTGCCGCCAAGATGGCTGACAGCCGAGCCAAAAAGGTGCAGACGTCCCTCGAAGCGATCGAACCGGAACTGTCCGAGGCCGAGCAACAACTGACCTCGTCCGAAACTGAGTTCGACAAAGCGCGGTTCGAGCTTGCCGAGCTCGATGCAAAAATCGGCGAGCGTACCGCACGCATCGACCTACTTATTCAACGCCTCCCGCCCAGTGAACAGGACATCCACAAGCAGCGGTCCGAGCTTGCATCGATGCGCAGTCGTGTCGAGGCATTGACGAAGGAACTCACCGACAAGCGCACAAGCTTCAGCGAGTTCGTCGATGCTCAGAATCGCGCCATGGCGCGGCAGTCTGCCGCGATCATGGCAGCCTTCTCGGGCTTTGCCGGCGGTTTCCTCCTCGAAACCGTTAACCTGGTCTGGGCGCCGCAGCGTGCGCGTATCGGGCAGACCGGCGAGCCGATCGAATTTCCCGCGTTCGAACTCGACATGACGGGTACGAACTTTCCCACCGCGGTTCGTCGGACAGGTCCCGAACATGTCTCTGAGAGCCAGCGAGAATTTATCGACCTCGCATTCCGCATGGCGTTGATGCAAGTCGCCAGTGCCAATGGATCCAGCAGCTTGGTCATCGACGCGCCGGAATCCTCGCTCGACGCCGTATTCGTCACACGTGCTGCCGACGTCTTGGCGCGCTACGGGGATTCGGCCCACGGCAACCGGCTCGTTACGACCTCCAATCTGGTCGAGGGCGAGCTTATCCCGGAACTGCTGAAGCGCTCCGCGCCATCTGGCGATCGTGTCCCGCGTGTGATTGATCTATTTACGATCGCCGCGCCGACGGCCGCCATCCGGCAGCTCGGCCACGAATATACTCGGATCATGAAAGCGCTCCTCGCGAAGGTCGAGCCGCACAAAAAGCGAGCCGCGACCCGCGCCGCACCGGCGAAACCACGCCGGAGCAAACTATGAGCACGGCAAAGGTCGACGTCCTGCGACGCCAGGTGCGTGTGGTCATGCTGCTCGGCGCGGCGGAAGACGCAGGCCTGGTGCCGCTCAACATCCTGCGGCTGCACGGCTTCGCCTACCTGTCCAACGTGTTGGCCCCAGTTTGGGACATGCCGGTCCTGAATGGCAAGGTCCTCAAGCGGCGCGGTGGACCCTTCTATCCCGATCTCCAACAGGACCTTGATCGGCTCGTTGGCCAAGGGGTGGTGGTGATCTCGGGCGTCGGCCATGTTCAAGACGAAGCCCGCCGCTGGCGGCTAGAAGGTGCATATCGGCTCAATCGAAAGTTCGCCGATCCGATCCTGGGAGCCTTGGGCGATTTTCCAGAGGAGCGACAGCTAGGGAGTTTCATCGCCGAGCTCGGCTATGCGCTGTCGGCGTTGAGCGACGTCGAACTCGATCGGGCCATGAGCGAAGACGCAACCTATTCCGACCCTATGATCACGATCGACAATGTGATCGATTTCGCCGACTGGCGAGATCGCAACTATAGCGCGAATGCCGCTGACAAGTTCGATCGGGTGATTCAAGGCGGTAACGCCACCCCCGGCGAGAAGCTGCACCTTTACGTCCGCCACCTTCATCGGAGGATCAATGGCGAACGATGAAGAGGCCGCCCTCGGTCCTTGGAAGAACGCCAATCTTCGCGTGACGGCACTGGCCGACGCCGGCCTCGGCGCCGATGCTGGCCTCCCAGCGGACATCCGCTTCCGCTCATCCATTGCCAAGCTGATTCGCCGGCGCTTGGCCGTGCGCGGCGACACGGTCGAGCCAGATCTCGCGGCGGTTTTTTTGCTGATGCCGTCGCCGCCTGACGCTGCCCTGCCCTATTCGCCCAAGCGCGTTCCTCGCCTAGATAACGGCCTGCACGAGATCAACGGCAAGCTCTGGTTCGTCGGCGCCGGCCCAGGCTCGGGACATTTCATTCCGGCCATCCATGCCGACGACGATGACCTGTTTACTTTCATAACCGACACGCTGGGCTTGGGCGTCGTGCCTGCGATGATCTTCGATCCGCGCCACCCCGAACTGCATATTCGATACTATCCCGGCGGATTGGCCGATCTTGCCAGTTTCGAAGATTTGCCGATGGCTAGTACCGAGGTGACTATTGACGCGGTGACCGCAGCAATTGAGACCACTCATTCTGAAAAGATGGTCACGCCAGACGCGCAACCCAAGTCAGTTAAGCTCTGGTATAATCGGGACAAGTGGTTTCCGTTTCAGGACGCCGAGGACCGGGTCCAGACCTACCTCGAGATTGCGCTCAACGCCGCCTTCCCAACCTGCACGGTGCGCAGCGAACAGAGCATGCCCGAAGGTCGTCTCGATATCGAAATCATCGAGAACGACCCCATCGATCGATCAAAGGTGACGCAACACGGCATCATAGAGCTCAAGGTGCTGCGAACCTACGGCCAAGGCGGTAGTGCAGTGACCAAGAAGTACACCAGCGACTGGATTCGCTCCGGAGTCGAACAGGCCGCTGCCTATCGTGATAGCAAAGGAGCAAAATGGGGGGCGCTGGTCTGCTTCGACATGCGCTGCGACGACGCCGGAGACGCTATTTGTTTCAAGCATGTGCGCAGATTGGCGAAAACCCTCGAAGTGCATCTGCGGCGTTGGTTCGTGTACGCGACATCAAAGCAGCTTCGCACTGCGCGCGCAGCGGCCAAGGGTTAGACGGCGCGCTCAAGCATGATCAGCGTTTCAGCCAGCTCGGGCCGTCCGCCCTGTTGCGCCGACAGCCGCATAGACCGGAACGGCTCATAACCCCGAAGCACCCACTTGTCGCGCTCGGCCAGCGCGCCGATGATTTCGGCTGCAGCGATCGGGATACCGGCATACTGGCTGTCTCCGACCACCAGCCAGAGCGAGCCACCTCGCGTGAGACCGCGTCCGATCTGCCGAATAATCGCCATGAGGTCCGCGAAATAGGCCCCCACCATATCCGGGATACGCGCGTCCCATAGCTTTGAACGAGCTTCGATCAAATTGGCCATGACTTCATCGAGCTGGTCCGAACCTGGCGGCGGCGGCGCAAACGAACGGGAAATCTGAACATGCGAGCTAAGCGTCGCCTCGCGCAACAGTCGGTTGGCGGTGGAGGAATTGAGATAGCCAAGCATCCATAGCTCGACATTGTACACGTCGGTGTAGTCAAACGAATTTGGGTAGGGCGGCGAAAACAGCGCTAGGTCCCAGCGACCCTTGTCGATCACGCATCGCGCGTCGCCGCGGATCAGTTCATAGCCCAGTTCCCGGCGATTGGCGTAACGGTGAATGTCACCGATTGCGTTACGCGCTGAGGTGAAGAACGCCTCATCGACACTCCCTGGCGCGCGCGTACGATCTTGCCAGCCACGGCGATAGCGGCGCCCCTTGCCGCTAACGACGACATTGCTCACATCGATCAGGATGCCGCCAAGCAGCACCTTGAACAATCGACGATGCCTGTCATTCGGCAAGCTCTCGATGGCCTCCAGGAACGCGGCGATGCGCGTCGCGATCCCGCAGTCGAATATCCAGCGATCCTTTATCCCGGGCTCGACGAATGTCGGTGGCAGTACGGCTAAACGGTTTAGAGCTCCTTCTTCGTTCGCCGCGCGCAAGGCGATCAGCCCGAGATCGCGCGCAAGCGCATCGGCGTCATACTGGCTCAGCTTCGCTTCGATCAGATCGGCGAGGAACGGATTGACTTCGACCGTTGTCGGCAGAACACCTAGAAATTGACAGGCGAACGCAGTCGTTCCCGAACCGCCAAATGGATCCAAGGCACGTCGAACCGGAATCGCGCTCTCCCGAACGGCGCGTTCCACCAGCTCAGGCGCATAGGCCTCCTTGAAACTACGCCAAGATTGGAACGGCAGTTCGTCGGCGCCGGCGTTGGTGCCGAGCGAGGCGATCGATCTGCCCTGTGTCCATTCATCGAACGCGACATACATGCCATCTCTCCCCTTTTATTTAGTTACGCGCGCGTATCCCCGCAGCCGTTTCAGCCTCGCGAACGACAGCGATCAAGCGCCCTTATGCGGCCATAACCACATCAAATCTTCGTATACGACTACGTCAATGAAAATCGCAAATAGCCCAGTTTTGTTAGAAATTCCGACACGGCTTGGCCCCTCGTCACATCGTTGTTCCGACGGCCTCATCTAACGCAGCTGCAGTATTCTCAATGATCGTTAACGATGTCTGCCTTCATGCAGTATAATGATAACCTGGATGGCCCACATGAGGCGCAAAGCGGTCGTCCAGGTCGTGGCAGACGTAAGTCGTCTTTAGGCAAAACCCGGTCGTTCAGAGTAATTTGGGTTTTGCCTCTAAGCCGCCTTCTTCTTCGCCAGCCTCGCCTTGATGCTCGCGACGTCGGCGCGTGGGGTGGCCGCGAACAGCGTGCGGGTGTAGCTGTGCTTGGGGTCGGCGAAGACCTCGTCGCGGGAGCCGTATTCGACCGCTTCGCCGAAATACATCACCATCACATCGTCGGCGATGTAGCGCACCACGGACAGATCGTGGCTGATGAAGACATAGGTCAGCTGGAACTCGTCCTGCAGGTCGGCGAGCAGGTTCAGCACCTGCGCCTGCACCGACAGATCGAGCGCCGAGACCGGCTCGTCGAGCACCAGCAGGCTCGGGTTGAGCATCAGCGCGCGGGCGATGGCGATGCGCTGGCGCTGGCCGCCGGAGAACATGTGCGGGTAGCGGTTGTAGTGCTCGTGGCCGAGGCCGACTTTCTTCAGCATCTTCATCGCCAGGTCGCGCCGCTCGGCGGCCGGCTTGTCGGTGTTGATCAGCAGCGGCTCGCCCAGCACGTCGCCGATCTTCTGGCGCGGATTGAGCGATCCATAGGGGTTCTGGAAGACGATCTGCACCTTGCGGCGCATCTCCTTCGTCAAGGGGTTCCTGGCGATGTCGACCTTGTTGCCGTCGATGAACAGGTCGCCTGAGGTCGCCGGATCGATCAGTGTGATGATGCGGGCAAGCGTGGACTTGCCACAGCCGCTTTCGCCGACGATGGCCAGCGTCTTACCCTTGTCCACCTTGAAGGAGACGCCCTTGACCGCATGCACGGTGCGCGGGCCGGTGAACAGGCCGCCGCCGATGTGGTAGTCGCGGACGATGTTCTTGCCTTCGAGAACCGTCGTGCTCATCAGGCGGCTCCCGCTGCGGCTTTGTTTCCAGCTGGGGGCGCCGGCTCGAACAGCATGTCGGACACGGTCGGCAGCCGGTCGCCGACGGCGTTCTCCGGCAGCGCCGACAACAGCGCGCGCGTGTAGTTGCTCTTCGGCGACTCGAACAGCGACAGCACGTCGGCCTCTTCCATCTTGCGGCCCTTGTACTGGACGATGACGCGGTCGGCGGTCTCTGCCACCACGCCCATATTGTGGGTGATCATGATCAGGCCCATGCCGTATTTGGCCTGCAGCGAAACCAGCAGATCGAGGATCTGCTTCTGGATGGTGACGTCGAGCGCCGTCGTCGGCTCGTCGGCGATCAGCAGTTTCGGATTGCAGGCGATGGCGATGGCGATCATGACGCGCTGGCACTGACCGCCCGACATCTGGTGCGGAAACGAGCCCAGCCGTTCTTCCGGATCGGCAATGCCGACCAGCTTCATCAATTCGATGGCGCGAGCCCGGCGCTGGGCGCGATCCATGCCCATGTGGAAGCGCAGCACCTCCTCGATCTGGAAGCCGACGTTGAAGCACGGGTTGAGGCTGGCGACCGGCTCCTGGAAGATCATCGAGATGTCCTTGCCGACGATCTTGCGGCGTTCGGACGGGCTGAGCTTCAAGAGATCGACGCCGTCGAAGGCCATGCGGTCCGCCTTGACCGTTGCCGTGTTGGGCAACAGGCCCATCACCGCCAGCATCGCCACCGACTTGCCGGAGCCGGACTCGCCGACGATCGCCAGCACTTCGCGCGGCTCGACCGACAGGTCGATGCCTTGCACGGCCATGAACGGTCCGGCCGCGGTGTCGAAGGAAACGGTGAGGTTCTTGATCTCGAGCAGAGACATGCTCACGACCTCTTCAGCTTGGGGTCGAGCGCGTCGCGCAAGCCGTCGCCGATCAGGTTGATGGCGAAGACGGTGATCAGGATGGCGAGACCGGGGAAGGTCACCACCCACCAGGCGCGCAGGATGAACTCGCGCGCTTCGGCCAGCATGGTGCCCCATTCGGGCGTCGGCGGCTGTGCGCCCATGCCGAGGAAGCCGAGGGCGGCTGCCTCAAGAATGGCGTTGGAGAAGGACAGCGTCGCCTGCACGATCAGCGGCGCGATGCAATTGGGCAGGATGGTGACCAGCATCAGCCTGAGATGGCTGGCCCCGGCGACCTTGGCCGAGACGACATATTCGCGGGTCTTCTCGGCCATCACGGCGGCGCGGGTGAGGCGGGCGAAATGCGGCTGCAGCACGAAGGCGATGGCGATCATGGCGTTGACGAGGCCGGGGCCAAGCACCGCGACCAGCACCAGGGCCAGCAGCAGCGACGGGAAGGCCAGGATGATGTCCATGATGCGCATGATCAGCGTGTCGACCCAGCCGCGGCAGTAGCCGGCGAGCAGGCCGAGGATGACGCCGGAGATCAGCGCTGACGTGACGACGACGAAGCCGATGGCGAGCGAGAAACGCGAGCCGTAGATCAGCCGCGACAGCATATCGCGCCCGACGGCGTCGGTGCCGAGCAGGAACTGCGCGTTGCCGCCTTCCTGCCAGGCCGGCGGCGTCAGGAAGAAATCGCGGAACTGATCGTCCGGCGAATGCGGCGCCAGCAGCGGCGCGAAGATGGCGATCAGGATCAGCAGCGCGAAGACGAAGAGGCCGATCACCGCGCCCTTGTTGACGGAGAAGTAATGCCAGAACTCGCCGAACATCTGCAGCCTTGCGTCCTGCGGCTTGACGACGGTCGCGGCTTCGATGGTGGCTGGGCCTTCGTTGCTCATGTCAGTTGGCCCGGATGCGTGGATTGATGACGGCGTAGAGCACGTCGACGATCAGGTTCACCGACATGACGATCAACGCGATCAAAAGCAACCCGCCCTGCACGGTGAAATAGTCGCGCTTGGAAATGGCGTCGATCATCCATTTGCCGATGCCGGGCCACGAGAAGATGCTCTCGGTCAGGATGGCGCCGGTCAACAGAGTGCCGACCTGCAGGCCGATGGTGGTGACGACCGGGATCAGTGCATTGCGGAAGGCATGCAGCCCGACGACCCGGAACGGGGTCAGGCCCTTGGCGCGCGCGGTGCGAACATAGTCTTCGCCGAGCACTTCGAGCATGGCCGAGCGCGTCTGCCTGGCGATGACTGCGAGCGGTATGGTGCCGAGCACGATGGTCGGCAAGATCAGGTGCGACAGCGCCGAACGGAAGGCGCCCTTCTGCCCGGAGATCAGCGAATCGATGGTCATGAAGCCGGTCACCGGCTTGAAGAAATAGAGAAGGTCGATGCGTCCGGAAACCGGCGTCCAGTGCAGCGTGCCGGAAAACACGATGATCAGCAGCAGACCCCACCAGAAGATCGGCATGGAATAGCCTGCCAGCGCCGTGCCCATGGTCAGCTGATCGAACCAGGAACCGCGGCGGATGGCAGCGAAAATGCCGGCGGCGACACCCAGGACAACGGCAAAGATCATGGCGAAGATGGCGAGCTCGACCGTTGCCGGGAAGCGCACCAGGAAATCCTTGAACACCGGTGTCTTGGTGGAAAACGAGGTGCCGAAATCACCGCTCAGGATGTTGGTCAGATAGGTCAGATATTGTTGCCAGATCGGCAGGTCGAAACCGAACTGGTGCATGAGCGCCGTGTGGCGTTCGGGCGACAGGCCGCGTTCGCC
Organism: Mesorhizobium sp. M7A.F.Ca.US.008.03.1.1; assembly: GCF_003997495.1. GTDB lineage: Bacteria > Pseudomonadota > Alphaproteobacteria > Rhizobiales > Rhizobiaceae > Mesorhizobium. The sequence continues at coordinate 215,435 of NZ_RZRU01000003.1, read as the reverse complement.
CGCAAGCACCAGCACCGGATCACCGGGCAGGATGCGCACGAAGCCAAAGGCGAGGATGGTTATCCCGATGAAGGTCGGGATGATGAGGGCGAGCTTGCCGAGGATATAACGCAGCATGGCGGGCGAGTGGGGGCGTCACCACATGGCGACGCCCCCGTTTCGCAACCTTATTCGGCGATATCGACGCCGTCGAAGCGATGGATACCGAGCGGATCCATCGCAAAGCCGGTGACGGTCTTCTGCATCGGCATGAACACCTTGGAGTGAGCGAGCGTCGCCCAGGGTGCCTGTTCCTTGAAGATGACCTGTGCCTGTTCATAGAGCTTGGTGCGCTCGGCCTGGTCCGAAACGGTCTTGGCCTTGTTGATGAGCGCATCGAAGTCCTTGTTGCACCATTCCGCGCGGTTGTTCGAACCGACGGAAGCGCAGCTCAGGAGCACGCCGAGGAAGTTGTCTGGATCGCCATTGTCGCCAGTCCAGCCGACGATGACGGCGCCGTCGTGATCGACCGCGGAAGCGCGCTTGAGGTATTCACCCCAATCGTAGCTGACGATCTCGACGGTGACGCCGACCTTGGCGAAGTCCGCCTGGATCAGCTCGGCGGTGCGGCGCGCATTCGGCATGTACGGGCGCGACACCGGCATGGCCCAGACGTTCATCTTGAGGTCCTTGACGCCGGCCTCTTCAAGCAGCTTCTTGGCTGCATCCGGATCGTAGGGATCGTCCTTCACTTCCTTGTTGTAGGACCACATGGTCGGCGGGATCGGATTGATCGCCACCTGGCCGGCGCCCTGGAAGACGGCGTCGATGATCGCCTTCTTGTTGATGGCCATGTTGAGCGCCTTGCGGACGCGCACGTCGTCGAACGGCTTTTGCTGGGTGTTGTACATCAGCGCGCCTACATTGAGGCCTTCCTGCTCCTCGACCTTCAGGTTCGCATCGGCCTGCAGGCCGGCGATGTCGGCCGGTGCCGGGTACGACATGATGTTGCATTCGCCGGCCTTGAGCTTCTGCGCGCGCACCGCCGGATCGGTGGTGATGGCGAAGACCAGATCGTCGATCTTCTGCTTGCCGCCCCAATAGTCCGGGTTGGCCTTGTAGCGGATGGCGGCGTCGGTCTGGTAGTCGACGAAGATGAACGGGCCGGTGCCGATCGGCTTCTGGTTGAACAGCTCAGGCGTCTTGTCGGCCTGCAGCTTGTCGGCATATTCCTTGGAGACGACCGAGGCGAAATCCATGCCCAGCGTCGGAATGAAGGTGATCGCCGGCTCCTTGAGGGTGAACTTCACCGTCAGGTCATCGACCTTCTCGACCTTAGTGATGTTGTCGCCGAACTGGTCATTGTAATACTGGTAGGCAATGCCCGGAATGTACTGGAACCAGGGGCCGTTCTTGTCGACCTGACGTTCGAACGAGAACACCACGTCGTCGGCGTTGAAGTCGCGCGTCGGGGTGAAATAGTCGGTCGCGGCGAACTTGACGCCCTTGCGCAGCTTGAAGACATATTCCTTGCCATCGTCGGAGATCGTCCAGCTCTCGGCCAGGCCCGGCGAGGTCGTCGTCTTGCCGTGATCGAATTCAACAAGGCGGTTGAAGACGGTGCGCGATGACGCGTCGAACGTCTGGCCTGCGGTATACGGCGCCGGATCGAAACCTTCCGGCGAAGCTTCCGCGCAGTAGACCAGAGTTTTCGCATTGGCCATGCCGCCCAGGACGCTTGCAGCCAGCAACGCGGCTGCAAAAGTCAGCTTCTTATTCATTGAGCACTCCCTGATGTTCTTCCAAGCCCCTCTATCAGGCTCGCGAAGCGCGCATATAAGCACCGTTTTTCCGGCTTTGGAACACCCCGTTTGCTTACCCCTCGGGAAGCAGGAAAAAAATCCGCTATTTTGCCAAATTGCAGAAAAAATTAGCAGTTTCTTCCATTCACGAGATTATTAACAACCGAATTTTTTTATTGATCGCCAAGCAGACGATATAAATGTTCCCCGCGCTTTCGAGCGGCCGAGGGATGCGCCAGGACACCGCCTGGGAGGGCTGGCGGCGACAAAGACTTTCGGCGGCAATCTTTCGCCGTGTTGCCGCAAGGGCAAGACTTGCACGGTCACCAACGGAGGCAATACATAGGATGTAGCGGCCGCAGCGGAGGGCGCCCTTGTCAATTCAGGGGCGAGCGCGGCACGGATGAACAAGACTTGTCCAGGGAGGAACGGTTGGCAAAAGCATCAAGGACGACGGCGCCGGTGAAAGCGGGAGCCAAGGCGCCGTCGAAAGCAGCCGGTACTGCCAAGCCGAAAGCACCCGTTGCCAAAGCCGCCACGCCGAAGGCAGCCGCGGCGCCCGTAAGTGCAAAGCCGGCGGTGAAAGCTCCGGCCAAGGCTGCGGCCGGAAAGACGGCGTCGGGGAATAAAGCGGGTGCGGCAAAGCCCGCTGCCAGGCCGGCGTCGAAGGCCGCGGCGGCGGTCAAGACCCCACCGGCGGCAAAGCCGGCCGACGCCATCGCCAACCGATTGCCGAAAGCGCTGACGGCGCTGGCCGCCGGCCTGCCGGACAAGCCGTGGCTCAAGAGCTATCCGAAAAACGTGCAGGCCGAGATCGGCGCCCTGCCCTACAGCTCGATCGGCGATTTCCTCGTCGCCGCCTGCAAGCAGTTTTCCGCGCAGCCGGCCTTCACCTGCATGGACAAGTCCATCAGCTACGCCGATGTCGAGCGGCTGTCGGCGGCCTTCGGCGCCTACCTGCAATCGAAGGGCCTGCAGAAAGGCGCGCGCGTCGCGCTGATGATGCCGAACGTGCTGCAATACCCGGTGGCGATGATGGCCGTCTTGCGCGCCGGTTATGTCGTGGTGAACATCAATCCGCTCTACACGCCGCGCGAACTCGAACACCAGTTGAAGGACTCCGGTGCGCAAGCCATCGTCATCCTGGAGAACTTCGCCAACACCTTGCAGGCGGTGATCGCCAGGACCGCGGTCAAGCATGTGGTGGTCGCCGCGATGGGCGACATGCTCGGCGGACTGAAGGGCACGATCGTCAATTTCGTCGTGCGACGCGTGAAGAAGATGGTGCCGGCATGGTCGCTGCCCGGCCATGTCAAATTCAATGCCGCCATGAAGGCCGGCGCCGGCATGGGCTTCAAGCCGGCCAATGTGGCAGCCGACGATGTCGCCTTCCTGCAATATACGGGCGGCACTACGGGCGTCTCGAAGGGTGCCACGCTGCTGCACAGCAACGTGCTCGCCAATGTCGCGCAGAACGCGCAGTGGATGGAGGATGCCTACACGATCAAGCCGAAACCCGCGCACCCCAACTTCATCTGCGCGCTGCCGCTCTATCATATCTTTGCGCTGACGGTGAACGCGCTGATGGGCATGCAGCAGGGCGCCCGCAATGTGCTCATTCCCAACCCGCGCGACATCCCAGGCTTCGTCAAGGAACTGCAGAAATATCCGGTGCACATCTTTCCGGGCCTCAACACGCTGTTCAACGCGCTGCTCAACAACGAGGATTTCCGCAAGCTCGACTTCAAACCGCTGGTGCTGACGCTTGGCGGCGGCATGGCGGTGCAGAAGGGCGTCGCCGAGCGCTGGAAGGCGCTGACCGGCTGTTCGGTTACCGAAGGCTACGGCCTCTCGGAAACCTCGCCGGTGGCCACCGCCAACAAGTTCACCGCCGGCGACTTCACCGGCACCATCGGCTTGCCGCTGCCCTCGACCGAGATCGCCATCCGCGACGACGACGGCAACAATCTGCCGCTCGGCGAGGTCGGCGAAGTCTGCATCCGGGGACCGCAAGTGATGGCGGGCTACTGGAACCGGCCGGATGAGACCGCCAAGGTGATGACCAAGGACGGCTACTTCAAATCAGGCGACATGGGCTTCATGGACGAACGCGGCTACACCAAGATCGTCGACCGCAAGAAGGACATGATCCTGGTCTCGGGCTTCAACGTCTATCCCAACGAGCTTGAGGAAGTCGTGGCGATGCATCCGGGCGTGCTCGAAGTGGCGGCGATCGGCGTGCCGGACGAGCATTCGGGCGAGGTGCCGAAGCTGTTCGTGGTCAAGAAGGATCCCGCACTTACCGCCGAGGCGCTCACCGCCTTTTGCCGCGAGAACCTGACCGGCTACAAGCGGCCCAGATACATCGAATTCCGCACCGAGCTGCCGAAGACACCGGTCGGCAAGATCCTTCGGCGAGCGCTGCGCGAATGATTGCAGCCGGCGGCGCGGATGCCGTAAATGCACCTTGCCGTCCTGACCCGGCGGAATTCATCAGGACGAACATGCGCCTCGCCCCGGTGCCGTCGGTGCCTGAGATCCAGCTTTATACACCGCATCCGGCCAGTGGCCTGAGACGGCTCATAGATCCGCACCAAAGCGCTGACGACGATGACGACACGTTCGAGGCGGACAACGATGGACCTGAGCCGCAGCCGCCTTACTGGGCTTATGTGTGGGCCGGCGGCGCGGTGCTTGCGCGCCACATACTGGATCATCCGCAAACGGTAGCCGGTCGCCGCGTACTCGACCTTGGTGCCGGCTCCGGCCTTGTCGGCATCGCCGCCGCCAAGGCCGGTGCGCGCGACGTCATCGCCGCCGAAATCGACCGCAACGGCGTTGCCGCGATCGACCTCAATGCCGCAGCCAACGGCGTCGAGATCGCCATTGTCGACAAGGATATCACCACAGGTCCGCCACCGGCCGTCGACCTCGTGCTTGCAGGGGACGTGTTCTACGGCCGCGAGGTCGCTCTACGCGTCATCCCGTTCCTCGACCGCTGCCTGGCAGCCGGCATCGACGTGCTGGTCGGCGATCCCCGCCGCGCCGATCTGCCGCTATCCCGGCTGCGGTTGCTCGCCGAATACCAGGTGCCGGATTTCGGCGACGCGAAGGGTGCCGCGAGCAAGCCGAGCGGTGTGTTTTCCTTCGAGGCGGATGACCGCTGGCGCTGAGATCAAAACCCAGTACTCGGAATGACCGGATTCGGACCTCCATCTTGCCGCAACAACGTTGCTGGCCGTCACCTGAAAGCAGACTTTCGACTGCGGCACCGCGTTGGCCGTTTTGCGCCTCTATTTGTTTGCCGTTCAGACCACCGTTGCAGCTTCCCGAAATCTGACGGTCTGCTAAGCTGGCACTAAATGCCTCGAATGGGGTGGTAGCGGTTACTCCGCCGGTCAGCCCGCTGCCCAACGATAATAGTCGCGTTGATGTCAATGCGAGCATCCAAAATATCATGCAAGTACTCCTAGGCTATCCGTCCGCGTGATCGTTGCCACCGTGCGCGGCGATGAACATGGCGACCGCAGACCGACAATAAGCTTCGATTTCGTTGTCGTCCTCTGCTCTCGCCTGATCGAAGCGTGCGATAATCAGGAGATCGGACCCTTTGAAAAGCGCAGCGAACAAGCGGGCGGACCGGAGAGGATCGGGCACGTTCAGAACCGCCTTCGCGTGCAACTGACGCAACAGGGCCTCGATTTGGGCGATGATGTAGGCGGGGCCGGCTTCGTAATGGAGCTTGCTCAACGACTTTTGATTCGTCGTGTCGGCCATGACCATGGCTTCGACATTGCGGACGTCCGGGCGCAACAGCGTGCGAAGCAGGGTTGATCCCACAGCCATGAGTTGATCTTCGGCCGAACCGTCGACGCCTTCAAAAAGGACCTGTGGTACAGACTGGTGGCAGCGGGCCGCAAAGGCCGCGCCGAACAGCGCCTCTTTGTTCTCGAAGTGCCTGTAGATGCTGAGCTTGGATATCTTCGCTCGCTGGGCGACCTTGTCCAATGTCGTCGCTTGAAAACCCAGTTCCGCAAAGAGTTCGCCCGCGGCGTCGACTATCGTTTGGCCAAGCGCCTCGTTGGCGGGCCGGCCGCGCCGGCCCTGGCTATTTTCGGTCACGACAATTCCAGTCCTTGACAGTATCCTAATTCTTGAATTACGATACCATACAGTTTCTAAAATGCGCAAGCCATTGGGTAGGTTTCAACCATGTCCTCCAAATCCGGGCCGCCGGCGATATCGAATACGGCATCGGACACAGCGATGGGCGACTTTCTCGTCGATGCCGAAGCCCTGCTCGCTGCCCGTCTCAAGCGCGTATCCCCGGACGATATTCGGCGCTAGGCCCAGCCTACCCCCTCCATCCACAACACGGAGCCCATCACCATGGATGACGTCATCATCATCGGCGGCAGCTTTGCCGGCCTCGCCGCCGCCCTGCAGCTCGGCCGTGCCCGCCGCAAGGTCACCGTTCTCGATACCGGCCTGCCGCGCAACCGCTTCGCCGGCCATTCGCACGGTCTGCTCGGCCACGATCACAAGCCACCGCTGGACATCCTGGCCGAGGCGCGGCAGCAGCTGGCGCGTTATCCCACGATCGGGCTGGTCAATGCCCGGGCCGACAGTGTCTCCGGCGCCATCGATGATTTCTCCGTCCTCACTGGCGATGGCGAAAGCCTTGGGGCGCGTCGCCTGATCCTGAGCTATGGCGTCGCCGACCAGATGCCCGATGTCCCGGGCTTTGCCGAAAGCTGGGGCACATCCATCGTGCCCTGCCCCTATTGCGATGGCTTTGAAGTCGCCGACCAGCATTGGGGCCTCGTCTGGTCCGGCCCGCAGTCGCACAATTATGTGAGGCTGTACCACGACTGGACCGAAACGTTGACGGTCTTCACCGATGGTCACGACATTTCACCCGATATCCGGGCCGATCTGGCGCGCCGCAACATACCTGTCGTGGATGGCCGGATCGCCGAAATCGCCCATCACCGGGGCTATATCACAACCGTTAATCTCGAGAGCGGCCGCAATACCGCAGTCGATATCCTGTTCGCGCATCCGCGCAACAAGCCATCCGCAAGCCTGCATGAATCACTGGGCCTCGCCACGGTCAATACGCCCCTCGGCATCGCCCTCAAGGTCGACGAGCGCCGCGAAACCAGCATGCCCGGCATCTACGCTGCCGGCGACCTCGCCAACCCCCTCATGCCCTCGGTCACCACGGCATCATCGCACGGCGCGATGGCGGGCATCTCCGCCCAGCAGTCGATGCTGGTTTGAGAGCACAGATTCCCTTCTCCGGCTGCCGCGGGCTATCAAATTCTGAAGGCTGCGGGCCGGTGCTACGGAAAACCGACTCGACGCACCGCACACCGATGTCTGCTTTCGAGAAGCGGTGGCCCGACAGCCGCCAGTCCGCAACCGGCCCATGACAGACATAGAAGCGAGCGAACTGCACGTCTGCTTTCCTGAGCTGCTTCCCCGAAATCTGCCGCTTTCCACCAATCTCAGCCGTTGGCGGGAAAAGCCCAAGTTGATTTCGCCCCGTCTTGGCCGTCAGATCGTCTCCTTGACCCGCGCCGAAAGAAAGTCCGGCAGGTCGGCGACGGAATCCAGGACAACGTCGGCAATGCCGGCCAGCGATTCGCGGGTGCCGGTGCCGGAAAGCACGCCGACCGCCAAGCCGCAGCCGCCGGCTCGCGCCATTTCGAGATCATGGCGGTTGTCGCCGACCATGGCGATTTCCGCCGGCTTGAGGCCGGTGAGATCGCTGAAGGCCAGGATCGTGTCGGGCGCCGGCTTCGGATTGGCCACCGCGTCGTAGCCATAGGCCGCGTCGAACAATTGGGCGACGCCGAGCGTCACCAGCGTCTTTTCCGCGCCGCTGGTCGAGTCATTGGTCGCCACGCCAAGCCGGAAGGATTTCCTGTGCAATGCCGTCAGCGTATCGACGATGCCCGGCAACGCCACCGCCATCGCCGAGCCTTGTACGGAGGTGATCTCGTTGAAGCGGGCAACGGCAAGCATCTGGTCCTCGTTGGACAGCCGCGGGAACCACAATTCGACGACGTCGAGATTGGTGCCGGACGCAAAGATCGAGTCCGGCTTGAAACGCTTGTTGGCGAAATCGAAGCCGGCAGCGGCCAGCAGCCTGTCGGCTTTCCAGCGATCGCCTTCGGACGCATCCATGGCCATGAAGTCGGCAACGCCGAGCCAGGTGGCGTTGAAGTCGACAAGCGTTCCGTCCTTGTCGAACAATATTCCCTTGATGTCTGCCAAGCTTTTCACTCCGAGCCACGCAAATGGTGGATGAATCCCACAAGGCCAGCGGTCGATGCATCCCGCTTCGCGGCACTTTCCTTACCCTCAACGACAGGCAAAAGGCCGGTGGCCAATTCCTTGCCGAGCTCGACCCCCCACTGGTCGAAGGAGTTGATGTTGAACAGCGTGCCCTCGACGAAGACGCGGTGCTCGTAGAGCGCGATCAGCCGGCCGAAGGTGCGCGGGTCGAGTTTGCGGTAGAGGATGGTCAGCGAGGGCCGGTTGCCGGAGAAGACGCGGTGCGGGGCTATCTTGGCGACATCGGCCGGCTTCATGCCCTTGGCCAGCATCTGGGCGCGGGCCTCCTCAAGTGTGCGGCCCTTCATCAGCGCTTCCGATTGCGCCAGGCAGTTGGCGAGCAGCAGATCATGCTGGTGCTTGAGGTCGGGCTCGTGGCCGACGGCGGCGGCAAGGAACTCGACCGGGATGAAATCGGTGCCCTGGTGCAGCAGTTGGAAGAAGGCATGCTGGCCGTTGGTGCCGGGTTCGCCCCAGACCAGCGGTCCAGTCGGCGTCGTCACCTGAGTGCCTTCGAGGGTGACGCTCTTGCCGTTCGATTCCATGTCGAGCTGCTGCAGATAGGCCGGCAGCCTGGACAGGCGCTGGTCGTAAGGGATGACGGCGCGCGCCGGGTAGCCGCAGATGACGCGATGCCACCAGCCAACCAACCCCAGCAGTGCCGGCAGGTTCTCCTGCACGGGCGCGGTGCGGAAATGCTCGTCCATCTCATGCGCGCCATCGAGGAAGGAGCGAAAATTCCGCGGGCCGACGGCGATCATCACCGGCAGGCCGATGGCGCCCCAGAGCGAATAGCGGCCGCCGACCCAATCCCAGAAGCCGAACACGCGATCGGACGCGATGCCGAACTTGGCCACCAGGTCGAGCGCGGTCGAGACGGCGGCGAAATGCTTGCCGACCGCTTCCTTGCCCAGTGCTTCCTGCACCCATTTCCGGGCGGTTTCGGCGTTGGTCATCGTTTCGACGGTGGTGAAGGTCTTGGAGGCGATGATGAAAAGCGTGGTTTCGGCGGATAGGCCCTTCAGCGTGTCGTGGATATGGGCGCCGTCGATGTTGGAAACGTAATGCGCGCGCGGCCCGTCATGATAGGGCGCCAGCGCCAGCGTCGCCATGGCCGGGCCGAGATCGGAACCGCCGATGCCGATGTTGACGATGTCGGTGATCTTCTTGCCGGTGGCGCCGGCCGCCTTGCCCGAGCGCACGGCATCGGCAAAGGCGCCCATGGCGTCCAGCACGGCGATGACGTCCGCCTTGACGTCCTGGCCATCGACGGTGACGCCCTTGCCGGTCAGGTTGCGCAGTGCCGTGTGCAGCACGGCACGGTCCTCGGTGACGTTGATCTTCTTGCCGGCGAACATAGCAGCGCGGCGGCCTTCGAGATCGGCGGCCTGGGCGAGCTTTTCCAGCAGGTCCATGGTGGTCGCGTCGACCGCGCATTTCGACCAATCGAGCAGCAGATCACCGTCGGTGGCGGAGAATTCTACGAACCGCTTCGGATCGGCGGCGAAGGCCTGGCGCATGCTGGCGGGCGCTGCCGCGCGGTGATCGCGCAAGGCGGCGAGCTGTTTTTGAAAGGACGATTGATCCACTGCCAAACTCCGAGACCTAGAGCCATCATTACGGACCGGATGTTTCCGGCGCGTGTCGTCGCGACAATCTATCGGGCCGAACTCCAGCCGTTTCAATGCGCAGCGATGACGCACGGAGTCACGCAGCTATGCCGCGGCGCAGCATCAAAATGGCGTGAAGGATCACTGGCATAAATCCCAACGATCAGAAAAATTGATTGGCGCAACCCCTTGTGCCACGGTTACGTTCGGCTGGTCCAGCCAAACGAAAAAGGCTGGCCATCGAGGAAATCTCCCATGCCACAGCGAAACGATACGGCGATATGGTCCGGCCTGTTCCGGATTTCGGCTGAATCCGGCCAAACCCTGCAGGCGCAGATCCGCCAAGCCATCGTAGCCGCCATTCTCGACCGCCAGATCGCCGCTTCGATGCCGCTTCCTTCCTGCCGGATCCTGGCCGAAAAACTTGGCGTGGCGCGCGGAACCGTGGTGCTGGCGTTCCAGCAGCTTGTCGACCAGGGTTTCTTGGTGGCGCGCGAGCGGCGTGGCCATTTCGTCAATCCCGATGTGCTGGCGACACCGGCCAAGCCGCACCAGAAGGCGCCCGACCAGGCCAACGAGATCGACTGGAAGGCACGCCGCAAGATCGCCGCCAGCGACATGCCGCCGCCGGCCAAGCACGAGAACTGGATCAAGTCCTCCTACCCTTTCGTCTACGGGCAGTTCGACCCGGCGCTGTTCCCGACCGCCGAGTGGCGCGAGTGCAACCGCATGGCGCTTGCCGTGCTCGAAATTCGCAACTGGGCGTCCGACATGGTCGACCGCGACGATCCGCTGCTGATCGAGCAGATCCAGGCGCGGCTCCTGCCCCGGCGCGGCATCTTTGCCAACCCGGACGAGATCATCGTCACGCTGGGCGCCCAGAACGCGCTCTACATGCTGGCGACGCTGCTGATGTCCAAGGGCTCGAAGGTGGCGATGGAGGACCCGGGTTACCCCGACGCCCGCTCGATCTTCCGCCTTGCGGGCGCGGAGATACAGCCGGTGCCGGTCGACCAGTCCGGCATCGTAACCGCTTCTATTGCCAATGATTCCGGTTTCGTCTTCGTCACGCCCAGCCATCATTGCCCGACCATGGTGCCGCTGTCGGCGGAACGGCGGCAGGATCTTCTGGCGCGCGCCAACCGCTACAACCAGATCATCATCGAGGACGGCTATGACAGCCAGCTTCTCGACGAGGCACCGCAGCAGGCGCTGAAGAGCCTCGATCGCTCCGGCCGCGTGGTCTATGTCGGCTCGATGTCCAAGACGCTGGCTCCGGGCCTGCGGCTCGGCTACATCGTGGCGTCCGCCGGATTGATCGCGGAACTCAGGGCGCTGCGCCGCTTCATGCTGCGTCATCCGCCGGCGAACAACCAGCGCGCCGTCGCGCTGTTCCTGTCGCTAGGCCACCACGAGGCGCTGGTGCGGCGGCTGTCGTCGGCCTTCGACGAGCGACGCAAGCGTCTGGTCCATGCGATTTCCGCCTTCCTGCCGGAATGGCGCTCGACCGATTCGGCCGGCGGCACGTCGCTGTGGCTCGAAGGGCCGCGCGGTACCGATTCGCGCGGGCTGGCCGAGGCCGCGGCATCGCGCAGCGTCATCATCGAGCCAGGCGACCGTTTCTTCGATAGCACTGAAAAGCCTTCGCGTTTCATGCGGTTGGGCATCTCGTCGATCGCACTGCAGCACATCGAGCCAGGCATCCGCGAACTGGCCACGGCCGCCGGACGCAGACCCGCGGCCGCCTGATCCATCGCCGATCTCTCATGCCGGAGCCGCTCGCAGCGGCTCCGGCATTTTAGTTCTGGCACATGCAACTGGGCCAGCTGGCTCATAGGATGGGCCAGTGCCGGCGGCATAGTCGGCGTCAGGGGAAGAAGCAGGCCGATGGTGGACCAACCGCCACGAGTTCCTGCCGACGAAGGTGGAGTGCTTTCATGCCAGTGGCTGTCGAACAGCAGGACACGCCGGCGAACCGTCGTCCGCAACGCTCCGGTCTTCGCGAAACAGGACACGCCATGCGATCATCTCCCCTGGAGGAGGATACCGGACCACAGCACAAGGCCATCGAGGGCGGCGGCTACGGGCCGCTGCGCGGGGATGACCGCGAGCGTATCCACGAGGGCGTGCTGACGCTTCTGGAGACAGTGGGTTTCGCCAACGCCATTCCTTCCTGCATAAAGGTGCTGACCAAGGTGGGGGCGGTCCATGGCGACGATGGCCGGGTCCGCTTTCCGCGCGCGCTCGTGCTCGACACCATCAAGCGGGCGGCACGACATTTCACGCTTCATGGCCAGGACTCCAGGCACGACATGGTGGTCCAGGGCAAGCGCGTGCACTACGGCACGGCAGGCATCGCCGTGCACCTGGTGGATCTGGAGAAGCGCGAGTACCGCGAGTCCAAGCTGCAGGATATTTATGATGCCGCCCGCATCGTCGACGGGCTGGACAACATCCATTTCTTCCAGCGGCCGATGGTGGCGCGCGACATCGCCGATCCGCTCGAGATGGATTTCAACACGCTTTATGCCTGCGTGATGGGAACATCGAAGCACGTCGGAACATCCTTCACCGTGCGTGAGAACGTGAAGCCTGCGCTTGAAATGCTGTACGCCATCGCCGGCGGCGAGGAGAATTTCCGCGCCCGGCCATTCGTTTCCAACTCCAACTCATTCGTCGTGCCGCCGATGAAGTTCGCCGAGGATGCCTGCGGCGTGCTTGAGGCCTGCGTCGAAGGCGGCATCCCGATCCTGCTGCTGTCAACCGGGCAGTCCGGCACCACGGCACCCGCGGCGATGGCCGGCGCGGTCGTGCAGGCAGTGGCCGAAGTGCTGGCCGGCCTGATCTATGTCAACGCGCTCAAGCCCGGCCATCCGGCGATCTTCGGCGCATGGCCGTTCATGTCGGACCTGCGCACCGGCGCCATGGCGGGCGGGTCGGCCGAGCAGTCGGTGGCAACGGCGGCCTGTGCCCAGATGGCGCAATTCTACGATCTGCCCGGCGGCTCCGCCGCCGGCATGACGGATTCGAAACTGCCCGATATTCAGTCCGGCTACGAAAAGGGTATCACCAATGTGATGGCCGGTCTCTCCGGCCTCAACCTCGTCTACGAGGCGGCCGGCATGCATGCCTCGCTGCTCGGCTTCTGCCTGGAGAGCCTGGTCATCGACAACGACATGCTCGGTCATTGCCTGGGCTGCGCGCGTGGCATCGACGTGACTGACGAGGCCCTGTCGATTGACAGCATCGCCGAGGTCTGTCTCAAGGGTCCGGGCCACTATCTCGACAACGAACAAACGCTCAAGCTGATGCAGACCGGGCACTTCTATCCTGCCCTCGGCGATCGTTCCTCGCCGAAGGAATGGAACGAAAAAGGCCGGCCTGATATATTGTTGCGTGCGATCACCGAGAAGAAGCGCATTCTTGCCGAACGTTTTCCGCGCCACGTGCCAAAACAGGTCGACGACAGATTGCGTGCCCGTTTCGGCAGCCTGATCCACCTGCCGCGCAAGCATATGGGCGGCTGACCGGAGACGAGTTCGTGCAGCCATACAGCCACCACCCGGAGCCAATTCAGGACGGAAAACCGCTTCACACTTTTCCTGGAATTGCGCTCTTCGTTTGACGCAATTCCGAACAGAAACCGCTTCACACTTTTCCTGGAATTGCTCCGGGATCAACCATCGGGCAGAACGACAAATGAGTGTGCATCCTATCCAGCAAGCCCTCACCGACGGCGACGCGATCGATCGGCTGGTGGCATCTCATCGGCCAGGCCACGGCCTGGTACGTGCCTTCTATCATGACCCGACGATCTTCGAGCGGGACATGGAACGTGTCTTTCGCCGCCACTGGCATTGCCTGGCCCATGCCAGCGTTATCCCGAATCCCGGCGATTTCGAGCTGTTCAAACTGGGCGACGAGGCGGTCATCCTGACACGCGGCATGGATGGCACCGTGCATGCCATGCTCAATGTCTGCCGCCATCGCGGCGCCGAGGTCTGCACCAAGGAGAAGGGCAACGCGAAGATGTTCGTGTGCCCCTACCACGCCTGGACCTATTCCAATGACGGATCGTTGCGCGCTGCCCGCCTGATGCCGAAGGATTTCGACCGCACGGCGCACGGTCTGAAGAAGCTTCATGTCCGCGTCGCATCCGGTCTGGTCTTCATTTCCTTCGCCGAGACGCCGCTCGATTTCGATCCGATCGAACAGTCGCTGCGCACGAGCTGCGGCCAATATGGCTGGGGCGAAGCCAAGGTGGCGTATCGTCAGTCCTACCCGCTCGACGCCAACTGGAAGCTCGCCGTCGAGAACTATGTAGAATGTTACCATTGCGGGCCGGCGCATCCGGAGTATTCGCAGACGCATGCGCTGGAAAAACCAGCCGAGATGATCGAGCAGCTCAATGCGGCGATGGAGCAGCGCACCTGCGCGCTCGGCATCGAGATCGGCAGCGCCAACCGCTGGCAGAACTCGGCGGCCGGTCAGGAAGCAATCCACACCTTCCGCTACGCGCTCTATGACGGCGTTTCCAGCGGCAGCCAGGACGGCTCTCCGGTGGCCCCGCTGATGGGCCGCTTCACCGACTATGACGGTGGCGTCACCTCCATCCATCTCGGCGGCACGACCTTCCTCGTCTGCTATCCCGATCACGGCATGATCTACCGATTCATCCCGAAAACGGCTGGTACCTGCGAGATGGAACTGATCTGGCTGGTGCGCGGCGACGCGGTCGAGGGTCAGGACTACGATCTGGAGAAGCTGACCTGGCTGTGGAAGATCACCACCGAAGAGGACAAGAAGATCATCGAGCACACCGCGCGCGGCGTGCGCTCGCACTATTTCGTGCCCGGACCTATCGCGCCGATGGAATACAACGAACTGCGCTACATCGGCTGGTATCTCGAGGAGATCAGCCGGGCCTGAACGGCTCGGCTGCCTTAGGAGAATCAAGCAGATCTTGCTTTTCGCGTCATTCCGCGCTGAGCCCGTATCGGTCGACGACTTCAGCGTTGATGAGCTTGGCATGCAGCGTCATCAGCACGATCTGCGCGTCGAGGCTGTCGCCGGTTCCAAGCGCCGCCTCGATGCGGCGCTCGGCTTCCAGCGTCCGCTCATGGCCATTGGCTTGCTCGAAGGTTTCGGGACCCGCGATGCAATAGCTGCATAATTGTGCCACCGACGCATAGGTGCCCGGTGGCGGCTCGTCGGGCCAGCGATCCTTCAGGAGATTGACGAGGGTAAGCTTCACGCCCTCCGGCACAAGGGCTGGATGCAGATCGGCGCCGCGCAATGCGGCGTCGAGCTGCCTCAAGTCGCCCGAACGGCCGAACATTCCGAGGAAGCCTAGGGAAGAGCGCCGTCCGGCCATGATGTTTCCTTCCGTTCCAGCCCACTTAGGTGGTGGGCAAGCGGATTGCAAAGGGCGGTGCTGTCTAACCAGCCGCTGCCAGCAAGACCCCCGCAAGGGCGGATAGCGCGAGTGTCGGCAGCATGCCGACTTTCAGCTTCAGGATGGCGATCATGGCGGCACCCGAAAGCAAGGCCGCGCGCCAGTCGATCGACGAAAGCACCGGCACGTTCATGCCAAGGCCCGTCGCGTGCACCTCACGGAAGATGACGTGCAGGCCAAACCATAGGGCCAGATTCATGATCACCCCGACAACGGCGGCGGTGATCGCGCCCAGTGCGGCCGACAAGGCCTTGTTGCCGCGCAGGGCCTCGATGTAGGGCGCGCCGAGGAATATCCAGAAGAAGCAGGGCGTGAACGTTACCCACAGGGTAAGCAGCGCCCCCAGCGATCCGGCAAGCAACGGGTCCAGCGATCCGGAATGGCGGAACGCGGCGATGAAGCCGACGAACTGCAGCACCAGGATGAGCGGCCCTGGCGTCGTTTCGGCAAGCCCAAGGCCATCGACCATTTCACCAGGCGCCAGCCAGCCGAAGGACTGGACGGCTGCCTGCGCGACATAGGCAAGCACCGCATAGGCGCCACCGAAGGTGACGACCGCCATGAGACTGAAGAACCGGCCTATCTCGGTCCAGACGCTTGCAGAGCCGGTGAACCACCAGATCGCAAGAACAGGCCCGAGCCAGAGCGGCAGCCAGATGGCGACGGTGCGCGGTGCATGCCATCTGGTCGGTTTGACATGGGCGAGTTCGCCGCGTTCGAACATCAAGTCGACCGCTCCCTTGAAGTCGGTAACATCGTCCTTGCCATGGGCCGAGCCGGAAAACAGGCCGGGAGCAATGCGATCCCCCAGCCATCCGGTCAGGCCGGCGAACAGGACGATGAGCGGAAACGGCACATTCAACGCATAGATGGCGATGAACGCCGCGACCGCGATCGACACCATGACCCGGTTCTTGAGGGCGCGCCTCCCGATCCGGATCACCGCCTCGATGACAATGGCAAGCACCGCCGCCTTCACCCCGAAAAACAGCGCCGCGACGAGCGGCATGTCGCCGTAGAGCATGTAAAGGCCGCTCAAGGCGAGCATGACGAGCGCGCCCGGCACGACGAACAGGATGCCGGCGACAAGGCCGCCGATCGTCCTGTGCAGCAGCCAGCCGACATAGATGGCGAGTTGCTGGGCTTCCGGGCCAGGCAGCAGCATGCAGTAGTTCAGCGCATGCAGGAAACGCTGCTCGCCGATCCAGCGGCGTTCCTCGACCAGTTCCTTGTGCATCAAGGCGATCTGTCCGGCCGGCCCGCCGAAACTGAGCAGTCCGATTTTCGCCCACACCTTCGTGGCTTCCGCGAAGGTCGGCGCAGCCGGCGGCTCGCCGGTCACCGCCTTATTGTCCGGGACAAGAATGGTCATGACGGCTTACCTGCAGCGGGCCAGTTGTGCGTTTCTTCCGTGGCGTCGCGACACCAGCGGAAGAACGCATCATAGAGCAGCATGCCTGCTTCCAGTTGTTCAAGGTCGTCGCGGAACATACGCGACAGGCCAAGCGAGGCAGCCAGAAAGCCGGCGGCCTGGGGCACCAGGTCGAGGCTTGCAGTGTCGGCCGCACGGACGATTGCAGCCAGGCGATCGAGCGCCTCGAATTCCAACCCGAACTCCTCGATCATCGTGTCGAAGGCGCAGCGTTCGCCACGATGGCTCCAGAACACATTGTCGATGTCGAACGGCATGGCCTGAAAGCGGTCGGCAACAGCCAATACTTCAGCGGGTTCGACAAACAGGAACACCGCGTCGGGGTCGAGAAAACGCCGGATCAGCCATGGGCAAGCGATGCGGTCGACCTTCGGGCGTGATCGCGTCACCCAGACGGTGGCGCCCTTTTCATTGCGTGGCGGCATCTTGGCGGTGCGGACCAGAAGCCCCCCGGCATCGCGCCAGGCCTCTAAGCCCCCTTCAAGTGATTCTGCGGCGATCCCCTCGTGGCGCAGCCATGCAACGACGCCTTGCGAGAGCTTTTGCCCCTTCTGGCAGACGACGGCCACCGGCTTGCCGGCGAACCCGGCCGCCCAGTTCGAAACGGTTTTGAAGTCGCGCCGGCACGAGGCCGGCAAAAGGCGCGGATCGGCGTCGAAATCGTCATCGACGCGAACATCGATAATGACAGGCGCGCCCGGCAGACCGATGAGCCGGGACAATTGCGGTACGGTGATAGCGGTTGTTGACGGCATGGCGTCCACCTCCTTGGAAGAGAAGTTTGGACGCGAACGTTGGGCTGACGCCTCACGGGGTCGTCGCGATGCACCCCTTGTCATGATGGTGGATTTGTTGCGCGTGCTTGTCAAGGATGACGACAGTTCTCGACCTGCTACCGAGACGCGCGCGGAACGAAAAGACGACAGGCTGCCTGAATAGTCAGGCAGCCTGTCGTCGATCCTGCATCAGTGATTGTCGGGCAGGAATAATCGATGATTATCCCTTGGAATAATCAGTGATTGTCCCTTGGGACGCCGCTGGTGCGCGCGACATCCTGGTATTTCACCGCCGGCTTCAGCACCATTCCCTCCGAGAACTGCGCGACCATGCCGCGCTGGATCTCCTGCCAGGGCGTCTGGTGCTTGGGATAGTGATAGCCGCCATTGTTCTGCAACTCGGCACGACGCCGGGTGATCTCGTCGTCGGTGACGAGGATATCGGCCGTGCCCTTGCGCAGGTCGATGCGGACACGGTCGCCGGTCTTGAGCAGCGCCAGTCCGCCGCCGATGGCGGCTTCCGGCGAGGCGTTTAGGATCGACGGCGAACCCGACGTACCCGACTGGCGGCCGTCACCGATGCAGGCGAGCGCGTGGATGCCCTTCTTGATGAGGTAGGCCGGCGGCTGCATGTTGACGACCTCGGCACCGCCGGGATAGCCAACCGGGCCAGCGCCACGCATGAACAGGATGGTGTGTTCGTCAATGCCTTGTGCCGGGTCGTCGATGCGGGCGTGGTAATCCTCCGGCCCGTCGAAAACCATGGCGTTGCCTTCGAAAGCCTCGGGATCCTTGGGGTTGGACAAATAGCGCTCGCGGAATTCCGGCGAGATGCCACTGGTCTTCATGATCGCCGAATCGAACAGATTGCCCCTGAGGTTGATGAAGCCGGCATTGGCCTTCAGCGGCTTGGCGACAGAGCGGATGACGTCGGGGTTTTCGTTGGCGACGCCCTCGCTATTCTCACCGATCGACTTGCCGTTGACGGTGCGCGCGCCGGGATGCGGCAACAGCCCGCCCTTCATCAGTTCGGCAATGACCGCCGGCACGCCGCCGGCATGATGGTAGTCCTCGCCGAGGTATTCGCCGGTCGGCTGCAAATTGACCAGCAGCGGCACATTGAGGCCGACCGTCTGCCAGTCGTCATTGTCGAGCTTGAGTCCAAGGTGGCGGGCGATGGCGTTGAGATGGATCGGCGCGTTGGTCGAACCGCCAATGGCCGAATTGACGACGATGGCGTTCTCGAAAGCCTCTCTCGTCATGATGTCGGACGGCTTCAAATCCTCATGCACCATCTCGACGATGCGCTTTCCCGTCTCATAGGAAATCTGGCCGCGCTCGCGGTAGGGCGCGGGAATGGCGGCCGAGCCAGGCAGCTGCATGCCGAGCGCCTCGGCCAGCGAGTTCATGGTGGTGGCAGTGCCCATGGTGTTGCAATAGCCGGTAGACGGTGCCGAAGACGCGACGATGTCCATGAACTCGTCATAGCCGATCTCACCGGCCGACAGGCGCTGGCGCGATTCCCAGACGATGGTGCCGGAGCCGGTGCGCTTGCCCTTGTGCCAGCCGTTGAGCATCGGGCCGACCGACAGTGCGATGGCCGGGATGTTGACGGTGGCCGCTGCCATCAGCAGCGCCGGCGTCGTCTTGTCGCAACCGATGGTCAGCACGACGCCATCGAGCGGATAGCCGTAAAGCACCTCGACCAGGCTGAGATAGGCAAGGTTGCGGTCAAGTGCTGCGGTCGGGCGTTTGCCGGTCTCCTGGATCGGATGGCAGGGGAATTCGAAAGGAATGCCGCCCATCGAGACGATGCCTTCGCGCACGCGCTTGGCCAGTTCGATATGGTGGCGGTTGCAAGGCGACAGATCCGAGCCGGTCTGGGCAATGCCGATCAGCGGCTTGCCGGACATCAGTTCGGCGCGCGTCAGGCCGTAATTCAGGTATCGCTCGAGATAGAGCGCCGTCATGCCCGGATTGTCGGGATTGTCGAACCACTCCTGCGAGCGAAATTTTTTCTTATGGGTGGGGGCGCCTGCCATCATGGTCTCCGTATTTGTAAGACAAATCGATATGGCAACGCGCGGGAGCAGGCAAGAGGGCGTGCGGTCGCAACCGGACTTTGGTGCGATAGACACGCACCAAGCCGTGCGTTACGGGTTCGGACAGTCTTGTCCGGGAGGTTTTCATGGCTTTGGTGATCGAAGGCGAGGAGCGCATTGCCGCACCGCTGCAAAAAGTGTGGGAAGCGCTGAACGATCCCGAGGTGTTGAAGGCGACCATTCCCGGCTGCCAGAGCCTGGAGATGAAGTCGCCGACCGAGATGGCGGCAACCGTGGTGGTGAAGATCGGACCGATCAAGGCGACGTTCAACGGCGAAGTGACGCTGAAGAACCTGAAGCCGCCGCACTCCTACACCATCCAGGGCGAAGGCAAGGGCGGCATTGCAGGCTTCGCCAAGGGTGGCGCCGACGTGACGCTGACGGCAGATGGACCCGACGCCACGATATTGAATTACGCGGCCAAGGCCGATGTCGGCGGCAAGATCGCACAGCTCGGCAGCCGGCTGATCGAATCGACCTCGAAGAAACTGGCTGGACAGTTTTTTTCGTCGTTCGGCGAAAAGGTCGGCGGCTGAGCCCTCAAGCGGGCATCACTCGAACACAATACTCGGCACGGCGGCTGCCGCAGCACCACGCTCTTCGTTGACCCGGTCCCAGACTTTCGAGGCAATGTCGCGGTAGATTTTCGCCTCGGCGCCGTCGGGCTTCGAGACGACAACCGGCGTGCCGGCATCCGAGCTTTCGCGAATGCCCATCTCGAGCGGCACCTCACCGAGGAAGGTGACGCCGAGGCGCTCGGCCTCGCGGCGGGCGCCGCCATGACCGAAAATATCGTAGCGCTTGCCGGTGTCCGGAGCGATGAAATAGCTCATGTTCTCGACGATGCCGAGCAGCGGCACGTCAACCTTCTTGAACATGTTGAGGCCTTTTCGCGCGTCGATCAGGGCCAGATCCTGTGGCGTCGAGACGATGACAGCGCCAGCCAGGGGCACCTGCTGGGCCATGGTCAGCTGCGCGTCGCCGGTGCCGGGCGGCATATCTACGACGAGCACGTCGAGCCGACCCCACTCGACCTCGCGCAGCATCTGCGTCAGCGCCGACATCACCATCGGGCCACGCCAGATCATCGGCGTTTCCTCGTCGACGAGGAAACCCATCGACATCACCTTCAGGCCGTAATTCTCCATCGGTTTCAGGATCTTGCCGTCGACGGTCTGCGGCCGGCCATGGATGTTGAGCAGCCTGGGCATGGAAGGGCCGTAAATGTCGGCATCGAGCACGCCGACCCGCAAGCCGTTGGCGGCGAGGCCCAGCGCGATGTTGACGGCGGTGGTCGACTTGCCGACGCCGCCCTTGCCGGAGGCAACGGCAATGATCGCCTCGATACCGGGCACGCCACGCTTGCCCGAGCTGTGCGAGGCCGGCGCGTGCGGAGCCGCACGCGGCGCGGCGGCAGCGGGCGCAGCCGGTGGAACGGGCCTGGGTGCGGGGCGCAACGGAACCGGCGCCTCCATGCCGCCGCCCTTCTTCTCCGCCGTCAGCGCGACGACGGCGCCGGCGACACCGGGGATCGCCTTGACGACGCGCTCGGCAGCGGCGCGCAGCGGCTCCATTTCCTGGGCACGGGCGGCGGGAACGGTAATCGAGAAGAAGACCTTCCCGTCGGCGATGAAAATTTCCGAAACCATGCCGAGGTCGACGATGTTGCCGGTGAAATCCGGCCCGTTGACCGTTTTCAGACGCTCGGTGACGATTTCCTTGGTGACGGACATGGCAGTTTTTCCTTACGCAGCTTGCGCCTGAGATAATGCAGTTTCCGGACAGAACCAAGCCGTGGAGCAATGGCTGCCTTGGCGTGCCCGGAAAAACGATGGGGCCTGTCGGATTTCATCAGCATCAAACGTCTTCCAGATGATCGGGTGCCAGTGCGGCCATCAATCAGGCCAGCCGACAGTCGTCAAACAGTCGAGGAGACCTATCTTAACCGGCACGGGACCCACAATCAGAGAAGGAGGCGACCATGCTCGCAAACAGCAACGCAACGGCCAATCTGGCGGTAAAGGATCTCGCGAAAGCCAAGGCTTTCTATGAGGGAATGCTTGGCCTGAAGCAGGTGCACGATGAGGGCGGTGAACTGATCGTATACAAAAGCGGCGATACCACCCTCAACGTCTATCATTCCCAATTTGCCGGAACCAACAAGGCGACAGCGGTGACCTGGATGGTTGGCGACGAGATCGGCAATATCGTCAAGGCGCTGAAGTCGAAGGGCGTCGCCTTCGAACACTATCAGATGCCGGGCCTGACGCTGGAGGGCGATCTCCACGTCGGTTACGGAATGAAGGTCGCCTGGTTCAAGGATCCGGACGGCAACATCCTGAACCTTGTGGACAGATAGATTTCTTCACGTCACCTTGCCAGGCCAACCGCAAGGTAGGTGAGCGCCGAAATCAAAGCGGTGGCCGGCAGGGTGACGATCCAGGCAATGACGATGTTGCCGGCAATGCCCCAGCGCACGGCCGAGACGCGGCGAGCGGCGCCGACGCCGATGATGGCGCCGGTGATGGTGTGCGTGGTCGATACGGGAACGCCGAGCCATGTCGCGGCAAACAGCGTGATCGCCCCACCTGTCTCGGCGCAAAAACCCTGCATCGGGTTCAGTCGGGTGATCTTCGAGCCCATGGTGTGGACGATGCGCCAGCCGCCGAACAACGTACCGAGCGCCAGTGCCGTCTGACAGGTGAGCACGACCCACAGCGGCACGTAGAATTTTTCGCCGAGCATGCCTTGCGAATAGAGCAGCACGGCGATGATGCCCATGGTTTTCTGGGCGTCATTACCGCCGTGCCCCAGGGAATAGAGCGAGGCGGAAAAGAACTGCATGACGCGAAAGGTGCTGTCGACCGCAAACGGCGTCTGGCGCACGAAGAGCCAGGAAACGACGAGAATCAGGACGAGCGCCAGGACAAAACCGGTCGCCGGCGACACGACGATTGCCGCAACCGTCTTGCCGAGCCCTGTCCAGACGATGGCGCCCGCGCCTGCCTTTGCCACACCGGCCCCGACCAGGCCGCCGATCAGCGCGTGCGAGCTGCTCGACGGGATGCCGGCGATCCAGGTGACGATGTTCCAGACAATGGCGCCGACGAGGGCTGCAAAGATCACCGCCGGGGTGACGATGCTGACGTCGATGATACCTTTGCCCACGGTCTCGGCAACGTGGAGGCCGAAGAACATGAAGGCGATGAAATTGAAGAAGGCCGCCCACAGCACCGCATATTGCGGCCGCAGCACCCGGGTGGAAACGATGGTGGCGATGGAATTGGCGGCATCGTGCAGGCCGTTGAGAAAATCGAAGAACAGCGCGACGGCGACGAGGCCGGCCAGCACGGGAAAGGCAATGGTTGCTTCCATCACCTAGACATTCTCAATGACGATGCCGCTGATCTCGTTGGCGACGTCCTCGAAGCGGTCGACCACCTTTTCCAGTTGGCCATAAATCTCGCTGCCGATCATATAGGCCATCGGATCGCTGCTGCCGTGCTTCCTGAAGAGATCCTTCAGCCCTTGCTCGTGCAGGTCGTCGGCCCGGCTTTCGACGCGCATCACCTCTTCGGCGATGGCGTTGAGGCGCACAGTATGCGTCGCGACCTTGTTGAGCAGCGGGATCGCCTCGGCCACCAGCTTGGCGGCGGCGACGATGACGCCACCCATTTCCTGCATCAGCGGATCGAACTCCTTGCGCTCGAACAGCTTCACCGTCTTGACCGTCTTGTGCATCATATCGATGGCATCATCCATCGACTGGATCAGGTCCTTGATGTCGCCGCGATCGAAAGGCGTGATGAAGGAGCGCCGCACCGCCAGCAGCACTTCCGCGGTGATGTGGTCGGCCTCGTCTTCGAGATCGATGATTTTCTGGCACCAGAGGTCGATATCCCTGCCCTGGAGAAGCTGCTCCAGCGCCTCGGCGCCGCCGACCACGGTGCGGGAATGTCGTTCGAACAGATCGAAGAAGCGATCTTCGCGCGGCAACAGCTTGCGGAACCAGCCCAGCATGGTCGATCTCCCAGTTTCATCCACATAGCGCCGCATCGCGCCGCGGGAAACAGGTAGCCGGCTTAAAGGTGTGGATGCCGGGCAATTGTGCGTGGTGCTTGCGGTAGAGCACAATTTCCCCGACCTTGCAGCGAACGACCGGAAAAATCGCATGATCGACAAGCTGGAATTCTTCATCGCGCTCGCCAGGGAGGAGCATTTCGGCCGGGCGGCGGAGGTGTGCGGCGTCACCCAACCGACGCTCTCGGCCGGCATCAAGCAGTTGGAAGGCCAGCTTGGCGTCATGCTGGTCCTGCGCGGCTCACGCTTCCAGGGGCTGACGCCGGAGGGAAAACAGGTGCTGGTGTGGGCACGCCGCATCGTAGGCGACACCAGGACCATGCGCGAGGAAATGCGTGCGGCGCGCCACGGACTTTCCGGCCGTATCCGCATCGCCGCCATCCCGACGGCGCTCGCCATGCTGCCGCGGCTGACGACGCCGTTTCGCGAAAAGCACCCCGGCGTCACCTTTTCGGTGCTGTCGCGGACCTCGATCGAGGTGCTGTCGCTGCTCGGCAATTTCGACATCGATGCAGGCATCACCTATCTCGACAACGAGCCGCTGGGGCGGGTGACCAGCGTGCCGCTCTACGACGAGCGCTACCAACTGATCACCGCGATGGGAAATCCCTATTCCGACCGCGACAAAGTGACATGGGCGGAGCTCTCAAGCCTGCCGTTGTGCCTGTTGACGCCGGACATGCAGAACCGCCGCATCATCGACCAGCATCTGGCCGAAGCCGGCGTGCAGGTGCGACCGACGCTGGAATCCAATTCGATGATCGTGCTGTTTTCGCACATCCGCACCGGCAAATGGTCGTCGATCATGCCGCTCAACCTTGCGGAAACATTCGGTTTTTCCGAGCCGATCCGGGCCATTCCGATCATCGAGCCAGATGCCAGCCACACGGTCGGCCTGGTGGCGACACCACGCGAACCCCACACACCTTTGGTCTCGGCGCTGCTGGACGAGGCAATGGCGCTGGCGGACGATTTTCATGCCAACCGTTCCGCTAGACAGGGTTAGTCAAGAGGAGCGATAGAAAATTTCTATCGTACAACGAAACCGCTTTATTGATTTCAGAGGTTTTCTCTGGTTTCTTAAGCACTTAGCGATAAAGCGGCACGCGCATGTCGTTGTTCCAAAACAGCTTGATGCTTTTGGCCGATATGATGGGTCGCTACGATAGGGAGGGCGCTGCATGATAATGCAGCCTGCAAGTACCGAGATTACGTCGCGCACGGCCGCGATCATCCAGGAGCTGAAGGGCCTCGAAGGCCCGTTGCTGCCGATCCTCCACGGCATCCAGGAAGAGTTCGGCCATGTGCCCAAGGATGCGCTGCCGGTCATCGCCGAGGCGCTGAACATTTCCAGGGCCGAGGTGCACGGCGTCGTCAGCTTCTATCACGATTACCGAAGCCACCCGGCAGGCCGCCATGTGCTGAAGCTCTGTCAGGCGGAATCCTGCCAGTCGATGGGTTCGGACGCCATCGCCGCCAAGCTGAAGCAGCTGCTGGGCATCGGCTTTCATGAAACGACCCGCGATGGTTCGGTGACGCTGGAGCCGGTCTATTGTCTCGGCCTGTGCGCCTGTTCGCCCGCCGCCATGCTCGATGGCGAAGTGATCGGGCGGCTCAATGACGAGAAGCTCGACGAGATCGTTGCCGAGGTGCGCTCATGATCCCGCGTATCTACATTCCCGGCGATTCCGGTGCACTGGCGCTTGGCGCGGAAAAGGTCGCCAAGGCGATCGCAAGTGAACTCGCCGAGCGCGGCATCGAGGCCAAGATCGTGCGCAACGGGTCGCGCGGCGCCTATTTTCTCGAACCGATGGTCGAAGTTGCGACAGCCAATGGCCGCGTCGCCTATGGGCCGGTAAAGCCGTCCGACGTCAAAAGCCTGTTCGACGGCGGCTTCCTCACCGGTGGCCATCACAAGCGCTGGCTGGGCGCACCGGACAAGATCCCCTTCCTCGCCAAGCAGACGCGGCTGACCTTCGCGCGCTGCGGCGTCACGGATCCGCTGTCGCTGGAATCCTACAAGAAACATGGCGGGTTGAATGGACTGACGAACGCGCTGGGGCTGACGCCTGCCGCCATCGTCGCGCAAGTAACCGAATCCGGGCTGCGCGGGCGCGGTGGCGCGGGCTTCCCGACCGGCATCAAGTGGAAGACGGTTCTCGATACATCAGGCGACCGCAAATACATCGTCTGCAACGCGGACGAAGGCGATTCAGGCACCTTCGCCGATCGCATG
Organism: Mesorhizobium sp. M7A.F.Ca.US.008.03.1.1; assembly: GCF_003997495.1. Lineage (GTDB taxonomy): Bacteria > Pseudomonadota > Alphaproteobacteria > Rhizobiales > Rhizobiaceae > Mesorhizobium. Next base: position 189,621 of record NZ_RZRU01000003.1, on the reverse strand, counting down.
ATCATGGAGGGCGATCCCTTCGTGCTGATCGAGGGCATGACGATCGCCGGTATAGCCACGGGCGCGACGAAGGGCTTCGTCTATGTCCGCTCGGAATATCCGCATGCGGTGGCGGTGATGAACAAGGCCGTCGATGTCGCGCGCAAGGCCGGCGTTCTTGGCGCCAGCGTGATGGGGTCGCCTTACGCGTTCGACATGGAGATCCGGGTCGGCGCCGGCGCCTATGTCTGCGGCGAGGAGACGGCGCTGCTCGATTCGCTCGAGGGCAAGCGCGGCATGGTGCGGGCAAAGCCGCCGCTGCCGGCGCATAAGGGGCTGTTCGGCAAGCCGACGGTGATCAACAACGTCATCTCGCTCGCATCCGTGCCTGTCATCATGGACAAGGGTGCGGCCTACTACAAGGATTTCGGCATGGGCCGCTCGCGCGGCACGATTCCGATCCAGATCGCCGGCAATGTCAAATATGCCGGGCTGTTCGAAGCCGCTTTCGGCATGACGCTGGGCGAGATCGTCGACGAGATCGGCGGCGGCACGGCCACGGGGCGTCCGGTGAAGGCAGTGCAGGTCGGCGGACCGCTCGGTGCCTATTTCCCGCGCACGCTGTTCGACACGCCATTCGATTATGAAGCCTTTGCAGCCAAGGACGGGCTGATTGGTCATGCCGGCATCGTGGTGTTCGACGACACCGCCGACATGTTGAAACAGGCGCGCTTCGCCATGGAGTTCTGCGCCATCGAAAGTTGCGGCAAGTGCACGCCCTGCCGCATCGGCTCGACGCGAGGCGTCGAAACCATCGACAAACTCGCCGCGGGCATCGAGCCAGAGAAGAACCTCGCTCTGGTCACCGACCTCTGCAACACGATGAAATTCGGCTCGCTCTGTGCGCTGGGTGGCTTCACGCCCTACCCTGTGATGAGCTCGATCACCCATTTCCCCGACGACTTCAAGCCAGCGCCTGTGCGCGTGGCTGCCGAATAGGAGCTGGCAGATGAACATCAAGGCCGACTTCCCCGCTCTCATCGAAGAGATCGATTACGGAACCCCGCAATCGAAGGCGCAGAAGCAGGTCACGCTGAACGTCGACGGGCGCAGCATCACCGTGCCGGAAGGCACCTCGATCATGCGTGCCGCGATGGAAGGCGGGGTCGAAATTCCGAAGCTTTGCGCCACCGACATGCTGGACTCTTTCGGCTCGTGCCGTGTCTGCCTTGTCGAGATCGAAGGGCGCGGCGGCACGCCGGCCTCCTGCACGACGCCCGTCGGCGAAGGCATGATCGTGCGTACGCAGACCGAGCGGCTCGATGCCATTCGTCGCGGCGTCATGGAGCTCTACGTCTCCGACCATCCGTCCGGCTGGAACGAACAGGCCGGAACCGGCGCCAGCGAGTTCGATGCGGTGGCGAAGTCGATCGGCCTGACCGAGAACCGCTACGGCATCGAGGGCCGCAACCACGTCAAGCCGGAAGGTGGCGTGGCGCCCGGCCATGGCTCGCTGGCGGTCGACTACATCGCCCGCGACGAATCCAACCCCTATTTCACCTATGATGCCTCCCAATGCATCGTCTGCTCGCGCTGCGTGCGGGCCTGCGAAGAGGTGCAGGGCACCTTCGCGCTGACCATCGAGGGACGAGGCTTCGAATCCCGGGTTTCGGCGGGAATGCACGAGGCGTTCATCGATTCGGAATGCGTGTCCTGCGGCGCCTGCGTGCAGGCCTGTCCAACCGATGCGCTGCGTGAGAAGACCGTGCTTGCAAAGGGCCTGCCAGAGCGCTCGGCCGTCACCACCTGCGCCTATTGCGGCGTCGGCTGCTCGTTCAAGGCGGAGGTGAAGGACGACGAGGTCATTCGCATGATGCCCTACAAGGAGGGCAAGGCGAACCACGGCCATTCCTGCGTCAAGGGCCGTTTCGCCTATGGCTATGCCACCCACAAGGACCGCATCCTGTCGCCGATGATCCGCGAAAAGGTCACCGATCCGTGGCGCGAAGTGAGCTGGGAAGAGGCGATCGCCCATACCGCCAAGGAATTCCGCCGCATCCAGTACCAGTACGGGCGCACCGCGATCGGCGGCATCACCTCGTCGCGCTGCACCAATGAGGAAACCTATCTCGTCCAGAAGATGGTGCGGCAGGGTTTTCGCAACAACAATGTCGACACCTGCGCACGCGTCTGCCATTCGCCGACGGGCTACGGACTCGGCCAGACCTATGGCACCTCGGCCGGCACGCAGGATTTCGATTCCGTCGACTTCACCGACGTCGCCGTCATCATCGGCGCCAATCCGGCTTCCGCCCATCCGGTGTTCGCCTCGCGGCTGAAGAAGCGGCTGCGCCAGGGCGCCAAGCTGATCGTGCTCGATCCGCGCCGCACCGAGATGGTCAAGTCGGCCCATATCGAAGCGGATTACCACCTGCCGCTGAAGCCCGGCACCAATGTGGCCGTGCTGACGGCGCTGGCGCATGTGATCGTCACCGAGGGCCTGTTCGACGAAGCCTTTATCCGCGAACGCTGCGACTGGACGGAGTTCCAGGATTGGGCATCGTTCGTCGCCTTGCCGGAAAACAGCCCCGAAACCGTCGGCAAATTGTCCGGCGTCGATCCCGAGTTGATCCGGGGTGCCGCCCGCCTCTACGCCACCGGCGGCAACGGTGCGATCTATTACGGCCTCGGCGTGACGGAACACAGCCAGGGTTCGACCACGGTGATGGCAATCGCCAATCTCGCCATGGCCACCGGCAATATCGGCCGGCCCGGCGTCGGCGTGAACCCGTTGCGCGGCCAGAACAACGTGCAGGGTTCCTGCGACATGGGCTCCTTCCCGCACGAACTGCCCGGCTATCGCCACATCTCCGGCGAAGCCGTGCGCGACATCTATGAGACCTTGTGGGGCGTGAAGCTGGACGACGAACCCGGCCTGCGCATCCCCAACATGCTGGATGCCGCCGTCGACGGCAGCTTCAGGGGCATCTACATCCAGGGCGAGGACATTCTGCAGTCCGATCCCGACACCAAGCATGTCGCCGCCGGCCTTGCCGCGATGGAATGCGTCGTCGTGCACGACCTTTTCCTCAACGAGACGGCAAACTACGCGCATGTCTTCCTGCCGGGCTCGACCTTCCTGGAGAAGGACGGCACCTTCACCAACGCCGAGCGCCGCATCAACATGGTGCGCAAGGTTCTTGAGCCGAAGGCGCGCTACGCCGATTGGGAGGCGACGCAGGAGCTTGCCCGCGCCATCGGGCTGGACTGGAACTATGAGCATCCCTCGCAGATCATGGACGAGATCGCGATGACGACGCCGAGCTTCGCCGGCGTCTCCTTCGAGCTGCTCGACCGCGTCGGATCCGTGCAATGGCCCTGCAACGAGAAGGCGCCGCTCGGCACCCCGATCATGCACATCGATGCGTTCGTGCGTGGCAAAGGCAAGTTCATCCGCACCGAATATGTGGCGACGGACGAGAGGACGGGGCCGCGCTTCCCGCTGCTGCTCACCACCGGCCGCATCCTCAGCCAGTACAATGTCGGCGCGCAGACCAGGCGCACCGACAACAGCATGTGGCACTCGGAGGACCGGCTGGAGATCCATCCGCACGATGCCGAGAACCGCGGCTTGCGCGACGGCGACTGGGTCCGGCTGACCAGCCGCTCGGGCGAAACGACGCTGCGCGCGCTGATCACCGACCGGGTGTCGCCCGGCGTGGTCTACACGACCTTCCACCATCCGGACACGCAGGCCAACGTCATCACCACCGACTTCTCCGACTGGGCGACCAACTGTCCGGAATACAAAGTGACGGCGGTGCAGGTCGGCGCCTCCAACGGGCCATCGGAATGGCAACGCGACTATGACGAGCAGGCACGCAACAGCCGTCGCATCGCGAAGCTGGAAGCGGCGGAGTAGTCTTGAGCGCGCGCCGCAAAGCCACGACCCAAGTATCGCGGCTGGCGCGCCGCGCGGTAGGCACGACCGCTACCGACCGGATGGTGCCGGAAGAGACGCCGGTGGCGTTCTCCTTTGCCGGCACCACCCACGCCGTGATGATGGCGAGCCCGGCCGACTTCGAGGATTTCGCGCTCGGCTTCTCGCTGACCGAAGGCATCATCTCGTTACAGGATGAGATCGAAGCGATCGAGGTCGAGGACCATGGCGCCGGCATCGACATCCAGATCCGGCTGAAGGACACCGCCAACACACGCTTCGAGGCGCGGCGGCGAAGGCTCGCGGGGCCGGTCGGCTGCGGGCTCTGCGGCATCGAATCGATCGAGGAAGCGATGCGCTCGGTCGACGCGGTCGGTGCGTCCAAACTTACACTTGACGCCGATGACATCGTCGCCTCGGTCAAGCTTTTGTCGAAAGTGCAGCCGCTGCACACCGAGACCGGAGCGGTGCACGCCGCCGGTTTCTATGTGCCTGGCAAGGGCATCGTCATGGCGCGCGAAGATGTCGGCCGTCACAATGCGCTCGACAAGCTGGCCGGCGCGCTGGCCAAAGCCGGCATTGATGGCGCATCCGGTGCTGTCGTGGTGACATCCAGGGTTTCGGTTGAAATGGTGCAGAAGACGGCTTCTATCGGCTCGGCCTTCATCATCGCCGTCTCGGCGCCGACCGCACTTGCCATCCGCACGGCGCAAGAGGCCGGCATGACGCTGGTGGCGCTGGTTCGCGGCGACGATTTTGATATTTTCACCCACTCCGACCGGGTGGTTTACGGAGTTGCCAAGCATGTCGCATGACGAAGAACACATTATGAGCACCGCCGAGAAGCTGGTGCGCATGGCAAACCAGATCGCCGATTTCTTCCATTCCAAGCCGCGCGAGGAAGGCATTGCCGGCGTCGCCGAGCACATCAACAAGTTCTGGGAGCCGAGGATGCGGCGGCAGTTCTTCGAGATGCTGGACGACGGCAGCGGGAACTTCAACGAGTTGGTGGTGGCCGCCTCCGCCAGGATCAAGCGGCCGATCACGCCGGCTGCGGCCGACCTCAAACTCGGACTCGAGCCCTCCCCTGCCGACGTCGCTGCCTCGCAGGCATAGCCGCCAAGCCGCGCCGGCTTATATTCGTCTTCGAGTTTAAACTGCCGCAATCCGCGCCGTTCTGCTATGGTTCGACGACCAGAAATCGTCAGGCCGGGGTGGAAATCTCGTGAGGCCGATCGAGACGCGATACGCCCGTAGCGGCGATGTGCGGATCGCCTATCAGGTGGTCGGGCAGGGATCGCTCGATCTCGTCTTCGTGCCGGGTTACATTTCCAACCTCGACCTGCACTGGGAAGACGAGGGCTACACCAGGCTCTTGAGGCGGCTTTCGGCATTCTCGCGGCTGATCCTGTTCGACAAGCGCGGCACCGGTCTTTCCGACCGCGTCGACGCGCATAACCTGCCCAGTCTCGAAACGCGGATGGACGATGTGCGCGCGGTTATGGACGCCGCCGGCAGCGGCCGTGCGGCGCTGCTCGGCTCCTCCGAAGGCGCGCCGATGGCGATGCTGTTCGCCGCCACCTATCCGGAGCGGACGCGGGCGCTGGCGCTCTATGGCGGCTATGCGCATTTCCACAAATGGGTGATGTCGCCCGAACGCCTCAAGGCTTTCATCGCGATGGCGGAGACAGCCTGGGGCACCGGCGCCACGCTGCCCCATTTCGCGCCGAGCCGGGTCGACGACGCGCATTTCGCTCAGTGGTGGGCACGTTTCGAACGTTTGTCGGCGAGCCCGACGGCGGCGGCGGCGCTGGCGCGCATGAATGCCGACGTCGACATCCGCCATATCCTGAGCGTGATCAGCGCGCCGACGCTTGTGATACATCGCCGCAACGATGCGCGGGTCGACCCCGATGCCAGCCGCTTCCTTGCACAGAAGATCGCCGGTGCCCGGCTTGTCGAGATTCCCGGACGCGACCATCCGATCTGGACCGGCGATGTCGATGGGGTGGCCGACCTGATCGAGGAATTCCTGACCGGCGAGCGCGCCGTGGGCGAAGTGGACCGCGTGCTGGCGGCACTTCTGGTGACACGCATCTACGACACGGCGCGGCTTGGCGACCGGATGTGGAGCGAACGCAGCCAACGCTTCCAGGAAACCTGGCGGCTGCTGGTCGGGCGCCATGGCGGGCGTTCGGCGGGCCTGCATGGCGAGTTGATGATTTCGCGCTTCGACGGCCCGGCACGCGCCATACGCTGCGCGGCATCGCTGCGGGAGGCGGCGCAGGAAATCGGCGTGGCAAGCGCGCAAGGGGCGCATGTCGGTGAGATCGAAGTGCGCGGTCCGCCCGTTGGGATGACGGCGCGGGTGGCGATGCAACTGGCCGCCCATGCCGGGCGCGGCGACATTATCGCGTCGCGTCTCATCGCCGATCTGGCGGCTGGGTCGGGCCTGCATTTCACCGACGCCGGGCGCATCAGCGTCGACGAGTTGGAGGAGCCGCTGGCGCTGGTCCATGCGACGTCCGAACAGCATCTGGAACCCGCCTGCAGGCCCAAACCCAAGGCTGCCGAGCCGGCCGCATTGACGGCGCGCGAAAGCGAGGTGGTGAGCCTCGTCGCCGACGGCAAGAGCAATGCCGCGATCGCCGCCGAATTGAGGCTGAGCGAACACACGGTCAAGCGCCATGTCGCCAACATACTGCTCAAGCTGGACCTGCCGTCACGGGCGGCGGCGGCGGCTTTCTCGGCCAGGCACCCTGGCCCGGACGGGCCATGAGAGCCATGGCGCTTTCGGGGGAAGCGGCCGAGGGCGCTAGGCGCTATCAATTCCCCCATGCAGGCCGGGCGGATGTCGCCGGAAAGGTGCTGCGAACGGAGGAGGAAATGCTGACTTCGAACCGGACACTCAAATTGCTTGTGATCGCTGTAAGCGTGGGCGCGTTGTTCGCCATCGCTCCGGCAAAGGCCGAGGACGCGTCCGCGGCGGCCGCCTACAAGGACATCGAGGCAACGCTCGGCTCGGTGCCGGACATGTTCAAGACGCTGCCGGATGTTGCCGTCGCCGGCGCCTGGGCCGAGATCAAGGGCGTGCAGCTCAACCCGAAGACCGCGCTTGACGGCAAGACCAAGGAACTTTTGGGCCTCGCCGTCGCGGCGCAGATCCCATGCCAGTACTGCATCTATTTCCATACCGAAGCGGCCAAGCTCAACGGCGCCAGCGACGAGGAGATCAAGGAGGCGGTGGCGATGTCCGCGATCGTGCGTCACTGGTCGACGATGCTTAACGGCAGCCAAGTCGATCTGATGACCTTCAAGAAGCAGACCGACGACGTGTTCGCGGCCGTCAAGACGAAGTCGCAGTAAAGAAAACCCTGCCCGGCGACGAGCGCCGGGCAGCAACTTCGATCATCAACCGCCCGGTCGGAAGACGGGCCAATGGAGGATGACATGCTGATCAAGACCCAAACAGTGGATGGCGCGGCGATCAAGAGGGCCATCGAAACCCGTGACGGCAAGATGCTGTCGAGCTTCTATGCGGACGACGCGCTGGTGCGGGTGATCGACCGCAACAACCCGCCGAGCAAGCCGCGTGAAATTCGCGGGCGCGCGGCGATCACCACATTCTGGGACGACATCTGCAGCCGCGCGATGACCCACAAGGTCGACACCACCATCGCCGACGGCGACAGCCTCGCCTTCACCCAGGCCTGCGCCTATCCGGACGGGACCAAGGTGTTCTGCGCGGCGATGCTGGAGTTAAAGAACGGGCGGATCGCAAGGCAGACCGTCGTGCAGGCCTGGGACGAGTAGGTCAACAGCTGGTTGATCAACCGCGGCCTGGGCCGCAAACCTGGAGGAGAAGACGATGTTCAGCGCCAGATGGCAGATCGACGCCAAGTTCGGACACAAGCAGACCGTGCTCGACCTGTTGAAGAAATGGGAACGCGAGATCGGCTCACAAGTCGGCCTCGCCGAGCTGGAGTTCCAGATCATGACCGGTTCTATCGGAGCGCGGGAGGCGACGGTCGAATCCCATCACCAGGTCGAAAGCCTGGCCCAGTTGGAGGCTTTCTTCGCCAAGATCGGCAAGATCGACGCGCATGCCAAATGGGGCAAGGAGATCGAGCCCTATGTCGTGTCGGGCACCAGCCTGTGGAATATTTATCGCATTGTGGAGTAGCGACTCTTCTCCCCGTAAAAACGGGGAGAAGGGAAAATAGCCACGCCCGGCCCTTCGCAGGCTCAGGGCGTTCGAAGCTCGAAAAGCCAAGCAATTGGCTTTTCGTCCGCTACGCGGACCACTTCTCAACCATGCGCCACCATCACATGCCGCACGGCGGTGTAGTCCTCCAGCGCATAGAGCGACATGTCCTTGCCGTAGCCGGACTGCTTCAACCCGCCATGCGGCATCTCGTTCGTGAGCATGAAGTGGGTGTTGATCCAGGTGCAGCCATATTGCAGGCGGGCGGCCGTCGCCATGGCGCGCGAAACGTCTTTGGTCCATACGGATGACGCTAGGCCATAGTCGCTATCATTGGCCCAGCTCACCGCCTCGTCGACCTCCGAGAAGCGGGTGATGGAGACGACCGGCCCGAATACTTCGCGGCGCACGATCTCGTCTTCCTGAAGGGCACCGGCAACCACGGTCGGCTGGTAGTAAAAACCGGAGCCCTCACCCGGCTTGCCGCCGGTGGTGATCTCGATGTGCTTCAGCTCCGAGGCGCGCTCGACGAAGCTGGAAACCCGATCGCGCTGGCGGCGGGAGATCAGCGGTCCGATCTCGTTTTCGGTGTCGTCGGGGTGATTGTACTTGATGGTCGAGACGGCCGAGGACAGGTCGGCGACGAGCTTGTCGTAGATCTTCCTGCCGGCATAGATGCGGCAGGCGGCAGTGCAGTCCTGGCCGGCATTGTAGTAGCCGAAGGCGCGCAGCCCATTGACCACCGCGCCGAGGTCGGCGTCGTCGAAGACGATGACCGGCGCCTTGCCGCCGAGCTCGAGATGCGTGCGCTTGACCGACTTGGCGGCTGCCTGCAGCACCTTCTTGCCGGTGGCGACGTCGCCGGTGATCGAGATCATGTTGACCTTGGGATGGTTGATCAGCGTGTTGCCGACGCTGTCGCCGCGGCCAAGCACGACATTGACCACGCCTTCGGGCAGGATGTCCGCAAGGATTTTTGCCAGCTTCAGCGCCGTCAGCGGTGTCTGCTCGGACGGCTTGAAGACGACGGTGTTGCCGCCGGCGATCGCCGGCGCCAGCTTCCAGGCCATCATCATCAGCGGGTAGTTCCACGGCGCGATGGAAGCGACGATGCCGATGGCGTCGCGGCGGACCATCGAAGTATGGCCGGGAATGTATTCGCCAGCGACGACGCCCGGCATCGAACGGACGGCGCCGGCGAAGAAGCGGTAGCAGTCGACGATCGCCGGGATTTCGTCATTGAGCACAGCGTTGATAGGCTTGCCGCAGTTGAGCGCCTCGAGCGTGGCGAACTCTTGTGCCGCGGCCTCGATGCGGTCGGCGATCTTCAGCAAATAGCCGGAGCGCTGCGCCGGCGTGGTGCGCGACCACGTGGCGAACGCTTGTTCGGCGGCAGTGACCGCCGCCTCGATCTGTGCCTGGCTGGCCTCAGGCAGGTTAAGGATGGTCGCCCCGGTCCTTGGATTGAGGATCAGCTCCTCGGTTTCGGTGCCCTTCTCGAATTTCGAGCCGATCAGCATCTGGGTGTCCATTGGATTCTCCTTTGGCAGGAGCGAATAGGGAGTAGCTGAAGCGAGTAGAGTTTGACGTCGATCTTCCCTATTCGCTATTCGCTACCTCCCTATTCGCTGTTTTTCATTTCCCGCTTCCGGCGATCTGGTCGCCGTCGCGGGTGAGGTAATAGGCGGCAAGGATCGGCACCAGCGTCACCAGCATGACGACCATGGCCACGACATTGGTGACCGGGCGCTGGCGCGGACGGATCAGCTCTTCCAGCATCCAGATCGGCAGCGTCTGCTGCTGGCCGGCGGTGAAGGTGGTGACGATGACCTCGTCGAAAGACAGCGCGAAGGCCAGCATGCCGCCGGCAAGCAGCGCCGTGGCGATGTTGGGCAGCACGACATGGCAAAAAGTCTGAAAACCGTCGGCGCCGAGATCCATCGAGGCCTCGATCAGCGAACCGGAGGTGCGGCGGAAACGGGCGACGGCGTTGTTGTAGACGACGACCACGCAGAAGGTGGCGTGGCCGAGCACGATCGTCCAGAACGAGAACGGGATGTCGGCCAGCGAAAAGGCCGAGCGCAGCGCGATGCCGGTGATGATGCCGGGCAGCGCGATCGGCAGGATGACCAGCAGCGAGATGGTTTCGCGGCCGAAGAATTTTGTCCGCGACACCGCCGCCGAACAGAGCGTGCCGAGGACGAGCGCGATCGCCGTCGAGATGGCAGCCACCCTGACCGACAGCGACAGCGCCTGCCAGACATCAGGCCGGTTCCAGGTGACAGCGAACCACTGCGTCGTCAGGCCGGGCGGCGGCCAGACGAAACTCTTCTCCTCGGTGGTGAAGGCATAGACGAAGATCAGCAGGATCGGCAGGTGCAGGAACAACAGGCCGCAGGCGGCGGCTACCTTCAGGCCGAGCGGAGCCGACTGGGAACCATCAGAGCGCATCGAAGGCCCCCATGCGTTTGGCGCCCCAGAGGTAGAACCCCATGATGACGATCGGCACCACCGTGAAGGCGGCGGCGAGCGGGATGTTGCCGGCGGTGCCTTGCTGCGAATAGACCGCCTGGCCGATGAACAGCCGCGAGGTGCCGATGATCTGCGGGATGATGTAGTCGCCGAGCGTCAACGAGAAGGTGAAGATCGAACCGGCGACAATGCCCGGCAACGCCAGCGGGAACAGCACGTTGCGGAAGGTCTGTCCCGGTGAGGCCCCCAAATCGGACGAGGCCTCGACCAGATTGCCGGGCACGCGCTCGAGCGCCGCCTGAACAGGGAGGATCATGAACGGCAGCCAGACATAGACGAAGACAATGAAGGTGCCAGTGAACGACACCGACAGGGAATTGCCGCCGACGACCGGCAGCGACAGCCAGGCGTCGAGCACCCACAAAAGATGCAGCTTGGCGAGCAGCCAGGTGAGGATACCCTCCTTGGCCAGGATCAGCTTCCAGGCATAGATCTTGACCAGATAGCTCGACCACAGCGGCAGCATGATGCCGAGATAGAACAAGGCCTTCCAGCGGCCGCGCGCATAGCGCGCCGCGTAATAGGCGATGGGGAAAGCGATGACGGCCGAGGCCAGCGTGACCAGGGCCGCCATCGTCACCGTGCGCAGGATGATGTCGAGATTGGCGGCCTGGAACAGGTCGCCATAGGTCTTGAGCGTGAACTCGCGGTTGATGAGGCCGGAAAACTCGTCGATGGAGAAAAAGCTCTGCGCCAGGAGCGCAAACAGCGAGCCGATATAGACGATGCCGAGCCAAAGCACCGGCGGCAGCAGCATGAGCAGCAGCAGGACGTTCGGCTTGCGCCAGAAAAGGTCCGACAGCGCGCCGCGCAGACCGCCGCTACCCGGCAGGATGGCTGGGACGGGATTTGGGTTGAGCGCGGCGATTGTCATGGGGCCGCTCTGTATTGCGGGAGATCATGAGACAGATAGCGCTCTACGGCGCCCCCCTCTGTCCTGCCGGACATCTCCCCCTCAAGGGGAGAGATTGGCTGTCCATTCGGGTTTCGCCAATTTCCTACGTGGCAGAATTGGCGAGGTGGGGAGGCTACTGATCTCCCCCCTTGAGGGGGAGATGTCCGGCAGGACAGAGGGGGGTGCTGTGCGCAAACCATCCTCATGCCGGCTCATCCATCAGATGCAGATGCTCGCGGTTGAAGGTGAGCACGACCGCTTCGCCTTCTGCCGGCAAGGTCGTGCCGGCAGGCACGATGGCGTGCAGCCGCAGGCCGTCGGCGTCGAGCGCCAGCTTTGTCGTGGCGCCGAGATAATTGGTCGAGACGAGGCGGGCGGACACACCTTCGCCACTTGTGGCCCCGCTGGCCGCGCGGCCGACGCGAATGGATTCAGGGCGAAGACTCCCCCAGCGATGCTGACCGGAATAGCGCTGCACGAAATCCGGTGGCAGCACGTTGGAGGAGCCGACGAAATCGGCGACGAAGCGGGTCTTCGGCCGCTGGTAGATATCCTCGGGCGTGCCGATCTGCATGATCTTGCCATCGTTGAAGACGGCGACGCGGTCGGCCATCGACAGCGCTTCGCCCTGATCGTGGGTGACGAAGACGAAGGTGATGCCGAGCGCCTTCTGCAGCGACTTCAGCTCCTCCTGCATGTTCTCGCGCAATTTGAGGTCGAGCGCGCCGAGCGGCTCGTCGAGCAACAGCACCTTTGGCTGGTTGACCAGCGCACGGGCGAGTGCCACGCGCTGGCGCTGGCCGCCGGACAGTTGGCCGGGGCGGCGAGCGCCGTAGCCGGGCAGCCGCACCAGCGACAGCGCCTCTTCCGCCGCCTTGTGCCGCTGAGCCTTGCCGACGCCCTTGACCATCAGCCCGTAGGCGACGTTGTCGAGCACGTTCAGATGCGGGAACAGCGCATAGTCCTGGAACACGGTGTTGACGTTGCGGCGATAGGGAGGAACGCCTTCGGCGCGTTCGCCGAAGATCGAGATCGAACCCGATGTCAGCTGCTCGAAGCCGGCGATGAGGCGCAGGCACGTCGTCTTGCCGGAACCGGACGGCCCGAGCATGGCGAAGAATTCCCCCGGCGCGATCTCGAGATCGACCGCGTCGACAGCGCGCACGCTGCCGAAATGGCGCGAGGCTTTCTGGAAGGAGACGGCGGAGGTCATGGGCTGTCAGTCCGTTGCCGGTTTGATGTGTTGATGTCGCGCGACGTCCTATCTCCCCTTGTGGGGAGGTCGCGGCGAAGCCGCGGATGGGGGTGCCTCGAAAAACGCCGAGCAGCCCCCCGACGCTATGCGTCGACCCTCCCCACGAGGGGGAGGGTAAGAGCGCTCACCGCCCGCCGATGACGCCGATATAGTCGGATACCCAGCGGTAGTAGGGCACGCACTGATCGTTCTGGGTGGCGCATTTCGACACCGGCGTCTTCCAGAACTTGATCTTGTCGAAGTTCTCGTAGCCGTTGGTCTTGCAACCCTCGTCGGTCAAAAGCTCATTGCCCTTGCAGGCGGCGGGCACGACGGGCAGCGAACCGAACCAGGCCGAGACGTCGCCCTGCACCTTGGGCGACAGCGAATGTTCCATCCACATATAGGCACAGTTGGGGTTGGCGGCGTCGGCCTCCATCATCGTGGTGTCGGCCCAACCGGTGGCGCCCTCCTCCGGGATGGTGGACGCGACCGGCTTCTTGGCGGCGACCAGCGTGTTGACCTGATATGGCCACGAGCCGGAAGCGACGACGCCTTCGTTCTGGAAATCGTCGACCTGGATGGCGGCGTCGTGCCAATAGCGGCCGACCAGCGTGCGCTGGACGCGCAGCAATTCCAGTGCAGCCTTGTACTGGTCCTCGTTCAGTTCGTAGGGGTCCTTGATGCCGAGTTCCGGCTTGTGGAACATCAGATAATTGGCGGCATCCGCGATGTGGATCGGCCCGTCATAGGCCTGGACGCGGCCCTTGTTGGACTTGCCGTCAGGCAGCTTCATTACCTCGAAGACGATGTTCCAGCTCTTGGGAGCCTCCTTGAACACCTCGGTGTTGTACATCAGGACGTTGGGACCCCACTGGTAAGGAACGCCGTAGTGGGCGCCGCCGACGGTGAACCACGGCGCATCCTTGAGGCGCTCGTCGACCGTCTTCCAGCTCGGGATGAGATCGGTGTTGATCGGCTGCACGCGCTTGCCGGCAACGAGGCGCAGCGAGGCATCGCCCGAAGCGGTGACAAGGTCGAAGCCGCCCTCATTCATCAGCGAGACCATCTCGTCGGAGGTGTTGGCGGTCTTGACGTTGACCTTGCAGCCGGTCTCCTTCTCGAAGGAGGTCACCCAGTCATAGCCCTTGTCGGTTTCGCCGCGCTCGATATAGCCCGGCCAGGCAACGATGTTGACCTGGCCTTCGCCCGTGCCGAGTTCCTTGACCTGGGCGACGGCCTGACCGGAAAAGGTCAGCGCGACTGTCAGAGCAGTGCACGACTTCAGGAATGAATTCATTGTCGATCTCCCATTTAGGCGCCTGACCCTGAAAGCCGGTTTCGGTCTTCGTTAGGGGTCACGCGCGGACTGAAAACTGTCAGTTCGTCCGTGGGCTTGATGCCGCTCTGATGGCGACTTTGGTCCCTGAATCGAAAGTGCTTTGAAAATTCCGGTTTCGCAAATTCATTTATCAGAAGGGCGATATCGGTTTTTCCGATAGGTCGACGGTCGGTCTCTCAGAGACGCTGACGCACCGTCCGTTGCGACTGGGCAAGGCCGATGAAATCGCGTGCCGCCTGCGGCAGACCGGAGCCGCGCCGCCAGACCATGCCCACCTGGACCACCGGCAAGGAGCCGGAAATATCGCGCGATTCGATGCGGTCTCCTTCCAGCGACCAGGGCCGGTAGACGAGGTCGGGCAGCAGCGCCACGCCGGCACCGGTGGCGACGAGACTGCGCACGGCCTCCACGGAACGGGTTCGGAAGGCGACATGCGGCTTGGCGCCGATCGCCGTCAGCAGCTTGCCGGTGTTTTCCTCGATCTCGTCGACGGTCAGCATGATCAGCGTTTCGGAGGCAATGTCGCCAATGCTGATGATGTCGGCGCCGACGAGCGGATGACCGAGCGGCAGCCACAGCCGATAGGCCGAGACTTCGAGGATTTCCGACTGCAACGCGGTGCGGTCGCGCAAATTGGAGGTGACCATGACGGCAATATCGAGCTTGCCGCCGATCAGGAGGTGTTCGAGATAATCGCCATTGTCTTCGATGGCAGAGACCTCGACGCCGGGATAGGCACGGCGGTAGCGGGCGAGCAGATCCGACAGCACATAACCGGCGACCAGCGAGGTGACGCCGAGCTGCAGCCGGCCGGCCGCCACCGTCTGCTCGCCCGAGAAAGAGCGGCGCGCGTCGGAAACGTCGGCGAGGATTTTCGTCGCGTGGCGCAGGAACTGGTGGCCCTTGTGGGTAATGTTGAGGCCACGCGGATGGCGTTCGAACAGTTCGACGCCAAGATCGCTTTCGAGTTCCTTGATCGCTTCGGTGACCGACGATTGCGAGATGGAGAGGTTCTGAGCGGCGCCCGAGACCGTGCCTTGCTCGGCCACGGCGATGAAGAACTGCAGCTGGCGGATGGTGAAAGCCATGGCCCGGACTAAACACCGGCGACCGAGCGAAGGAAAGCCGACTGCAGAGCTTATCCCATGACAGAGAGCAGGTGCTCAGCCGAGCGCCTCCCTGATGCGCCGCCGGCATGCGGGGCCATAGCGCAGCGCAAGCATGAATGCCGTCTCCAGTGCTACGACAATGACAATGATGCGCAGGCCCACCGTGAACGAATCCTGGCCGCTGCCGCGCAGCAGATAGCCGGTGACGAGAAAACCGGCGTTCCAGAGCGTGGCGCCGAGCAGCGTCGCGGCCGCAAAGGGCAAGGCCGGCAGGCAGAGCGCGCCGGCGGCGATCGGCAGATAATTGCGCACAGTCGGGATGAACTGCGCCAGCAAGGAAACCCGGATGTGATTGCGCCGGTATGCCTGGCCGAGCCTGCGGTAGGTGGCGTGGCGCAGGAAGACGTATTTGCCGAAACGCTCGATCAGCCTGTCGGCACGGTGGGGTCCAACCCGGCGGCCGACCGCATACCAGACAAGACAGCCGCTGGCGGACGCGAGCGTCGTCACCAACAGCAGGATCGCCAGCGTCGAACCATCCGGCGCCGCCGTCATGCCGAGGAACAGCAGCAGCACGTGCGAGGGCGGAATTGGCAGGATCTTTTCGGTGAAGGCGAGGCAGAAAACGCCCAACAGACCGAAGCCGAGGATGGCTGCCAGCGGCCCCGTCATGCCAAGCGCCATGGTGACGCCAACACCGAACGGTGCCACGGTCCATCCCTTGAGAAAAGACAAAGCATCAGGCAACCTTCATCCTGGATCCAACGCTTCGGTCGGTCGGCGTGGCATTTGCTGCCGTCAGCGTCGGACCCGAAATCTGTTGCATATGTCGGGTCCGACGCCTTGGCGCCGGCACACAAGGCGAATCGCGCACCGATTGGTTCTGTTTGCCGCGAATGGATTGCGTGGACATTGCGCCTCGGCGCGGACGAAGCGTATTCGACATCCGCAAATATCGTTCGGTGGCACCTTTGCGGGCGTCTGCGCCCACCAATCGCTGGTCTTTGGCTAAAACCCGGCTTCCTCGCCGGCGATGCTAAGCCGCGCGCCGGCCTGTGCAAGGGCGGCAGCCAGGTCGTGCGGCGGCGAGCGGTCGGTGGCGAGTTCGGAAAAGCTGTCGAAGCCGCAGACCTGGACCAGACCAAGACGGCCGAATTTCGAGTGATCGGTGATGACCAGGGACCGCTGGCCGCGCGACAGCACCATGCGGGCGAACTCGGCCTCATCCAGATCAAAATCCATGACGCCCATCACCGCGTCGACGCCCCCGGTGGAAATGATGGCGGGGCTGACCGAGAAGCGACTGACAAAATCGATCGCCGAGGCGCCGAAAGCAGCGCCGGAATCGCTGCGCAGCTCGCCGCCCGCCATATAGACCTTATTGCCGTTGATGGTGGCCAGCGTGCGGGCGATGTCCGAGGAATTGGTGACGACCGTCAGGCGCCGGTGGCCGAGCAGTTCACGCGCAAGGAACGAGGTCGTCGTTCCGGTGTCGAGCATGATCGATTCCCCGTCGCGGATGGTGGCGGCGACCATGCGGGCAATGACGCGCTTGGCGTCGGCGTTCTCACGCATGCGCCGCTCGAACGGCGCTTCGCCGATCATCGACGGCAGACCGATGGCGCCATGCATCTTGAGGACAGAGCCATCACCAGTCAGTGGCTTGACGTCGCGGCGCACCGTCTCGAGCGACACGCCCAGCCGATCGGCCAGACTGGCGATGGTGACGGTGCCCTCTTCCTGCAGGAGCCGCAGGATCTCGCCGTGTCGTTTGGACTGGGCCATCTGGTTTCCCGAACTGATGCTCCTGACCGATTCTAAGGTAATTCAAGTGCTTTTAAAGGAAATACCTTATGCTTTCGGGCAAAATACCCAAAAAAAGTCACACCTTTTTATTGACAAGCGGGCAACCCTGGCGTGAAATCAAGGACATCAACAGGCTTCAGATCTGCGACTGGGGGCAGAGACGCAACTCAGTGGTCAGGCCGTTTGGGAACGTGCCTGTACAAGGAATTTTCAGATCCGCGGGGGCGGATGCCGGGCTCAAAAACCTGGCCAAGGGGCTCGTCGGTGCGGTGCGGGATACCGATCCTGGCGTCCCGCACCGACGAGATTATTTACGTTTCTCCCCGCCGTCGCTGCGCTGTTCACGGCGCCTTGTCGAAGCCCAGCAAACCAGGGATGATTCCGTGACCGCCGAAGATCGCATCCGCGCCCTGCCCTGCTGGACCGGTGGCATCGAGATCGCACCGCTGCCCGGCGGTCTGAGCAATGCCAATTATGTGGTTACGGACGCGGCCGGACGACATGTCGTGCGCTTCGGCAAGGACTATCCGTTCCACCATGTCTTTCGCGAGCGCGAGGTGATGACGGCGCGGGCGGCGCATGCCGCCGGTTTCGCGCCAGCAGTCCGCCACGCCGAACCGGGCATCCTGGTCACAGAGTTTCTCGGCGCCAAGACCTATCTCGCCGAGGACGTACGCGCCAATCTCGGCCGCGTCGCGGCTCTGATGCGCGCCTTTCACCGGGAGATGCCGAATCACGTCTCGGGCGCCGGCTTCATGTTCTGGGTGTTCCATGTCATTCGCGACTATGCGCGCACGCTTGAAGAAGGCGGCAGCCGCAAGCGCAGCGACTTGCCGCGCCTGCTGACGCTGGCCGATGAACTGGAGCGCGCGCAGAAACTGCTGCCGATCGTCTTTGGCCACAATGATCTGCTGCCGGCCAACATTCTCGACGACGGCAACAGGCTGTGGCTGATCGACTTCGAATATGCCGGCTTCAACACGGCGATGTTCGACCTCGCAGGCGCCGCCTCCAACGCCGGCATGAGCGACGAGGAATCCTTCGCCTTCCTGACCGCCTACTTCATGAAGGAACCGGACGAGGCGATCCGCCGTTCGCACGCGGCCATGCAATGCGCCTCGCTGCTGCGCGAGGCGATGTGGAGCATGGTGTCCGAGCTCTATCTCGACGCGCCGGGCATCGACTACGTCGCCTACACCGAGGAAAACCTCGTCCGGCTCGACGCGGCACTGGAAAACTACAGAACGAAGTACGGGATACAGAAATCATGACATTGCCGAGCCAGGCCGCCATCGTCGTCATCGGCGGCGGCATCATCGGCTGTTCGACGGCCTATCATCTGGCGCGCGACCACAAGGCTGACGTGGTGCTGCTCGAGCAGGGCAAGCTGACCTCGGGCTCGACCTGGCATGCGGCCGGCCTGGTCGGCCAGCTGCGCTCGTCGGCCTCGATCACCCGCGTGCTGAAATACTCCGTCGACCTCTACAAGGGGCTCGAGGCCGAAACCGGCCTCGCCACCGGCTGGAAGATGACCGGCTGCCTCAGGCTCGCCACCAGTGCCGACCGCTGGACCGAGTACAAAAGGCTGGCGACGACGGCGAAAAGCTTCGGCATGGACATGCAATTGCTGTCGCCGGCGGAAATCAAGGCGATGTGGCCGCTCATGGAAACCGGCGACCTCGTCGGCGCTTCCTGGCTGCCGACCGATGGCCAGGCAAGCCCTTCCGACATCACGCAGTCGCTGGCCAAGGGCGCGCGCATGCATGGCGCCAAACTGTTCGAGGATGTCCGCGTCACCGGCTTCGAGATGAAGGACGGCCGCATCACGGCGGTGAAGACCAACAAGGGCGACATTGCTTGCGACAAGGTGGTCAACTGCACCGGCCAATGGGCGCGGCAGGTCGGCGCCATGGCCGGCATCAACGTGCCGCTGCAGCCGGTGAAGCACCAGTACATTGTTACCGAGAAGATCGACGGGCTGGCGACCGACGCGCCGACCATCCGCGATCCGGATCGGCGCACCTATTTCAAGGAAGAGGTCGGCGGGCTGGTGATGGGCGGCTATGAGCCGAACCCGCAGGCCTGGACGACTGGTCTCCCCGGCGGCGACGTTCCCGATGATTTGGAATTCAGGCTGTTCGACGACGATTACGACCATTTCGAGCAGCACATGATGCAAGCGATCGCGCGCGTGCCGGCGCTGGAAACCGTCGGCGTCAAGCAGATGATCAACGGGCCGGAGAGTTTTACGCCCGACGGCAATTTCATTCTCGGCACAGCGCCCGAATGCGCCAACATGTTTGTCGGCGCCGGCTTCAACGCCTTCGGCATCGCCTCGGGCGGCGGCGCCGGCTGGGTGCTGGCGCAGTGGGTGGTCGATGGCGAAGCACCGCTCGACCTGTGGGTGGTCGACATCAGGCGCTTTTCCAACCTGCACCGCGACCGTCAATGGGTCTGCGACCGCACGCTGGAGGCCTATGGCAAGCACTATACGATCGGCTTTCCGCATGAAGAGTACGCCAGTGGGCGGCCGCGCATAGTCTCGCCGCTGTACGAGCGGCTGAAACAGCAGCGCGCCGTGTTCGGCTCGAAGCTCGGCTGGGAGCGGCCGAACTGGTTCGCGCCCGAAGGCGTCGAGCCGCAGGACATCTATTCGATGGGCCGGCAGAACTGGTTTGCGGCGGTCGGCGACGAACACCGGCATGTGCGCGAAAAAGTCGGCATCTTCGATCAATCCTCCTTCGGCAAATACGAGCTGAGCGGGCCCGATGCGCTGAAGGCGCTGGACTGGGTCTGCGCCAACGACGTCAGCAAGCCGGTCGGCCGGCTGACCTACACGCAGCTTCTCAACACGCGCGGCGGCATCGAAGCCGATCTGACCGTGGCGCGGCTGGCCGAAGAGAAGTTCTACATCGTTACCGGCACAGGTTTCCGCACGCATGATTGCTCGTGGATCGGCGACCATATCGGCGAAGGGCTCGATGCCAGGCTTGTCGACGTCACCGAGGATTTCGGCACGCTGTCGCTGATGGGTCCTCGGGCGCGCGACGTGCTTTCGGCCGTGACCGAAGCCGACGTGTCGAACGTGAGCTTCCCGTTCGGCCATGTGCGCGAGATTGCCATCGCCAGCCACACGGTTCGGGCGCTACGCGTCACCTATGTCGGCGAACTCGGCTGGGAACTGCATGTGCCGATCGCCGCCACCGGCGAAGTCTTCGACGCGCTGATGGCGGCAGGCACAAAGCACGACATCCGGCCGGTCGGCTATCGGGCACTGGAATCGCTGCGACTGGAAAAGGGCTATCGTGCCTGGGGCTCCGACATCACGCCCAACGACACGCCGCAGGAAGCCGGCCTCGGCTGGGCTGTCAAGCTGCGCAAGAACACGGATTTCATCGGACGGCGCGCGCTGGAGAAGACCAACGGCGCGGCACTGAAGAAACGCTTCGCCGGCTTCACGGTCGACGATCCCGAGATCGTGCTGCTCGGTCGCGAAACCATCCTGCGCAATGGCGATCCGGTCGGTTATCTCAGCAGCGGCGGTTATGGCTACACGCTGGGCAAGACCATCGGCTACGGCTATGTGCGCAACGCCGATGGGATCAGCGACGATTTCCTCACCTCGGGCGACTATGAGCTGGTGGTGGCTATGGAACGCACGCCGGCAAAGATCCATCTCGAGCCGATGTACGACCCGGCAGCGGAGAGAGTAAAAGCCTAGTTTAGTTCACGCGCAAAGCGAGACCGCGGCTGGGCACGGTGTCGGCCTCGCCCGGCATCGAGACGTAAGGGCGCGTTTCCTCGACGCGAGTGAAGAGGCCTTGCACCTCGAGTTCGGTGATGCGCGCGGCAAAGCCGGCATCCCACAGCGTGTTCTTGACCGTCAGCACGATGATGCCACCCGGCCGGCAGATGCGGATCAGTTCGTCCAGCCCCTCGATGCCGACGTGACCCGATGTGAAGACGCCGGCCGAGATCACCCCGGCATAGACATCATCGGCAAAGGGCAGATGACCGCCCAGCGCCAGGCAATGGAGCGCGGAATAGACGCCCTTGCGGGCCGCCTGGTCCAGCATGCCTTGTGAAATATCGAGCGCCTCGACTTGCGGGTAACCAGCAATATCAAGCCATTCGCCGATGAGACCGGTGCCGGCCCCGGCATCGAGCAGCGGTGCGGCCCCGCGCGGCAGATGGCGGGCCAGCAGCGCAAGGCAGATCGTCGGATGGCGATAGCCGGCGGCCGACATGTCGGCGTCATAGGTTTCCGACCAGCGGTCATAGAGTGCGGCCACCTCTTCTGGCCGCTTTGCCGCATAGGCCGCGCCAAGCGCGCCCTGATGTTTGCTGTCCGCCACTTTTATCCAGTCCGCCAATTTTTGATCTCGCAGTGATGATAGCCAAAGCGCGAAAATTGTGGAACCGTCGCTGCGACAAATAACAGCATGGGGGCGCAGGCATGGTGACAGACGAGGCGCGTGCGGCACTGGACGCCATTCCCATGCTGGCCGGCTACAGCGGTCCGCTGGAACGGCTGGGCGGCCTCACCAATCTCGTCTTCAAGGCCGGCGACTTCTGCCTGCGCATTCCCGGCAAGGGCACCGAGGAATACATCAACCGGGCCAACGAAGCGGTGGCAGCGCGCGAAGCGGCAAAAGCAGGGGTGAGCCCCGAGGTGCTGCATTTCGATGCCGGCACCGGGGTGATGGTGACACGCTATATCGCCGGCGCCGAAACCATGTCGCCGGAGAAATTCCGGACACGGCCGGGCAGTCCAGCCCGCGCCAGCGAGGCCTTTCGCAAGCTGCACAATTCGGGCGCGGTGTTTCCCTTCCGCTTCGAGCTGTTTGCGATGATCGACGACTATCTCAAGGTGCTGTCCACCAAGGAGATCGTCCTGCCCGCCGGCTATCATGACGTGGTGCGCAACGCTGAGACAGTGCGGTCGGCGCTGGCCGCACACGCCTTGCCGCTCGTCGCCTGTCACTGCGATCCGCTGTGCGAGAATTTTCTCGATACGGGCGAGCGGATGTGGATCGTCGACTGGGAATATTCGGGCATGAACGATCCGCTCTGGGACCTTGGCGACCTCTCCGTAGAAGGCAAATTCGACACGGCGCAGGATGAAGAGATGATGCGCACCTATTTCGGCGGCGAAGCGAGGCCGGCGGAGCGCGGCCGCATCGTCATCTACAAGGCAATGTGCGATCTGTTGTGGACGCTGTGGGGACTGATCCAGCTCGCCAACAACAATCCAGTCGATGATTTTCGCGCTTATGCCGATGGCCGTTTCGCGCGCTGCAAGGCGCTGATGGAGACGTCCGAGTTTTCACGGCATCTGACGGCGATCCGCCGGGGGTGAGCCGCGCGTCACGTTTGAACGGATTCAGGCGACGCGATTTAGATCTTTGTTTTTATGCATGTCGTTCTCCCAAAACCGAGGTCACTTTTGGGCGACATGCATTAATTCACGCCCTTCGGAACGTTTTCGGGCGGCACCGTGGTCTCGACCACTTTCTGGCGGTGGAAGATGAACAGGCCGGCGAGAACGACGATGGCCGAGCCGATCAGGATGCGCGGACCGGGAACGTCGCCGAAGAATACCAGCCCGAAGACTACCGCCCACAGCAGCAGCGTGTAGTGCAGCGGCGCCAGCGTCGAGGCCGGCGCCAGCTTGAGCGCCCTGGTGATCATCAGATGCGCGCCGCAGGAGACGATGCCGAGCAGCAGCATGGCGCCGAGATCGAGCGCCGACGGCGTCTGCCAGGCGCCGATGCTCAGCACGCCGCCGACCAGCAGTGTGCCGATGGTCTGCCATGTCACCAGATTGGTGTCGCTGGTGCCGCGCAGCCGGCGGTTGAGGATGATAGCGAAGGCGAAGGAGATACTGCCCACCAGCGCAAAGCCCGATGACAGCGAGAACGCCGCCGAGGACGGTTTCAGCATGATCAGCACACCGCAGAAGCCGAGCAGGATCGCCATCCAGCGGCGCCAGCCGACCTTTTCGCCAAGCAAGAGGTGCGAGAGTGCCGCGACGTAGATCGGCCCGGCCATGTAGAAACTCATCACATCGGCAAGCGGCAGATAGACCACGGCGGCATAGAAGAGCGCGGTGTCGAGCGTGGTCATCACCACCCGCAGCAGCTGCAGCTCCAGGCGTTCCATGCGAAACAGCTTGGCCGGGCCCTGATTGGCGATCATCGGGCCGAGCACGAAGAAGGCGCCAATAGAGCGGATCAGCACCACCTGGCCGACGGAGAAGCTGGCGACCAGCCATTTGCCCATGGCGTCGTTCAGCGCAAACAGGAAGTCGCCGGCCAACATCAGCAGAATGCCAGCCAAAAGCACATTCCTGATCGTTGAATTCTGCGCCACGGGCTGCGTCATGCCGATCCCGATTCCTCCCTGATAAGCCGCGTCGTAGACGGAAGTGGCTGCTTTGACGAGGAGAATTCGGGGCAATGGTAAGACCAGCGCCGGGAATCGGCTGTATCTAGCTGGATATGTGCCGCCGGTTCACCATTCCCGGCCTTCCGTCGATGGACAGCCTGGTTTCCTGCTTCGTCCGCTCCGCCACCACCTTGCCCCTGGCGATGACGCACAGGCGCTCGGCGCGCAGCCGCAGGGCTTCGACCGGATTGCCGGCATCGAGGACGACCAGGCTGGCGCGCTTGCCGACCGCCAGGCCGAGATGATCGAGCCCCATGATCGCGGCATTGACGTTGGTGACCATGTCGAAGCAGCGCGCCATCTCGGCCGCGCTCGACATCTGGGCGACGTGCAGACCCATAAAGGCGACATCGAGCATGTCGGCGGTGCCCAGCGAATACCAGGGATCGAGCACGCAATCCTGGCCCCAGCCGACGCGAATGCCGAGCGCCAGCATTTCCTTGACCCGAGTCAGGCCGCGGCGCTTCGGGAAGGTGTCGTGGCGGCCCTGCAGCATGATGTTGATCAGCGGATTGGGAATGACCGAGACGCCGGCCTCGGCGATCAGCGGCAGCAGCTTCGAGACGTAGTAATTGTCCATCGAATGCATCGAGGTGAGGTGCGAACCGGCGACCTTGCCCTGCAGGCCAAGGCGCTGCGTTTCATAGGCAAGCTGCTCGATATGGCGCGACAGCGGGTCGTCGGTCTCGTCGCAATGCAGGTCGACCATCAGGCCGCGTTTGGCCGCGATCTCGCACAGCTCCGTTACCGAGCGCGTGCCGTCGGCCATGGTGCGCTCGAAATGCGGAATGCCGCCGACAATGTCGATGCCCATGTCGAGCGCGCGGATGGTGTTTTCCCGTGCCGTCGGCGAGCGATAAAACCCGTCCTGCGGGAAGGCGACCAGTTGCAGGTCGATATAGGGAGCGACCGTCTTCTTGACCTCGAGCAGCGCCTCGACCGCCAGCAAGCGGTCGTCGCAGACATCGACATGGGTGCGGATGGCGAGCAGGCCCATCGACACCGCCCAGTCGCAATAGGCCAATGCGCGATCACGCACCGCCTCATGCGTCAAAAGCGGCTTCAACTCACCCCACAGCGAAATGCCTTCGAGCAGCGTACCCGACGCGTTGATGCGCGGAATGCCGTAGGAGAGCGTCGCGTCCATGTGGAAATGCGGATCGACGAAGGGCGGCGAGACCAGATTGCCACGGGCGTCGACCTCGGTCCGCGCGGATCTCCGCAGAGTGGGTTCGATCGCCGCGATCGTCTCACCGCTGATGCCGATGTCGGCAACCCTGCCATCAGGCAGCGTGCCGCCGCGAACGATAAGGTCGAAATCCATCTGTCGTCATCCCGTCAAAAGAATCATCTGATATAGCCGAGGCTGAAAATCGCATCCCGTCGATGCCGCTTGCAACAGCGGTTTGTCCGCGACGGCCGCGGATGGTTCCATCCGGCCGCAACTCCTTCTATAAGCCGCCTTCCTGTCCCGGTTTCAAGGATCCGCCATTTGTTTCGTTTCTTCCGCTCGACGGAAAACCAGCGCCTCGTTGCGAGGTTGATCCGCGAATCCTTTTACCAGCACAGGTTTGGCTACGGCGCCGCGATCCTGTCGATGCTTGTGGTAGCCGCCACGACCGGCGCCAGTGCCTGGATTCTCAAAGAGATCACCGACGAATTCGTGGTCTTCAAGCGGATTGACCGCGTCAACCTGATTGCGGCGGGGGTTGCCACGATCTTCATCCTCAAGGGCCTCGCCAACTTCATCCAGGCCTATTTCATGAGCCGGGTCGGCAACGCCATCATCGCCGACCGCCAGCGCAAGATCTACGACCGCATCCTGGCGCAAGGCATCGAATTCTACCATTCGACCTCGTCGTCCGACCTGATCACACGCATGACCAACAATGCGCAGGCGGCGCGCAACGTACTCGACCTCGTTGTCACGTCCTATGTGCGCGACCTGTTGTCGCTGGTTGTCCTGGTAGGGGTCATGGTCTGGCAGCAGCCAGCCTTGTCCATAATCTGCTTCGTCGTCGGCCCCTTGGCTATCTACGGGGTCAACCGCATCCTCAAACGTGTTCGCAAATTCGCCGCGATGGAGTTTCGCTCGGTCGGCCAGATCGTGCAGGTGATGCAGGAAACGGCAATCGGCGTCCGCGTCGTCAAATCCTTCAACCTCGAAGGCGCAATGCGCAACCGCATGTACAAGGCCGTATCGGACGTCGAGAACCGGGCCAACAACATCGCGACGCTGGAGGCTGCGACAAGCCCGGTGATGGAGACGCTGGCCGGGCTGGCAATTGCCGGGGCCATCTTCGTCAGCGGCTTCCTGGTCTTGCAGGGCGGCCAGATGCCGGGAAACATCATGGCCTTCATCGGGGCGCTCCTGTTTGCCTATGAGCCGGCAAAGCGCCTTGCGCGCGTGCGCATATCGCTGGAAAGCGGCATTGTCGGCGTGCGCATGATGTTCGAGCTCGCCGACCAGCCGCTAACTCTTGTCGAGAAGCCGGACGCGAAGCCGCTTCTGGCCGGACCGGGCGAGATCCGGTTCGACGCCGTCGACTTCGCTTATCAGAACGGGCCGCCGGTGCTGGACAGGTTCGATCTGACGCTTCCGCCCGGCAAGATGACGGCGCTGGTCGGGCCTTCCGGCGGCGGCAAGTCGACGATTCTGAACCTGATCATGCGCATGTATGACCCGAAGAGTGGCAAGGTGCTGTTCGATGGTCAGGATATTTCCCATGCGACGCTCGCATCGCTGCGGGAAAAGATCGCCTATGTCAGCCAGGATACGTTCCTGTTTGCCGGCACCATCATGCACAACATCCGGCTTGGGCGCGAGGGTGCGACCGACGAAGAGGTGATCGCCGCCGCCAAGGCGGCCAACGCCCATGACTTCATCAGCGCGCAGGCGAAAGGCTACGAGACGGATGTCGGCGAGAATGGCGGCCTGCTGTCAGGCGGCCAGCGCCAACGGATCTCGATCGCACGCGCCATGTTACGCAATGCCGAAATCCTGCTGCTGGACGAAGCGACCAGCGCGCTCGATGCCGAATCGGAAGCGCTTTTCCGCGACGCGCTGAAGCAATTGATGGAAGGCCGCACGACGATCGTCATCGCGCACCGTCTGTCGACCGTGCACCAGGCCGACACGATCGTGGTGCTCGAAGCCGGCAAGGTGGTGGAAAGCGGCCCGCACAAGACCTTGCTCAAGCAGGGCGGGCTCTATCAGAAGCTTTATGAGTATCAGTTGATGCCGTGAGGCGAGCTTACCTTCCCCCTTGTGGGGAGGGTCGCTGCGCAGCAGCGGGGTGGGGGTGCGGCGCCGACCCACCTGGACCTCACTCCGACCTCCCCACAAGGGGGAGGTAGGGGGCCGCAGCTTAATTTACTCCGGCACAAACCTCACCGCGCCCTTGGCCGCGCTGGTCGCCATGGCGGCATAGGCGCGCAAGGCGGTCGTCACCTTGCGCTTGCGCTTTTCCTCCGGCTTCCAGGCCAGGGCGCCCTTGGCCTCCATCGCCGCCCGGCGCGCAGCGAGTTCCGCCTCATCGACAGCCAGGCGGATGCTGCGGTTCGGGATGTCGATCTCGATCGTATCGCCCTCCTGCACCAGCCCGATCAGCCCGCCTTCGGCGGCTTCCGGCGACGCATGGCCGATCGACAGGCCCGAGGTGCCGCCGGAGAAGCGGCCGTCGGTGACCAGAGCGCAGGCCTTGCCGAGGCCTTTCGACTTCAGATAGCTGGTCGGATAAAGCATTTCCTGCATGCCGGGGCCCCCGCGCGGTCCTTCATAGCGGATGACGACGACATCGCCGGCCTTGATCTCGTTCGACAGGATCGCCTTGACGCTGGAATCCTGGCTTTCGAAGACGCGCGCCGGGCCGGTGAACTTCAGGATCGATTCATCGACGCCGGCCGTCTTCACGATGCAGCCGTCGAGCGCCAGATTGCCTTTCAGCACGGCAAGGCCGCCATCCTTGGAAAAGGGATGTTCGGTCGAGCGGATAACGCCCTTCTCGCGGTCGAGATCGAGTTCGTCCCAGCGGCGGTCCTGGCTGAAGGCGACCTGCGTCGGCACGCCGCCAGGGGCGGCGAGGAAGAAATCGCGCACACTCTGGCTGGTCGTGCGGGAAATATCCCAATGGTCGAGCGCTTCGCCCAGGGTTGACGTATGCACCGTCGGCAGGTCGCGGTTGAGCAGGCCGGCATTGTCGAGCTGGCCGAGGATGGCCATGATGCCGCCGGCGCGGTGAACGTCTTCCATGTGGACGTCGGACTTGGCCGGAGCAACCTTGCACAGCACCGGCACCTTGCGCGACAGCGCGTCGATGTCATCCTGGTCGAAATCGATCTCGCCCTCATGCGCGGCAGCCAGGATGTGCAGCACGGTGTTGGTCGAGCCGCCCATGGCGATGTCGAGCGTCATGGCGTTCTCGAAGGCGCCCTTGGAGGCAATGTTGCGCGGCAGCGCGGTTTCGTCCTCCTGCTCGTAATAGCGCTGGGCGAGATCGACGATCAGATGGCCGGCCTCGACGAACAACCGCTTGCGGTCGGCGTGGGTAGCCAGCGTCGAGCCATTGCCGGGCAGCGACAGACCAAGCGCCTCGGTCAGGCAATTCATCGAATTGGCGGTGAACATGCCTGAGCAGGAGCCGCAGGTCGGGCAGGCCGAACGCTCGATGACCTTGACGTCCTCATCGGAGATCCTGTCGTCGGCGGCTGCGACCATGGCATCGACCAGGTCGAGCGCCTGCGTCTTGCCGGCCAGCACCACCTTGCCGGCCTCCATCGGGCCGCCGGAAACGAAGACAGTCGGGATGTTGAGGCGCAACGAGGCCATCAGCATGCCGGGCGTGATCTTGTCGCAGTTGGAGATGCAGACCATGGCGTCGGCACAGTGAGCGTTGATCATGTATTCGACCGAATCGGCGATCAATTCGCGCGACGGCAGCGAATAGAGCATGCCGTCATGACCCATGGCGATGCCATCATCGACGGCGATGGTGTTGAATTCCTTGGCAACGCCGCCGGCCTTCTCGATCTCGCGCGCCACCAGCTGGCCGAGATCCTTGAGGTGAACATGGCCCGGCACGAATTGGGTGAAGGAGTTGACCACCGCGATGATCGGCTTGCCGAAATCCGAGTCCTTCATGCCGGTGGCGCGCCAGAGCCCGCGGGCGCCGGCCATGTTGCGGCCATGGGTGGTGGTGCGGGAGCGATAGGCAGGCATGTTTTTTCCTTGGTGGCTGGCCGCAGCCTAGGAATGGCGCGGCGAAGCTGAGTTCGGACCGCAGGCGTTATAGACGCGCAAGCCCGGTCTGGCCACAATTTTGCAATGCGCCAGATTCCTTGCAAGAATCAGATCTTCCAAAAAGATGCACCCTCTTGTCGGATCGCGTGCCCCACGGCCGTCCTTAGGAAAACGGTTTGGAAATGGCAGCACCATTCCCGGAGTCAGCCGTTTCGCCGTAACCGCAACCAAACCAACCCGAGGAGCACGACATGCAAAAGATCACCACCTGCCTGTGGTTCGATGGCCAGGCCGAAGAGGCAATGAACTTCTACGTCTCCATCTTCAAGAATTCGAAGGTGCTGAGCGTAATGCGCTGGCCCAAAGGCTACGCCGATGAAGGCAAGGTGCTGGTGGCCACGTTCGAACTCGACGGGGTGCAGTTCCAGGCGCTCAACGGCGGACCGCAGTTCAAGCACACCGAGGCGATGTCGCAGTCGATCGACTGCAAGACGCAGGAAGAGGTGGATTACTTCTGGGACAAGCTCATCGAAGGTGGCGGCCAACCGTCGCAATGCAGTTGGCTGAAGGACAAATTCGGCGTCTCCTGGCAGGTCGTGCCGGAGCAGTTGCCGAGACTGCTTCTGGATCCGGACCGGGCCAAGGCCGGCCGCGTGATGTCGGCGATGATGCAGATGAGCAAGATCGACATCGCCAAGATCGAAGAGGCGGCGAAAGGGTGAGAAGCGGTCCGCGTAGCGGACGCCCGGAGCCTGCGACGGGCCGGGGGCATAGGAGGCCATTGGTCCTTGAGGTCGGCGCTGCCCCTCATCCGCCCTTCGGGCACCTTCTCCCCGTAAAACGGGAGAAGGGAGAACTTCAAGCCGCCCTGTCGCGGACCTGATAGTCCTTGATCGTGGCAAACTTGATCGCCTTCCAGCGTTCCGCTTCGTAATTCAGCGAAAAGGCGTGCTGGGCGAGGAACACCGGATCGTTGTCGAGATCGCGGGCGATGTCGCCGCGATGCGCCTCGATGAAGCGAAGCGTCTCGGCCTTGTCGTCGGCCGAGATCCAGCGACACACCGAAAAGCGCGACATTTCGAATTCGACCGGCAGCGTGTATTCGAAGTTCAGCCGTTCCTTCAGCACGTCGAGCTGCAGCGCGCCGACGACGCCGACGATGGCCGGCGAGCCATCCTCGGGCGAAAACAGCTGCACGACGCCCTCCTCTGCCATCTGGTGCAGCGCTTCCTTGAGCTTCTTGGCCTTCATGGCGTCGCCCAGGCGAACGCGACGCAGGATTTCCGGTGCGAAATTCGGCACGCCCCTGAAAAGAATTTCCTCACCCTCGGTCAGCGTATCGCCGATGCGCAGCGTGCCGTGGTTGGGAATGCCGACGACGTCGCCGGCAAAGGCCTCGTCAGCGGTGACTCGTGTGCGGGCAAAGAAGAACTGCGGCGCCGACAGCGACATCGGTTTTCCCGTGCGCACCAGCTTGGCCTTCATGCCGCGCTCGAGCTTGCCCGAACAGACGCGGACGAAGGCAATGCGGTCGCGGTGGTTGGGGTCCATGTTGGCCTGGATCTTGAAGACGAAGGACGTCATCTTCTCCTCGGTCGCCTCGACCTTGCGGGTATCGGCCTCTTGCGCGCGCGGCGGCGGTCCAAAGGCGCCAAGCGCCTCGATCAGGTCGCGGACGCCGTAATTGCGCAGCGCCGAGCCGAAATAGACCGGCGTCAGGTGGCCTTCGCGAAAAGCGTCGATGTCGAGCGGCCGGCAGGCTCCGCGCGCCAGGTCCAGCTCCTCAATGAAGGCCTCGCGTTCGTTTTCAGGCAACAGGCCGGCGACGCGGTTGGAATCAGGACCGTTGACCGGCGTGCGCTCCTTCTCATCATCGCCCCTGCGCACGGCGTTCAGCGCCAGATGATAGGTACCGGAAAAGGTCTTTCCCCGGCCGATCGGCCAGGTGATCGGCGCGGTGTCGAGCGCCAGTTTCTGCTCGATCTCGTCGAGGATCTCGAACGGGTCGCGGCTTTCGCGGTCCATCTTGTTGACGAAGGTAATGATCGGGATGTCGCGCAGCCGGCAAACCTCGAACAGCTTCAGCGTGCGCGGCTCGATGCCCTTGGCGGCGTCGATGACCATGACGGCCGAGTCGACCGCCGACAGCGTGCGGTAGGTGTCGTCGGCGAAATCCTCGTGGCCGGGCGTGTCGAGCAGGTTGAAGACATTGCCCTCATACTCGAAGGTCATCACCGAAGTGACGACCGAGATGCCGCGCTCGCGCTCGATCTTCATCCAGTCGGACCGCGTCTGGATCTTGTCCTTCTTGGCCTTGACCTCGCCGGCAAGCTGGATGGCGCCACCGAACAGCAGCAGCTTTTCGGTGAGCGTGGTCTTGCCGGCGTCCGGGTGCGCGATGATGGCGAAGGTGCGGCGGCGCGCCACTTCTTCTTCTATTGCTTCGGGCATTCTCTGGGATTTCCGTGTGACAGGCCGGGCTTCTAGCAGCGCAGTGCCGGCCTGTCGACCGGTCCGGCGGCTCGGACGCTGCTGATCGCCGTCTCACCGTCAGAGCGTACAGCTCAGTCGCGCTGCGGCTCCGGCCAGTGCATTGCCGCACATTTTGCGCTGCGCGATGTTGGCAAGCGGCTGCGGGGATGGCACTGGATGAACATCCTCGGGATGGCGAGGCAGAGGAGCAAGCATGACTGCGGCGAAACAAGTGATCGTCATCGGCACCGGCATCATCGGCGCCTCCATCGCCTGGCATCTGAGCAGAGCGGGTGCGCAAGTGACGGTGATTGCCGACAGTGCTGCCGGCGGGGTGGCAACGCCAAATTCGTTCGCCTGGATCAATGCCAGCTGGGGCAATCCGGCGCCTTATTTCCGGCTGCGCACCCGCGCGATGGCCGAATGGTCGCGGCTGGCGCGGGATCTGCCCGGCCTGCCGCTGAGCTGGTGCGGCGGCCTGTGTTGGGATTTACCCGCGGCCGACATGGAAACCTACGCCACGGAACATTCCGCCTGGGGCTATGGCATCGAGCGCGTCTACCGCGCCCGTGCCGCGCGTATCGAGCCCAATCTCACCGAGCTTCCGGATTTTGCCCTGTATGTCGCCGAAGAAGGTGTCGCAGAGCCCGTGGCCGCCGCCCGTGCCCTATTGGCAGAAGCGGAGCGAGATGGCGCGAAGATCATCTCCAGCACGGTGACGGCCCTGGTCCAGACCGGCGGCAGGATCACCGGTGTCGACACATCGCACGGATTGATTGCATCGGACGAGGTGGTGGTCGCGGCCGGTGTCGGCTCGCCGGAGATCGCCGCGACCGCCGGGATCAACCTGCCGATCGAAACGCCGCCCGGCCTGATCGTCCACTCGCGGCCTTACAAGAAGTTGCTCAACGGCCTGATTCTGGCCGAGCGGCTGCACATGCGCCAGACGGCGGAAGGCCGCATCATCGCCGGCTCGGATTTTGGCGGCGCGGATCCGGGCATGGATGCCGAAGCCACCGCCCGCGCGCTGTTTGCGGCCATGAAAGCCATGCTGCGCGACAGCGAGGGGCTGGAACTCGATTTCTATACGGTCGGCTATCGGCCGACGCCGATCGACGGCTTTCCGATCATCGGCCGCGCAGAAGGCATGGATGGTGTCTACGTCGCCGTCATGCATTCCGGCATCACGCTGGCGCCGGCCGTCGGCCTTTTCGCCACAAAGGAAATTCTCGACGGCGAGCGCGACACCTTACTTGCCCCTTATGGATTGTCGCGCTTCGCTCAATAGGCGGGCGGACGGCGAAAGCCGCCTGTGAGTGGTTCGATTGCCTTGGCGATGCCGAGCAGCTGTGACTCCAACCAGCGTTTGCCGACCAGTTGCAGGCCGATCGGCAGGCCGGCGCTGTCCTGTCCGCATGGAATGGAAAGGGCTGGATGGCCGCTGTAGTTGAAGACAGCGCCATAGGCCGGCAGCATCCAGTAGCTCTGCTCCTTGCTGTCGACATTGATCGGCGTGCCCGACTCGCAATGCGGGAAAGCGGTGGTCATGGCGACCGGGCAGAGCAGTGCGTCATGGTCCTCGAAGAACCGGTCCCAGGCGAGCATGGATGTGTCGCGGCGGGCGAGCGCCTCGAACCAGCGCGAAACCGGTGTCGGTTCCTCCGGCGGCTCCGGCTGAGCGGCCTCCATCATCATCCCGATCAGCGCGCCGCCCTGCTCCAGATCGTCGTGCAGATCGAGTTTTGGCAGTTTTGCTTCTTCGACGACGGCGCCGGCGCCTTGCAGATGCCCTGCGAGACTTTCGACTGCGGCAGAGATGTCGCCGGCCACCGGAAAGCTGGGAAAGGATGGCGCGAAGGCAATGCGCAGTGTCCTGGGATCGAGCTTCGGCATGTCCTCGACCGGCACCGGCGCAAGATCGGTGTCGCGCCTGTCCGGGCCGCCGATGATTTGGTAGATCAGCGCCAAATCTTCCACACTGCGCGCCAACGGCCCGAGGCAGGACATCAGCCGCACGCTGCGCGCGGCACCGCCCGGATCGGGGAAGGCGCCGGCCAGCGAGACACGATGCTCCGTCGGCTTCAGGCCATAAACACCGCAAAAGGCGGCCGGCAAGCGGATCGAGTTCTGCATGTCGGTGCCGACGTCGAACGGCGTCATTCCCGAGCAAAGTGCAGCTGCGGCACCGCCGCTGGAGCCGCCGGCGGTGCGCTCGAGATTCCATGGATTGTTGGTACGGCCGAACAGCGGATTGTTCGACTGCCAGTCCGAAAGCATGGTCGCGACATTGGTCTTGGCCATCAGGACGCCGCCGGCCGCTTTCAGTCTGGTGACGACCGGGCTGTCCTGTTTGGCGACATAGTCGGCAAAGGGCGGGAAGCCTACAGTGGTCCTCATGCCTGACGTTTCGTGCGTGTCCTTCAGCGTGAACGGCACGCCATGCAGAGGCCCAAGTGCGGCGCCGCGCGCCTGGGCGGCGTCGGCCTTTTTGGCGCGCTCGTGAGCCCCTTCGCTGTCGAGCGAAATGACGGCGTTGACGGCCTCGTTGTGCGCGTCGATCTGGGCCAGATGCGCGACGAGTGCTTCGACAGCGGAGATTTTTCGCTTGGCGATGGCGGCGGCCAGTTCGACGGTTGAGGACAAGGCGATGTCCATGAGGAATGCTCCGGCTTGGCCGCGCGTGTCCATGAAGATGGCGGACTACGGCGCAATTTCAAGCGGAGTTGAGCATTCGAGGATTGGTCGCGTTTGATCGATATTGTGCAGGCGGGAACTGTCCAAGTCTGCACTCGACGGCACCCCCCTCTGTCCTGCCGGACATCTCCCCCTCAAGTGGGGAGATTGGATAGCGTCACGGCTTTCGCCAATCTCCAATGTTGCAAGGACGCGCGGGCGGCGAAGCTGCCAATCTCCCCACTTGAGGGGGAGATGTCCGGCAGGACAGAGGAGGGCGTTGTCCCGCGACATGCCGCAATTTGCAACCAGGCGAAAGCCTACCCAACCAGCGCCAGCTTCGCCACAACCGGAGCAAAGGGGCGAATGCTGATGCCATCGCCGGTGATCGTGACAAAACTCGCCGGCGGGATCGCTTGCCAGTCGCCGCCCTCGCGGTCGAACGGTTCGGAAACGATGCAGCGGCCGCCGCCCTTGCGCAGGATAGAAGTATAGAGCGTCGGAGCATGGGCGTCGGTGGCGTAGCGCACCGCATGCAGCGCCTGGCCATCCGAGAAGGCGGCGGTGAGCTTCAGCGCCGGTTCGAGGCCGGCCCGGCGCGAGGCTTCGAGCACGCGGCTGGTGGCGCGGGAGACGGCGCCTTGCGGATCGGTGGCCAATCCCTCGTCGATCATCAGCAGGAAGAACAGTTCGGAATCGGTGGTGCCTTCGCGCTGGTCGAAGACCGCGTCGGAGAGCGAGTTCTCCAGCGCGCGGCGGATCTTCTCGAAACCGCCGATCTGGCCGTTGTGCATGAACGACCAGTTGCCGGAGATGAACGGGTGGCAGTTCATGCGGCTGGTGGCGCCGCCGGTCGACGCCCGCACATGGGCAAGGAACAGGCCGGATTTGATCTGCCGGCACAGGCTTTTCAGATTGGGATCGGACCAGGCCGGCAGGATATCGCGATAGAGACCCGGCTCCGGGCGGTCGCCATACCAGGCAAGGCCGAAGCCGTCGCCATTGGTCGGCGATTTCGCTTCCTGCGCACAATGGCTCTGGGCGATCAGCGAGTGACAGGGCGCCGTGAGGATGTCTTCGAGAAAGACCGCTTCACCGAGATAGGCCGCCCACCGGCACATCGCTCTGTCGTCCTCTAGGCGCGATCCATAAGAGCGACGGGCTCCTTGGTCGCGTGTGTGCCTCTGTTGTGCGTCCGCTCGTAAAGCTCGCGAACGATTCGGCTGGCGGTAGTTTCAAACAGAAACGGCAAGAAAGCATGAACGAGGGCGGCGCCGGCAGCCATCAACAGGCGCGACGAAAACCAGGCGGCAAAGCCCATGTGGCTGAAATAGGTTTCGCCGACCTTGGCCGGATGAGAGGTGAAAATCCTTGCGACCGACATGCTGGTTCCCCTTCAGCGCTTCAAGTTCCTGATATGAGTATCCTGACACGCTTCGCCGGTTCATCGGTCTCAAAATGTCCTTGTATTTCGGTTATCCATGGGACAATTATCCCACATGGCGCTGGAAATTGACGAAATCGACCGAAAATTGCTCGCCGAGTTGCAACGCGACGGCACGCTGTCGGTCGACCAGCTGTCGGAACGGGTGGCGCTGTCGCGCAATGCCTGCTGGCGGCGGGTGAAGCGGCTGGAAGAGGCTGGTGTCATCACCGGCAGGGTGGCGCTGGTCGATGCTGAAAAGCTCGGACTTGGCCTTTCCGTCTTCATCCTGATCCGCACGTCCAACCACGATCCGGAGTGGCTGCAGAAGTTCCGGGCGGCGGTGACCGGCTTTCCCGAGATCACCGGCGTCTACCGCATGTCCGGCGACCTAGATTATGTCTTGCGCGCCCGCGTCGCCGACGTGAAGGCCTACGACCGGCTCTACCAGCGGCTGATTGCCAAGGTGGCGCTGTCGGATGTTTCCGCGTCGTTCGTGATGGAGGAAATCAAGGAGACGACCGTCGTTCCGATGGAACTGCGCTGAGGTGTATCGATATTCAGGTGATGCCGGGCTGCAAACGATGGTTTCCTGCGCTTCCCCGTTCTACCGCGTCGCGGTAGAACTGAGCTCACGTACTTCAAGTACGCTCCGCTCCGGTTCTCGGAAGCCATCGTTTTCGACTCGGCCTGACCTGAATCTCAACACACCTCGGGTTCATGGTGATGCCCGAAAGAAAGCCGTTGATAGCGGTACAGTCGAGTTGACCGAATCGCCGTTCGCGCCGATAGGATCGATTTTATGCGCGCAGCCCTTCAAACTCCCTCCGTCATCGGTCCGACCGTCGGCTTCGTCAGGTTGCCGCATGCTGAAGGACTTCCCCTTCCTGCTTATGAAAGCACCGGTGCCGCCGGCATGGATCTGCGCGCCGCGGTGCCCGAGGACCGGCCGCTGCTGATCCTGCCCGGAAAACGCGCGCTGGTGCCGACGGGGCTTATCCTGGAAATTCCGGAAGGCATGGAAGGCCAGGTCCGACCGCGCTCGGGCCTTGCTTTCAAACATGGCCTTACCGTTTTGAACACGCCCGGCACCATCGACAGCGACTATCGTGGCGAGGTCAAGGTGCTGCTGATCAATCTCGGCGACGAGGACTTTGCCGTGACGCGCGGCATGCGCATCGCCCAGATCGTCTTCGCCGCGGTGACGCAGGCGGGCGTGGAAGAGCGCACTTTGGCCGGCGGCACGGAGCGTGGCGCGGGCGGGTTCGGATCGACCGGCACTGCCTGATGCCTGAACTGCCTAAACTTGTCATCTTCGACTGCGACGGCATCCTGGTCGATACCGAGAACCTGGCCAATCGGCGCCTCGCCGAATGGCTGTCCGCTGCCGGCCATCCGACAAGCTTCGAATATTGCCGCAAGAATTTCTCCGGCCGCAGCATGGCGTCGGTGCAGAAAGAGATCGAGGAAGAGACCAGCGTCAGGCTCGGCGTCGATTTCGTCGATCGCTGGAATGCCGGCCTTCCGGACCTATTCGCCGATGGCGTCGAGGCGATCCCCTACGTCCGCGAGTTTGTCGAAGCCGTACGTTCCACCGGCATCGCCTATTGCGTCGCCACCTCGGCTCGGGTGTCGAAGATGCACATCACGCTCGGCCAGACCGGGCTGTTGCCGCTGTTCGAACACGCGATGTTTTCCTCGACCATGGTCGCGCGCGGCAAGCCGTTTCCGGACCTGTTCCTGCATGCTGCGAAAACCATGGGCTTTGCGCCCGCCGACTGCATCGTCATCGAGGACAGCGTCGCCGGCACGCATGCCGGCATTGCCGCCGGCATGCGGGTGTTTTCCTATCACGGCGATCCCTATTCCGACCGCGACGGCCTGATCCAGGCAGGCGGCATCCTGTTCGACGACATGCGCGAACTGGCCGGGCTGGTGCCGATCCACTGACCTGATCTTCAGCCCGCGGCTGTACGCCTCGATTGTCCGTGCTAGCTTGGCTCCGCCAACTTGAGGCCACGCATGAAATCCAGCCTGCTCCGCTTAATCCGCGCCTTGATGCTGCTGCCGTTTCTATGTACCGCGGCCGGCGCCCAGGCCGTCGGCTTCCCGGAACTCGGCAGCGCTTTGCCCGGCCGCACGGATGTCACCTATCTCGACCTCGCCAGGATGGTCATTCCCAACCTCGCCGCGGACAAGGACGGCTTCTACAGGGCCGGGTTACCGATCGAGATGCGTCATGTCGAGGGACCGGACAGCGGCGGCTCACCGCCCGAGACTTCGGGCTTTTCCAATGCCGCGGTGCTTGCGATCAAGGCCGGCGGCAAGGATCGGCTGACCATGCTGTTCGACCTCGGCGATTCTCCCGACAGCGCCGAAGGCTATGCGGTGCTGGCGCTCTACGACATTACGGGCAAGCCAAAGCTGCTCGATGCGGTCAATGTCGCCCTCGACCGCGGCACCTATTTCCGCGAACCGGGCAAGCTTTCCGTCGGCGCCAACGATGACGTCCTCATCACCATGAGCGCGCATTTCAATTCGAGCCAGAACTATGTGATCACGCCGCTGATCATGATCCGCGACGACAAATTCGAACTGATCGACATGATCTATACGTTCGATGAGAACCTGTGCGCCTACAGCCGCAAGCAGGACGTCGCTTTTCAAACCGTCCCCGGCAGCCAGCCTTATGCCGCTATCAAGGTAACGGTGACCGACTCTACAGTGCTGAACGGCGAAAGCTGCGACGACACTCCGCCGAGACCAGAGTCCCACGACATTTCCGTCACCTATCACTGGGACAAGAAGACATCGCGCTACGCCAAGGATTCCGACGCGCTGGACAAATTGGCAGGAGAGAACGCCAAACGCTTCTGAACCAACCGCATTCGTTTGCCGGGCCAAATAGGGCAGGATAAAATCCACTTAGCCACACCGTATATGATGGGGGTACTACCATGGACAAGGGCAAGATCTTCCGCGACCTGCATGCCTCGACCTTCGTCATGCCCAATCCCTGGGATGTCGGCACGACGAAGCTGCTCGGCTCGTTCGGCTTCACGGCACTGGCGACGACCAGCGCCGGCTTTGCCTTTTCGCGCGGCCTGCCGGACGGCGCGGTGACCTTCGACCAGATGATCCACCATTGCCGCGAGGTGACAGCGGCGACCAGCCTGCCGGTCTCGGCCGACCTCGAGAAAGGCAAGGGCGACAGCGCCGAGCAGGCCGCTGAAACCGTCTTCGCCGCCGAAGCGGCCGGTCTTGCCGGCTGCTCGATCGAGGATCACACCGGTGACCCTGACAGGCCGATCTATGATTTTGCGCACGCTGTCGAACGCGTTGCGGCGGCCGTGGAGGCGGCGCGGGCCCTGAAACGCGATTTCGTCTTCACCGCGCGCGCCGAGAATTTTCTGTGGGGCAAGTCCGACCTCGACGACACGATCAAGCGGCTGCAGGCGTTCGAGAAGGCCGGCGCCGACGTGCTCTATGCGCCAGGCATCGGCGACGTCGAGATGATCCGCACGCTCTGCTCGGCGGTCAGCAAGCCGGTCAATGTCATGGCGGTACCAGGCTTCACCATCGCCGATCTCGCCATAGCCGGCGTCAAGCGGATTTCGCTCGGGCCGTGGCTGACCAATTTCGCCTATGGCATGCTGGAAACGGCGGCGCGCGAGATCCAGCAGGACGGCACCTTCGGCTTCACCCGCGCCGCCATGCCGTTCAGCAAATTGCAGGCGCTGTTTACCAAACCTTCAGTCTAGATGAGGCCCATCGCATGACGCTTACCGTCGTCGACATGCATACCGGCGGCGAGCCGCTCCGGATCGTCACCGGCGGCTATCCGGATATCCCGAAGGGCACGATCCTGGAAAAGCGCGCCTATGTGCGCGACCATCTCGATCATCTCAGGAAAATCCTGATGTTCGAGCCGCGCGGTCATTACGACATGTATGGCGCCTTGCTGGTAGAGCGGGACCTGCCCGGCGCCGATCTCGCCGTGCTGTTCATGCACAATGAGGGTTATTCGACCATGTGCGGCCACGCCATCGTCGCGCTCGGGCGCTATGCCATTGACGAGGGGCTGGTGGCGAAACAGGAGCCAATCACGACTGTCAAGATCGAGGCGCCGTGCGGGCTGGTCGTCGCCTCGGTCGAGGTCAGGGACGGCAAGGCCGGCGCGGTCTCGTTCGAAAGCGTGCCGGCCTTCCTGTTCGCCGGCGGCCAGACGATCGAATTGGCGGGCCACGGCACGATCGGCTTCGACGTCGCCTATGGCGGCGCCTTCTACGCGCTGGCCGAGTGTCACCAATTCGGGCTTGAGTTCGGCAGAAGCCGGGTGCGCGATTTCGTCGATGCGGCAACGGCGCTGACGGACAGGCTCAAGGCCGAATTTCCGCTGTCGCATCCCGACCACGCCGATCTTGCCTTTCTCTACGGCACCATCCTGACCGATGGCCGCGATGCATTTTCCGGCGAGGTGACCAAGAACATCTGCGTCTTCGCCGAAGCCGAGGTCGACCGCTCGCCGACCGGCTCCGGCGTCACCGCAAGGCTGGCGGCCATGCATGCCAAGGGCGAAATCGCGATCGGACAGACGCGCATGTTCGAGAGCATTGCCGGCTCGCGTTTTTCGGGAGCGGTGGTGCGGACGGCGAAGGCTGGCCCGCACGGGGCGATCATCGCCCGCGTCGGCGGCCGCGCCTATTATTCCGGGCGGGCTGAGTTCGTTGTTGAGGCAGACGACGAACTGGGGCGCGGATTTCTCCTGCGTTAAGTGCGCCGATATCCAGCTCGAGCCACTTCCCGCGCCGAGATCGCCTTGTGCAGATGCACCATCATGGCGGCGGCGAACAGCGGCGTCAGCAGGTTAAGCAACGGCACGGCGAGGAAAGCCGCGATAACCAGCCCGGCGAGAAACACCGTGCCGGCATAGTGCCTGCGCAAGGCCCTGGCCTCGTCTTCCCCGCGAAAGCGCATGGCGGCGAATTCGAAGAACTCGCGCCCGAGCAGATAGCCGTTGACGATGAAGAAGGCGGCTATGTTGATGCCCGGCACCAGGAGAAGCAGCAAGGCGACGATGTTGCCAAGAATGACGACGCCGAGGAATCGCGCCGACAGCACCAGCGAACGCAGCGCCGGCATGGCGCGGCCGGTCGGAGCGCCGGGATAGTCGGTGCGCTCGACCACTTCGGCGATATCGTCGAGGAACAGGCCGGCGACAACGGCCGTCACCGGCGCGATGAGCAACGCCATGCCGAAGGCAAGCGCTATTGCCGCGATGATGCCGCCGAGCCAACCGGCCCAGGACGGCATGCCGGGCAACAGGGTCTGCAGCCAAGGCAGCGCCAGCCACTCGACGAGGCTGGTCAAGCCGAACCACAGAGCCACCAGCGCCAGCACGGTCAAGCCCAGCGTCTTGACGAACACGGCCCGAAAAGGAGGCGAAAACAGCTCGAGGGCCGCAGTGCGGGCAGCGTCGAAAATCACAGTGCTTTACCCCCAGGTCACCAGACACCGTCGAAAAGGCGGGCGCTTCCGAGATAGGCAGCGCAGGCCATGAGCACAAGCCGGCTGGCTCTTTGCTTTGACGCGATTCCCGGGGGAAGCGCTATCCGCTTTTCCCGGGAAAACCCCTTCACACTTTTCCTGGCATTGCTCTACCGCGCAAATGCCGGCTTTCGAATCGGGATGGTCATGGCGGCGACCCCGGCCACGACAAAACCCATGCCCAGCCATGCCGTCGAGCCCAGGCTTTCGCCGAGGAAAAGGGCGCCGATGCCGACGCCGATCGGCACGCGCAGATAGGCCTGCGAGGTGGTGCCGACCGAACCCAGCGTGTGGATGAGGCGGAAATAGATGACGAAGGCCAGCGCGGTGGAAAAGACCGACAGGCCGAGCAGGGCCAGGATAGATGCGGTCGAGGGCGCCAGCGTCCATGGCTGGTCGAACACCAGACTGAGGGGTACGAGAATGACGGCGCCGCACAGCATCGAACCGGCGGCCGGCAGCATCGGATCGAGGCATTTGAACCCGCGGCCGAAAATGGCGGCCCCGGCATAGCAGACCGTTGCGGCGACGATTGCCAATTGCGCCCACAATTCATGACCGAGGCCACCCAGCGCCTGCGTACCGATAATGAGGCAGATGCCGGCAATGCCGGCGCCCACACCGATCAGTTTGCGCAAGGTGACCGGCTCGTGGCGGGTGATGAGCGCGGTCAAGAGGAAGGTGAAGATCGGCGAGGTCGCATTCAGGATGGTGGCGAGGCCGGCATCGACCGAACGTTCTGCCGCGGCGATCAGGGTGACGGGATGACGCTGTTGAGACAGGCCTGGAAAGCGAAGCGGCGCCAGCTTGCCGTGTCGCCCGGCATGGTGAGCCCGCGCCAGCGGATGATGGCGAACAGGATACCGCCGGCAATCAGGGTGCGGGCGGCAATGAAGGTGACCGGCGGGATGGTTTCGACGCCGATCTTAATGAAGGTGTAGGAGGCGCCCCAGAGCACCGCCAGCAAGGCGAGCAGCGCCAGGTCGGTGGTCATGTCGTTTTTTGCAGTCTCGTTCTTTGTCGACATGCTCTTTGTAGACATTGGGGGCTGGCTCGCCTTCGAAACGGGATCGTCTGAGCCTGCCTTGTAGGCGGTGCGGCGATGAAATGCTTCGGCCACGGTCGAATTGTCATAGCGCCTCGCGGCCGAGGCGCCTTTTGCCTGTTCCGCCAAAGTTGCGTGTCACGCCCTAGGCAAACCGGTTTCAAATCGCTAGACCCGC
The DNA here is from genome assembly GCF_003997495.1 of Mesorhizobium sp. M7A.F.Ca.US.008.03.1.1. Taxonomy (GTDB): domain Bacteria; phylum Pseudomonadota; class Alphaproteobacteria; order Rhizobiales; family Rhizobiaceae; genus Mesorhizobium. The sequence continues at coordinate 147,556 of NZ_RZRU01000003.1, read as the reverse complement.
GCCGGGCCGGCGTGGCAAGAAGCCGGCTCGGGTTTTTGGCGGAGATTTTGATGCCGGATTATGACGTGCTTTGCATCGGCAATGCCATTGTCGACATCATCGCCCAGTGCGACGAGGAATTCCTCGAGACCAACGGCATCATCAAGGGCGCGATGAACCTCATCGACACACAACGCGCCGAACTGCTCTACAGCCGCATGGGACCGGCGATCGAAGCCTCCGGCGGCAGCGCCGGCAACACGGCGGCCGGCGTCGCCAGCTTCGGCGGCCGTGCCGCCTTCTTCGGCAAGGTCTCCAACGATGCGCTGGGCGAAATCTACGCCCACGACATACACGCGCAGGGCGTCGCCTTCGACACCAAGCCGCTCAAGGGCGAGCCGCCGACGGCGCGCTCGATGATCTTCGTCACCCCCGACGGCGAGCGCTCGATGAACACCTATCTCGGCGCCTGCGTCGAGCTTGGCCCTGACGACGTCGAGGCCGACAAGGCCTCTGGCGCCAAGGTCACCTATTTCGAAGGCTATCTGTGGGACCCGCCGCGCGCCAAGGAAGCGATCCGGCAGACGGCGAAGCTGGCGCACGCGGCAGGCCGGGAAGTGTCGATGACATTGTCGGACTCGTTCTGCGTCGACCGCTACCGAGACGAGTTCCTCGACCTGATGCGTTCGGGCACGGTCGATATCGTCTTTGCCAACAGCCATGAGATCAAGTCGCTCTACCAGACATCGTCGTTCGACGAGGCGCTGGCGCAGATCCGCAAGGATTGCCGGATCGCCGCCGTGACCCGCTCGGAAAAAGGCTCGGTGATCATGCGCGGCGACGAGACCGTGGTCATCAAGGCGACCGCGATCAAGGAACTGGTCGACACGACCGGTGCCGGCGATCTCTATGCCGCCGGCTTCCTGCATGGCTACACGCAAGGCCGCGACCTGCAGACCTGCGGCGACCTTGGCTCACTGGCGGCCGGACTGGTGATCCAGCAGATCGGCCCCAGGCCCCGCCAGAATCTGCGCCGCGAGGCCGAACAGGCGGGGTTGCTTTAGCGGCAGGTTCTCCCTTCTCCCCTTGTGGGAGAAGGTGTCGCCGAAGGCGACGGATGAGGGGGGCTCCAGTTTGGCGCTGACAGCGCTCCGTCCAACACCCCTCAACCGTCTCGGCGCTGCGCGCCGATCCACCTTCTCCCACAAGGGGAGAAGGAAACACCGTCGCGCGGCTGTCACACATCGCACCTACACGCAATCTGGGCGTCCCGCGACTGACATTTCGGTGCGCCCTCAGTCAGTAGAGGTGTCAAGAATGCAAGACAGCATGCTGTCGGGCCGCTGCATCTGTTGCCGCCGCGCTTTTCGCTTTCCGCTCTAGAAATTCAACAACCGGCCGCAGCTGTGGGAGGAGTGCGACCGGACGAAGAGACAGATGCATGAACAGATTTCAGATCCAGGGGCTCAAGCAGGACGACTTCGCGGAGATGGTCGCGGAGGACGTCGAACGCGCGCTTGCCCATTATGACGAGGCCATCAACAAGCCCACCATGGTCTCGGTCGGCAAGATCGCCGGCAGCATAGCGTCCGCCGTCACCTTGCTGTCACCGAAGCACCAGCGCGCCATCGACGCCATCCATGCCGACCTTCCCGGCCTGGCATCGAAATTCGTGCGCGCCCTGGCGGCGGAAGCCGCGCGCCGCAGCGAAGCCGGTATTGCCGGCGTGACAAATCCGCCGACGATCCCATTTGCCGATGTCGAGCCCCCTTCGCTGCCAAAGTCCGATGACCTCGAATCGATGCTGATCGAGGACTGGGCGGGCCGCGTCGCCGGCTCGACCTATCTGGAAGAGCATTTGCGCATCGCCCGCTCGACCCTGCACCGTTGGCAGAGACGGGGTGAGGTCATCGCGTTGCGCAAAGGCGGCCGCAAACATGTCTTCCCGCTGGCGCAGTTCGTCGACGGCCGGCCGGTTGCAGGCATTCGCGGCGTGCTGTCGCTGATCACCAATCCAAGGCTCGCATGGCTGTGGCTGACGCGCCCCTCGGCGCAACTCGACGGCCGCATTCCCATCGACCTGCTGCGGCAGGATCAGGTCGACGAGGTCGTCGAGGCCGCACGCGTGTTCGCGCCGGGCTGAACGCCTCGCGGACCCACCGCTCAGGCTCGCTCCTCAAGTCCCCGCCGTATACGCCGCGATCGCCGCCATGTTGACGATGTCTGAGTCCTTGGCGTTCAGCGAAACAATCTGCACCGGCTTGTTCAGGCCGACCAGCAGCGGGCCGATGACGGTGGAGCCGCCGAGCTCCTGCAGCATTTTGGTCGAGATCGAGGCGGAGTGGAACGCCGGCATGATCAGCACGTTGGCCGGGCCGGTCAGCCTTATGAACGGATATTGCGCCATGGCCCGCGCATTGAGCGCCACGTCGGCGGCCATTTCGCCGTCATATTCGAAGTCGACGCGGCGCTTGTCGAGGATGCGCACGGCTTCCTGGACGCGTTCGGAGCGCTCGCCCTGCGGATGGCCGAAGGTGGAATAGGCGAGCATGGCGAGCCTCGGCTCATAACCCATGCGGCGGGCAAAGCCCGCGGCCTCCTCGGCGATGTCGGCGATCTGCTCGGCGTTCGGCATGTCGTGCACGGCAGTGTCGGCCACCAGCACGGTCTTGCCCCGCGCCAGCACGATCGAGACGCCAATGACGCGGTGGCCGGGCTTGGCATCGATGACGCGGCGGATGTCGTCGAGCGCGGTCGAATAGTTGCGGGTGACGCCGGTGACGATGCCGTCGGCATCGCCCAACGCCACCATGCAGGCAGCAAAATGGTTGCGGTCGTTGTTGATCAGGCGCTGGCAGTCGCGAAACAGGAAGCCTTTGCGCTGCATGCGCTCGTAGAGATAGTCGGTGTAGATGCCGTTGCGACGCGACAGCCGGGCATTGATGATCTCGATGCCTTGCTTGTTGAGGTCAATGCCGGCGTGCTTGGCGTTTTCCTTGATGACATCGTCGCGGCCAAGCAGGATGGCAGTGCCGAGCTTCTGGTTCACATAGGAGACGGCGGCGCGCATGACCTGCTCCTCCTCGCCCTCGGCGAAGACGATGCGCTTGGGCTGGCGGCGCACGCGGTCGTAGATGCGCTGCAGGGTCGAAGCGATCGGGTCGCGGCGGGCGGAGAGTTCCTGCGCGTAACGATCGAGATCGAGGATCGGCTTGCGGGCGACGCCGGAATCCATCGCCGCCTTGGCGACCGCAATCGGGATGGCCGAGATCAGGCGCGGGTCGAACGGCACCGGGATGATGTAGTTGGGGCCGAATTTCGGCCGGTTGCCCTGATAGGCGGCAGCGACGTCGTCTGGCACGTCCTGGCGCGCAAGTGCGGCCAGCGCCTGGGCGGCGGCGATCTTCATGTCGTCATTGATGGTGGTTGCCCGCACATCCAGCGCACCGCGGAAGATGTAGGGGAAGCCGAGCACGTTGTTGACCTGGTTCGGATAGTCTGATCGGCCCGTGGCCATGATGGCATCGGTGCGGATCTCGGCCACTTCCTCTGGGGTGATTTCCGGGTCAGGATTGGCCATGGCGAAGATGATCGGGTTCTTGGCCATCGACTGCACCATGGCGGTGGTCAGCGCGCCCTTGGCGGACAGGCCGAGGAAGACGTCGGCGCCGTCGAGCGCCTCGGCGAGGCTGCGCGCCTCGGTCTTGACCGCATGCGCCGACTTCCACTGGTTCATGCCTTCGGTGCGGCCCTGGAAAACCACGCCCTTGGTGTCGCACAAGGTGATGTTTTCGGGCGCGAAGCCCATCGCCTTCATCAGTTCGATACAGGCGATGCCGGCCGCACCGGCGCCGTTGCAGACCATCCTCGTGGTCTTCATGTCGCGACCGGTGATCTCCAGCGCGTTGATCAGGCCAGCGGCCGAGATGATGGCGGTGCCGTGCTGGTCGTCGTGGAAGACCGGAATGTCCATCAATTCGCGCAGGCGCTGCTCGATGATGAAGCATTCCGGCGCTTTGATGTCCTCGAGATTGATGCCGCCGAAGGAGGGCCCAAGGAAACGCACGCAGTTGATGAACTCGTCGGCGTCCTCGGTATCGACCTCGAGGTCGATGGAATCGACATCGGCGAAGCGCTTGAACAGCACCGCCTTGCCTTCCATCACCGGCTTGGAAGCCAGCGCGCCGAGATTGCCGAGACCAAGGATGGCGGTGCCGTTGGAGATAACGGCGACCATGTTGCCGCGTGTCGTATAATCGAAGGCGCGGCTGGGATCCTCGGCGATGGCCAGAACCGGAACCGCGACGCCCGGCGAATAGGCGAGGCTGAGGTCGCGCTGCGTTGCCATCGGCTTGGTGGCGACGACTTCCAGCTTGCCGGGGCGGCCCATGGCATGGAATTCGAGCGCTTCCTGCGCGCTGACGGACGGACCGCTGTTCTCGGTTTTCCTGGCCATGATGTTCTTGATTTCCTCGCCGGTGCAGCACCTCCTTGAAGCGGGTGCTTTGTTTCGGTCCGAATTAAGACCACGCGCCGCCGCGTGTAAACCGCCAGCGCGCCGGAATCGCCGTCCGCATCGGCAATTGCGGACAAGCTGCCGTCCCGTCGTCCCCTGTTTTTCGAAGCGCCGGCATTAAACCGTACCATCACATCTGCTAGCGTGCCGCGTATGAACATGCATAGCCCGAACGAGCCAGACGCCCCCGAGGCGATGACGCCGGTGCCGACCGCCCACGCTGGCGCCACGCCGATGATCGAGCAATTCATCGAGATCAAGGCGGCGAACCCCGATTCGCTGCTGTTTTATCGCATGGGCGATTTCTACGAGCTGTTCTTCGACGATGCCGAGAAGGCAAGCCGGGCGCTGGGCATCGTGCTGACCAAACGCGGCAAGTATCAAGGGCTCGACATTCCGATGTGCGGCGTGCCGGTGCATGCCGCCGACGATTATCTGCAAAAGCTGATCGGCCAGGGTTTCCGCGTTGCCGTCTGCGAACAGATCGAGGATCCGGCCGAGGCCAAGAAACGCGGCGGCAAATCGGTGGTGCGCCGCGACGTGGTGCGGCTGGTGACACCAGGCACCATCACCGAGGACAAATTGCTGGCGCCATCGGAATCGAGTTTCCTGATGGCGCTGGGGCGGGTGAAGGGTGGAGCGGACCACTCCTTTGCGCTGGCCTGGATCGACATCTCGACCGGTGCCTTTCGCGTCACCGACACCACCGCCGACCGGCTGCTGGCCGACATCTTCCGTGTCGATCCGCGCGAATTGATCGTTGCCGAACCGGTGTTCCACGATCCGGAGCTGAAGCCGGTGTTCGACGTGCTCGGCCGGGTCGCCAGCCCGCAGCCGCCCTCACTGTTCGATTCGGCTTCGGCCACCGGGCGCATCGCCCGCTTCTTCGATGTGGCGACGCCGGATAGTTTTGGCGCCTTTTCGCGCGCCGAACTGTCGGCGATCTCGGGTGCCATCGCCTATGTCGAGAAGACGCAGAAAGCCGAGCGTCCGCCACTGTCGCGGCCCGAGCGCGAGGAACAGGGATCGACCCTGTTCATCGATCCGGCGACGCGCGGCAATCTGGAACTGCTGCGCACGCTGTCGGGCAGCCGCGAAGGCTCGCTGTTCAAGGCGATTGACCGCACGGTGACGGGCGGCGGCGCAAGGCTGCTCGCCGACCGGCTGATGGCGCCGCTGACCGATCCCGCGGCCATCGGCGCCAGGCTGGATTCGGTGTCGTTCTTCCGCTCAGAAACGCGGCTTTGCCAGGCGGTGCGGTCGAGCCTGAAGAGCGTCGCCGACATGCCGCGCGCGCTGTCCAGGCTGGCGCTCAACCGGGGTGGGCCGCGCGACCTCGGCGCGCTGCGCGCCGGCTTCGAGGCGGCAGGCGCGATCGCCGAGATCTTTGCAGCGACCGCCCTGCCCCGGGAACTCGCGGCGGCATTGGCCGCCATCCATGCACTGCCCCAAACGCTTTCGCAGCATCTGACGCAGGCGCTTGGCGACGAGCTGCCGCTGCTCAAGCGCGATGGCGGCTTCGTGCGCGGTGGCTACCATGCCGATCTCGACGAGATGCGGGCGCTGCGCGACGAATCGCGAAAGGTGATCGCCGGGCTGGAGCGCTCGCTGATCGACGAGACCGGTATCCGCTCGCTGAAAATCCGGCACAACAATGTGCTCGGCTACTATATCGAGGTGACCGCCAACCATCATGCTGTGATGACCGGCAGCGATGGCGCCAAGGCGCGCTTCATCCACCGCCAGACCATGGCCAATGCCATGCGCTTCACCACGACCGAGCTTGCCGAACTCGAGACCAAGATCGCCAACGCCGCCGACCGGGCGCTGAGCATCGAGCTTGCCGCCTTTGACGCGCTGACGGCGGAAGCGGTCTCCGAAGCGGAGAAGATCCGCACCGGTGCGGATGCGCTGGCCGTGCTCGATGTCTCGGCGGCACTCGCGCTTTTGTCGGAAAGCGAGGCCTGGTGCAGGCCAGTGGTGGATTCCAGCCTTGCCTTCGAGATTGCGGGCGGCAGGCATCCGGTGGTCGAGCAGGCCTTGCGCCGTTCGGGCGAAGGCCCGTTCGTCGCCAATGATTGCGACCTGTCGCCGGAGGGCAGTGCCAGGAACGGTGCGATCTGGCTTTTGACCGGCCCGAACATGGGCGGCAAGTCGACATTCCTGCGGCAGAACGCGCTGATCGCCATCCTGGCCCAGACCGGCTCCTTCGTGCCGGCGACATCGGCCCATATCGGCGTCGTCGACCGGCTGTTCTCGCGCGTCGGCGCCTCGGACGATTTGGCGCGCGGCCGCTCGACCTTCATGGTCGAGATGGTCGAGACGGCGGCGATCCTCAACCAGGCCGGTGAACGTGCACTGGTGATCCTCGACGAGATCGGCCGCGGCACCGCCACTTTCGACGGCCTGTCGATCGCCTGGGCGGCGGTCGAATATCTGCATGAGAAGAACCGCTGCCGGGCGATCTTCGCCACCCATTTTCACGAAATGACGTCGCTGGCCGGCAAGCTGGCGCGCCTCTCCAACGTCACAATGCGGGTCAAGGAATGGGAAAACGACGTCGTCTTCCTGCACGAGGTCGGCAAGGGTGCCGCCGACCGCTCCTACGGCGTGCAGGTGGCGCGGCTGGCCGGCCTGCCGGAGGCGGTGGTGGACCGGGCCAAGGAAGTGCTGCATCAATTGGAAGAGGGAGAGGTTTCCGGCAAGACCAACCGCCTGGTGGATGACCTGCCGCTGTTTTCGGTGGCTGTGAAGCGGGAAGCACCGAAGCCGGTGAAGAGCAACGCGCTGGGCGCGGCACTCGGCGACATCAACCCCGACGAGATGACGCCGCGCGAGGCGCTGGAGGCGCTCTACCGGCTGAAGGGGCTGGCGGGGACGTAGTCAGATCATCTCCAGCCCGCGCTTGCGTGTCGGCGGCGGGAAGGCGCTGTCGAGATCGGCGATGTCCTGCAACGTAAGCTTGATGTCGAGCGCAGCGACGTTCTGGCGGACGTGCTCCTGGCTGCTGGCTTTCGGGATGGCGATGACGCCCTCCTGGTGCATCACCCAGGCCAGCGCGATCTGTGCCGGGGTCGCATCGTGGCGGGCGGCAACGGTGTCGAGCCTGGCATTGCGCGCCAACGTGCCCTGCTCGACCGGCGAATAGGCCATCAAGGGAATGCAGCGCTGCCGGCTCCAGGGCGCGAGATCGAATTCGGGGCCACGCCGGACCAGATTGTAGAGCACCTGGTTGGTCTGGACATTACCGCCGGCAGGCAAGCCGACCAGTTCTTCCATCTCGTCGGTGTCGAAATTGCTGACGCCCCAGTGGCGGATCTTGCCGGCCTTTTTCAAGGCCTCGAAGGCCGTGACCGTTTCCACCAGCGGCATGCTGCCCGGCCAATGCAGCAGATAGAGATCGATACGGTCGGTTCGCAGGCGCTTCAGGCTGTTTTCGCAGGCGCGCTGCACGCCCGCGCGTGAAGCGTTCGATGGTAGAACTTTCGAGACCAGGAAGGTTTCGTCGCGGCGCCCGGCAATAGCCTCGGCCACCACCTCCTCGGCGCCGCCGCTGGCATACATTTCGGCGGTGTCGATCAGCGTGATGCCGAGGTCGAGGCCAAGCTTGAGGGCATTCACCTCATCGGCACGCCGGCGCGAATCCTCGCCCATCTTCCATGTGCCCTGGCCAAGCACCTGAACGGTTTCGCCTGAGGGCAGTTTGGTAGTTCTGATGGTCGATGGCATGGCGGGCTCCAGTTGGGGCCGATCGCATCACAGGCTGGACGAGAAATCCAGAGGCGTTCTCGAAAGCTTACTTCACCGGATGGGCGGCGAGCCAGGCCTGCATCTGCTTGATTTCGGCTTCCTGCGCGGCGATGACGCCTTCGGCCAGCTTGCGGATTTCCGGATCCTTGCCGTTGGCAAGCTCGACCTTGGCCATGTCGATCGCACCCTGATGGTGCGGGATCATGCCGCGGACGAAATCGACGTCGGCATTGCCGGTGTATTCAGATGCCATCATGTCGGCATGCATTCTGTCCATCGCTGCCTTGTAGCCTTCGGTCGACGGGTTGGTCGCGTCCGTCGCCATGGCGCCCATGTCGTGTTTCATCTCTTCGCTCTGCGCCGGAACGCTTTCGAGGAAGACGGCAACCAGCATTCCGGCCGCCATCAGCAGCAGCACGAGTTTTTTGGCCAAAGTCATTCATGGTCTCCTGTTGAGTGATTTCGTATTTGGGGGCTTCGATCAGAGTTTCAATGTTCGCAGCCGCAATGCGTTTGCGATCACCGACACCGAGGACAGGCTCATCGCCGCCGCTGCCAGCATCGGCGACAGAAGCGTGCCGGTGAGCGGATAGAGCACCCCGGCGGCGACCGGCACGCCAAGCACATTATAGAGGAAGGCAAAGAACAGGTTCTGGCGGATGTTGCGGATCGTCGCCTGGGCCAGCGTGCGTGCCCGCACGATGCCGTTGAGGTCGCCTTTGACCAGAGTGATGCCGGCGCTTTCGACGGCGACATCGGCGCCTGTACCCATGGCGATGCCGACATCGGCCACGGCAAGCGCGGGCGCGTCGTTGACGCCGTCGCCGGCCATGGCGACGCCCGCGCCTTTGGCGCGCAGTTCCTCGACGAGGGCTGCCTTCTGCTCCGGCAGCAGGCCGGCGCGAACCTCGTCGATGCCAAGGCTTCTGGCGATCGCGTTGGCCGTGCGTTCGTTGTCGCCGGTCGCCATGATGATCCTCAAGCCGCTGTCATGCAGCGCCCGGATCGCCTCGGCCGTCGTTGCCTTGATAGGGTCTGCGACGGCGACGAGGCCGGCCAGTTTCTTGTCGACAGCGACGAACATCGCCGTCTTGCCTTCGAGTTGCAACGCCTCGGCCCTCGCCGAGATGGATGCGATGTCGACGCCAAGGTCCGCCATCATCGGGGTATTGCCGAGCGCAACCGTCTTTCCCGAGACCGAACCGGACACGCCCTTGCCGGTGACCGCCTCGAAGCCGCTGGCCTCGGCAACGATCACACCGCGCGTGGCGGCGCCGTCGACGATGGCCTCGGCCAGCGGATGCTCCGACCCTTTCTCCAGACCGGCGGCAAGCGCCAGCAATTCGATCTCGGAAAAACCGTTTGCCGCAACGACATCGGTCAGTTTCGGCCGGCCTTCGGTCAGCGTACCCGTCTTGTCGACGATCAGCGTGTCGACCGAGGCGAAGCGTTCGAGCGCGGCCGCCTCCTTGATCAGCACGCCGGCATGCGCCCCGCGCCCGGTGGCGGTCATGATCGACATAGGCGTGGCGAGACCGAGCGCACAGGGGCAAGCGATGATCAGCACCGACACCGCGGAGACGATGGCAAAGATCAGGCTGGGCTCGGGTCCGAAGATCGCCCAGGCGATAAAAGCGGCAATCGCGACAAGGACGACGGCCGGGACAAAGTAGAAAGAAACGCGATCGGCCAACCCTTGAATCGGGGCGCGCGAGCGCTGCGCCTTGGCGACGAGCTCGACGATGCGCGCCAACGTCGTCTCGGCGCCGACCTTCTCAGCGCGCATGATCAGCGAACCGTTCTTATTGAGGGTGCCGCCGGTCAGCGCATCGCCCTCGGTCTTCTCGACCGGCAACGGCTCGCCCGTGATCATCGATTCATCAATCGAGGAACGGCCTTCCAGCACTGTGCCATCGACCGGTACGGCGTCGCCGGGGCGGATGCGCAGGCGATCGCCGGCCTTGACCGCGTCGAGCGGCACATCGTCTTCGGAGCCATCGGCGGCGATCAGCCGCGCGGTCTTCGGCGCGAGATCGAGCAAGGCGCGGATTGCCGAGCCGGTCTTTTCACGGGCGCGCAGCTCCAGCACCTGGCCAAGGAAGACCAGCGCAACGATGACGGCGGCAGCCTCGAAATAGACCGGCACAGCACCGCCATGGCTGCGGAACCGATGCGGAAAAATGTCCGGAAACAGCGTGGCGACGACGCTATAGAGATAGGCAGCGCCCACGCCGAGCGAAATCAGCGTCCACATGTTGGGGCTGCGGTTGACGAGCGAATCCCAGCCGCGATGGAAGAAGGGGAAGGCGGCCCAAAGCACCACCGGACTTGCCAGGACCAGTTCGATCCAGACCTTTGTCCGGTCCTCGACCAGGCCTTCAAACGTCAGGCCGATCATGGGCGCCATGGCGATGATCAGAAGGGGGACCGACAGGACAGCGCTCACCCATAACCGCCTGGTGAAATCGACCAGCTCGGGATTTGGCCCTTCCTCGCCCGTCGGCACGCCCATCGGCTCCAGGGCCATGCCACAGATTGGGCAGGAGCCGGGCTTGTCGCGGATGATTTCGGGATGCATCGGGCAGGTGTATTGCGTGCCCTTGGGCATCGGCTGAGGCGCCGGCCTGTCGCCGAGATATTTTTGCGGCTCAGCCTCGAATTTCGCCTGGCAGGCGGCGGAGCAGAAATAGAAGCCCTGACCCTCGTGGCGGGCAAAGTGCCTGGCAGTCGCGCGGTCGACGCTCATGCCGCAAACCGGATCGGCGGCGGTCAGGAATTTCTCCGGTTCGGCGACGAATTTCGCGCGGCAGCCCTGGCTGCAGAAATGATAGAGATGGCCATCATGCTCTGATGTCGGCTTGCCGGCGACCGGGTCGACAATCATGCCGCAGACCGGGTCGCGGACGACGCTAGGCACGGCGCCTTTTGTCGAGCAGCAACTACCATGCGCGTGATGACCGTGATCGGAATGCGTCATTCGAAAATGCCTTGATGGATCAGTGTGTGAAGTCGAGATAGGGCTTCCAGTAACTGGAAGGTCAAGGGCTGTTTCGACTTTTCTTTTCCAGTCCACGGCGCGCCCATCCTCCCCAGAAAAAGTCTCACGCGGCAACACCACCCCTGCTAGAGAGTGAGCGTCCCAGGGTTGAGATTTTCTTTGGCAATGAAGCGTCTGGTCATCAATCTCGATCGGTCTCCCGATCGCCTTGCCCGTGTGACGGCGGAATTTGCCCGCATCGGCGTGCCATTCGAACGCGTTCAGGCCATAGACGCACGGGATCGGCCGGACCTGGACCTGATGCCGCAAAATGTCGGATATCGGAACAGGCTGCCATTGACCGACGGCGAGATCGCCTGCCTGCTCAGTCACCGGGCCTGCTGGGCTGTCATCGCGCAAGGCGACGCTCGCTACGGGGCAGTCTTCGAGGACGACATCGTCTTTGCCGCAAAAGCCGGCGCATTGCTTCGCGACAGCGACTGGATTCCAGCCGATGCCGAAGTCGTCAAGCTCGAAAGCTACTTTTGTAAGACCGTGATCCGACGCAAGCGCATTGCCATCGGTCACGGCTTTTCCACATCCAAACTCGACGCCGGACATATAGGAACCGCCGGCTACATCATCTCGAGGCAAACCGCGCTCGACCTGATCAAGGCCACCGAGGAGATCGGCATTGCAGTCGACGACCTTGTCTTCAACCCGGAGTTTTCGGTTTTGCGAGGCGAGACGATCTATCAGATTGTTCCTGCGCTCTGCGCGCAAGATCAGTTCCTTGGCGACAGGGCGCTCCAATTGCCAAGCCTGCTCAGGGAAAAGCGGGATATCCAGTGCGCCGCACCCGCCGGGACCAGGAAACGCAGAAAGACAGCTATAGCGAAGGTCAAAGCCGAGGCTCGGCGAATAGGCAAGCGCATTGTCGATTTCTGTCGGCTGAAGCGGAGAATGGTCATTCCATTTACTTATCCGAGCCAAAGCTCAGCCGGGTCTTGAACCGGCTTTCAACGCCCCATACCCAGCGCCGTCAAAACGCGCTATAGACGCCGCCGAAACGGCAAGGCCGACTGGATATATGGCAAAAATCTCCCTGAGGCTCGACGAATTGATCGACGGCGAAGCCTTGCGCCGCGAGATGACCGCGCTGACCGCGGCCACGGCGGGCGACGGCTCAGGGCAGGCTGCGCGCAATGGCGTGCTGCAGCTGCTCAAGGGACGACTGGCGGAAGGGCGCGCCATTGCCGAACGCATGCTGAGGGACGATGGGGGCGGCAGCGCCTGCGCGGCGCGGCTGTCGCATCTCATGGACGAGATCATCCGGGCGCTTTACGATTTCGCCGTCACCCATGTCTACCGGGTCAAGAACCCGTCCTCCGCGGAGCGCATGGCCGTCGTCGCCGTGGGCGGCTACGGCCGCGGCACGCTGGCGCCGGGGTCCGACATCGACCTTCTGTTCCTGCTGCCCTACAAGCAGACGCCGTGGGGCGAACAGACAGTCGAATACATGCTCTACATGCTGTGGGATCTGGGGCTGAAGGTCGGCCACGCCACCCGCAATATCGACGAGTGCCTGCGCCTGTCGCGCACCGATGTCACCATCCGCACCTCGATCCTCGAAGCCCGTTTCCTCTGGGGCGAGGAAAAGCTCTATGATGAACTGATGCTGCGGTTCGACCATGAGGTGGTGCGCACGACCGGCCCCGAATATGTCCAGGCCAAGCTTGCCGAACGCGATGATCGCCATGCCAAGGCCGGCGAAAGCCGCTATCTGGTCGAACCCAACGTCAAGGACGGCAAGGGCGGCCTGCGCGACCTGCAGACGCTGTTCTGGATCGGCAAATATTTCTACCGGGTGCGCACCGGCGAGGAGCTGGTCGACAAGGGCGTCTTCACCGAGGGCGAGTACCGCGAGTTCCAGAAGGCCGAGGATTTCCTGTGGGCGGTGCGCTGCCACATGCACTTCCTCACCGGCAAGGCCGAGGAACGGCTGCATTTCGACATCCAGCGCGAGATTGCCGAACGGCTCGGCTACACCACCCACCCCGGCCTGTCGGCGGTCGAGCGCTTCATGAAGCACTACTTCCTCGTCGCCAAGGATGTCGGTGACCTGACCCGCATCTTCTGTGCAGCGCTCGAGGAAGAGCAGGCCAAGCACGTGCCGGGCTTCAACCGTATCTTCCTGACTTTCTCGCGGCGCAAGCGCAAGCTGGCCGGCACCTCGGACTTCATTGTCGACAACCACCGCATCAACATCGCCGACGACCAGGTGTTCGAGCGCGATCCGGTCAATCTGCTCAGGCTGTTCTGGTTCGCCGACAAGCATGGCCTGGAATTCCACCCCGATGCGCTGAAGCTGCTGACCCGCTCGCTCGGCCTGGTGAACAAGTCGCTGCGGCGCGACGAGGAGGCCAACCGGCTGTTCCTCGACATCCTGACCTCGGACCGCAATGCCGAACTCAATCTGCGGCGCATGAACGAAGCCGGGCTGCTCGGCAGACTGATCCCGGATTTCGGCAAGATCGTCGCCATGATGCAGTTCTCGATGTACCATCACTACACGGTGGACGAGCACCTGATCCGCTGCATCGGCGTGCTGGCCGAGATCGAGCGCGGCGACGGCGAAAAGGTCCACCCCCTGTCGCACACGCTGATGCCGGGCCTGAAGAAGAGCCGCGAGGCGCTCTATGTTGCCGTACTGCTGCACGACATCGCCAAGGGCCGGCCGGAGGATCACTCCGAGGCCGGTGCCAGGATCGCGCGTCGCATCTGCCCGCATATGGGGCTGTCGCCGGCCGATACCGAAACCGTGGCCTGGCTGGTCGAGCATCATCTCGTGATGTCGATGACGGCGCAGACCCGCGACCTCAACGACCGCAAGACCATCGAGGATTTCGCCGCGATCGTGCAGTCGGTCGAGCGGCTGAAGATGCTTTTGATCCTCACCGTCTGCGACATCAGGGGCGTCGGACCCGGTGTCTGGAACGGCTGGAAGGGCCAGCTGCTGCGCACGCTCTATTACGAGACCGAACTGCTTTTAACCGGCGGGTTTTCGGAGGTGTCGCGCGCCCAGCGCACGGCGGCGGCGCGCGAGCGCCTGGCCGAGGCGCTTGCCGACTGGCCGGACAAGGCCCGCAAGCGCTATGTCGGCCAGCACTACGAGAATTACCTTTTGACCGTCGATCTCGCCGACCAGCTTCGCCATGCCGAGTTCATTCGTGAGGCCGATGTAGCCGGCAACAAGCTCGCCACCATGGTCAAGACCCATCAGTTCGAGGCGGTGACCGAAATCACCGTGCTGGCGCAGGACCACCCCCGCCTGCTCTCGGTCATCGCCGGGGCCTGCGCCGGAGCCGGCGGCAACATCGTCGATGCGCAAATCTTCACGACGTCGGACGGCCGAGCACTCGACACCATCCTGATCTCGAGAGAATTCGACCGTGACGAGGACGAGCGCCGGCGCGCCGAACGTGTCGGCCGGCTGATCGAGGACGTGCTGTCGGGCAAGAGCTGGCTGCCGGAAATGATCGAGAAACGCACCAAGCCGCGGCGCGGCTCCAAGGTATTCAAGATCCCGCCGCGTGCCGAAATCCGCAACACGCTGTCGAATCGTTTTTCGGTCATCGAGGTCGAGGGCCTCGACCGGCCGGGGCTGCTGTCGGAGATCACCGGGACGCTTTCCGACCTGTCGCTCGACATCGCATCGGCCCACATCACCACCTTCGGCGAAAAGGTCATCGACACTTTCTATGTCACCGATCTCACTGGCCAGAAGATAGATAGCCCGGCCCGCATCGCCACCATCCGCAATCGGCTGATGGCAACGCTCGAAGGCATCGTGCCCGAACGCGGCGGCAAGTCCAGGGCGGCGGCCGAGTGACAACGACCATCGCTTTGTCCCATTTGCGCAGGCAGTTCCCAAAAGCATGAGCCTCGTCAAGAAATTCGCAACGGTCGCTTCCGGCACGCTGATGAGCCGCGCGCTCGGTTTCGGCCGGGAGATGCTGATGGCTGCTGCACTCGGTACCGGACCGGTCGCCGATGCCTTCAACGCCGCCTTCCAGTTTCCCAACACCTTTCGCCGGCTGTTTGCCGAAGGCGCCTTCAACGCCGCCTTTGTGCCGCTGTTCGCCAAGGAGATCGAGACCCACGGCACCGAGGGCGCCAAGCGCTTTTCCGAGGAAGTGTTCGGCGTGCTGTTCACGGCGCTGCTGGCGCTGACCATCATCATGGAACTGTCGATGCCGCTGATCGTGCGTTATCTGGTGGCGCCGGGTTTTGCCGGCACGCCGGGGAAGTTCGACACCACGGTGACGCTGGCGACGATCATGTTCCCCTATCTGATCTGCATGTCGCTGGGTGCCATGATGGCGGGCATGCTGAATTCGCTGCGCCGCTATTTCGCCGCCGCGGTGGCTCCGGTGTTCCTCAACGTCATCCTGATCGGGGTGCTCGCCTATGCCTGGTACAAGGGCTCGGACGCCCTTACCGTCGGCTACGGGCTGTCCTGGGGCGTGCTTGCCGCCGGACTGGTGCAGCTGGCGATCGTCTGGGTGGCGGTGCGCCATGCCGGCATTTCGATCGGCTTCCGCCGTCCGAAAATGACGCCCGCGGTCAAGCGGCTGTTGATCCTGGCGCTGCCGGCGGCCATCACCGGCGGCATCACCCAGATCAACCAGTTGATCGGCACGGCAATCGCCTCGGCGCAGAACAGCGCGGTTTCCTCGCTCGCCTATGCCGACCGTATCTACCAGTTGCCGCTCGGCGTGGTCGGTGTTGCGGTCGCCATCGTGCTGTTGCCCGAACTGTCGCGGGCGCTGAAATCGGGCAATCTGATCGAGGCGGCCAATCTGCAGAACCGCTCGGTCGAATTCACGCTGTTCCTGACGCTGCCGGCAGCCGCCGCACTCTGGGTAATGTCGGAGCCGATCGTGCGGCTGGTCTATGAGCGCGGGGCGTTCGCCGCCAACGGCTCGACGCCGACGGTGGCGGCGATCCTGGCGATCTTCGGCCTCGGCCTGCCGGCCTTCGTGCTGATCAAGGCATTCACGCCGGGCTATTTCGCTCGTGAGGACACGCGCACGCCGATGATGTTTGCCGCCATCTCGGTGGCGGTGAACGTGACCACGGCGCTGACGCTGTTCCCACGGATGGGCGCGCCCGGCATCGCAGTCGCCTCGGCCGTCGCCGGCTGGGTCAACGCGGTGATGCTGCTCGGCGTCTTGATCCGGCGCGGCCACTGGGGCCGCGACGTGCCGCTGATGAAACGCATTCCGCGGCTGGTGCTGTCGGCGGTGGTGATGGGGGCGGCGCTCTATTTTGCCGAGCACTGGTTCGCGATCAGGCTCGGCCCCGGTTCGCCCCTAGTCGTCAAGGCGACGACGCTTCTGGCGCTCGTCGCCGGCGGGGCGCTGCTCTACTTCATCACCGCGTTTGCCACCGGCGGCGCCGATTTCGGCATGATCCGTCGCAATGTCGGGCGGAAGGGCACGCCGCCTGTCAAGGAACAGTCTCCAGATCCGTGAGCCGGAATTCGTCCGCCGTCGAAAGAATCGGAACTCCATAGTAGCGCGCGCAAGCATAGTGAAAACAGTCGGCTAGGTTCAGGCGGATAGCGTTATTGCGAAACCGCGACGCGGCCTCGACGGACAGAGATGTTGCATCGGAGGCTGGCGGAAGCTCCCGCAAGGCAATTGCCCGCTCTTCGAGAAAACGACTGACTATCTTCAGGCTTAGGTCGACCGGTATGGCCAGCTTTTCCGATCGCGAAAGCGCCATTGCTGCTTCCCAAACGGCGATCGCCGACGTGAACGGAGCGGACGCTTCCATGACCGCCTGCGCGCAGCGCTGGGCTTCGGCCTCGTGGCTCAGCATCGCGACGATAGCGGCTGCGTCGACAAACATCAGTCTTCGCCGGACAGTTCGTCGTAAACCGAGCGCGGCAGCGGATTGCGCGCCTGCTCGCTTAGCTCAATCCCGAACTCGGCTCGTAACCGAGCCGCCGTCTCCAGCGGCGTCTCGCGGTTGCGCCGGCGCTCAAGTGCCTCACGCATGGCGATCACGATCGCCTCGGTGATGCCGACACCCTCGACCTTGGCGAAGGCGCGCGTCAGGCGGTCCGCCTCCTTGTTGTTGATGTTGATCGTCATCTCGCAGCCCTGCCCCACCAGAATGTAGCAGAGATTATGTAGTTATCTACGTAACTATGTCAACATGCTCATAGCCCCTTTTGACGTTCCAACCGCCTCTTGATCCGCTCCACGCCTTCGTCCATAAGCGCACCGTCGAAAGACTTTCGCCGCGCGCGAAACGGCCCTCCACAAGCCATGAGGAAACCATGACCGCCTTCAAGCCACTCGTCTTTTCCGGCGTCCAGCCAACCGGCAATCTGCATCTCGGCAACTATCTCGGCGCCATCAAGAAATTCGTCGCCCTGCAGGACACTTCCGACTGCATCTATTGCGTCGTCGACCTGCATTCGCTGACAGCCCAACTCGTTTATGAAGACCTTGCCGACCAGACGCGGTCGATCACGGCGGCGTTCCTGGCCTCGGGCATCGACCCGAAGAAGCACATCGTCTTCAACCAGTCGCGGGTCATGCAGCATGCGGAGCTCGCCTGGATCTTCAATTGCGTGGCGCGCATCGGCTGGATGAACCGCATGACGCAGTTCAAGGACAAGGCCGGCAAGGACCGCGAGAACGCCTCGCTCGGCCTGCTTGCCTATCCGAGCCTGATGGCCGCCGACATCCTGCTCTATCGTGCCACCCACGTCCCTGTGGGTGAGGACCAGAAGCAGCATCTGGAGCTCACCCGCGACATCGCGCAGAAATTCAACAATGACTTCTCCGACCGCATCGCGGCCCTTGGAGTTGGTGTCGAGATGCAGGTCGGCGAAGAGACCGTGAACGGCTATTTCCCGCTGACCGAGCCGGTCATCGGCGGGCCGGCGGCGCGCATCATGTCGCTGCGCGACGGCTCCAAGAAAATGTCCAAATCGGACCCGTCGGATCTGTCGCGCATCAATCTGACCGACGATGCCGATGACATCTCGAAGAAGATCCGCAAGGCCAAGACCGATCCGGAAGCGTTGCCGAGCGAGTTGGACGGCCTGGCCGGCCGGCCCGAGGCGGAGAACCTGGTCGGCATCTATGCGGGTCTCGCCGAGATATCGAAGGCGGATGTACTCAAGGAATTCGCCGGCCAGCAGTTTTCCGTGTTCAAGCCGGCGCTGGCCGATCTTGCAGTGGAAAAACTGGCGCCGATCGCCAGCGAGATGCGCCGCATTTCGGATGACCGCGCCTATGTCGACGCGGTGCTCAAGGACGGTGGCGAGCGCGCCGGCGTGCTGGCCGAAGCGACGATGAAGACGGTGCGCGACATTATCGGCCTGCTGCAGGGCTGATCGCGACACCGGGTGCACTGGCACAAGGCCGGCGGCTTGCCGCCGGTCCGCCGCAGTGGCAGATTGCGGCCGCACGACACCGAGTAGATAGACATGGTCTCCAAACGCCTCAGCCGCGAAGCCGGCCATCGCAGGAAATTCCTGACGATCATCGACGACACGCCGGAATGCGAGCGTGCCGTCGCCTATGCCTCGAAACGGGCGCAGAGCACCAGCGGCACGCTGGTGCTGCTCTATGTCATCGTGCCGGACGATTTCCAGCATTGGCTGGGCGTCGAGAAGATCATGCGCGAGGAAGCCACCGCGACGGCGCGCGCGGCACTCGATACTTATGCCAACAAGGTGCGCCAGAAGCTCGGCATCGAGCCCGAGATGGTGGTGCGCGAGGGCAAGCCGACGGAAGAGATCCACAAATTGATCGAGGAAGACCAGGATATCGCCATCCTGGTGCTGGCCGCCGGTGCGGGCAAGGAAGGCCCCGGGCCGCTGGTCGGCGCCGTGGCGGGCAAGGGTGCCGCCTTCCCGATCCCGGTGACTGTCGTGCCGCAGAACCTGTCGGACGAGGAAATAGACAGCCTCGCCTGAGATTCTGCTCTTCAGGTGACGCCGGTCCGATTTTGGGCGCGAAAAAACATTCCGCCAGCCAGCTGTTCCGGCGATGCGTTTCGCTTGAATGTCCAGACAATTGAGCCTATTTAGAATTGTTCCAAACTAGATGCCCAAACGGGCACGGAGACGGCCATGTTCATCCAGACCGAATCGACGCCAAACCCGGCGACGCTGAAATTCCTGCCCGGCAAGGAAGTGCTTCTGGAAGGCACCGCCGATTTCCGCGATGCCGACAGCGCCGCCGTCGCCTCGCCGCTGGCCGGCCGGCTGTTCGAAATCCCTGGCGTCACCGGCGTTTTCTTCGGCTATGACTTCATCACCGTGACCAAGGATGGCCCCGACTGGCAGCATTTGAAGCCGGCGATCCTTGGCGCCATCATGGAGCATTTCATGTCCGGCGCGCCCGTCATGGCCAAGGCCGGCCCGGCCGCCGAGACCAGCCAGACCGGTGAGTTCTACGACAAGGCCGACGAGGAGCTGGTCATCACCATCAAGGAACTGCTCGATACACGGGTGCGCCCCGCGGTCGCCCAGGATGGCGGCGACATCACCTTCCGCGGCTTCGAGAACGGCACGGTGTTCCTGCACATGAAGGGCGCCTGCGCCGGCTGCCCGTCCTCGACGGCGACGCTGAAGCACGGCATCCAGAATCTCCTGCGCCATTTCGTGCCGGAAGTGCAGCAGGTCGAGCAGGTCTCCTGACGCCGCTTTGATAATTCTACCCTGCTGACCATCTGGTCCGATTTCTTCGCTTCCGGCGCATCGGTCAGAAGGAAATCCAAAATGATCTACGAACTTCGGGTTTACCGGGCTTTGCCGGGACGCTTGCCGGCGCTTCTTGACCGCTTCGACAAGATCACCCTCAAATTATGGGAAAAGCACGGTATCCGCCAAGCGGGTTTCTTTACCACGCTGATCGGTGCTTCGAACAACGAACTGACCTACATGCTGGCATGGGAATCGCTGGCCGAACGCGAAGAGCGCTGGACGGCGTTCGTGAATGACCCCGCCTGGGCGCGGGCGCGGGAAGATTCCGAGCGTGATGGCCAGATCACCGAGACAATCACCAACCAGATTTTGGTTCCCACCTCGTTCTCGGCCGTGTCCTGACCGCCGAGCAGGCATCGCATCGCGCAAACAACAAAAAACCGGGCCGAATTGCCCGGTTTTCTGCTTGGGACGTCCGTTGTTGCCTAGACGGTCCGCGTACGAAAACTGCCTCTAGAGAACGATGACCTTGGCGCCGACCGAGGCGCGGTCATAGAGGTCGATAATGTCTTGATTCATCAGGCGAA
This sequence comes from Mesorhizobium sp. M7A.F.Ca.US.008.03.1.1, assembly GCF_003997495.1. Taxonomy (GTDB): domain Bacteria; phylum Pseudomonadota; class Alphaproteobacteria; order Rhizobiales; family Rhizobiaceae; genus Mesorhizobium. The sequence continues at coordinate 127,013 of NZ_RZRU01000003.1, read as the reverse complement.
TGCAGCCCGACGACATCGCCTTGCCGATCGAATTCCATTCCGGGCTGCCATGCAGGCGATAGCCTGAATCACCGCCCTTGTTGAACAGGTACATGGCGCGCGCGCCGAGCGGATTCTTCAGGCCCGGCTCCATGCCGCCGGCAAACTTTTCCAATTCCGGCTGGCGCTGGATCATCTGCCTCGGCGGCGTCCAGGTCGGCCATTCGCGCTTGAGCGCAATGTGGGCGGTGCCATGCCACTCGAAGCCCTCGCGACCGACGCCGATGCCGTAGCGAATGGCCCTTCCGTCGCCCTCGATGAAGTAGAGGAACTTGTTCTGCGTATCGACGATGATCGTGCCCGGCTTTTCCGGGCTGTCGTAGTTCACTTCCTGCCGATGGTACTTCATCGGCACCTTCTCGATCGGGATGCGCGGCAGCTGATAACCGGCGTCGGTGACCGCGCCGTAGTCGTTGGAGAAAATCTGCGAGCCGATGGTGCTGCAACCGGCGATAGCAGTGGAGAGCGCCAGTGCGGCGATGATTGCAAACGACTTCATGCGCATCAGGTGATCCGGTGCCCCGCCCAACTTCGGCGGCACGAGTCGGCCGCTCTCTCATCATCATTCATGCTGGCATTTGCTTTGCTTGCCAAGCGCGCGATGCCTATATGCCTGCCTTGACGTATCGGTAAGCTTATCACTATGGCATTTTGGCAACAGGACTCACAGGATTGTGAAGCAAATTCAAGGGGCCTGTTCCATGGCTTCCTGGAAATCGAGGAGAACCGTCATGAATGTCGGTGACGCCGCCCACCGCTCCGGCCTGCCGGCCAAGACCATCCGCTATTATGAAGAGATCGGCCTGATCGCCCCGGCGCGCGCCGCCAACGGCTACCGCGATTATTCCGGAGACGACATCCATCGGCTGGCCTTCCTGCGCCGCGCGCGCAATCTCGGCTTTTCCATCGACGATTGCCGCCAGTTGATGGCGCTCTACCAGGATCGCGGCCGCGCCAGCCACAACGTGCGCGAAATCGCCGCCGCCCATGTCACGGCGATCGAGGAGAAAGTGCGCGAGTTGCAGTCGATGCGCTCGACGCTGCAGAAACTGATCCACGCCTGCCACGGCGACGAAAGGCCGGAGTGTCCGATCCTTGATGACATGGCGGGCGCGGCGTTGCCCAGCGACAAGGGCGCCTCTGCGCCGGCATAATGACCGCACGTCGACGAGGCCCGACGCCTGGTCGACTCCTGTCGGGAGGACATCCGCAATGGTCTCGATGACCGTGGAACTGCGCAATGTGGAGGACACGCAGGCCGCCATGGGCTGGGCCGGCGGCCACGCGATCATTGTCGACCGGCCCGAAGGCAAGGCCGGCGGCATGGGCCTGGGCTTCAATGGCGGCCAGCTGCTCGCCCTGGCGATCGGCGGCTGCTTCTGCAACGACCTTCGCTACTTCGCCGAGGAAATGGGCGTAACGCTCAACAAGATCGCCGTGACCGGGACGCAGAACCTCGAAGGCCAGCCTTTGCTCGCGACCTCGTCAACCATGACGGTTTCATGCACGACGCTGGACGGCTCCGACCCGGCGGAGATCATCACAAGGGCCGCGGCGCTTTCCACGGTCGGCAACTCGCTGCGCCAGGGCGTGCCGGTGCGCATTGAAACGGCCGCAACGGCGACCGGCTTGTCGGAGGAATGATCCCAGGCGCATTTGGCCGCGTGGATTGTCAGAGACCGCTAAAAACGCCCGCCGCCGGCACGGCAGAACGATAGACCCAATTTTCTTCGGCATCTGGGCGCGTCAATCTGCCGCTCTATGTGTTCCCTTGTTGCAATGATCAACGATGGAGATTGGCATGGATCGGCGATTGTTTCTGACTGGAATGCTTGGGCTGGCAGGGGCTGCGACCGTCGTCGCAATCGCGCGTCCCGCCACTGCCTTGGCCGGCATCCCGAATACGGGGCCCGGCATTCTCGATGAGCTCGACAAACCGTCCGACGACATTCTCGACCCGGATGGTTCCGAAGTCCAGGACGGCGTCGAGTTCGTGCGGCACCGCAGGTGGCACCGCCGCGGTCGTCGACGCGGTTGGAGGCGGGTTTGCCGTCGCTACTGGCGCCACGGTTCTTGGCGCCGCAGATGTTTCCGCAGATCCTTCTGGATCCACTTCTGACGAGACCAGCAGCGCGAAGGTCCCAGTGTCCGCGGGGCCTTCGCTATCGCTGCAGGCTTGAATCCAATCGGCAAAAAAGGCCCGCCGCCCCTCGGCAGCGGGCAGGTCCTGGAGTGCCGGGGGATCAACCCGGCACGGGATCAACGAGCGGGTCACCGGTTGGTTGCAGGGATCGGCCCGGTAGCCTTCCTTTGGGTGGACCGCCACCGGGCCTGACCGGAGCGGGGTGTGTTGGGGGAGCCCCGGCTGCTTCCAAAATATCACCTTTCACTTATATTCGCTCTAGCTAATTTAACAGGAACGACGCAACCCGGAGTGTGGCTGGGCGGGCCTCATCGGACAGGCGCCAAACCCTGATGAACGTAGCATCGTCTTACCTTCGGATTCGCTCCGGCCATTTACGGCAATCGCGGTTTCCCGACACAATCAGCCTGCCCCGATGGCGAATCAATCACCAAGCCAGCAACTTGGGTCTAGCCATGCCCCCGGCTGGGTAGCGCCTAGCGCTTCGGTGGGCCTTGGTAGAGGTACCGGATTGGGAAGGCGACCAACACGACTGAAATTACAATCAGTAGAAACCAATAGAGGTATGGGTCTTGGATGCGATCAAGGTCAAGCCAGCCACCGCCGTGCCTTGGGATCGTGGCTTTCCCGGTCCATAGCCAGAAGCCAACGAACCCACCTCCAACAAGCGCCTGTGCGATCAAAACACCCTTGAGGACCGCGTCCGCAATTTTACTTCTTTCGGCCATGGATGCCCCTGTAGCGCGCGGCAAAACGGACCTGCACAGCCTGGCTTGTCAAATACACGTATGGGTGCCGGCCTGTCAGGGCGATTGACGGTAATCTGGCGCCAGCTTCGCCCTAGCTTCCTGAGCGGCTTCGATAAGGAGGTCTAGGTCGACTGCCCGCATCGGGGAGAAGTTCGAATCTTCGCCTGACACGACGCTCATACGGCACGTCCGTTCGCCATCCTCTGGCTGGTAGATTTTGAACGAGACCGTTAGGTATTGGGCCTTAAACTTCTACCTGACGATGAGCTTGCGCGACCAGAACCGCCGCCAACCAGTTACCAGCGATTGAAAAACCAAAGTGCGCCCTGACTGACTGGGTGAGACTCATATCAGGCTGCACTCGATTTGTCTTTGGGTTTGTCAACCAGACAATCGCCTGCATAAAACAGGTTCAAACCGTGAACAGAATCTGGCATGGTGCCTGGCATGCCGATCATCTCGCCCATCCCCATCAACCCTCTCATCGACGGCCGCCAGTCAGAACGCGCCATGCTGGTGCGGCGCGGCGTACAGCGGCTGCTCGTGGATATGGGCGCACATGTGTTGCCCGAACTGTCGCTGGCCACGGGCCGCCGCGCCGACCTCGTCGCGCTGACCCGGCAGGGCGATATCTGGATCATCGAGATCAAATCCTCGATCGAGGATTTCAGGGTCGACCGCAAATGGCCCGACTACCGGCTGCATTCCGACCGCTTCTTCTTCGCCACCCATCCCGGCGTGCCCTCGGAGATCTTTCCGCAGGAATGCGGCTTCATCCTTTCCGACGGCTATGGCGCCGAGATCCTGCGCGATGCGCCCGAGCACCGCATGGCAGCGGCAACGCGCAAGGCGCTGATGCTGCGGATCGCGCGGGCCGGCGCTTCGCGGCTGCTGGCGGCAGAGCTTGCCGGCGTGTCGGTGCCGGCGCTGGAGGGTGAAAGCGAGTAACGGCCGTCCTTCAGTCTATGACCGGCTCTGCTCTTCATCGTCCTCCACGCCACCCTTGGCGGGCGCCATGAGCAGCACGGCAGCACCCAGGATGGCGGCGACGAAGGAGCCGGCGAGGATGCCAACCTTGACCGCATCCTGCAGCGCCACGTCGCCGGCGAAGGCGAGCAGGCCGATGAACAGGCTCATGGTGAAGCCGATGCCGCACAGCAGCGATATGCCGATCATGTGCGTCCAGCCGGCATTGGCGGGCAGGTCGGCAAGACCGAGCCGGATGGCAAGTGCCGAGGAGCCGAACACGCCGACCAGCTTTCCGACCACCAGCCCGGCGGCGACACCCAGCGTCAACGGCTCGATCAGCGCACTGACGCTGAGGCCGGCGAGCGAAACGCCGGCATTGGCAAAGCCGAAGATCGGGATGACGACGAAGGCCACTATCTTGTGCAGACCATGCTCGAGCCGGTGCAGCGGCGAATGGTCGAGATCGTGGCCGGTCCCGGCGGAGCGCCCGAGCGGGATGGTCAGCGCCAGCGCCACGCCGGCAAGCGTTGCATGGACGCCCGATTTCAGCACCAGAACCCACAGGATGACGCCCAGAACGAGATAGGGCACAAGCGTCATCACCCGCATGCGGTTGAGCACGACAAGCGCGGCAATGACCGCGAAGGCGGCACCCAGATAAGCCAGCGACAGGCCGCTGGTGTAGAAGATGGCGATGATGATGACGGCGCCGAGGTCGTCGATGATGGCGAGTGCAGTGAGGAACACCTTCAGCGAAGCCGGCACGCGGCTGCCGAGCAGAGACAGCACGCCGAGCGCGAAAGCGATGTCGGTGGCGGTCGGGATCGCCCAGCCGGACAGGGCGGCCGCATTGTTGCGGTTGACGGCCACATAGACGAGTGCCGGGACCACCATGCCGCCGGCGGCTGCAATGCCGGGCAGCACGCGCCGGGGCCAGGTGGAGAGCTGGCCGTCCAGCATCTCGCGCTTGATCTCCAGTCCGACGAGCAGGAAGAACACCGCCATCAGCCCGTCATTGACCCAATGCGAGACACTGAGCGGGCCGAGATAGGCGTGGAGCGCGGAGAAATAGGTTTCGGCGAGCGGCGAATTGGCGACGATAAGCGCCAGTGCCGCCGCCACCATCAGGATGATGCCGCCGGCCGCTTCACTATCGAGGAATTCGCGGAAGACGGAAACCGGCCGGTGCTTCAAGTCCTGCATGTCGCCTCCGTCATGCCGTCAGTTTTGGCGGGCTTCGATCCCGCAAGATGGCAAACGGCGGCCTTAACGCGGCGCGCGCTTGGCCAGTATGCGCTGCAAGGTGCGGCGGTGCATGTTGAGCCGGCGCGCTGTCTCGGAGACGTTGCGCTCGCACATCTCATAGACGCGCTGGATATGTTCCCAACGGACGCGGTCGGCCGACATCGGGTTTTCCGGCGGCGCCGCGCGCTCGCCGGCGGTGCGGGTGAGTGCGGCGAAGATATCATCGGCGTCGGCGGGCTTGGAGAGATAATCGACCGCACCGAGCTTCACCGCGGTCACCGCGGTGGCGATGTTGCCATAGCCGGTCAGGATGATGGTGCGGGAATCCTCGCGCTTTTCGCGGATGGCCGCGACCACGTCGAGGCCGTTGCCGTCGCCGAGCCGCATGTCGACCACCGCGTAGGCCGGTGGATTGGCGCGCGCCTTGGCAACCGCCTCCTCGACGCTCTCGGCCGTCTCGACCACGAAGCCCCTGGCTTCCATGGCGCGGGCCAGACGCGTGAGGAACGGCTTGTCGTCATCGACGACAAGCAGCGAGGTGTCCTCGCCTTCAACCATTGCGCCAATATTCTCGTCGCCTGTCATAGTCTCAAAATTCCTGCTGCCTTAATTTTACGCAAATATAGTTCCTGAGCCTCCTTGTCCAATTTTTAGAGGTCCTTCAAGGCTCTCAGGCGGTGTCGAACATGCTGGCCGAAGTGATTTCCGGATTGAGGAACACACCACGCGGCCACGATATCTGTACCATGGCGCCCTCGCCCAGGCCGCTCGAATTGCGGAAATCGAGCGACGCGCCCGAGCGTTCGAGCAGGGTCTTGGCGATGAACAGGCCAAGGCCCAGACCGCCGCCGGTTTCATTACCCTGGCGCGTCGACATATAGGGCTCGCCGATGCGGTCGATGATCTCGGCCGGAAAGCCGGGGCCGTCATCGATGATCGAGAAGGTGACGATGGCCTCGTCCCAGCTCCAGCGCACGGTGACGCTTTTGCGGGCGAAATCGACGGCGTTCTCGACCAGATTGCCGAGGCCGTAGATGACGCCCGGATTGCGCCGCCCGACCGGCTCGGGGCCGATGCGTTCGCCGGGCCGAAGCTTGATCGAGATGCCGAAGTCCCGGTGCGGCGCGGTGACCTCCTCGACCAGCGAGGTCAATGGCAGCCGCGAAAGATGCGCTTCGCCCTCGGAGGACAGGCTGGTCAGCCGCTTGAGAATCTCACGGCAACGCTCGCTCTGCGAACGCAACAGCGTCACGTCTTCCCCGTATTTCGGATCCTTGCCGAGCGCCTTTTCCATCTCCTTGGCGACAAGCGCGATGGTGGCGAGCGGCGTGCCGAGCTCGTGCGCGGCCGCGGCGGCCAGCCCGTCGAGCGCCGAAAGGTGCTGCTCGCGCTGCAGCACCAGCTCCGTGGCGGCAAGCGCGTTGGCCAGAAGCCGCGCTTCAGCAGCCACCCGGAAGGCGTATATGGCGGTGAAGGCGATCGAGGACAGCACCGCCATCCACATGCCGGCGACATAGATGAAGGGCATCGCCAGCGGTGCATCTTCATGCCAGGGCAGCGGCAGATGGACAAAGACCAGCAACGTCGCCGCCGACATCACCAGCCCGCCGAGGATGGCGGTCAGGCGCAGGGGCAGAGATGTCGCCGAAATGACGACAGGCACCGTCATCAGCAGCGAGAACGGGTTGGTGAGACCGCCTGTCATGTAGAGCAGGCCGGCAAGCTGCAGGCTGTCGAAGATCAGGATGCCGAAGGCCGCCAGCGGCGTGAGCCGGTGCGCCGCTGGAAACCGGAAGGCGAGAAACAGGTTCATCCAGGCCGAACAGGCGATCAGTGCAAAGCAGAGGCTGACCGGCAGCGGAAACTTCAGCCCATAGGCGACGACGAGCACCGTCAGGCTCTGACCGACAATGGCAAGCCAGCGCAACCGGATCAGCGTGTTGAGGCGCAGTCTCTGGCTCTGCTGGAAATCGGGCGAACGCAAAACGTTGATCATGGCCATGAATTACAGCCGCGAAGCTCCAAAGGCTAGGTCCCGCCCCAATCCGAGGAGTCGGAATGGGGCTCTACTTCTTGTTTGAGCATGACCTTTTCCAAAAACCGGCTTCCACTTTTTGGGATCATGCTCTGGGTTTTGCCCGGGCGGTGGCGGTCGCGAGCAGCGGGTTTTCCGGCCAGACATGCTTGGGATAACGGCCGCGCATATCGGCGCGCACATCGGCCCAGGAGCCGCGCCAGAAGCCGGGCAGGTCGCGCGTCGTCTGGATCGGCCGGTGCGCCGGCGAAAGGAGTTCGAGCGTCAGCGGCACGGCGCCATTGGCGATCGAAGGGTGGCGGTCGAGGCCGAACAGCTCCTGCACGCGAATGGCCAGCACCGGCCATTCGCCGTCATAGCGGATCGGCACATGGCTGCCGGACGGGGCATCGAAATGGGTCGGCGCCAGCGTATCGATCCTGCGCTGCAGATCATGCGGCACGAGTGCGGCCAGTCCACTCGAGACAACGCCCGCATCGATGGCGGCAAACGATGCCGCGCCGGACAGGTAAGGCAGCAACCAGTCGTCGAGGCGCTCGATGAGGGCGTCATCCGTCATATCGGGCCACGGCGCGCCAAGGCCGCGATGCAGCCAGCCAAGCCGCTGGCGCAGCGTTTGCGCCTCCTTGCTCCAGCTCAGCAGCGACAGCCCATGATCGCGCACGGCATCTGTTATGGCGCGATCGGCGTCAGCACCTGTTGGCGGCGGCAGCATGCGTTCGGCGAGCGTGATGGCGCCGAGGCGCACGGTTTCGCGCACCCGCACGGCCCGGCGGTCGCGATCGAAGCTCGTTTCACGGCGGACCTCGATCCTGTCCGCCAGCGCGGCGCGGACATCGTCTTCGCCGATTGCCGCCGCCGCTGTGATGCGCGCATTCTGTGCCTTGCCCTGCAGGTCGGCGACGACCAGAAACGGCTCGCCCGCCAACGGGTCGGCGGCGTCGAGCATGGCGCCGGAGCCGTTGGCCAGCACGAAACGGCCACGCTCACCACGCGCCTTCGCCACCCGATCCGGCCAGGCGTGGACGAGCAGGCGACCGGCGGCGGTAGCTTCGATGCCCTTCGCCCCGCCAGCCTGCCTTGCCAGCCTTTCGGCGAGCTGCTTGGCGGCGGTAGCGCGCGGCGATCTTTCCCCGCGAAAGCGCATCAGCCGCCGCTCCAGATCGGCGCCGTCGCCGCCAAGGCCGCGTTCGGTGAGCAGCACGGCAAGCATCCCCGCCTCGAAGGCATGGCCGCTGCCGGCTGCCTCGGCAACCATATGCCCCAACCGTACCGGCAGAGCGAGCTTGCGCATCGAAGCCCCCGCATCCGTCAAGCGCCCCGCCTCGTCTATGGCATCCAGCGCGCGCAGCAGCGCCCTTGCCTCGTTGAGCGCCGGAGCGGGCGGCGGATCGAGAAAGGCGAGCCCTGCCGGATCGGCAACGCCGAAGGCGGCGCAATCGAGCAGCAGGCCGGACAGGTCGGCCTCCAAGATTTCGGGCGGCGTGAAGGCGGGGAGTGCTGCCGTCTGCTCGGCCCGCCACAGCCGGATGGCGACGCCTGGCTGTGTGCGCCCGGCACGGCCGGCGCGCTGGTCGGCGGAAGCCTTGCTGACCCGCACGGTCTCCAGCCGGGTCAAGCCGCTGGACGGTTCGTAGCGCGGCAGCCGCGACAGGCCCGAATCGATGACGACGCGCACACCGTCGATGGTGATCGAGGTTTCGGCGATCGAGGTGGCCAGCACCACCTTGCGGCGGCCTGAAGGCGGCGGCTTGATCGCCGCGTCCTGCGCCTTGCCGTCGAGCATGCCGTAGAGCGGCACGATGTCGGTGTCGGCACCGATCCTGCCGGCCAGCCGTTCGGCGGTGCGCTCGATCTCGCGCTGGCCAGGCAGGAAGGCAAGCACGCTGCCGCTCTCGTCGGCAAGGGCTGCGCGGATCGCCTTGGCCACGGCGTCCTCGATGGTGGTGCCAGCGGGGCGCTCGTCGTAGCGGATGTCGACAGGAAAGGCGCGGCCCTCGCTCTCGATCACCGGCGCACCCGACAGCAGTTTGGCGACACGCGCACCGTCGAGCGTCGCCGACATCACAGCCAAGCGCAGATCCGGCCGCAGTGCACCTTGCACGTCGAGCGCCAAAGCGAGACCGAAATCGCCATCGAGCGAACGTTCGTGGAATTCGTCGAAGATGACAGCCGACACGCCGGGCAGTTCGGGATCGTCGAGGATCATCCGCGCCAGCACGCCTTCGGTGACGACCAGTATCCTGGTCTTTGCCGAGGTGCGGTTTTCCATGCGCATGGCATAGCCAACGGTGGCGCCGGGCTCCTCATCAAGCAATTCGGCCATGCGGCGGGCGGCGGCGCGGGCGGCGAGGCGGCGCGGTTCAAGCAGGATGATCTTGCCGGCGCCGAGCCATGGCGCGTCAAGCAGCGCCAACGGCACCAGCGTCGTCTTGCCGGCGCCCGGCGGCGCCACCAGCACGGCGCTGTTGCCATGGCCAAGCGCTTCCCTCAGCGCCGGCAGCACGGCGGATACAGGAAGCTCCGGCAGGGGTTTTGTGGTCATGGCGCCCGCATATCAGCGGTTACGGCCACGGCGCAACCAGAGTCGGTTCAAAGCCGGGTGCGCGAAAACGGGTTCCAGCGCACGGTGCCCAGCCGCGCTTCCTCCCGCACCATGGTCAACAGGCCGGCGCCGCCAACGACCGCCAGGCCAACCAGCGACAGCCCGTCCGGATATTCCTGGAAGAACAGCGCGCCGAGGATCACCGCCCAGGCGATCTGCGAATAATGTGTCGGTGCGACCCGATTGGCGGGTGCATATTTCATGGCCAGCAGTTGAAGGAATTGTCCACCTGCGGTGAAGGCACCGGCCATCACCAGCCACAGCAACTGTTTCCCGCTGGGAACAGTGAAGGCGGTGGCGGCGGCGCCGATGCCATTGAAAAACAGCCCGTAGCCGACCAGCACGCCCAGCATGGTCGTGCGCTTTTCCTGCTGCGCCAGCGAGCGCATCAGGATGACGCTGGTGGCGGCGAGGAAGGCAACGCCGAAGGCAGCAAGATGGCCGAGATTGAGTTCGCGAAAGCCCGGCCGCACCACCAGCATGACACCGGCAAAACCGGCGACCACCGCCAGCCAGCGCCAGGGGCCGACCTTCTCCTTGAGGATCACGGTGGAGAGGATGGTGACGCAGAGCGGCGCCAGGAAGATCAGCGCATAGGACTCGGCCAGCGGAATGGTGGTGAAGGCGTAGACGCTGAGCACGCCGGAAGCGATGCCCGCCCAGGCACGCGCCTGCACCGCCCATGGTCTTTTGGTGCGCCAGAAATCGCGCCAGCGTTCGCCCGCAGGCCGCGTGAAGAATAGGAAGAAGCCCGCGAACAAGGTTATGAAAAAGCCGATCTCGAAGATCGTGAGCTGACCGCCCAGGCTTTTGACAACGGCATCGCTACCCGAATAGCTTGCGTAGGCGATCAGGGCCAGCAGGATTCCGTTCGTCACGTTGTTCCAGTTCCGGGGAGAGAGTGGTTTGAAAATCCTGGCGCTCGGTGCGCATCCGGACGACATCGAGATCTTCATGTTCGGTACGATGGCAGCCTATGCGGCGCAAGGCGCAGAGGTCACTTTTGCCATAGCAACCGATGGGGCCAAGGGTGGCAAGAGTGATCCCGTTGTTCTTGCTCGCATCCGTCGCGAGGAAGCAACGGCCGCGGCCGCGCTGCTCGGGGCGACGACGTGCTTCCTCGACTTTCCCGACGGCGAACTGGTGGCCGATGCAGCGTTGATCGGGGCGCTGAAAGCACTGATTCGCGAGACCGGACCAGATCTGGCGATCACGCATGCGCCCAACGACTATCATGCCGACCACCGCGCGCTATCGGACGGCGTGCGCATCGCGGCCTCGTTCGCCGTACCAGTGCTGCATGCCGACACGATGGGCGGCACCGGGTTTTCGCCGACGCACTATGTCGATGTTTCCGCTCATGCCGACCTGAAGGCCAAGGCGATCCGCATGCATCAGTCGCAGGATCCCGACCGCTTCGTCGACGGCGCGCGAACGCAGAACCTTTTTCGCGCCGGCCAGTGCAACGGCGCGCAGGGCTCGCTGGCCGAAGCCTTCCGCTTCGAACCGACGTTCCCCTTCGCCGACATCCGAGCGCTGCTGCCGCCGGCGCCGCCGATCCGCAAGGTCATGGTGAGCACCAAACGGGTCGACTGAGAGCCGCGACTGTCTCCAGGCCAGGTCGGAACGAACCTGCACGGATTCGATAGCCCGACCAGTGATCCACACTTTTCCCAACGTTTTCAGACGCCGGCGCAAGCATGCTGCGGCGCAGCAACGAATTCGCTTGCCTTGTTTAGTAAAAATTGCATCACTAAACAAATTACTAAACATCTGCGGTGCTGTTGCGCCGCCATGTTTGGTCCCCTGAGGAGAGGGGTTGAGGGCTTTTGAAACCGTCATTCGGGCGCGTTTCGCAAATGGGAGGAAGTCATGAAATCGAGCTTGAAACTGGCGTTGGGACTGACCTCGGCGATTACCGCGTCGACAGCCGTCTCGAACGTCGCGCACGCTGAAGACCTGACGCTGTGCTGGGCCGCCTGGGACCCGGCAAACGCGCTTGTCGAACTGTCCAAGGATTTTACCAAGGAAAGCGGCATCGGCATGAAATTCGAATTCGTGCCGTGGACCAACTATGCCGACCGTTTCCTCAACGAGCTGAATTCGCACGGCAAATTGTGCGACCTGATCATCGGCGACAGCCAGTGGATCGGCGGCGCCGCCGAGAACGGCCACTATGTCAAGCTGAACGACTTCTTCGACAAGGAGAAGATCAGCATGGACGACTTCGTGCCGGCAACCGTCGTCGGCTATTCGGAATGGCCGAAGAACACACCGAACTACTGGGCACTGCCGGCCATGGGCGACGTCGTCGGCTGGACCTATCGCAAGGACTGGTTCTCCAAGCCCGAGCTGCAGAAGGAATTCAAGGAGAAGTACGGTTGGGATCTCGGCCCGCCGACCACTTTCGACCAGTTGAAGCAGGTCGCCGAATTCTTCCAGAAGCGTGAGATCGACGGCAAGACCGTCTATGGCGCCTCGATCTACACGGAGCGCGGGTCGGAAGGCATCACCATGGGCGCCATGGACGTGCTCTACAGCTACGGCTTCCAGTACGAGAACCCCAAGAAGCCCTACGAGATGGAAGGCTTCGTCAACTCCGACAAATCGGTGAAGGGCCTGGAGTTCTACAAGGCGCTCTATGATTGCTGCACCCCGCCGGGCGCGTCGAACAGCTACATGGGCGAAGGCGTCGACGCCTTCAAATCCGGCCAGGTGGCGATGCACATGAACTTCGCCTTCACATGGCCCGGCCTGCAGAAGGACGAGAATGTCGGCGGCGACAAGATCGGCTACTTCGTCAACCCGAAGGGACCCGACGGCGAGCAGTTCGCCCAACTCGGCGGCCAGGGCATCTCGGTGGTGTCCTATTCCGACAAGCAGGAGGCGGCGCTGAAATATATCAAGTGGTTCGCCAACAAGGACGTGCAGGCCAAGTGGTGGTCGCTCGGCGGCTATTCCTGCCTCAACGCGGTGGTCAAGGATCCGAAGTTCCCGGCCAGCCAGCCCTACGCGCAGACCTTCCTCGACTCGATGGCCATCGTGAAGGACTTCTGGGCCGAGCCGAGCTACGCACCGCTGCTGCAGGCCTCGCAGAAGCGTTTCCACGACTATGTCGTCGCCGGCCAGGGTTCGGCCAAGGATGCGCTGGACGGCCTGGTCAAGGACTGGACGCAGGTCTTCCAGGACGACGGCAAGATGTAACCCCGGCTCCTCCCGAGCCCGACCCATGCGTCCCGTGCCGCCCTTGGCACGGGACGCAGTTCAGATAAATTCCATGACAGAGACGACCAAGTGACCGAAGCAGGACTCACCATGCTCAATCGGACCGCGGAGAACGTTGCCCGGGCGACCCCGGAACCGTTGGCCCGCAAAGTCCGGGGCATCAGCGACAAGGGCCTCGCCTGGCTGTTCATCTCGCCGACGATCCTGTTGCTGCTGGCCATCAACATCTTCCCGCTGTTCTGGGCGATCTATCTGTCGTTCACCAACTATCGCGCCAACCGCCCGAACGAGGTGGTGAAGAACCTCGGCTTTGCCAATTACCAGCGCATCCTCGGCGACAAGGATATCTGGATCGCCATGCAGACGACGGCGCATTTCGTGTTCTGGACCATCCTGTTGCAGACGCTGATCGGCTTCACGCTGGCCTGGCTGATCGACCGGAAGTTCCGCGGCCACGCCTTCTGGACGACCATCATCCTGGTCCCGATGATGCTGTCGCCGGCGGTGGTCGGTAATTTCTGGCGCTTCCTCTACGAGCCGCAGATCGGCCTGTTCGCCTACGCAATTTCCTTCGTCACGAGGATTCCGCCGACCGATATCCAGATGCTCTCCAACGTGTCGCTGGCGCCGTGGTCGATCATCATCGTCGATACCTGGATGTGGACACCCTACGTGATGCTGATCTGCCTCGCGGGCCTACGCTCCATCCCCGAATACATCTACGAGGCGGCCGAGGTCGACCGCGCCTCCAACTGGCGGCAGTTCTGGTCGATCACGCTGCCGATGGCGCTGCCCTTCATCATGCTGGCTGTGCTGTTTCGCGGCATCGAGAACTTCAAGATGTTCGACATGGTCAATCTGTTGACCGGCGGCGGGCCGGGCTCGACCACCGAGGTCGCCTCGATCACGTTGAAGCGGCAGGCTTTTGAGAGCTGGCGTACGGGCTACTCCTCGGCCTTCGCCATCATCCTGTTCGTTGCGGTGTTCGGCCTCGCCAACATCTACGTCAAGGCGCTCAACAAGGTGAAGCAGAGATGAGCCTGACCACAGCCCATTCGGTCGTCGCACCCTCAGCCAACTCGAAGCGCATCGCCGGCACAATCATCGTGCTTTACGCGCTGATCTCGATCGTGCCGTTGCTGTGGATCTTCGCCACCAGCTTCAAGACGCCGCCGGACTCGATCGCCTATCCGCCCAAGATCCTGTTCCAGCCGAGCCTCGAGGGCTACTGCAATTTGTTCACGACGCGGACGCGGCAGACGCCGGACTACATCAACTCGCTGGGACCGGCGACGGGCTTCTGCGACGAGACCACGCGCAAGCGCAACATGGTGATCGCCGGTCCGTCCAACTTCCTGCCGCGCTTCGTCAATTCGCTGATCATCGCCTTCGGTTCGACTTTCTGCGCCGTCTTCCTCGGCACGCTGTCGGCCTATGGTTTCTCGCGCTTCAAGGTGCCGCTCGCCGACGACCTTCTGTTCTTCATCCTGTCGACGCGCTTCATGCCGCCGATTGCCGTCGCCATTCCGATCTACCTGATGTACCGCGAGCTTGGCCTGTCGGACACCGCGCTCGGCATGATCCTACTCTACACGGCGGTCAACGTTTCGCTGGCGGTGTGGCTGCTGAAAGGCTTCATCGACGAGATCCCGCGCGAATATGAGGAAGCGGCGATGATCGACGGCTATACCCGGCTGCAGGCCTTCTGGCGCACGGTGCTGCCGCAGGCGACGACCGGCATCGCCGCGACCGCGATCTTCTGCCTGATCTTCGCCTGGAACGAATATGCGTTCGCGGCGCTGCTGACCTCCGGCACGGCGCAGACCGCGCCGCCCTTCATCCCGACCATCATCGGCGAAGGCGGCCAGGACTGGCCGGCGGTGGCGGCCGGCACGACGATTTTCCTGGTGCCGATCCTGGTTTTCACCATCCTGCTCCGCAAACAATTGCTGCGCGGCATCACCTTCGGCGCGGTGCGCAAATGAGCATGACCAAGCCTCTGAAACGCAAATCGCGCTGGCCGGTCTGGGCCAGGCGCGGGCTGATGGAAAACATCGCGACAGCGCTGATCGCCATCGGCTTCCTGATGCTGTTCCAGCCCTTCGCGCTGTCGCTCTACACCTACTCCTTCATCACCATGCTCGCAGGCACCGTGATGTTCATCATCGTCTCCAAGTTCCCGGAATAGTCATGGCCGAAATCCGCGTCCAGCACCTGAGAAAGGCCTTCGGCGATTTCGTCGCCGTGCAGGATTCCAACTTCGTCGTCGAAGACGGCGAGTTCTTCGTCATGCTCGGCCCGTCCGGCTGCGGCAAGACGACGACCTTGCGCATGATCGCCGGGCTTGAGCTGCCGACCGGCGGCCAGATCCTGCTCGGCGGCGACGATGTCACCATGCTGCGGGCCCGCGAGCGCGACATCGCCTTCGTCTTCCAGCTCTTCGCGCTCTATCCGCACATGAATGTGCGCAAGAACATCGGCTTCCCGCTGCTGGCGCAAGGCATGCCTTCGGCAGAAATCCGCACCCGTGTCGAGGAAACGGCGAAACTGCTTCGCATCGACCATCTGCTCAACAAATCCGTCTCCGGTCTTGCCGGCGGTGACCGCCAGCGTGTGGCGCTCGGCCGCGCTATCGTGCGGCGGCCAAAATGCTTCCTGATGGATGAGCCGCTGGGGACCCTTGATACCGAATTCCGCGATCTGATGGTCCATGAGTTGCGCGAGCTGCACAACCGCATCCACGCCACGACGGTCTATGTCACGCACGACCAAATGGAAGCGATGTCGATGGCCGACAAGATCGCCGTGATGAATCATGGCGTCATCGAACAGTTCGGCACGCCGCGTGAAATCTACGACCGCCCGGCGACCATGTTCGTCGCCGACTTCATCGGCTCGCCGCCGATGAATTTTCTGGGTTTCGGCGGCGGGCTCGCCAAAGGCGCCAGGGAGATCGTCGTGCAAGGTGCGAAGGTCGCGGTGCCGGAGGTGCGCGAGGATATCGCGCCGGCCGATATGGCGCTCGGCATAAGGCCCGAACACATCCGCTTCGACGATGCCTCCAAGCTGCGCGGCGCCATTTACGGCACCGAGTATCTCGGCACCACGCAGATCGTCGCGGTGGAGACGGCGGACGGCCTCATCAAGGCACGCGTGCCGGCCGAAATCCGACTCGCCACCGGCGACCATGTCGGCCTGACGCTGAGCAGCGCGCGGCTGTCGCTGTTCGAGAAGGGATCGGGCCGCGCGGTGAGAACCGCGATCCATGATGTCGCCTCGGAACGGAGGGCCCGGCATGGCTGAGGTGCACATCAAGAACGTGACCAAGAGTTTTGGCGACCATGTCGCCGTCGACGGTCTCGACCTGCATATATCAGATGGTGAGTTCGTCGTGCTGCTCGGGCCGACCGGGGCCGGCAAGACGACGACGTTGCGGCTGATCGCCGGGTTGGAAAGGCCGGATTCCGGCACGATCGAGATCGGCGGATACAATGCCACGACCCTGTCGCCGGCAGAACGCGACACGGCCTTCGTGTTCCAGCAATATTCGCTCTATCCGCATCTGTCGGTGTTCGACAATCTCGCCTTCCCGCTGCGCTCGCCGGCGCGGAAAATGCCGGAAGACCAGATCCGCCGCCGGGTCGAGGAGGTGGCGAAGATGGTGCGCATCCATCACAAGCTCGCCAACCGCTCGACCAAGCTTTCGGGCGGCGAAATGCAGCGCGTCGCCATCGGCCGCGCGCTGGTGCGCAAGCCCTCGATCTATCTGATGGACGAGCCGCTGTCGTCGCTCGATGCCAAGCTGCGCGGGGATCTCAGGCTTGAGCTGAAGCGCATCCAGACCGAGCTTGGCGCCACCATGCTTTATGTCACGCACGACCAGATCGAAGCGATGACCATGGCCGACCGCATCGGGATCCTCACTGAGGGCGTGCTGGTGCAGATCGGCTCGCCGCGAACGATCTATTCCGAGCCGGCAAACCTTCATGTCGCGGCAAGGCTCGGCCAGCCGGCGATCAATCTTTTGCCAACCGGGCTGCTGCCTGACGGCGGCGCACCGGCCGGCACCAAGACGATCGGCGCGCGCACCGAGCATCTGACGATCGCGAAGGCCGCGAATGGTCACGCCGACGGCGTTGTCGACTGGGTCGAGCATCTCGGCGACCAGAACCATTTGCATGTGACGGTGGGGACCAAGAAGCTGGTGACGCTGACCGATCCGGATACGGATCTGGCGCAGGGCGACAAAGTGGTGATCCGCTACCGGAGGCCGCTGTATTTCGGCGCCGATGGACAGCGATTGATGTGAGCGGTTTCGGTGATTCAGCACCGGTTTTGACTTTGCCAGTACGGGACGAATTCGATGAAGCACTTTTTCAATCGCAGGGAAACGATCGTCACCGAGGCGCTGGACGGCCTGTTGCGGACCATCGGATCAGGCGATCTCGCGCGGCTCGACGGCTATCCCGAGATCAAGGTCATCCTGCGCGCCGATTGGGACAAGACGAGAGTCAGCGTCGTTTCTGGTGGTGGCGCCGGGCACGAACCATCGCATGCCGGCTTCGTTGGCAAGGCCATGCTGACGGCAGCGGTCTCGGGCGAGATCTTTGCCTCGCCAAGCGTCGAAGCGGTGCTGGCGGCCATTCGCGCGGTGACCGGTCCGGCCGGCTGCCTGCTCATTGTCAAGAACTACACCGGCGACCGCCTCAATTTCGGCCTGGCGGCCGAGAAGGCGCGCGCCGAAGGGTTTCGCGTCGAGATGGTGATCGTCGCGGACGATATAGCACTCCCCGATATTGCCCAGCCGCGCGGCGTTGCCGGCACCTTGTTCGTGCACAAGATCGCTGGCCACCTGTCGGAGGGCGGCCACGATCTTGCGTCCGTTGCGGCCGCCGCCCGCGCTGCGGCGAAGGATATCGTTTCGCTCGGCATGTCGCTGTCGTCCTGCTCTATCCCCGGCCAGCCGCATGAAGACAGGTTTGGCGAAAACGATGGCGAGCTTGGCCTCGGCATCCATGGCGAGCCGGGCGTCGAGCGGATTGCGGTGCAGAGCGCCGACAGGCTGGTGGCGATCATGGCGGAGCGCCTCGCGGCACGGCTCGATCCCAAGGCCATCTACGCCTTGCTGATCAACAATCTCGGTTCCGTGCCGCCGCTCGAAATGTCCGTTATCGCCAACGCGGTGCTTGCCTCGCCGCTGGCCAAAACCATCAAGCTGACGATCGGCCCGGGCCCGCTGATGACGGCGCTCAACATGAACGGCTTCTCGCTGTCGCTGATCCGGCTCGATGCCGCGCGCGAGACGGCCCTGCTGGCGCCGGTCGGCCCGCACGCCTGGATGCCGGCAAAGCCCGTTGTGCCGCCTGCCGTCGTGCCGACGGCGAAAGCGGCCGGACAGAGCGCGGCACGCAAGCCCAGCCAGAATGCGCGGACCCGGTCTCTTCTCGTTACTGTCTGCGAAAGGCTGATCGCGCTGGAAGCCACTTTGAACGGACTGGATGCCAAAGCGGGCGACGGCGACACCGGCTCGACGGTGGCGACCGGCGCGCGCAGTGTTCTCGAGCGGCTTGAAACGCTGCCGCTTGCGGAACCCGCGGCGACGCTGGGCGCAATAGGCGACATTCTGAGCGCGTCGATGGGCGGCTCCAGCGGCGTGCTGCTGTCGATCTTCTTCACCGCGGCGGCGCAGGCTTTGGATAGCGGCGCGAGCTTGGCCAAGGCGCTGCTTGCCGGGCTTGAGCGGATGACTTTCTATGGCGGCGCAAGGATGGGTGACCGCACCATGGTCGATGCCCTGGAACCGGCTCTGAAAGCGCTCGACGCCAGCGGCCAGGAGGAAGCGGCGGCGGCGGCTCGGCATGGTGCCGAGGCCACCTCCGCCATGGACAGAGCGAAAGCTGGGCGGTCCGCCTATGTCGGCAGCAAGCTGCAAGGCGTGGTCGATCCCGGCGCCTATGCGGTGGCCGAGGTTTTCGCGGCGGCCGCCGCACTGCATGAAGCAGCCTGACGTATGCTCCAGTTGTCCAATGACCGTTCTTTCGATACTGCCGGCAAGATGGAAACCGGGAATGCGGGTGACATGGCGGCGTTTAACCTTGCCGGGCTGATCACGGCCGCCGCGGATGCGATCGCCGCCCACGCCGAGGAATTGACCGCGCTCGACCAGGCGATCGGCGACGGCGACCATGGGCTGAACATGAAGCGCGGCTTCGAGGCGGTGCGGGCCGAAGCCGAGGCGTTTTCGGCCAAGCCGTTGCCCGATGCCCTGAAGGCTATCGGCACCAAGCTGGTGATGACGGTGGGTGGCGCCTCCGGTCCGCTGTTCGGGACCCTGTTCCTGGCGCTCGGCAAGGAGATTTCGGCGGCGCCCGATCGTGCCAATCTGACCACGGTTTTCGGCAAGGCGTTCGAAGCGGTGGCAGCGCGTGGCAAATCGCAGGTCGGGCAGAAGACAATGCTCGACGTGCTACAGCCGGTACATGACGCGTTGCTGCAGGGAAAGACGGCGCCGGAAATCGCCGACATCGCCGATGCGGCCGCCGAGGCGACCGTGCCGATGAAGGCCTTGCGCGGCCGTGCGTCGTTCCTCGGCGACCGTTCGATCGGCCACATGGATGCCGGCGCACGTTCGACCGCGCTTCTGGTGCGCACGATCGTCGAAACGCTGGAAGGTCAGCCATGAGCAATGTCGGCATCGTCATCGTTTCGCATTCGCCGCTGGTTGCCGAGGGCACGGCCGACATGGTGCGGCAGATGGTGGGCGACGAAGTGCCGCTTGCATGGTGCGGCGGAAACGGTCATGGCGGGCTCGGCACCAATGTCGAGGCGATCATGGGCGCCATCGACAAGGCCTGGTCGGAGGCCGGTGTCGCCATACTGGTAGACCTCGGCGGTGCCGAGACCAACTCGGAAATGGCGGTGGAGATGATCGGCGAGCCACGGTCGCACAAGATCATCGTCTGCAACGCGCCGATCGTCGAAGGCGCGGTGATGGCGGCGACCGAGGCCTCCGGCGGCGCCTCGCTGCGGGAAGTGGTGGCGACGGCGCATGAATTGTCGCCGTCGTGAGTGAACGGGAATTTTGAAAGACATGTCCGCATCCGCCGAAGCGACCGTTGTGATCACCCACGATGTGGGCCTGCACGCACGTCCTTCGGTGAAGTTCACCAAGCTGGCCAAGACGTTTGCCGCCGAGGTGGAAATCGCTCTTGCCGCCAACGGCCCGTGGTTCGACGCCAAGAGCATCGTCAAGGTGATGGCGGCCAAGGCGCCGAAGGGCACGGTGCTGCACATCAGGGCCAGCGGTGACGGCGCCAATGATGCCGTCGACGCGTTGGTGGAACTGGTGCGGCGCGGTTTCGACGAAGGCGCGAACCATGTCCGAACCGCTTAGACTGCAGGGCATTTCGGCCTCGGCCGGCTATGCCGAGGGGCCACTGTTCGACCTTGACCAGACTGTCGTATCCTATGTCGGCAAAGAAACAGCCGACGAGGAGAAGGCCGCGCTCGAAACCGCAATCGCCGTCGCGACAGGCCGACTCACCGCATTGATCGAGATGGCCGAGGGCGATGCCGCCGACATTCTCGAGTTTCAGATCGCCATGCTGCAAGACGATGCGCTGAGCAGCCCGGCCTTTGCCGCGATCCGCACCGGCCTGCCAGCCGACAAAGCATGGCGGCAAGCGCTTGATACTGAGGCTGCCGGCTACGATGCTTCAGACCAGGATTATTTCCGCGCGCGTGCCGCCGACATCCGCGACATCCGGGATCAGGTGCTGCGGGCGCTGTCCGAGGATGGCGACGTCCAGGCCCCAGCCGGTGCCATCCTCTATGGCGAGGACATCGCGCCGACGCGTTTTCTCGAAACCGACTGGAGCCGCGGCGGCGGCATCGCTCTGAGGGCGGGCAGCACCGCCAGCCACGTCGCCATGCTGGCGCGCTCGCGCGGCGTGCCGATGCTTGTCGGGTTGGGCGCTTTGTTAGCGCATCTAGCCGGCGCAGCCCTGCTCGACGCCGAACATGGCGGCATCGTGCTGCTGCCCTCCAAGGCCGATATCGACGCCTTTCGCCAATCGTCCTCATCATTCCGGGCGCGCCGCGACCGGGCCGGGACGTTCCTGGCGCGACCGGCGGTGACCAAGGCCGGCACGGCGGTCCGGATGCAGGTCAACATCGCCGACCCGTCCGAGGTCGACGGCATCGATATCGCCACCTGCGACGGGGTCGGGCTGATGCGCACCGAATTCCTGTTCGGCAAGACGTTGCCGGATGAGGAGACGCAGTATCGCGCCTATCGCAAGGTGCTGGAGTGGGCCGGCGACAAGCCGGTGACGATCCGCACCGTTGACGCCGGCGGCGACAAGCCGGTGCCCGGCTTTACGGTCGAGGAGAGCAATCCGTTCCTCGGCCTGCGCGGAATCAGGCTGTCGCTGGCAAGACCGGAGGTGTTTCGTGTACAGGTCCGGGCGCTGCTGCGCGCCGCCGTCCACGGCAATCTGAAAGTGATGTTCCCGATGATCGCCATTGTGGAGGAATACCGGCAGGCAACGGCGATGTTCGCCGAGGAGCAGGCGGTGCTTGCTACGCGCGGCATCGTTTACGAGATGCCGCCGCTCGGCATCATGGTCGAGGTGCCTTCGGTAGCGATCGTGCCGGAAGCCTTTGCCGAGGCCGCCTTCTTCTCGATCGGCTCCAACGACCTCACCCAGTATGTCATGGCGGCCGCCCGCGACAATTCTGCCGTGGCACATCTCAATTCGGTCCGTCATCCGGCCGTGCTGCGGCTGATCGCTGCCGTCACCGCGTTTGGCCAGCGTGAAAAGATCCCGGTCAGCCTGTGCGGCGATGCCGGCGGCGATCCAGCCTCGATCCCGTCACTGCTCGAGGCCGGCCTGCGCGCTCTTTCCGTCGCTCCGGCGCAACTTGCCATGGCCAAGGCGGCCATCGCTGATATTTCGGTCTAGGCGCGGCTGGCATGGTCGACAGGACACCCGAACCCGGTTCCGAAGAGGCGATCCGCGCCTACAAGACGATCCTGTCGCACGTCATCGACCAGCGCCCCTCCGGCATGCGCCAGCGCCTGGCCGATGCGCTTGGCAAGCACCGCAGCTTCGTCACCCAGATCTCCAGCCCCGCCTATTCGATCCCGATTCCGTCAAAACATTTGCCGGCTATCTTTTCCGTCTGCCATTTCAGCCCGGCCGAGCGCGACCAGTTTCTCGCCGCCTACCACCAGGCGCATCCAGGCAAGATGTCGATCGCATCAGGCATGCGCAAGACGCGGCATGTTTCGCTAATCCTGCCGGATTTCGGAGACGACAAGCAGAATGCCGCGCTCGACAGAGCGGTGAACGATTTTATCCAGAAGATCACCAGCATCACCGGCAAGGGTGGCTGACCGTTAGAGCGGTCAACGCCGCCCTAACCCTTTGTTTCTACGCAATTCCGGACGGAAAACCGTTACACACTTTTCCTGGAATTGCTCTCGTGTCGGGCATATTTCGGGAGGAGACGGCCGTGAAGAAATTTATGAACTCGGTGGACACGGTGCTGACTGAGAGCCTCGACGGTTTCGTGGCCGCCCATGCCGACATCCTCGTGCTTGGCGACGAGCACAAATTCATCCGCCGCAAGACCTTGCGGCCGGGCAAGGTGGCGCTGATTTCCGGCGGCGGTTCCGGTCACGAGCCGATGCATGGCGGCTTTGTCGGCCACGGTATGCTGGACGCCGCCTGCCCCGGCCAAGTGTTCACCTCGCCGACGCCGGACCAGATGCTGGCGGCGGCGGAAGCCGCCGACACCGGCGCCGGCTGTCTGTTCATCGTCAAGAACTATGAGGGCGACGTGATGAACTTCGACATGGCGGCCGAGATGTCGGAAGGCGTCCAGCAGATCGTGACCAATGACGATGTCGCCGTCGAGAATTCTTCCTATACGACGGGCCGGCGTGGCGTCGCCGGAACGCTGGTGGTGGAAAAGATCGTCGGCGCGGCGGCTGAACACGGCCTGGCGCTGGCGCCGTTGAAGGCGCTGGGCGACCGCGTCAACACGGCCACCCGCTCGATGGGCGTGGCGCTGACCAGTTGCACCGTGCCAGCGGCGGGCAGGCCGACTTTCGACATCGGCGATGGCGAGATGGAGTTCGGCGTCGGCATCCATGGCGAGCCCGGCCGCCGGCGCGATAAATTGAAAAGCGCCGATGCGATCGCGCAGGAGATCTGTGCCGCGATCCTGGGCGATTTCGGCGAGCGGGCGAAGGGTCCGGCGCTGCTGTTCGTCAACGGCTTCGGCGGCACGCCGCTGATGGAACTCTATCTGATGTACAACAGCGCGCGCGCGATTTTCGAGAAGCAGGGCGTGACGGTGACCCGTTCACTGGTCGGCTCCTACGTCACCTCGCTCGACATGGCGGGCTGCTCGATCACGCTGACCTTGCTCGACGACGAGACGACCACATTCTGGGACGCGCCGGTACACACTGCGGCGCTGCGCCGGGGCATGTAAAAGCTGGCTTACACCAGGCTTTTCTGCAACCATCCCCGACAATCCTTATCGAAACCTTGTCCGGGTTGATGCTGCCATCTCTCACTGCCGCCGAAGAAAGACTCTTGCTGCGCTTCGCTGACCCCGAGGCGGCGGCAGGCGGCGAAGATTTGTCGGCAAAGACGCTGACGGCGCTGCTCGACAATGCCGAGTTCCACGGCGTGCTGCCGATCATGTTGCGCAAGCTCAGCGGGCGGCTGCCAGCGGATGCGGACCTGCACAGCAAGCTGGAGAATCTGCGCCAGAAGGCAACGATCGCCACCGGCCAGTCGATGCTGTTGAAGTATCATGGTGACCGCATCATGAAGGGACTGGCGGCGGACAATATTCCGGCGCGGATCGTCAAGGGACCCGTCTTCGCGCGAAAGCTCTACCGCAACGTCGCCGACAGGCCGTTCACCGACATCGACATCCTGGTAGAACCCGCCAACCTGGCGCGGGCAAACCAGGTGATCGCGGCATGTGGCTTCGGGCTTGGCAGCAACGAGGCCGAATCCTACGAGCTGCAGGAATTCAAATGGCTCGAAAAGGAGAATTCCAGCCTGCTGGTCGAACTGCATGGCGACCTCGTGCATGACACCGGCATGCGGCGGCGCCTGTCGCTGGGTTTCCCTGAATTGCGCGCCATCGACGGCGAAGCGACGGAAACGCCGGCGGCCCTTTTGACGATTGCCATCGTGCACGCCGCCGGCGGCCACAAATTCCACCGGCTGCAGCTTTGCGTCGACGTGCTGCAAGGCGTGCGGGCGCTGCAATCACCCGAAGCAGAAGCACGCCTCTTCGATGCCGCCCGCATGACCGGCATCGAGCTCGAACTGGCTGTTGTGCTCGATGTGACCGGCCAGCTGTTCGAGGAGAGCCGCGCGCTTGAGCTCGCCGGCCGCATCAAGCCCGATCTCTCCATACGGCTGGCCAGGCGGTTGATCACCACGAATACGCTGCTTGGCGTCAATTCCAGGGACAGACTGGGCTCGCGCCTGCGCCGCGACGCCTTCCGGTGGATCCAGAGATTGGCCAAGCCAGGCCGCAAGTAGCCTGACTTGACGTCAGTCCAGGGTGGCGCTGATCAGCGCCGCAGCGTCAGCCGGGCGCGCGCCCACTTCGAGCTGAAAGGTCGGCACCGAATTGACCAGCCCGGCGATGGTCGCCAGCCGGCGTTTCTGCATCGGCAGCAGCCCGGTCATGCTGGTGCGGACATTGTCCACTGCCAGCGCCACCATCGCGTCGGTCCTGGCCATGGCGACGAGCCGGGTCTGGCTGTCGGCGGAACGCGCCAGGTGCAGAAGGGCCGCCACCGGGCGGGCGGATGCGTTTTCCACCCGCACGATCCCCGCCAGCCTTTCAAGCGAGACGGGCTGTTCGCTGTTGCGATCCCAGGTCTGGCCAAGGCATGGCGCCACCTGCGGGATCATTTCGGCAGTCTTCCGGTGGATTTTGACGGCGCGCGGCAAGCCCCAGGCGACGACTTTGCCCGAAGCGACATTCAGGATCATGGCGTCGTCGGAGCAGAGGCCAAAGCTCTGTGTTGCCAGCGCCAGCGACGTCGTGGTCTTGCCCGTTCCGCTCGGGGCATGGATCAGGACGACCGCATCGCGGTCAGGCAGGGTCAGCCCGGCCGTGTGCAGCATATGCTGGCCACCGGCGTCGAGTGCGGCGTCCAGGACCAGCATCGACGGCGTCCAGGCGGCTTTCGTACCGGTGCGAATCCGGAGTTCGGCCCAACCCTCCCCGCCATTGATCGCAACGGTTTGGCGCCCGGGAAAGACGAGATGGACAATGCCGCCATCCTCGATCATCCGGCAGGGACCGTCCTCCGGCACATCGCCATCGAAGACGAGGGATCCATTGGGTGTCTCATCCAGCGTGTCTGTCTCGGCGATCCCGAGGCTAAAGTCCGGCTCGACGGGTTCCGCTAAACGCAGGCTGCCCAGCACCCGGTCGAAATCCTGCCCCAGCTCGGGGCGCTCGGCCGATATGCCAAGGATCAGGCCGTTGAGGCCATAGCAGGCTGAAGGTCTGGTCAAGCGGGACGCGCCTTTACGGCATCGGCATGATGACGATAGATCTCGACTATGCCGGGAAGCTTGTCGCTGACCACCGGCTCGCCGTCGAGGCAGACCCAGCAATGCGCCGACAGACGCTGCGCTTGCATCGATTGCGGATCGACGCCGAAGCGCAGGTCCGGATCGAAGCCGGCTAGCCGCAGGAAACGATGACCGAGCAGACCCTCCCTCAAGCACCTGCGGTCACGCATCAGCCAGGGATGGCGGACTGTCCGGTTGACGCTCGCGACGATGTAGGCGGACGGCAAACCGCGATAGGGCGTCGACGAGGCGAGCGGCGCCCATTTGAGCACCTCCTCGAAGCTCCGGTTGGTGACGAGGACCGGCATCAGCCGCGCGCTTGCCCAGAGATGACAGCGAAACAGAGCGCGCAGGAGCGGGCCGTCAGCCATCAAGCACCTGGCGCGGCGAGGATACCTTCCGAGATCAGATCCGTGGCCAGTGCCGCCATGTCCTGATCGAGCGTCCCCTTGTCGACCTCGAACTCCTCGCAAAGCAGGTCGACGATCTGGTCGAGGTTGCGCGCGCCGTCCACCTTGTCGAGAAAGGCTTCGGTCGTGCCGTTGCATGTATAAAGCTGGCCGCTGCGCGCCAAAAGCACAACTGCGCCATCGCCCACATGCTGCACGGAGGCATCCTCGGCCAGCCGCAGAACGGTTCCAGAGACTATTTCCACCACGCCCCCTCCAAGCCACGCTTATCCCGGAAATCAGATAGCGCGGAGATGGAGCGCTGTCTATCAGCCGATCATGGGAGCCCAGTTCGCGGGACCAACGGCTTTGCTGACAGATTCTCCGCGCCAGTCGCGTTAAAACCTGCTCGGTTGCGCCTTCCCGGCCGCATTCGTCCCAGAAATAGTCATCGATGAAACGTGACAAGCAGCGGGCCTGCCGGCAGCGGACGTTGCATTTCTTCCCCTAAGTAAGGTAAGACCTGTCCGGGTATTGGGGAGATAGCGTATGCGTTACAATTGGGAGCGAGCTCCGACGAGCTTCGAACGTCACAGAAAAGCGCTGGCTACAGCCATTTTGATCGCTGGCGGGATTGGCCTCATGCTTGTGGCCCTGCCGATCTAGAAACAACCTTCAGACACCTCTCAGCGTGGCTGCCCGGTCACCGCAAGGAAGCGGCGATCGCGCCCCTCGAAACCCTGGCTGAAACGCTGCACCAGCACGACAATCACCGGCGACCTGCCGGCCGGGGTGAGTTCGTAGGATTCCGACAGGCTGTAGGAGGTCGGGCAGTTTCTTGAGCCCGGCACGGTCTTGTCCTCGTGCAGGATCTTGATCGGCTTGCCGTCCTGCCCTTGCAGCGTCAGCCGGAAGCCGAGCGCCTTGCCTGCCTTCTCACCTTGAAGTGGCTCTTCACCTGGAAGTAGCTGGTCGCCCTGCTGCGTCGCATCGAAACTCGCCGAACAATCGGTCGCGCTGGCCGCCAGGATTTCGTCGAGCTGGATGGTCGAAATGCCTGCTTCGCCATGGAGCGGCGCCAGCCGTTTCTGCGACACCTGTTCGAGGCGGGAGATGTCGTTGTAGGCAACCATTTCGCCCGGGAAGGTGAACTTGTCGGAAGCCGCCTGCTCGGCCGGGGATGTGATGGCATATCGGGCGAGAATGGGCGCCGCCTGAGCGGCGGCCTGCGCCCTCGCCTGCTCCAGCGTCAGTGTCGCCTCCTCCGTCTCGTCGACGACGAGGATCGGCTTCCCGCCAACGAACTGATCCGTACGGGTATCGATGATGTCGATCTGCGACCAGCCGGAGTCCGAGACGCCAGCGTCGAGCGTTCCGTATTGCTCGAAGGCGAAATAAGCGCCATCCGGCGAAAAGCCGATGATGTGCCGTGCCGCGGCATCGCCGGCTTCAGCGGTTCCGATGGACATAGCAAGTGCGGCGCCCATGACCGACGATAGCGAAAAGCGCCCGATGATCCGCACAGCAGCAGACATCACCACCCCAGTCCTGTCTCGCAGTTCATAGCTGCTTGCCCCCAAGCGCCAAGTCGATGTCGTCACACAATGGCGTGGATTTGCGGCCAAGGGTAGAGCGCGCTATCTGGAAGGAAGAAAAACATTTCCTGGGGAGGTATGGATGGCTTCACGCTATCACGAGGTCTATGAAGGCTGGAAACGTGACCCGGAACGCTTCTGGGCGGATGCTGCCGGCGACATCGACTGGTATTCGCCCTGGGACAAGGTGTTCGACGCCACGGCCGGCGTCTATGGCCGCTGGTTCACCGGCGCCACCTGCAATACCTGCTACAACGCCATCGACCGCCATGTCGCCGGCGGGCGCGCCGACCAGATCGCGCTGATCCATGACAGCGCGATCACGGGAACGATCAGGAAGTTCACCTATGCCGAGTTGAAGCGCGAGGTGGTTGCACTCGCCTCGGTGCTGAAGAACCGTGGTATTCGCAAGGGTGACCGCGTCATCATCTACATGCCGATGGTGGCCGAGGCGGCCATCGCCATGCTGGCCTGCGCCCGCATCGGCGCGGTGCATTCGGTGGTCTTCGGCGGCTTTGCCTCGCATGAGCTTGCCACCCGCATCGACGATGCCAGGCCGAAGCTGATCATTTCGGCATCCTGCGGCCTCGAGCCGGGCCGCGTCGTGGCCTACAAGCCGTTGCTCGACAAGGCGATCGAGATCTCCCGCCACAAGCCAGACGCCTGCCTGATCCTGCAGCGCGACCAGTTGCGCTGCGAGCTGAGGGAGCATTTCGACATCGACTACGCCGATGCCGTCGCCCGCGAACGGGCAGCGGGCGCCAATGTCGATTGCGTGCCGGTGCTGGCCACCGATCCGCTCTACATCATCTACACATCGGGCACGACCGGGCAGCCCAAGGGCATCGTGCGTGACAATGGCGGCCATATGGTCGCGCTGAAATGGACGATGGAAAACGAGTTCGGCGTCAAGCCGGGCGAGGTGTTCTGGGCGGCATCCGATGTCGGCTGGGTGGTCGGCCATTCCTACATCGTCTACGGACCGCTGCTGCATGGCTGCACCAGCATCCTGTTCGAGGGCAAGCCTGTCGGCACGCCCGATGCCGGCACCTACTGGCGGGTGATAGCGGAGCATGGCGTCGTCGCGCTGTTCACCGCGCCGACCGCATTCCGCGCCATCAAGGGGCAGGACCCGAAGGGCGAGTTCATTGCCAAACACGACCTCTCGAAGTTCCGCACGCTGTTTCTTGCCGGCGAGCGCGCCGACCCGGAAACCATCAAATGGGCGGAGCAGAAGCTGAATGTGCCTGTGGTCGACCATTGGTGGCAGACAGAGACCGGCTCGCCGATGACGATCAATCCCGCCGGCCTTGGCCTGCTGCCGGTAAAATACGGCTCGCCCGGCGTGCCGATGCCCGGCTACGATATCCGCGTGCTCGACGATGCCGGCCATGAGGTGCAGCGCGGCACGCTGGGCAATGTGGTGATCAAGCTACCGTTGCCGGCCGGCTGCCTGCCGACGCTGTGGAACGCCGATCAACGGTTCCGCCAAGCCTATCTCGATGAGTTCCCCGGCTTCTACAAGACGGCGGATGCCGGCATGGTCGACGAGGACGGCTACCTCTACGTCATGGCCCGCACCGATGACATCATCAACGTCGCCGGCCACCGGCTGTCGACCGGCGCCATGGAGGAGGTGCTTTCGGCCCATCCCGATGTCGCCGAATGCGCGGTCATCGGCATTGCCGACGCCATGAAAGGCCAGGTTCCGCTGGGCTTCGTGGTGTTGAACGCGGGTGTAACCCGCGATGTCGGCCTGATCGAGAACGAGGTGGTCGGCCTGGTGCGCGAACGCATCGGCCCGGTAGCCGCCTTCAAGACGGTGGTGACGATCAAGCGCCTGCCCAAGACGCGTTCCGGCAAGATCCTGCGCGGCACCATGCAGAAGATCGCCGACAAGGAAGAATGGACCATGCCGGCGACGATCGACGATCCGGTCATCCTCGACGAGATCACCGCCGCCTTGAAGGAACGCGGAATCGGACTTTGAGCCACTGAAGGGTGGGGCCGCGGACAACCTTTTCGATCGGCAAGCAATACTTTTATTGTGCGACGCAGCAATGCACCCTAGAGTCGTTTGCGGGGGGCCATCGACAAAGGTCGCATGGCTCAGCAGAAGATTACATTTGGCGGCGTCGACATCCTGCGCTTTCTCGCCGCTGTCATGGTCATGGTCTACCACTATGGCTTCTGGGTGTGGGCGTATCCGGACGGTGTTTCGGCGCGCGCCACGGGCGGCGTTCCCCCGCAACCGGCAATAGGCGCCTGGGTCGAATCCGGCTGGGTCGGCGTCCAGATCTTCTTCGTCATCAGCGGCTTCGTCATCGCCTTCAGCGCCGAACGGTCGACGCCTTTGCGGTTTTTCGAAGCGAGGGTGAAACGGCTGGCACCGGCGGTGTGGATCTGCGCACCGGTCACCGCGGTGGTGCTGTTAATTCTCGGTCTCAGCTGGCCGACCGATGCCGTCATCCGGCTCGTCCGCACCGCCCTGTTCGCTCCCTACGCGCCATGGGTGGACAGCGTCTACTGGACGCTCGGCATCGAGATCGCCTTCTATGCCATTGTCTGGACCTTGCTGCGGCTCGGCCGCTTCCATCAGATGGAAATGGTGGCCATCGCCATAGGTCTGGTCAGCACACTGTTCTGGTGCCTGTATTACCCGCTCGACTGGGCCGATCTTGCCGAAACACGCACGCTCGACCTGCTGCTGGTGCATCACGGCGTTTTCTTCGCCACCGGCGTCATGCTGTGGCTGATGCGCCTCAAGGCGGTGACAGCCGCCCGCCTTGCCTTCTGCGCCCTGTTCCTGGGCGGCGGCGTGCTGCAGATCGCCAGTTCGGTCGATGTTCATATCCTGAAGGTCGGGCGAGAGATGCCGTTCGCGCCGCCGATCCTTATCTTCCTCATAGGCATCGCGCTGATGGCGTGGTCGCTGCGGCTAGACCTCTCCTGGAGCGGCTGGCGCCGGATCGGCCTGATGACCTATCCGCTCTACCTGCTGCACGATGTCGTCGGCGCGGCCCTGCTCGGCATCCTGGTCCGCGCCGGTCTGCCGCATCTGTTCTCGATGGCGGTCGTCGGCGCGACGATGATCGCGGCAAGCTGGCTGGTGGCGACCGAGGCCGAACCACGCATCCGGCTGCTGCTCGACCACACCGTTTTCCGTTATCGGCTCAAGGCAGCCTGACGACGGTCCGGCAGACCGTGCCGGCCGCCGACCTAAAGCATGTTTCTGAGCGACATGTATTGGCGGTCCCGACCCCCGCGGCTGAATTTCCACGATTGCGGAATTCTCCGTTTCGGGCATGATAACAGGCACTTATGCCTTCGGCATGAGAGCTCGCCTCGAGACGCCCCGCACGTGACCCTGTTCCAGCGAAAACCCCGCATCGCGGCGCGGCCGCGCCTCGATATCGACATGCAGGACGCCGTCGTCTATGCGATCGGCGACGTGCATGGCTGCTACAAGGAACTCCGCGCCCTGGAGCAGAAGATCCTGCTCGATTCGCTGCGCTTCCAGAGCCGCAAGATCATCGTCATGCTTGGCGACTACATCGACCGGGGGTTTCAGTCGGCGCGGGTGCTCGATCACCTCCTGGCGCCGCCGCCGAAAGGATTTCAGCGCATTTGTCTTGCGGGCAACCACGAAGTGGCGATGCTGAACTATCTCGACGGAAATCTGTCCCGGGAACCCTGGCTGGCGACGGGCGGCC
The DNA here is from genome assembly GCF_003997495.1 of Mesorhizobium sp. M7A.F.Ca.US.008.03.1.1. GTDB lineage: Bacteria > Pseudomonadota > Alphaproteobacteria > Rhizobiales > Rhizobiaceae > Mesorhizobium. Next base: position 95,680 of record NZ_RZRU01000003.1, on the reverse strand, counting down.
TGCAAACCCTGTTTTCCTATGGCATCGATCCGGCGCGCCTCGCCAGCCTCTACGGGAGCAGCGCGCAGATCGACCGGCGCATAAGGGAGATCATTCCAGACGATCACGTCAGCTTCCTGCGCGGGCTGCCGATCATGGTCCGTTCGCGGAAGTTCGTGTTCGTCCACGCCGGCATCAGGCCCGGCGTCGACCTTGCGGCGCAAACCGACCATGACCTGATCAACATCCGTTCGGACTTCTTCGAGGCAACACACCTGCTCGACCGCTGGGTGGTGCACGGGCATACGCCGGTGGATGTCCCGAAGCTCGAAGGGCGCCGGCTCGGCATCGACACCGCCGCCTTCCAGAGCGGACGCCTGACCGCCGTCAGGATCGCCGACAAGCAAGGCAGGCTGATCTTCTCCTGACGCGCATCGATGTTCAGCTGTGCTGACCTGAAGATCGATGCACTTCAAAGTGGAGCCACTCGCGCAACGGTCGACGTCAGACCGGCGCCTTGCCGCGCACTTCCGATTTTTCCAGATAGTAGCTCGAATATTTATCGAAGAACTTTTCCGAGCCGCCGAACGATCCGTATTTGGCCAGTTTCTTCAGATCGACCTTGTTCAGCACCGCGCCGACGATCTTGTTGGCGACATAGGGTTCGGATTCCAGCATCGACCTGACCATCGCGCGCGGGGTGCGCCCCCACTCGGTGACCAGTACAAAACCGTCGACCAACGGCGCGAAGGCCTTGGCGTCGACCACCGGTCCGAGCGGCGGCAGATCGACGACGATGTATTCGAACGTCTCCTTGGCGTTCTCGATGAAGCGCCGCATGCCGGCCGAGGAGAGAAGTTCGCTGGTATGCGAGAAGTGACCGCGCAGCACCGCTGGGATGATCGCCAGCTTCGTCTGCCTGTCGATCTTGCCGACCGACTGCCAGGTCTGGCCACCGACCACCGCTTCCATCAAGCCCTGCTCGGTTTCCATGCCAAGGCCTCGGCTGAGGCCGGGATTGCGTAAGTCGCCGTCGATCAGCAGCGTCTTGGAGCCATTGGCGGCAAGCAAGCCGGCGAGATTTGCCGCAACCGTCGACTTGCCCTCGCCAGGAAGCACCGAGATGATGCCGATGACGCGGCTGCCTTGCCCTTCCATTACGACGTCGAAGGCGATCTTGGCGCTGCGCAGCGTTTCGGAGAACATCGAGGCTGGAGAATCGATGCTGACTCGCATGCGCGCCCGCTTTTCGGCTGAAGACAGCGATTGGGTGGTCTTGGCGTCCACCTGGGTCTCGCCCGGCTTTTCTTCCTTGCCGAGCTTGCCGCCGATCGTCGGCAGATAGCCGAGGAATTTCAAATTGACGCGGTCGCGCACGTCCTCGGCGGTCCTGAAGAAGCGTTCGTTGAACTCGTTCAGGCCACCAAAGCCGGCGCCCATCAGCAGGCCAAGCACCAGCGAAAGTCCGAGCACGACGATGGTGCGCGGGCTTGACGCGGCAAGCGGCATCGACGCGTCCGAGATGATGCGGATCTTGCCGACCGGGAAGGATTGCTGCTGCGCGGCTTCCTCGTAACGACCCAGGAATGTCTGATAGAGCGTGGTGAGCGCCGTCGCCTGCTGATCGAGCTCACGCAGCTTGACTTGCGTCTGGTTGTCGACGGAACTCTTGCCTTGCGCGGCCGCGACATTGGCCCTGAGCGCGGTCTCGCGTGCCTGCGCCACCTCATATTCGTTGCGGTAGCTTTCGGTCAGCTGCTTCAACTCGCCGAAAATCTGCGCCGATATGTCGGCCTTCTCCTTGGAAAGAGCCACCGCCTGCGGGTGCTCGGGGCCGAAATTCGCCTCGACGTCCTGCAGCCGCTTGGCGACCGTGAGGTAGCGGGTCTTGAGCGCCGATATGACCGAACTGCTTGGCTGGTCGCTCGATATGGCGGCATCCTTGAAGGCGTTGTCGGAGCCGCTGTCGACAATGGCCTTGTACTGTTGGTAGCGGGCGCTGGCGCGTGCGGTGTCGGCCTGCGCCACGATAAGCTGGGCGTTGAGGTCGGAAAGCTGCTTGTCGCTCATCAGCTGGCCATCGCTGTTGGCTGCCAGCCCGTGCTCGGCCCTGAATTTCTCAACCGCGAGCGAAGCTGCCTGCGAGCTCTGGCGCAGCTCCGTCAACCGGCCCTGCAGCCAGACCGCAGCCCGCTCGGTGGCATCGAAGCTGGCATCGAGCTGATCGGCGAGATAGGCATCGGCATAGGCCTTGGTGATGGCGTTTGCCAAGACCGGATCCGTCGCCTGATAGCCGAGCGCGATAACGTAGCTTCGGCCGACGCGTTCCGCCTGGATCTCGTTCTGCAGCTTGAGGATTGCGTAGTCGCGGCGCGACGTGGCGATCAGCGCATCGCGGGCGGCCGGGTCGAGCTTGCTGAAGTCAGCGCCACCCGGCATGGAAGAGCTGGGGCGGACATACTGGATCAGGCCGCGGATGAGGCCTATGCCTTGGGCAAGCGCCGACTGGGGCGGATTCATGAACGTGTCGTTCTGGTCGAGCTTCAGCTTGTCGACGACCACGGCGGCAAGCCGCGTCGAGGTCAGGATCTCGATCTGGCTCAGGATGGCGGAATCGGTCTGCATGGTTGTCGACGCCGCCGAGATATCGTCGACAATCTTGTTCAAGCCTTCGTCGATCAGCACGCTGGCGACCGACTGATATTTGGGCGGCGTTGTCTGCAAATAAAGCAGGCCCAGGAAGAGACCGATGACGGCACACACGGCAACCACCTTGGCCTGCCGTGCGGCCATGCCAAGCAGCCGCTCGATATCGATGAAGTCTTCGCCGTCTCCTGCGTCCGAATTCGGCAATGGCATCCTCTTGTCGAGAGGAAAGTTGGCATAATTCATCTTCGGTCCAATTCTAGAGCCGGTCCTATTCCGATTGATCGCAATGGGCTCTATCTCACTGTTTCAACATGATCTTTTCCGGAAACCGGGACCCACTTTCAGGGATCATGCCTTGGCTTGCAGGCGCCTCGAAGATCGGGAGCATCGCTAGAAGCGATGCAAGCGTCGTGCCAGACGGCGAGAACCTGCCGGCCCCTCTGCGCCGGCCATCTGACAATGCTCCCGAAAAATGGGCATTATGCGGCTTCTTCCTGGCGTTCATGCGACCGGACGAACTCCTGAAGCATCTCGAAAACCGGACCCTTCATGTCGTCGCGCGCCAACGCGAAGGCGATGTTGGCCTGGATGAACCCTTCCTTGGAGCCGCAGTCGAACATGCGGCCGAGGAAAGGCTGGGCGAAGAACGGCTGATCCTTCGACAGACGAACCATGGCATCCGTCAATTGAATCTCGTTGCCGGCGCCGCGCTGCTGACTGCCCAGGAGCGCGAAAATCTCGGGCTGCAGGATGTAGCGGCCGTTGATGTAGAAGTTCGACGGCGCATTGGCCGGCGCCGGCTTCTCGACCATGGCCGTCACCTCGAAACCGCCGCCGATCTCGGCGCCACGGCCAACGATGCCGTATTTGTTGGTCTCGCTCGGTTCGCAACGCTCGACGGCGATCACGTTGCCGCCCGTACGCTCATAAAGCTCGACGGTTTCGGCGAGGCATCCGCGCCCGCCGAAGGACACCATGTCCGGCAGCAGCAGGGCGAAGGGCTCGTTGCCGATAACCTCGCGCGCGCACCAGACCGCATGGCCGAGGCCTTGCGGGGATTGCTGGCGGATGAAGCTGGTGGCACCGGCCACAGGCAGCATGCTTTCGAGCGCCTCCAGCTGGGTCTTCTTGCCGGTCTGCTCCAAGGTGCCGATCAATTCCGGATGCAGGTCGAAATAATCCTCGATCACCGCCTTGTTGCGACCGGTCACGAAGACGATGTGCTCGATGCCCGCTTCGAAGGCCTCGTCCACCGCATATTGCACGACAGGCCTGTCGACGACGGGAAGCATTTCCTTCGGCATCGACTTGGTCGCCGGCAAGAACCGTGTTCCAAGCCCCGCCACCGGTATCACGGCCTTCCTGATTTTCTTCATCGCAAATTCCTTCTGAGGAGATCGACTTCAATCCATTCACAGGCCACGAAAAATCCCTCCATGTGCCTGCATCTTCACCTCCCCGCCCCAACGGCAAATTGTGCCGCCATTCTTCGCAACCGCACGGCGATCGGCATGCCCATATGCCTGACCGCCGCCGGATCGCTGAGCGCCGTCCGGATCGCCTTGAGCGGGGACCGCGCCTTGATGTGCTGAACCAGTGACAGAAACGATGCCGCCTTGCGCAGGCTGCGGCCGCGCCGCGCAAACGCGGCCTGCGCGGCCTCATCCATCCGATGGGTTTGAGCGAACACGGCATCCGCCCTGCGCATCGCCTCGACGTGGTGAAGCTCGAGCACGCGCGAAATGGAGCCGCTGCGGATATGGTAGGCATAGCCGATATCGGGCTCGACCACGCATTTGCCACCCTTGGCCAGGGCTTCGGCAAACAGGATGTAGTCTTCGCCGATCCTCAGTTTCTCATCATAGCGAAGCCGGTTTCCGTTCAGGAACTCGCGCTGGAAGATCGGCTTGAGGTAGCCGAGGTTGAACTTGGATTCGAAGACGACGTTGCCGGCGATGTAGGTGGCCAGCGAAATCTCGCGCAAGCCTTCCAGGTACTGCCGCGGAAACATCGCGTCCTCGATGACGCCATCCTCGCGAACGACCTGCAGATTGTCGACGGCGATCTGGGCGTCCGCGCTTTCGGCACGAGCGATCATGGCGGCGAGCCGGCCGGGAAAGACCGCGTCGTCGGAATCGAGAACCGCTATCCATCTGCCGCGGGCGGCATCGAGGCCGGCATTCCTGGCGCCGCCGGGGCCGCGGTTGCTGGCCAGCGCGACGACACGGACGATATTCTCTGGATAGGCCCGCGCCACGTCGAGCGTCGCATCGCGCGACTTGTCATCGACGACGATGATTTCGACGCTGACACCCTTCTGGGCGATGGCGCTGGCGATAGCCCGATCAAGAGTCGCCTCGGCATTGTAGGCGGCAATAACGAAGGAAACATCCGGGACAGAGCTGACGTCAGGCTGCACGCTTGCCTCCTTCCTGTGGCGAAGGCTGGCCATAGAGGCGGATTTCGCGGATGCCGACGAGGCCGCTGACGACACCAACATGCATAATGCCGCGCAGCACACTGCGGTTCCTGCGTACCGGACTGACGACCACCGGAAGTGCCGAGGCGAAGCAATAGATGGCCTTTGCCGAGGCCAGGCCGACCTGCTTGACCAAGCCGATGCCGCTGGCGCTGCTGCCCAGAAGATGGCCATGCGTCTGGCCGACGCGGAAGCGGCGGCGACCGAGCCAATCGAATGCCGCCCTGGAGCGCGGCACCACCTCGTCGACCCACGCCTCGGGCGAGAAGGCGATGCGGCCGCCGGCCTTATGCATCTGGTCGAAGAATTCGGTGTCCTCGCCGCCGGTCTGGCCCCGCGCCAGGCTGAAGCGGCGGCCGCGCAGGCTGTCCGAGCCCATCCGCAGGAGAACGTTGCAGGTATAGCCGGTGCGGATCTCGCCGCGCACCCAGACGGGCAAGGTCGAATGGAAATCGCCGCGCCGCATCCAGTCCGGCGCATCCGGGCGATAGCGCGCCCTGACCGGGCCGAGCACGGCGGCGGCACCGCTTTGCTGCGCCATCGCGACCAGTTCGGCGAGCCATGGAGTCGTGGCCGTCTCGTCGTCATCGATGAAGGCGACGAAATCCGCCGTGCTCGCATCGAGGCAGGCATTTCGGGCGATCGAGATGTTGCGCGCCGGGGCATGCTGATACTGGATCGGCACCGTCAATTCCCGCGACAGCGCCGCCACCATGTCGCGGGCCGTCGGGGTGTCGTCATTGTCGGCGACGACGATGCGAACATCGAATCCCGCCGGCATCTCCATGGCGTCGAGCGAGCGCAGCGTGTCAGCCAGTTCCGGCCGGCGGAACGTGCAGACGCCGATGTCGATGCTGCGGTTCTTTGCCGACACCGCCATCAGGCCACTCCGCGTCGCGAGCCGAGGCCGAGAAGCTGCAGCCAGAAGCCGACCGACCAGCCAAGATGCATGACCATGGCCGAGACACCGGCCAGCGCGACGTCGGCCTTGCGCTGGCGGATAGCCGTCACCAGCCCGTAGCCCAGGCACACCGACGCCCACAGGAGCAGCGGTACCGCCGCCAGCCAGTGTACGAAGGAGAAGGCCGCCAGCAGCACCACCGGGAACACCAGCAGCGGCACCATCTGCCTCACCTTCGGGACGACGCGATGCTTCAGCACATTCTTGGCACGCCCGCGACCGTAGCCGAGATACTGGAAATAGAGGCCTGAAAGCGACGCGCGCGGATAGTAGACCATCTGCGTCTTGCCGCTCATCCAGATCTTATAGCCGGCCTTGCGCAGGCGGTAATCGAGCTCGGCGTCCTCGTTGTGGCTGAAGGTTTCGTCATAGCCGCCAACAGCGCCGAAGGCCGATATGCGCATCAGCGCATGATGGCCGTGGTCGATCCACTGTCCCTGCGAAAGATGCCGGTGCTTCGAGCCGCCTGTGCCGAGCTTGGAGTTCTGCGCCGCCGCGGCCGCCTTCTGCACGGCACCGCTGCCGCTCGTCAGCATCGAAACGACAACCGAATCCGCGCCCGTAGCCAGGGCTTCCTCGACCAGCCTGTCGCAATAGTCGTCGGGATAACCGCCATGCGCATCGATGCGGATGAGATAGTCGGCACCATCGCCGAAGGTGCCAACGGCGAGATTGATCGCCGCGCTCTGGATGCGCCGCTGGTTGTGGAGCAGGATAACCCGCGGGTCCCTGGCAATGACATCCTCGACGATGGAAAGCGTGCCGTCGGTGCTGCCGCCGTCGGCGACGATGATCCGGGCGCCAAGCCGGGCGGCCGCGGGGCGCAATTGATCGAGCAGCGCACCGATATGGGCGGCTTCGTTCAGGCACGGGATAACGATCAGGCTGGATGAGGGTTTTTCCGTCTGCGTCATCAACCTCTGTCCATCTTGCCTCTGTCCATCCCCGGCCATCCTATGCCAATGCCTCGGCGGCAAACGAATCGGGCGCGGCCGTCAGGCTGCGCAGCCGCTCGACAAGCGCCCGGCAATCGCTGCGATCGTAGCTCCAGGTTCTCGGATTGCGCGCCAGAACACGCCCCTTCAGCCTGGCGAAGCGATGCTCTTCCATCTTGCCTAGCGCGGCTTCGAGTGCCTCGGGCGAAGCCTGCGGCAACAGCACGCCGATATCCTGCTGTTTGAGGAACCGCCCGGTCTCGGTGTTGCCCATAGAGATCGGCACCGCCCCGAAACGGCAACCTTCATAGAGCCGGTTGGGCAGAAGCCATTCGGAGTTCTGCCCCGCTTCGAAGAAATCGATCGCCCAGGAAAAATGGACATCGTTGTAGATCGCCGCCATGTCTTCCGGATTGCGGTAGGGTCCGAGAAACGACAGCCACGGCTCGGCCTCGACAAAGCCGTGAAAGTCAGGGAATTCCGACAAAGCCGGACGGCCGCGCAGCACGATCTCGAAGCGGCCCTCCCTGCGGCGGGAGAAATCAGCCAGCAGCTCGAGCGAGCGGCGGCAGCGCAGCGCGCCGAACCAGCCGATCCGCCATGGCGGGGCAACCAGGCTCTCTTCAGCCTCCGGAGCGCCGGGCAAGATCGCCGCGGCCTCGAAATATTTGTTTTCGACCAGCTCAATGGGTGCCGCGACCTGGCCAAACGGCTTGAAATAATTGGCGATGAAAGCAGGCGAACTGGTCACCAACAGCTTCACATCCCTGGCCAGAAAGCGTTCGGTGGCGCGCAGCGCCTTGCCCAGGACATCGTTGCGCAGCACAAGCCTATGAATATCGAGGCACTCGTATACGATCGGAACCGATGCACCGAAGGCTGACCTGGCGCGGCGGGCAAGCGCCAGCATTTCCAGGTTGCGCGCGATGATGACATCCGGTTTTGGCATCCCGCCCAGCTTCGAGCCTATCGAAACGGCTGCTTTGGCTACGGCCGCGAGGCGTTGGCCGAATCGCCCGTCACGCGTCGCGCCGAGGTCGATCGGGCGCAGTCCCTCGATATCCGCAATCGGATTCGTGGTGCGACGGAAGCCGGCCAAGGTGACCTGGGCTCCACCTGCCCTGAGCATCGTGATCCGCCGGCGCACCGCCGGGTCGGAAACGTCGTGCACAAGGTACAAGACATGCAGCATAAAAACTCGACCGCTGTTGGCCCACCCAAGGGAATGCTAGTACAGCTCTTGCTGCATCGCAACATTTTTGCTGCATCAATCGACGTTTTCTGTTGCACTGCAAAATTATTGCCGTAGTTTGTGGTCGGCGGCGGTCGTGGATTTTCGGGCTCGGAAATCCACGTAGAAAATCAGGAATCCTGAATTTGGAAGCCAATGCATTCGATCCGCCAGAAGGCTCCTTGCGCAAATCGGTTGGACGCGGCGCAGTTGTCACGGCCATGGCGCAATCGGTGCGGGTCGCGACACAGATCCTCTCCGTTATCGTCTTGTCGCGGTTGTTGTCGCCACAGGATTTCGGTGTCGTGGCGATGTGCGCCCCGGTGCTTGCCTTTATCGCCCTGTTCCAGGATTTCGGCCTGACCCAGGCGACGATCCAGAAATCAGGCATCCGGCATGAGGAGGTGAACTACCTCTTCTGGATCAATGTCGCCGTCAGCGCGATCCTGGCTTGCGTGCTTGCGGGTGCGGCGCCGCTGGTTGCTGCCTTCTACGGCGAGCCGCGCGTGACGGGTCTGGTGGCTGCGTTCGGGCTGCAGATTATGGCCTATGGGCTGGGCGCCCAGCATCTGGCGCTCTTGACGCGCCGCATGCAGTTCGGCCGGCTGGCCGTCATCGACGTCGCCAGCGCCATCGCCGGGCTTGCGGTGTCGATCGCCTGGACCTTCATCGATCGCTCCTATTGGGCCCTGTTTGCCGGCACGCTGACCGGTGCCGTGCTGCCGACGCTCTGCTACTGGGCGAGCTCGCGCTGGCGTCCGGGCCTGCCGCGCAAGGTCGCCGGCATCGGCGAGCTGATCAATTTCGGCGCCGGCATCACCGGCTTCAACTTCGCCAATTTCTTTGCCCGCAACCTCGACAATGTGCTGATCGGCAAATATTGGGGCGAGGCGCAACTCGGCCTCTATGACCGCGCCTACAAGCTGCTTCTGTTTCCGCTGAGTCAGATCACCAACCCCTTGTCGAAGGTGATGGTTCCGGCGCTTTCCAGGTTGAAGGACGAGCCAGATCGCTACCGCAGCGCCTATCTGCGCGTCATGCCGCTGATCCTGCTGGTGGCGCTTCCCGGTGTCGCCTTCGCCACGGCGATGTCGGATGTGCTGATCCCCTTTGTGCTCGGCGAGCAATGGCGCGCAAGCGCCTCGATTTTCCTGGCGCTCGGCTTTGCCGGGCTGCTGCAGCCGCTCAACAATCCGGCGGGGTGGCTTTTCGTCAGCCAGGGCCGCTCCGGCGATTTCATGCGCTGGGGCATCATAACGGCCGTGACGTCGGTGCTGGCTTTCATGCTCGGCCTGCCCTATGGCGCGCTGGGCGTGGCGATCGCCTATGCGATCAGCGAATATCTGCGGACGCCGTTCCTGTGGCTCTATGTCGGCAAGAGCGGACCGCTGCAGGCGCATCATGTGCTTCGCGCGGCAACGCCGTTCGTGCTTGGCGCCCATCTGGCACTGGCCGCGATCTGGTTCATCAAGCCACTGCTGCCGCAGCAGCATGTCGTTGCCCTGGCCAGCGGCGCCGTGCTCGCCTACCTCATCACCGTCGTCATCGCACTGGCATTCGCCTCCGGCCGCGAAGCCTTGCGCGAGGCGCTCAAGATGCTGCCGGCAAGGCTGCCTGCGGCAGCGCCGCGCGAGGCGCAATAATTTGGGCGTCTTCGACTGCTACGGACATCTCCTCCAGGACCAGGTCTGAACCATGCACTACCGATCGATCTCCGATATGAACGACGCCATCGTCAGGGGCCTGCACCGGCTGCCGCGCGACATCGACCTGGTCGTCGGTGTGCCGAGAAGCGGCGTTTTGGCAGCGACGCTGGTCAGCCTTGCCGCGAACATCCCGATGACCGATCTCGACAGCTTCCTGGAAGGGCGTATCTATACGTCTGGCGTCACCAAGCGTCGTGCCGCTCTCGACCGCAAGGTTTCCGAGATGCGCAAGGTGCTGGTGATCGACGACAGCGTTTCCGGCGGCAACGCCATGCGCGACGCACGCGCCCGCATCCAGACTGCGGGCATCGAGGCGGAGTTCACCTTTGCCGCCGTGTTCGGCCTTGAGCCCCAGCACCAGGAAACCGACCTCGTCTTCGAAGTCGTGCCGCATCCGCGCATGTTCCAGTGGAACTTCATGCATCACAAATTTCTGGCGCAATGCTGTGTCGACATTGACGGCGTGTTGTGCCTCGATCCGACAGAGGCGGAAAACGACGACGGCCCGGCCTATGAGAAATTCCTCAGCGAAGCGCGGCCGCTCCATGTCGCGACCCACAGGATCGGCTGGCTGGTTACCAGCCGGCTGGAGAAATACCGCGCGCTCACCGAGGCATGGCTCGCCAAGCATGAGATCAAATACGACCAGCTGATCATGCTCGACCTGCCGAGCAAGGCGGAACGGCAACGACTCGGCGCGCATGGCAGTTTCAAGGCCGATTTCTACCGCAAGTCCGATGCCATCCTGTTCATCGAGAGCGAGCACGAACAGGCGCTGAAGATCACCGAACTGTCAGGCAAGCCGGTGCTGTGCGTCGAAACGCATATGGTCAGCTTCCCCGACGCGCTGTCGCTGCCGGCACTTGGCCAGGCGGCCCGCAACCTGCCGGCAAGGCTGCGGCAGATCAAGTCGCAAGAGGGCCGCAAGAGCGCCGCCAAGACCATTGCCCGCGCGCTGCTTGGCGCCCGCGGCTACGAGACGCTGAAAAGCCGGGTTAAGCGCCCGGCCTGACCTGCTCAGGCGGCGCCGTCAGGCCGCCTGTCGCGCGCGTTGCTGCATCGCCTTGTCCAGTATCGAGAAGAAGGTGATGAACTGGCGATCGGGATCGAGTTCCGGGCGCCCGGCGAAGCTGCGAGCAAGACTGGAAAGCCGGTCATATTCCTGGTTGTCGTTCCACAGCCGCCTGACGGCCGCGACCCAATCGGCAAGCGGAGCAACGTAATCCAGCACCACGCCACCAGAGCCGACAGCCTCGGGCAGGCCGCCGCGCCGCGAGCCGACAACCGGGATTCCGCTGCAATGGGCCTCCGAAGCGACGCGGCCCCACGCCTCTTCCCACTTGCTGGGAGCAAGCAGGATCTTCGTGCGGCCATAGACCGTCTTCATGTCGCTGGTGCGGCTCTCCAGGACGACATTGCCCAAGGGAGCGATCGTCTGTTCGATCCGCGCCCGGTGATCGTCGTCGAGCTTCCAGCTTTCGACGAACAGGAACGGGATTTCGCGGCAGGCGCCGGCAATGCGCACCGCGAGCTCAAACCCCTTTTCCTCATAAGGGTTGATCAGCGTGACGAACTGGCCCGTCGTCGGCGTCGAGTAGTGCGCCGGGTTGATGGTTGGCGGGATCACCACCGCTTCGATGCCGAACTCCTGTCTGTAGGTACGCGCGGTGAAGTCAGAATTGGCGATGTAAAGCGCTGAATGCAATTCACGGAGATCGCCGCCCAGTTCATGGAACTCGACATTGCGGAGATAAACGACCAGAGGCACGCCCTCCGCCTGCAGCGCCTTGCCGATCGGAACCGATTTGTGACACTGGACCACGGCGACATCGGGCTTCAGCCTGTCGACGGCATAACCCGCCGCTTCCCAGGGAAACCAGGCCCGCACCACCGGATAGCCGGGATAGCTGTCGACAACCGCCGGCTGCCGCAACAGCTTCATCTTGGCGCGCGCCTTGAAGCCGAAGACACCATCACCGAACAGGGCGGCGAGCACAGCGGCTTCATGACCGTGCTCGATCAGCTGTTCGGCCAGATGATGCGTGCTCGACTGAACGCCGCCACTGAACTCGGGCGGATAGCCGTTGCCGCCTGCAAAGAGAACTTTCATGATCGGGCTCCTTGTCGCATCTCGTATTCCTTGCTCGGAGACAGGCAAAGTCCGCCGCCTCTCTTTTCGACGTCAGGCAAGTTTCGGCGGCTCCAGATTGGCGAAGGGATTGGTACAGGATTGCCAGCCGGTAAACCGGATCGGGTCGTTGGGCGAACTGCGCCAGGCGTAGTCCGTCAGCATATGGAATTCGGCGACGACCCAGCGGTCGAAATGCAGCAGATCTTCCCGCTTCTGCCGGGGCAGCAAGCGACGCGCGGCGCCGAGTTTGAGCTCCTCTACCAAGGTGACGGCGTCACTCAGTTTTTCGCTTGGAAAGTTCCACGGATTCCTGTCGCGGAACGCCAGCACGAACTGCTGCAGATGTTCGATGCGGATGTTCAACTTGCCAAGGTATTTTTCCAGCGTGACGCGCACCAGATCCTCGTCCGAGAAGGAGGAAACAGTGGCGTAGGCGACCCCTGTCGAGACCACTCCGCCAGCCATGACGGCCAGGGCCGAGCGTCTGGAAATCTCGATCATGCAATACCTCCTTTCACGCGATCCGGCTCGCCGCCCGCAAGGACAGCGCTGCCGCGGTCAGGCTCGGGTTGGCGCAGGAGCAGCTCGGATATGTGCTCGTGCCGACGACGACCAGGTTTCTGAGCTGGTGGTGGATCATACCGCTGTCGATGACCGAGTCTGCTGGCCCGGTGCCCATCCTCAGCGTGCCCTGGACGTGCGATTCGGTCGGCCGGATGCCGCGGTCGAAGAGCTTTTCGACCGGCAGCGGCGCCAGAAGGTCAGGCAATTTCTCCAGAGCGCGCGCCATACCCTTCACCGCATAGTCCGATGGCGCCTTGAAGCTGACGAAGGCATTTTCATCCGCGTCAAGCGTGACGTAGTTCTCTGGATCGAGCAGATTCTCGGTGACCACGACAAGCGGCAGCGCCTGGCGTAGGCGCCCCTTTTCGGCACGCATTCCGTGCTGCCAGCGGTTTTCGAAATAGACCAGTGCCGCCGCGTGTTCCGATCGGTGAGGACCATCATAGAGGCCGAAATTCAGACCGGTTGTGATGGTGCTGCCGTCGAAATTGTCGACGCCATCGAGATAGACCTCGAAATTCCAGCCGTAGGATTCATGCAGGCCGCTGCCGACAAATTCGCCGCCCAGGCCGGAACGCAGCATGATGGCCGCGCTCTGGATGGCATTGGCGCCGAGAATGAAGAGATCGCCGCTGACCTGGTATTCCTTGCCGTCATGGCTGAACGTGACCGAACGGACAGCGCCGCCGACGTGATCGAGCCGGCGCACTTCCGCACCGAGGCAGACCGAGACGTCGGGATGCTCGAAGACGTGCATCAACCCGTTGTTGACGGTGAATTTGGCGTCGACCGGGCACAGCCAGCAACGCAGATTGGCACAGCACGAGGTGCGCTGCGCGGTCGGCACGCGAGCCCGCGCGGTTGGCATGACGAAGTGCTGGCCGGGCTGCGCCGCCTTCATCATCGTGTCCGGTGTCGACATGCGATGCGGCGGTTGCGGAAACGGCTTCGAGCGGGGCAGCATCGCCGCCATGTCGGGATCGCCGGAGATCGACATGATGTCTTCCGCGTCGCAATAGAACGGCTCGACGTCGTCATAGCTGATCGGCCAGTCATTGCCGATGCCGTAGGTGCTTTTCAGCCGGAAATCATTGGGATGAAATCTTGGCGTCTGCGCAAACCAGCAGTTGGTCCCGCCACCCAGTCCGATCGTGTAGTTCCACGGCTTGTCGGAATTGGTCTTGTAGGTCGTCTCGTCTTCGATGTCGGTGTTGACGTTCTGTTCGAGCTGCCATTCATGGGTGTTGTGGCGTCCCCACTCCAGCACCAGAATGCGCGCCTTTCGGCGCTTGGCGAACTCATGCAGGAAGAAGGCCGAACCGAAGCCGGAACCGATCGCGACGAGATCGAAATGATCCTTGGTGATTTGCTCCGGCTTTACGTCCAGCACCATCAGCTACAACTCCACACAGAAATACGCGCTCAGTCCCAGCGCCCGCAGGCCGTGTGCGGACCGCTCTTGCATCGGTCTGCCAGGGTCCGGTCTCATGCCGCCATTCTGCCGATCGAGTGATATTCGATGCCATGGCGGGCGATGACCTTGGGGTCATAGAGGTTGCGGCCGTCGAAAATGACCGGCGTGGTCAGCGCATCCCTCATCGCGTCGAAGGACGGCGCGCGAAAGCTCTTCCATTCTGTGGCGATCAGCAGCGCATCGGCGCCGCGCAGCGCCGCCTCCTTGGTGCCGCACAGAAGCAGGTCGTCGCGCAGCCCGTAAATGGCCTGGCATTCCTGCATCGCCTCGGGATCATAGGCCTGCACATTGGCGCCAGCCTTCCAGAGCGCTTCCATCAGGACGCGCGCCGGCGCCTCACGCATGTCGTCGGTGTTAGGCTTGAAGGCCAGGCCCCAGAGCGCAAAGGTCCTGCCTTTGAGGTTGCCCTTGAAATAGCGGTCCACCTTGTCGAAGAGAACCGATTTCTGTGCGTTGTTGCGCTCCTCCACGGCGCGCAGCAGCTTGGCATCGAACTTGACGCCTTCGGCGGTCTTGATCAGCGCCCGCACGTCCTTGGGGAAGCACGAGCCGCCGTAACCGAGGCCCGGATAGATGAAATGGTAGCCGATGCGCGGATCGCTGCCGATGCCCTTGCGGACCTCCTCGATGTCGGCGCCGAGTTGTTCGGCCAAATTGGCCATCTCGTTCATGAAGCTGATCTTGGTCGCCAGCATGCAGTTGGCGGCATATTTGGTGAATTCGGCGCTGCGCACGTCCATCACGATCATCTTCTCGTGGTTGCGATTGAACGGCGCGTAGAGTTCGCGCATCACAGCCTCGGTGTCCTCGCTGTCGGTGCCGACGATGATGCGGTCCGGCTTCATGCAGTCGGCGACCGCGGAACCTTCCTTGAGGAATTCCGGATTTGAAGCGACATCGAAGGCCAAATCCTCGCGGCCTCTTTTCTTCAACGTGTCGGCGATCCTGGCCTTCACCTTTTCGCAGGTGCCGACCGGCACCGTCGACTTGCCGACGACGATCTTGGGTTTGTCCATTTCGCGGCCGATGGTCTCGGCGACGGCCAGCACATATTTGAGGTCGGCCGAGCCGTCCTCGCCCGGCGGCGTGCCGACCGCGATCATCTGGATCTCGCCGTGCCTGACAGCGGCGGCGGCATCGGTGGTGAACTTGATGCGGCCGGCGGCATGGTTCTCCTTAACGAGGTTTTCCAAACCGGGTTCGAAAATGGGAACCAGGCCCTGGTTGAGCCGCTCGACCTTGGCGGCGTCGATGTCGACGCACACCACTTGGTGTCCGACTTCGGCAAGCACCGCCGCCTGCACGAGGCCGACATAGCCAATTCCAAACACCGTTAAATTCATTCGGTTTCATTCCCATGCAAGGCAGCGGACCGTTTTCGGCCCCGCCGGTTCAAATCGACTTTCCCAACTACTTTACACTGCATGCCAGCGATTCCGGAAATTGACAGGGTTCGCCGAGCGCCGTGAAGGCGACCCGCTCGACCTGCAGCGAAAGCTTGCGGCCCGGATCCGCGAACGCCCCCATCCAACCCTTCATCGTATCGCTGCCCCAAAAGCTGAAGAATATCTTCTGTGCATGGCTGGGCAGCTTCGCCGGGTCGGTAATCGTGTTCACCAGTTGGCCGTTGACGTACCATCGCAAGCTGTCCTTCTGCCAGACGAAGGCGTAGTCGTTGAAGGCGTTCTCCGTGCCCGCCGGCACGTCGACCAGTTTCTCGTTCTTGCCCTTGCCCGCGATATAGGCATTGACCTGCACCTTGGAGGTGTCCTTGGTCAGGACCTCGAAGTCGATCTCGTCCCAGGGCTGCTTGTCGCTGGGACCGATATAGGTGAAGAACGCCGCGTTGAGGCCGGAGCCGGTATCGGTCTTCAGCCGTGCCTCATAGGTGCCGTAGCCGAAGCGCTGCTTGGTCTGGATCTCGCCGCAGACGTAGTCGCGATCCTTCAGCGTCTGCTTTTCGAAGCCGAGCGACAGCACACCATTCGACAGTTCGACCATACCTTTCGACCAGGTGCAATTCTGATGGTTGCCGTTGTTCCAACCGTCGGAAACATACCAGCGCGCGCGGTCGAAGCTTTTGAAATCATCGACAAAGGACGGCGACGTCGGAATCTCCTGGGCGTAGGAAGGGGTTGCCAGCAAACCGCCAAGAGCAGCCAGCAGCAACGCCCCGAGCGACCCCAGCCGCCGGGCGACTTGTCCGGCCCGATATGCGAGAGGCGCTGCGTCAATTGCTGTCGTAGGTTTCGGATTCGAATTCATACCAAACTCACCTTTGCGCTGTGTGTCCCCAACCCAAAGTCGACGTTCGAACCGCTCCTGAACGGGCCAACCTTGACCTCCCTTGTGACCCTCTCGATTGCTTCCCGCCTTGCGCCAAATCTGTTGCAACAGTTCCGAGCCTTCACGTTCAACCTCTGCCGGCGCCTGCCGGCCAGGCGAATTCCGCCGCGGTGGCCGAATCAGCATCCTCGTCGAAGACCATATCCAGCGAATGACGGAGCTCTTTCATCATGCCGGCCTGGCGCGACAGCGCCGCGATGCGGCGCTCGCAATTCAGGATCGACTGTGTCAGTGCGCTGACTTCCGAAGACCGCTTGTCGGAAGCAGAGCCGTTTTCCATCGCTTCGACCAGGAAGGCGGCGTTGGTCGACGTCGTCCGGTAGCGATTCTCAAGCCCGACCCTCTCGGCCTCGATCTCGGCCGCAATCTGCTCGAACAGCTTTGCCAGACGATCGAGACGTGAAACATCGGCCTGCCGGTCGCGGGCCGGATCCCTTGATCTGAAACCGAATATCGAGGCCATGAACTCAGGTTCCTGTCATCGCCGGCCTATGGGCCGGGCTCTGGCCGATCCCCGCAGCCGGGGCTCAAAAACTTGCCTTGCATTGTCCTGCTCCTCTGAAGGAGAGACATCAGACCAATCCGATCGGGGGCCAGTTCGGCTGGTCGTCCAATATGCTGCACCGCAACATAGACTGCCATCGTCGGAGCCTCGAGGCAACCACCCAATTCGTAAACTCATAAATCCGACCGAAATGGTTTGCGTGCTTTCAGCGTTCCTTGCCCATGCTGGTTCCAGCCATCAGAAAGCGCAGCGGCGGCACAGGCTTTTGGCTGGACACAAGGCCGACGCGACGAAACAGCGCCTCGAGCTTGTCGAAAGCCACGCCCTGGACGATGGGGAGGAGATTGGACAGGCTAGCGAAAGCGTAAGCCGCGGCCGATGCCAGCCCCCGCTCGGCCTTGACGTCAAGGAAATTGCGCAGCCGATATTTGTCGCGGACGTGCCGTTCATGCCGCCGCAGCACCGCCTTCGAGCCTTCCGGCAGACTGTCGATCGACAGCAGCGCCAGATCCGCATCGGCCAGACGCTTCAGGTCCTGGGTCTTGTGGCGGCCGCTCAGGGAGTCGGCGCGGACGACGGCGCCGTAGCCGCAGGAGCGAATGACCTTGAACCGCGCTCCGCATGCGACCGCGCGGGCGTAGAGTTCATAGTCCTCGCCCAGCCGCAGGCTCTCGTCGTAGCTCAACCCATGGCGGTCGAGGAAGGCACGGCTGATCACCGGCTTCAAAAAGCCCAGTTCGCCCCTCTGCACGCGGCGCCTGGAGATGTTGCCTTCGACGAAGCGCTCGAAATCGAGGAATTCCGGCTCGGCGGCAAATTGCGGCGCGACGATTTTCGTCGCGTCGCCCGTCGCATCATCCCTGATCAGCATGATGTTGTCGGCCGCGAAATCCCAATCGGCCCCGGCAAACAGGTTGCGAAACCGGCCTTCGAGGAAAAAATCGTCGGCATCGAGAATGCTGATGAACGGCGATTTCGAGCCGGCGATGGCTGCGTTGCGGGCAAAGGAGGGGCCGCGATTGACATCGAGGCGCATCACGGAGAGCCGTCCGCTGCCATCATCGGCGGATCGTGCGACATCGGCGGTGTCGTCGGTGGAGGCATCGTCGACGACGACGATCTCCGCCACTTCCGGTTCGCGCAACGCGGATGCGATGGCGACGGCGATTGTCGCTGCGGCGTTTTTTGCCGCGATGATCACGCAGACCTCGGATTTCGTCATCGACATGGATTTGCCTCTCGTACAGGTAATATCGATTTGCCCTCGCCCCGTACTCGTTCGATGCACTACAGAATTGCCATCGGCATCCAATTTGCCTTCATTCAGCGACTTCCCGGCCGCTCGAAGATGCGGCGGCTGATATCGGCGGACGCCGCCCAGCCGGCTTCGGCCAGATAGCGGACCGGCGCGCGACCGCATAGTTCCCAAAGCACCGTCCGCCGTTGTGGCCACTGCAACGACGGCTGCCACGGCGCGATGACCATGCTGAGCAGATCCTCATTGCCGATGCGCGACAGGATCCTGGTCGCGCGCTTCGACAGCAGCGTGCCGGCCCCGCCGAGTAGCACATCGGCGGCGCGCAGGCCAAGCAGCAGCGTGTCGTCCAAACCTTGCGCGGTTGCGGCATCGAGCAAACGCTGCTGATCCGCCTCGTCGAGGCGGCCGGCGCTGGCGCCGATATCACAGACGTAGCCGGCGCAGGGTTCCCGGTTGAAAAGTGCCTTGGCGACGCTGATGCAGGACAAAAGCAAAGTATCGGCCACCGAGGTGAACGGCACCGTCGCACCGGCGATTTCGACCTGTCGCTTGCGCCGCAGGAACCCGTCCGCGTCGCGCGGGCTTGGCGAGCCGGGCTGCTGGAGGCGGTAGTGGAGATCGACGGTGGACGACCTCGGCCCGTCGCCCCGGGTCATGTGCTGTTCGCCGAGGAAGCGGACCCACCAGACGGAGCTCGACTTGCCTGATACCTCATAGCCGATCTTGCGAAGGGCATCACGCGCCCTGAAAAATCCGAGCGGCGAAACCAGAATGTCGACATCGCCCGAGGGCTTCATAAAATGGTCGTCGTAGAGAAGCTGCTGCTGGAACGGACCCTTCAGAAAAACGAAATCGATCTCGCTGGCGCGCAGCACGTCATGGATCGCCATCGAATCCATGATGCAGGACGCGTTCATCGAAACCGTTTTCCTGCGGTAGGTGTCGAGCCATTGGAAAAGCTCAGGCGGCCTTTGAGGCGCGGGTGCGCGCGAAAGGGCCTTGAGGACAAAGACGGCGACCTTGTTCAGCCTGGCAATGTCGGCAATTTTTTCACCGTCAAGATCGCGCATCGAAACGTCGCCAGCGCGCGGCCCGGCGAAATACAATCGCAGGCAGGCCTGCACATAGGCCACCTCGTCGGCACAGCCGGCGGCGCGCAATCGTTCGTATGAGCCATCCGGCAAGGCCATTTAGCGCACAATCTCCCAAGAAAGCGGTTCGCGCGGACCCTTATGCTGCAAGTGCGAAGCAAGCATCGCCAAAAACCTTGATGCCGTAAAGCCTTTCCTTTTGGAGTGCGAATTTTTGCAACCAAAGCGTCTATCGAGGTTGCGCCGGAAAGGGGTGAGAACCGCGGTCCCTTGCCACGTCGGTTTAGTCGGTCCCAGCCGAATTCTTCAAATAGAAGTTCCGTCCATTAGCGATACCTAAAGAAAGCACAACGCAAACGACTTAAGCAAGCAAATCAAGTGCTTAAAGAATCAGCACAGGCGCTGCCGTCGTGCCCAAGGAATCGGCCAAAAAGGACAAGTTTTAGGCATACCGCTCATGTCGTGACACCAGCAACTGTAATTGATTAACAGAAAGTAAAACAGTCTTGACTCATAAATGCTGCCGTGCAGCTATTGCAATGCAGCATAAAAGTGCTGACGGCACTCGACAGGCCGTTTCCAGTCCTAAATCGGAGAGTAAAATGGAACAGAATGTTGAAAAGCATGAATACGAAACGCCGAGCCTGACGGTGCATGGTTCGATTGAGACCATCACCCAGGGTGGCGGCGGCAGCACGGCGATCGACGCATCGTTCCCCGCGCACACGCCGATCGGCGACCTGACGTTCTCCTGAGACTTATAACCGTTTCCAGAGTGACATGTTGGGACTCTGGATTCAAAAGCAGACGTAAGAGGGGTCGGGGGGCCAGCCTCCCGACTTCTCCTGCGCCACTTGGAGATGTCGAAGCGTTTTGTCAGCGGGGTTTGGGGATGAACTGGAAGCTTTCCGACCATGATCTGGGCGACCACGATAGCGTGAGTGCGACCAAGGATGCCGTGGCTTGCGAGTTCGGCGACGGCTTGGCGCTGCTCAATCTCAAATCCAATGTCTACTACAGCCTGAATGGCGTCGGCGCCTTCATCTGGGATTTGATCCAGGAGCCCCGGTCGATCGGCGACATCCGCAGCGCCGTACTTGCGCGCTACAATGTCGACCCGGTGCGCTGCCAGGCCGATGTCGACGCATTGCTGAAGGGCCTGGCCGATAATGGGCTTGCGAGACGGCATCATGAGGCACTTGTCTAAGCCGGTCCAGCACAACGCCCTGGTTTCGCGGGCTCTGGTTTCGCGGGCCTCGGCTTTACGGCAGGACCCCGCGAGGGAAACAAGTTTCAAGCGCGGGGGAAGCCGGCGCGGGCTGGTCAGGATTTTCTCCCTGAGTGGCTCGGACATGATCTTCCTTGGCCATTGCCTGCTGGTGGTGGCGACAGTTCGGCTGGGGCTGACGCTGCTGTCCTACAATCGTGTACGCAGCCTGGTGACGCGCCTCGACGCGCGGCAGTGCGCTTCAATGGGCGAACTGCGGCGTGTCGCCTGGGGTGTTGCCGCCGCTGCCCGTTTCGTCCCTTACGCTACGTGCCTGACCCAGGCGCTCTCCGGGCAGTATATTCTCGCCCGCCAAGGCAATGAATCGACGATACGCATCGGCATCGAACGTGGCACGGGCGAGCAGTTGAAAGCACATGCCTGGCTGGTCAGCGACAACCATATCGTGCTTGGCGGATCGATCGACGGCTTCGCCCATCTCGTCGACCACGGCAGCCGATGAGCGGCATCGCCGGAATCCTGCTGCGCGGAGCACACGCACGGGCGGTCGCGGCGGCCGACATTCAGCAAATGCTGGCGCGCATGCGCCATCGTGGTCCTGACGGCAGTTCTTGGTGGCTGGACACCAGCATCGCCCTTGGCCACGCTTGGCTCAACACGTCGGATGAAGTCGGTCCAGGCCCTTTGACGATGGCTGGCGGCCGGCTCGCCATCACTGCCGATTGCCGGCTGGACAACCGTGACGAGTTGCTGGCCAGGCTCGGTATCCGCGACCAGTCGGTAGCCGACGCGATCGTGCTGATGCGGGCCTATCTGCGCTGGGGCGAAGCCTGTCCGGAGCATCTGCAAGGCGATTTCGCGTTCGCCATCTGGGATGACGAGCGGCAATCGCTGTTTTGCGCGCGCGATCATTTTGGCGTCAAGCCGTTCTACTACCACGCGGCGGACCGGCGTTTTGCCTTTGCGTCGGAGATCGGGCCGATCCTGGGCGTCGAGGGTATCCGCGCACGTGTCAGCGAGCGCCAGATCTCCGGCTTCCTGGCCGGGCTTCCCGACGACCCGCAGTCGACCCCCTACAGCGATATATTCAGCCTGCCGGCCCGCCACAGCCTAACCGTCACCGCACAACAGGTGATGGTGCGCCGATACTGGCAGATCGAGCCGTCGGCGCGGCCCTTGCGGTCGGACGCATCGGAGGAATTCGCCCATCTGTTCTCGCAATCGGTGCGCAACCGCATGCGGGGGACCTCGGCGGTCGGGGCAATGCTGAGTGGCGGCCTCGATTCCTCGTCTATCGCCTGTGTCGCCGGCCTGCAGAATGCCGCCGCGCGCAAGCCGAAGCTGCCAACCTTCTCGCTGATTTTCGAGAAGGGCTCGCCGATGGACGAGCGGCCCTTCATCGATGCTGTTCTCGATCAGCAGAAGGTCGACGCGACGCTGATCCCGGTCGGCAACTATGCCCCATTCGCCGAATTCGAGCGCGTGCTGGAAGAACAGGAAGGAACGTTCCTGGCGCCGGGCCTGACGCTCACCCGCGGCATCTACCGGACTGCCGGCGCCAAGGGCATCAAGGTGCTGCTGGACGGCCACGGCGGCGACGAGGTCGTCTCACAAGGCCACGGCCACCTGCACGAGCTTGCGAACGGCGGCCGATGGATGGATCTGTGGCGCGAGGTCCGCAGCGCATCCAACACCTATGGCGACAGCACGCTTGGCCTGTATCTCCAGTTCCTGACGCTCTACGGGCCGGCCTGGCGCATCGCCAGGCTGAGGCAAATGGCCAACCGTGCCCTGAACAAGATCCGCAAGCCCGCGCAAGTGCCGCGCGCACGAAGCTGGCGCGACCTGATCAATCCGGACCTGGCCAAGCGCACCGAGCTTGTCGACCGGTTTCACCGGGCCGGCTATATGCCGCCCGGCGTCCAGGCCAGCGACGCCTTGAGCCATCGCTGGATCCTGTCGAACGGCTATGTCCCGCATGCTTTCGAGGTTCTTGACAAGGCCGCCGCCAATTTCGGCGTCGAGCCGCGCTACCCCTTCTGGGACAAACCGCTGGTCGAGTTCTGCCTGGCACTGCCGGGCGAGGAGAAGCTGAGCCACGGTTTTGGCCGCTATGTGCTGCGCCGCGCCATGCAAGGCGTATTGCCGGAGGCGGTGCAGTGGCGGCGCGACAAGATCGACTTCACCGCCAATCTCGTCAACGGCATGCTGCGCAACCATCGCGACCTCCTGGAACAGCTGCTGGTCTCGGATGCGAACCGCATCGCGCCTTACGTCAATCTGCCTCAAGTGAGTGCTGCCTATACGCGGCTGCTGCGTCAGCCCGATCAGGCAGCCCCCCTGGATGTCCAGTATGTCTGGCGCTCGGCCTCGCTGTCGCTCTGGCTGCGGCAACTCCAGCACGGCGGGAGCCCTACGTGATGCCGCGCAACGAGCCGCTCGCTCTACGCAATGATGATGCCTTTTCGCATGGCCGGGCCATGCGAGAGCGCCGCTTCTACCGGGCCTACGGCCTGACCATCGCGTCGGAGGTGACGTTGCCCGAACTGCAGCCGGCGGCGCCGGGGGCGGCGGATGTCGTGATCGCCGTCGGCGCGATCGACCTGCCAAAGCCCTCGCCCGAAGCCGCGACCGACTTTCGCTTCGAGCCGGACCGGCAATATCTGGCCTGGCATGCCGTGGGCGCGTTCCTGATCACCGGTTTCAGCCGTATCGACATCGAACCGGCGCCCGGCGTCGACGATGCGCTGCTCGCGTTTCCGCTGCTCGGCCCGGTCATGGCGCTGCTCTTGCACCGGCGCGGCCTGCTTGTCCTACATGCCAGCGCCATTGCCGCCGCCGGCACGAGCGCCATCTTCATGGGTGACAAGGGAGCCGGCAAGTCGACGACCGCAAGTGCGATGATCCGGGCCGGGCATCGACTGCTTACCGATGACGTGGTGGCGCTGGACCTCGCCAATCCGAGTGAGCCAATGACCGTTCCGAGCTTTCCGCAGATCAAGCTGGCGGCCGACGCCGCGGCGGCGATCTCGCTCGAGGAAGCGGAAGTGCGGCCGCAAGTGCATCCGGCGATCGACAAGATGCAGCATCGCCTGAACGGTGGCTTTTCGGGCGACAAGGTGCCGGCGACCAGGATCTATATCCTCGAGCGCGGCGAAAGGGCTGAAATCACGCCCTTGCCCGCCATTGCCGCCCTGCCGGCCATCATCAAATTCTCCTATGTGACGCGCTTCGGGCGCGCGGCACTGCCCGGCGACTTCGCCGCGGCGCATCTTCGGCAATGTTCATGGATTGCTAACCATACCGGTGTGTACCGGCTGGAAGTTCCGACGGGCCTGGACAGGATCGGCGAAGCCGTGGGACTGATCGAAAAGGATCTGTCGGCTGGCAGCCGGCGGTCGTGAGCGCATCCATGTCGAAGCCCCCAATCCTTCGCCTGTCGCTGTTTCGGGAAATTGCCGCATTCGGCGCCGCCATAGCCCGGATCGGCGGACGGCGAACATGGACGGCGCTGTTCTTCCTCATCCTCGGCAGCCTGACCGAGGGCATCTCCATCCTGTTGCTCCTCCCGCTGCTGCATCTGGTCGGACGCGCCGACCAGGATTTCGCTGTTCGGCTGCCCAACAATGATTTCGTGCGCTGGCTGGTGCCTGATGGCACGCTGCAACTGACGACCGTGCTTTGCGCGCTGGTCGGGCTTGTTGCAGCGCAGGCGGCGTTCAATCGCTTCAAGTCGGTCTACATGGCCAGATTGCTGTTCGATTTCATCAATCGCGTTCGCATGAACCTGTTCGAAAGCATCGGCAAGGCGCGCTGGGGAGTTTTTACACGCATGCGCAGTTCCGACCTCGACCATGCCCTGACCGGCGACATCGACCGCGTCCAGGGCGCGGCTTTCGCACTGCTGATGTTGGTGCAGATCGCCGTTCTTTTGGCCGGCTATCTTCTCGTTTCCGTGTTCATCTCGCCGGTCATGACGCTGTTTGCTGTCGTCATCGGCATCCTGATGTTCGTGGCGCTGCGGCCCTTCCGGGCACGGGCCACTGCCTTCGGCCGTGTGCTGACCGCCAATCGCCAGGATCAGTACCGGACGGTCTCGGAATTTCTCGGCGGCATTAAGGTGGCCAAGAGCCTGAACGTCGAGGACAGCTATTTCGCACAACTGCGGTCAACGCTTGAGAGGATGAAGGCCGACAACATCGACTATGTGCGCAACAGCACCATCGGCACGGCGGTATTCCAGGTGGCGAGCGTCGTGGGCCTGAGCCTGTTCATCTATGTGGCTTTGGTCCGCTTCAACCTGTCGCTGGCCGAGATCGTCGTCCTGCTCCTGGTCTTCATGCGCATCGCGCCGCGCTTCATGGACATGCAGACGCAAGCCCAGCAAGTGCTGATCAACCTGCCCGCCTTTACGGCAATGCGCAGCCTGCAGGCACGTTTCGACGCCGAACGCGAACCAGGCCATACCGAGTTCGCCGACGCCGGGACGCTCTCCCTCAATACGGGATTGAATATTCGCGGCGTCTCCTTCGCCTACGGAGATGCTGGCGACAAGGTGGTGGTGAGCGGCATCACCTTCGGCCTGCCGGCCGGCAAGGTCACCGCCCTGATCGGCCCGTCCGGATCGGGCAAGAGCACGATCGCCGACATGCTGCTTGGCCTGCTGGAGCCCACCATCGGCAAGATGCTTGTCGACGGCGTCGAGATCGATGCCAGCAATCGCCGTCGCTGGCGCGACCAGGTGGCCTATGTGCCGCAGGACGTGTTCCTCCTGCACGACACGATCGCGGCGAACCTGCGCCTCGCCGCGCCACGGGCCAGCGATGGCGATCTGTGGGCCGCGCTGCATCAGGCGCACGCCGGCGAATTTGTCGAACGGCTCGACCTCAGGCTCGAGACGGTGGTCGGCGATCGCGGCGTGCGGCTCTCTGGCGGCGAACGCCAGCGCATCGCGCTCGCACGCGCGCTGCTGCGCAAGCCGTCGCTGCTCATCCTGGACGAGGCGACCAGCGCGCTCGACTGGCAGAACCAGTCGCTGATCGCCAGGTCGATCGACGGATTGCGCGGTACGATGACGATCCTGACCATCGCGCACCGGCCGTCGATGATCGCCTTCGCCGACTGGGTGGTGGCGATTGAAAACGGCCGTATCGTCGAGGTCGGCCAATATCAGCGGCTGAAGGAAAAAACCGGCAGCCGGTTATCGAGGATGCTGTCGGGGGAACAGTCGGAGAGCGAACCCGCTGATGTGGCGTGAGCCGGCGACCAAGGCGCGTCGCGCCGAAACGGATTCACGCGGCGCTTAGTCTCTTGTGTCGAAGCATGCCGTTGGCTCCAAACCGGGGCCACGTTTGAGCAGTCTGCATCAATGCAGGCCGCGCCTGGCACCGCCCAGCTTCTCGCTTTCGGCGACCTCGGGTGCGTTCAGTTTGCGCTCGGCGTCACGAGCTATGTCGGCAGGCGTCGGCGCGCTCCTGGCGATCATAGTGTAGATGAGCACGAAATAGCCGGCCTGAATGGTCACGGCGCAGATGATGACGCGCACCAATATCGTGCCCATCGACGCACCGCCCAGCCAGGACCAGCCGACGACGATCGCCAGAGCGAAAATCATCCCGAGGATGAATTTTGGAAGTGCCATACCCAACAGCCCATAAACCGGCTCGGGTACTATCGTGATTGCCCCACCCGAGCGCCGTCCCTTGTCATGTGGGCTTGTTGAGGTCGCCCACTCTCGACCGGTTGCTTCCGGCCTTTTCCACCTGTCGTCACCGTGACAGGTATAATTTGCAATTCTATTAAGGCGAGCAATAGGCGGCAAGGGCAACTTCGGATATTTTTGATCGAGCTTTTGCGATCGACTCTGCCATGCTGCAATGCACGCAACGGGAGCTAAGCCGATATCCTCTCGTCGCCATTTTTCAGTAAAAAAGGCAACATTAAGTAGTATTTTATACGGTTTTCACCAAGCATCACGGCCTGATGAAGCACTAGTTTGCACCTCGCCTTGGCAGATAGGTAGGTCCGCCTAAAAATCGCCCCACAAAGGCCTCTATTTTTTCGGCTGTGCCCATTTATTGTCACAAATGTGCTAAATATGCCGAAATTTGTGCATGGCAAGCTTATTATTTAGTCAATTCATGACGTGACTATTTCAACGGGGTGGTAAATTGTGTGTTGCGCTGCAACATTTTTTTGGTATCGTGCGGTGAACCATTCGTTCAACGCATGGAGTTTACGGCATGAGGGACGTTGCCAAGTCGGCCACCGCGAGCTTTTCGCAGGCTGACATCGATTTTCCGCCGCCGATCGGCGGCCTGCTCAAACGCAGCTTCGATATCACCGGTTCACTGATTGGCTTGATCGCCCTCAGCCCGCTGTTTGTCATGATAGCGCTGCTCGTCAAGTTTTCCGACGGCGGCTCGATTTTCTACGGCCACAGGCGAATCGGGCGCGGCGGACGGATTTTTCCTTGCCTGAAGTTCCGCACCATGGTTCCGGACGGCGACAAGGTGCTGGCGGCCTATCTCGCCACCAACCCAGACGCCAACGCGGAATGGATCGCGACCCGCAAGCTGAAGAACGACCCGCGCGTCACCCGCGTCGGAGCGGTGCTGAGGAAACTCAGCCTCGATGAACTGCCGCAGATCCTCAACATCCTGCAGGGTGATATGAGCCTTGTCGGTCCGCGTCCGGTCGTGCGCGACGAACTGGAGATCTATGGCACATCCGCCGTCTATTACCTAAAATCCCGCCCGGGCCTGACCGGCCTGTGGCAGGTCAGCGGCCGTAACGATGTGTCCTATGACAGCCGCGTCGCCTTCGACCGTCACTATGTCGAGAACTGGTCGCTGTTCGAGGACGTTCGCATCATCATCAAGACCGTCCCGGCCGTGTGGATGTCGCGCGGTTCTTACTGACAAGCCGGTGGCCAATGCCAGACATTGGCGTCGGCCATTCGACGCAAGCTCATCGGGCGATGGGGCTATAGCGGATCGGAACGTTGAGTTGAAAACAGATTTGTTCGAAGCCTTTCGCAGCGGCCCGGATTCCGGCCGGTTGCGGCGGGCGCGCTTGTTGGCCACATGCCTTGCCATGGCCCTCGTTGTCCCGCACATCGCCGCCGCCGGCGACTATCGCCTCGGCTCGCAAGACAAGCTCACCATACGTGTCGCCGAATGGCAGACCGTGGAAGGCACATTTCGTGACTGGTCGGCAGTGAATGGTGAGTACACGGTCGGTCCGTCCGGTACGCTGTCGGTGCCGTTCGCCGGCGAGTTGCCGGCGTCCGGCAAGACCACGTCGGAAATCGCTACGGCGATCGGCGAAGCGCTGCAGAAAAAGCTCGCTTTGTCAGACAGACCGGAAGCCTCGGTCGAGATGGCGCAGTTCCGGCCGTTCTACATTTCGGGCGAAGTCCAGAACCCCGGCCAGTTTGCTTATGTGCCCGACCTGACAGTGTTGAAGGCCATCAGCGTCGCCGGAGGCATCAGGCGCAACGCCGATTACGGCCCCCAGCTCGGCAAGGACCTAGTCACCGCCAAGGGCATGTTCGACATCTCCGACGATCAGCGCATTCGACTGATTGTCAGGCGCGCCCGCATCGACGCGGATATGGCCGGCAAGGCGAGTTTCGAGGTGCCGAAGGAGGTCGAGGGCGATCCGAGGCTGCCAGCCATCGTCGCGGACGAGATGACAATCCTGACGGCTGACCAAAAGGCGCTGAAGCTGAAACTTGAAGCGCTCGACGATCTGAAAGGTGTCTTGGAGTCCGAGATCGAATCGCTGCAGAAGAAGATCGTCAACCAGCAGCAGCAGGTCGACCTGGCGCAGCAGCAACTCGCCAGCATCGGTCCGCTGGCGCAAAAGGGCCTGATCGCCAATGCCCGACTGCTGGATTCGCGCCAGTCCGTGGCCGACCTGCAGGGCAAGATCCTGGACTACGAAACCGCCATCCTCACCGCCAAGCAGGCGATCAGCAAGGCGAAGCAGGACGCTATCGATGCCCAGAACACCTTGAGTTCAAGTCTCGCCACTGACAGGCAGCAGACCGAAGCCGACTTGAACGAAGCCGCGCTGAAGGTGAATATGCAGAAAGGCCTCATAGCTCAGGCCAGCGATCCCGCGATGGCGGCCGCTATCACAAACGATCAGCAACCTACGCTGCTCTATTCACTGGTGCGCAATATCGACGGCAAGACCACCGAAATTGCCGCCAAGGAAGAAACACTGGTGCTGCCTGGCGATGTGATCAAGGTCAAGCTGGCGCCACTGGCCAGCCAGTAGTCCGACCGCCAACACGATCCAGTGTTTCGAACCAGAACCTCACCCCAACGAAATCAGGATGAGGCTCTTTTTCGTTGAGCATCTCCAGCGCAAATCGTGAGCGCTTTGGGATCGTGCCCTATTCCGCCAGGGATGGGTTTCCCGTTTGTGCACATGCCTGTTCGAACGAGGGCCTCTCCCTTCAGCCCGCGAGATGACTACTCATGACGGGTCGGGGGCCGCCGGACGGCCGGCATGCCGGGGCCAATCAGCTTCTCCCCTGGCCTTCGCCTGCTCCAGCGCCTGCAATCGGTGCGTGCGGGTGACGGGCACGCGCGCCAGTTTGAAGTAGCTGAAATACATCAGGAAAGAGCCCATGATGTAGGGGTTGAGAATCTCGACCTCGACGAAGGAGCGGATCAGCAGCAGCACCATCACGCCGAAGAGGATCACCGAATCCGCCTGCCAGGTCCTGAAGATGACCGCCGAAACGTGGCCGTAGAGCGTGCGCAGCATGATCAGCGAGACCAGCGTCGCCCCGACGAAGCCGAGCTCAACGAGGGCTTCGATATAGGTGTTGTGAAAGTGGAAGCCGGTGCGGGTGGTGATGTAGAACTCGTTCCACAGCCGCTCGGCTTCAGCAAAACCCTGAACCCAGTAGGCGGCATAGCCGACGCCGAGAAGCGGCGCTTTCTGCACGGCGTTCCAGCCCTGCTCCCACAGATACGTCCGCCCGGTGAGTGTCGAATCCTTGCCGAAGAGGCCAAGCACGAAGTCCATCAGCCCGAGATTCAAGGCGACAAAGGCAGTCACGACCAGCAGGCCGGCACCGATCAGGAAGATCACTCGGCGGTAGCGCCGCGACAAAATTTTGCTCATCGCAAGAAGCGCCACCAGCGCCAGAACCGCCGGTATCGAGGCCATCGAGGTGGCGGAATGCGAGGCGACCAGCACATAGGCCGACAACAGCACGACGGGCACCGCCAGGATGAGGCTCAGCCGGCCGCGCCTGTAAAAGGCAAGAAAGACGACGCAGAAATAGATGCCGAGCGAGCCGACGAAGCCGATCTGGTTCTTGGAGGCGAAGGCGCCGACAAAGTTGACGGTGCCGTCGAGAACGTCCTCGGAATAGTTCGCGACCTTCAGCGAATAGAGAAGGACGACGAATATCCCGACCAGCGCCCCTATGGTCAGCGTGCGCACGCTGACGGTGCGCGCAGCTACGTAAGCGCAGGCTATATGGGAAAAGTACTGGACCGCCGTTCTCGCCGTGGTGCCCGGCGCCTGCGACCAAAAGACAGAGGAGCAGACATAGGCCGCAAACAGCAGCGGCAACCAGGCGCTGGACAGATGCCGCAGAAACCGCCGGTGGTCGACCAGGATGAGTGGAAGCCAGACCGCGTAGTAGGCGAGGATCAGCACCTGGCCGAAAATGACGGAGTAGGAAAACGCCCAGATCGAGACGGCTACGGCAAAGGCGCCATAGACCGAGTTCTTCTCAGGATCGACCAGCAGGGACTTTGGGATCTTCATCTCAGAGTCCCGTCGACGCAACCCGGAGCCGGCCGACCCTGGGCCGGACGGCATATCCGCAAACAAGGGCGTGCAATAAACGGCGTCTCCATTGTGCAGTGCAATATAAACTATCGCACTTTGGCACTCAATGGCAAATCCGGTCACCTTGTCTTACAGCCCGCGAGAAACGCGGAGTGTGGGCGCTACCAAAGTGCTCCGCCGGTGATCTGTATGTTCTCCATGGTGATGCCCCTGGCCAGATCGGAGCACAGGAAGACCGCCAGAGCCGCGATCTCCTGCGGCTGCAGCATGCGCTGCTGCGGGTTGCCCCTGGCGATTTCGGCCATCGCCTCGTCTGATGTGCGCCCCTTGCCTTCGCGCTCGACGACCTGCGCCACGTTGCGGCGCATCAGTTCGGTCTCGACCCAGGTCGGGCTGATCATGACACAGGTGACGCCGTGCGCCGCCCCTTCCAGCGCCACGCAGCGTGTAAGGCCGAGAAGGCCGGCCTTGGACGCGCAGTAGGCAGGGTTGTCCTTCCAGCCGACCGAGGCGGCCGTCGAGCCGATGTTGACGATGCGGCCCCAGCCGCGCTCGATCATGCCGGGCAGAACCGCGCGGGTGGCGCGGAAGGCGCCGGTCAGGTTGGTGTCGACGATCTTGTCCCAAAGCGCGTCGGAATGGCCGCAGACCGGCTGCTCGGTGGTGGTGCCGGCGGCGTTGACCAGAATGTCGGTGGGGCCGATGGCTGCGTCGGCGTCAGCCGCGAAACGGTTGGTGACGTCGCTGTCGCGAACGTCAAGGTGTGCGGCGTGAACTTTCGTTCCATGGGCAGCAAGGGCCGCACGCACCCGCTCGATCTCGTCCGCGCCCGGATAGTAGGCGGCGTCGGACCTGTCGGAGCCGGACGGCGCGATGTAGGAGCCGACGGCAACGTTGGCGCCGGCTTCAGCCAAAGCCGTGGCAATGGCAAAGCCCATGCCCGAGAACCCACCAGTAACGATGGCGCTACGGCCGGAAAGGTTGTTCATGGCGCACGATCTCCGCTTCGTTCCGGGCAGGCAATCAGGCCTGACCGGATTTGGCAATCACACCGGCACAGCCCTATCGACAAGCATTCAGGAGCCCTGAAGCGGTCTGCCCAGCCATTCGCGGTAAAAGCCTTCGAGGTCGGGTTCGAAATCATGCACGATGGGATAACCGGGTGCCGCCGCCTCGACCTCATGCAGCGTCCCGCACTGCGGACAGATGAACTCCCGGATTTCCATCCACTGCGGATCAGGAAGATCGCTGTTCGGATAGATTTCGCGCAGTGCTTCCTCTGTGTTGCGCACATGGATCGCGGCATTGAGCTTCCAGTTCTTTCGGTAGTCGCCGAAGGAGTGGCCGCATTCGCAGCGGGTAATGCGCTCATCGCCGCTCTGGCAGATGAACAGATGGTCCGAGACCGGCAGCAGGATCGGATCCTTCCAGGCGACCCGGTCCTGATAGACGGCAACCATCTTGAAGAAGCGGTCGTCATCCTTGTAGGCACTCATGATGCGCCTTGTCTGCGGCCAGGGCAGCTTGCCGGCGGCCAGATCGCCTAGGACTTCCTTGCTGTACGAGGTCATGGCTTTGCTCCCGGCGTGAAGATCGATCTGGCGTCGACGTTCCAGAACTCGCTGAATTCCCTGGTGAAGCGCGACGACAGCTTGATCGCGCTGGCGTACATTTTCTTCACCTCAGGGGCAAAGTCGGCCTTTTCGACGCGGCCACGCTCCTTGGCGATCCAATCCGCCACCGGAACCGCCTTGACCAGACGCTCTTTGCGCATGGCGGCGCGGCGCTCGACCGTGGCGTCGATATCGGCGATGGGATAACCGTCTTCATCGTCCTTCAGCACGATGCCGAAAACCTGGTCCGCCGCTTGCCGGGTGAGAAAACCGTTCTCGACATCCCAGGCCGTCTTGATCGGATCGCGCTCCAGCACGTCGCCGTAACCACCGCCGCCATTATAGGAATGGCTGAAGATGTCGCCGGATTTGTGCGGCGAGGTGATGTAGGGGCCTTCGATCACGACATGGTCGCCGCCGATGTTCCGCTCGTAGTCGGAGACATGCGGGTCGATGCCGGGCGCATGCGCCAGCGGTTCGCCTTTTGCCGCCAGTTCGTGAATGTCTGAATTGCGCACCGCGCGATGCTTCTGGCAGGTCGGCGCCGGATAACCGCCGCACATGCCGCCATTGTCGAACACCCTGGAAGAGTGCTCCGAGGTGTGGAGCCGCAGATGCGAGGTCTTATTGATCAGCCAGGTGGAGACGAAGGAACAGCCGCCGCGATATTTGCCGGCGCCGCCGGAATTGGGGACGATCGAGCGGCCGATATAGACCATCGGCATCGACTGTTCCCAAACCTCGATGTTGCCCATGTCGGATTCCGGGTTCCAGCCGACATAGGCGGTGTCGAGGCCGTCCTTGATGGCGAGCGCGCCGGAGCCCGCGGCGGCGCATTCGAAATGCGCCATGCCGAACGGCGTGCCGTATTGGCTTTCGCCACCCATCTCGATCATCGGGCTGTTGACCTGACCGACAAAGGCCTCCTCGACAAAGCCGCGCGCGACGAAGCTGCGCGACAAAAGCCGCTGGAAGACGCCGTAGGCCGGCAGCAGCAAGGCCCATGAGGTGGCGGTCGCCACCATTTCGTTGTCGGGATTGGTCCAGGTGCCGTGCGGCAGTTTTAGTTCGGTTGCCATCCAGGCGCCATCATTGACCAGCCCTTCGAAATTCATGTGCTGGGTCAGCGTCACGAACATGCCGCCATCCATGCCGGCCGGCGTGCAGTTCATCGAATGGTAGCCCCAGGGCTGCGTGCCCTCGCAGTCCATGGTTATCTTGCCGTCGGTGGTGATCTCCATTTCGATCGGGATGTTGTAAAGCCAGTCGGGATCGCCGAGCAGCTGGAAGCCGGGCTTTCCCGCCGTGACATGGCCGTAGAACGTGTGGCCGCGATAGATGCCAGGCACGGTGAGCTGGCGGGTGCGGGCGAGCTGGGCGCGGCGGCCTTCCTCAATGAACTCCTTCGAGACCTTCATCCAGTAGTCGAGGCCGATCTCGGAGATCAGCTGCTTGACGCTTTCGCGCATGTCGATGCAGGAGGCGACCTTGGCCTTCTCATCGAGCACCCAGTAGATCGGCATGCGCAGGTTGCGCTCGCAGCGGATGACGTAGTCGCGGCGGATCTCGTCGTTCTCGCCGATCTTTTCGGCGCAGACGAACAGCCCTTCGGTGAAGCGCTCCTGCGCGAGACAGACGTCGCCGCCAGGGGTAATGCCGCCGGCTTCCAGCTCGTGGCAGACAGCACCGGCCCAGCCGACCAGCGTGCCTTCATGGAAGATCGGTACCACGTCCATGACATCAGGCACCTGCACGGTGCCGATGAAGGCATCATTGTTGGCGAAGATATCGCCTTCGCGGATGCGCGGGTTGTCCTCGTAGCCGTTTTTGATCATCCATTTGATGAAGCGGCTCATCGTATGGACATGCACCATGATGCCATTGGACAGCGCGATGGCGTCGCCCTCGGGCGTGTAGATGGCGACCACCATTTCGCCGACCTCGCGCACGCCGGGCGAGGCCGAGATGCGGCGGGCCATTTCGCGGGCCGAGACACAATAGGCGCGCAGCTTGGTGTGCAGGGTCTCGAATTTCAGCGGATCCTGGTTGCGCAGGGTGAGTTCGGTGATGCCGTCATAGCAGCCGGTCTCTTCCATCAGCCGCTCGGAATCGAGCAGTCTTTCGCGAAGGCGCAGGGCCGAGGCAGGTTTGTCCAACATGACGATCGCCCTCTCAAGCGTGGGTGTAGTGCAGCAGCGTCCATTCATCGACATGGACGCGGTCCTGCGGATGAACGACGAGCGTGGTGGCGGGATGTTCGATGATGGCCGGGCCGGTCACTTCGTGGCCGGGCTGCAGGAGATCCATCTCATAGAGGTTGGCCTTGTGCCAGCGCCCGCCAATGTAGGCCTCGCGCACGCCCTTGTGGGCGGCGGTCGGATCCGACTTGCCGAGCGGTCGCTTGAGCAGCACCGGCTTGACCTTGTCGGCGGTGGCGATCAACCCGAGCTCGGTGATGGTGAAGCCAGCTTCGCCATAGCGCGACACGCGATGGTTGACCTTGGCATAGACCGCCTCGAATTCGTCGATAACCCTACGCATATCGTCGGCCGAGTTGACCTCGGAAAGCGGCGCCATGACCTCGACGTCCTCAAGCTGGCCGGTGTAGCGCATCATCAGGAACGGCACCGTCTTGATTTTTTCGCGCGCATGGCCGTCGGCGATCATCTCGTCGACCGCGGCCTTGGTCAGGTCGTTCCACACTGTCGTCACCTTCGCGCCGAAGGCGGCCAGCGTCGCCTCATCGGCGCGTGACGGGATGTCGTGCTGCGTCGACACCGAATGCCGGCGCATGAAATCGGCCGTGGTGCAGCCGAAGGCGGAGAAGGCGGCGGCGAACTGGAAGGTGATGATGTCCTTGAAGCCGATGCCCCTGGAGCAGCCGGCCAGATGCAACGGACCGGAGCCGCCGTATGACAGCAGCGTGAATTCGGAGGGATGGATGCCTTGGCCCGAGATGACGCGGCGCAGCGCGTTGTTGGCATCGGACTCCAGCATGTCGATCATGCCTTCGGCGGCTTCTTCCAGCCCGACGCCCAATATGTCGGAGCATTTCTCCTGGAAGGCGCGGCGGGCTTTTTCGACCTGCAGCACGACCTTGCCGCCGAGGAAATAGTGCGGGTTGAGGCGGCCGAGGATGGCGTCGCAGTCGGCGATGGTGGGCTCGGTGCCGCCGCGATCGAAGCAGATCGGGCCGGGGTCGGAGCCGGCGCTTTCCGGCCCGAGCGAGACCTTCTTGGTCAGGGGATCGACCTTGAGGATCATGCCGGCGCCGGCGCCGATCGTGTCGAGATGCAACGTCGGCACGTTGAGCTTGAAACGGTCCATCAGCGGCTCGTTCTCGATCCGCGTCTGACCACGTGTGATGACGCCCATGTCGAAGGAGGTGCCGCCCATATCCGAGCAGATCAGCGAATCATTGCCGATCAGCTTGCCGACATAGGCCGCACCAAGGATGCCGCCGATCGGGCCGGAGATCATGGTTTCATGCAGGCGCGGATGGTTGATCGAGGTCAGGCCGCCGAAGGACAGCAGCGTCTGCACGCCATACTTGAAGCCGTATTTCTTCGAGACGTCCTCGATACCCCTAAGCTGCTTGCGGCCACGCGAGGTTGCATAGGCCTCGATCAGCACCGAGTTCAGCCGCGACTGCTCGCGGATGACCGGGCGGACCTCGTGGCTGGTGTAGACGATGATGTCGGCGCCGGCCTTCTGGACCTCCTCGCGGCAGATCTCGGCAATGCGCTTCTCGTGCACCGGATTGACATGCGAGAAGATGGTCATGATGCAGATCGCCTCGACCTTGTCGGTGATCAGCTTTTTGGCGGCGGCGGAGACCTCATGCTCGTAGAGCGGCAGCACGATGTCGCCGAACTGGTCGATGCGCTCGGTGACGCCATGCGTGCGGCGGCGCGGCACCAGCGGATCGGGATGGTGATGGGTGACGGCATGCAGCCGGTCGGCATAGGAATAGTCGGCCCAGGCCTGCAGGCCGCGGCCCATCAGGATCATGTCCTCGAGGCCCTTGGTTGTAATCAGGCCGAGCCGGCGACCCGTGCGCGACAGCAGCGTGTTGAGCATGCCGGTGCCGGAATAGAGCACGACGTTGACGCCGGAAAACAGTGATTCCAGCGAGATGCCCCAGGCATCCGCGGCGTCCTCGGCCGAGGCCAAGAAGCCTTCGGCTTCGTTCTTCGGCGTGGTCGCAGACTTGCCGATCTTGAAGTGGCCGTCCTGATCGACAAGGATCGTGTCGGTCATGGTGCCGCCGGCGTCGATGCCAATGACGATTGGATTGCCAATGATTGGACTGGTCAGGTTTGGCTGGGTCACGGTCGCCTCGGGATCTGGTCTAGGTTGACGCCAGGCTAGATTCGACAGGGGGCTTCGCGCCATATGCCTAAAGACACAATGACGGTTGGGCTGACATCACCGAGAAAAGGGCATGCGCATGGGCAATATCTGGGCGCCGCTCGCCAGGGCGATCGCCGCCACCGGCACGGACAGGCATGTAGACTGCATGATTGACCTGATCGGCGCCGACATCGAGCACGACCTCGTCACGGTGACGCGCTACTCGGCGACGCAGACACCGGAATTCATCAAGCACCGGCGCTTCTCGGATGAGATGGTCAGGCGCTATCTCGACAATTACTACGTGTTCGACCCGTTCTATGCCTCGTGGCGGCGCGAGCGAAGGCTGGGCATCATGCCGCTGAAGCGGCTTGCCGACGACGAGGCCAAGCGCGGCCAGTACATTGCCGGCTTCCTGGCGCAGTCGGAGATCTGCGACGAGGTCGGCATCATGCTTGCCGATGGCGGCGACTGGTGCCTCGGCATTTTCCTCGACCGCTCGACCATGTCATTCAAGGATAGCGAGATCGCCCTGCTGGATGAGCGGCTGCCGGTGTTCGAGGCGCTGCATGCGCTCGACATCAAGGCGCGCGGAACCGAATTCTCCCGCACGTCGGCGCCGACCGGCCCCGGCGCCTCGCCCCGGCAGGAGCCGACCATTCCGGCCAGCCTGTGGCCGGAGCTGTCGCTGCGCGAGCGGGAGCTGGTCCAGCTGATCCTCGCCGGTCACCCGACGGCAAACATCGCCGAGCGCCTCGGCATCACCGTCGGCACGGTCAAGAACCATCGCCGGCGCATCTATGAGAAGCTCGACATCACCACGGAGCGGGAACTGTTTTTGCAGTTTTTTCAGCATCGGGTCGACCGATAGCCGGGGTTCGGACAGCTAAGCGGTTTACGCTTTTTCCCGTTGCAGGTTAGAGCTCATCCTCCCAATTGGCGCCGCCATAGAACACACGGAAAATCACCACTTGGTCGGATTCCACTGTAAAGGTCACCGTTGCACGGCGCTCGAAACCGACAACCCGAAGCCCTGGCCGCAGATCGTCACGGCGTGTTCCGCGCTCCGAGGCGTAGTCGAGACCCTGGCAGTAGGCTTCGATACGCTCGATATAGCGTATGGCCGTGAGGTTGCCGGCGGCGATCTCGATGGTGTCGTATATCCATTTAAGTCCGCCGGCGCTTCACACATCCCTCTTAAAGCGGGCGGCGTGGTGAGCGCGGATGTCGTCAAAAGCCTGGTTGGCTGGGATAACTCGGGAAGGATCTGCCTTCCATTTGTCATAGGTCGGCGCGACTTCCTCGCGCAGCCAACGCTCTATGGCCGCGTCGCGCTCCTGCAGGGCGCGAAGCCCGGCGCGGATCACTTCGCTACTGGTCGCATAGGTTCCCGATTTCACGAGATGGTCGATAAAAGCAGCCTGCTCTGCTGGTAGGCTGAAGGTGCGTTTTTCGGTAGCGGCCATGATTTCTCCTGTAACGTTGGTGTGATGATATCATACCGACATGGGATCGCACCTGAAATCTGACGCCGTCTTTCACCGCAATCCGGCATTCTCCCTCAAGAGTGGATGACCCAAAGCGCGCTTCAAAATTCCTCTTGCGGAACGCGGCCGCCCCGGCTTAGTCTCGGTTTTGCGCAGAAAATGAAATTTAATTCCATTTACGATCCCCCGCATGCCAGTTGCGGTGCCCAGGAAAAATGACCCGCCGAGATCGACTGAGAAAATATTTGATATATCATCTACCAGAACGGAAATAGCTGACATGGTCCAGCAGACATCGATCCAGCCATCGGCGCCCTGGTTGCGGCTAGACGTCGACGATTCTGACTGGGACGACGCCGAGGTTTCGAACCTGGTGCGCTGGTATCATCAGATGCTGCTCATCCGTCGTTTCGAAGAAAAAGTGCTCGATCTCGCCAATGCCGGGCTGGTGCATGGTCCAGCGCACGCCAGCATCGGCCAGGAGGCGACGGCGGTCGGCGCGATGTCCGTGCTCGGCACTGGCGACCGCATCAACGGCACCCATCGCGCCCATCACCAGGTGTTGGCCAAGCTGGTCAACGCGCAGACGCCCAGGGGATTCGACCCGCTGGGCGACGCTTTCAATCCGGACATGCAGGGCTCGGTTCGCGGCCTGATGGCCGAGATCATGGGCCTCAAGTCAGGCTATTGCGGAGGCCGTGGCGGCTCGATGCATATGCGCGACGACGCCTCGGGGATTCCTGGTACCAGCGCCATCATCGGTGGCAACCTGCCGCACGCGGCCGGCTACGCGCTCGCCGACAAATTGCTCGGCACCGGCAACATCTCCGTGGCCTTCTTCGGCGACGGCACGATGATGGCGGGGCCGGCCTATGAGGCGATGAACATCGCCGCGCTCTACCGGTTGCCGGTAATCTTTTTCGCCGAAAACAATCTCTATGCCGTCTCGACGCACATCAACGAGCAGACGCGCGAGACGCGGTTGGCGTCGCGCGGCCCAATGCTCGGCTTTCGCGGCATCGAATGCGACGGCATGGATGTGGTGGCAGTCCACCATGCCATGCGCGAGGCGCGCCGGGCGATCGAGGAAGACGGTGGCCCGGTATTGGTCGAGGCGCTCTGCTATCGTTTTTTACATCAGAGCGGCGCCCGCCCGGGCAGCGAATTCGGCTACCGCACACGGGCCGAAGAGGAAGCCTGGAAAGCGCGTGATCCGCTTGTGACAATGGCTGCCCGCCTGAAGACGATGGGCATTCTCAACGCCTCCGACCTCGGCACACTCGACCAGCGCGTCATGGACGTCGTCAACACCGCAACCGATTCGCTCACCGAAATGAGCGGCAATGCGCTGCGCATTCCCGACCATCTGTGGCCGGACCCAAGCGACGTCGACAACCAGATACGAGGCGACCTGTCTGAGCTGAGGGACGAGCGCTTCCTCGAGATCGAGGACGTGCCGCCGGCCGACACCAGGCCGGTCAAGTTCATGGTTGCAGCGTCCGAGGTCATCGCTCGCGCCATGGAGCAGGACCCGCGCATCATCATCATGGGCGAGGATGTGCACCGGCTGCGCGGCGGCGTGTCGGGCGCCACAAAGGGCGCGCTGGAACGCTGGCCGGAGCGCGTGCTGGCGATGCCGATCGCCGAGAACGGTTTTGTCGGCGTAGCGCTGGGTGCAGCGCTTTGCGGCTTGCGACCGATCGTCGAGATCATGTTCGGCGACTTCTGCCTGGTTGCCGCCGACCAGCTGTTCAACGCGGTC
This sequence comes from Mesorhizobium sp. M7A.F.Ca.US.008.03.1.1, assembly GCF_003997495.1. Taxonomy (GTDB): domain Bacteria; phylum Pseudomonadota; class Alphaproteobacteria; order Rhizobiales; family Rhizobiaceae; genus Mesorhizobium. Next base: position 56,106 of record NZ_RZRU01000003.1, on the reverse strand, counting down.
AGCAAGGTGCGGCATATGTTCGGCGGCGGCTTTCCGGTGCCGATCGTGGTCAGGGTGCGCGTCTCGCCGCACACCGGCTACGGCTCGCAGCATTCGGGCGATCCGTCCGGGCTTTTCGCGCTCTATCCCGGCTGGCGCATCGTCGCGCCGACGACGCCGTTCGACTATATCGGCCTGATGAATTCGGCGCTGAAATGCGACGATCCGGTCGTCGTCATAGAGCATGTCGAACTGTTCCCGAGCGAGGGTCCTGTCCCGACGGACGACCGCGACTATTGCGTGCGGCTCGGCAAGGCGAAGATCGTCAGGCCGGGCAGCGCCTGCACACTGCTCGCCAGCGCCAGCATGGTTGCTGTCGCCAGCCAGGTCGTCGAGGAGACCGGCGTCGATGCCGAGATCATCGACCTGCGCAGCCTCGATCCGACCGGGCTCGACTGGCCGCTGGTGGAAACCTCGATCCGCAAGACCAACCGGGTGGCCGTCGTCGAACAGGTGCAGCGTGGGCTGTCGCTTGGCGGACGACTGACACAAGAGATTCAGGATCGCGTGTTCGACTATCTCGATCACGAGATCCTGCATGTGACGGGAAGCCTCTCGGCTCCCGTCGTATCGGCCCCGCTCAACCGCGCCGCATTGGGCGGCGCTGAAAAGCTCAAGGCCGCGCTTCAATCCCTCACTGCCGTGGGTGGATAGAGCGAACGCATTGCCACAAAGATTCGACAAGAAAATGGGAGAATAAAATGAACATGACGATCCTACCAAGAGCCAAGACCAGGGCAACGATGCTGGCAGCCGTGCTGCTGGCCACCAGCGCCTTCTGGGCGCCGGCCACCTTCGCGCAGGACAGCAAGCCGCTGGTCATCGCACGCAACATCGACCTCAACTCGCTCGATCCGCACCGCGCCTTCTGCGACACCTGCCAGATCTACAATTCCAGCGTCTATGAATCGCTGCTGACGCTGGACAAGGACAACAAGCTGATCCCGCTGCTCGCCTCGAAGTGGGAAGGCAATGCCGACCAGAGCAGCTTCACCTTCACGCTCGACCCGGCCGCCAAGTTCTCGGACGGTTCGCCGGTCGAGGCCAAGGACGTCAAATGGTCCTGGGAGCGGCTGAAGAACCTCAAGGGCAGCGCCTCATTCCTGATGGACAATGTGGCTGATATCGAGACCCCGGACGCGCATACGGTCGTCGTCAAGATGGTCGCGCCGAGCTCCGAATTCCTCAACATCGCGGCGGCGCCCTACGCAGCGGTCGTCAACAGCAAGGTCGCTTCCGAAGCCGGCGCCAGGGCCGATGCGGACGCCTCGACGACAGACAATGCCGAGGCTTGGTTCCTGGCGCATTCAGCCGGCAGCGCACCGTTCGTGCTGAAATCCTATGAGCCCAATTCGGAATTGCGGCTGGCGCGCAACGACAAATACTGGCGCACCGCGCCGGCGCTGAGCGAAGTCGTTATCCGCCAGACCAAGGATGCGGTGGCGCAGGCGCAGATGCTGCAGAGCGGCACCGCCGACATCGCCATGCAGATCGACCCGGACACGGCCAAGACGATGACCGGCAGCGACGTGAAGATCGAGACCGTGCCGTCCTACAACTTCATCTATGTGGCGCTGTCACCCGGCGCCAAGGCCAACAAGGTTCCGCTGACGCCCGAAGTGCGTGAAGCCATCTCGCTCGGCCTAGACCGTCCGAGCATCCTAGACTTCACCATCGGCTCCGAGGGCCAGCTGATCAGCGCGCCGATCCCGCTTGGCTTCCCCGGCGGCTCGGGCTTCGAGGCGCAGCCCTATGACGTTGCCAAGGCAAAGGAACTGCTGACCAAGGCCGGCTATGCCGACGGCTTCGAGATGGAAGCGGCGTTTCCCGGCATGAACGTCTACGGCGTCGACCTGTCGCTCCTGATGCAGAAGGTCCAGCAGGATCTGGCGAAGATCAACATCAAGCTCGACCTGCAGCCGATCCCCTTCGCCAACTGGCGCGAACGCGTCAATGGCGACGGCATCCCGATGACGGCGGTGTTCTACGCGCCGGACTATTACGGCACCTCGCAATACATCGATTATTTCGCCATGACCAAGGGCAGCCCGTGGTCGCGCCGCGCCGGCGCGGAGCGCGACCCGTCGGTGCTCAACCCGAAGGAAGCGGAGATCTACAAGGCAGCCCTTGCAGCAAGCGGCGACGAGGCCGCCAAGCTGTGGCACCAGGCCGGCGAGGAAATGATCAAGGACAGGATCATCCTGCCGCTGATCAGCCCGAACCTGATCCTGGCCTACAAGTCGGACGTCAAGGGCGTGCGCTACAGCGCCTGCTGCAACCTGCCGCTGGCAGAACTCAGCCACTGAGCGAAAGATGCGGGAGGCGTCCTGCCGCCTCCCGCATCCTCATCCTGGACGATCAGCAAATTTTGTGCTTCCAGCACCAGATTCAATATATGATATATCAATGAGCGGAGACCTCGCTATGCCTTCCCTGATCAACTCCAAGGACCAGTTGCTGCGCGAGCGTGCGGCCTCGGTCATTCCGGGCGGCATGTGGGGACACATGGCGACGCGCTATCTCGGCTCAGCCTATCCACAGTTCTTCGAGCGTGCCGACGGCTGCCGGGTCTGGGACGTCGATGGGCGCGAATACGTCGACCTGATGTGCAGTTGGGGCCCCAACATCCTCGGCCACCATCACCAGGCGGTCGAGGCAGCAGCCGAGCGGCAGCGTCGCCTGGGCGATGCGATGAACGGCCCCGGCGAAGTGCTGGTCGAACTGGCGGAGTTGCTGGTCAAGACGGTCGCGCATGCCGACTGGGCGATGCTGCAGAAGAACGGCACCGACGCTACCACTGCTTGCGTGACGATCGCGCGCGCCGGCACTGGCCGGCGCAAGGTGCTGGTCGCGCGCGGCTCCTATCACGGCGCCGTGCCGTGGTGCACGCCTTCGCTGGCCGGTGTCACCGCCGAGGACCGCGCCCATCTGATCCATTTCGACTACAATGACATTGCCAGCCTGGAGACTGCGGTCGAGCAGGCTGGGGATGATCTTGCAGCGGTCGTCGTCACCGCCTTCCGGCACGACATCGCCCGCGACCAGGAGCTGCCGACCGCCGCGTTTTCCCGACGGGCGCGCGAACTCACCACCGCCGCCGACGCAGCACTGATCGTCGACGATGTCAGGGCCGGTTTCCGCATCGATCTCGCCGGCAGCTGGGAGCCGCTCGGCGTACGGCCGGACCTGTCCGCCTTCTCGAAGGCAATCGCCAATGGCTACCCGCTCGCCGCGATCACCGGCACCGACCGTTTTCGCGAAGCCGCGACCAAGGTCTATGTGACGGGATCGTTCTGGTACGGCGCTGTCGCCATGGCCGCCGCGATCGCCACCATCAACACGCTGCGCGATACCGATGCGATTGCCCACATGACGCAAGCCGGCGACAGGTTGCGCTCAGGCCTCGACGCGGCGGCGAAGAAGCATGGCCTGTCGCTGCGCCAGACCGGCCCGGTGTCGATGCCGATGGTGCTGTTCGACGGTGATACCGAATTCAAAAAGGCCGATGCCTTCTGCTCGGCCGCCTTGCGCGAAGGCGCCTATTTCCATCCCCGACACAACATGTTCCTGAGCGCCGCGCACACCGCAAAAGACATTGATCTCGCGCTGCAGGCCGCCGATTCCGGCATGGCCGCGGCGGCGCAGGTGGCGTGAACCGGCGCCGATGCGGTGGCAAGGAACAAATCGTTCAGCCAGCAGCCGACACCAGGCGGCCGTTCTGTGCGGCGCGGCGCAGTTCCTCGGGCGTGACCGAACCGTCGTTCAGCCGTTCGAGCACCTTGACCAGCAAGCGGCCGCCTTCGATCATGTCCTGCTGAATGCCCTTGCGCACGCCGTTCTCGTCACGCGCCCGCAGCGCGTCGAGGATGTCGAGATGCCGGTGGCGGCCGTCATAGGTCGGCCTGGCGTGCGGGTATTGATAGTTCACCAGTGGTCCGTTGCGCAGCCAGATGCCCTCGATGATGGCCAGCAGTTCCGGCATTTGCGCCGCCTGGTAGATCGAGTGATGGAATTCCCAATTGTCGCGGACGGCTTCGAACCAGCGGCCATTGTCCTCGTCGGCGATCAGCCTGTCATGCACCGCCGCCAGACGGTCGATTTCGCGCGGCTCGATGCGTGTCGTCGCCGCGGCACCCGCCATGCCTTCGAGATGCAGACGGATGCTGCGCAGTTCCAGATACTGGGCCAGCGACAGCTGGGCGACGGTGATCGAGCGGCCGGCCTCCATCTCCAGGCCTTTTTCGCGCACCAACTGCATCAGCGCCTCGCGCACCGGCGTTTCGGAAACCTGAAGGCTGGCGGCGAGGTCGCGGATCTTGAAGCGATGGCCCGGCCAGAAACGGCCTTCCATCATGGCGCGGCGAAGCTCCTCGTAGACACGCGTCGTCAGATTGTCGCGCGCGATCGGCGCGATAGAAGCAGTCACATCCGCTCTCCATTCTTGCGGTCGCACAGGCGTCGCCTGCGTCGCGTGGGCTGTGTATATGATACCACGAATGGCCTGACCACCGACATGAGACAAGCAGTCAAGAGACGGGCCGCCCTGAAACAGGCAGACATGAGACGGGCCGCATGACCGCGATGCCTTCCCTGCTGTTCGGCGCCATTGCCGACGACCTGACCGGCGGCACCGAACTGGCGTCGATGCTGGTCGCGCGCGGCATCCCAACGGGATGCACGGTCGGGTTGGACGCGCCGATCCCATCAGGCAACCTTGCTCATGTGGTCCTGCTGAAGACCCGCGTCATCGCGGCCGGCGATGCGGTGCGCCAGGTGCTGGAGGCCGCAGACCGGCTGGTGGAAGCGGGCGCGCGGCAAATCTTCTTCAAATACTGCGCCACCTTCGATTCGACGCCCGCCGGCAATATCGGCCCTTGCGCCGAAGCCCTGCTCGAGCGGCTTGGCGGCGGTGTGACGCTGTTCACCCCGGCTCTATGTGAGACCGGCCGCACGGTCTATCAGGGGCATATGTTCGGCGGCGTTCAGTTGCTGGCCGAGTCGCCCAAGCGCTTCGATCCGCTGACGCCGATGATCGATTCCAACCTGGTTCGCGTGCTGCAGGCGCAGAGCAAGGGCAAGGTCGGACTGGTGCCCTATCTCGTCGTCGATGCCGGCGCCCAAGCCATTCGCTACGCCATAGAAGAGCACAGCGCGCGCGGCGAGACGCTGCTGGTCACCGACACGATCCGCGAGCGCGACCTGGCGGCGATCGCGGAAGCCGCCTTCGAGCTGCCGCTGATGACCGGCAATTCCTCGGTCGCGGCGCATCTGCCGCCGGCTTGGCTCACGCATGGGCTGGTGAATTCAGGGGACCTCGTTGCCGCCAGCCTGCCGGCCGTCGAAGGGCCGGCAGCGGTGCTGGCCGGCAGCGTCGCCGATCGCACCATCGAGCAACTCGAACGTTTTGCTGAGAATAATCCACTGCTGACGATCGATCTGGCCCGCGCCTTTGCCGGCGCCGATGTCGTGGCCGAAGCGCGTGCCTTCGCCCGGCGGCATTTGCCCGGCGCGATGATCGCGATTGCCACGACCGCTCCACAGGCGACGGTCGAAACGCTGCAGCAGACACACGGCCGCGATGTGGTGGCGGCGAAAGCAGAAGAGATCCTGGCCGGCATCGCACAAATTCTGGTGCGTGAACTCGGCGTACGCCGGCTTGTCGTCGCCGGCGGCGAGACCGCCGGTTCGGTGGTCAAGGCGCTCGGCATCGACCGCATCGCCATGGGCGCCTATGAAGGCCCCGGACTGTCGCGCGCCATCGCCCAACTTCCCGGCCTGCCTTCCGATCCGCTGGCGCTGATGCTGAAATCGGGAAAGCTCGGCGGCCCCGACATCTTCACCGACGTTCTGCAAGACATGACACGGCCGAGCACTATTGCGCCGGCAATCGACACATGGCCCCCGGCAAAGGCCGCGACAGAGAGAGCATCGTGATGGACACCGAAACCGCTCGCGCCCGGCTGATCGCCGCGACTGAGACGCTGGATGCCAGTGGGATGAATGTTGGCACCACCGGCAACATCAGCGTGCGTACGACAAGCGGCATGCTGATCACGCCGACGGGAATAGCCACAAGCGCCCTGCGGCCGGAGCAGATGGTGGCGATGCAGCTCGATGGATCCTGGGACGGTGCATTCCGTCCGTCGAGCGAATGGGAGATGCATGCCGAGATCTACAAGGCGTTTCCCGAGGCGGGCGCCATCGTGCATGCCCATCCCGATCATTGCGTTGCGCTATCGTGCCTGCGCGAACCGCTGCCGCTGTTCCATTACATGGTCGCCGGTTTCGGCGGCGACGACGTGCGGTGTTCGGACTATGCGTTGTTCGCATCAAGCGAACTGGCCAAGGTTGCCGTCGTGGCGCTCAAGGACCGCACGGCCTGCCTGCTCGCCAATCACGGCATGATCGCCTTCGGCGCGGACCTCGACATGGCTCTCATCCGCACCATCAAGCTCGAAACCCTGGCACGGCAATATCTGCTGGCGCGCAGCGCAGGCACGCCGGTGCTGATCGAGGGCAGCGAGCTTGCCGCCATTCGGGGGCGCTACAAGAGCTACGGCCAGCAGAAGTAGCCGCGACTCAATCGACCTGTAAATGCGAGACGAACTTGCTGTTGAGGTAACTTTCCAGCGCATCGGCGCCACCTTCGGTGCCGTTGCCGGAATCGTTGATGCCGCCGAACGGCACCTCCGGCAGCGCCAGGCCGTAGTGGTTGATCGACACCATGCCGCTGGCGATCCCGGACGACATTTTCGCGGCACTTGCCGCCGAGCGGGTGAAGCCATAGGCGGCAAGGCCGTAGTTCAGCCGGTTGGCTTCGGCCAGGGCCTCGTCGAGACCGCTGACCGGGGTCATCAGCGCCAGCGGGCCGAACGGCTCTTCGTTCATGGCGCGGGCGTCGGTGCCAACGCCGGACAGGATCGTCGGCTCGAAGAAATAGCCTGAATTGCCGATACGCTTGCCGCCGGTGACGAGTTCGGCGCCTTTCTGCACGGCGTCGTGGACCAGCTCCTCCATCGCCTGGACGCGGCGTGGATTGGCGAGCGGTCCCATGGTGGTGCCTTCGGCAAGACCGTCACCGACCTTGATCTGGCGTGTCGCCTCGGAAAAGCGGCCGACGAAATCATCATAGACCGCATGATCGACAAGAAAGCGCGTCGGCGCGACACAGATCTGGCCGGCATTGCGGAATTTTGCCGCCACCATCGAACGCGCGGCACGGTCGAGATCGGCGTCGGGCAGGACGATCACCGGCGCGTGACCGCCGAGTTCCATCGTCGCCCGCTTCATGTGCAGTCCGGCGAGCGACGCCAGTTGCTTGCCGACCGGCGTGGAGCCGGTGAAGGAGATCTTGCGGATGACCGGATGCGGTATCAGATAGGCGGAGATTTCGGACGGCGTACCGTAGACGAGGTTCAAGGCACCGTCGGGCAGGCCGGCATCGACAAAGGCGCGCACCAGTTCGGCGGGCGAGGCCGGTGTCTCCTCCGGACCCTTGATGATGATCGAGCAGCCGGCGGCAAGCGCGGCCGACAGTTTGCGCACCGCCTGGTTGAGCGGAAAATTCCACGGCGTGAAGGCGGCCACAGGGCCGACAGGTTCCTTGACCACAGACTGGCTGATGCCCTCAAGTCGCGCCGGCACGATGCGGCCGTAGGAACGTCGCGCCTCCTCGGCGAACCAGTCGATGATGTCGGCGGCGGCGAGGGCCTCCATGCGCGATTCGGCAATCGGCTTGCCCTGCTCCAGCGTCATCAGCGTGGCGATGTGCTCGTTGCGCTCGCGCAGGATGCTGGCGGCCTTGCGCATCAGCTTGGAGCGGTCGAAGGGCGACACGCGCCGCCAGGCCTCGAACCCTTTGGCGGCGGCAGCGAGCGCCTCGTCGAGATCGTCGACACCGGCATGAGCGAGCGAGCCGAGTTCGGCCTCCGTCGACGGATTGACGATCGGCGTGGTGCGACCGTCGCGGGCCGGGCGCCATGCGCCGTCGATGTGCAGCAGCACGTTTTTATACATGTCGGGCTCCCTGGAAAATCAGGCAGGAACGGGCTCGGTGGCCGGCATATAGACGCCGATGGCGCCGGTGCCGATCAACTGGTCGATGGTCTCGGTGCTGTAGCCGAGGATTTCGACCAGCACGGCAGCTGTGTCCTGGCCCAGCATCGGCGGCGCGGTGAAGTCGGCGGTCAATTGCGCGGCCAGTCCCTGCGCCGGCCGCACCATGGCGACGGAGCCGAGATGCGGATGCGGCAAGGTCTGGACGAGGCAGCGCTCGCGCACATTGGGACTGTCGAAGACTTCCGGTATCGATTTTACCGTACCGGCCGGCACGCTGGCGGCGGCGCAGGCCGTCATCCAGTGATCACGCGTCCTGGTCTTGAAGACGGCGGCAAGCTGCGGGATCAGCGCCTCGCGGTTGGTGGCACGCGCGCCTGCCTTGATGAAGCATGCATCCTTGGCCAGATGCGGCAGATCAACGACCTGCTCGCACAGCGCCGCGAACTGGCGGTCGTTACCGACGGCCAGCGCGAAGCTACCGTCGGACGCCTCGAATATCTGGTAGGGAACCACCGTCGGATGCGCATTGCCGTAGCGGGCGACCTCGCGGCCGGTGTTGAGATAACCGCTGCCGACATTGATCAACAGGCTGAGCGCACAGTCGATCAGCGACAGGTCGAGGAACTGGCCCTTGCCGGTCGTCGCGCGTTCGAAAAGGGATGCCAGGATCGATTGCGTCGCGACCATGCCGCAGACGATGTCGATGATGGCGACGCCGACACGCATCGGCTCGCCATTGCTCTCGCCGGTGATGGCCATCAGGCCGCTTTCGGCCTGCATGACGAAATCATAGCCGGGCCGGCCGGCATCGGGCCCGGTCTGGCCGTAGCCGGAGATCGAGCAGTAGATCAGGCGTGGATTCGAGGCGCTGAGCTCCTTGAAACCGACACCGAGCCGATCGGCGGTGCCGGAGCGGAAATTCTCGACAACGATGTCGGCCTTGGCCGCCAGTTCGCGCACGATGGCCAGCCCCTCAGGGCTCTTCATGTCGAGCGCGATGCTCTGCTTGCCGCGATTGGCGCAGAGATAGTAGGTCGAGACACCCTTGTAGCTCGGCACCGACCACGCCCTAGTGTCATCGCCACCATCGATGTTCTCGATCTTCCAGACTTCGGCGCCGAGATCGGCCAAGCTCATCGTCGCCCACGGTCCGGCCAGCACGCGCGAGAGATCGAGAACCTTGATGCCTTCGAGCGGCAAGCGCGCGGGTCCTGCCGTACCCGCATTCTCGGAATGGTCCTCAGTCACGATCAAAATTCCTTCGAGTGAAATCGGCAGGCCAATCAGACAGTCTTGAAAGTGTTGGCCGGCTCGGGAAAATGACAGGCGACACGATGCGAACCACCCGCCGGATCCAGCGGCGGTTCGACGGCAGCGCAGATCGCCTGCGCCTTGAAGCAGCGCGTGCGGAAGCGGCAGCCGGATGGCGGGTTGAGCGGGCTCGGCACGTCGCCGGTCAGGACGATCCGCTCGCGCTTGCGCTCCTTCTCGGGATTGGCAAGCGGCACCGCCGACAACAGCGCCTGGGTATAGGGATGCAGCGCCCTCGAATAGAGCTCGGCCGCGGGCGCGATCTCGACGATCTTGCCGAGATACATCACCGCGACCTGATGCGAGATGTGGCGCACGACCGAGAGGTCATGGGCGATGAAAAGATAGGAGGTGCCGAAGGACTGCTGGATGTCCTTGAGCAGGTTGAGCACGCCGGCCTGCACCGAAACATCGAGCGCCGAAACCGGCTCGTCGAGAATCACCACTTGCGGGTTCAACGCGAGCGCGCGGGCGATGACGACACGCTGGCGCTGGCCGCCGGACAGTTCGTGCGGATAACGCCTGCCATGCTCGGGATTGAGCCGCACCAGCTCGAGCAGTTCGGTAACCCGCGCGCGGCGATCGGCCGCCGACATGTCGCTCATGCGCAGCGGCTCGGCGATGTTGTCGGCAATGCGCATGCGCGGATGCAGCGACCCGTAGGGGTCCTGGAAGACCAGCTGGATGTAGCGCCGCATCAGGCGCATGTCTTCGTGATTGAGCGCGAGCAGGTTCTGGCCACGGAACCAGCTTTCGCCGCTGGTCGGCTCGATCAGGCGCATCAGGCAGCGCCCGAGGGTCGACTTGCCGCAACCGGATTCGCCGACAAGGCCGAGCGTTTCGCCTGGCGCTACGTCGAACGAGACATCGGCGACCGCACGGACATGGGCGACCGCACGGTCGAAGACGAGGCCGCCGCGAACCGGAAAGTCCTTGACGAGATGGCGCACCGACAATGCCGGCGCCGGTTTGGTTTCCGCCTGGAATTGCTCCGCTACGCTCATGGGGCTACGCTTCCACTGTCCAGGCCTGCCGACGCCAGCGAGGCGCTGTGGAAGGGCGGCAAGGTCGTCGCGAAATGACAAGCCGAGAAGCGCCCGCCGATGTTATGCAGCGGCGGGTCCTCGATCCGGCAGCGTGCCTCGGAATAGATGCAGCGCGGATGGAAGGCACAGCCGCCCGGCAAGCGCCCAAGTGCGGGCGGCGAGCCGTCGATCGAGAACAGCCGCTCGCGGCTTTCCTCGAGGTTGGGGATCGAGGCGATGAGGCCGCGCGTGTAGGGATGGCGCGGGTCGGCGAACAGCTCGGACACACCAGCCTGTTCGACGACGCGGCCGGAATAGACGACCGCGACGCGGTCGGCATGACCGGCGACGACGCCCAGATCATGGGTGATCAGCACCAGGCCGAGACCGAGCCGCTCCTGCAACGAGCGCAGCACCGAAAGAATCTGCGCCTGCACCGTGACATCGAGCGCCGTGGTCGGCTCGTCGGCGATCAACAAATCGGGATCGTTGGCGACGGCCATGGCGATGACGGCTCGCTGGCGCATGCCGCCGGAGAACTCGTGCGGATACTGGTTGACCCGGCGCTCCGGCTGCGGGATCGCAACCAGATGGAGCAACTCCACGGCGCGCGCCATCGCCTGTTTGCGCGTCACGCGCTGATGCAGCCTGACCGCTTCGGCGATCTGGGCGCCGACGGTCATCACCGGGTTCAACGAGGACAGCGGGTCCTGGAAAATCATGGCGATGCGCGCGCCCCTGATCTTGCGCATCTCGCGCGCCGGTTTGCCGACCAGTTCGTCGCCGTTGAAGCGGACCGAGCCGGTGACCACCGCGTTCTTTGACGTGAGGCCGAGCGCGGCAAGCATGCCGACGGACTTGCCCGAGCCGGACTCGCCGACAATGCCGACCACTTCGCCCTTGGCGACATCGAGGTCGATGCCGCGCACCGCTTCGAACTGATCGCCCGCCCGCCGGAACCCGACCCGCAGGCCGCGTATGGACAGCAGCGGCTCGCGCTCGCCTGCCTTGTCGACTGCGCCCGGTGGCGCTGAAGATATCTGTGCGCTCATCGCCTAGTCCGACCTTGGATCGAGAATGTCGCGCAAGCCATCGCCGATGAAGTTGAAGCCGAGCACGATGGTGAGGATGGCGACGCCGGGACCGAAGGCGATCCACCATTGATAGAAATGGACGGCGCCATCGGAGATCATCGAGCCCCATTCGGGCGTCGGCGGCGTGGCGCCGAGACCGATGAAGCTGAGCGACGCGGCAAGCAGCACGACCTGGCCCAAATCCATAGTGGCGCTGATCAGCACCGGGGTCCAGCAAAGCGGCAATATGTGCGTGAACAGCACGCGCCGCGGCCTGGCGCCGGCGGCGATTGCCGCCTCGACATGCTCGCGCTCCTTCACCTCCAGCACCTGCGCCCGCATCAGGCGGGCATAGAACGGCCACCAGACCAGCACCATGGCGATGGCAGCATTGCCGAGGCCCGGCCCGAGCGACGCCGCGACGGCCATGGCGAGCAGCATCGGCGGGAACGACAAGGTCACGTCGACAAGCCGCATGATCGCCGCACCGGTCAGGCCGCCGACGAAGCCGGAGATGGCGCCAAGCAGCGAGCCTATGACAACGGCCGAGACGACGACCAGAACCGCGATCGGCAGCGAATGCGCCGCCCCGTGCAAGGTGCGGCTCAAGACATCACGGCCGAGCGCATCGGTGCCCAGCCAGTGCGCCCAACCTGGCGGCTGCAGCCGGCGTGCGACCATTTCGAGCGGATCGAACTGCACGACCAGATTGGCGAAGACCGTCATGAACAGCCAGAACAGGATGACGACCGTTCCGATGACCAAAGGCGCGGTCAGCCATTCGGGAACAGCGGCGGAACGGGATTTGGTGGCGACCGCCGACATCAGCTCAATCTCACGCGCGGATTGGCCACGACATACAGTATGTCGGTGATGAGGTTGGTGACCAGGAAGGCGAGGCCGCCGACGATGGTGACGCCGATGATCGCCGGGAAGTCGAGCGCGCGTGCCGCCTCGACGGCATAGGAGCCCATGCCGGGCCAGGAAAAGATGGTTTCGGTCAGCACCGCGCCGGTGATCAGATAGGCAAAGGAATAGCCGATGACGGTCAAGGTCGGCACCATGGTGTTGCGCAGCGCATGCACGATGACGACCCGGAATTCGCTCGCCCCCTTGGCGCGCGCGGTGAGCACGAACTCGCGGCTCATCACATCCAGCATGTTGGCGCGCACCAGCCGCGATATGGTGCCAGAAACCGTCCAGCCGAGGACGAAGGCCGGCAGAAGCAGGTGCCAGAGCGCATCCTTGAAGACGGTCCAGTCGCCAGCCAGCAGCGAATCGATGGTGAGGAAGCCGGTGATGCCGGGCGGCAATGCCAGGCGGGCATCAACCCTGCCCGGCCCCGGCAGCCAATTCAGCATGACCGAGAAAATGAACAACAAGCCGAGCCCCGACCAGAACACCGGCAGCGACGAGCCGAACAGGGCAAAGAGCCGAGCGCCATGGTCGATCAGGCTATTGCGGAAATATGCGGCCAGCACGCCGAGCACGATGCCGAGCGTGGTGCCGAAGATCATCGCGGCGAAAACCAGTTCGAGCGTTGCCGGCAAGCGGTAGAGAATGTCGGTGCCGACATTGCGCTTGGTGATGAAGGAGGTGCCAAGATCGCCACTCAGCAGATTACCAAGATATATCATATAGCGTTCCGGCAACGGACGATCGAGACCCCAGCGCGCCTTGGCAGCGGCCACCACCTCCGGGTTGCTCATCTGCTGTTCGGCGACGATCGCCGTCAGCGGGTCGCCCTTGGTCACCGTGGTGATCAGGAAGGCGATGGTGGCGATGCCGAGCACCAGAAACGGCATTGCGATAAGCCGGCGCAAAATATAGCGAGACACGTGGCTACCTTCACAAGGAGGGGCTTCGTAAGATGGCACAAGGCGCTGGGACATGCCATCGATGGAAGCATATTGACAGCCCGCCAAAGCCGCTGTCAATATAAATGGAATTTAATTTCATTTTTCGACCAGACACAACAGACCGTGCCGGCGATACCGGCCCGACAGGCGGACGACAACGCCAGAAAGACCCAGCGTGCGCAAGCGAGCGACCAGGGATGAGACGGAGCTTGAAGGCGAAGGCGCGCAGCTTTCGTCGTCGCTGGTGCGCGGGCTCGGCATCCTGCGCGCCTTCCGGCCGGGCGATGCCTCGCTCGGCAACCAGGACATCATTGCCCGCACCGGCCTGCCGAAAGCCACGGTTTCGCGGATCACATACACGCTGAGTGCGCTCGGCTATCTCCTGTACGACAAGGATCTCGGTCGCTACAGCCTGGGACCGGCGACCGTGGCGCTGGGCTATTCGGCGCTCAGTTCGAGCGCCGTCGTTCATGTCGCCCGGCCGCTGATGCAGCCGCTGGCCGACCTGACCGGTGCGGCGGTGGCGCTCGGCGCGCGCGACAGCCTCAACATGGTCTATCTCGCCAACTGCCGGTCGGAGAGCCTTGTCACGCTGCGGCTCAACCCGGGCTCCTATCTGCCGATCTGGAAGACATCGATGGGGCTGGCCTATGCGGCGGCACTTTCATCCGAGGAGCGTGCCAGCCTTATGCGGGCTTTGCAGGAGGCGGAGCCGGACAGGGCAGCTATGATCGCGACGGCGATCGACGATGCGATCGCCCAGTATGCACGCCAGGGCTACGTGACGTCGTTCGGCGCCTGGCACAGCTACATCCATGCGGTCGGCGTGCCGTTCCGCCCACGTGACGGCTCGCCGCTGGTTGCCATCACCTGCGGCGGCATCGGCGAGATCATCACCGAGGACCGCGCGCATGCCGAGATCGGACCGGCGCTGGTGGCAATGGTGGAAGCGCTGGGCAATCAACTCGAGGGAAATCCCGTGTGATCCCGGCACGGGATTGGCCCAGACGATCGGCCTGCATGCCGGCTTGAACTTGCCTGGCGGTGACCGCACAGTCACCCCTGATGGTATGGCGGTCGCGCGTCGTCAGGGTCCATAGCGTTCAGCGATGGGGGGAAATCAGATGCCGACGAATTTTGCAGGACGATTCAGCGATCGGGCAGCGGTCATCACCGGCGGCGCATCGGGCATCGGCTTGGCAGTGGCGCAGAGAATCGTCGAAGAGGGCGGACGGGTTTGCGTCTGGGATCGCGATCCCGCCCAGATCGAACAGGCCAAGGCCGTCATCCCCAGTCTTCACGGCATTGCTATCGATGTCGCCGATGCCGCCGGCGTGGAACGCGCTGCACGGTCGACGCTCGAAGCGTTTGGCGGTGTCGATATCCTGGTCACCAGTGCGGCGATCACCGGGCCGAACATGACGACCTGGAACTATACGGTCGAGGATTGGCAGAAGGTCATCGACATCAACATCAACGGCGTCTTCTACTGCAACAAGGCCCTCGTGCCGCACATGCTCGAGCGCAACTATGGCCGCATCGTCAACATCGCCTCGATCGCCGGCAAGGAAGGCAATCCCAACGCCTCCGCCTACAGCACGTCGAAGGCCGCGGTGATCGGCCTGACCAAGTCGCTCGGCAAGGAACTGGCCAAGACCAGGGTGACGGTCAATTGCGTGACGCCGGCGGCGGTGCGCACCGCGATCTTCAAGCAGATGAGCCAGGAGCACATCGACTTCATGCTGTCCAAGATACCGATGGCGCGCTTCGGCGAGGTCGACGAGGTGGCGGCGCTGATCTGCTGGATCGTTTCCGAGGAGTGTTCGTTCACGACGGCCGCCGTGTTCGACGTTTCCGGAGGCCGCGCCACCTATTGAGGCAGAGCGAATCTCAATTCCGCGTGACGGTGCAACGAACGGGGACGTAGGGGCGTATAGTTGCAGGCTTCGAATCGGCAAGTCGCAACAAGGTAGCGGGAAACCATGACACGGGATGCAGCCATCCGGCGGGAGCTTGCCTCTTTTGCTTAGAGCCGAGCCTGCCGCACTGTCCGACGACGAGCTTCTGGACCGCTATCAGCGCGCCGCCTTCGATTATTTCCTCGAGAACGTGAACCCCGAAAATGGACTGGTCGCCGATACGTCGCGGCCGAATTCGCCGGCCAGCATCGCCGTCGTCGGCTTTGCGCTGTCCTGCTATCCGATCGGCGTCGAGCGCGGCTGGATGACGCGCGATGCGGCCGTGAAGCTGACGCTGGCCGCACTGCGTTTCTTCTCGACCAGCCGGCAAGGCAATGGCGAGGACGTTACCGGCCACAAGGGTTTCTACTACCATTTCCTCGATATTCGGACCGGCCTGCGCGTCTGGCGCTGCGAACTGTCGATGGTGGACACGGCACTGCTGATATCAGGCATGCTGGTGGCGGGCGCCTATTTCTCCGGTGACGATGACGAGGAAGCCGAGATCCGCTGGCTGGCCGAAGCTCTCTACCGGCGCGTCGACTGGCGATGGGCACAAGGCTCAAGCCCGACCTTGCGGCAGGGCTGGAAGCCGAAGAGCGGCTTTCTCCACTATGGCTGGGAAGGCTATAACGAGGCGACGATCCTCTACGTGCTGTCGATGGCCTCGCCCGACAGCCCGACCTCGGACAGCAGCTACGAGGGCTGGACGGCGACCTACCAGTGGGAAAACATCTACGGCTACGACGTGCTCTATGGCGGACCGCTGTTCATGCACCAATTCTCGCATGCGTGGATCGACTTTGCCGGCATCCGCGACGCCTTCATGCGCGAGAAGAACTCCGACTATTTCGAAAACAGCCGCCGCGCGACCTATCTGCATCGCGACTATGCACGCCACAACCCTTACGGCTACGGCGGCTACGACGAGAATTTGTGGGGACTTTCGGCGGGCGACGGCCCAGGCGGCTTTCGCACCAGCGTGGAGCGACAGCGTCGCCGGTTTTCCGGCTATGCCGCGCGCGGCGCGCCTTTCGGACCCGACGACGGGACGATCGCGCCGTGGTCCTATCCGGCGTCACTGCCTTTCGCGCCAGACATCTGCCTGGCAGCGCTGCGCCATCTCGGTGATCGCTACCCCGAGGTGATCGACAATTTCCGGCTGCCGAGCGGCTTCAATCCAACATTGGCGAACCGGCGTAAATTCGGGAGGCACGGCTGGGTGTCGGATGGCCACTATGGGCTGGATCAAGGCATCGTGGCGATGATGATCGAGAACCATCGGTCGGGGTTGATCTGGAGACTGATGCGGTCAAATCAGCACATCCGCAACGGCCTGCGCAAGGCAGGATTCAATGGCGGCTGGCTGTCTCAGCCAGCAAGCCCGGCGTCAGGTGGCGGCGATGTCGCGTGACCGGACCAGGACCACCGCCTTCCCCGTCGACGGCAACCACATCAGTCTGATCGCGAGCGCCCATCCGCCGCACTGGAAGAACCCGCAGCCGGACGGGCCCTACAACCTCGTTGTCATCGGTGCCGGGCCGGCTGGGCTGACTGCCGCCTACAAAGCGGCCGGCCTCGGCGCAAAGGTCGCGCTCATCGAGCGCAATCTGATCGGCGGGACCTGTATCAATGTCGGCTGCATTCCATCGAAATCGATCATCCGCACGGCCAGGCTCTATGCCGACATGCGCGATGCCGAGAATTTCGGCGGCGAACCGCCGGACCGTCTTCACGTCGACTTTCAGCGCGCCATGACACGGATGCGGCAGATCCGGCAGCGGATCAGCCGCGCCGATGCCGCCGATAGCCTGGTTTCCGAAGGCATCGACCTTTATTTCGGCGAAGCGCGTTTTTCCGGAAGGGACGCTGTCACGGTCGCCGGACAAACCTTGCGTTTCAGGAAGGCGCTGATCGCGACAGGCGCACGCCCGAGGCTGCCGACCATCCCGGGGCTTGCCGAAGCCGGCTATCTCAGCAACGAGAGCATGTTCGATCTCAAGGAGTGCCCGAAGCGGCTTCTGGTCATCGGCGGCGGCCCGCTCGGTTGCGAGGCGGCGCAGGCCTTCTGCCTGCTGGGCGCGAAGGTCATCCAGGCGCAGCGCGAACCGATGTTCCTGCCCGGCGAGGAACGCGATGCCGCCCAGATCCTTTCGGACGCGCTGGCGCGCGAAGGTGTCGAGGTTCGTCTCAACACCGAGGTGGTGGCGGTACGAATGGAAGGCGGCAAGAAGCTCGCCGACCTGGTGTGCGACGACATCACGACAACGATTTCCGTCGACGAGATCATCACCGGCATCGGCCGATCGCCCAATGTCGACGGTCTCGACCTGGAGAACGCCGGGGTGGCATATGATGCCGACGGCATCAAGGTGGACGACTATCTCCGCACCACAAATCCGCGCATCTATGCGGCGGGCGATGTCTGCCTCGCCTACAAATTCACCCACACCGCAGAGGCGACAGCTCGCATGGTCGTGCGCAATGCCCTGTTTCTCGGACGCAGGAAACTGAGCGAGCTGGTCATTCCGTGGTGCACCTACACCGACCCTGAGATCGCCCATGTCGGCCTCTATCCGGCGGAGGCGCGCCAGAACGGCATCCCGGTCAAGACTTATACAGTGCTGATGCACGATGTCGCCCGGGCGGTCATGGACGGCGAGGAAGAGGGTTTCGTCAAAATCCACGTCAGGGAGGGGTCCGACCGAATCCTGGGCGCCACGGTCGTCGCCAGCCATGCCGGCGAGATGATCAATGCGGTGTCGCTGGCCATCAAATGCGGTATGGGATTGCACGCGCTGGCCGACGTCATCCATCCATTTCCAACGCAGGCGCAAGGCATCCAGATGGCCGGCGACGCCTATCGGCGAACAAGGCTCACCTCATCATGGAAGCATCTGACGGGCCGCTGGTTGGCGTGGTCCAGGCGATGGTGACATTCCGGCAACCTGCCGCAGCTGGTGCAACTGACATTCAGCGACGATGCGACGCTTGACGAAACCGGCGTTCGGCTGAACAAGTCGAAGCCGATTGTTGTGGTTTTGGGGCCGTCGCGCATGCCGTCTGGAATGAAGCCTCCGGCGCAAAGCCCAGAGCGTCCGCTTTGAAGCCCTCGAGCGCACAACCGCTCGATGCTGTCTCCGGCGCGAAAGCCGGGCGACGTGTGCTGGTTGTGTCCCACGATCCAGCCTTTCCGCCGATCTCCGGCGCAGATCTGCGGAACTATCGCAATGCTGAGTCTGCTGCGCAATTCGGTCCGGTCTGCCTGGTATCTGTGCTGCCGCAGGCGACGGAAACACCCGATCCGTCGATCAGCACCGAAGCCTTGTCGATCAAGGGAGAGGCCCGCTCCGGCTCGATCGGGTGGTGGCGTATAAGAGCGGAGCGTCGCATCTCGCGCGTCGCCTTGACGCGGCTGGAGACATTGGTTCGAGACTTCCGCCCGGACACGGTGCTGATCGAGGGCATCGGCCTGTTCAAGCTGCTGCGGCCTTTGCGGGCGATGACGAAACAGCTCATCCTCGACATGCACAATGTGGAGTCCGACCTAGCGGGACAGTTGCGGCACGTTGATGCGAAGCGGCCTGCGGTGGCGACGATCAGCGCGGGCCTTGGCATCAGGCGTCTTGAGAGAAAGGCGCTTGCCCTTGTCGACAGGGTCTGGGTCTGCTCGGGCCAGGATCGAGAGCGGCTGATGGCGCTTTCCCGGCACAAGTTGCCGATCGATGTCGTTCCAAACGGAATTCCGCACGCGGGGCACAGCCCCGAAACGCTGCCCGCCGAACCCGGATCCGGTAAAAGCTTTCCGGTTGTCCTATTCATCGGCCATCTCGGCTATCCGCCAAACGTCGATGCCGTCCAGAGATTAGCCGGTTCCATACTTCCGCGGATCCGACTGGCCTTGCCGACCGCGACACTGATTCTCGCTGGGCGTAACCCGAAAACGGTCGTGCAAGCGCTGGCAGGAATGCCTGGCGTGGAGCTCGTCGAAGACCCCGAAGACACGGCGCCGCTTCTGTCGAGGGCGCATCTCACCATCATCCCGCTTGCGGCAGGCGGCGGCACCCGGATCAAGATTCTGGAGGCGATGGCGTGGGGCGTGCCGGTGATCGCCACCCCTCTGGCGGCCGAGGGTCTGGATCTGGTCGACGGGCAGGAGCTGCTGCTGTCGGAGACCGATGAAGGGCTTGCCGAGATGGCCGTCGGACTTTGCCTGGATGCGGACCGCAGGGCGCGGCAGCGCATCCGCGCGCATCAAGCGGTTTGGGCAAGGTTCGGCCCACAAGCCATCCGCGATGCCGTCCGCGGCGGGCTGGGGCTGGACGAGGCTGGCGCATGATCGCTCCCTTCACCAGATATGGAGGAGCGACATCCTTTCACATCGCTTGCAGCAGCCCCGCTTCGCACAGCGTCCAACCGGAATTTCGTGGCCTGCCCTGTCAGGATGCGTGCTGAAGTTCTTGCCGAATAGACTCGAGATAGGTTTGCGGATGCAAGCGTCCCCAAACATGGTCCCGCTCGGTCAGATGTGCGACCTGCTCTATCCAGCGCCTCGGTGCATCGGGGTCCCTGACCTCATGCCAGTCGTCGACGATAATAACCGGCAGGCCCTGATAGAGCGGGTCGAGCGGCGAGGTCTTGGTGACGACGATGCAGCCGAGATAAAACAGCTCCCATGTCCTATGGCAGTCCAGGCCGTTGCCTTCGGTGGACAGCACAAGCGGGTATTGCGAGTACAGTCGCCAGATCGAGCGCTGCGAGACGCGTTTCGTCAGGAAATCGACATGCGGACATCCGCGCAGGGCGTCAAGCAGTTCCCGGCGCTGTCTCGAGCCATTGCTGATGCTGAAATCAGAGAACAGCCTGGGCGGGCGATGGTCCACATGATCCTGCCGGGCGCGTATGATCTCCAGTTGCTTCACAAGCCCTGCCGGCGTGGCGAAGGACCGAGGCGTGTGAAGATCGAGCCCGATCGGGAAAGGCTTGACCTTGGGGTGAGTGCCATCACAATTCTGGCTGTACCAGGAGACCAGGAAGGGGTTGGCGAGAAGCTGGTCGACGGTGTCCTTAGCCAGATCCGACGGCACCGAAGCATCGCCATCGGTCGTCAGCAGCGTGAACGGTGCCGTGATCGTCGGCAGCACGACCTTGACGAACGTGTCGAGGTCGCAGGTTTGCGCATCCCTGGACAAGGTGCTCAGACGCAGCCAGACGATGCCATTCGCGCCGCTATAATGTTGGCGGAAAAATGCCTCGCTCTGTGTCGATGCAGTTGGCGCGTTGCGATACCAGCGCGGCCCGGCGAAATCGCAGAAATGCCCGATGCCCTGCGACCACAGCACGGGCGGAACGCCAAGAAATCTCAGCGCCCTGGAATAGACGGCTCTTTTGACTGCCCTTCGCAACCTGCCCATCGGCAACTCCTATCGCGGATGCCACTGCCGTTGCAACGCCCTGCCTGGCATATTCGCCTTGGGTCCCGGCGATAGCCTTCCGGCTCCGGAGAACCCAACTCACGACAGGCGCAGCCGCCGGCGAGGCGCGCGGCGGTCTACAGACTTGATTATGACAAAGGTCGAAGGGCTTGCGGTTCAGCGCAAGGCCGCACGTCTCAAGTGTGCAATTCCCGCGATATCGGCGGACCGACGGAGAAATCGGAGAACGTGACCTCAAAGCCTTCGCGCTGCGGCGAACAGGACATCATGCCGATATCGACCGTCTTCGACGTCGGAAAATAGGCAAGCCTCACAGGCTTCCAGTGGCCGTCGGAAGCATCGAGATACTGGATGCGGATCGCCTCGGCGTGACGGGTCAGCCGGATCCTGACGCCGTTCGGATCGGCATGAATGGCCACCAGCGACCAGTCTGACGTGTCGTTGGTGACGACGACGGAGAAATATGCAAGGCCGTCGGTGTATTCGATGCCGGCCTTGATCCAGTGGGTTTCGCTGAGCCGGACCATCAGCCCCGCCTGATCATAAAGCACCTTGTAGTCGCCTTTGACGGTGACCTCGGCGGTGAAATCGCCTTCGACCGGCCGGTACAGGAAGTGGCCGTTGTCGCGCCAGAAACCGTAGAAGGTCTCGCGCCAGAAATCGGTCTCCTTGCCAGTGCGCACACGAACGCTGTCGCCATCGATAGAATGGTGCGGCGGCGGGTTAAGCCAGGTCAGGTCTTGCACAGTCATCCCTTCGCGCCGCTCCAATCCAGATCTGCATGGCGGGATTGCCGGCATAATCGGCAGTGACCGATCAGCCGGTTGATCGGTCACTGCCGATCAGCCTGCAAACGTATAGGCCGTCTTCACCGTGGTGTAGAACTCCGCCGCATAGTGGCCCTGCTCGCGCGGCCCATAGCTCGAACCCTTGCGGCCGCCGAAGGGAACATGGAAATCGACACCCGCCGTCGGCAGGTTGACCATCACCATGCCGGCCTCCGAATTGCGCTTGAAGTGCGTGGCGTGCTTGAGGCTCGAGGTGCAGATGCCGGAGGTCAAGCCGAAGGGCGTGTCGTTGGCGACGGCAAGCGCCTCGTCATAGTCCTTGACGCGAATGACGCTGGCGACAGGCCCGAAAATCTCCTCGCGCGAACTGCGCATGGCGTTGGTGGCGCCAGTCAGCAGCGCCGGCTGCAGGTAGAAGCCCGGCGTCTTGCGGTCGAGCCGTTCACCGCCGAAGGCGAGGGTCGCGCCTTCCCTGACGCCGATGGCGATGTAATCCTCGTCCTGCTTCAGCTGCGTCGCGTCGACCACCGGGCCGATCTGGGTCTGCGCGTCGAGCGCGTCGCCGATGACCAGTTTGCTCATGCGGTCCTTGAGGGCGTCGACGAAACGGTCGTGAATGCCGTCAGCCACAATCAGTCTGGACGAGGCGGTGCAGCGCTGGCCGGTCGAGAAGAAGGCGCCATTGAGCGCGCAATCGACGGCGATCGCGAGGTCGGCATCGTCGAGCACGACCAGCGGGTTCTTGCCGCCCATTTCAAGCTGGAACTTGCGCATATGTTCGATGCTTGCAGCGGCAACGCGCTTGCCGGTGCCGACCGAGCCGGTGAAGCTGATGGCGTTGACATCGGGACTGTCGAGCATCGCCTGGCCGACCACCGAGCCCTTGCCCATGACAAGATTGAGCACGCCCTTCGGCAGGCCGGCGCGATGCAGGATGTCGACGATGGTCCAAGCGCTCTCGGGAACCAGCTCAGCCGGCTTGAAGACGACGGTGTTGCCGTGTGTCAGCGCCGGAGCGATCTTCCAGGCCGGAATGGCGATCGGAAAATTCCACGGTGTGATGATGCCTACCACACCGACCGCCTCGCGAGTCATCTCGACGCCGACGCCCGGCCGCACGCTCGGCACGACCTCTCCGGTCAAACGCAACGTTTCGCCGGCAAAGAAGTCAAATATCTGGGCGGCGCGAATGGTCTCGCCGATGCCTTCTGCCAGCGTCTTGCCTTCCTCACGCGCCAGGTTGCGACCGATCTCGTCTTTGCGCGCCAGAATCTCGTCGGAGGCCTTTTTCAACACCGCGTGACGCGCCAGCGGACCGGAGCGGGACCAGGCCGGGAACGCTGCCTTGGCCGCGGCGATCGCTTGCTGGGCCTGTTCGACACCCGCCGAGGCATAGTCGCCGACGACGTCGCCGGTATCCGAGGGGTTGATGTTGCGCGAACCGGCGTCGCCGACCCACTCGCCATCGATGAGGTTCTTTCGAAACAGCGTCATATCGTGTGTTCCTGCTTGTTGGCCGCGCGGGCATCTGTCTGAACTGGTATTTGCCAGACAATTGCCTCGCGGGAAAGCAAACAGTGAACCAGCAGCCGCGACAAAAATCCCCCCGCTTGCGCTGCGCCGATGGCGGGTGACGAGATTGCCTCATCGAGCCTCGATGCGCCCAACATCCCATGATGCATCGTTCGGCTTGGCCCGATTTCCTCTATACACTCCTGTCCATAGCCTTGATTTGCCTGAGGCAGCATGTCATGCGTCGTGCTGATGGCAGCTCTCGAAACGACGATCCAGCGCGCCGGCGCCACCGGCAACATCAAGGCCACTCGCGAAGACTGGCTGAAGCTTGCGCTCGAAACGTTGATCTCTGACGGCGTCGAACGCGTCCGCGTGCTGACGCTTGGCCAGAAGCTCGATGTGTCGCGCTCCAGCTTCTACTGGTATTTCAAGAGCCGGCAGGACCTGCTCGACCAGTTGCTCGACTACTGGCGGCAGACCAACACCAAATTCATCGTCGAACGCGCCAGGCGGCCTTCCGCGACCGTCATCCGCGGGGTGATGAGCATTTTCGAATGCTGGGTAGACGAAAGATTGTTCGATCCGCAGCTGGATTTCGCGATCAGGGCCTGGGCCCGCCGCTCGCCCGCCATCCGGCGCGCGCTCGACGAGGCCGACGAGGAGCGCGTCAACGCCATCCGCGACATGTTCATGCGCCATGGCTATGAGGAAGAGGACGCCTTCGTGCGCGCCCGCGTGCTCTATTTCATGCAGATCGGCTATTACTCGCTTGAGCTCAACGAGCCGATGAGCAGTCGCCTGCCTCACGTCGCCGGTTATCTGCGCAGCTTCACCGGCCAGGAACCCCCGGCAGAGGATGTCGAGGACTTCTCGCGCTATGTCGAGAAGACGCTCGCCGGAAACCGGTAGGCACAACCAGCGCCCATAAATCGCCACGGCTCCCAAACAACCAGCACGCTTGCTTCGCTGACAGGCGAAGGCGGCTTCCTCTCGCTCTGGCGATCGGGTTAAGGCTCGCAATTACTAGACACATATGTACAATGCCGATACGCTGTGCCTCATGACTGGGTGGAGTGTGACAGGATGAAATCCCAATACCGGGCAATCGTCATCGGCGGCGGCGTGGTTGGAGCCTCCGTGCTCTATCACCTGGCGAAGTTCGGCTGGAGCGACGTCGCGCTGATCGAACGCGAGGTGCTGACCGCAGGGTCGAGCTGGCATGCGGCCGGCGGCTTCCATGCGCTGAACGCCGATCCCAACATCGCCGCCCTGCAGGCCTATACGATCGACCTGCTCTCCGAGGTCGAGACCGAATCGGGCCAGAGCATCGGCATGCATATGACCGGCGGCATCTCGGTCGCCTCGGCGCCGGAGCGCTGGGAATGGCTCAAGGCCTCCTACCGTATCTTCCAGACCATGGGCATAGACGATGTGCATCTGGTCGGCGTCGATGAGATCCGCCAGCGCTGCCCGATCCTCAACACCGAAGGCATGTTGGGTGGGCTCTATGCCGCGCGCGAAGGCCATATCGACCCTTCCGGCGTCGTGCACGCCTATGCCAAGGCAGCCAGGCTGCGTGGCGCCGACATCATCGAGCACAACCGCGTGCTGGCACTGAACCGCCGCGCGGACGGCTCCTGGGACGTGGTCACCGAGAAGGGTACGGTGATTGCCGAGCACGTCGTCAATGCCGGCGGGCTGTGGGCCAAGCGGGTCGGCCGGATGGCCGGTATCGACCTGCCGGTGTCGCCGATGGAGCACCATTATCTCGTCACCGAGGCGCTGCCCGAAATCCAGGCGCTTGACAAGGAATTGCCGCTGATCGTCGATCTCGAAGGCTTCACCTACATGCGCCAGGAGCAGAAGGGCCTGTTGCTCGGCATCTACGAGATCAACCACAAGCACTGGAATATGGACGGCGCGCCGTGGGACTACGGCATCGAGCTGATCCAGGAAGACACGGACCGCATCGCCGACGAGCTGGCGCTCGGCTTCAGCCGCTACCCCTGCCTGGAAAATGCCGGCATCAAGCGTTGGGTGAACGGCGCCTTCACCTTCTCGCCGGACGGCAATCCGCTGGTTGGCCCGGTGCGCGGTGTGCCCAATTACTGGGTGGCGTGCGGTGTTATGGCCGGCTTCCTGCAAGGTGGCGGCGTCGGCAAGTCGCTCGCCGAATGGATGATCCATGGCGAGCCGGAAGCCGATGTCTACGGCATGGACATCGCCCGCTATGGCGACTTCGCCTCCAACCGCGAATACATCAGGCAGACCACCGGGCAATTCTACTCGCGCCGTTTCGTCATGAGCTATCCCAACGAGCAGCTGCCGGCGGGACGGCCCTTCAAGACGGCCGGCGCGCATGACGCCATGGACGCCGCCGGCGCGCGCTGGGGTAATTCCTGGGGCATGGAAGTGCCGCTCTATTTCGCGCCGCAAGACTTCGTCGAAACCCCGACGCTGAAGCGCTCCAACGCCTTCGACATCGTCGCGCAGGAATGCCGCAAGGTGCGCGAAGGTGTCGGCCTGCTCGATATATCAGCCTTCTCGCGCTACGAGATCACCGGGCCGCAGGCGGAAGCCTGGCTCGACCGGCTGCTTGCCTGTGCGCTGCCCAAGCCGGGACGAGCCAAACTCGCGCCGATGCTGGGCGAAAACGGCAAGCTCAAGGGCGACCTCACTGTCTTCAACTGGGGCGATGGTTCCTGGTGGATCATGGGATCCTACTACCTGCGCCAGTGGCACATGCGCTGGTTCGAACAGCATCTCTCCGACGGCGTCACCGTCCGCGACATTTCCGATGCGGTCGTTGGTTTCTCGCTCGCGGGTCCCAATGCGCGAACGCTGCTGGAGCGCCTCACACATCAGGACGTTTCCCACGAGGCCTTCGGCTTTCTTGCCTGCAGGACGCTGGATGTCGGGCTGGTGCAGGCCAAGGTCGGGCGGCTCTCGGTCATCGGCGAGCTCGGCTACGAGATCCACTGCCAGGCCAGTGAGCACGCCGGCCTGCGCCGCGCGCTGCTGACGGCAGGCAGCGACCTCGGCGTGACCGAATATGGCTTCGGCGCGGTCAATTCGCTGCGACTCGAAAAGAGTTTTGGCATCTGGTCGCGCGAGTTCACTCAGGACTACACACCGGCCGAGACCGGCATGGACCGCTGGGTCGCCTTCGACAAGGGCGATTTCATCGGCCGCGAGGCGGCCCTGAAAGAGCAGAAGGCCGGCTCCAGGCGCACGCTGGTGACGCTCGAAATCGAGGCAGCGGACACCGATGCCAGCGGCTATGAGCCTATCTGGAACAAGGGCAGGCTTGCCGGCTTCGTCACCTCCGGCGGCTACGGCCACACGGTCGGCAAGAGCCTCGCCATGGCGCTGGTCGAGCGCAAGGCGGCCGATATCGATGCGCAGTTGACAACCCACATCGTCGGCGTCGAAAGAGGTGCGCGCGTCATCGCTTCCTCGCCATACGATCCACTGGGCAAGGCGATGCGGGCATGACCGATCGAACCGGCGCCATCAGTGCAAAAGACCATGCGATGATCCACGCTCCTTTCCGAAAATCAGGCCTGTCCGGCACGCCATGACCCGACGCTATTCCGCTCTGTCGCTGTTCAAGGAGGGTCTGGCCGGCCAGACCGGCTGGCAGCCGGCCTGGCGCTCGCCCGAGCCGAAACCGTCTTACGACGCCATCGTCATCGGCGGCGGCGGCCACGGGCTGGCGACAGCCTATTACCTGGCAAAGAACCATGGGATCGCCCGAGTTGCCGTGCTGGAGAAAGGCTGGATCGGCGGCGGCAACACGGGCCGCAACACCACCGTGGTGCGCTCCAACTACTATTATCCGGAAAGCGTCGAGCTCTACGGGCTGGCGCACCGGCTCTACGAGGGATTGTCGACAGACCTCAACTACAACATCATGCTGTCGCAGCGCGGCATGGTCAATCTCTGCCACTCGACCGCCGAGATGGAGATCGGCGCGCGTACTGTCAACGCCATGCAGATCAACGGCATCGATGCCGAGCTGTTTTCTCCCGACGATGTGCGCCGCGTGGCGCCGATCTATAACTTCTCGGCCAATGCGCGCTTCCCGGTGTTCGGCGGCATCTGGCAAGGCAGGGCCGGAACGGCGCGCCATGATGCGGTCGCCTGGGGCTACGCGCGGGCGGCGAGCCGGCTCGGCGTCGATATCATCCAGAACTGCGAGATCACCGATTTCATCATCGAGGGCGGCCGCTGCCGCGGCGTCCAGACTTCGCGTGGCGCGATCCGTGCCGAGCGCATCGGCATGGCGGTAGCCGGGCATTCTTCGGTGCTGGCGGCCAAGGCCGGCTTCCGGCTGCCGATCAATTCCTATGCGCTGCAGGCCTGCGTTTCCGAGCCGGTCAAGCCGATCCTCGACACGGTGGTGCTGTCGCCCGGCTGCGGCGTCTATGTCAGTCAGTCAGACAAGGGCGAGATCGTCATCGGCGGTGGGCTCGACCGCATCCCCTCCTATGCGCAACGCGGCAATCTGCCGACGCTGGAGGCGGTGATTGCCGGCCTTTTGGAAATGTTCCCGATCTTCGGCCAGCTCAAGCTGATGCGGCAATGGGCCGGCATTGTCGACGTCGTGCCGGACTCCTCGCCGATCATCGGCGAATCGCCCCTACCGGGACTGTTCCTCAATTGCGGCTGGGGCACGGGCGGCTTCAAGGCCATTCCAGCCGGCGGCACGTTGCTGGCGCACTTGCTGGCGACAGGCAAGCACAACGACATCAGCCGACCCTTCGACCTCGATCGCTTCGCCAGCGGGCGGCTGATCGACGAAGCGGCCGGCTCCGGCATCGCGCATTGATGCATGTCGCCCAAAGTGCGCAGCGGTTTTGGGGAGAACGACATGCATAAAGACGAAGATTGAGGAATCCATGCAGCTCTTTCCTTGCCCATTCTGCGGCCCGCGTGACGAGACCGAATTCCACTATGGCGGCGATGCCGGAAACATCAGGCCGGATGGCGCCGAGATGCCGATCGATCGCTGGGCCGGTTACCTCTATCTGCGCACCAACCCGAAAGGCACGGCGCGCGAGATCTGGGTCCACATGACTTGCGGCGAGTTCTTCGTCATGGAGCGGGACACCGTCAGCCACAAGGTGCTGTCCTCGGCCGCTCTCGACGGGGAGCACGCGGCGTGACCGCCTCGCGTCTTGCCACCGGCGGCAACGCCATCGACCGGTCGCGCCCGATCCGGTTCAGCTTCGACGGTGCGACCGTCGAAGGCTTTGCCGGCGACACCATCGCCTCGGCGCTGCTGGCCGGGGATGTCGCGGTCGTCGGCCGCAGCTTCAAGTACCACCGGCCGCGCGGCATATGGGGCGCAGGCGTGGAAGAACCCAACGCACTGGTCGATATCGGCGGCCCGCGGGCGACGCCCAACACGCGCGCCACGACCGAGCCGGCGCGCGACGGACTGGTGGCGAAAAGCGTCAACGCGACGCCCAATGCGCTGGCCGACCGCAACGCCTTCCTCGACCGTTTTGCGCGCTTCATTCCGGCGGCGTTCTACTACAAGACCTTCATGTGGCCGGACTGGCACAGGTTCGAGCCGCGCATCCGCGCCATGGCGGGATTGGGCACGGTCGACGCCGGCTGGACCTCGCCGGACACAGCAGACCAGATCAACCATCATTGCGACCTGCTGGTGGTGGGCGCGGGACCGGCAGGGCTTGCGGCGGCAAGACTGGCGTCTGGTGCTGGTTTGACCGTCACGCTGGTCGACGATCAGCAGAATCCTGGCGGAGCGCTCGGCCATCGTGCCGGTGAGGTCGATGGCAAGCCGGCGGCCGCCTGGATCGCGGAAACGGTTGCAGCACTTGCCTCGGCCGGCCAGCTGATCCTGCCTTCGACAACAGCCTTCGGTATCTACGACCACAATCTGGTCGGGCTGAACCAGCGTCATCTCGACGGACGGCCGGATACGCTGTGGCGGGTCAGGCCGCGCGAAATCGTGCTGGCAACCGGCGCCATCGAGCGGCCGCTGCCTTTTGCCAACAATGACCTGCCGGGCATCATGTCGGCGGATGCGGCGCTCGCTTATCTCAGGCGCCACGCGGTGCTGGTCGGCCGCTGCATCGTCATCGCCACCAATAATGACAGCGCCTATGACGTGGCCGTGGCGCTTGCCGAGGCCGGGGCCGAAGTCACGCTTGTCGACATCAGGCGCGACGGCACGCCCGCCGCGCCGGCCAATGTCCGGCTGGCCACAGGACGTGCCCTCGCCTCCGCCAGCGGCAGACTGCGCGTCGACGGCGTGACGCTCGACAACGCCACGAGGTTGGATGCCGATTGCGTGCTGGTCTCCGGCGGCTGGACGCCGACCATTCATCTCTTCGGCCAAGCCAAGGGCAAGCTCGCCTGGAGCGATGCGCGCGCGGCCTTCCTGCCGGGCGATCCGGTCGACGGTATCACCGTGGCAGGTGCGGCAGCCGGCGCGGTCTCCTTGTCGGATGTGTTTGCCGGCGTGGGAAAGGCATTCGCCGGCCAGGCGAACGCGGCAACACCACGCAGCACCGGGCTGGAGGCGACGGGCGGCATTCTCCCGGCATGGCCGATGCCGGGCTCTAAGGGGCGCATCTGGATCGACTACCAGAACGACGTGACAGTGAAGGACGTCGAGCTTGCGGCACGCGAAAACTTCATCTCGGTCGAACATCTGAAGCGCTACACCACGCTCGGCATGGCGACCGACCAGGGCAAGACCTCCAACCTGCCCGGCCTGGCGCTGATGGCCGGGATTACCGGCCGCACGGTGCCGGAGGTTGGCACCACCACCTATCGGCCGCCGTTCACGCCAGTGCCGTTGGCAAGCTTTGCCGGCGCGCGCGTCGGCGAATTGATGGCGCCGGTGCGCCGGTTGCCGCTCGAAAACGCCCACCGCGCCAATGGCGCCGTCTTCCAGGAATATGGCGGCTGGCTGCGGCCTGCCCACTATGGCGGCAACGCGGACGCGGAGCGTTCGATCGCGGACGAGGCACGGCGTGCCCGCCAGTCGGTCGCGCTGTTCGACGGTTCGACGCTCGGCAAGATCGAGGTGATCGGACCGCAGGCGGCGGCGTTCGTCGATTTCCTCTATTACAACACCATGTCGACGCTGAAGCCGGGCCGCTGCCGTTACGGCTTCATGCTGTCGGAAAATGGCGTGGTCTTCGACGACGGCGTTCTGGTGCGGCTGGACGAGCATCGCTTCGTCGTGTCGTGCTCGTCCTCGCATGTCACTGCCGTGTACGCACGACTGGAGGAATGGCGCCAGGACCGTTTTGGGCGCGACGCCGTCTACATCCACAATGCCACATCAGACATGGCGACGCTGACCGTTTCGGGGCCGAACGCCCGAAAACTGCTCGAAACGCTGGATCTCGGACTTTCGCTCGACGACGCCGACCTGCCGCATATGGCGGTCGGTCATGGCACCTATGCCGGCGACGAGATCCGCATCGCCCGCGTCAGCTTCACCGGCGATCGGAGCTACGAAATCTCGATCCGGGCGGATCGCGCCGAGCCGCTATGGGCGCAACTGCGCCAGGCCGGCAAGGCGCTCGACGCCGTTGTCATCGGTCTCGAGGCGCTCATGATCCTGCGCGCCGAGAAAGGCTTCATCGTCATCGGCAAGGACACCGACGGCACCACGCTGCCGCATGATCTCGGTGTCGAAGGGCCGCGCGCCAAACGCCAAAGCGAGTTCGTCGGCCGCCGCTCGCTGTTCACCGAAGAGGCCTCGCGTGACAACCGCATGCAACTTGTCGGCCTTACGGTGCCGCAAGGCGAAGCGCCGCTGCCAACCGGCGCGCATGGCATCAAACGGATCGACGGCAGATTGCGCAGCCAGGGCTTTGTCACCTCGAGCTACCAGAGCCCGACGCTTGGCCGCCCGGTTGCGCTTGGCCTGATCGAGCGCGGCGCGGCCCGCCACGGCGAGGCGATCGACATCCAGAATCTCGGCAAGATCAGCAAGGCGACGATTACAGCCCCTTGCGCCTTCGACCCGGCAGGAGACCGGCTGCATGCGTGATCTCGCAGAAAAATGGTCTGTTGGACCTAATTGGCAGTCGGCGGTGATCACGGCGCCCGGCCTCGCGGTACGAGCAGTCCTCGACCTCAACCAGTTGATGGTCAGCGGCGATCTCGACGCGTGGGCACGGGCTTCCGGCGTCGACGGACCTGGCGTGGGTGCTTTTGGTGCCGCGCAGGGCGACCGCTATGCGGCGCGGCTGGCGCGCGACCGGCTGCTCGTCGTCTCGGACAGCCCGCTTGGCATCGCGACGGGCTGGCACGCAGACGGGTTCGCGCTGACGGCGATCAGTGCCGGGCTGCAAGTGTTCGAGGTCGAGGGCACGGAGCTCGACGGTTTCATCGCGCGCGGGACAACGGTCGATCCCGGCCAAGCGAGTGCCAGTGCAGCACTTTCCTTCGCCGGCATCAGCGCCATCGTCTATCGCCATGAAGACAAATTGCGCATCCATGTCGACCGCGGTCTTGCGGCCTATCTCTGGACATGGATGGAAACGGCGGCCGGCAACATCGCCACCGGATCAGCCGACTAGCCGGCGACACGTCAAAGCGTGAACGACCAGAACAGGCAGGCCAGCGTCGCAGCGGCAAACACCACGAAGAACAGGCTGCGTAGCAGCACGTTGCGGCGCAGCTCGTTCATGACGAAGTGACAACCAACAATCGCCGCCGCAAACAGGAACCGCCAGTTCAGCAGCGCCCACACGGCACTGCCCTGGCCGAACGCCCATCTGGCGACCAGACAGCCGACGATGGTCGCAAACAGCGCGATCACGGTCCAGAAGAGGGCGTCGGCGGCGTGGGTCAGGACAATGCCGGCCGCCCTGATCGGCAGGATCATCATCAGCATCGCGCTGAAGAAATAGACAGCGGCAATCGGGATGAACACGCCGGCATCGGCAATGCCGTCAAGGCGCCTGACGCCGATCGCGCCATAGGGATAACCGTGCCTGGCCACAGCCAGGCTCAACGCCATGAGCAAGGCGGTCAGCACGGCAACGAGTGCGAAGGATGTAAGGGCTTTGCTCATGACGTTCCTGTACCAGACGAATCAGACAGGAACGTTTTAGCGGGCGGTCGTAAACTGCGCGTAAGCGAAGGGAGCTGCCCTCGCTTATTTCGATCGCGGCGCAATCTGGCGACGGCAATTTATTCGGCGGCGATCCTGCCGGCCGAGCGGTTGGCCAGCACGAAGCCGACCTCGTCAACCGCCTGCGCCGCACGCTTCAGGATGGCCTCGGAGCGCAGCACGCCGTCGGTGAAATCCTTGTCGGTAGCGTAGACGGCGGTTGGCAGGGCGAAGGCCTCGAAGAAGCCGAACAACGGCCGCAGCTGATGTTCGACGATCAGGGCATGGCGCTCGCCACCGCCGGTCGCCGTCAACACGATGGGCTTTCCCCGCAATGCTGCCGGATCGATCAGGTCGAAGAAATGCTTGAACAGCCCGGTATAGCTGCCCTTGTAGGTCGGCGAGCCGACGACGAGCACGTCGGCGGCGAGGATTTGTTCCAGGATCGCGCGTGCTTGGCCGTCGAGATCGCGGGCCCATTTCGCCGTTCCCAGCGATGGACCGAGATCTTCGATATCATAGGTGCTCGCCGACAGGCCGTGGCTGGCGGCGATGTCCCTGGTGACCAGATCGACGAAAGCGCGCGTCTTTGACGGCCTGGTGATGTTGCCGGAAAAGCCGACGACTGTTGGATTTGACATGGCAGTAGCCTCTTGGATGGTCGAAGGTTTGACGTGGCGGCCCGCCCGCCCGCCGGTGGGAAATCAGCTCCAGGCGTGCAGCGGCGGATTTTCGCCGTTGAGGAAATATTTGCCGAGGATGGAATATTTCCAGCGCACCGGATCGTGCAGCGTGTGCGTGCGCGCGTTGCGCCAATGCCGGTCGAGATTGTGTTCGGCCAGCGTCGAGCGGGTTCCCGCAAGTTCGAACAGCTTGTTGGTGGCGGCAATGGCGATCTCGGTCGACAGTATCTTCGCCTCGGCGGTGACTATCTGCGCATGCGCCACCGTCTCGGCGGTCGGGTCGATCACTGCCCGGTCGATCGCATGACCGGCCTTTTCGAGCAGCGCCTGCGCCGCGTGCAGGCGCAGCGTCAGGTCGCCGATGGCCTGGATGGTGTAGGGATCGTCCCAGGCGTTGTCGACGCCGCTGTCGATCCAGGCGCGGCTTTTGGTCCTGACGAAGTGAACCGTCTCGTCGATCGCCGCCTGGGCGATGCCGGTGTCGACCGCCACCTGGATGATTTGGAAGATGGCGCCGTCGGCGGTCGGTCTGTCGTAGCCCTTGTAGCCGGGCACCAGAAAAGTCTTCGGCACCTTGACGTTGTCGATGATGACGGTGCCGGACAATGTGGTGCGCTGGCCGAAGCTCGACCAGTCGTCGATGACCGTCAGGCCGGGCGCGCCGCGGTCGGCGATGGCGTACCAGGCGCGGCCCTCGTCATCGAGCGCCACGATCGGCACCAGATGGGCCAGCAGCGCGCCGGACGAATAGAATTTCCGGCCGTTGACGACGACATGATCGCCGGCATCGGTGAAGCGGGTCTCGAAATCAGCAGCGCGCTTGGAGCCGAACTCGGAAAAGGCGTTGCCGAACCGCGTGCCCTTCAGCGCTTCGGCGAACAGCAGCTTCTGCTGGTCCGGATCGGACACGGTGCGGACGGCGGCGACGACGCCGAGATGGTTCTGCGCAACCTGGCCGATCGAGGAATCGGCGGCCGAGATGATCTCGATCACCTTTGCCAGCGTCGCATAGGACACCTCGGGCCCGCCGAATGCCTTGGGCACATTGATCGACCACAGGCCGCTTTGCGAGAACGCATCGAGTTCGGCGACCGGCCAGATCCGCTCACGGTCGCGCCGGGAGGAGTCCTTGACGAATTCGGCGGCGAGCGCATGGGCAACCGCAATCGCCTCGGCGTCGTCCTTGATGATGTGCGCAGGCACGGTTGGCCGCGCGACTGGCGGCACGGCGGCGGAAGCGTGGTCGGTCTTGACGGTCGAAACGGTCATTTGAATACTCCTTCGGATTTCGTTTCAGGCCACGGCATGGAGATGGGCGGGCTTGGTGGCGGGTGACGCTTGTTGCCCGGGGTTCGATTGACCGAGATAGAAGGCCCTGATGTCCTCGCGCTGGCGAAGCTCGGCGGCGGTGCCAGAGAGAACGGAGACGCCGTTTTCGAGGACGGTGGCATGGTCGGCATATCGCAGCGCGACCGCCGAATTCTGCTCGGCGACCAGGATCGACAGGCCGGTCTCGCGGTTGAGTTTTCTCAGGCTCTGGAAGATGTCCTGGACGATGAGCGGGGCGAGCCCCATCGACGGTTCGTCGAGGACCAGCAGCCGCGGCCGCGACATCAGCGCCCGGCCGATCGCGGTCATCTGCTGTTCGCCGCCCGAAGTCAGGCCGGACAATGTCCGACGCTTTTCCTGAAGCCTCGGGAAATAGCCGTAGATCCGCTCGAGATCTCCATTGATCTCGGCGCGGCTGCCGCTGCGGCCGATGCCGCCGGCAACCAGATTTTCCTCGACAGTGAGGCTCTTGAAACAGTGGCGGCCTTCCAGCACCTGGACCAGCCCGGCGCGCACCAGATCGCCCGGCTTGCGGCGCGAGACATCGGAGCCTTCATAGCGGATGGTGCCGGCATTGACCTGGCCGCGTTCGGCGGGCAGCAGGTTGGAGACGGCCTTCAGCGTCGTGGTCTTGCCGGCGCCGTTGGCTCCGAGCAGGGCCAGGATCTGGCCGCGCCTGAGTTCGAAGCTGACGCCATGCAGCGCCGTGATGGCGTGGTTGTAGGTGGCATGGACCGTGTCCACGGCAAGAATGACGTCATCGTCCGGCATAGGGGCTCTCATTGCGTGGTTCGATGAACAGCCGGGCGCTGCGGAAAGTTGTCCGCAGCGCCCGGCTTTGGTTGATCAGTTGGTGGTCACCGCATTGGCATCGTCGGCGGTGCGCAGCTTGATGCCCTTCTCGGCCGCGTAGGCCTCGGCGGACTTCTCGATGATCGGCCGCAGCAGCGCCCAGTCGGGCGCGATCCAGTCGGAGACGACGTTCCACTTCTTGCCGTCCCACTGCTGGAAGGTCACGTAGCCTTCGCCTTCATGGTTATCCCAGCTGACATTGATCGAGTGGAACAGGTCCTTGGCGCCGAGCGCCTCGACCTTGGCCGGATCAAGCTTGAGATGCTCGAAGCCCCAGCGGACCTCGTCGCCGGTCAGCGTGCGATGGCCGAACTTCTCCTGCGCGACGCGGATCGCCTCGACATTGAGGATGCCGTTGACGATGCCGAGATTGTGGTAGACCGAGCCGATGCGCGACTTGTCTTCAAGGTTGCCCTTGCCGGCGCCGTAGACCGTCTTCACTATCTCCTGAACCACCGGGTAGGAGTTGCCCGAAGCCTGCGTGGTGATGGCGGTGTAACCCTTTGCGGCGTCGCCGGCCGGGATGACGTCCTCTTCAGAATTCGACCAGACGTTGCCGACGATGTGATCGACGGGGTAGCCGACCTTGACCGCCGTCTTCAGCGCCACCGGGTTCATCACGCCCCAGCCGCGCAGGACGACGAAATCCGGCTTGGCGCGGCGGATGGTCAGCCACTGCGACTGCTGCTCGTTGCCGGGATGCGGCACCTCGATCTGCTGCACGGTGAAGCCGTATTTCTGCGCCAGCAAATCATAGATCGGGATAGTCTCCTTGCCGTAGGGCGAGCCGTGATAGAGCACGACGATCTTCTTGCCCTTCAACTTGTCGATGCCGCCTTCCTTGGAGGCGATATAGTTCACGATGCCTGATGTCTCGCTGTAGGGATTGAGCAGCAGCGGGAAGACGTAGGGAAACACCCGCCCGTCGGTGGAGTCGGTGCGGCCGTGGTTGACGGTGATCAGCGGCACCTTGTCGGCGGTGATGCGATCGATCATGGCATAGGCGATGCCGACCGAAAGCGGGTTCCAGGCGGCGGCGCCGGCATGGCTCTTCTGCCGCTCGTAGCATTCAACGCCGCGCTCGACCTCGTACTGGGTCTCGCATTCGTCCCAGGTCAGCTTGACGCCATTGACGCCGCCGTCGCGGATGTTGATGAGGTTGAGATAGTCGATGAAACCGCCGAAGAAGCCGGTGCCGCCGGCCGCATAAGGCCCGACACGATAGCTCTGCAGCGGGAAATATTGTTCGTCGGCGTGCGCGGCGGGCAAGGCCACCGACACGATCATCGCCGCGGACAGCGCCGCCGCCTTGATTGTGCTGAGGAAAGTCATGGTCGAGGTACTCCCGGTATGGGCCTTCTTGTTCGGCCCCTTGTTCATTTTTCGGATGGGATTCATTTCAGTGCATCGCTCAAGTCGACTGCCAGGCGAACAGGAGCCGTCTTCGGATCCTGTCCCACAGCGCCACCAGCCCGTCGGGTTCGAGGATCAGAAACAGGATGATGAGCGCGCCCAGCACGATGCGCTGGCTCATGTCGAGCACGCCGGAGTCAAAGAGATCGCCAAGCAGGAAGCCGCCGAGGCGCGATAAGCCAAGCGGAAAGACCACGATGAGGGCGGCGCCGAAAAACGCGCCGCGGATCGAAGCCAGGCCGCCGATGATGATGATGAACAGGATCTGGAACGAGCGGTCGAGATCGAAGCCATCCGGCTCGACGGTCCGCAGATACGCAAAGGCCCAGATGACGCCGGCAACGCCGATGATAAAGGATGAGATGGCAAAGGCCAGGAGCTTGGTCTTCAGAACCGGGATGCCGATGATGCGGGCGGCGGTTTCATTGTCGCGGATGGCGATGAAATTGCGCCCGGTCTGCGACGTGACCAGCCGATAGGCAAGGAAGGTCAGCACTGTGACGATGGTCAGCGCGAAGAGATAGCGGCCGATGGCGCCGTCCAGCGCGTAGCCTGAAATCGACAGTCTCGGCGCGTCGATGACGCCGGACGCCGAGTTGTTGGAGAACCAGCTGAACTTGGTCAGCGCCCATTGCACGAAGAACTGCGCGGCAAGCGTCGAGACCGCGAGATAAAAACCCTTCAGCCGCAGGCTGGGCAGGCCGAAGACGATGCCGATCGCGGCGGCGACGATGCCGGCCAGGAAGATGCTGCCGATCAACGGCAGGCCTTCGACGCGTAGGTTGAAATTGTAGGCGGCGAAGGCGCCGGCCGCCATGAAGGCAGCGCTCCCCAGCGACACCTGGCCGGCATAGCCGGTGAGGATGTTCAAGCCCACGCCGGCGAGGCTGAGCGCCAGGAACGGCAGCAGGATGGCCTCGAACAGATAGCTCGAGCCGATCAGCGGCACGACGCCATAGGCGAAGGCGAGCAACAGCACGGGCACGATCCATTTCGGCAGCACCGGCACGGAGGAGAAATCGCTTGATATCGCGGTCATCGCTCAGATCCTCTCGACGAGCCTCTGGCCGAACAGGCCGGAAGGACGGATCAGCAGGAAGACGAGCGCGACGACATAGGCGAACCAGCTCTCGATGCCGCCACCGAAATAGTCGCCGATATAGACCTCGGCGAGCTTCTCGCTGGCGCCGATCAAGAGCCCGCCGACGATGGCGCCGAGGATGGAGTCGAAGCCGCCGAGCACCAGCACCGGCAGCGCCTTCAGCACCACCAGCGAGAGAGAGAACTGCACGCCGAGGCGTGCACCCCAAAGCAGTCCGGCCACCAGGGCGACGAGGCCGGCGGCAGCCCATACGGTCGCCCAGATCAAGGGTAGCCTGAGGCCGACCGCGAGGGCCGCGAACTGGTCGTCGGCGACAGCGCGGAAGCTCAGTCCGATGCGAGTGTAGCGAAAGAACAGCGACAGCAGGAGAACCATGCCGGCGGCCACCACGGCGGCGAAGATGTCGAACTGGCTGATCAGCACGCCGCCGATTTCCAGCGGCACGTCCTCGATGCCGAGGTCGAGGCCATGGACCTGCGTGCCCCAGATCAGCTGCGCGGCACCCTCGATGATGTAGGACAGGCCGAGCGTCGCCATGAACAGCGTGATCGGCGGCTTGTTGGTGAGTGGCCGCAGCACCGTGCGCTCGATGGCGACACCCATCGCCACCATGATGGCGAAGGTAACAACCAGCGCCAGCGCGAACGGAATGCCGCGCTCGACAAGGCTGACGAAGGTGAGTGCCGCAAACAGCAACATCGCGCCTTGCGCGAAATTGAGCACGCCCGAGGTCTTGTAGATGAGCACGAAGCCGATCGCGACCAGCGAGTACATGACGCCGGAGAGCAGGCCGCCGACGAGCACTTCGATGAAGAACTGGTAGTCGAAATCGGCGATCATATGCCTGCCCCCTCCTCATTGCTGGAGGTGCCCTCATTGTCCGAGGCGCCGCCGAGATACGCATCGATGACGCGCTGGTCGTTCCTGACTTCGTCGGGCGTGGCGTCGGCGATCTTGCGGCCGTAATCGAGAACGGCGATGCGGTCGGACAGGTCCATGACGACGCCGACATCATGCTCGATCAACACCACGGTGGTGGCGAAACGATCGCGCGCGGCACGGACGAAAGCCGCCATCTCGCTCTTTTCGCTCGCCGTCATGCCGGCCATCGGCTCGTCGAGCAGAAGCAGGCGCGGCTCGGCCACCAGCGCGCGGGCCAGTTCGACCCGCTTCTGCAGCCCATAAGGCAGTGTGCCGACAAGACGATCGCGAATGGCGGTGAGATGGAGGAATTGGAGGATCTGTTCGGCACGGCTCAGGGAGTCGCGCTGCTCGTCGCGCGAAAGGCCGATGCCCAGCACCTGGCCGGCAAAGTTGGAGCGGACCTTGTAGGCGAGGCCGGAAGCGACATTGTCGAGAACGCTGAGGCCTTTGAACAGTGCGAGGTTCTGAAATGTCCTGGCGACGCCGAGATGCGCCAGCCGCTGCGTCGGCACCTGGGCATAGACGGCGCCGTCGAGCTCGACATGGCCGCGATCCGGCCGGTAGACGCCGCTGATGACGTTGATCAGCGAGCTTTTGCCGGCGCCGTTCGGACCGATGATGGCGCGGATCTCGCCTGATTGAACCGACAGATCGATATCGGCCAGCGCAACGACACCGCCAAAGGACAGGCCGATGCCCTGAAGCGACAGCAGCGGAGCGGCGGCGGCGGCAACGGAGCCCGCCGGCTCGCCGCTGCCTTGGGGCTGCTGCTCCTGGCGCAAGGTTGACGGCAGGCCGCGCGCAAAAACCTCCGGCGCGTAGACCGAGGCGTCCATCACTCCTAGGGCATAGCTGGGCAACGGCATTCCAGTCGTCCTCGATTAGGCGCGCAAATCCTCGATGCCGCTCGATGGATCGAGCGCGCCGGGTACTTTCATTGGTGTGCCGGCCGGTGCTTGTCCGGCCAGCCTATGGGGTGACTATTCCGCCGCCAGCGACGCTGCCGCCTCGGCGTTTTCCAGTTCGCGGACGAGCGGGATGACGTGCTTGCCGAAATACTCGACTTCTTCCTGGAAATGCAGGAAGCCGAGCAGGATGAGATCCGCACCTGCGCGCTTCAGGTCGACGATGCGCTCGGCGACCTGCCTCGGCGTGCCGATCAGGTTCGAGCGAAAGCCGTCATTGTACTGGACCAGATCGTCGAAGGAGGATTTCGCCCAATTGCCCTCGCCCTCCGGCGAGGCCTTGCCGGCATTCTTCACCTCGTGGCCAAAGGCGTTGACCGCTTCGGGGTTGGCCTTGGCGATGATTTCGGCGAGCACCGCCCTGGCCTCGTCCTCGGTCTCGCGGACGACCGCGAAGGCGTTGACGCCGACCTTGACGGAATGGTTGTTGGCCTTCGCCTTGGCTTGGATATCATCCACCTGCTTGGCGATCTCGGCCGGGGTGTTGCCGTTGGTGAAGTACCAGTCCGAGACGCGCGATGCCATGTCGCGCGCGGCGCGCGACGAGCCGCCCTGGAAGATTTCGGGCAGCGGCTGCAGCGGCTTCGGCTTCAGCGAATAGTCGTTGAAGCGGTAGAAATCGCCACGGAAGGTGAAGCTGTCTTCAGTCCAT
Source organism: Mesorhizobium sp. M7A.F.Ca.US.008.03.1.1 (assembly GCF_003997495.1). Lineage (GTDB taxonomy): Bacteria > Pseudomonadota > Alphaproteobacteria > Rhizobiales > Rhizobiaceae > Mesorhizobium. The sequence goes on along the minus strand of NZ_RZRU01000003.1, from coordinate 16,016 downwards.
ATTCCGCGCAGCGCACGGATGAATTCTTCCGAGCGGCGGTAGCGCTCGTCATGGTCGAGCCAATGTTCGCCGATGGCGTGGAACTCGCCGCGGAACCAGCCGGAGACGAGGTTGATCGCGACACGGCCATTGGTGAGATAGCTGATGGTGGCGATCTGCTTGGCCGCCAACGCCGGGTTCCATGGTCCGGGCAGCAGCGCCGCGATGACCTTGAGCGTGGTGGTCGCCGCCAGCAGATCATGGCTGAACGCCACCGATTCATGCTGCTCATCGGCGCCGTAGCCGGCGGTAAACCGGATTTGGCTGAGCGCGTAATCGAAGCCTGATTTCTCGGCGATCTGCGCCAGCTTGCGATTGTACTCGGCCGAATGATTGGTGCGCTGCTCGATGTTGGAAATCACCAGGCCGCCCGAAACATTCGGCACCCAGTAGGCGAATTTGATCGCGTCGGCTTCTGCGTGTGCCATGAACTGTCTCCCATTTCAGGCGGTGTCGTTAATCGCTCCGGCCGCGCCGGATTTCCCTGATATTTATTATGTTTATAGAATATATATACAAAGAAGGATTTTCCGTTTTTGAGGCCCTTTTGGGACGAAAATACCAATTCTCGCTGTCGACCCCGGCCCGCAGGTGTCAGCTCGCGAGTGAGCGGTGCGCGGCATTGGCACCGATGGCCTGCGCTGACGGCAGCGTTGCCAGCAGCTTGGCAATTTCAACCGCGACCGCCTGGGCATGGCGGGCGACTTCGGGCAGACCCATGAGCTCGCCGAAAGTCCCTCGTGCCAGCGGGCCGGCGACCAGGAGTGTCGCGACCGCCTCCCCGTCCAGGCCGATCGCGCGGCTGTCGAGACTTGTCTCGATGCCCAGTCCGTATTGGTCCGTCCTGATCAAGCCGCCTTCCGCCAGTGAGTTTAGCGCCGGGTTCAGCTGCAGTGCCTGCCCATGGGCCGGACCCGTGGTGTTGATGACAGCATCGAAGCGCGCCGTCTCGATCCGGGTCTGCCCGCGCCGTTGAAAGCTGACAGCCAGGCTGCCGTCCTCATCGTTCGACGCGACAAGCCTGGCGGCAATGGTGGCAAACGTGCCGGTCGCATGACGCCGGTCGAGCACGGCGGCGACCTGCGGCGCAATCCTGAAGCGATGCACGTCCCAGAACACGCGCAACTGGCGGACCAGCCTTGCCCGCTCCGGCGGGGCAAGTGCGGCCCACAGCACCGGCCCCTGCAGGCGCAGCTGATCGAAGACCGACTGCCAGTTGACATTGGCCGCCCTTGCCGCTGCCAGCATCGCGCGAATTGTCCTGAGCAGGCCGAGCGCCGTCATGGCGGGCGCGGATGCAAAATCGCCAAAAGGCTCACCCCTGACATCGGGGTGTCCGCGCGAGCGTAAGCCGTGGCGCGACAGCGTGAGGATGCGGCCACGATGGCCACGACGGTCAAGTTCGGCGACCATGTCGGCAGAGGTCAGCCCGGAGCCGACGATCAGCACCGAGGCGTCCGGCCCGATCCCTGAAAGCGCTGCGGATGCGTATGGGTCGGCGATGAAACCCGGCGCTTCCGTCAGCGAGGCCAGCGCGTTGGGAACTCCGGGCCGCGGATGCGTCGCTGCGAGGACGACGATGTCGGCGGCGACCGGCCCACTGGACGTGTGCACCGTCCAACCCGCGCCATCCGTCTCGCGCGTCACGCGAATGGCGGGACCTTCGAGATGACGGACAAGGCCGGAACTGAGATACGGCGCCAGATGCTCGGCTACGTAGCGGCCGAACACGCGCCGGCGCGGAAAAGCGTCGCCGTTCTTCCAGATGGCATCCGGGTCGTGTTCGAGTTCTCCGCTGCCAGTCAACCAGCGTGCAAAATGCTGCGGGTCGTCGGGAGCCATGCTCATCCTGACCGCGGGGACATTGACCCGATGCGACGGTTCCTCGCTGGAATAGGCAAGGCCACCGCCAAGCAAGGGTCGCGGCTCGATCACGGAAATGGAAATGCGCTCCGGCCGATGCAGTTGCGCCAGGTGCCACGCCACCGCCGCACCGGAAAAGCCACCGCCAATGATGGCGACGCGCATCCGCAAGGACGGAGGAAGCAAGTTCACGAGGCGCTGGCGAGCGACTTCGGCCGGTGGTCGCCGGCGATGGTCTCGCCGAACGGGCCGGTGTTGACGGACGAGCCGGTCGCCTTGACCGGATGGTCGGTCGGCAGTTTCGGCAGCACCAGCTCGCCGAAGCGATAGGCTTCTTCGAGATGCGGATAGCCGGAAAGGATGAAGGTATCGATGCCGAGGCGCCGGTATTCGTCGATGCGCTCAGCGATCGTGTCGGGGTCGCCGACAAGTGCCGTCCCCGCGCCGCCGCGCACCAGGCCGACACCGGCCCAGAGGTTGGGGGCGATCTCGAGCTTGGCGCGATTGCCGCCATGCAGTGCGCTCATCCGCGCCTGGCCGACCGAATCCATGCGGGCAAAGACCTTCTGCGCCGAGGCGATCGTCGCATCGTCGAGCCGGCTGATCAGCCTGTCGGCGGCGGCCCAGGCCTCCTCGGTGGTTTCGCGGGCGATGACATGCAGCCTAATGCCGAAGGAGAGCTTGCGGCCGGCCTTCTGCGCCAGTTCACGCATGCCGTCCAGCTTGCGCTCGACATCGGCTGGCGGCTCTCCCCAGGTCAGGTATTTGTCGATCTCCTGCGCCGCCACCACGGATCCAGCGTCGGACGAGCCGCCGAAATAGAGCGGCGGATAGGGCGTCTGCACCGGCGGAAACAGCAGCCTTCCATCCTCGATGCGGAAATGCTTGCCGTCGTGCTCGACCGTCTCACCGCTCAGCACCCGCTTGTAGATCTGCAAGAACTCCTGCGTCACCTCGTAGCGCTCGGCATGCGACAGGAAGATGCCGTCGCCCTTGTTCTCCAGCGGATCGCCGCCGGTGACGACGTTGATCAGCAGGCGGCCATTGGAGATGCGGTCGAGAGTCGCAGTCATTCGTGCGGCGAGCGTCGGCGACTGCAGGCCGGGCCGCACGGCGACAAGGAAACGCAAGCGTTCGGTCATCGGCACAAGAGCCGATGCGATCACCCAGGAATCCTCGCACGAGCGGCCGGTCGGCAACAGCACGCCATAGTAGCCGAGCGTGTCGGCAGCCTTTGCCACTTGCGTCAGATACGGCAGATCGACCGATCTGCCGCCCTCGGCTGTGCCGAGATAGCGGCTGTCGCCATGCGTCGGCAGAAACCAGAGCACCTTGATGCGATCAGGCACGGCCCGGCTCATGGCTTTTCTCCCGCTGCCTGGCGAAGGCGGCCGGATATGCCTGCTTTGGCGGGTGGCTGATGCGAAAGAGTGGGCATGGCGTGGTCCTGTCCGGGTGGAAACCAGATCGCCGGTGCAGATTGCTTATTCCACAAACTCTGTAGAGTTAGTTTATTCTAAATCCGCTGACGGAATTAGAAATTCTCTCCATCCGCCCGAATCCGAATTCACTGGCTGCCACGCCTTCCTCGGGCGGCCAGGTCCCTCCCCCGGCGGCTGGTCTGTTGTCCTCGGCATCAGATTCCGGAAGCCATGGGCGAGTTGCACGTCCGAGCCGCCCCTCTTATTAGAGGCTTTCTGATTTTCATTCCAAACTGACCATTTCCGGCGACTTAAGCCACGGATTTCCCATGGACCTGGATCCTTCGGCGCTCAATAGGGCTCTTCCGCTCCGCGATCAGATCTATCATCAGATTCGCAACCTGATCGTCGTCGGACAGATGAGGCCCGGGGAAGTGATCAACGAGGTGGCCATCGCGGAAGCGCTCGGTGTTTCGCGTACCCCAGTGCGCGAAGCGGTCAAGCGCATCAGCGACGAGGGTCTGGTCAACATCCTGGCGCAGACCGGCATTTATGTCGCGCCGATCAGCCGGGCCGACCTGGAAGAAGCCTACGTCATCCGCCGGGCCCTGGAGATGGAAAGCGCCCGACGCGCGGCCGCCAAGTTCTCACCGGCAGCCGGCGAATTGCTGGAAGACAATATCGCGGCGCACCGGCTTGCCATATCGCAGGGCAGATATGCCACCGCGATACAACTTGACGATGTCTTTCACCGCACCATCGCCGAAATCTGCGGCCTGCCGATGATCTGGAGAGCCGTAGACATCTCCAAGGCGCAGATGGACCGCGGCCGCCATCTCGTCATTCCGAAGCCAGGCTATGGCGAACAGACGATCGAGCAGCATGAAGCCATCTTCGCGGCTTTGAAGCTTCACGATGCCGAGGGCGCCGCGCAGGCGATGGAACGCCATCTCGAGACCTCGTTGCGCAACACGCTCGAAGTCGCGGCCGACCTTCTCGGTTAGCCTCAGGACCCGCTGATATTGTCGCGGGTCGGGCGGACGACCTATTAGCGGGAATTGCCGTTTAGCCCGGCAACCGGCCGAGGCCAGCCGCAAAGCGCGCCACCATCGCAAGGCCGATCTCGCTGGGTCGCATCGCGGGAGCCCGGTCGTGTATCGGGATGCCGATACGAGCGCCGAACAGCCGCTTGCCGTAGCAGATCAGGTTTTCGATGCCTTGCATGACGAAGACGGCTGCCGGCAACATTCTTGTATATTCAGCCTCGGCCGTGACTTCGTCTCCGGCGCGGAACGCATGATAGGCGCGCACGGCATAGTCGACGCAATCCGGCGCCAGGATCATGCCGCGGCAACCGATGCGGAAATTATCGACCAGCTCCAGGCCGCCGCGTCCGTTGAAAACCGGCATGCGGCCTTCGGTGCGTTCGATCAATCCGGCAATATCGGTGACCGGACCCTCGCCCTTGATCAGCCTGATGTTGGGATGCAGCGTGACGAGTCCGCGGATTTCGTCCGATGACAGGCCGCGCCCGAAAAAGGCCGGCGCGTTCTGGATCGCCACCGGCAGGTCGGTCGCCTCGGCGACGCGGCCGAAGAACCTGATGTATTCCGGCGCACCATAGGATCCGACCGGCGGCGGCTGCAGGATCACCCAATCCGCTCCCACGCTTTCGGCGTGCCGAACCTGTGCGATCTGCTCGGCCACCGAAGAGCCGAAGATGGTGAAGGCGAGCGGCACTTTTCCGGCGGTGTCTTCCGCCGTCCAGTCCATGATCGTCCGGCGCTCGGCGCCGGTCAGCTTGGCGACTTCCGTCGCCAGGCCGAGCGCCGCCATGCCGTGCACGCCGGTCGCCAGGCAGATCTCGACTTGCCGACGCATCGCCGCGCGGTCCAGCTGTTCGTTCACGTCAAAGAGCGCGTAGAGAATGGCGTGAATGCCGTGGAAATCGTCAGGCCGGAAATTGGGCATGCTGGTCGACCTCAATGGCTTTCGCGTGGAATGGCGTGGCCACGGCATCCGACGAGAAAGTCGAGATCGGCGCCGCGGTCCGCCTGCAGAACACGGTCGACGTAGAGGCCCTGATAGCCGCCGCGCATCGCCGGGACGGGCGGTAGCCAGGATTCACGACGCCGCGCCAACTCCTGTTCCGACACGTCGAGATGCAGCTTTCTTGCTTCGACGTCGAGCTCGATGAAGTCGCCGCTCCGGACCAGCGCCAGCGGGCCGCCGATAGCGGCTTCGGGCGCGGCATGCAGAACGACGGTGCCGAAGGCGGTGCCCGACATGCGGGCATCGGAGATGCGGATCATATCGCGGACGCCTTGCTTCAGCAGCTTTCGAGGCAGCGCCATGTTGCCGACTTCGGCCATGCCAGGATAGCCCTTCGGCCCGCAATTCTTCAACACCATGATCGACGCCTCGTCGATGTCCAGCAAGGGGTCGTCGACGCGCGCCTTGTAGTCGTCGATGTCCTCGAAGACGACAGCGCGGCCACGATGCTTCATCAGGGCTGGCGACGCGGCGGACGGCTTGATGATGGCACCATCGGGCGCCAGATTGCCGCGCAGCACCGCAATGCCGCCCTGCGGCGTGAGCGCTTTGTCGCGCGGGCGGATCACCTCCGGATTGTAGTTTTGGGCATCCCTGATGTTGTCGCGCACGCTCTTGCCGGCGACGGTCAGCGCGTCGAGATCGAGCAGATCGGCGATCTCCTTCATAACAGCCGGAATGCCGCCGGCGTGGCAGAAATCCTCCATCAGGAAGCGGCCGGACGGCATCAGGTCGAGGATGGTCGGCACATCGCGGCCATATCGATCCCAATCGTCCAGCGTCAGGTCGGTGCCGACGCGGCCGGCAATCGCCAGCAGATGCACGACCGCATTGGTCGAGCCGCCGATGGCACCATTGACGCGGATGGCGTTGGCGAAGGCTGCCCTCGTGAGGATGGCCGACGGGCGCAAATCCTCATTGACCATCTCGACGATGCGCCGCCCGGTCATGCGGGCGATGCGGCTGCGGCGCGCGTCGACGGCGGGATAGGCGGCGTTGCCGGGCAGTGCCAGGCCGAGCGCCTCAACCATCGAGGCCATGGTCGAGGCCGTGCCCATGGTCATGCAGTGGCCCGGCGAGCGCGACATGGCGCTCTCGGCATTGGCGAAATCCTGCTCGCTCATCACACCGGCGCGAACGTCTTCCGAAAACTTCCACACATCGGTGCCGGAGCCGATCTCGCGGCCCTGGAAGCGGCCATTGAGCATCGGCCCGCCGGAGATGACGATCGACGGCAGGTCGCAGGAGGCCGCGCCCATGACCAGCGACGGCGTGGTCTTGTCACAGCCGGCCATCAGCACGACGCCATCCATCGGATTGCCGCGGATTGCTTCTTCGACATCCATCGAAGCGAGGTTGCGAAACAGCATCGCCGTCGGGCGCAGATTGGATTCGCCGCAGGAGAAGACCGGGAATTCCAGCGGCAGACCGCCGGCCTCCAGCACGCCCGCCTTGATGTGTTCGATCAGGCCACGGAAATGCACATGGCACGGCGTGAATTCGGAAAATGTGTTGCAGATGCCGATCACCGGGCGGCCGTCGAAGGCGTCGTCGGGCAGGCCGTTGTTCTTCATCCAGCTGCGGTGGATGAAGGCATCCTTGCCTTGGCCCCCGAACCAGTGCTGCGATCGTCTCTTGGTCATGGTTTTCCCGGAATTCAGACGGGATGCTGGAGCTGGTTCAGTCCACCATCGACGACGAGGGTCGCCGCGTTCATGAACGGGCACTCGTCGGAAATCATGAACACCGCGGCCAGCGCGATCTCGGGCGCCGTGGCGATGCGGCCGCCAGGATGCAGCGCCATGGTGTTGGTGCGTGCCGCTGCCGGATCGGGAAAGCTGTTCCAGTAGTCGATGGCCTTCTGCGTCTCGACATAGCCCGGCGCCAGCGCGTTCACGCGCACGCCTTGCGCCGCATATTCGAGTGCCAGCGATTTGGTCAGGCCAAGCAGCGCGTGCTTGGCGACCGGATAGGGGAAGGTGTGCGGGATGATGGTGAAGCTGTGCGTCGAGGCGATGTTGAGGATGGCGCCGCCGCCGCTCGCGATCATGCCCGGCAGCACCGCCTTGCTGCAGTTCCAGGCTCCCTTGACGTTGACGTCGAAGTTGCGGTTCCACTCTTCCTCGGTCGCCTCGAGCGGAGTCGAGAACACATTGACCCCGGCATTGTTGATCAGCGCGTTGATCGGGCCGATCTCGGCGTTCGCTTGGCTGACGGCAGCAGCAATCGCGGCGCTGTCGCTTATGTCGGCTACAACACGCCCGACACGGCCTTGCGGTGCGGCGAGGCCGGCGACGGCCTTGTCCAGCAGTGCGCCGTCGCGGTCGACCAGGAACAGTCTTGCGCCTTCGGCTAGGCAGGCCTCGGCGATGGCGAGCCCGATGCCTTGCGCGGCACCGGTCAGGAAGATGCGTTTGCCGGAAAGGCGCCCAGCCATTTTTGTTCCTCCAGCCTAACGCCGGCCCAGTGCCGACGAGCGCAGATTGTCGAGCAGCACGGCCAGCAGCAGGATCACGCCACGCACGATGTACTGGTAGAAGGCCGGGATATTGAGCAGGTTCATGGCGTTCTCGGCGATACCCATGATCAGTACGCCGACGATGACGCCCGACATGGTGGCGCGGCCGCCGGCAAGCGAGACGCCGCCGAGCACGCAGGCCGAGATGACCGAAAGCTCGAGCCCGACCGCAGCGTTGGGCTGCCCGGAAGTGATGCGCGACGCGAGCAGGATGCCGGCGATGCCGCAGACGACGCCCTGCAGCGCGAATATCCAGATGCGCGTCCGGTCGACATTGACGCCGGCAAGGCGCGAGGCCTCGGGATTGCCGCCGATGGCCAGCGTGTTCTTGCCGAAGACGGTGCGGTTGAGGACGAAGCCGAAGATGCAAAACAGGATGGCGAGCACCCAGACAGGCGTCGGTATGCCGAGCAGTTTCGACAGCGCGAGCTGATAAAAATCCGGGCTGTTGATACCGACGGCACGGCCGTCGGACGCAATCAGCGCAAACCCGCGCACGATCTGCATGGTGGCCAGTGTCGTGATCAGCGCGTTGATGCGGAATTTGGCGATGACGACACCGTTGATGAAGCCCACGAAGGCGCCGCAGGCAATTGCCGCCAGCAGGCCGAGCAGGATCGAGCCGGTGTAATTCGACGCCATCACCGCGACCATGCCGGCAAAGGCGACGATGGAGCCGACCGACAGGTCGAAGTCACGCGCGGCAAGGCAGAACATCATGGTGCAGGCGACGATGCCGACGGTGACCACCGACTGCAGCAGGCCGAGCATGTTGCGGTCGGTGAGGAAGTTCGGCACCAAGAGCGACACCAGCGCGAAGGCGACGACGAAGATGACGACGAGGCCCTGTTCGCCGAGCAGGATTTTTTTCAACTGGTCGGTCATGCCAAAGTCCTCAGGATGCGATCGCGTCGGGGGTTTTCTGATCGGGAAGTGCAGCGGCCAGGATCGCCCTTTCGGCGAACTGGTCGCGGGTGAGTTCGGCGCTGACGCGGCCGCCGCACATCACCAGAATGCGATCGCAGATGCCCATCACTTCCGGCAGTTCGGACGAGACGACGACGATCGCCATGCCGTCCTGGGCAAGCTGGTAGAGCAATTCGTAGATTTCCGATTTGGCGCCGACGTCGATGCCGCGGGTCGGCTCGTCGACAATGAGGACCCGCACGCCCTGTTCGGACAGCCAGCGGCCGAGGATGACCTTCTGCTGGTTGCCGCCGGAGAGGTTGATGATGTCCTGCTTGCGCGAGGGCGTGCGCACCTTGAGCTTCTTGATGAAGGTTTCGGCGGTGGCGATCTCGCTGGCGCGGTTCAGCACGCCGAAGCGCGCGTGATGGCGCCGCGACGAGATGTTGATGTTCTCCTCGACCGAGCGGCCCTGGATGATGCCGTCATGCTTGCGATCCTCCGAGCACAGCACGATGCCGGCCCGGATCATGCCACGCGGATCGGTGGCACGGACCAGCTTGCCGTCGACGGTGATGGTGCCGCCCGTACGCGGATCGGCGCCATAGACCAGCCGCATCAGTTCCGAGCGCCCTGCGCCGATCAGGCCGAAGAAGCCGACGATCTCGCCTGCCCTCGCCTCGAAACTGGCCGGCGTCTTCAGTTTGGGGCCGCTGAGAGCGTCGACCTTCAGGCGGACATCGCCCGTTTTTCGTTCGCGAAAACCCCAGATATCCGAAATCTCGCGGCCGACCATCTCGGCGACGACCTGATCGCGGGTGACGCCTTTCAGCGAAGCGTGGTGCGCCGCGAGCTTGCCGTCGCGCAGCACGGTCAGGCTGTCGCAGAGCCGGAACACTTCGTCGAGCCTGTGCGAAACGTAGATGATGACCTTGCCCTCGCCGCGCAGGCGGTCGATCAGGGCAAACAGGATTTCGCTTTCGCGCGAGGACAGCGACGAGGTCGGCTCGTCCAGCGCGATGACGCGTGCGTCGAGCATGACCGCCTTGGCGATCTCGACCATCTGGCGTTCGCCGATGGACAGCGTCTTGACCTTGCGGCGCATGTCGATGTCGATGCCGGCCGATTTCAGCTTGGCGCCGACGTCGCCCAGCATCCGGCGGCCGGCGATGATACCGGCGTTGGCGGGGAAACGTCCGAGGCTGAGATTTTCGGCGACGGTGAGTTCAGGAACGAGCTGCAGTTCCTGGTGGATGACGATGACACCATTGTCGAAGGCATCCCGGGTCGAGGCATAGGCCTGGACCTTGCCGTCGATGCTTATCTCGCCCTCGTCGGCATGCTGGTCGCCGGACAGGATCTTGATCAGGGTGGATTTGCCGGCGCCGTTCTCGCCCATCAGGCCGTGCACGGCGCCCTTGTCGACGCCGAACGACACGTCCGACAGCGCCTTGACGCCCGGATAGGTCTTGGTGATGTGCGAGAAGTCGAGAAAGGACACGGGCCGATCCTTCTTATGCCATGACAAACAGGCGGCGGGTTGAGCCGCCGCCTGTTTGTACAGGGAGGATTATTCGATGCCGAGGCCCTGGCGGACCTTCTGGTAGTCGTCGCGCTTGGCGAGCGCACCCGAGGTCAGGATCAGCTTCTCCGGTTCCTTGTTGTTGGCAACCCAGTCATACATGTTGAGCGCCGTCTCGTAGCCATGGCGCTTCGGCGAGATGATCACCGTGCCGACGAAGCCGGTGGCGGTCGGCTTCTTGAACTCGTTGATCGCCGAATCCGCCCCGCCGATGCCGACGCCGATCACGCTATCAGCGGGGATGCCGACGCTTTCCGAAGCACGCACCGCGCCCAGCACGGCCTCGTCGTTGAGACCGAAGGAGACCCACTTCTTGATGTCGGCATGTGCGTTGAGCACGACCGTCGCTGCGTTGAGGGCAGCTTCCGTGTCGGTCTTGGCCTGCGGGGCGTCAAAAATGTTCTCGGCCTTGAAGCCGTTTGCCTTCAGCACCGAGATGGCACCTTCGACGCGATCGACCGCGGTCGGCAGTTGGTCGTAGGAGACGCGGATGGCGCCAACCTCGTCGGCCTTCCAGCCGCGCGCTTTCATTTCGTCGACGATCGCCTGGCCGACGGCCTCGCCGATCTTGGTTGCCGAGATTCCCATATGCGGCACGTCTTCCAGCGCCTTGCCGTCGGCGCCGACCAGGCGGTCGTCAACGGTCATCAGCTTGAGATTGTTGGCGGCGGCCTTGGCGACGATGCCGGGGCCAAGCTTCACGTCGGGCGTGCAGACGATAAAGCCCTGGGCGCCCTGGGCGCCGAGATTGTCGATCGCCGACATCAGCTTCTCGCCGTCCTCGGCGCCGATCTTGACCAGGGTAAAGCCTTTTTCCTTAGCGGCCTGGTCGGCGAACTTCCATTCGTCCTGGAACCACGGTTCCTCGGGCTGTTTGACGATGAAACCGATCTTGGTGTCCTGAGCATATGCAGCGATGGTCGTGACGGACAGCACGGCAAGCGCGCCCGCGACGAGCGCGGTCTTCAAAAGTCGCATGATTACCTCCCAGCGATAGACCGGGCGCCCAGCCCGGATGCCGAGTCTCTAGTCGCTTTTATCATACTCGTCAATTGATCTTGTATGATAATTAAGGTACATGCTCTGACCAGCGATCGCTGGCGCAATTGATCCGCATCCGTTAAGGCCGGACCGATTGTGCGAAACCAGCGGTTCGCCGCCTTGGAGGAGGGCTGAGGTGACCGGGACTTTGAAGAAACCGCAAGGCGACACAGCCACTCGCCGCCCGCGCGTCATGCCCGACGTGACCAAGGCGATTGCCTCGGACATCTTTTCCGGGCGCTATCCGGCCGGCTCCTCACTGCCGACCGAAAACGAACTCGGCGTCGAATACGGCGTCAGCCGCACCGTCATCCGTGAGGCCTTGAAAGTGTTGGCGGCAAAGGGGCTGGTGCTGTCGCGGCCACGCGTCGGCACGATCGTCTGCAACGAGGACGACTGGAATATCATCGACCCACAGGTGCTGGCCTGGCACGCGCCGCATGCACTGGACGACAAGCTCTTCGATGCCATCCTCGAAACGCGCCGCGCCATCGAACCGCTGGTTGCCGAACTGGCTGCCACGCGCGCGACGCTGCAGGAGATCGCCGATCTCGAAGCCGCATGGCGCGGCATGGCGGGCGCGGGCGAGGATCTCGCCGCCTTCTCGCGCAGCGACATCGCCTTCCACCAGATCGTCTACGCCGCGAGCCACAACCCGATCTTTCGCCAGATCGGCAATCTGATCGACGCAGGGCTGAAATTCTCGCTGGAGGCGACGGCGGTGATTTCGCTCGACCGGCGCATGGAGGCCGTTGCGGCGCACCGCGAGGTGGTCGAAGCGCTGCGCATGCGCGACGCCGAGGCGGCGCGTGGGGCAGCAAACAAGATCCTCGACCTCGCGGCGCGCGACCTCGTCAGCGCCAAGAAACTCAAGAGCAACTGAGACTGCGCATGAAAATCATCTCGCTCACCACCTACATCGTTCCGCCGCGCTGGCTGTTCCTGAAGATCGAAACCGATGCCGGCGTCACCGGCTGGGGCGAGCCGGTCGTCGAAGGCCGGGCGCTGACCGTCGAGGCAGCGGTCAAGGAGCTTGGCGATTATCTGATCGGCAAGGATCCCCGCCTGATCGAGGATCACTGGACGGTGATGCACCGCGGCGGCTTCTATCGTGGCGGGCCGATCCTGATGAGCGCAATTGCCGGCATCGACCAGGCGCTGTGGGACATCAAGGGCAAGGCGCTCGGCGTGCCCGTGCACGAGCTGCTCGGTGGCAAGCTGCGCGACACGATCAAGGTCTATTCCTGGATCGGCGGCGACCGGCCGGCCGAAGTGGCCGCTGGTGCGAAGGAAATGGTTGCGCGCGGTTTCCTGGCGTTGAAGATGAACGGCACCGAGGAACTGCAGATCGTCGACAGCCACGACAGAATAGACGCTGCTGTCGAACGCGTCGCCATGGTGCGCGACGCGGTCGGACCCAACATAGGCATCGCTGTCGATTTTCATGGCCGCGTGCACCGGCCGATGGCGCGCGCCCTGGTCAAGGAGCTGGAGCCCTACAGGCTGATGTTCATCGAGGAGCCGGTGCTCAGCGAAAACCGCGAGGCGCTGAAGGAGATCGCCGCGCTCGGCTCGACGCCGATTGCGCTCGGCGAGCGCCTCTACAGCCGCTGGGATTTCAAGTCGGTGTTCGAGGAGGGCGTCGTCGACATCATCCAGCCCGACCTCTCGCATGCCGGCGGCATCACCGAATGCCGCAAGATCGCGGCGATGGCGGAAGCCTATGACGTCGCCGTGGCGCCGCACTGCCCGCTCGGGCCAATCGCCCTTGCCGCATGCCTGCAGCTCGACGCCGTCAGCTACAACTGCTTCATCCAGGAGCAGAGCCTCGGCATCCACTACAACGCCGCTAACGACCTGCTCGACTACGCCGCCAACAAGGACGTCTTCCGCTACGAGGATGGTTATGTCGCCATCCCCGACGGCCCAGGCCTCGGTGTCGAGATCGACGAAGAGTATGTCAAGGAACGCGCTAAAGAAGGCCACCGCTGGCGCAATCCGATCTGGCGCCACAAGGACGGCTCCTTCGCCGAGTGGTGATCGGGCTGGCTTTCAGTCACTAAGCGCTCCATGAACAGTGAAGACTTTGTCCGGCGAGCAGTTGCTCTCGAGAAATGGCTCGTTCGTTCCGTTTGATGGAGGCGCTTTCAGCGGCGTTGCCTGAACTGACCATCAAACGCAGATGACCTCAGTGCGGCACATTCATCGGCTGCGAATTGCAGAGGGACTGTTTGGTGGAGCCAATCGGGATCGAACCGACGACCTCTTGAATGCCATTCAAGCGCTCTCCCAACTGAGCTATGGCCCCACTTCCGGCAGTCAACCGGCGCCGTTTCCGGCGAAGAGATCCGGCGCGAGTTGGAGACCGCGCCGTTAGTGCAGGCGGCTTCTAACCCCGCCCTTCTCAGATATCAAGCCTTCGAGAGCCGCTTTTTCTTTGCAGGCCGCGAAAGCCTGCAAATGCCCGCTTTCAAGGCCCGATCAAACCTCGTCGTCGTCGTCGCCGACGCCGATCATGTCGGCAACGTCGTCATCTTCTTCCTCTTCGTCGGCGAGGAAGGTGTCGTCCTCGTCGTCGCCGAGATCGACGTCGTCCTCGTCGTCGCCAAGATCCGGCAGGTCGTCGCCCTTGACGTCCTCATCAGCCTCTTCGAGCGAGACGACCTCAACGCCTTCTTCTTCCTCGGCGTCCACTTCCTTCTCGGCCACTTCCTCTTCCTCCTCGAGAGCGGCAATCTTGCCTTCCTCGAAATAGGAACGCGGATAGGTCTTGCCGGTGTAGGGCGAGACGATCGGGTCCTTGTTCAGGTCGTAGAATTTTCGGCCCGTCTCCGGGTCGATACGTTTTGTGCCAAGTTCGGTTTTTGCCACGGCAAGCCTCGTCAATAAAAGAGTGGTCCCCTTAACCACAGTTTGCAGCGCTGTCAAAGCGAAAAGCCGGCGTCACAAAACCATACGTTGAAAGGCGTCGCGTCAGTGACGACCATGGGGGATGACCATTTCGGCCCGCCGTGATACGAGACCGCCACAACAAATGAAAAGCGCCGGCCTGCCGGCATTCCGTCCAGGGAAATTCCATGTCTCACGCCGCCGCCCCCAAGCCGGCCACCGCCCGCCGATCCCCAGCCCTTTCCGGCACCGCGCGCGTGCCGGGCGACAAGTCGATCTCGCACCGTTCCTTCATGTTCGGCGGCCTCGCCTCCGGCGAGACCCGCATCACCGGCCTGCTCGAAGGCGAGGACGTGATGCGCACGGGTGCGGCCATGAAGGCAATGGGCGCGCATACCGAGAAGCATGGCGCCGAGTGGGTGATCCGCGGCACCGGCAATGGCGCGCTGCTGCAGCCGGAAGGCCCGCTCGATTTCGGCAATGCCGGCACCGGTTCGCGGCTGACCATGGGCCTTGTCGGCACCTATGACATGGAGACGACCTTCATCGGCGATGCCTCGCTCTCGGGCCGGCCGATGGGCCGCGTGCTGGAACCGTTGCGCCAGATGGGCGTGCAGGTGCTGAAGGCGACGCCGGGCGACCGCATGCCGATCACGCTGCATGGACCCAAGCATGCGGCGCCGATCACCTATCGCGTGCCGATGGCCTCGGCGCAGGTGAAGTCCGCAGTGCTGCTCGCCGGCCTCAACACGCCCGGCATCACCACGGTGATCGAGCCGGTGATGACACGCGACCACACCGAAAAGATGCTGAAGGGGTTTGGCGCCAATCTGTCGGTCGAAACCGACGAACGCGGCGTCCGCCACATCTTCATCGAAGGCCAGGGCAGACTGACCGGCCAGACGATCGCGGTGCCGGGCGACCCGTCCTCGGCCGGCTTCCCGCTGGTGGCCGCACTGATCGTGCCGGGTTCGGACATCACAATCGAAAACGTGCTGATGAACCCGACCCGCACCGGGCTTTTGCTGACGCTGCAGGAAATGGGCGGCAAGATCGACATCCTGAACCCGCGCAATGCCGGCGGCGAGGATGTCGCCGATTTGCGGGTGCGCTATTCCGAGATGAAGGGCGTCATCGTGCCGCCCGAGCGGGCACCGTCGATGATCGACGAGTATCCGGTGCTCGCGGTCGCCGCCAGCTTCGCCGAGGGTGAAACGCTGATGCAAGGGCTGGAAGAGCTGCGGGTGAAGGAATCCGATCGGCTGTCGGCCGTCGCCAACGGGCTGAAGCTCAACGGCGTCGATTGCACCGAGGGCGAGGCTTCGCTTGCCGTACGCGGCAAGCCGGGCGGCAAGGGGTTGGGCGGCCATCCCAACGGCCAGGACACCACCGTGCGGACCCATCTCGACCACCGCATCGCCATGAGCTTTCTGGTCATGGGGCTGGCGACGGAAAAGCCGGTGACCATTGATGATGCCGCGATGATCGCGACGAGTTTCCCGGAATTCATGGGCCTGATGAAGGGGCTTGGGGCGGAGATCGGGTGAGAGTCGTGGCAACCAATAGCCTTGGCACGCTGGCAGGACAGAGGGGGGCGCGAAGGATCGCCACGCCTGCTCTTTTCGTTGGCCTGTCAATGACTCACACCTTCACCATCGCCATCGACGGTCCGGCCGGCGCCGGCAAGGGCACGCTGGCGCGACGG
>NZ_RZRU01000040.1 GCF_003997495.1 Mesorhizobium sp. M7A.F.Ca.US.008.03.1.1 | reverse complement strand
ACGCAGCGGTGTGAGACGGGCATTCTTGTGGATGTTCATTCGGACCCTCCGATGGATGCTGAAGCGTGGTAACTCCAGTCTCCTCGGTCCGGTCCGAATGGACAACCTCTCGAAAGCTCACACCTAGGATGGGTGCTGCCACGCGGCTCGGACTCAGCGTGCATTATCACGTAAATGTTGAGAGAATGAATGGCGCCGCGAAGGGCAATTCCAGCCGTCCAAAGCGACAGGCGTGTCGCGGCCTCGACATTGCAGTGGCGCTTACCTAACACGGCCTCACACTGCCCTCTAAACGGCCCCGAATTTGAACTGACGGCCCCTGGCCGGTTCATCGGGCAGGTCAAGGGCTAGGTGTAGTACACAGGGCTCATAACTTTCAGTTTCTAGTTGGTACGATGGGCCGTGGACGGTCGATGCAGACTTCAAGATGGCGAACGAAGCTCTCCATGCGTGCGTTGTCGAGGCAAGTGCCTTTGCCATGCTCGCGACTGGAGAGATTTCAAAATGAGCCTTGTAAGCGGAGAATGCCGCCGACGCTGTTCGGCTTGCTCGTGCCCTTGACGGCGGTAGGCTCGGCAGGGCCGAGGCCAGAGTTGCCGTAGTGGTCGTAATCGACCTCGGCTGTGACCGTGAAGCCGGGAACGACCATGTAGGCGACGTTTGCAGCCACACCAGCATCCTTGAGCTGATCACCCGAGACCTGAAGGTTGAACGAAGTTTTCTCGTCAAACTCGTAGGTGGCGCCCGCCCAGAAAGCCCACTGGCCGTTCCAGATTTTGTACGAGCCGCGCCCATGATTGGCAATTGCGCCGTTTGAGTCCTCGTTGAGACTGGCATTGGAACCGTAGCCGAAGAGTCCAAACAGCGACAGCTGGTTTGTGACAGCGACGTCGACGCGGATCTTGCCGGCAAAAGCTTCGTAATTGCTGTCATAAGCCGCGACGCCGATGATCGAGCCCCAGCCTTGCGTGTATTTCAAGCCGGCGACAACGTGCGGAATATAGCTGTCGATAGTACCGGCTGAGCCCGATCCTTGTTCGAGCGAAATCACAGTCGAAATGCCGTTGCCGGCGTCGAAGTGGTACTGAGCCACGTTGGTGTCGAAGCCGGCCGACGGAACGAGCATACTATCGAGAACGTTGCCAGCGTAGCTTGCAAACGTATCGAAGGCCGACCCCTCCTTGCCAACTCGCAGGCCTCCCAGCTCGACCCAGGCAGAAGCCAGTGCGAGGCCGCTGTTGAAATCATAGTTCTGAGGACTGTCATGCGAGTTAGCGCTGTTGCCAAAATTCACCTGGGTTTCGGTATAGGTCGTCAACGCGCCGAGCTCGGTCTGCTGGCCGGTCCAAGTTTTGAACGTGAAGCGTGTGCTGTTTCGCCAAGTGCCTTGGTCCTCGCCAGTTCTCACGTCCGAGGTTCTTGCGCTGTCATACGATCGGACGTCACCCAGGCCGATATCGTAACGGACATAGCCGCCGATGCGCAGGCAGGTCTCGGTGTTGGGAATATAGGAATATCCCGAGCCGAGGACGTCGCAGATCTTGATGTACTCGGCCGGTTCCCGCTCGGCGCCAGCTGCTCGACCGACGGAAATGGTCATCAGAGCAGTTAAGCCGAGAAGAGGACTCTTGATGTACATGTCTAGATCTCCATGAAGGAATAAAAAGGATAGAGGCGAAAGAGCAAGCTTTTCCTCTAAATTTTGTGCGTGTTGTCTCCAATATGTGGACGCCAAAGCGCTTGACACGAGAGGTGAGCCAGCGTAAAAGCCACATGTACTTATAATAGTGTTTTCTGCTAGGAGATTCATTATCGTTTACATGTGAAACACTCCGGTCGGACCGCTGCAGCTCTCCGAATAGAGCAGCAAGCGACATGCCAACCTGAAGCGTAGATGCGGCCGACACCAAAATCGGGCCGACGCGCCTTCGTCTCGCTGGAATCACTTTTTTTGAGGGTCACTGCGAAAAGAAATGTGCGACACGGTTCGCCATGTTCGATATGTGACAGTCTCGTTTAACAGCGACGGCTTCCCGTCTGACCGCAACGGAGGCCGCGCCATCCGCTACCGAGAAGGATCACTGCGCGTACGCTCCGCAAGGGCTGCGCCAGGAACAGAGGGCGTGCACGTCCGAGGCGTCGCATGGTGGCCGCAGCACCTTTTCGCCGCTGTAAGTTCGCCGTGCAGGTACATTGCGCGGCCGGAAGCGAGAGGGAGCGCACCCTGAAACGGCTGCCTACGGCTCGCCTCGAGTAATTGGCGATGAACAGTATTCTCGAGAACTTAGTCTCGACGGAAAGAGCAACGAAAGGAAGCCGCTTGGACGAGCACGATCCGAAGGAAGAACCGATCGAGACCATTTTCCGCAACGGCACAATCACTGCCGTGGGTATCCTGCTTGCCTTTTCCCTCGGCTTCCTCACTCATTGGGCCGCGAACCCCTTGCCATGGCAACTCTACGATCTGTTCGCCGTAGTGCCGATCCTGCTCGGCATCGCACTGCAGATGAGAGCGCTGTCCATGCTGCTCGACATGAGTTCCTTGCGGCGCCCCATCTACGAACGCGCCAATCGCATTTTCATGGTCGGCCTCATCCAGACCGCGTGTGGCGTCGGCATGGCCATCTTGGTCGATCTTTTCGGGATATCGGTAGGGGGCACGCTGCCCGGCGCTTGACGACAAGCCACACCGCTCTTCGCTCGAAGCGACGTCAAGCCGGGGAACCTTGTGCACCCCCTAGCGGCGTCCTCCTTTCATCAAATGAGCCGACGTCAGCTTTAGAGCGTCTCGGTGGCTAAAGCCGGTATGGTTTTTCGGCCGGCAGGGAAGGCCGCTGGCTGGACCTGGATGGCGTCTGAACGAGGCTTGACAGGTCCGTTGCGTCGGACATGAATTTCGCATTGCAAAGTTCTTCCGCAGACGCCTCAAGCACACTGCACTGGCGTCACGTACTCAGACGTTGAATGCGGCACCGCACCATCACCTCAGGCGCAACCATGGCACGCGCGCTCCCCGGCGTGGTTGACCCCATCCTGTCCAAACGAGACTGCGACATAAGCGGGACGCACTGACTTAGGTCAGAGACCAGGACGAGCGCGCAACGAAAGAATGATGGATGAGCGACGTGGGATGACAGCTCCTTGCACACCTCAATCCTGACAAAGTACCGGGACCCCCGGCCGCCTTGGTATACCATCTATCCGACTGTGCCAGACTTCTCTGCGGCAGTTGGTGCTGACGATTATGAGGAATGGCTGGGGGGCCTCCCGGCCGACGAATCGGTGTCGCTCTATTTCCACATTCCGTTTTGCCGATCCATGTGCTGGTATTGCGGCTTCCCTACCGCGGTCATCCGTCGCAACGGCCCGATCCTTAATTATTTAGCGGTGCTGCGTCAGGAGATCAGTTTGGTGTCGGAGCAAGTGCGGCAAGGGCTGCCGGTGAGCGATGTGCATTTCGGCGGCGGAACGCCTCACCTTATCGGGCCAGCCGAGCACTTGGCGCTGATGGAATTTCTACGCCGCCACTTCGCTTTCAGCAAAACTGCTGCGATCGCCGTGGAGATCGATCCCCGAACGTTCACACCGGAAATGGCCGAAGCCCTGGCAGCTAACGGTGTCAACCGCGCGAGCATCGGATGCAGAGCTTTGATCCCGATGTGCAAAGGCGATCAATCGGATCCAGAGTAAGGTGCAGACGGCCGCTGCAGTCCAAAATCTCCGCCGGCATGGCGTTGGCCATATCAACTTCGACCTCATCTTCGGTCTACCGAAACAGACTGTGCAGTCCTGCATCCAGACCGCGATGGCTGCGGTCGCCATGCGCCCCAACCGGCTTGCGGTGTTCGGATACGCGCATATTCCTTCCGTGATAAAGAATCAGCGCCTAATCGAGCAGGCAGGTCTACCGGACGGCGATCTTCGCGCCGAACAGGCTGCAACTGTCGCCGAGACACTGGTTGGCGCTGGCTACCGGGAGATCGGGCTCGATCATTTCGCTCCGCCGGACGACGAACTTGCGCTAGCGCCAGAAGACCGGGCGCCTACGGCGTAATTCGCTGGGATACTCGGCCGATACTTGCAAAACGTGATCGGCTTCGGCGCGTCGGCTATTGGCCGAGTCCGCGAGGGGTATGTTCAGAACGAAGTAACACGGGATTCTTACGCCCGGCACATCGCAAGTGGACGTCTGGCGACATCAAAGGGTCACCGTCTGACCGACGATGACCGGGTGCGCGCAGCGATCATCGAGCGACTGATGTGCGATTTGGAGGCCGACGTGCCGACCATCTGTGCCGCCCACGAAATCGAACCAGCTCGTTTTCTCGATTCAGTTGAGAGTTTGGTGACGCTGGCTGAGGAGGGGATCCTGGACGTCGAAAACGGCTTCATCCGCGTGCGGCCGGAGCACCGCTTTGTTGTTCGCGCCGTTGCTGCTGCATTCGATGCTTTTCTCGCGAATCGATGAGTTGAGGCCACGACGCCGAAAGGCATCAGACCTTGTTTGGCGCTCGTCGGCATGGGCTCTCGCAGAAGACTCCGCAAGCGTATGCAGGGGACTTCCACTTGACGCCGCGTTCACCATCATCTCGCCTGGGTGCGCGCGAAAGCGCACAACCCGGAGCACGCTGCTCTCGGTGTGAGGCTGTGCTCTGCAAAGCACCGGTGATCCACCCTGTCCCTGGACAGCAGCTTGATGGCGTCATCTTGGAGGACGAGAAAAGATTGTCGAGGTACGGGTACGAATTGCCTCGGTCGTCCGTTCAATCGAAAGCACTGTCTGCGGAGGCACCTCTCCTTCATGCAGTGACAGGAGATGCTGGGCGACTTCCTTATCTGCTGCGGTGAGTCGATGATTTAGGCGGAGAAAGTCCATCCAGGTGGGGGTGCGGAATGTCTCCGTCCAAAGTGACGGTGTTTGCAGATTTCGCTGGAGCGTCCAGTTTCGTGCACCGGCACGGCTCTGGACGTGTCGCCGCGTGCGCATGGAGCCCAGAAAGGCCTCGATATTTTCCTCCGATATCAAATACTCGACCTTGGCCACGATAGGGCCACTTCTGGGTTTCAGATCGAGAGCCACGTCCGGCGGATGAAAAACTGAACTTTCTTGATCGGTTTCTTCCCAGGGACGGACCGGCAACACGATCCCCGCTGCTGCAACCAGCAACAGAGCGCCTGCGGCGCCCTCCAATGCTGAGGTCAAGGAATAGTTTTGCGCGACAGAACCCCAGATCCAGCTGCCAGCAGCCATACCGCCTGCGCTCAAGGCGTAGTAAATGGAGAGCGTGCGGCCTACAACCCACCTTGGGCTTGCCAACTGCACCGACACGTCAATGCCCGTCCAGGTGATAAGCCAACCCGCTCCGCCGAGCGCCAGCGAAATGGCCGCCACAGGAAGCGACGATGTAAGGGCAAGGGAGAGGCAACAGACTGCACAAGCCACAGAGGCGAAGGCCACCAGCCTGTTTTGAGACGTGACCTTCCTCAAGAAGCCGTTGCCCATACCCGCGATGAAAGCACCCATGCCGAAGCCGGCCAATAAGATACCGTAGACAATTGGCCCACTCTTCAACTGATCCCGGACGACGAGGGGGAGCAACGCCAGAATGGAGATGCTTGCCAACCCGAAAAGAGCGGCTCGGGCGGTCGCTGCCCTGATCTCCAAAGACATCGCCGTAAAGCGCACTCCGTCATGAATTGCCGTCGTCATTCTCTCACGAGGGAGAGGCGAAGAGCGGACCTCCCATTTGGTGCGCCATATCGCGCTTATGGGCGCCAGATCACTCACCGCAGCCAAGGCGAAAGCGGCCAGCGGCCCAAAGACGGCCAGGATCACGCCCCCCAAGGCTGGACCAACGCTGCGCACAATGTTGTATCCGACGGACATAAGCGTCACTGCGGCCGGAATGTCGCGTTTGTGAAGGATATCGCCGACCGAAGCGTGCCAAGCCGGATCATTCAAGGCAAAGCCGCAGCCGGCCAGGAAACCTAACCCGAGAATCAGCCAAGGACTGACAAATCCCAGACCCACAGAAATCATCAGCGTCGTCGACGCCGATGCTATCAGGCAGTGTCCCGCAAACATCACCCACCGGCGGCTGAAGTTGTCGGCAATGGCTCCGGCGAAAACTGAGAGGAAGAACACCGGCAATGTGGATGCGGCCTGGACGAGTGCCACCATGAGGTCGGACGCTGAAATCGTTGCCATAAGCCAACTGATGGCGACCGTTTGCACTAGCCAACCGAGGCTGGAAATCTGGGTGGCCGCCCAAATTGAGCGAAACACCTTGTTTCGAAATGGGGCGAGCGTCTTTGAAACGGGCGGTTGGGGATTTTCGCTCTGCATGAGGTATTGCTGGCCTTCGATGAGCGCTGCGATTTGAGCAAGCGGGTCGATACTTAGACATCGCGGAGCACCGCACGGACCCCAGCTCTATGGAGCTTGCCGGCGACTATTTGCGTATTGAGCCATTCTCATAGTCTCATTCATGAGCAGTCCTGTGCGCAAGCATTGCTTTGCTAAATTCCCACCACAAGCGCGCCGCCGCTGAGACCCGCACCCGCTGCCGCCAAGAGGACTTTCTCGCCAGGCCGAAACGGCTGCGCCCGATGGGCCAGCGACAATGAGAGCGGGATCGTCGCGGCGGAAGAGTTGCCATATTCGGCGATCGTCTTGACGATCGAGTGATCAGCGATGCCGAGGTTCCTGCCGACCGCGTCGAAAATGCGCGCATTGGCCTGATGCGGCACGAAACGATCGAGGTCTTGCGGCCTCAGTCGGGCAGCAGTGAGCGCATCTCTCGAGCAGGCGGTCATCATCTCCACGGCCTTGCTGAATACTTCACGGCCGTCAGTGATCGTCATCCGTGTCTGCGCGAGGTCGAGGTCGGCATGGAACGGAGTGTTGCTTCCCCCGGCGGGAATCTGGATTAGCCCGTAGCGCGAGCCGTCGGAATCCACCGAAGCGCCGAGAATGCCTCGATCCGGGTCATCGCAAGGACTGATCACCATGGCGCCGGCGGCATCGGCAAACAGCACGGCGCTGGCGCGCTCGGCCAAATTGATGCGGTGGCTGAGGATGTTGGCGGCGATGACAAGGCTCGCTTTGCCGTGCAGGCGGGTGAACCCGTCGGCGAACATCAGCGCATAGATGAAGCCGGCGCAGGCGCCGGTCAGGTCGATCGCTCCGGCGCGGCCTAGCCCCAGCCGATGTGCGACCAGCGGCGCGCTTGGCGGCAGAAGGTGATCGGGCGTCGACGTGGCGAGCAAGAGTAGACCGACGTCGCCGCGGTCGATACCGGCATTGGTCAGCGCCATGTCGCCGGCAGAGGCGGCAAGGCCCGACAGCGTGTCTTCGTCTGTTGCCCAGAAGCGCGAGCGAATTCCGGTGCGCCGCTCGATCCAGCCGGGCTCAAGCCCGAGCCGGTCTTCGATTTCCGGGTTCTCGACCTTGCGCGTCGGCGCATGATGGCCGAAGCCGAGAACGCGCGACGATAGGTTCATGGCCGCGAGCCGAAGCGTTCGCCGGCCTCCTCTATCGCGTCATAGAGCCCGTCCAATTCGTCGCTGGTGATGCAATAGGGCGGCAGAAGATAGAGGACATTGCCGAGCGGGCGCACCAACAGGCCGCGCTCAAGGAAAAAAGCGCGCAGTTTTGGCCCGATCTCGGCCAGATAACCGGCTGAGCCGGTGCGTAGGTCGAGTGCCGCGATGGTGCCGGTTGTCCGGCAGTCGGTGAAATATGGATTGTCCCGGAAGCGTTGCAGCCCCGCGGCCTGCCTCGCGCTCAAGACCGCGATCCGCTCGGCCACCGGCTCGTCACGCCAGATCTCGACATTGGCAAGTGCTGCCGCGCAGGCGATCGGATTGGCGGTGTAGGAGCTCGAATGGAAAAACGTCTTCTTGCGATCCTCCGAAAAGTGAGCGTGGAAGATGGCATCGGTGGCGATCGTGGCGGCCAGCGGGATGGTACCACCGGTCAGACCTTTCGAGGTGCACAAGATGTCGGGCGAGACGGACGCCTGTTCGCAGGCAAACATGGTTCCGGTGCGCCCCCAGCCGGTCATCACTTCATCGGCGATCACGAGCGTGCCGGAGGCTTCGGCGATCCTCTTCAATTCGGCAAGAACCCAGGCCGGATACATCAGCATGCCGCCGGCGCCAAGCACCAGCGGCTCGACGATCAGCGCGGCTGCGCGCCGGTCGCGGCTAACGGCCTCGAACCGATCCAGCGTTTCCTGCTCGCGCCCGGCGGCCGGGAAGGGGATGGTGTCGACCTCGAACAGCAAAGGCTCATAGGCGGCGTTGAAGACGCCACGGGCGCCGACGCTCATCGTGCCGATGGTGTCGCCATGATAGCTGTGCTCCATGACGGCGATGCGCGAACGCGACGCGCCGATGTTACGGAAATAGCCGAGCGCCATCTTCAGCGCGACTTCGACTGAGGTCGAGCCACTGTCGGAATAGAACACCCGGTGGAGGCCGGCGGGTGCGATGCCTACAAGCGCCTCGGCCAGCCGTTCGGCCGGCTCGTGGGTGAAGCCCGCGAAGATGATCTGGTCGAGGCTCGAGGCGGTCGTCTCGATGGCCTTCATGATGCGGGGGTGGCGATGGCCATGGGTGACGACCCACCAGGAAGAAATCGCATCGAGGATGCGGAAGCCGTCGGCCTTGTGGAGATAGGCGCCTTCAGTCAGCACGATTTCAGGGAGCGAGGGCTCTAGCGCGTGCTGCGTGAACGGATGCCAGACTCGAGACTCCGCCATCAGTCGCCTCCGGCAATCATGGCCAGGTCGAAGCCGGAAATCATTGCATCTCTCAACGTTTCACCCGTCAGCGGACCGAGGTGCGGCAGCCTGCCCAGCTGCGGCACGCCGCCGAATTCCACGATTGTCCTTTGTGTATCGGCCACCTCTTCGCCAATGAAGGCAATGCCGATGAGCGGGATGGAGCGGGCTCTCAGGGCCTCGATCGACAACAGCGTATGATTGATGGTGCCAAGCGCGGTGCGGGCGCACAGTATGACCGGCAGCCGCCATTGTTCGAATATGTCAATGAACCTTGTCTGTCGATTGAGCGGCACCATCAGCCCGCCGGCGCCTTCGATGACGAGCGGTGTCGGCAGGACCGGAAATGAAAGATCGTCGGCCTCGATCGCGACGCCGTCGATTTCGGCTGATCGATGCGGCGACAGCGGCATCGTCAGTCGATAGACTTCGGGCAGCACGCGTCCGTCGGGCAAGCCGGAAAGCCGGGCGACGACCTCGCTGTCGGTCTCCTCGTTGAGGCCCGATTGCACCGGCTTCCAGTAGAAGCCGTCGAGCAGCCCGGCAAGTCCGGCCGAAAACACTGTCTTGCCAATTCCAGTGTCTGTTCCGGTGACGACGATGCGTTTGGTCATGCTGTGGCCAACACTCCGACGAGAGCCTCGACCATGGCGGAAATGTCGGCTTCGTCGACGTTGAGAGTCAGCGAAATGCGCAGGCGCGACGTACCCTCAGGCACTGTCGGCGGGCGAATGCCGCGTATGTCGAAGCCGCGTGCCTGCAGTCCTGCCGCCACCGCCATGGTGCGGCTGTTATCGCCGATCACAAGCGGCTGGATCTGCGAGCCGCTGGGCATCACGCCGCAGCGTTCGGCCAATTGCCGGCTCGCGAAAGCGACACGCTCGTGCAACTGAGCACGACGCATAGGCTCGTCAGACAGAATAGTCAGCGCCTCACGTGCCGCGACTGCCATCAGCGGCGATGGTGCGGTCGCATAGATGAATGGCCGGCACCGGTTGATAAGATAGTCGCACAGTGTTCGCGGTCCGGTAACGAGCGCGCCGGATGCGCCAAGCGCCTTGCCGCATGTGTGGAGCGTGACGATGTTGTCGCGGCCTTCATACGCGGCGGCCAGTCCCCGGCCGTCCGGTCCCCAGACGCCGGTGGCATGCGCTTCATCGACGACGATGAATGCCTGGTACCGATCAGCCAGCGCGACCAGGCTCTCCATCGGCGCACGGTCGCCATCCATGCTGTAAAGGCTTTCGAAGGCGATCCACACCCGCCCCATGCCGCCTTCGGCGCGCCAGCGGGTGATTGCGTCCTCGACAGCGTCGACGTCGTTGTGCGCGGCCAGCTTGAACTCAGCGCGCCCGGCCTGGGCACCCTCATGCATGCTGGCATGAGCGAGCTCGTCGAGGACCAGCAGGTCGCCTTTCTGCGGCAGGGCCGTCAGCAGAGCGAAGTTGGCGATATAGCCGCTGCCGAAGAACAGTGCACGCTCGGCTCCGAAAAATGCCGCTGCGTCCGCCTCCAGTTGCTCATGTTCCGGTGCATTGCCGCGCAACAGCCGCGATCCGGTGGCGCCCACTGGCGTGCCCCGCGCAATCGCCGTCGAAACCGCATCGCCCAGTCTTTTGGAGGCGGCAAGTCCGATATAGTCGTTCGACGAGAAGTCGAGCCCGGCGCGCGGTGCGAGCGTCCGCAACCGGTCCTTGCGCCCCAGTCCCCGCAAGGTTGCGTCATAGCGGGCAAGAATTGCCTCCTTCATTGCGTGGCGAGTTCCATAGGCTCAATGCCGAGGCGCCGGAACAGAAGGGTATCCTTGTCCTCGCCGGGATTTCCCGCCGTCAGCAGCGTGTCGCCGACAAAGATCGAATTGGCGCCGGCAAAGAAGCACAGCGCCTGCGTTTCGTCGCTCATCGCCGTCCTGCCGGCGGACAGCCTTACATAGGATTTCGGCATCATCACCCGCGCGAGCGCAACGATGCGGACGAAATCGATCGGATCGATGGCGTCGGCCGCGGCAAGCGGCGTGCCTTCGATGGGAATAAGCATGTTGATCGGCACGCTTTCCGGCGGCTCGGGCAGGTTCGCGAGCGTGACCAGCATGTCGATGCGATCGGTCTTTTCTTCTCCCATCCCGACAATGCCGCCGCAGCAGACTTTCATCCCAACCGCGCGCACGTGCCCAAGCGTTTTCAGCCGGTCGGCAAAAGTCCTGGTTGAAATAACCTCGCCATAGTAGCGCTCAGAGGTATCGATGTTGTGGTTATAGTAGTCGAGACCGGCCTGCTTCAGGCGAGCAGCTTGCTCAAGATCGAGCATGCCGAGCGTCATGCAGGTCTCCATGCCGAGGGCCTTGACGCCCTCAATCATGGCGACCACAACGTCCATGTCGCGCTCCTTGGGACTTCGCCACGCCGCGCCCATGCAATAGCGCGTTGCGCCGCCATCACGCGCCTTGGCCGCTTCGTCGATGACATGCTTGACGTCCACCAGCTTCGACGCCTTCACACCGGTTTCGTAATGCGCAGACTGGCTGCAATAGCCGCAATCTTCGGGGCACCCGCCGGTCTTGATGCTAAGGAGCCGCGACAGCTGCACTCGGTTTCGATCGAAGTTCTGGCGGTGGATCGTCTGAGCCAGGAACAGCAGATCGTTGAATGGCATGCCGTAGATGGCCTCGGCCTCTTTGCGGTTCCATCGCGGAGGCGTTCCGTCGACCGATTGCATGGTCTGGTTCACGTCGAACTCCGAGTTCATTCCAATCGTCATCGTCAAACCTTTGTTTGCTAGTCCGGTACGCCTTCTTGGCTTTGGGGCGCACTCGCTAAAGGCGAGCTGCGGCACGTCTTTCCAGCACCTCCTACGCCTGCCGAGCTGATGTTGCTCCTCACGCCGTAATCCTCAGTTCAAGTGCTTGCAGATGTTCTGGTGGTCCGGCATGTCCAGGCCGATGTCGAGGATCGGGGCGCTGTGCGTCAGCCAACCCATGGAGATGAGATCGACACCGGTCGCCGCAATCGCCGCCGCCGTTTTCGGCATCACCCGACCGGACGCCTCGGTGATCGTACGGCCATCCACTATAGAAACCGCGCGGGCAAGATCCTCGACCGACATATTGTCGAGCAGCACCGCGTCAACACCAATCGCGAGCGCTGCATCGAGCTGCTTCAGCGTGTCGACCTCGACCTCGACCTTCACCATATGCCCTGCTGCGGCGCGCGCCCGCTCTATTGCTGTGCGCATATCGCCGGCGATCGCGATGTGGTTGTCCTTTATGAGCACGCCGTCATCGAGGCCGAACCGGTGATTGGCACCGCCGCCGACGCGCACGGCGTATTTCTCCAATGCCCGCAGCCCGGGCGTCGTCTTTCGCGTCGATACAATCCTCGCCTTGTGACCGCGCACGGCCTCAACCATGGCCGCTGTGGCAGTGGCAATGCCGCTCAGCCGGCATAAGAAATTGAGGGCCGTGCGTTCGGCCGTGAGCAGGCCTCGTGCGGGTCCGGACAATCTTGCAATGGTTTCCCCGGCCCCAACCTCGCTGCCATCAGGGCGCCAGATCTGGATGTTGATCGCCGGTTCCACGAGAAGGAAGGCATACGAGACCAGATCGAGCCCGGCAACGACGCCCGCCTGCCTCGCTTTGAGCACCAACGTGGCAGTGCAATCATACGGGATAACCGCATCGGTGGTCAGGTCGCCGGATCTGCCCAGGTCTTCGAGGAGCGCAACGCGCACAATCGGTTCGATCAGGGTCGCGGGGAGGGGGGAGAATGAAGTCATATCAAGTGCTCCGTATGGTAGCCCGGCAATCGAGTGCGGCCGCGGCCCGCATTGCGCTGTGCAGTGTCAGCCGTGATGGGCGCACGTTGGCATCGTGGAGCGGGAAATCGGACCGACAGTGCGCGCCTCGACTCTCTTCCCGCCTCAGGGCCGCCGCGGCGATCATCAGTGAGACCAAAGCCGGACCAGAGGCAGCGACACTATTGGCTGCGATCGGCAGCAGGGTCGCCACCGCTTCGCGCATTGCCTCGCCGTCGCGGATGATACCCAGGGCGGCGGAGACAATCGGGCGGACCACGGAAGCGTCTGGTCGTGGAGGGACGAATGTGGAGCATCTGCGCGGTCGCCGGGTATACGACGTGCCGGCAACGCTTTCGGCAACCCAGCTCGCGGTGACCGCCGCTTCGGTGAGCGAGTTGCTGGCCAGGCGGTTGGCGCCGTGCAGGCCGGTACAGGCCACCTCACCGCAGGCCCACAATCCCTCGATGGAGCTGCGGCCGGCGCTGTCTACGGCGACGCCGCCCATGTGATAATGTGCCGCCGGGCGCACCGGGATCAGGTCGGTCGCTGGGTCGATTCCTGCGCTCCGGCACAATTCGGCGATGCCTGGAAAACGCTTGCCAAATCTCGGGCCGAGACTTTGCCGTGCGTCCAGGAATACGCGGCGTCCAACGGCAAGCTGGTGCCAAATGGCGCGCGCTACGACGTCGCGAGGCGCAAGTTCACCGCCAGGTGTGTCGGCGAGGAAGCGCTCTCCTCGCTCATCGATGAGCACCGCGCCTTCGCCACGCACGGCTTCGCTCACCAGCGGCATCGGCCGGCGCGGACCGTCGAGCGCAGTTGGATGGAACTGTATGAATTCCAAGTCGGCGAGTTCCGCCCCCGCCCATGCGGCGAGCGCCAGCCCGTGACCCCATGAGCCAGCGGGGTTTGTCGTGTCGCAAAACAGCCCGCCGACGCCGCCGGTCGCCAGCACCGCGCGACGCGTGGGCAGAGCGAGCGCGCCGGCTCGTCCTGCTGCGACCACGGCGATGACCGACCCGTCCTGCACGACCAGCCGGCGGACCTCCACATTTTCGATAATGGTGATCGAGGCTGTACGCCGAACCGCGGCGACGAGCGCGCGCACCAACTCGCGACCGGTGGCGTCGCCGGCTGCATGCACAATCCGCCGTCGCGAGTGTGCCGCCTCGAGCCCAAGTCGCAACGCGCGGTCAGGGTGCTGGTCGAAGTCGACGCCGAACCTTTGGATCGTCCTAATCGCTTCGGGTGCAGCTCGTACCACTCGCCGCACCGTGGCCTCATCGCAGAGTCCGTCGCCGGCAGCTATCGTGTCGCAAAGGTGAAAATCTGGGCCGTCGTCGCCCCCGAGACTTGCCGCAAGACCGCCCTGGGCAAGTTCACTGCAGGCTCCGGTTCCAAGCGGCGCGTTGGTCAAAAGCACGACCGGTTCCGGCGCCAGATGAAGCGCCGTCATCAGGCCGGCAATGCCGCCGCCGATGACGACCGGCGCCCCCGCGATTTCGCGAACCTCCAGACTCATAGGGAAAGCATGCGCTCGACCGCGCGGCGGGCGGGGCCGGCAATTTCGGGATCAATCCGGACCTCATGCCGGTTCTGCTCGAGTGCGGCGCGAATGTTGGCCAGGTTGATGCGCTTCATGTGCGGGCACAGATTGCATGGGCGAACGAACTCGACGTCGGGATGCGCGACCGCGACGTTGTCGCTCATCGAACATTCGGTCAGAAGGACGACACGCTTCGGTTTCTCACGCTCGACATAATCCGACATCGCCGCGGTCGAGCCGGAGAACTCCGCCTCCGCGACAACGTCTGGTGGGCATTCTGGATGGGCCAGCACGATGACGCCTGGATGGGCATCGCGCAGTTCCCGGATGTCTGCTGCGGTGAAGCGCTCATGCACCTCGCAATGGCCTTTCCAGGCGATGATCTCGACGTCTGTATCGGCTGCCACGTTCCTCGCCAGATATTCGTCCGGGAGCATCAGCACACGCGCCACGCCAAGCGATTCCACCACCGCCTTGGCGTTGCCGGACGTGCAGCAGATGTCGGACTCCGCTTTTACGGCGGCGGAAGTGTTGACGTAAGTAACAACGGGGACCCCCGGATACCGCAGCCGCATTAGCCGCACGTCGTTTGCCGTGATCGATTCGGCCAGCGAGCAGCCGGCGCGGAGATCCGGGATGAGCACGGTCTTGTTCGGATTGAGCAGTTTTGCCGTCTCGGCCATGAAATGAACGCCGGCAACCACGATGATGTCGGCGTCGACCGTCACCGCCTTGTGGGCCAACGCCAGGCTGTCGCCGACGATGTCTGCCACGCAATGAAAAATTTCGGGCGTCTGGTAATTGTGCGCCAGCACCACCGCATTGCGCTCACGCTTCAGCGCTAAGATGGCTTCAATATCGCCGGCGAACGCGGGCCATTCAACGGGTGGGATCACCCGCCGGACACGCTCATACAAGGACGCAGCCATAGGTAACGCCCCAGTCATTGGCGCCTCGATTATATTCGGTTTGACAATAAGGGAATATATCTACCTTGACTATAAGTATGTCAAGCCCGCGCCAGCGGTAATTTTGTCCCGGCGATAGCCCTGTCGTCGAGGACGGCATGCCGGAAGCGATAAAGCTTCGCCGGTCGGCCGCCCGTGTCGAGGGAGGTCTCCCCGGTCTCCTCAACAAGTTCCTGCTGCTCGACCAATCTCCGGAAGTTCGGCTTGTTGATCAGCCTGCCAGCCAAAGCTTCCACGGTTCGCTGCAGTTGCAGCAGCGTGAAGGAAGGCCGCATAAGCTCGAACACGACCGGCCGGTATTTGATCTTCGAACGCAGCCGCGCGATCCCGGTTGCCAGAATACGACGGTGGTCAGCGACCATTGGTTTGCCAGCCGCGGCCGCAATCGCGTCCCTGCCGCCACCGGCCTCCTCAATCAGAGCAGCTTCATAGAGCAACTCGTAGCGTTGGAGCGTGAGTTCCTCGTTCCAATGGCGGTCGTCGAAGCCGAAGGCTATCGCAGCGCGCTGCCGGCGCTCGCGTTGAGTGGTCGGCTCGCTGGCGCCGCCGGCCCACTCAATCAGGCGGGGCCGCAATCTATCGAGCAGCACAGGCGGCGTGCCGAAGCGGTGGTCCTCCCAGGGAAAATATTCGTACCAACTTTGCCAGCCGCACGCGGCCGAGTTCGTTGCCTGTTCCTTCCTGGTCAATGCGAGATAGCTGATTGAGATGACGCGCTGGTGGCGCTCAGTGCCGATGCGATCGCGATCGGCGAAGGTGTAGAGTTGCTCGATGTATCCAAGTGCATGGCCGGTCTGCTGCTCCACCCACCCCCTCAAACCCGACTGCAGTGATCGATGCTCAAGGGCAAAAGGTCCAGAAGGGAGGGTGTCCGCATGACCGACTGTGAGGACACAGGGCTCACTGTCGTTTACGGCGACCACGACGGCAGTCAGGTCCACTTTGGCTTCGTCAGCTTTGACGGCGGCTTTGCCTTTCTTGGTTCTTCTTGTCTGAGGATCCATGTTTGCGAAAGCGGGTTGGCCCAACGGAGCGCCTTAATCGATTGAATGTAACCTTGGAAGCCAGCACGTCAACACCGGAGTACTCAAGCGCTGTTTTTAGCTCTTCGCAGTCGCACAAAAATATGCCAAACGCGACACCCGCTGTTGGTAACGTAAGGGAAGGGGCCTCGGTTGAGCGCGGCTGGTGAGATAAAAGGGATGACTCCTCCAGATATTCGATCGCGAAAAGGCCAGACGCCACTTGTATGCTTGACGGCCTACACCACGCCGGTCGCGAGGCTGCTCGATCGCCACTGCGACATCGTTCTTGTCGGCGACAGCGTCGGCATGGTGCTGCACGGCCTGTCGTCGACGCTGGGGGTCACGCTCGACATGATGATCATGCACGGACAGGCCGTTCGCCGCGGCCTTGAACACGCGCTGATGGTCGTCGACCTGCCCTTCGGTTCCTACGAGGAAAGCCCAGAGCACGCTTTCGGCAACGCTGCGCGCGTGATGGGTGAGACCGGTTGTTCAGCGGTAAAGATCGAGGGCGGCGAGACCATCGCGGAAACCATCCGCTTCCTTACCGCGCGCGGCGTACCTGTCATGGCCCATGTGGGCCTGACGCCGCAGGCGGTAAACACGTTTGGAGGCTATCGTGTGCAGGGCCGGGGAGCCGATGCAGAGCGGATCAGGCGCGACGCCAGGGCGGTAACTGAAGCTGGCGCCTTCTCCTTGGTGCTGGAAAAGATACCGGAGCAGCTTGCACGGCAGATAACCGCCGATATCGACATACCCACCATCGGCATCGGTGCCTCGCCAGCTTGCGACGGCCAGATTCTGGTGAGCCACGATATGCTCGGGCTCTTCACCTCATTTCGGCCGAAGTTCGTCAAACGCTATGCCGAGCTCGGTGAGCAGGCTGAGGCGGCAATCGCCGCTTACGCCACCGATATGCGGAACCGGCACTTTCCGGCGGTCGAACATCTCTATGTCAACGCCTTGAAGGCCGGTGACTTCACATGAGCGTGCCGATCGCTCGAACCGTGAGCGAGCTGCGCGGCGTCGTTGCGCAATGGCGTCGCTCGGGTGCCACGATCGGTATTGTGCCGACCATGGGAGCCTTGCACGACGGGCATCTGAGCCTCGTGCGGAAGGCGCTCGAAAGGGCCGAGCGGGTGATCGTGACGCTGTTCGTAAACCCCAAGCAGTTCAACAGCCCCGCCGACCTGATTGCCTACCCTCGGACGGAAAGCGACGATGCTGCCAAGCTCGCTCTGCTGGGCACGCATCTGCTCTATGTGCCGGACACAGAGGAAATGTACCAGGTGGGCTTCGCCACGGCCGTTTCAGTGTCCGGCATCAGCGAATGCCTTTGCGGCGCATTCCGGCTCGGCCATTTCAATGGCGTGGCGACGGTCGTGGCCAAGCTCTTCCTGCAGGCCGGCGCTGACTTCGCCTTTTTTGGCGAAAAGGATTTTCAGCAACTTCAGCTTGTCAGGCGCTTGGTCCGGGATCTCGACATTCCGATCACTATTGTGCCCTGTCCGACAGTCCGCGAAGCCGATGGTCTTGCGCTATCGTCGCGTAACGTGCGGCTCTCCCCAGCCCAACGCGCCATTGCCCCAAAACTAGCATCGGTCCTGCTCGATACGGCCGAGCGGCTTGCACGCGGCTCCCCCATCCTGCCTACGCTTGATGAAGCGCGTGCAGCAATTCTGGCTGCCGGCTATCGCGAGCTCGAATACCTGGAGCTTCGCGGAGAAACAGACCTGCAATCGTTAGCAAGCCTTGACCGACCGGCACGCTTGCTTGCTGCGGCTTGGCTTGGCGACACGCGGCTCATCGATAACGTCGCAATATCACCCATCGGTAGTTGGTCAGGTGGGCGGAGCTCTCTCCAATCGGAAGCAGCACAGCAATTGCGGTGATGACGGCGGCGCGTCGTATGCCCTGCAGGGACAGGCCATCATTTAGAACCACGTCTCCGTCGGCTTCCAGCAACCTCCGCGAGGTACGCTAAGCGCAGATGCATCGCGTATTTGAAACCTTGGTCGAGCAACTCTCTGCAAGCGTCGATGCCGTCGATCTCCATGAGGCAATGGCGTCCGCCGCAGCCGGGTTCGACTTTCCGCTCTTCGCTTATTTCACCTACCCATCCGCTTCCGGCGACAGGCCGCGATTGATCTCGAATTATCCATCATCATGGACATCACATTACCTGCAACAGCGCTACCACAGCGTGGATCCCGTGATCCTGCGGGGACTGCGGGGCTGGGATACCTTCGACTGGGGTGTGGACCGCGATCACCGTTATTTGCCGACCTCTCAGCAGGAAGTCCTGGAAAAAGCAGCTGAGTTCGGCATTCGCGGCGGACTGACCATGTCGATGCATGATCATCGCGGCCGGTTCGCCGCACTGACCTTCGCCTCCAACGAGGCGCATCCGCCATTTCTGAGGTCGCTGACGCGCTACGAAAAAGCAATGCAACTGGTTGCGATCAACGTTCATATCCATGCCCGGCGCAGGCTCGCCGAAGATTGCGTGGTAGATGGCATAATGCTCACCCGGCGGGAGTTCGAGTGCCTGAAATGGGCGGCGTGCGGCAAGTCGGCCTGGGATATCAGCCAGATTCTCGGTGTCTCGAAACGCACCGTGACCTTCCATCAGGAAAACGCCAAGGCGAAGCTTGGCGTGCGAACCATCAACCAGGCCGTAGTGCGGATGGCTGCTCGGGCGAGATCCTGATCCTCTCCAAGTCTAGCTGTAAAGGTCTACAGGCTGCATTCATGACGGCTTTGCCCTTCGATTGCGTGGACACATCCCGCACGGAGACGACAATGATGCAGCTGATAACACCCGACTGCTACGCCGAGTTTGCGAGCGAACTCAAGGAAATGCACGGACTTAGGTATCGGGTTTTCAAGAAGCGGCTCGATTGGGAAGTGCAGACCGAAGGCGAAATGGAAACGGACTCGTTTGACAGCCTGAACCCCGTCTACCTGCTTCTCAAGGGGTCCGATTGGCGAACTTGCGGCTGCGTCCGCCTTTTGCCGACCACCGGACCGACAATGTTGCGCGATACGTTTCCGACGCTGCTGGATGAGATGGTGGTCCCTGCGAGTGCCGATATCTGGGAGAGTAGTCGTTTCGCGCTCGATCTCCCTGCGACAGCGCCGAAGGCAGCTGGCGGCCTGGCCCAAGCAACCTACGAGCTCTTCGCGGGGATCATCGAATTCGGCTTGGCCAACAATCTCTCCGGGATCGTAACGGTGACAGATACGCGCATCGAAAGGATCCTTCGTCTCGCGACCTGGCCGTTGTCACGTATCGGACAGCCCAAGCAGGTCGGCAACACCGAGGCAGTCGCCGGCTTCCTCGATATTTCCTACGCCAGTCTCTTGCGCATCCGCTGGAGGGGACGCCTCAACGGGCCGGTGTTGTGGCAACCAGTTCTCATCCAATCGGCATAGCGCCTGCGGATGCTCAGCCGTGACTTGAGTTAAGTCTGCTCACGGCCGCCACCGCCGCCGTGAGGGTGAGCGGACCCGCCCCACGAGCTTTCGACTGTTCCGGTCGATTGGCTCGCGCGGCCGGACTTTGGATTTCCGTAGGCGCAACCCGCAGTCCAGCGTGAGCACGCCAAAATGGCGCCCCTCCGCTTCGTCCAAAGAAGCCAACGTGGCTTCTGAGGTCGTCTTAGAATATTGGACCGGCCGCCGTGAGCGATCGCAACCTCAAAGCTTTGCCGGTATGCCGGTTTGGCCGGACCGTCGGCCAGTCGGAGCAGTCCCCCGATAAGGACCCGAGCTGACGCGCGGTCCAACAGCGCCCGAGCCTATGCTTTGTGCATTACCGTTCGGTTGGCCATGTCGTCCAAGACCGCATGAAGAAGGCTTCCAACCTCCTGCGCAGCGAGCTCTGGCGCAATTCCTACATCGGACAATTGAATGAGCATTTTCTTGGCGGCACAGCGCCAGAACGCGCTCGCCGCCTCGCCGTTCTTGGTCTCGAGGGCCTGGGCGATACTTTCGACCAATATACGTCGCCGATGCAGCGGAAATACGCAAATGTTTGATTCATGCATCAATCACCTCACAGATTCAGTTCCACAAAGAAAAACACCGGCGTCTTCAAAAGAGCCCCGCTAGCGCGGTGACGGTTCGCGGCGACATGACGAGTTCCACTTCCCCATCGACAAGCCATTGGGAGATGAGCCGCCGGACCGCATATCCGGGACCGCACATAAGGTGAACCACCATTGCTCATCCGGCTGCATTTTCCTGGGCCGTTCGACGAGGCGTTCCAGCCGAATTGACGTCCAATGACTTGATCTCTGAAAGGGCAGGGCGGTACGAATCACCCGACTGTTCCGCTGCTTACATTCCTGCGAGCTTGTGTATGAACGATTAAAGCGTGCCCGAGCCGTTCTTGGTGGCCGCCGCAGAAGGGAATCATGTCATCCGCTGCCTATCGTAGGCGGCGCGACTTCTAGCATGACTGCACTGCCCCGACAGGGCTTTGCAATCGCGCGTTTCGAAGCCTATGCTTTGGCATCGGCCGGCATTTACTTCGGTGCAGCCGACAGTAAGACGTACGCGCTCTTGCCCCGTTGGAAGAGAGCCTTGCCCGATCCCTCTTTCGCGACCAGGTGCTGAAGCCCTCACCCCGCAGGACTTCGCGCTTTTGCGACCATCGCTGCATCACGTCGAACCGGGCATCAAGGACAAGTTGGAGGTCGCGCATCAGCCGATCAAGAACGTATATTTTCCCGAGAGGGGCATCGCGTCGGTGGTCGCCACCATGACCGGCGGGCGGCAAGGTGAAGTCGGCATTGTCGGCTATGACGGGATGAAAGGAATTGCCGTCATTCTCGGAAAGGAAAGCACTACCTGGCGCCTGCCGGTTGAAAACCTTCGCCCTGCGATTAGCCCGTCGCTTCGCACCTCAGTGCTGGACTATGCCCACGCGTTCCTCGTCCAATCATGCCGGACGGCACTGGTCAATGGCCACTCCAAGGTCGAAGAACGGCTGGCCCGCTGGCAGCTGATGGTCCACGACCGTGCGGAAGGAGATAAGATCCTCCCGACGCATGAATTTCTGGCGACCATGCTCGCGCCCACCGCCCGGGGTCACCACGGCCCTGCAAATGCTTGAGTATCGAGGACTGGTGCACGCCAAGCGCGGCGAGATCACGATCATCGACCGTGCCGGATTGATAAAGCTCACACATGGCGCTTATGACAAGGAGGAGCAGCGTTATTTCGGCCTGGCCGCTGCCTGAAGCATGTCGGTTGAAACGGGTTCAGCCGACGTCTCCTTGCCCCTCACCAGGTCGCCCAAAAGC
This sequence comes from Mesorhizobium sp. M7A.F.Ca.US.008.03.1.1, assembly GCF_003997495.1. Taxonomy (GTDB): domain Bacteria; phylum Pseudomonadota; class Alphaproteobacteria; order Rhizobiales; family Rhizobiaceae; genus Mesorhizobium. The sequence continues at coordinate 5,737 of NZ_RZRU01000040.1, read as the reverse complement.
ATCAGCGGTTTTGAACGAATCGCAGCGATTGTCCGCAATCGGACATAGGCTTGAAGGCGGTCGAATTCGTGCCATAAGTCGGGTTGGTCAGGGTTCAGGGAGGAATTCGTCATGACCAATTCGTTTCACACCGTCACCGTCGAAAAAGCCGCAGAAGCCTATGTCCTTTCCAGGGGAAGGGTCCGCTTTCTCTCCATGGCGCAGGCGATCCGCGCCATCCGAACACTAATGCCGGCATGCAAGGCCACCGACCGCGAGTTGGAGGAACTGTTGGCGGCCGCTTCCTTCGTTCATGGCGTGCCCGTCGCCTTCGACACAAAAACAGCCGATGGTGTAGAACCACGGCTGCATTCCTAAGAGGGCATGCCGCGCCATGCAGACTGTCAGAGGGCATTCGTCAGATGGTAGTCCGCTAACTTAACTGCAGAGTCTAAAGGACGTGTTCCAGCATTGCGAACTCACCGATCGCTTTGTTGCCAAAGCTGCCAGCAAGCGATCGCCTCATCCAGCCGTTTGCACCATCTCATCACAGACATCATCGCGATGCTACCTGTCCAGCATATGTCCAGCATTTCGCAAGGCGGCCAGAAGGAGCCTCGCATAGCCTGTGACATCGATCTGGGCCTGCATCGAAAGGGGCATGCTGGTCCAGTTCTCCAACGGTGCAATGAAAGGTGAGAAGGTGCCATTGACAAGGCAACAACAGCTAACAAGGCCCTCTCGGTCCAATGCCACCACACCGATCTTGTCGCCTGGATATCCAATGGCTGCGACTCGCTGGACCTCCAGGTCACCGTCCACCCGCACGTCAAAAAGAAGGCTACCACGGCTCCTCGTGGCTATCTCAGCCGCCTTCTCATCAAAGCTTGAAGAGAGCAAGCGGACGCTTTCCACCGCCATCTGGAAAATCACCAAATCCAGTTCATTCACGGCCATATGGGCATTTCCGCGCAACGGGTGGTGATTGCAATGACACATACTGCTTGTTCACAGATGTCGGTCACGAACGATCATTCGTCGGGTTCCGGTTCCGACCAACGGTGTCGCCACCTGATCGTGCTGCGGTTCGAACCTTCCGAACGCGAGCCGAGCGCGCTATGAGGTTGGAGTCTAGGTCTCGGACCCTGCCTCGCGGCCTGCTCATCTTTGGCAGACCCGTTGCAACGCCGCCGCGATGGCGCAAACGCCAGATGACGCTGATCCATCGCTTGATCGTGAACTGAGCTTCTGAACACCATTGGGACAGCAGGGTGGAAGGGCTTGACCAACGCTGCCCCCGTTTTCCAAGAGGACCCGTCCTCGATTGAATCTTTCGAGCCCCGTGCAGCGCGCAGCCAAATGATGACCATCTGGACCCAGCTCGCAGACCGCAAGGCAAAGAGGGAACCTTCCAGGCAGCCAAGCTGCGTCGACGCAAAGAGCGGCCTTTGGAGTTCCCAGAATCGACCCTTCCATAGTTGCGACAGGCAACCACTGCACGAGTGTGGGAGAGCGAATCGCAAGCATTGCGTGAGGTCCTGCGCGTTTTCCCCTCTTGCTATTTGGCACATCGTTTGCGCCGAAGTGGGCGCAGCGTTCGACCGGAGCACTGCATGGGAGAGGGAGGAGCCCCACCCCGATCCGGTCAAGGAGAGAGACGGTGTTGGTTCCAAGAGTTCCCCGCGCGATCTTAGCGCCCCGCAAGCGCCATTTTGCCCGGACCTACGTGCAGGTACTTGCCGCCATAATCCTGGGTGCCGCAATCGGCTATTTCCATTTGGAGACCGGCCACAGCCTGAAGCCGCTCTGCGATGCCTTCGTCGATGTCGTCAAGATAATCACCGTACCTGTCATCTTCCTGACAATGGCGACCGGCATTGCCGGCATGAGCGATCTGCAGAAGGTCGGCCGAGTTGCCGCCAAGGCGATGGTTTATTTCCTTACCTTCTCGACGCTAGCACTCCTTGTCGGGCTGATTGTCGCGAATATCGTTCAGCCTGGCGCCGGCCTCAACATCGATCCGGCCTCGCTCGATGTCGAAGCCGTTAAGGGCTATGTGGCCACGGCTCACGAGCAGTCCGTGACCAGCTTCCTGATGAACATCATCCCGTCAACGATTGCCAGTGCCTTCGCGGAAGGCGACATCCTGCAAGTCTTGTTCCTCTCGGTCCTGTTCCTCTCGATCCTGTTCGGCGCGGTCTGCCGCTACAACGGCCGCTCGCTCTTCTCTCTCGTCCGATACATCAAGGACGAGCTGCTGCTCGCAATGTCCTCCTCAGAGGCCGCGCTGGCCTCGCTCATGGAGAAGATGGAAAAGGCCGGCGCCACGCATTCGGTCGTGGGTCTCATTCCATTCAATCTGGACGGCACGAATATGATGCTCGCCGCCCTTTTCATCGCCCAAGCGACGAAAACTGATCTCCCGATCGGCTGCCGGATCCTCATGCTGTTTGTCGCATTGTTCCCTTCGAACGGAACAACCCGCATTACCGGTGCAGGCCTCGTCACAATGGCTGCAACGCTCTTTCTTGTTCCGGCCGCACCGGTCACCTCCGTGGGGCTTATTCTTGGCGTCGATCAGCTTATGTCCGAATGCCACGCGCTGACGGTTTTTCTCCGCAGCGTAGCGGCAACGCTGGCTGTCACCCGGTCCGGGGCGAGCGGGATAAACGACGATTCGGGGAGCGCCTCACTAGCGGACCGTTCAGCGCTCTGGCGGTGGACGGTCAAGTCGCCCGGCGTGGTGAACACAATTCCCCGTGCGAACGACGCTCAGCTATTGGGGTGGACCCGATGGCGCAAAGCCGTATTTGAGAAACCGCCAGATCGCACCGGCACCTGTGCGCCTGTAGCAACTGCGGGGCACGATCAAAACTGACCCATTTTACACCAAAAAGGCGGCCGTTGCTGCCACGCCGTCCATGGATTGGAGACTCATGTCTAAGCCGACTGCCATCACTGTCGCAGCTCTTCTTTTACTCCTCGCCTTGCTGGCGAGCCAATATAGCGCGAACCTGCACCGGCAGGCGTGGTCGACCGACAGGCAAAAGTGGAGCGGCGCATTCGACAACGATCTCCTTCGCCAATCGCCGGCAACCCGCAAGGCGATGCCGTTCTGGTCATATTCAATGACTACCACAACTGTCCGCATTGCAGACTGGCTGATATCAACTACCAAAAAGCCTTCAAGCATGAGCCCAATCTGAAGCTTGTGATCAAACAGTTCCCGGTCCTGGGACCGGATTCCCAATTCCCAGCCTTCGCCGCACTCGCCTCGAGAAAACAGGGAAAGTTCGACGAATTCCACCGCGCCCTTATGATTTCCCCCAGTTGAAGGGTCACTCTCAAGATCGCAGCGCGTGTAGGCCTTGACGTTGAGCAGCTCAAGCGGGAATGCAAGATCCGGCCATCGCAGATGAAATGCGCGCGTCCGCGCACTCGCGAAAGGTCTGCACTTAGACGGTACGCCCGCGTTGGTGGTCGGCGATATAGTGGTCGCCGACCTTGTGGACATGGCCAGCTTGCAACGCTTGCATCGCCGATGCGCGCTCAAAGCGTGCTGGCTCTCGTGCGGGGCAGCATCTGTAGACCGGCCACGCTGTTGTTGCCGGAGCGTGCCGTTTGTGGCAGCTGGCTTTGCTGTCGCTCCTCGTAATCTTGTTGCGGTCATCCAGCTGCCGTGGGCGCCAACAACAATCCTGAGCGCCCGCGCCTGAAGTCGCTGGCCGGGTGCTCGTGAACCGAGCCCGCTTTTCTTCGGCAAGCTCAGGCGGTCTTGGCCCTGCGGCATCGCCCCCTGGCGCGGGGCAGCCTTCGGCTGCTGACGGTCGCCGGCCTGTCGGCCGGCGTCTTTCTATTGTGGCCTTCCCCCTGGCGCAGGGTGGGCAGCACTCCCTTCTAGGCCCGCCGCGGCGTCCCGCAACCCTTCGCTTGTCGCTTTCGGGTCCTCCACTCCGTTCCGGTCCTGCTGATGCAGTCCGCCTCCGACGGCGGGCCTTTCCGGTCGCTTTTGCCGCCCACCCCGCTTCCGGGGAGGGCGCGCGATTGTAGAGCGGAGGACATCACGATGCGTGCAAACAACAAACGTTGCGGCAGCCGACAGGCTGGCGCAGACAGCGGCGGGCGCACCGGCGCCAGCCTTTATCAGGAAATCACCGACCGCATCATTGCCGAACTGGAGCGCGGCACCGTGCCATGGGTCAAGCCGTGGGGCAGGGCAAGGACAGGCCTCGGCCTGCCGCGGAATGCGGCCACCCAGCGCCGATATTCCGGCATCAATATCCTGATCCTGTGGGGCGCGGTCATCGAGCGCGGTTTCCCCAGCCAGAACTGGCTCACCTTCCGGCAGGCGCTTTCGCTTGGCGGCAATGTCAGGAAGGGCGAGCACGGCACCACCATCGTTCACGCTGACCGCTTTGTTCCCAAGAACGAAAAGCAACGCGCCGACACCGATGGCGACGAACCGCAGGCGGTGCCCTTCCTGAAGCGCTTCACCGTCTTCAATGTCGCGCAGTGCGATAATCTGCCCGAACATCTTTACGCCGCCGGCGAGCCTCTGCCTGAGCGCGAGATGGTCCCGCAGGCCGAGGCGCTCATTCATGCAACCGGCGCTGATTTTCGCGTCGGCGGCGAGCGCGCCTTCTACATGCCCGGCAGCGACACCATACAGGTGCCGCCGCAGCCGGCTTTCTTCCACCAGATCGACTATTACCGGACCTGCTTTCACGAGCTTGGCCACTGGACCGGCCACCCGAGGCGACTCGCGCGCGACCTGTCCGGCTCCTTCGGGTCCAACACCTATGCGCGCGAGGAACTGGTCGCCGAAATCGCATCAGCCTTCATCTGCAGCAGTCTCGGCATCGAGCCGACCGTGCGCCATGCCGACTACATCGGCTCATGGCTGACGGTTTTGCGCGAGGACAACCGCGCCATCTTCCGCGCCGCAAGCCATGCCTCGAAAGCCGCCGATTTCCTGCTTGGCCGCAATGTCGATGTCGAAGGCGAGGCACATGCCGAAACCGCCTATGGGAGCGCGCAATCCTCACACGCGACCGCCTTGCGCCTCTGATGACGCAAAGCCGCGCGCAACCAACTCGACAGTTCTTTTGAGGTTGCCCTAACGCCGATGGCCGGCGTTGGCGTCGATCGTTCATCGGACCGAGGTTCGCAAAAAAAGAGGGCGGCATTGATGCCGCCCTCTCGTTGCGAAAGCTGCCAGAGCTGGATTAGAAATCCATGCCGCCCATGCCGCCCATGCCGCCGCCGCCCATGCCGCCAGGCATGCCGCCGCCAGCCGACTCCTTCTTCGGAGCCTCCGCGATCATGGCTTCGGTGGTGACCAGCAGGCCGGCGACCGAGGCCGCGTCCTGAAGAGCCGTACGGACAACCTTGACCGGATCGACGATACCCATGGCGATCATGTCGCCATACTCGCCGGTCTGGGCGTTGTAGCCGAAGGTCGCGCCCTTGTTCTCAAGGATCTTGCCGGCAACGATCGATGCTTCCGCACCGGCGTTGGCCGCGATCTGGCGGGCCGGAGCCTGCAGCGCACGACGCACGATGTTGATGCCGGCGGCCTGGTCGGCATTGACGCCGGTGGCCTTGATGTTGGCCGAAGCGCGCAGCAGCGCGACGCCACCACCAGCAACGATGCCTTCTTCGACGGCCGCGCGGGTCGCGTTGAGGGCGTCATCGACGCGGTCCTTCTTTTCCTTGACTTCGACTTCCGTCGCACCGCCGACGCGGATCACCGCAACGC
>NZ_RZRU01000039.1 GCF_003997495.1 Mesorhizobium sp. M7A.F.Ca.US.008.03.1.1 | reverse complement strand
GAGTAGGGGAGTAGGGGAGTAGGAACGAATGGTCGAGAAAACAGGTTCCTACAAGGACTTGCTGGTTTGGCAACAGGCGATGGACCTTGCAGTGGCTGTTTACGGCGCAACGAAATCCTGGCCAAAGGAAGAACTTTATGGACTGACCAGCCAAGTGCGGCGCGCTGCAAGCTCGGTGCCGGCAAACATAGCGGAGGGGTATGGAAGAGAAATTCGAGGCTCCTATGTGCAGTTTCTCCGCATAGCTCAAGGATCGCTGAAGGAACTAGAAACTCAGCTTCTAATTGCTGAACGCACCGGCATCGCGCCGAAAGCGACGACGGCCTCGCTGTTGGCGAGTACCGAAAGTGGGAAAGCTTCTTCGATTTCTAGCAAACTTTCCGCCGACTAGCTTACCTACTCCCCTACTCCCCTACTCCCCTACTCCCCTACTCCCTTGTTGAGCATCATGCCCTACCAATCCCCGATCTCCCCCGGCCGGTCCTGGTATGAGGACACAGCCGGCCCGAGACCTGAATACCCGGCGCTGGATGGCGACCGGACATGCGATGTCGTTGTCATCGGCGGCGGCTTTACCGGGCTGTCGGCGGCAGCGCATCTGGCCAAGGCGGGGACCGATGTCGTGCTGATCGAGGCGCATCGCTTCGGTGATGGCGCCTCGGGGCGCAATGGCGGTCAGCTCGGCACCGGTCAACGCGCCTGGGTCGAAGACCTGGAAGCCGAATATGGCTTCTCCCGCGCCAAGGCGCTGTTCGATCTCGCCGAAGAGGCAAAGACGCATCTCCTCGAATTCACTGCCGCCAACCAGATCGATATCGATTATATGCCGGGCCAGCTCTCGGTGGCGCACAAGCCGCGCTATGTCGACGACTACAGGGCGCATGCCGAGATCATGGCGAGCCGTTTTTCCTACCCGCATATCTCGTTCATGGATGCCAGGGAGACGGCGGAGCGGCTGGGCTCGACCGCCTATTTCGGCGGCACGCGCGACACCGACACCGGCCACATCCATCCCATGAAGCTGGTGATCGGTACCGCGCGGGTGGCAGCGCTTGCAGGCGCGCAGCTGTTCGAGGGGACTGCGTCGACCGGCATCATTTCCAGTGGCGGCAAGGTCAAGGTTTCGACGTCGAGAGGCACGGTGACGGCGCAAAAATGCCTGATAGCGGTCAACGCCTATGGCGGCACGCTCGAGCCGGTGAGTGCCGCGCACATCATGCCGATCGGTTCGTTCATCGGCGCGACGGTGCCTTTGGGGACAGACTCAGATGTGCTGCCGGGCGGCGAAGCGGTCGACGATTCCCGCTTCGTCGTACGCTATTTCCGCAAATCGAAGGACGGGCGGCTGCTGTTTGGCGGACGCGAGGTTTATGGCGTCAACGATCCGAAGGATATCCACATCCACATTCGCCGCCAGATCGCGGAACTCTATCCGGCGCTCGGGGATGTCGAGATCACGCATGGCTGGGGCGGCTATGTCGGCATCACGGTGCCGAGAAAGCCATTCGTGCGCGAAGTGATGCCCAATGTCATCTCGGCCGGCGGCTATTCCGGCCACGGCGTCATGCTGTCGAATTACTTTGGTAAACTCTATGCCGAAACCGTTGCCGGCAACCGCGACCGGCTGAAGCTGATCGAGGATCTGAAAATCCAGCCTTTCCCTGGCGGCCGGCGTTTCCGCACGCCGCTGCTGTTCCTGGCGCTCAACTGGTTTGCGCTGCGGGACAGGGTCTAGCCGGCCGTCCTGATGTAATATTGTAATATTTATTGTAACATTTGTTGCCCGTGCGACGCATTGCGCAATTTCCCGCAAAGGCGCAGAATCCCCTATAATGGCGTACTGATGCCACAATCGCAGGCGAAAGCTGCCGGTTCTGGGCGGTTGTTCGGGGATTGTTGCGGGCCTGCCCCGCGTTGTTTTTGGGACCGATGCGGATCACACGCCGGACTTCCGGCACAGATCGAAAGAACGTCGGCCCGCTTATGGAGGTGGCAAGAGTGAGAGAGCCCTTCAGTTTCGGTACGCCGGAACGTCGGCGCTTTACCATGCAGTTCGGATACGACATGCGGCCGTCCTTCTGGCAGGAAGTCCGTTCGAACTCGCATCTGGTAATCGCCGCGATCGGCACCGCCGCGCTGCTTGGCGTCGCCGCCGTGGCGCTGTGGCTGGCATTGCCGGCCAGCGACAGACAAGCGGCAGCGAGCCCCGAACAGACCATTCCAACGGTTCCGGTGAAGACGACGAAAATAACCCCGGTTGGGGCCGCGGTCGCCGCGGCAGCCGTGCCGCAGGTGCGCAAGTCCGACGCAATTCCAACAACCGTGGCATCCGCGCAAGCCAACATCCCCGCACTCGCCGCCAATGACCCGCGCTGGACCGCTTCCCAGCCAAAGGCCGCACCCGCGTCCGATTCGACTGCTCCCAGCCAACTGGCGGACAAGGCACCGGACAAGCAAGCGGCGGCATTCTCGCAGCCGGCAGCCGATACCAATGCCGCCACCGAACTTGCCAAGGTAGCCGCACCCAGCGCAGCCGCGGGCAACCATCCCGACGGCGCACAAACTGCCGCCATTCCCGAGGTGCAACCACAAGTGCCGGCTCAAGAGCCAGCGGCAGAAGGCGATGACAGCCAAGCCAAGGCGAAGCCAAGGAAAGCCGCGGCCGCCGGAACAGGGCGCATCCTGAGGGCCGTGACCATGCGAAGCGGCCCGAAGAAAAATGCCGCCGCCATCGGCACGGTGCCGGCCAAAACCTCGGTGCAGGTGATGAGCTGCAAGAAATGGTGCCAGATCACCTACAACGGCAAGACCGGCTGGATCTACAAGAGCTACATCAAGACCGGTGCGTGAGACAACGACAGTTGTCTGCGCTGACCGAGACGAAGCAGCCAAGCTTGGTCACCCGCCGAGCAACCACCTGAAACGATGTCTTCTGCGGGCAAGTTTGCGCTTCGCGAGAAAATCCCGGTGTTCCTCGAAGGGCACTCCATAGAGGCCGCAAGCCAGGCAGTCGTCTCGCTTGCCGCAGTCCGCGATCCAACATTTGATGTCATGCGTCCAGGAGAGTGCGACACGTTCCAGATGAAGATTGGAAGAGCTCTTCACCAGGATCAACTCGCCAGGCACGGCTGTCCGCCTGATGTAATCCGAGACCTCTTTCGGTGTGCGCAGTTCGACGAATCGGCCAGTGTCGCGATCGGTCTGGCTGGCCTTCGAGCGATGCGCATGCTCGCCGACATAGATCACCTGGTTCGCGATCTCGCGCGAGCTTTTGTAGGCGCGGGCATACTTTGCGGTCGAATCGGTAAAGTCCGACAACTGGCCAAGAACGATCCGCTTTTCGCCAACGGTTGATTTTGCAATCATGTCCAAGGCAAGTGGCAGCGAATGCCAAGGCGCCTTGACAGAGTCTAAAATGAAGTGCGGGCCGCCCGCAGGGCTGATCACCTGGCATCGGTTCACGAGGGGCTGAAATGTCTCGATCCTGTCCTTGACGGTCTGCGCAGGAACTCCGAGTTCGAGAGCCGCTGCCGCTGCCGCGACCACAGGCAGCGAGAAATGCTCCCCTGGAAATGCCGTCTGAAGGTCCAGCACACCGCCGCGCCAGTGCAACTTCAAGCCAAGCGTGCGCGGATATGCTGCACTGATGTCGGTGATACGGTAATCGGCCGCGTCCGACTCGCCAAATGTGACGAAGCGTTGCGCGGATGCCATGGCGAGCACATGGGGATCATCGGCGTTGAGCAGGGCGAGGCCGCCTGGTTCCAACGCCTCGACCAGTGCGCGCTTTTCACGAGCGACATTCTCCAAGGTTTTGAAGCTTGAGACGTGCTCGAGCCGGACCATCGTGACGACAGCGACATGCGGCCGCAGCAACTCGGCCATAGGCTTGATTGAATCGATCGCCGACGCCGACACCTCAACGACGGCATAGTCTACGCCACTGATGCGACGCGAAAGCATCCTCGACAGCATCTGCAGCGAATGGAAAAGGAGTTGGACATGGACGGAGCCGTGGCTGGCCAATATATGCCCAAGCAGCGCCGTTGTGGTCGACTTGCCGGAGCTGCCGGTTATGCCGATGAAGATCGACTTGCTTTTGGACCGGGCATATCTTGCCCTGTAGATCCTGACCCGCTGCCACAGGTTCTCGCGGATTTTCCGTAGTCTGGCATTCATCGCATAGCTGGTCCCAAGCCCTGGTGACTTTGAGGACGCCCGATGGTCAAGTCAACCGAACCAAGCATGAACAGCTATCTAAAGCACGTTACGCTTGACGGATTCAGGCGATGTGCTTCAGCCCTGTTTTTTCATATCGTCCCAAAACCACGGCCGTCTTCGGGCGATAAACGTTAGATACAGCGGCCGCCATCGACCTCCAGCGCCACGCCGGTGATGAAGGCGGCTTCGTCCGAGGCCAGCCAGAGTGCGGCGTTGGCGATGTCGAGCGGCGTCGAAAGCCGGCCGAGCGGGATCGATGCGCGGAACTTCTCGCGGATCTCGGGCGTGTCGGCACCCATGAATTTCTCCAGCATACCGGTCTCGCCGGCAACCGGGCAGAGGCAGTTGACGCGGATGTTCTTCGGCGCCAGTTCGACCGCCATCGACTTTGTGGCGGTGATCGCCCAGCCTTTCGACGCATTGTACCAGGTGAGACCGGGCCGCGGCCGCAGACCCGCCGTGGAGGCTGTGGTTAGGATGACGCCGCCGCCCTGCCGCTCCATGATCGGCACCACGGCAAGTGCCGCGTGATAGATCGCCTTCATGTTGACGGCGGTTATCAGGTCGAAGGTCTCCTCGTCGACATTGAGCATGTCGCCGTTGCGATGGGTGTAGCCGGCATTGTTGACCATGATGTCGATGCGGCCGAAGGCGCTTTTCGCGGCATAGATCATCTCGTCGAATTCGGAGCGCAGCGAGACATCGGTCTGGGTCCAGATCGCCGCTTCGCCGATCTCGCCGGCGACGCGCTCCGCACCCTTGGCGTTGAGATCGGCGACAACGACCCTGGCACCCTCCTGCGCAAAGCGCTTGGCAATGCCCTCGCCAAAGCCCGACGCAGCACCGGTGATGACGGCGATCTTGTTTTCCAGACGCATGCTTTTCCCGCTCATGATTGGCGCCTATCGACCGGTATGCCAACGGCGCACATCCGTGCGAAAGCCACCGTTCCTGAGCGGATTGGTCGAAAGATGTGAGGCCATCGCCGATTTCTCCTTTGGCTTTCGCGTCGATCCCGCTCTATGCTGCAACTGCGAAGGCTTCCGGAGCCGCGCCTGTCGACAAGCCTCCGGGTCATCGGACTGTCAAGGGGCAGGCGCATACACCCAGATGTGACACCATGGCACTGGAAAATTTAAATCGATTAGATTATATCAGCCGCGTCACAGCGACCGGCGTCAAAGCGGACAGACCATGACCAGCCAGATCATCCCCGTCGAGCCTTTCGACTTCATCATTTTCGGCGGCACCGGCGATCTGTCGGAGCGCAAGCTTCTGCCGTCGCTCTATTATCGCCAGCGCGACCATCAGTTTTCCGAGCCGACACGCATCATCGGCACATCGCGCTCGAAAATGAGCGACGAAGAATTCCAGGCCTTCGCCAAACAGGCGATCTCCGAGCACGTCAAACCGGCCGACATCGACGCCAAGGAACTGAAGACTTTTCTGGCGCGGCTGTCCTACGTCTCCGCCGATGCGACGAGCGGCGCCGGCTTCGACAAGCTCAAGAAGGCGATCGGCGACAGCGACCGCATCCGAGCCTTCTACCTGGCGGTGGCGCCGGCGCTGTTCGGCGACATCTCGCACAAGCTGAAAGAGCACAATCTGATCACGCCGAACTCGCGCATCGTGCTGGAAAAGCCGATCGGCCGCGATCTCGATTCGGCACGCAAGCTCAACGACCTGGTCGGCGACGACTTCCACGAAAGCCAGATCTTCCGCATCGACCATTATCTCGGCAAGGAGACGGTGCAGAACCTGATGGCGCTGCGCTTCGCCAACGCGCTCTACGAGCCGTTGTGGAATTCAGCCCACATCGACCATGTCCAGATCACCGTGGCCGAGACCGTTGGCCTGGAGGACCGCGTCACCTATTACGACAAGGCCGGCGCGCTGCGCGACATGGTGCAGAACCATATGCTGCAGCTGTTGTGTCTCGTCGCCATGGAAGCGCCGTCGTCGATGGATGCCGACGCCGTGCGCGACGAAAAGCTGAAGGTGCTGCGGGCACTGAAGCGCATCAACGGCAACGAGGCGCCGAAGCACACCGTGCGTGGGCAATACCGCGCAGGCGCCTCGGCCAGCGGAGCTGTAAAGGGCTATGTCGAGGAGCTTTCCCACGACAGCAACACCGAGACCTTCGTGGCCATCAAGGCCGAGATCGGCACATGGCGCTGGGCAGGCGTTCCGTTCTACCTCAGGACCGGCAAACGGCTGGCGACGCGGGTTTCGGAAATCGTCATCGAATTCAAGCCGATCCCGCATTCGATCTTCGGCGACAGCGCCGGACCGATCTTCGCCAACCAGCTGGTCATACGGCTGCAGCCGGACGAAGGCGTCAAGCAGTTCATCATGATCAAGGATCCGGGCCCGGGCGGCATGCGGCTGCGCCAGATCTCGCTCGACATGAGTTTCGCGCAATCCTTCGATGGCCGCGCCCCGGATGCCTACGAACGGCTGATCATGGACGTCATCCGTGGCAACCAGACGCTGTTCATGCGCCGTGACGAAGTCGAGGCGGCGTGGAAATGGATCGACCCGATCCAGAATGCCTGGGAAAGTGCCAGGCAGGAGGCACAGGGCTACACGGCAGGTACCTGGGGCCCATCGGCCTCGATAGCGCTGATCGAACGTGACGGGCGGACATGGCACGAGAGCAATTGAACAGCGCCGCCTATAGCTGGAACGGCTTCACTGAGCGCCAGGATCTGGCGGCAGCCCTCGCCGGTCATGTCGCCGGCCGCCTGACCAAGGCAATCGCCGAGCGCGGCACGGGGTTGCTCGCCGTCTCCGGCGGCACCACGCCGGCAAAATTCTTCGCCGCCCTTTCAGCGATACCCATCGCCTGGGACAAGGTGATCGTGACGCTGGTCGACGAGCGTTTCGTGCCGGCCTCCTCGCCACGCTCCAATGCCGGGCTGGTGGCCGCCAATCTGTTGCAGAACGCGGCCAAGGCGGCTCGTTTCGTGCCGCTCTATCACGAAGCCAACAGCATCGAGGATGCGGCCTCGTCCGACGATGCAGCGCTCCGGTCCTTGCCCTGGCCGCTCGATGTCGTCGTGCTCGGCATGGGGCCGGACGGCCACACCGCCTCGTTCTTTCCCGATGCCGATAACCTGGCTACATTGCTCGATCCGTCTTCCGACAGGATCGTGCTGCCCGTTCATGCGGCAAGTGCGGGCGAGCCGCGGCTGACCCTGTCGCTGGCGCGCATCGTCGAAGCCGGCTTCATCGCGCTGCACATAGAGGGTGAGGACAAACGCACAGCCTTCGACGGCGCGGTGGCGCCCGGGCCGCAAAAGCCAATCCGCGCCGTGCTCGACGCAGCGCATAAGCCCGTAGAGGTTTTCTGGGCCCCCTGAATCTCGATTTACTCTGGTCCCGGCAAACGGCGGGAGGATGTTTCCGGGACCTCGCCTGAAAGGACCGACCGCCATGACCGCCAGACGCGACATCGAAGCCATCACCGAGCGCATCCGCCAGCGCTCAAAGCCAGGCCGCGAGCGTTATCTCGGCCGTATCGCCGAGGCGTCGAACCGCACCGCCAACCGGGCCGTTTTGTCGTGCGGCAACCTCGCCCATGGCTTTGCGGTGTGCAGCCCCTCGGAAAAGCTCGCGCTGGGGGCCGACAAGGTGCCGAACCTGGGCATCATCACCTCCTACAACGACATGCTGTCGGCGCATCAGCCGTTCGAGACCTTCCCCGCGCTGATCAAGGATGCAGCCCGCGAAGCTGGCGGCATCGCCCAGGTGGCAGGCGGCGTGCCGGCGATGTGCGATGGCGTGACGCAAGGCCAGCCCGGCATGGAGTTGTCGCTGTTTTCGCGCGATGTCATCGCCATGGCCGCCGCAATCGGCCTGTCGCACAACATGTTCGACGCCGCCGTCTATCTCGGCGTCTGCGACAAGATCGTGCCGGGGCTGGTGATCGCGGCACTCACCTTCGGCCATCTGCCGGCGGTTTTCATTCCGGCCGGACCGATGACCACCGGCCTGCCCAATGACGAAAAGGCCAAGGTTCGCCAGCTCTATGCCGAGGGCAAGGCCGGACGCGCCGAACTGCTGGAAGCCGAGTCCAAATCTTATCATGGACCGGGCACCTGCACCTTCTACGGCACGGCGAATTCCAACCAGATGCTGATGGAGATCATGGGCCTGCACACGCCGGGCGCTTCCTTCGTCAACCCCGGCACGCCGCTGCGTGAGGCGTTGACCCGCGAGGCGACGAAGCGGGCGCTGGCGATCACCGCCCTTGGCAACGCCTATACGCCCGTCGGCCGGATGATCGACGAGCGCTCGATCGTCAACGGCGTCGTCGGCCTGCACGCCACCGGCGGCTCGACCAATCACACCATCCACCTGATCGCCATGGCGGCGGCGGCCGGCATCGTCATCACCTGGCAGGATATTTCCGATCTGTCGGAAGCGGTGCCGCTGCTGGCACGGGTCTATCCGAACGGCCTCGCCGACGTGAACCATTTCCACGCCGCCGGCGGGCTCGGCTTCCTGATCCGTGAACTGCTCGACGAAGGCCTCCTGCACGAGGACGTGCAGACGGTGTGGGGCGAAGGGCTGCGGCCTTATGCGGTCGAGGCAAAGCTCGGCGCCGACGGAGGCGTGGTGCGCGAAGCCTCGCCGAGGGCAAGCGGCGACGAAAAGGTGCTGGCGCCGTTCAACAAGGCATTCCAGGCGACCGGCGGCCTGAAGGTGCTGTCGGGCAATCTCGGCCATGCCGTCATCAAGACTTCCGCCGTGAAGCCGGAGCGGCGTATCATCGAAGCGCCGGCCAGGGTCTTCGACAGCCAGCAAGGGCTGAATGAAGCGTTCAAGGCCGGCACGCTGACCGGCGATTTCATCGCCGTCATCCGCTTCCAGGGGCCGAAGGCCAATGGCATGCCGGAGCTGCACAAGCTGACCACGGTGCTCGGCATCCTGCAGGATCGCGGCCAGCGCGTGGCGCTTGTCACCGACGGGCGCATGTCGGGCGCCTCCGGCAAGGTGCCGGCGGCGATCCATGTCACACCGGAAGCGGTCGAGGAGGGTCCTATCGCCAGGATCCACGAAGGCGACATCATCCGGCTCGACGCCGATGCCGGCACACTCGAAGTTCTGGTGCCGGCCGGCGACTTCGCGCTGCGCCGGACGGCGGATGCCGATCTCATCGGTAACGAGTTCGGTTTCGGCCGCGAGCTGTTTGCCGGCTTTCGGCAACTGGTCGGCCGCGCCGACCATGGCGCAAGTGCCTTCGGCACAGCTTGACGGCAGTTCTGCGTAGTTCATGAAAAAGGGCGGCACATGGCCGCCCTCTTTCGGTTGTGCAACGATTCTATTGCACGGTTAGCTCGGCTCGCTCGCCGGCCCTGACCGTCACGTTGCCTTCTTTCGAACTGTTGTCGGATTTTTCCGAGACGACGGCATAGTCGCCCGCCGGGATCGCTGCCTGATACTTCTGGTCGAATGCATAGCCAAGCGACTTGCGGTTTCCGTTCATGTCCTTTTGGGCCTCGAAAATCTCGATCTTCGAGGCTCCGGGCGCGGTGATCGCCAGCACGCCGGCATTCATTGCGATCTTCAGATCCTGAGATTCGCCGACCTTGACGGTGAACGGCTGCTCGACGACGGCGAGATCAACCGTCGCAATCAACACATAGGCATCGGGCGGCAGATCGAATTTGCTGTCGGGTCCGTAGGCATAGGTCACCTCGTCCCTGGTTCCATCGATCTTCTTTTTTGCCTTGACCACCTTGAAGCCGATACCCGAACCGTCCGCTTTGTCGCCGCCGGAAGTATAAAAAGCATTGGCAACAACATGGCCGACACCGGCAATAATGTCCTTTTCCACGGTCTTGCCGGCAGCCAGCGGAATCGTCTCGGTAGCCACGCCCTGCCCGATCGTGACAGTCACTTTCTCGTCGCCAGCCGGCAACACGGCTTTCGTGGTCCCATAGAAGGTGGCGGGCATGTCAGCACCAGGATACTCGATGACGACCGCCGCGCCATCGGCGACATCTGCCCCCTCGCTCGGCCGCGGATGGATGATAAGCATGCCGGCATTCAAGTTGAAGAGCGGCTTGTAGACCTGGCCTGCCTCGATCTTGACCTTCTGCTCGGTCTTGGCCTGGCCGTCGCTGGCCACGACGATATAGTCACCCGGTTCCAGATTGGCCTTATAGGCGCCGTATTCGGTGCCGACGTAGTCGCCGCGCGTACCGTCGGGTTTCGCCTTGTATATCTCCCAGGCGTTGCCGTCAGTGACGGGATCGCCGCCCTCGGCAAGCACCGCTATCGGGAGGAAATTGAAGTCAGGTTTGGCCGGCTCCGGTGCGGGCGCAGGCGCTGGAGCGGGTGCCGGCGCTGGTTCATGAGCCGGCGCCGCCACGGTCTCGGCAAGCGCCTCCTGCAGCGCCTTCTCGTCGGAGGCCTGGATGTATTTGCCGCCGGTGTTGTCGGCGAGGCAGGCGATCTGCTTGCCCTCGTCGGCGGTGAGGCCGAAGCCGACGACGTCTGCGGTGAAGTCGACGCCGGATGCCTCGAGCTCCTTGCCAAGCGCGCAAGGGTCGCCACCGCATGTTTCGAGCCCGTCGGTGATGAGCACGACCGTCGCCTTGTCCTCGGTGTATTTCAGCGCCTCGGCCGCCTGTTTGACCGCCGCCGTCAACGGCGTCTTGCCGAGGAATTTCAGGCTGTCGGCGGCGGCCGAAATGGCGCTGCCCGAACCTGCCTGCGGCGGTACGATCAGCTGGATGTCGTCGCAGCTGCCCTTTTCACGGTGGCCATAGGCCATGAAGCCGATCTCGTCGTCGGTGGGGACCGATTGAAGCACGGTTCGAAGCGACTCGCGGGCGATTTCGAGCTTGGGCTTGCCGTCGATCTGCGCCCACATCGAGCCGGACGCATCGAGAATGATGATGACCTTGTTTGCGGCGAAGCCGAACGTCGTCATCGACAAAAGGAGGATCGCCGCAGCGACGCCCCGTGCAAGTCCCGCCATCGAAATCTCCTAAATCCGCCCCTGATCCGGGCGGCAAGCTATTTGACGCGGCGCCGGGACACAAGCCCGGGCGCCCGGTGCGTAGGGCTCCGAACCCAGCTTGACAGAAGTCCTGACGACAACCAGTTCGGCGGTGTCGGCAGTGCCGATAATTTTCCACGATAGGAATTTTTTCTTGACTGGGTGCCCTCAGCTATGGTACATATTCCGCCATGGTGCTGATTTGCGCCGGTGACCCGCCGCTCAGGCGGGTTTTTCGTTTGATGCAGCCGTCAACCTACCCGCCGGCGAAGACTCCGAAGGAACCCGTTAACCCGAATTCGCTGCCCCGGCCCGATGCGCCGGGGCCGAATGCCTAACTTTTCAACGAAAACGAAAACCCGCTCAGTAGGTCGTGCGGCGCTCTTCCGAGGGCGGCCTGCCGAATTGCAGCCGGTAGCTCTGGGCGAAGTAGGAATGCGAGGTGAAACCGGTCGCGATCGCCACGTCGAGGATCGGCATGTTGGTCTGGCGCAGCAGTTCGCGCGCCCGCTCCAGCCGCAGCCGCATGTAATAACGGCCGGGCGTGACGCTGAGATGGCGCAGGAACAGGCGCTCGACCTGGCGCACCGACAGGCCGGCGGATTTGGCCAGTTGTACCGCCGAAAGCGGCTCGTCGAGGTGGTCGGCCATCAGTTCGACGATGCGCCTGAGCTTCTCCGACTTGCCGGTCAGGTCGCGTTCCGGCCCGACGCGCTGACGGTCGCCGGCCGAGCGGATGCGTTCGTGCTGGAACTGGTTGGCGACACCATTGGCGAGGTTCGAGCCGAAATCGCCGCGCACGATCTCCAGCATCAGGTCGATCGAAGTGGTGCCGCCGGCACAGGTGTAGCGCTTGCGATCGATCTCGAAGACGTTGCCGGTGCAGTTGATGTCGGGGAAGCGTTCGACGAAGCCGGCACGGTTTTCCCAATGAATGGTGCAACGATAGCCCTCGAGCTGGCCGGCCTCGGCCAACAGGTAGGAGCCGACCGACAGGGCACCCAGCGCATTGCCGCGCCGGCCCCAGCTTCGCAAAGCCGCCAGCACCTTGCTCTTGCCGGGGAATTCCGTCGTCAGCCCAACCGAGACGAAAAGGATATCGACTGGCGGCAGGTCGGCAACGGCGTAGTCGATCTTGAGCGGCAGGCCATTGGAAGCCATCACCGGATCGCCATCGGCCGACACCGTCGTCCAACCGTAGAAGTCGCGGCCAAGCAACCGGTTCGCCGACCGGAACGTATCGATCGCGGCAGCCAGCGAGAACATGGAGAACTTGTCTACCAGCAGGAAAGCGAACTGCCGGCCGCCTTGAACGGGGTCCGTGATGACCGGCCGTTCTGGGGGAACACTGGGGTTCGGCAAAGCTGCGGCTTTCTGGCGGGTCAGAAGGACGGCCGTTTCAATCCGGCCGCTAGGTAGGCCGAGGCTAACGTATTGGCCATTAGCATGGCAATGGTCATCGGCCCGACACCGCCAGGCACCGGCGTGATGGCGCCGGCGGCCTTGGCCGCTTCGGCATAGGCGACATCGCCGACGAGGCGGGACTTGCCCTCGCCCTTTTCCGGCGCCGGAATGCGGTTGATGCCGACATCGATGACGGTGGCGCCTAGCTTCACCCAATCACCCCTGATCATCTCCGGCCTGCCGACGGCCGCGACAAGGATATCGGCGGTGCGGGCCAAGGCCGGCAGATCCCTGGTGCGGCTGTGGGCGATGGTGACGGTGCAGTTGGCGGCAAGCAGGAGGTTGGCCATCGGCTTGCCGACGATGTTGGAGCGGCCGACGGCGACGGCGTTGAGGCCGGACAGGTCCTTGCCGCGCACCCGCTCGATCAGAAGCATAGAGCCGGCCGGTGTGCAGGGCACGAAGGCTGTCTCGAGTTCACCGGTGCCGAGCTTGCCGACATTGATGAAATGGAAGCCGTCGACATCCTTTTCCGGCGCGATGGTCTGGATGATCTTGCCGGCGTCGATGTGGGCCGGCAACGGAAGCTGCACGAGGATGCCATTGATGGCCGGATCGGCGTTGAGGTCGCCGATGATCTTCAGCAATGCCGGTTCTGAGGTTTCGGCCGGCAGCGTGTGCTGGACGGAATGAAAGCCGCATTCCTTGGCGGTGCGCGACTTGGACGCGACATAGACCTGGCTGGCGGGATCCTCGCCGACGATGACCACGGCAAGACCGGGCTTGGCCTTGCCCTTGGCGACAAGTTCAGCCGTCAGGGTCTTGACCGCCCCCACAACGTCCCCGGCAACGCTCTTGCCATCAATCACTTCGGCCATGGACTACCCTCAATACCAGAATGCCCAAGCGCGTCGCTTCCGGAAGCGACGCGCTTTTCGATCTTTCACAGCGTGGCATTTTCACGAAAATTCCAACATGCAATCCCGCCAAAGCGCCGTCCCATGCCGTTTACGCGAAACCGGCATGTTTTTGTACGGCACCGCGCAGATTTTTATGGCTCAGAAGTAGCGGCGCCGCGCGCGGCTCTCGGTCAGTTCGCGAACCGCTTCGCGGAATTCGCGCAGGCTGGCGCGGATTTCCTCGATTGGCGCTTGCTGCTCGGCATCCTCCACGGCCCGCGACGGCTCCGCCGATCGCTGATGAGGCTGAGGCGCCTGCTGCTGCGGCGGCTGTGGATAGGACTCCGATGCAGGCTGAGCCGGATCTGGCTGCTGCCCGGCATTGGCGGCCGGCATCGATTGCGGATAGGGATAGCCAGGCTGCTGCGCGTAGCCCAATGGCTGCGCGTAGGGATAGAGCTGCGGCCCGGAATATGGCCGCTGCGCCACCATGGGAGGCGGCAGTGGCGGCTGCGCCGTCTGCTGCGGATGGCCGCCGGGCTGGAAAGGCGGCGCCGGGTATACTGTCGCGACCGCCTGCCGAGGCTCGAAGGCCGGCGCCGACTGGGGATAAGCGCGGTATTGCGGATCCTGCATTGGCTTCCCGTTTTCGGCAGAGGCCCATTCGACGGTATCGAACGGCTCCTCCCGGGATGGCCTGCGGGAGACGGACTTGTGCAGCCTCGACAGCAAGGCACCGATCCGGCCGGGACCTTCGGCCGGCGAGACCTCTGCTTGCTGGACGGGCGGTGGCGCGGCCGGCGGTGGTGATGCAGGCGGGGGTGTCGATGGCTGCGGCGCTGGTGGTAGTGGCGGCGCCGGCGGCGGCGCTGCCCGATATGCCTTGTCTTCGTAAGACGTCCGGCGTTCGTCCGCGCCATGATCGCGGCGCGATCGCGAATTGGCGGTGTCACGCAGGCTCTCATAGGCGCCACGCATGGCTCCGAGGCCAATGCCGGAGGCGAAGCCCAGCAACAGGCCGGCGAGCGCGACCACGACCCGCGACGGCCCGTTCGGCTCGAGCGGCGCGAAGGCCTTCGAGATCACATTGATGTTGGCTGTGTTGATGTCCTTCTGCTCGCCGGTCTCCTTGGCGCGCAGCAGATACTGTTCGTAGACGGAACGCTTGGCGGTGGCCTCGCGCTCCAGTTCGCGCATCGACACGAGGTCGCTGTTGACGTCGCCGCTGCGCACCTTCAGCTGCGCCAGGCGAGAGGCAAGATCCTGTTCGAGCTGGACCGCGCGCTTGAGGTCGACCTGCAGCGACGAGCCGATGCGGCGCAGCTCCGAGGCGATGCGGTCGCGTGCGCCGGCAATCTGGGCATTGAGCGCCTGGAGTTCGGGGTGACGCGGGCCGAACCGGATAGCAGCGCGGTCAGCCTCCTGCTTGAGCGATGCATATTGCGAACGCAAATCGCTCATCGTGTTGGAGTTGATCTCCTCCGGCAAGGTACCGGTGAGGACCGAATTGACGTCGACCGACCGCGCCGAAGTCGCCCGGGCGTTGAGTTCCAGCGTGCGGGCGCGCGCGACCGACAGCTGCTCGTTGAGTTTCAGCATCTCGTCGTCGCTGATGAGATGGCCCTGCGCGTCGACGAGATCATGGGTAGCCCTGAAATCCTCGACCTTGCGCTCGGCCGCCTCGACACCCTTGCGCAACTCGTCAAGCCTGGCCGTCAGTTCGTCGGTGGCGCGGCCCGCGGTGTCCGACTGTATCTGGCCGAACGTCTGCAGGAAGACATCCGTCATCGTGTTGGCGATGAGGGCCGATTTCTCGCCATTCTGGGTGGTGGCACTGACGGTGATGACGAAGGTCTTGCCGCCGCGCTCGACCGAAAGGCTCTCAGCCAGATTGCCGACAGCAAGCGCACGGCGACGGCTGTCGTCGACCCCCTCCGGTCCATCATTGCGGGACAGGACGGAGCGGATGAGCGACATGACGCTGAGGCCGCCGCTGCCTTGCCCATTGAATTCCGGATCGTTGACCAGATTGAGCTTGTCGACGACCTTGTTGAGAACGGTGCCTGAGGTCAGCACGCGAACCTGGTTCTCGACGATGGCCAGCGTGGCATCGGAAGCGACGACCGACTGGGTGAGGTCGCGGTCGGTGAGCTTCAGGTCGCGCGGGTCGACGATCAGTTCGGTGGTGGCCTCATATTTCTTCGGCGTCGACAGCGCGATGGTGACGCCGAGCGCGGCGCCCAGTAGTGTCGTCGTCACGATCAGCAGCTTCGACTTGCCGACACCGCGCACCACCTGCATCGGATCGATCAGCGGCTTCCACTGCTGGCTGTCCATGCCGTCGTTGTGGGACGCCGGCGCGTCGCCTGCAGCGTAAGGTTCCGATGTGCGACGGGCGCGACGGGCGCCAGCGGTTTCGGCGGCACCAATTTGTGTCCGTGGCGTGGTTTGCGCGCGGTGCGGCGATGAAGCCCGCTCCTGATCCTCGTCGGACGCGAACGGATCCGGCAGTTTAGGGTTGCGCGCCTCGCGCTGCGAACGGGCGAGGCGGTGACGCGTGGCGGCATCCTCGCGCCATGA
Source organism: Mesorhizobium sp. M7A.F.Ca.US.008.03.1.1 (assembly GCF_003997495.1). Classification (GTDB taxonomy): domain Bacteria; phylum Pseudomonadota; class Alphaproteobacteria; order Rhizobiales; family Rhizobiaceae; genus Mesorhizobium. The sequence goes on along the minus strand of NZ_RZRU01000039.1, from coordinate 13,919 downwards.
CGGGTCTGCCCGGTCGCCTATCGAGACCAGCGACGCGTCGGGTTCGTCGCCGCGCACAGCCTGGCCAAGCGCCAGCAATGAGCGCTCGCGCTTCCAGTCTTCGCGGTTTTCCCTGTCGACCATCGTCTGGAACTTTACCTTTGGCGACCTGCGAACGGCGATTGGCCATTCGTTAAGCCACGCTAAACAGGCATGGAAAACAAAAGGTTAATTTTCCCCCGCCGAAGCGTCGGTTTCTCGCTTCGGTTGCATCTATTTTCGACACGGGCTCAGGCTCCAGAACGGCACGTTAAGTTTTCCGGCCTAGGCTCTCCCTGAGACATGACGCAGGCCAGTGACATACCGCAAAGGCGGCCCCTCGCCCGGATCGGCAGCTTTTTGGCCGAACGACGGGGGCTGCTTCGCGACTATTTCTCGGCGATCAGCGGCGCCGGTGGGCGACTGGTGTTTTCGCTGGCCTATTTCATTGCGCTGGCCAACACGCTGTCCATTTCCGAATTCGGCATGTTCGCCACCGCGTCGGCGGCAGGCGTCATGCTGTCGCGCATTCTCGCCTTCGGGTTCATCTCGGCACTCTATCGTACCGCCACCATCCGCCCCAATCTGATCGGCACCTTTTCCGCCGGCTTCCTGCTGCTCGGCGTGCTGTCGCTGCCGCTGCTGGCCGCGGCCTCGTTCGGCGTCTATCTGCTTTTCTTCGCCGACACCGTGCCGCTGTCGGTGTTTGCCGCAATCGTCTTTGCCGAAGCGCTGTTGTGGCGACCGGTGGAGGTGGCGCTGATCGTCAACAACGGCCTGGGCAAATTCGGCCGCGCCGCGCTGCTGGCCATCCTGGCGACGGCGCTGCGGGCGCTCGGCGCGGTGCTGTTCATGTTCTCCGCGCAACACAGCGTCTGGATATGGTCTTGGTTCTATATCGGCGCCAATGCCGCCTCGCTGCTGATTGCCTTCGGCTTCTTCTACCCGCGCCAGAGGCTGCGGCTGCGCGTCGCGCTGTATCTTCGGCGATTGGCCGATTCCATCTATGTGGCGGGCGCCGAAGTGCTGTTCTACCTGCAGATGGAGTTCGACAAGTTGCTGGTGCTGGCGATCGGCGGTCCGCATCTGGCTGGCATCTACGCCATCATCATGCGGCTGGTCGACCTGACGGCCATTCCGATCCGCACCTTCTCGATGATGCTGGTGCAGCGCATGATGCGCGCGCCGGAACTGCTGTCACGGCTGGCGGTCAAGAGCGGTATCGAAGGCGGCGTTTTCGCGGTGTCGACGCTGGCGCTCTTGACGCTCGGTATCGTGCTGCACTTCTTCCCCAATGCACTCGGCAAGAATGTCGCCGAGGCAGCGCCATTGGTGGTGCTGGCGATCTGCGTGCCGGGACTGCGCAATCTTGTCGAATACCAGGCCGAGCTTTTGTTCGCACGCGGCCAGACGCTGGTGCGGGCGCTCAATCTCGGCCTGCTCGCCGGGCTGAAGGCGCTGTTGCTGACCTATGTGCTGACGACCATCCTCGACACGCCGAACCTCGTGCTGTCGCTCAATGTCGTCTTCCTGCTTCTGTATCTCGCCTCGACGCTGCTCACCTATTCGGCGATGCGCAAGCCGGCCAAACCCGTCTAATCCAGCCCAATCAGACGGCGGATGCGGCCGATATCGGTGCCGATGAAGGATTGCATGCCGATCGCCACCTGCTCCGGCGCCATGGCGGCAACGAAGCGGCGGAACTCATCGTCCGACAGCGCTTCGCCGGTCCAGTGGACGCGGCAGAACTCTTCCGAACCGTGGAAGTGGCCGGCACCGTGCAGCAGATCGTCGACATAGCGGCCGTAGATCATGCATTCGGAGAATTTGCGCGCCGAGCCGACGACCTCGACCCAGTCGCGGCCATGGACCTTTTCGATCTCGCCGCACATGGCCAGCACGGTGTCGCGCCGCCACGCGATCAGCGTCGAGATATAGTCATGCATCGACGTCCGGGACGGGTCGATGCCGAGTGCCGATCCCGCATTGCGCGACCAGATGCGATGCTCCTCATGACCTTCTTCCGTCAACACACCGTCGCGGCGGAAAAGGCGCACCTTGCCGTCGCGCCAGAAGGCGCCGCAGTCGAAAGGTTTCAAGAAGGCGACGTCGGAATCGCAGAAGATCAGCACATCTTCCCCGGCATGCGCCGATATGGCGATGCGACGCAATTGCTGCACATGCCAGCCGCGCAGGGGCTGGGTCTTCAGGCTGAGCCAGACGCGCCGGCGAAACAGGCTGAGCGGATCGTCGAAGGCGTGCAGCCAGCGCGGCAGCAATTCACGCTCGTCGACGACCGTGCGACGGCCGGTTTCCAATTGGCGAAACAGACCGACATCGCGATGCTCGACCAGTATGTAATGGTGCGCCGCGCCGGAAACGTGGCGATCAAGTGTCTCGCACAGCAGGCGGCAGCGCTCGAAGTCGGGCGCGTAGCTTGCCGTCACGATTGCCGCCGTCGGTGTCTGCCGCAGCGGGCTTGGCTCGACAGCGGCACCTGGCACGAACCTGCTGTTCACTTGATATCCCTCGCTGCTTCGGGTGTACGCGAGAATTTCTGCCTGACGACGCGCAGCAGGAACAGGGGATTGCCGACCACATAACGGCGCCACAGGCGGCCCGGCTCGACAGCCAACCGGAACAGCCATTCGAGCCGCAGCCGGCGCATCCACAAGGGCGCGCGCGGCACCGCGCCGCTCAGGAAATCAAGCAACGCGCCGACGGCGATCGGCAGCGTGCAATGGCGCGCGTCGATATGGCGTTCGATCCACAATTCCTGGCGCGGCACGCCCATGGCGACGAGCAGCACGTCGGGCCGAAGCGCGGCAATCCGGTCGACGATTTCCGATTCCTGCGAAGCGGGGAAATAGCCGTCATGGATCACCACGAACCGGTGCTGCACGGCCAGTGCCGCCAGCTTGACCGACGCCGCTTCGGCATTGACGCGCGTCGCGCCGAGCAGCCCGACGGTCAGCGGCGTCGTCGAGGCCTGCAGGAAGGCCGGGACGAAATCGGTACCGTTCAGATTGTCGGGAAACGGCGCCCCGTAGAGGAGTCTCGCCGCCAGATCGATACCTATGCCGTCGGGCAGGATGAGGAAATCATCGAGTGCCTGGGCGAACACCGGGTCGGTATAGGCGATGTTGGCGTTGTGGGCGTTGAGGAAACTGACCTTGGTGAAGCGCCGCTCGGCAATCAACCGGTTCAGCAGGGCGATGGCATCGTTCCAGCGGACCGCAACCACCGGGATGCCAAGGATCGTCTTCAGCTTGTCGAGCCCGGACGCGGCGCGGGCGGAATGCATGTTCATGCAAACGCCTCCTGCCTGACGGGTGCGAGCTTTTCGAGGCCGAGCCGGATGGCAGCGTCGAGCGCCTTGACCTGCGAGCCCCGGAACGCGCTGCCGTCAACGTCGCGGATGTCGGCCGCCTGAGCCTCGAGAGCCTTGGCGAAGGCGACGGGATCGTCGGTGACGACGCAGTTGGCCGGACGGTGGTCGATGCCGCGCAGCGAACGGCTGGTGGCGACCGAAGGCAAGCCGAGCTCGAAGGTTTCGATTGTCTTCAACTGGACGCCGCTGCCGGCGGTGCTGATCAGCGGGATGACGGCAGCGCCGCGCACGAAAGCCTGCGCGTCGGGCACGCGGCCGACAAATTCAACACCCGGATGCTTCGACGCGACGCCGGAAGGCATGTGGCCGGCGATGCGGATGCGGAAATCGGGCCGCAGATGCGGCACGACCTTGCCCAGGAACCAGTCGAGGCCGATGCGGTTCGGCTGCCAGGTCCAGGTGCCGATCAGGGCGGCGTCGCAGTCGATGCGGCGCGGGCCTTTCAGGGTTGGCGCCCGGGCACCGGTCACCAGCGGCAGCACCGCCGAGCGGTTGTGCGAGGCGACACCGAGTGCGACGCGGTCTTCTTCGGCCAGGGTAAAGACGAAGCGCGCCCGGCGGCAGAGACGCTCTTCGACGGTCTGGAGCAGCCTTGCCTCGCGGCGAAACAGCAGGCGCTGGAAGAGGCTGCCGGCGGCAGCGGCATTCTCCCGCGCCGAAAGATGCTCGACATTGTGGGCAACGAAGATCGAAGGCCGCTCAGTGAACAGCTTTTCGAAGGCGCCGGCGAACTGCACGGAATTCAAGACATAGCCATCAACCGGTCCAGCGCGCTCGATGGCGGCGAGAACATCGCTGTCGGACACGGCGCGCAGCTTGACCGACGCGAAGGTGAGGCCCGAAAGCAGCGCCTTGCCGACCCAGGCCAGCTTTTGGCGCGCGGAGGCATTGTCCGTGCGCACGTCGATGGCACCCAGCACCACGGTGTTTTCGGGGTCGGCCGCGGGCTTCCCCGGCCAGGTGAAGCCGATGACGGTTACGCGCGCGCCAGCGCGCCGCAAGGCAGCGATGATCGCAGCGTTGGCGATCTCATAGCCCGAGGCGAGAGCACCGTCGGGCACGATCGATGTGGCGAACAGCAGATGCATCTCACCTATCCTGTGGTGTATCCGGTAGCAAAGTGCGGTGAACCCTTGATTAAGCCAGCACATTCGACGGCCGAAAGTCCCTGTCTGGCGGGCTTCTCCGTGCAAGGTGATTAACGAAACCTTATCAACCGTGGTGCTACCAGAGCCCAACTCACCATGTGGCTGGACACGGATGATCCCTTTGCCATCGGACGGTTCAGTATCGATCGCTGGACGCACGCCGCGGCTCGACGTCGAGGCCGTCGAAGCCGTCGTCACCTTGCCTACCTTCAAGCGTCCCGAGCGGGTGCTAGAAACGCTGGCGTCGCTGCGCGCGCAGCAAACCGGCAGGCGCTTTGCCGTGATCGTCATGGAGAACGAAGCCGCGGCGCGGGCCGGTGCCAAGGCGGCGCTGCCGCTGTTCGAGCGGGGCGAAATGTCGGGGCTGGTGATCATCGCGCATGAGCGCGGCAATTGCAGCGCCTACAATGCCGGCTGGCAGACGGCCATCCTGCAATTCCCGAACTTCAGGCATCTGCTGGTCATCGACGATGACGAGATCGCCGATCCGCAGTGGCTGGAACGGATGTGCCGGGCTGCCGAAACGCTCGGCGCCGATATTGTCGGCGGCCCACAGGTGCCCATGTTTGCCGACCCCGCCCATGCGCGATGGGCCGAGCATCCGGTGTTCGCGCCGCCCTATCGGGAAACCGGACGCGTGCCGGCGCTCTATTCGTCCGGCAATCTTCTGGTCGGACGCAACGTGCTGATCGCCATGGGTCCGCCCTTTCTCGATCTCAGATTCAACTTCATGGGCGGCGGTGATTCCGACTTTCTCAGCCGGTCGGCGCAAAAGGGCTTTGTTCTGGGTTGGTGCGCCGAGGCCAAGGTGTTGGAAACCGTTCCGGCGCGTCGTATCGAAGCCGACTGGATCCGTGCCCGCAGCCTGCGCAACGGCGTCATCTCGACACTGGTCGAAAAGAAGAAGCGCGCCGGCACACCAATGGCCGGCGCCAAAGTGTTGCTGAAGAGCCTGGCACTGCTTGCCGCCTCGCCGTTTCGCGGCCTGATCCGGCTGGCGCGGACCGGATCGCCTGATATCGCCATCTACCCCGTCCATGTGGCGCTGGGCCGCGTGCTGGCCGAATTCGGATATGCCAATGAGCAATATCGCCAGCCTGAGAAAAACTGAGCGCGCGCCGCTCAGCGACGCGTTCACGCGCGAAGGCGTGGCCACCGCCATTGCCGCGCTGCTGTTCACCGTCATCATAGTGTCCTTCCGGCCGTTCCAGCCGGCCGGCGCCGAACTCACCGGTCAAGGCGGCGACATCGTCAACCAGCTTGGCTTCGGTTCGCTCGGCGCCTTGTCGATCTTCTCGCTGATGGCCTTTGCCGATCCGCGCGTGGTGCGTTCGCTGCTCAGCCCGTCCTGGGTGCTGATGCTGGGCTTCTTTTTCCTCTCGGTGATCCTGTCGACCGATCCGCCTTCGGCCATGCGCGCCGCCTCCTTCACCCTGATCGGCATCCTGACGATGGCGACGATCCTGGTGCTGCCGCGCGACGCCGAAGCCTTCTCGAAGGTGATCATCTTCACCGCCGTCGTGGTCATGGGCCTTTCCTATCTCGGCCTCATCGTCTTTCCGCACGAGGCGATGCACACAGCCGACTCGCAGGAGCCCGAGCATGCCGGCCTGTGGCGCGGCGTGTTCACCCACAAGAACATCGCCGGGCCGATCATGGCCTGCCTCAGCTTCGCAGGTCTCTATCTCTACCGGCGCGGACAGCGCTACTGGGGTGCCGGGATCTTCTTCGCAGCGATGATCTTCATGCTGCACACCGGTTCAAAGACGACCGCCGGCCTGGTGCCGTTCTCGATCCTGATCGTGATGTTCCCGAGCCTGATAGGCATGCGGCTCGGCACGCCGATCCTGTTTGCCCTGGCGATCATCGCCACGGCGGTCGGCACACTGGGCATCGTCTTCCTGCCGCCTGTAAAACATCTGGCCGCGATCTATTTCCCCGACATGACCTATACCGGACGTACGACACTGTGGGAGTTCGCCGGCAGCATGCTGACGAAGAAGCCATGGACCGGCTTCGGTTATGAGAGCTTCTGGGGCACGCCGCTCTTGCTCAACCAGGACCAGCCCTTCGACCGGCCGTGGGACATCAGAACCATCGTGCACGGCCATGACGGCTATCTCGACATCGCCGTGCTGATGGGCATCCCGGCACTTTGCGTGGCGGTCTACACCTTCCTCATCGCGCCGCTGCGCGACTACATGCGCATTCCGTTGCGCAGGGAAAACATCTTTCTCGGCGACTTCTTCATGATGGTGGTGCTGTTCACGGCGCTGAACGCCTTCCTCGAAAGCTTCTTCTTCCATCGCGGCGACCCGGTCTGGCTGTTCTTCGTGCTCGGCGTGCTTGGCCTCAGGCAGGTCTCACTCCGGCCGATCGCGGTTCGCGATCCCGATGGTGGTGGCTCGCGATCCTGATAGGGCTTCCCCAGGGAAGCGCCAGCGTCTATGTGAAGGCCTTCCTTCGGAGGGCTTTCGATGACGATCAGGCTTGTTCTCGCCGGCTGCGGCAATATGGGCTACGCCATGCTCTCGGGCTGGCTGAAATCCGGCAAGCTTGCGCCGTCGGCGGTGTTCGTCGTCGAGCCCAATGCCGATCTGCGCAATCGCGCGGCAGCGTTGGGCTGCGGCACATCGGCCGATGCCGGCGATATTCCAGCCGATGCCGTGCCCGATCTCGTCGTCATCGCGGTGAAGCCGCAGGTGATCCGCGACGTCACGGCCGCCTACAAGCGTTTCGGCGATGGCCGCACCACCTTTGTCAGCATCGCCGCCGGCACGCCTGCCGCCACCTTCGAGGAAATCCTCGGTAACCGCGCGCCGATCGTGCGCTGCATGCCCAACACGCCGGCGGCGATCGGCAAGGGCATGATGGTGGTGTTCTCCAACAAGCTCGTGTCCGATGACACCAAGCGTTTCGTCGCCGACCTTTTGTCGGCGAGCGGCGAAGTGACCACCATCGACGATGAGGGCCTGATGGATGCGGTGACCGCCGTGTCCGGATCGGGGCCGGCCTATATCTTCCATTTCATCGAAGCGCTGACCGTGGCAGCCGAGAAGGCCGGGCTGCCGACGGCGACCGCCAAGCTGCTCGCCATTCAGACCGTCTATGGCGCCGCCTCGCTTGCCGCCGAAAGCGGCGAGGAACCGGGCGTGCTGCGCCAGCAGGTCACCAGCCCCAACGGCACGACGGCCGCGGCGCTGGCCGTGCTGATGGGCGAGGATCGGCTGACCAATCTGCTGACGCAGGCGGTGGAGGCCGCGCGGCTGCGGTCGGTCGAACTGGGGAAGTAAGTCACCACTCGGACGCCACCCATGCCGCTGCCGCTCACGGAGCGACGACGTCAGGGATTGCCCCACATGCCGTCGATTTCACCCTTGCTCACTGCCCGACCAGAGTCGCCCGCTTTGGCCCTGAGATCATCGGCAATTGCAGCCAACCGGTCCGCCAGAGGCACATAGGCTCTTTCCCGCTTCAGTTCATTTTCAAGCGCTTCGATAACCGCTCTGGTGATCGAAATCTTTCGCTTGGCGGTAAGTTGAAGAGCGAGTTCGCGCGCACGCGGATCTCTGATGTGAAGGTTCATGTAACCGACCTTTGGCGACATTTGCCCCCACAGTCCATCATTTGTCTTAGCAGCGCCAGCGCGGTCCTTCAGGCCCCGTATAGCATCTCGTCCTGCAGCCGGCGCAAGGCGAACAGCCTTGTTGTCTGGTCAGGCTCTGCATTGCCTGTCGTCAGCAATTCGCCTTTCCTCACCGGTTTCAGCACCTTGCCGCCCTCGAGCAGGCCGACCGGCACGGCGCGCTGGGCACGGGCTTCGCCGACGGTCATGGTCCAGGAGCGGTAGCAGGTCTCGCCGATCGCATCGAAGGTCTCGCCGGCGGCAAGGTCGCGCTTGGCGACGGCGCAGACTTCGGCAACGGGCCGCGGCAGCGGGACCATGTCGGGCTTGCCGAAAAGCATGATGCGGGCGGCGGTCAGCGGTACTTCCAGCGAGGTCAGATGATAGGGCCGGAACAGGCTGTAGTAGGGGCCGTGGCCGATATGCAGATCGTCCATGCGCTCGATGATGCGCGGATGCGTCGCCTCGACGATGACGAAGACGCCAGGCGCGACGCCCTTGCCGACCGTGTAGTCGACGACGCCTTTCTTCGTCAGCAGTCCGCCATCCTCGCGCGGGATCAGCACCTTGGCGAGGTCATCGCGGTCGGCCTTCGGGCCGTGCATGCCGGGCACATCGGGCACCAGCCCAGTGGCGTTGGCGATGGCGCACATCTCGACCATGGTCTTGGAACCGTCGACGAACTCGACCAGCATGCGCGGGTTCATGTTGCGGCGGATCGCTTCGGCGCGATAGTCGTCCGGCACGGCATCGTGGTTGAGCGGGTTGTTCTTGCCCTTGCCGGCCGAGACGATGGTCAACCCGAGCGCCGACGCGAACTCGATCAGTTCCATGCAGCTCGACGGCTCGTCGCCCGCACCCACCGAATAGACGACGCCAAGCCGGTCGGCCTGCTGCTTGAGATAGCAGCCGATGGTGACGTCGGCCTCGACGTTCATCATCACCAGATGCTTGCCGTGCTCCATCGCCATCAGGTCGAAATCGGCGGCGACGCCCGGCTTGCCGGTGGCGTCGATGACGACGTCGATCAGCGGGTTTGTGACCAGCATCTCGTTGGAGGTAATGGCGATCTTGCCGCTCTCGATGGCGCCGGTGACTTTCGAAGCGGTATCGGCTTCGACCGCCATGGCTTCGTCGCCATAGGCGATACGGATGGCATCGCGCGCGGTGTGCGGGCGGCGCGTCGAGACGGCGCAGACCGAAATGCCCGGCATCAGCATGCCCTGCGTGACCAGGTCGGTGCCCATTTCGCCCGAACCGATGACACCGATGCGCACTGGGCGGCCTTCGGCGGCACGCTTGGCGAGATCACGGGCAAGTCCGGTCAGGGCGACGTTGGTCATGCAGGAAATGTCCACAGCTTCGTGATTTGGGTCGGATAGCAGGGAACGGGTTCGATTTGCCAACGAAACCCTGTCACGACCGGCAACTTCCAGCGAAATCGCCCGAGCAAGGGACATCGGTCCAGGGTGATTGGCACAAAGGGTGCCCAATTGACATTGTTGTGAGCAGCCCCAATAAAACATTCGTTTGCTAGCAAAGGCAAATGTTCACCGACGCGACAGTCGGGAAGCATTCGCCTCTGGGGCAAATTGGGGAGTGTCTTTGCGCCAGGGCGCGTCAAAGGCTGGATGGAGCATCATTTGCGAGGCGTCGAGCGAAGGCTCGCGGCTCCAGGGGAGGAAAAATGGATACTGTTCTCGCGGGCCTAAAAGGGGCCATCGATACGCTTGGCCCGACGATCCTGCTGCCAATTGTCATTTTCATCATCGCCGTGGTTCTGGGCGCCAAGGTCAGCAAGGCTTTTCGTGCCGCCGTCACCATCGGCGTCGCCTTCATCGGCATCAATCTGGTGCTTGGCCTCATGTTCACGTCGATTGGCGACGTTGCCAAGGCCATCGTCACCAACACCGGCATCCATCGCGACATCATCGATGTCGGCTGGCCCTCCGCGGCCGCGATCGCCTTCGGCTCATCGGTCGGCCTTTGGGTCATTCCGGTCGGCATCCTCGTCAATATCGTGCTGTTGCTGACACGCATGACGCGCACGCTCAATGTCGACGTCTGGAATTTCTGGCACTTCGCCTTTGTCGGCTCGCTGGTCGTCGCCGCAACCGACAATCTGGCCTATGGCATCGCGGTCGCAGCACTTGTCGCAGCACTCTCGCTGCTGTTCGCCGACTGGTCGGCGCGCGCGGTGCAGCAGTTCTACGGCGTCCCCGGCATTTCGGTGCCTCATCTCGCCTCGGCGCAGATCCTGCCGATCGCCATTGTGCTCAACTGGATCATGGACCGCATTCCCGGGATCAACCGCATCAACATCAACACCGATACGATCGAGCGCAGGTTCGGCGTGTTCGGCGAACCTGTCGTGATGGGCCTGATCATCGGCCTCGTGCTTGGTGCGATTGCCTTCTACAATGCGGGTGATCTCAGTGTGGTGCTGGCAAAGGTTCTGGGCACCGGCATGACGCTGGCCGCGGTCATGCTGCTGCTGCCGCGCATGGTCAAGATCCTGATGGAAGGCCTGCTGCCGGTTTCCGACGCAGCCCAGGCATTCGTGCGCAAGCGCACGGGCGATCGCGAGCTTCTTGTTGGCCTCGATTCCGCGATCCTGATCGGCCATCCGGCCGCGATCTCGTCGTCACTGATCCTGGTGCCGATCGCAATCATCCTGTCCATCATCCTGCCGGGCAACCGCGTCATCCTGTTCGCCGACCTTGCGGTCATCCCCTTCATCGTCGCCATGACCGCGCCGCTGGTCAAAGGCAACGTGTTCCGAATGGTGGTGATCGGCACGGTTACGCTGGCCATCGGCTTCTACGTCGCCAACGCGCTGGCGCCGCTGTTCACCAGTGCAGCAGTCTCATCGGGCTTCAAGCTGCCGGCGGACGCGCTGCAGATCACCTCGGTGGTCGACGGCTTCCTGTGGGTGCCTTATGTGGTCATCGAGGCGATCCAGGGGCTTGGACTTATCGGCATCATCGTGATCGCGGTGGTCATCGCGGCATTGTTTGTCCTCTATCGCCGCAATCCGCTCGGCTGGGAGCGGGCCGCGGGCGTCGAGGACGAGCCGGCCGAAGAGACGGCCTGAACCTGATAGCATCCACCCTTCAAACCGATCGTGCGCCCTACCTCGGGGCGCACGATTTCATCGACGGAGCAAAGAATGTCCGACGGCCTCATGCAGCTTCTGGACCCCGACGCGATCGTGCTCGGATCCGATGCCTCGACCAATGAGGAAATCATCCGCATCCTGGCGGGCCGGCTGGAGACTCTTGGCTATGTCAAAAGCTCCTATGCCGACGCGGTCGTGCGCCGCGAATTGACCATCCCGACCGGACTGCCGCTGGAACGCTCCGACAATGTCGCGGTGCCGCACACCGATCCGGAGCATGTGCTGAAGCCTGGCATCGCGATGGGTACATTGAAGCAACCGGTGACCTTCGCCAACATGGAGGATCCCGACGAGATGCTGCCGGTCGGCTTCGTCTTCCTGCTTGCCATCAACGACAAGGACAAGCAGATTGAGGCGCTGCAGGCCGTCATGGCCACCATCCAGAACCCGCAAGCCTTGGATGATTTGAGGTCGGCCAGAACCCTCGAAGACGTGCGAGCCGTACTCGGCTGAAACAAGGAGAAGCAGAGATGTCCAGACAGAAAACCATTCTCTTTGCCTGCGGCACGGGCATCGCCACCTCGACCGCGGTCAATGTCGCCGTCACCGAGGAAATGAAGAAACGCGGCCTCACCTTCAACGCCCAGCAGGCAAAGGCCACCGAAGTGCCCGGACTGGCCGACAATGTCGACTTCATCGTCGCAACCACCCCGATCTCCGCTTCGGTGACCAAGCCGGTGATCAAGGGCCTCGCCTTCCTCACCGGCATCGGCAAGGACAAAGTGCTCGACGAGATCGAGGCGCAATTGCGCAAGTGACGGTCCAGACGCTACGCGCAGGCTGACGCGGCTTCACACCACCGTGACGTAGCTCGTCATGCCCGATTTCTGATGCTCGATGATGTGGCAGTGCAGCAGCCAGTCGCCGGGATTGTCGGCGACGAAACCGAGCTGAACCTTTTCGTTGGGCTGGATGAGATAGGTGTCGGAAATCACAGGCTGGACCTGGCGCGTCGAGGATGACAGCACCTTGAAGCTCATGCCGTGCAGATGCATCGGATGGGATTGCGGCGTCAGGTTCTCCATGTCGATGACGTAGCTGCGCCCGAGCTTCAGTTCGGCCAGTGGCGCGGTCGGATCCTTGGTGTCACCGGGCCACGGCACTTTGTTGATGGCCCAGAAACTGTAGCCCAGCGAACCGCAGATGCCATCGCTCCGGACGTTTTCCGCCGTGGCGCTGAGCGCCAGGGAAATATGTTGGGCGCTGGTGAGATCTACTTCCGACACCGGATTGAGCTCCAGTGGAGCAACATCGCGAATGTCCCGTTTGAGGGAGTTTCCGGTCGCGTGCAGGGTTGCCAGGATTTTTGGCTTGGTGCCCCTGACGTCCCTCAAGCTGACGATCGCGCCTTCCTCGTCGGGCATGCGGATGGCCAGCTCCAGGCGCTGTCCCGGTCCAAGCAGCAAGGCATCGGGCGAAAAACGCTCAGGCACCGGATTGCCGTCGAGCGCCATGACACTCGCCTCCGCGCCGTCGACGCGAAAAGCGTAGATACGCGTGACGTCGGTGATGGCGACGCGCAGCCGCGCCAGTCCACCGGCCGGCGCATCATACTGCGGCTGGTCGAGCCAATTGGCGGTGCGCACCGTGCCGTAAGTGCCGGTTCTCGCGGCATCGCGCGGCCGGAACTGGTCGATGAACTGACCGTCGTCACCGAGGCGCCAGTCGCGCAGGTTGAGGACGATTTCGGCATCGAATTTCGGGTCGTTGGGATTCTCGACCACAATCACGCCGGTCAGGCCATGGCCCATCTGCTCCAGCGTGTTGCAGTGCGGGTGGTACCAGAAGGTGCCGGCATCGGGCGGCGTGAAGGCGTAGTCGAAATGATCGCCGGTGTAGACGTAGGGTTGGACCAGGAACGGCACGCCGTCCATCTTGTTTGGAACGCGAATGCCGTGCCAGTGGATGGTCGTCGGATCGTCGATCGCGTTGACAAGACGCGCGGCAAAGGGCTCGCCTTTTTTCATTCTGAGCACGGGCGGCATTCCGGCGTTGCCGTAGGTCAGCACATCCCTGGTCGGGCCGACATCCATCAGCCTGGCCTGGATTTTCGCCGTCTGCAGCACCACCGGCTCCGGACTGGCAGCGGCCCAGCTGCCAAGCCTGCTGATGGCCGAGAGTCCGATCCCGCTGGCGCCTGCGATGGCGGCTGTTTTCAAGAGCCTGCGACGTGTCATTCCAGTCATTCAGCGCTCCAACCGCAAAGACGAGTGCCTGGGATTTATCGTCGCCTTGGATCACAGGCGCGCCACCAGTGCAAATGCCGATATTGGCACATCGCATCTCGCCAATGCCATTGCGCGGCCAGAAACTGGCGGGAGGAGAGGCAGCAGGCATAAGTGGTCACCCGGGCCACGCCCAAGCACCTTCGCCTCTTGACCGCGCGCCGCGATCAGTCGATTTGGTTGTGTGCGTCAAGTTCTGCAAAATTGGGCGGCCATGGTGCTGGTCATGCGGCTTGGCGTAGAGCGAGCTTCTTGTGCTCGCGCAGGTCGTCCATGTTGATGTATCGGTTGGCCTCCATCCAGTTTTCGTTGGTCTCGACGGCCAACGCCCTGA
>NZ_RZRU01000038.1 GCF_003997495.1 Mesorhizobium sp. M7A.F.Ca.US.008.03.1.1 | reverse complement strand
TCAGGGCGTTGGCCGTCGAGACCAACGAAAACTGGATGGAGGCCAACCGATACATCAACATGGACGACCTGCGCGAGCACAAGAAGCTCGCTCTACGCCAAGCCGCATGACCAGCACCATGGCCGCCAAATTTTGCAGAACTTGACGCACACAACCTTGGCCCATGGCCTGCTCTGCCCTTTCCCTGCAAGATGACCACCACAATCCTGCAAGGAAACCCCATGCGAAAACTGATCTCCACCGGTTCTCCGTTCGAAAAGACCGCCGGCTATTCGCGTGCCGTGGTGCAGGGCGAATGGTGCTTCGTGTCCGGAACGACCGGCTACGACTATGCGACGATGACGATGCCGGAGACGGTGGAGGCGCAGACGCGCAATTGCCTGGCGACGATCGGCAAGGCGCTCAAGGATGGCGGCTTCGAGTTGGCTGACGTGGTGCGGGCGCATTACTACATCACCGACCAGGCCTTCGTGGACATCGTCTTCCCGATCCTCGGCGAGACGTTCGGCGACATCAGGCCGGCGGCGACGATGATCGTCTGCCAGCTCAACAGACCGGAGATGAAGATCGAGATCGAGGTGACGGCGCTGCGGCGCGCGGCATGAAAGTTCGACGATGAAGGTCCGTCGTATCGTTGTCAACATCGAGACATCGGATGTCGCCGCGGCGAAGCGTTTCTACCAGGATGTCCTCGGCCTCGATGTGCTGATGGACCTTGGCTGGATCGCCACCTATGGCTCGCAAGCAAAGATGGATGTCCAGGTCAGTTTCATGGCACAGGGCGGCTCCGGCACGCCGGTGCCCGACCTCTCCATCGAGGTCGACGATGTCGATGCGGCGCTCGATGCCATGAAGACCGCGGGCTTTGCCATCGAATACGGACCGGCCGACGAGCAATGGGGCGTGCGGCGCTTCTACGTCCGCGATCCGTTCGGCCGGCTGGTCAACATTCTCTCGCATCGGTGATGGCAAGGCGCTGCAATTTGCGGGAGGCCGGCGGGGCAGAGGGGGGCGCGAAGGATCGCAAACGAACGAGGTTGTCCTTGATCGCTGCGTTCCTCCTTGCGCACGGGCCGCTTGGCGTTTAGCAAAGCGCCGGTTCAAATCTTTCCAGGACGGTTTCTCCATGGCAACGAAGCATCTTTTCCTGCTCCCCGGTGACGGCATCGGTCCCGAGGCCATGGCCGAGGTCAAGAAACTGATCGCGGTCATGAACGACAAGCTCGGCAGCGGGTTTGCCACCGATGAGGGGCTGGTCGGCGGCTGCGCCTATGACGCGCATGGCGCGGCGATCTCCGATACCGACATGGAAAAGGCGATGGCGGCCGACGCGGTGCTGTTCGGCGCCGTGGGCGGTCCGAAATGGGATGCGGTGCCCTATGAGGTGCGCCCTGAAGCCGGCTTGCTGCGCCTGCGCAAGGACATGGAGCTGTTTGCCAATCTGCGTCCGGCCATCTGCTATCCGGCGCTGGCGGCGTCCTCCTCGCTCAAGCAGGAGGTGGTCGAGGGTCTCGACATTTTGATCGTGCGCGAGCTGACTGGCGGCGTCTATTTCGGCGAGCCCAAGCAGATCATCGATCTCGGCAACGGCCAGAAACGCGGCATCGACACGCAGGTCTACGACACCTTCGAGATCGAGCGCATTTCGGGCGTCGCCTTCGAATTGGCCCGGACGCGCAAGAACCACGTCACCTCGATGGAAAAGCGCAATGTGATGAAGTCGGGCGTGCTGTGGAACGAGGTCGTCACCCAGACCCACAAGGCGCGCTATTCCGACGTCAAGCTCGACCACATGCTGGCCGATGCCGGCGGCATGCAGCTGGTGCGCTGGCCAAAACAGTTCGACGTCATCGTCACCGACAATCTGTTCGGCGACATGCTGTCCGACATTGCCGCCATGCTGACCGGCTCGATCGGCATGCTGCCGTCGGCCTCGCTCGGCGCGCCTGATGTGAAGACCAAGAAGCGCAAGGCACTGTACGAACCGGTGCACGGCTCGGCGCCCGACATTGCCGGCAAGGGCATCGCCAACCCGATCGCCATGATCGCTTCCTTCGCCATGTGCCTGCGCTATTCCTTCGGGATGGTCGAGGAAGCCGACCGCGTCGAAAGCGCGATCGCCGCCGTGCTTGATCAGGGCTTGCGCACCAAAGACATCATGTCCGACGGCATGACCGAGGTCGGCACCGTCGAAATGGGCGACGCGATCATCGCCAAATTCCTGGGCTGATACCATGGCGGTCGACGTCCGCTGGGCGACGATCGAGGACGCCGCGGCACTCGCGGCCATATTGTGCGAGATGGCTGTTCACTACCGGCCGCCGCCTCTCGATGCCGACCGGGCCCTGTCTGCCGCACGCAAATGGCTTGGCGAGGAAAGCCCAGCCTATCCGCATTTCGCGCTGGCCTTCGTCGACGGCGAGGTCAGCGGCCTGGCGTCGGTGGCGATCGTGCATCCAGGTATCGATCTCGAACGGTTGCTGTTCCTGAAAGGCCTGTTCGTGTGCGAAAAAGCCCGCAACGCCGGCACCGGCCGGGCGCTGATCGGCTTTCTTGCTGATCATTGCCTCAGCCACGGCATCGGCCGCATCGACCTGACCACCGAGGACTGGAACGAGGGCGCACTGCGCTTCTACGGCGGGCTTGGCGCCGAGCGCCACGGCCAGAAGGTCTTCCTCAGGCTTTCGGGCGAGGCGCTGAAGGCGGCTAAACTCTGACGCCCGCCGGCATCCGCCCCCAGGGATTTTCGCCCAGCTGAGACGGCGCAAGCCCCAAGACCAGCAAGGCCACCGCGCCGATAGCCGGAATGTAGCCGAGCAGGACAAACCAGCCGCTCAGACCGACATCGTGCAAACGCCGCACGGTAAGCGCGGTCCATGGCAGGCCGAATGCCAAGACGAAGACAGCGGCGGGTAGGAATCCGATCGACGTCTTGCCCGCGTTGATGCCGAAACCGTTGACGGCCAGATTGACGAGTATCCCAAAGCCAAGAAGCGCCACCAGCACAAGATTAAAACATAGGCAAAAGGCCCAGAATTCCTTGCGGCGGGCGCGTCCGCTGAAATTGCTATAGTCCGCGATTATCGCGCGCCAGAAGTAAGCCCCCAGACCCGTGGAAGAGGCAGGCCCGCTCTCGGCGGAACGGCGGGGCTGCTGTGGCTGGCCCGCGCTCGACGATGGCGCGGTCGGGGTGACAGCGACGATATTGTGCGCCGTCCCGTCATCCGGCTGGAATTCTACGAGGGTGCCGCTGACGAGGGCTGCCCCCTGAGTCAGGTCGTTAGAGACGAAGAAGTAGCGCTTGCCGTCAACTCCGTTGATATAGCCGTAGTCCTGATCCTTGTCGTAGTGAAGCACCGCGCCCCGCATGCTTACCCCCATCTATGCTGCGATAGGCAATACTACCCAGGGTTGCTTACGATTGCAATATGCACGTCATAATTAAACCCCGACGTCCGCCGGCACCGGTCCCCACTGGTTTTCCCGGGCCTGTGTCGGGATCAGCGCGAAGACCAGGATGACCAGGCTGCCGATGGTCGGGATCAGCACCACCAGATAAAACCAGCCCGACAGGCCGATGTCATGAATGCGGCGAACCGTCATGCCGAGGCTGGGCAGCAATGTCGCCAGAACGAAGGTGCCGCAAAGGCCGACGGTTACCGCCGCCGATACGCTGCTGTCGAAATTGCCCATTTCGTTGTCGGCGAAAAGGCCGATGCCGCCGATGACAAGCAGCGAGACCACCCAGAACAGGAAAAAACCCCAATATTCCTTGCGGCGGGCACGCCCGGCGAAATTGAAATAGTTCTGCGTCACGCCACGCCAGAAGTAGCCCCAGAGATCGGTGGGCTCGGCTGGCTCGGAGGAGCGGCCGAAAGGCTGCGCGGGAGATGGGGCCGCTGCAGGCGGAACGGCGGCCCGGGCTTGTGGGGCCTTGATGCCGGGGTCGGCGGCAGTCGGAGCGGCGATCGAAAAAACATCGCGCGCCTGCCCGCCGCCTGGCTGGAATTCGACGACGGTACCGTTGGGCATGGCGGTTTCCCGGCGTAAACTCTCACGGGTGAAGGTGTAGCGGTTCCCGTCAGATCCGGTGATGAAGCCGAACCCCTGGTCGCCGTCATAGTGAAGCACTTCACCGCGCATAGGCCACCCCTCTTGCCACGTCCCGGCCTAAGGTGTGGCACAGGGCCGAGCCGATGGGCAATACCGGGCAGCACGGCTACCGTCTTGGCGGCAAATGAAGCATAAGACATCGAGTGCCAACCGCCTTCGACAGAAGCAGCCAATGACAGTCGAGAGTCCTGACAGTAAAGCCGCGATTGAAGACGGAAGGGAAAGAAAGCCTCCCAGGCTGGCCATCGACGCCACCGGCCTGACGTTCTGGCCGTCTGGCCAGGGACTTGTCGGCATCCCACGGGTGGAAAGCTTTCTCATCGGCGCGGCCCTGGCTGATCCTGACCCTTCCGTGGAGGTGGTGGCGTTCCGACCGTGGGAAGGCCGGTTTCGCCCCCTCGCTCCTTTCGAGCAAGACCATGTCGCGACTGGGGAGATTTCACCTTGGCGCCTCACACCATGGCCGGGGAGACGCATGGCGCTGGTGCGGGCCTTCGAGGCGGTGAGGCAACAGCCATGGGGCAAGCGCGACGCCGACCGCCATCTCGCCAAGACGGTGACCCATGGCCGCAAAGGCATTGCCTATCAGGCGACGAGGCTGCTGATCCGGGCCTATCGTCTGTACCAGCGGGCGCGGATCCGGTCGGCCCCGCGTCAGGATGTTCCAAGCCAACCGGCCGAGACTGAACGCCTTGTCTTGATCAGCCATCACATTCTGACCGGGGATGACCGAGCCGCCGTCTCGGGGCGCGCCGGTGGCCTCGCGTTCCTTTGCCACGACCTCATCCCGACACTGCGCCCCGACCTGGTTGGTATGAGCCATGGCGAGAGTCGTTTCGGGTCATATCTCGAGCACCTCGTGCGCTCCGGCGCGCCGGCATTTTGTGCATCCGACGAAGTTGGCGCGACGCTGACCGATCATATGCAACAGGCAGGCGTCACGCAGCCGGTAGTATACCGGTTTCCGATGCCTTCCATCCTGTACGAGACGGCTTCGCGCATGGGCGAGACTTCGCCCATCAAGGTCGCCGAGCCATTCGTGCTCTATTGTTCGACCATCGAAGTGCGCAAGAACCACATCCTGCTGGCACGGATCTGGCAGCAGGCGCTCGACGAGGGCGTCAAGCTGCCGCGGCTCGTCTGCGCCGGGCGCTGGGGCTGGATGATCGATCCGCTGCGCGCCTATCTCAAGGCCCATCCGAGACTACTCGAGCGGGTTGCGTTCACCGGAGCGATCAGCGATGAGGAGCTCATCCAATATTATCGCAGCGCTTCCTTCGGCGTCTTTCCCTCGCATATCGAGGGCTGGGGCTACGGCGCCTCGGAATGTCTCGATTTCGGCATTCCCGTCATCGTCTCGACCGCACCGTCGCTGATCGAGGCGAGCCGCGAGCTGATGCCGGCGGTCGATTCCAATGACCAGGCCGGCTGGTATGCGGCGATCCGCAAGATGGCGGAGGACCCGGATTGGCGCTCGTCGCTGACGGAACGCATCGCAAGGCAGCATCGCCCGACGCCGGCATCGGCCAGCTGGGCTGCCATCAAGGCTGGCCTGCAGGCAAGCGCGTCCCTCCGGCCAAAGTCCTAGGCGGGCCGCTTCTTCGCCTTCTTGTGCTTGGGCGCGCCGGTGGTGTCGAATTTCGGCTTGCCCGGCTTCTTCGCCCATGGCTTTGCCTCATGCGCGGCGGCCGGGCGCTGATCGACTGCTGCCGGTGCACGCTTCTCGAATTTGCGCTTCGGCGCGTTGGGGTCGAACGGCGCCTTGCCGCGATGCGGCTTCTTGTCGGGGCTTGGCGGCTGATAGCCGGCGCGCGACAGATCGGGCTGGCCGTCGAGCCGCTTCACCAGGATGTTGCCCTGCAGCTTGCGGTCGGGACCGATCGCGGCGAGGAAGCGGTCGGCCCAGTCGGCTGATATCTGCACATAGGTCTCTTCCGGCTGCATTTTGATCGCTCCGATCTCGCGCTTCGAGATGCTGCCGGTGCGGCACAGCATCGGGATCAGCCAGCGCGGCTCGGCATTCTGCCGGCGCCCGATCGACAGCGAGAACCAGACGCTGTCACCGAAATCGTCGCGGCGGCTGGGCGCCTCGTCGCGACGCGCGAAACCTTCGCCTGCCGGTCTTTCACGCGACGGCGTGAACGGCGCGATCTCCATGAGGTCCTCGGGGGCCGAGCGGCTGGCGCGGCACTGGCGCACGAAGGCAGCGGCCACCTGCTCGGCGCCATGCCTGGCGAGCAGCGCGTCGATGAAACCGCGCTCGTCTTCCTTCACCGGCTCGTCGAAAGCCGGATCGGCAAGGATGCGCTCGTCGTCGCGCCGCATCACATCGTCGGCCGAGGGCGGGCTCGCCCATGTTGCCTTGAGGCCGGCGTTCTGCAGCAGCCGTTCGGTGCGCTTGCGGGCGCTGTTGGGCACGATCAGCGCGCTGACGCCCTTGCGCCCGGCACGGCCGGTGCGGCCGCTGCGGTGCAGCAGCGTTTCGGGATTGGTCGGCAGGTCGGCGTGGATGACCAGTTCGAGATTGGGCAGGTCGATGCCGCGCGCCGCGACATCGGTGGCGATGCAAACCTTGGCGCGGCCGTCGCGCATCGCCTGCAAGGCATGGCTGCGCTCGTTCTGGCTGAGCTCGCCCGACAGCGCCACGACGGAGAAGTTGCGGTTGTTGAAGCGCGCGGTCAGATGATTGACGGCGGCACGCGTGTTGCAGAACACCAGCGCGTTCTTGGCTTCGTAATAGCGCAGCACGTTGATGATGGCGTTCTCGCGGTCGGGCTGGGCGACGCTCAGCGCCCGGTACTCGATGTCGAGATGCTGCTTCTCCTCGCCGGCGGCCGAAATGCGCACCGCATCGCGCTGATAGCCCTGGGCGAGCGTGGCGATCGAGCGCGGCACCGTGGCCGAGAACATCAGCGTCCGGCGTTCGGCCGGAGCGGCGTCGAGGATGAATTCGAGGTCTTCGCGAAAGCCCAGATCGAGCATCTCGTCGGCCTCGTCGAGCACCACCGCCTTCAGCGCCGACATGTCGAGCGAGCGCCGGGTGATGTGGTCGCGCAGCCGGCCGGGCGTGCCGACGACGATATGGGCGCCGCGCTCCAGCACACGCCGCTCCGAGCGCATGTCCATGCCGCCGACGCAGGACGCCACGGTTGCGCCGGTCAGCTCGTAGAGCCATTCCAGCTCGCGCGTCACCTGCAAGGCGAGTTCGCGCGTCGGCGCCACCGCCAGCGCCAGCGGTGCCGCGGCGTGGCCAAAGCGCTCCGCGCCCCCAAGCAGGGTCGGCGCCAGAGCGAGGCCGAAGGCCACCGTCTTGCCGGAGCCTGTCTGCGCCGAAACCAGCGCATCGGCCTCGCCGAGCTCGGGCGCCACGACCGCCTTCTGGACGGGCGTCAGCTCGGAATAGCCGCGTTTCTCCAGCGCCCTGGCAAGCGCTGGAACAAGTGCTTCGAAGTTGGACATCTCACTCTTTCGGAATTTTAGGGTCCGCGCTCATCACGGAGCACATGCCGGGGCGGGCCTAGCGCCAGCCAAACAATCTTGGCCGTTCGTACTTCGCGCAGCCGCGATTGTACAGGGCGCGCGCAAAACCAGGCGCCGCTCGGCAATTGACTCTTGACGCAAACCGCGTAAAAGCCGGCACCGAACGGGACAGTTTCGATGCGCGGCCTTTTGGTGGCTCTTCTTGCATTCGATGCCCCCAGCCTCAATGCACATCATTGGGCCGGGCGCGTCGGCGCGTCTCCTCGTTCCAGCAAAACTATGGCCAAAACCACCACCAAAACGGTGTGATTCCCTTGGCCTAACCACCCTCTCCCGGGTCCGGCCCGGGGGACGGAACCCGCACCGGCCAGCGGGTTTCTCCAAAAACCAAGCGGAGAGGGACAGGAGATTTTTCGATGAGTTTCAAGGTAGCGATCGTCGGCGCCACGGGCAATGTGGGCCGGGAAATGCTCAACATACTGGAAGAGCGTGGCTTTCCGGTAAGCGAAGTCGTGGCGCTGGCGTCGCGGCGCAGCCAGGGCACGGAAGTGTCGTTCGGCGACCGCACGCTGAAGGTGAAGACGCTCGATCAGTACGATTTTTCCGACACCGACATCTGCATCATGTCGGCTGGCGGCAGCGTCTCCAAGGAATGGTCGCCGAAGATCGGCAAGCAGGGCTGCGTCGTCATCGATAATTCGTCGGCCTTCCGCTACGACCAGGACGTGCCGCTGATCGTGCCGGAAGTGAACCCGGACGCGATCTCGCTGTTCACGCGCAAGAACATCATCGCCAATCCGAACTGCTCGACGGCGCAGCTGGTGGTGGCGCTGAAGCCGCTGCACGACTTCGCCACCATCAAGCGCGTCGTCGTCGCCACCTATCAATCGGTATCGGGCGCCGGCAAGGAAGGCATGGACGAACTCTTTACCCAGACCCGCGCGGTCTTCGTCGCCGATGGGGTCGAGGTCAAGAAGTTCACCAAGCGCATCGCCTTCAACGTC
Organism: Mesorhizobium sp. M7A.F.Ca.US.008.03.1.1; assembly: GCF_003997495.1. GTDB lineage: Bacteria > Pseudomonadota > Alphaproteobacteria > Rhizobiales > Rhizobiaceae > Mesorhizobium. The sequence goes on along the minus strand of NZ_RZRU01000038.1, from coordinate 33,494 downwards.
ATCCCGCATATCGACGTCTTCCTCGACGACGGCTCCACCAAGGAAGAGTGGAAGATGGTCGCCGAGACCAAGAAGATGCTCGACCCCAAGATCAAGCTGACGGCGACCTGCGTGCGCGTGCCGGTGTTCATCGGCCATTCGGAAGCGGTCAACATCGAGTTCGAAAAGCCGATCACCGCCGACGAGGCGCGCGACATCCTGCGTGAGGCGCCGGGCTGCCAGGTCTTGGACAAGCGCGAGGACGGCGGCTACATCACGCCGCTGGAATCGGCCGGCGAGGACGCCACCTTCATCTCGCGCATCCGTGAGGATTCGACCATCGACAACGGCCTGTCGATGTGGATCGTCTCCGACAATCTGCGCAAGGGCGCGGCGCTCAATGCGGTACAGATCGCCGAGCTTTTGGTCGAGCGCGGCCTGATCCAGCCGAAGAAGAAGGCGGCTTGATTTTCGCTCACGGGCCGTATCGCCGCTGCCGCGGCGGGCCCTCCGCGGGGGCGCCGGACGACCGGCGGCCCGCGGTCGCGGGCTCGGCCTTCCGCCGTTAGCTTTCTTCTCCCCGTCACTATACGGGGAGAAGGTGCCGGCAGGCGGATGAGGGGCAGCACCGGCTTTACGTCCGATTGGCCGCCGCCAACCTTTCCAACAGCTCCAGCGCTTCCTCCGCCCTGTCGGCCGGGACGAACAGATGGTCGTGGTAGAAGGCCGAGACCGGATTGACGCCCATGCCGGCGGCGGCCAGGCGCGTGGTGATGGCGGCGAGGAAGCCGACGGCTTCCAGCGACGAATGGATGTTCAGCGTCAGCATCCGGCAGCGGAACGAAGCGGTCAGTGCCGCGGCGCTGGCCGCCTCCTCGGTCACGATCAGTGTCACGCCCTCGCGCTCGCGAAACACCATCACCGGCTCAACGCCTTCCGGCTGAGGGACGCCGGGTGCCAGCGTGACGAATACATAGGCGCCGGCGAGCAGCTCCGGTGTCATCGATGCCAGCAGTGTCTTCAGATCGGTTTCGCCGGCCATGTTTGCTCTTTTCTCGACTGGAGACGCGGACAGCGGCCCGGAGCTCCTCAGTATGCGCGTCCATCGACCGCCGATAGCCTGCAAGGACGACATGGCGATGTCGCTGACGGCCGGGCTCGCCGGCCTGTCGTATCGCACTATCGCTTTGATTTGACGCAATCCCCAAGGGGAAACCGTCTCACACCTTTCCTGGGATTGCTCTAGAGACGCTGAGGGCCGATGCCGGTCCGTGAAAGGCCTTCGATGATCGTTCGCCCGCGCCCCACATTCCTGCAGCTGTTCTTCATCATGCGCGGTTCGGTCGTGCCACGCATCCTGCCGCAGATATTGGGCTTCGCGCTTTATTCAGCGATCATCCTGGCCGTGGCGCGCCGGTTCCAGCTTGATTTCAGCGTCTTCAACATCACGCCTTTCGGCTTGGTCGGCGTGACATTGTCGATCTATCTCTCGTTCCGCAACAACGCCGCCTATGACCGTTGGTGGGAGGCGCGCAAGCTGTGGGGCGCGCTGGTCTTCGAAATGCGCAATCTGGCCCGCGCCACCACCAGCCTCATCCCGGACCAGACCGAACAGCGCGCCTTGCTGATGGAAGCGCTCGCCTTCTGTCATTTCCTGCGCGGGCAGTTGCGCAAGATCGACAGCATGAAGGAAGCCCGTGCCTTCATCGACGCCGAGGCGGACAAGGCAGCAGCCTTTTCCAATCCGGCCGACGAGATGGTCAGGCGCATGGGCCGGCGTGCCAATGCGCAGCGCCGGGCGGGCGACGTCGACACGATCGGATTTCGTATCCTCGATGAGAGGCTCGCGTCGATCGCCGCCATCCAGGCCGGCTGCGAGCGGATCGCCGGTACGCCCTTGCCCTTCGCCTACACGCTGCTGGTGCATCGCACGGCCTATATCGTCTGCCTGCTGCTGCCGATCGGCCTGATCTCGACCACCGGTTGGGCGACGCCGCTGTTCACGGCGTTGATCGCCTATACTTTCTTCGGCCTCGACGCGCTGTCGGAAGAGCTCGAGGATCCGTTCGGCACCGAAGCCAACGACCTTGCACTCGACGGCCTCTGCCGTGTCTGCGAAATCTCGGTGTTCGAAGCGCTGGGCGAAACGCCGCCGAAGATGATTCCGGCGGAAAAGTTCTATTTTTCGTAGGCGAAGGCGCGCCGGCTTAAAAGAATCCGCCCCGCTGTCGGATCGCGGCCCCATGCCACGTCCTTGGTTCGACCCCAGCGAAAAGGGCTCGAACCACCAGGAGGGACCATCATGAGCATTTCCGAAGCTGCGCCCGTATCGCCGGGCGCTTTGTGGACTGGCCGCGCGCTCAGCGGCGTCATCGTGCTGTTCATGATCTTCGACGGCGCCATCAAGCTGCCGCCGCTCGACATCGTCACCCAGACGATGGTGCCGCTCGGCTGGCCGGCCGATGCCAATGTCGCGCGCATGCTTGGCGTCATCGGCCTGATCTCGACCGCGCTCTACGCCTTGCCGCGCACCGCGGTGCTCGGCGCCATCCTGCTCACCGCCTATATGGGCGGCGCCATCGCCACCAATGTCCGCGTCGACAACCCGCTGTTCTCGCACATGCTGTTCGGCGTCTATCTCGGCATTATCCTGTGGGGTGGCCTGTATCTGCGCGATGCCAAGGTCCGCGCGCTGATCCCGTTCAGCCGATAGATCCGATCGAAGCATCGCTTTCAACTCTAAGCCTGGAACCCTTTGCCGGGCAATGTCTTAGGGATCGAATCGCCGAGTTGCGAGTTAGAGATTCGCTTGGCGGCGGAGGCGGCTCCTATCGGAGAGGAACGACGATGAAGAAAACGATGCTTTTGATGGCGCTGCTGGTGCCGCTCGCCGCTTGTTCGCAAACGGAAAAAGGCGCGGCCGTAGGCGGCCTCGGTGGCGCTGCCGTCGGTGCGGCGGTCGCTGGCGATCCGGTTCAAGGCGCCGTCGTCGGTGGTGCTGTCGGCGCCGTTGCCGGTGCGCTGATCGGCCGGGCAAGCGAGAGCGGTGAATGCCGCTATCGCGATCGCCGGGGCCGCGTCTACATCGACCGCTGCCCGAGCGGTTATTGATCGGCAGCTCTTACAGACAGAACCGGACAGCAAAACGGCGGGCCTTGGCCCGCCGTTTCCTGGATGCGATAGGGCAATACTTATTCGGCGGTGGCGGCTTCTGCCTCGGCCGGTGCAGCAGCGGCGGCCGCAGCAGCAGCGGCGTCTTCCTGCGCCTTCTTCAAGAGCGAAGCGCGTTCCTGCGCCTTCTTGCCCGGCTCGGCCTTCTTCGGGTTGGAGCGGGCGTCGCGCTTGACGAGGCCAGCCTCGTCGAGGAAGCGCAGCACGCGGTCGGTCGGCTGGGCGCCATGCGCCAGCCAATGCTTGACGCGGTCGGCGTCGACCTTGACGCGTTCGCCGTCCTTGGGCAGCAGCGGGTTCCACGAGCCGATCGACTCGATGAACCGGCCGTCACGCGGCGAACGGGCATCGGCAATGACGACGTGGTAGTAAGGACGCTTCTTTGAGCCCGCACGGGCCAGTCGGATCTTCAAGGGCATTTCTTTTCTCCTAAAACTAAGTTCGTTGATTGGGTTTCAGTTGGTTTTCGTCACGCCGTTGGAAGCGGAAGCGGCGATCTGTTCGTGGTGGCGGATCACTTCGCGGACGACGAAGTTGAGGAATTTTTCCGCGAAATCCGGGTCGAGATGGGCATCCTTCGCCAGCTGGCGAAGCCGGGCGATCTGCTGCTGCTCGCGTGCCGGGTCGGCCGGCGGCAGGCCATGCGTTGCCTTCAGCACGCCAACCGCCTTGGTGCAGCGGAAGCGCTCGGCCAGCATGTGGATGAGAGCCGCGTCGATGTTGTCGATCGAGGCGCGGTAATCGGCCAGGAGGGCGCGGGCGTCGGCCATGTCCTTTTCTTCGTTCATGGCGTCCTCACTTCTTCTTGCCAAGGCCGGGCAGGCCGCCGCCCATTCCGGGCAAACCGGGCAGCTTCATGCCGCCGGGAAGGCCAGGCATGCCACTGGGCAGTCCGGGCAGGCCACCGCCGCCGGGAAGGCCTTTCATGCCACCGCCAAGGCCGGCTGCCTGTGCCTGCTTCTGCAAGGCTTCGAGCTGCTTGGGGTCCATCTTCGACAGGTCCGGCATGCCACCCATGCCCCCGGGGCCGCCCGGCATCATGCCGCCGAGGCCCATCTTGGAGGCGAGGCCGCCCATCATGCCGCGCATCAGGCCGCCGCCTTTGCCCTTGCCGCCCATCGCCTTCATCATGTCGGCCATGCCGCGATGCATCTTGAGCAGCTTGTTGATTTCGGCCGCGTCGGTGCCGGAACCGGCGGCGATGCGCTTCTTGCGAGAATGCTTGAGCAAATCGGGATTGGCGCGCTCTGCCTTGGTCATCGACGAGATGATGGCGAGCTGGCGGCCGAACATCTTGTCGTCGAGACCGGCGGCGGCCATCTGGTCCTTCATCTTGCCCATGCCGGGCATCATGCCCATGATGCCCCCCATGCCGCCCATTTTCGACATCTGCTGAAGCTGGCCGGCAAGGTCGTTCAGGTCGAACTTGCCCGACTGCATCTTCTTGGCCATCGCCGCCGCCTGTTCGGCGTCGATGTTTTCGGCGGCCTTTTCGACGAGCGAGACAATGTCGCCCATACCGAGGATGCGGTCGGCGATGCGCTTGGGGTGGAATTCCTCCAGCCCGTCCATCTTTTCGCCGGTGCCGATCAGCTTGATCGGCTTGCCGGTAACGGCGCGCATGGAGAGTGCAGCACCACCGCGGCCATCGCCGTCCATGCGGGTCAGCACGAGGCCGGTGATGCCGACGCGCTCGTCGAAGCTCTTGGCGAGGTTGACGGCGTCCTGGCCGGTCAGCGAATCGGCGACCAGCAGGATTTCATGCGGGCTCGACACCTTCTTGATGTCGGCCATCTCGACCATCAGCGGCTCGTCGATATGGGTGCGGCCGGCAGTGTCGAGGATGACGATGTCGTGGCCGCCGAGCCTGGCCGCCTGCACGGCGCGGCGGGCGATGTCGACCGGCGACTGGCCGTCGATGATCGGCAGCGTGGCGACCTTGACCTGTTCGCCAAGCTGGCGAAGCTGCTCCTGCGCGGCGGGGCGCCGCGTGTCGAGCGAGGCCATCAGGACCTTCTTGTTCTGACGCTCGGAAAGACGCTTGGCGATCTTGGCCGAAGTGGTCGTCTTGCCGGAACCCTGCAGGCCGACCATCAAGATGACGACCGGCGCCGGGGCATTGAGATCGATGGCGACGCCTTCAGCGCCGAGCATGTCGACCAGTTCGTCATGAACGATCTTGACGACCATCTGGCCGGGCTTGATCGACTTGACCACGGCAGCGCCGACGGCCTTCTCGCGCACCTTGTCGGTGAAGGAGCGCACCACTTCCAGCGCAACGTCGGCCTCGAGCAGCGCACGGCGCACCTCGCGCAGCGCCGCCGAGACATCAGCCTCCGACAGCGCGCCGCGGCCGGTGAGGCCGTTCAGGATCGAACCAAGACGTTCCTGTAGCGATTCAAACATTCGTTTTCCTTTTCCCTGGCACCCGGATGGTGCCCGAGAGGTAATGCGTTCGCGCCCAGTGTCCAACCAAAAGCCAAAACCAAAAAGCACCCGGGGGCGCTCAGCGCTGCCGGGTGTTGGCCTCCAGGATCGATTTACAGCACTTCACCTCAAAGAGGTTTCGGCGTCCTGGTCGGCTTGCTCGGAGGGATACTCGTCGCGGAATTCGGGGCGTGTAGACAGGAAATCGGATGCGGAGTCAAGACAAAGACCGGATTGCGTCGTTCCCGGGCCTGCAATCAGGCCGTGCTCGCCCGGTCCGGAAGCTCGGCGGCGACCTTGAGCGGCGAACGCGGATGTAGAAGCAGCACGACGGTCAGCAGGCTGCAGGCAATGCCGATGAAGGCAATGAGAACCGCATCCGACGTCGCCCAGCCCGGTCCTTCGAGCGGCCTGGCGTTGAACAGGGCGAAGGAATTGTAGCTTTCCTGATGCGAGATCAGCAGAAAACCGGTCAGGTTGTTGCCGAGGTGAGCACCCAGGGCGGCGCCGAGATTGCCGGTTGCGTAAACCACAAGCGTCAGCAGCAGCGCGAAAGCGGCGATCGACGCCAGCACACAGGCGTTGATCGCGGCCGAGGAATTCGCGCTCCAATGCAGCGAGGTGAACAGCAAAGCCGGCAACAGCGCCCAGACGAACGGGCTCTTGAACCGGCTGGCGAGGCCGCGCAGCAGGTAGCCGCGAAACAGCAGCTCTTCCGACGAGGTCTGCAACAAGGTGAGCGCGGCGATCGGGATCGCGAACAGCAACCAGGATGATAGGCCGATCGGGCCGCGCGCGATCTGCGGCTGCAAGAGATAGAGCAGGACCTCGGATATGAACGATGTGATCAGCACCGCGGTCAGCCCCTTGAGGAAGCCGGACCATGAAACACGTCGGCTGTTGCCGAGCAGCGCCGACAGCTTCTCGCCATGCACCCAGCGCATCGCGACCCACAGGCCGATCCAGATGCCGGCGAACGAAACGAGTGCGGTGAGGATGCCAAGGGGCGAAGCGAGGAAACCCTGCATGCCGGATGATGTGGCCGCCTGCCAGGCGAAGAAGGCATAGGTGCCGCCGACCAGCACGGCCACGGTGGTTGCTGCCCAAAAAAGGACGACGATCCCCGTTCCGAGCAACAGGCGCGGCAAGGTCGTCCTGACGTTCGGCGAATGCCTGTAACGCTCGAAGGCGGCCGGATCGATGGTCACGCGAGCTCCTTTGCCAAAGTCATCGCCTTATTGAGTAACCGATGGCCGGAAAATCGGAATCGTTTTCCGCAAAGGACAACGCTCAGAGCAGCGTTAGCGCAGGAGAGGCGACGCGCTGCGGTGCCGCCTGCTGGCGGCCGCCGCAGTCGCAGCGGCCGCTTGTGCCAATTGTCGTCAGCGCACGACGTACATGATGCGCCGCGTCTGCGGATCGATCAGCGCTGGCTGGCCGTTCACATAGACATAGCGGTAGTTGTAATCCGGAATTTCGCGCAGCTCGACGGTGTCGGGCAAGGTCGCGCCGGTCACCACCTCGCCGTCGAGATAGACGGGGTCGAGGCGATGCGTATCGACATAGGTTCTGATTTCGGGCGGGGGTGGCGGGAAGGCGTCCTCGACCGGTTCACCGGCAACGATCGCGCCGGTATAGTCGGTCGAGTAGTTGCCGATGTCTTCCGGCGGCGAGACGACGGCAACGCTGGAGCGCCGTTCCGTCAGCACCACCCGGCTGCCGCCAATATCGGCTGTCACATAGTCGGAATAGACCCAGCCCTGGCCGCCGGCCTCGGCTATAGTGCACCATTTGCTGTTTTCGATGCAGCCATTGAGCGTTGCCGACTGGCCGGCGGTGAGCACGCCGATAACAGGGTATTGCGGGCCGGGTCCGGCGCGCACGTTAAGGTCGGTGACGGCTGAGACGGCGGTATCGGCAAACGCGGCGCCCGACATCACGGTCAGCATTCCGGCGACCGCCGGAAACAACAGGGATTTCATGGTTTCTCTCCGTTTTCATGGACCCTCGCCAGCAAAAACGGGGCAGCGGCCTACGCGTTCCCGCTAAAGCGTCTGCGCCAACTCACGATTTGTTCCCTGTTCTCCAGGCAAATCGGTCAGAAGTTCGTGAACGAATTCCAATTTCCGCGCCGTGACGTCCGAAATGACGAAGGGATAGAGGTCGGGCAGGCCCATGCAGCGGTTGATTGAATTGGAGGCTTCCGACAGCACCAGCCATCGGGCAAGGATCTTTTCGAAAGGCTCCGGCGCGGTCGCCGGCTCCGAGGGTGCCGCCTGCAATTCGCCGCCGGTGTCGCCGCGCGGCAAGTCGTTGGCCTCCACCGTCTCCAGCCGGCCGAGCGGAAAGTTCAGTGCGTGCACCATTTCCAGCGTGTCGGTGATGTGCAGGTGGTGGGCCCAGGTCTCGGCCCAGTCCTCCCAAGGATGCGAGGTCGCATAGGCCGAGATGTGGCCTTGCTGCCAGTCGGGCGGCGCACCATTGGCATAATAGGCCTTCAGCGCCTGTTCGTAATCGGCGCGGTCATCGCCGAACAGTGCGCGGAAAGCTTCGAGCCTTTGCGGATCGTCGCGGATCAGGCGGTCCCAGTAATAGTGGCCGAGCTCATGGCGGAAATGGCCGAGCAAGGTTCGATAGTTCTCGCCCATCTCGACGCGCCGCTTCTCGCGCTCGGCCGAATCCGCCTCGGCGACGTTGAGCGTGATCAGGCCATTGTCGTGGCCGGTCAGAATCCGCTCGCCGCCGGGACCGCCGCCGATCGGATCGGCGAGGAAGTCGAACGCCAGGCCGATCTCGTCGGCGGGGTTCTGCTTGGGGGCCACCGGCAGCCCGAAGGCCAGCAGCGAGTAGATGGCGCGCTTCTTCGCCGCTTCGACACGGATCCAGCGACGGCGGTTGCCGTCGACGGAGAGATCCGGGATCAGCTGGTTCAGCACGCAGGCGCGGCAAAAGGCGTGACCCGGTTCCGCCATCCAGTTGCAGGCGCATTCGTCGGCGTTGGTGCACTGGAAGACGCCGTCGACGCCCGCCAGCGCAAAGCGCGCGTGCTCGGGATCGTAGAGCACGGGGTTCCCGCAGTTCAGGCACTGGGCGTTCTCGAAATAGATGCGATGGCCGCAATGCGGGCAGTCGAAAAGTTTCATGTCGGTCTCAATTCACCGGAGGTGACACAGATGTTCACGGCGGCCCGTGCCCAACGCGGACAGCCGCGCGGCGTTCCACATTTTCCTGAAGCTATTTGGCCGCAAGCTGGGCGACAACCTGTCTTGCCACCGCTTCGCCCGACAGGCGTGCGCCGCCGCAGGTCTGCATCAGCGGACCGGCCAGGTGCTCGCCGGCGAAGAAGATCTTATCGGCCACCGGCTGCATGAGTGCCGCGCGCGCCAGTGAACGGCCGGGGCGAGCGACGGCGTATGCGCCGCGTACGAAGCGCTCGCCGCCCCAATTGGTCATCATGGCGCGTCCGACATGCTTGCGCGTATCGCCGCCGAAGATGCCGCACAGCCGGTCGACGACGAAGTCGATGCCGGCCGCCTCGCCGGCCGCCGACATCTCCCAGGCGAAATCGCCGCCGACGAAACCGACCATCAGGTCAAGATCGAACGGGAAGCACAGGAAATAGATGTCGTGCCTGGCCATCCGTTCGATCAGCAGGTCGTCGAAGGGCTGCAGCCCGAGCCTTGTGCCCGATATTTCGACCGGCAATTTGGTCAACATGCCCATCGGCAGGTCGAAGAAGGCGCCGAAATGCGTGTCGGGCAGGGCCGGCGAGAACGCGATCTCTTCGAAGGCGAGCACCGCCGGCGAAGCCGTGACGACCACCGCTTTGGCGCGGACGGTGCCGCGATCGGTGACGCAGGCGATGCCGGGCACGTCCCACAGGATCTTGCGCACCGGCGTCGACAGTTCGACCGGCACGCCGGCGCCGAAACGCGCCACCAGCGCGCCAAGGCCCTCCTTGCTGAAGTAGTTCGGGTCGAGATCGGCAGCGGCCTGGAAGTCCAGTATCGAGATTTCGTCCTCGTCGGCACCGAAATCCATCGGCCCGGCGAAGGTGGCGGCGGCGCGCGGGGCATGGCCTTTGGCCAACAGCGCCGAAAGACGATCGTCATCTCCGTCCTTCACTTCATGCCTGGCCAGCAGTTCGAACAGCTTTGCGTCGGCGGCCTTCATGTCGGCTTCTTCCGCTTCACTCGCCTTGCGCTCGCGGTAGTAGAGATGATCGACGTTCATGTCGTGATGATGCAACGTCCAGCCTGCTGCCTGGGCTTCGGGAAAATATGGATTGCGGTCGGCGGCATGCAGCCAGGCGCAGCCGATGTCGAAAGGCACGCCGAAATGCTGGTCGCTGGTCCAGGCGCGGCCGCCGATGCGGTCCATTGCTTCGAGCAGCGTGAAGGAAAGGCCCGCCGCCTGCAGCGTCCTGGCGGCGGCAAGACCCGCCGAACCGGCGCCGATGATGACGACATCAACGTCTTGCATGGAGCACCCCTGCCACAATAATCACTTGATCGTAGGCAAATTCCACGGCATTCGCCAGCATTGCAGCGGTGACAGTGACAAGTGCGCGTTTCGCTGGCAAGTTCGCAATTGGGACGTGATTCAGGCAACCAGGAGAACAACATGGCATTTCTTGCCAAGGGAAAGATGTTTGCAGCGGCCGTGGTGGCGGTGCTTGCGCTGGCGACGGGCGCACAGGCGGCGGCCAGCTGCGGCAAGACCGGCGCCGGCTTCGAGGCCTGGAAGCAGGACTTTGCCGCGCAGGCCAGGTCGGAAGGTGTAGGCGCCAAGGGGCTGGCCGCTCTGGCCGGGGCAAACTACGCGACAAAGACGATCTCCGTCGACCGCGGCATTCACAAGGCCTTCAGCGGCTCGGTGGACGATTTCATGCGGCGTCGTGGTGGCGCAGCGATTATTTCCAAGGGCCGGTCGCTGAAAAAGTCGAATGCCGCGCTCTTCTCCAAGATCGAAGCGAATTACGGCGTGTCGCCGGGCGTGTTGCTCGCCATCTGGGGTATGGAAACCGGCTTCGGTTCGGCCATGGGCAACCAGAACACCGTCTCTGCCATTTTGACGCTTGCCTATGATTGCCGCCGCCCGGGGTTCTTCTACCCGCATGCCATCGCAGCCCTGAAGCTGGTCGATCGCGGGGCGTTGACAGCCTCGTCGGTCGGGGCCGCGCATGGCGAGATCGGACACACGCAGTTCCTGCCAGGAAACGTCCTGAAATATGGCGTCGGCGGCGGAAACCTGCGCGACAAGAGCACGGCGCTGGCTTCCACCGCCAACTTCCTCAAGGGTCATGGCTGGCAGGCGGGCGCGAGCGCGAGCGCGAATATGGGGGCAATTGCCGGCTGGAATTCCGCGAGCGTCTATCAGCAGGCCATCGCCCGCATTGCCACGGCGATCGACGGCGATTGACGGATCATACCCGGGGCAGAAGGCCCCGGCCATTTTTGACTTGCTCGAAAACCCGGCGCGAAATGCCGGGTTTTTATCGGATTTCGAGCGTGTAGGAGCAGCCGGCCAGGGTCTTGCCGGGGTGAGACTCGACGGTCGAGACGTTGAGCTTGACGTCCGTGGAGAAGGTCAGTCCTTCCGACTCTTCGGTGCTTTGGACAACGACCTTCTCGCCAAGGAATTTTTGCGGCGTGGAAAAAACGGCCATGACGTTGAGTTCTTTGGCTAGCTCCGGCGCGGCAACGCCGTCGAGCACGGCCATCGGCCCCGCAGCCGTAAACACGATCGATCCTGTCTCGCGGTTGAACACGCGGATTTTGGCCGGCAGTTCGTATTGGCTGAGAAACGGATTGCCCGAGGCAACCTCCTTCCAGCCAAGCGTTTCAACGGCACCCGGTGCGCTGGACAGCCACAGGGCAAAGTCGTTGTAGGTCGGAACGTCCGCCCTGCACTCGATCAGTGCGGGAAGGTCGAGAGAGGCGGGGTCGAACTCCTGGCTGGCCGCCGGCGTCGCCAGAACAACCAGCGGCGCCAGGCAGCGACCGAAACCGCGCATCCGCGCTACTTGGTGCGGCTGCGCGCGGCCAGCGTCCTGAGCCGCAGCGCATTGAGGCGGATGAAGCCGGCGGCGTCCTTCTGGTCGTAGGCGCCGCGGTCGTCCTCGAAGGTGACCAGCGCATCCGAATAGAGCGTCTTCTTCGACTTGCGGCCGGTGACCATGACATTGCCCTTGTAGAGCTTGAGGCGCACCGTGCCCTCGACGTCTTCCTGGCTCTTGTCGATCATCGCCTGCAGCATCAGCCGTTCGGGCGCGAACCAGAAGCCATTGTAGATCAGCTCGGCGTAGCGCGGCATGAACTCGTCCTTGAGGTGGGCGGCACCCCGGTCGAGCGTGATCGATTCGATGGCGCGATGCGCGACGATCAGGATAGCGCCGCCTGGCGTTTCGTAGACGCCGCGCGACTTCATGCCGACGAAGCGGTTCTCGACCAGGTCGAGCCGGCCGATGCCGTTGTCGCGGCCAAGATCGTTGAGCGCCGCCAGCATGGTCGCCGGCGACAGCTTCTTGCCGTTCAGCGCGATCGGATCGCCCTTCAGGAACTCGATCTCGATCTCGGTGACGGTATCAGGCGCATCCATCGGAGAAACGGTGCGCTGGTGGACGAATTCGGGCGGCTCCACCCACGGGTCTTCCAGCACTTTGCCCTCGGAGGACGAATGCAAAAGGTTGGCGTCGACCGAGAACGGTGCGTCGCCCTTCTTGTCCTTCGGCACCGGGATCTGGTGCTGTTCGGCGAAATTGATCAGGTCGGTGCGCGACTTGAACGACCAGTCGCGCCACGGCGCGATGACCTTGATGTCGGGGTTCAGTGCGTAAGCCGAAAGCTCGAAGCGAACCTGATCGTTGCCCTTGCCTGTGGCGCCATGCGCGATCGCGTCGGCGCCGGTTTCCCTGGCGATCTCGACCAGATGCTTGGAGATCAGCGGCCGTGCGATCGAGGTGCCGAGCAGATAGGTGCCTTCGTAGACGGTGTTGGCGCGGAACATCGGGAAGACGAAGTCGGCGACGAATTCTTCACGCACGTCAACGACGCGGATGTCCTTGATGCCCATCATCTCGGCCTTGCGACGGGCCGGCTCGAGTTCGCCGCCCTGGCCAAGATCGGCGGTGAAAGTCACGACTTCGGCGCCGAGTTCAGTCTGCAGCCATTTCAGGATGATGGATGTGTCGAGGCCGCCGGAATAGGCGAGCACGACCTTCTTGACGTCTTTGGCCTTGGACATTTCTACTCCGTCGGTGACGGACGCCCCAGCGAGGCGTCACGGATTGCCGGAGGGCCTTTTAGCAGGAACGGCAGAGCGAGCAAGCACGCGTGCGTGCATGGCTTCTGGTCCAGCGCATGGCGGGAGCGCGATGCCGGCAGCGGAAACAACCTGCTGCAAGGCCGGCCGTCCAGCGAATGCCGTGCGGACGCCTGCTGGATCGAGATCGGGTCGCTGCTGTGTCTGGCATCGTCATGGCGCATCCTGTATAGGCCCTTCCAATCCCCTGGGGCCGCTCATGTCGTTCATTCCAGACACCACCACGCTGATCCAGTTCGCCATCGCCACGATCATCCTGGCGATCACACCGGGGCCGGACATGACCCTGTTCGTCTCGCGCACGCTGAGCCAGGGCCGCGCCACCGGCTTTGCCTCGATGGCCGGCGCGCTGTGCGGCACGCTGATCCACACCACGCTGGTGGTGGTCGGCGTCTCGGCGCTGATCGTCGCCTCGCCGATGGCTTTCCTCGTGCTGAAGATCTTTGGCGCCGGCTATCTCGTCTTCCTGGCCTGGCAGGCAATCACCAGGGGCTCGGCCTTTTCGCCGGAGAAGAAGACAGGCCCCGAGATTTCACTGTTGCGCAGCTGGGCGGCGGGCCTTGGCGTCAATCTGCTCAACCCGAAGATCATCCTGTTCTTCATGACCTTCCTGCCGCAGTTCGTCTCCGCGCATGATCCGAACGCACCGGGAAAGCTGTTTTTCCTTGGGCTGATGTTCATCGTGCTGTCGGTCCCGGTGACAGTGCCGATGGTGCTGGCGGCGGAAAAGTTTTCGGCGGCGATGAAGGCCAGCCCCCGCGTCACACGGGTGGTCGACTATCTCTTTGCCGGCGTGTTTTCCGCTTTCGCGCTCAAGATCCTGACAGCCCAGGCGAAGTAGGCGCCGTCATCCTGTCCGGCTATCCTCTCCTGATCCTGATTCGCCTTGCCACCAGCTTGCGGCCCAGCGCCCGGCGCTGAGCCAATAAAAGATACCACCGACCATGCCGCTGCCGATCACGGCCATGATGGCGCTGGTGTCCCTGACGGCGAAGGCGGTGTCATCGCTGTGGTCGGAAAGCCCGAGGAAAACACCGGCAACCACCGCGCCTGCCAGCGCATAGAACAGCCAGTCGCGCCGGCCCAGGATTTCGGCAAGCAGGATGACGACAGAGGCCGGCATCAGGGCGAAATAGGCGACGAACAGGGCGGCGAAGGGAATTGAGAAATACAGGGATGCCGTTGCCGTCGGGTGCGCATGCTCCGGCGTGTAGCCGAGCGATGCCAGCAACAGGATGTTGAGGAAGGCGCTCGCCGCCAGCGAGGCGACGGCATAGCCGAACAGGATGACGGTGAAACGGACGAGGTAGCCGACGAGACGCGCCATCAATCTCGGCCCGGATTCTGTCGCGTGCCGGACCTGCGTCCAGCCAGAAGCCAGTAGACCGAACCGGCGGCGATGCCGGCGGTGGCGAGAAAACCCAGAAAGCCCGGATTGAACACAAAGCTGCTGGCCGAGCGCGGCATGGATACGCCAAAGGCGATGGACGTGATCGCACCGATGGCGGCGAAGTAGAACCATCCTCGAAGTGAAAACCGTTCGGCGACAAAGAGCGCCGGGCCGACGATCAACAGCGCGCCGATCATTACGGTCAACACGGCGAGCGGGAAGGAGCCCAGCCAGTCGAAGGCGAAAATGATGGACCAGTTGCCATCATCGATGCCTTCCAGAAGCGCGATCAGCAGCACCGGCACCAGAATCGAGGTCAGCACCGCGGCGACATAGCCGACCGCCATGATGGCTAGACGTTTCAACCGGGCGAAGCGGCGGTTCACGCCTCGCCGTGCCCCGCTATCATCATCGCTTCCAGCGCCAGCCGGTCGACCTTGCGCATGCGCTCGGAGTCGGATTTGAGCTGGCCGCAGGCGGCGAGAATGTCGCGGCCGCGCGGCGTGCGGATCGGCGAGGCATAGCCGGCATTGTTGATGTAATCGGCGAATTTCTCGATCGTCTCCCAGTCCGAGCACTGGTAATTGGTGCCCGGCCACGGGTTGAACGGGATCAGGTTGATCTTGGCCGGAATGCCCTTGAGCAGCTTGATCAGTCCCTTGGCGTCCTCGATGGAATCGTTGACGTCCTTCAGCATCACATATTCGAAGGTGATGCGCTTGGCGTTCGACAGGCCGGGATAGGCGCGGCAGGCGGCGATCAGCTCGGCGAGCGGATACTTCTTGTTGATCGGCACAAGCAAGTCGCGCAGATCGTCGTTGGTGGCATGCAGCGAGATCGCCAGCATGACGCCGATCTCCTCGCCGGTGCGGAAGATTTCCGGCACGACGCCAGAGGTCGACAGCGTGATGCGCCGCTTCGACAGAGACAGGCCGTCACCGTCGGAAGCGATCAGCAGCGCCTTCTTCACCGCCTCGAAATTGTAGAGCGGCTCGCCCATGCCCATCATGACGATGTTGGACACTTTCCTGCCCTCGGCCGGCACGATGGCGCCGTCGGGCGTGTCGCGGTCGGGAAAATCGCCGAGCCGGTCGCGGGCGGTCAAAAGCTGGGCGAGGATCTCTTCAGCCGTCAGATTGCGCACCAGCTTCTGCGTGCCGGTGTGGCAGAACGAGCAGGTCAGCGTGCAGCCCACCTGCGAGGAGATGCACAGCGTGCCGCGACCCTCTTCGGGAATATAGACGGTCTCGATCTCGACCGGCCTGCCGGCGCCGCGCGGCGGAAAGCGGAACAGCCATTTGCGCGTGCCGTCGGCGGAAATCTGCTCCTCGACGATCTCGGGCCTGGCGACGGTGAAGTGCTTGTCCAGCTCGGCGCGCAGATCCTTGGAGATGTTGAACATGCCGGCAAAGTCGGAAACGCCGCGCACATACATCCAGTGCCACAGCTGCTGTGCGCGCATTTTCGCCTGGCGCTCGGGCACAGTGCCTGATGCAACCAGAGCCTCGGCGAGTTCGACCCGCGTCAGGCCGATCAGCGACGGCTTTTCGGGCTTTGCCGAGCGGGCGCGCAACGCGTCGCGGGCGCCGTCAGTGGTGAGATCGAATGAAAGGGTCATGGTTGCACTGATATAAGCGGTTTGCGGCCGATTTCACGCATCGTGCCGGAAAGGAAGCGCGGCGCATAGCACAGGTTGAGCGCAGAGTCATGGGTTGTGCCGGTTTAACCTCTGGCCTGCACGTGTTAGAGCTCGATACTCCCCGCCCGAGGACAGACATGGCCGGCACATCGCGAAGATATCCCATGCTGCGGCGTTCGCGCGCGATGTGGGGCTCGCGGCGGGTGTGGCAGCCGCGCCTGGTGTTCTGGGCCGGGGCGCTTGGCATCGGTGTGATCAGCGTGCTCTTCGCGGTGCTGGCGGACAGGGCGCAGGAACTGTTTCACCTGATGACAGGAAACGCAGGCGGCTGGCGTTTCTATCTCCCGCTTGCCATTACGCCGTTGGGTTTCGTGCTGTGCGCCTGGCTTGCCCACACCTTTTTCCCCGGCTCGCAAGGCAGCGGCATTCCGCAGGCGATCGCCGCCCGCCATCTTCGCGACGACGAGGACCGCGGCCACATCCTGTCCCTCAAACTGGTGGTCGGCAAAATCATGCTCACCATCGTCGGCCTGTTCTGCGGCGCCTCGATCGGCCGCGAGGGTCCGACCGTGCAGGTCGGCGCGTCGCTGATGCTGCAGGCGGCACGCTGGGGCGGCATGGTGCAGGCCCGGGGCCTGATCCTGGCCGGGTCGGCCGCCGGGATCGCCGCCGCCTTCAACACGCCGCTGGCCGGCATCGTCTTCGCCATCGAGGAGATGGGCCGCACCTACGAGGCGCGCACCAACGGGCTGGTGCTGACGGCGGTGATCCTGGCCGGCCTCGCCTCGCTCGGCCTGCTCGGCAACTACACCTATTTCGGCGTCGCCAGGGAGACGATCTCGTTTGCCGCCGAGTGGCCGCTGGTGCTTGCCTGCGGCATCATCGGCGGCGGGTTCGGCGCGCTGTTTTCGCTGCTGGCGTTGAAGGCGACACGCCGGATCCGGCGCTGGAACACTGGGCAGCCTTTGCGGCGCGCCTTGCTGGTCGCGGCCGTCTGCGGGCTGCTGGTTGCAGTGATCGGCATCGCGTCGGGCGGGCTGACCTTCGGCACCGGCTATATGCAGGCGCGCGGCGCCGTCGAAGGCACGCCGCTGCCCCCAATCTTCTTTGCCGAAAAGTTCCTGGCGGGACTGCTGTCGATGATCTCGGGCATTCCGGGCGGCATCTTCGCGCCCTCGCTGGCGGTCGGCGCCGGCATCGGCAGTTCGCTCGGCCTCCTCTTCGGCGTCAGCACGGGGGCTGCGGCACTACTCGGCATGGCCGGCTACTTCGCCGGCGTGGTGCAGGCGCCGATGACAGCCTTCGTCATCATCCTGGAGATGACCGGCAATCACGACAATGTCATCGCGCTGATGCTGGCCTCGATGCTGGGCTATGGCACGGCGCGCATGATCTCGCACGAACCGCTCTACCACGTGCTGTCGCGTGTCTTCATCGCCGAGGCGATCCGGCGACGGCGAGCGGAGGCCGGGCCGGGATCGGGGCAAGGCTGAAAGCAAAAAGGCCGGGCTTGCGGCCCGGCCTTTCATTCAAAACGAAGTGCGTGCTTGCACTCTTTGCCTATTTGCACTTGGCAATCGACGTCAGCGCCGCCGAAATGCCCTTCAGCGAGAAGACATAGGAGGTCGGGTTGCCGCGGCCGGACTTGGCCGTCACCTTCATGTCGGTGCCGGTTTTCATCGCGGCGATCAGCACCGGCTCCTCGGCGGCATTCTCGACCCAGGCCGATTTGCCGCGGGTGAACATCGAAAATGTCTTCTTGTCGATGGTCACGGTGGCCTTTGAGCCTTCCTGGAAGCTGTAGCCGGCAATGAATTGCGGCTCGTATGACACTTGCTGGCCGGGCCGCTGGCTGACGAAGAAGAACATGTCGCCATGGTCGAGCGTCGGCGGCTGCTTGTCGGTCGGCACGGTCAGGACATAGCAGACCTTGCCGCCCGATGCCTGGTAACTGTAGGTGCCCCAGGCATTGTGCTGGCCGATCTTGGTCGCCGACTGCGCCAGTGCCGGCGCTGCCACGGCCACCAGGACCAGGCTCGAAACTATAGCAATCAATCCGCGCATCGCTTTTCCCGTATTCCAAATGGTGCGGAGGCAGGCCGGCTTGGCGTCCTGCCCGTCGCTTCATTTTGATTTAATCTGGGTTACCAAACGGTGAATTTCCGAAGAGAAAAGGACCCTCACCCGAGGAAACCACCGCCATTCCCGCGCCGCCGCCTTGCGAGCGGGTGTCGCGACATCCCTTTGGCGACTTGGAGGCCACGAAAGCGGCAAGAGTTTGACTTTTTACGCTGTCGCTGAAAGCCGGCTTCAACGGCGTTCCGCGCGCGTGTTCAGCCCTTGTCGGCCATGGCGTCCCTGGCGGCCTGCCGGTGCGCAGTGGTGATGTGGGCACTGACGGCGGTGATCGCGGCGGTGAGCACGGCGATGTCGTCGGTGAAGCCAAGCCCGAAGACGAAGTCGGGGATGACATCCACCGGCAGCACGAAATAACCGAGCGCGGCCAGCAGAATGCCTTTGGCGCGCAGCGGCGTGTTCTTGTCCATGGCGCAGTAGTAGGCGGCCACCACCTCTTCCATGAAGGGGATCTGCCGCGCGGCCTTCTTGGCTGTGCGCCAGAATTTCTCGCGCACTTCGCCCTCGTTTGCCAGCTTGCCGCCAAAGCCGAAGAAATCAAAACCGGATTGTTGCGCCATCAGTTTCTCCTTGCAGAGCCCGTGCGCATCCCGGCGCATGCCCGCGGGGGAAAATGTGGTGAAACCCGACCCCCGCTACAAGATGCCGGTGCCGATTTGGGCCTGCCGAGGCGATACCAGGCCTCAGGCGCCGGCAAAACGGTTCATTTTCTTGGCCAGATCGATATCGAGCGCGGTGACGCCGCCGGCATCGTGGGTGTTCAGCGTCACGTCGACGGTCTTGTAGACATTCGACCAGTCGGGATGATGATCCATGGTCTCGGCTGCGAGCGCGACGCGGGTCATGAAGGCGAAAGCCTCGGAGAAATTCGCGAAGGTGAATGTGCGCTTGATGGAGGCGCCGTCTTCCGCCAGCGCCCAGCCGTCGAGACCGGTCAATGCGGCTTCAGCGGCTTGCCTGCCCAGTTTCTCTCTCGCCATGTCCCTATCCTGTGCTATTCGAAAACGACCCTCACCATAGCGACGGATCGATGAGCGCGAAGCCCATAAATTCCATTCTCTTCGTCTGCCTCGGCAACATCTGCCGGTCGCCGCTGGCGGAAGGTGTCTTCCGCGCGGTTTGGGCCGAGCGCGGGTCGGCCCGGGATATGCTGCTCGATTCAGCGGGAACCAGTGACTGGGAGGCCGGCTCTGCCCCCGATCGACGCGCGATCGCGGTTGCGGTGCGGCACGGCGTCGACATTTCCGGGCAGAGGGCGCGCAAGGTCACGCCGCAGGACCTCCACCGTTTCGACCTGATCCTCGGCATGGACCGGTCGAATGTCGCCGACCTGAAGGCGCTGGCGCCGGCGGCCGTGCAGGACCGCATCCATCTGTTCCTGGAGTTCGCGCAGGGAAAGGCACGCGACGTGCCGGATCCTTATCATGACGAGGCAGAAGCCTTCGCTTCCGCCTATCGCATGATCCGCGAGGCGTCGGAGGCGCTGGCGACAAGGCTGGAGGCGCGGGCGTCCGTGCCTGACAGCGGCCAGGCCTCCTCGACGATGTAGGGTCCGCCGCCGACCGAATCGCGCGACGACATCAGCACGAAACGGCCGATGCGGAACGGCAGCGTCGAGAAATTGCCGCGCGCCGACAGATATTGGGCGACGTCCAGCGGGGTCGAATTGCGTAAGCGCGCCAGCGTCACATGCGGCATGAATTTGCGCGGGTCGGCCGGGATGCCGAGCCGCTGGCAGATGCGGTCGATCTCACCTTGAAGGGCGGCCAGATCAGGCGAGGCGGAAGCGCCCGCCCACACCGCATGCGGCTTCTTCTGGCCGAAAGCGCCGACCCCGGACAGCGCCAGCGAGAAGGAAGGGCGGTGGACGCGGTCGAGCGCGTTGGCGATCTCGTCGGCGACATGGCCGGGAACATCGCCGATGAAGCGCAGCGTCAGATGGTAGTTTTCGACATCGATCCAGCGGGCTCCCGGCAAGCCGCCCCGCAGCAGGGACAGCGAAAGGGCAGCGTCACGCGGAATTTCGAGGGCGGTGAAAAGACGCGGCATGAAGAGCCTCCCTTCCTCGAATCGAACTGTCACCCATAGCGAATCATCGATAGTCAAACGGAGCAAGAGGTTTGTTGGCCACAGTCCCTGTTAAAAGCTCGCCGGGCGGAAACAGTTCCAATCCGCTAGGAATCGCCCGGCACGGTCGCGATCACCTTCTCTACCGTCGGCAGGATGCGTTCGACCATCTGGTCGACGCCTTGTGCGCTCGGATGCAGGCCGTCCTCGAGCTGCATGCCGGGCTGGCTGGCGACGCCGTCGAGAAAGAACGGGTAGAGCGCGACGTCGTATTTCTTCGCCAGGTCCGGAAAAATGGCGTCGAAGGCGCTCTGGTAGTCGGGACCGAGATTGGGTGCGGCGCGCATGCCGGCCAGAAGCACGGCAATCTTGCGCTGCTTCAGCTTGCTCAGCATCTCGTCGAGGTTCTTCCTGGTGATGTCGGGCGAAACGCCGCGCAGCATGTCGTTGGCGCCGAGTTCGAGGATGACCAGCTGCGTGCCGTCCGGCACCGACCAGTCGAGCCGCGCCAGGCCACCGCTCGTCGTGTCGCCGGAGACGCCGGCATTGGCGACGGTCACATCGTGGCCCTTGGCGCCAAGCGCCGCCTGCAGCCTGTCGGTAAAGCCCTGCTCCGGGCCAAGGCCGAAGCCCGCCATCAGGCTGTCACCGAAGCCGACGATCTTGAACGGCTCGGCACGCGCCGACGACATGGCGCCGCAAACGGTGAGGAAAACCACCAAGCCTGCGGCAATACTGCGTTTGAAAGACATGCGGCAGGCCCCATATGAACAAGGAATTCTTCCGGCGACGGCTTCCGGCAAGCAGAGCCTTCATCCTCCATATAGGACGCTTTCATTTTGACAGAAGCCGTCATCGCGCTGAAAGACGTATCCCTGACCCTCGGCGAAGGGGCCTCTTCCGTCCATGTGCTGAAGGGCGTCAGCCTCGATGTGGCGGCTGGCGAGGCGACCGGCATCGTCGGACCTTCGGGCTCCGGCAAGTCGACATTGCTGATGGTCCTGGCAGGCCTGGAAAGGGTCGATTCGGGTACGGTCCGAATCGCCGGCGAATTGCTCAACGGCAAAAGTGAGGACCAGATTGCTTCGTTTCGTGGCCGAAACATTGGCATCGTATTCCAGTCCTTCCATCTTATTCCCAACATGACGGCTCTCGAAAATGTCGCGGTGCCGCTGGAGCTGGCCGGCCATGCCGATCCGTTTTCGGTGGCGGCACGCGAGCTGGCGGCAGTTGGCCTCAGCGACCGCGTCACCCACTATCCCGGCGAATTGTCGGGCGGCGAGCAGCAGCGCGTGGCGATCGCCCGGGCATTGGCGCCGTCCGCGCGCATCCTGATCGCCGACGAGCCGACCGGCAATCTCGACCAGGCGACCGGGCGGCAGGTCGCCGACCTCCTGTTCGCCAAGGCGGCCGAGCGCGGCATGACGCTGGTGCTGGTGACCCATGATCCGGCGCTTGCGGCACGCTGTTCGCGCCAGGTTTCGATGCGCTCGGGCCGGATCGAGGCGCCGGCGCCTGTCAAGGTGACGGCCTGATGCCGCTATCCCGGACGTTGAGGCTCGCGGTCCGCTTCTCACTGCGCGAGATGCGCGGCGGCCTGTCCGGTTTCCTGATCTTCCTCGCCTGCATCGCGCTCGGCGTCGCGGCCATCGGCGGCGTCAACTCGGTGGCGCGTTCGATCACCGCCGGTGTCGCCAATCAGGGCCAGACGCTGCTTGGCGGCGATCTTCGCTTCCAGATCAACCAGCGTGACGCCAGCCAGGCGGAGCGCAGCTTCCTTGACGGGCTCGGCACGGTTTCCCGGACCGCCAGCATGCGTTCGATGGCGCGTCTGGCTGACGGATCCGACCAGGCGCTGGTCGAGGCCAAGGCGGTCGACCATGCCTATCCGCTCTATGGCACGCTGGAGACCGCGCCGGCACTGTCGAAACAGGAACTGTTCGGCGAAGAGTTCGGCGTCTTCGGTGCGGCGGCACCCGATCTTCTGTTCGAGCGGTTGCACGTCAAGATCGGCGACCGGCTGAAGCTCGGCACCGCCACTTTCGAACTGCGCGCCAGGCTGGTCGCCGAACCGGATGCCGTGTCCGACGGTTTCGGCTTCGCGCCAAGGCTGATGATCTCGACCGAAGGGCTGGCGGCCACCGGACTGATCCAGCCGGGCAGCCTGGTCGAGAATGCCTACAAGATCCGGTTGCCGGCAGATGCCGACGAGGTGCGGCTGAAGGCCGTCCAGGACCAGGCCGCCACGGATTTCCCCGAAGCAGGCTGGTCGATCCGCACACGCAGCAACGCGGCGCCCGCGCTGTCGTCCAACATCGAACGTTTCTCGCAGTTCCTGACCCTGGTCGGGCTGACGGCGCTGGTGGTCGGCGGTGTGGGCGTCGCCAATGCGGTACGCGCCTATCTCGACGGCAAGCGCGGCGTCATCGCCACCTTCAAGAGCCTGGGCGCTTCGGGCGGCTTCGTCTTTGCCGTCTATCTCGTGCAGATCCTGATCATAGCCGGATTGGGTATCGTGCTGGGCCTTGTGCTCGGCGCACTGATGCCGTTCGCGGCGAGTGCGGCCTTGCAATCCGTCATTCCGGTGCCGGCCGAAGGCGGCTTCTATCCCGGCGCGCTCGGCATGGCGGCGCTGTTCGGCCTGCTGGTGACGTTGGCTTTCGCGCTGCTGCCGCTCGGCCGCGCCCGCGATGTGCCGGCAACCGCGCTGTTTCGCGAGATGGGGCTGGAAGGCCGCGGCTTGCCGCGCCCCGCCTATGTCGCGGCGGCCATAGGCATCGCGCTGTTGCTGGCGGCGCTGGCCATTCTGTTCTCGGGCGACCAGCGCATCGCCTCGATCTTTGTCGGCGCTACCGTCTTCGCCTTCCTGGTGCTGCGCGTGGTCGGCGCACTGGTGCAATGGGCAGCCAGGAAAAGCCCGCGCGTGCGCTTCGTGGCGCTCAGGCTCGCCATCGGCAACATTCATCGGCCAGGCGCCTTGACGCCATCGGTGGTGCTGTCCTTGGGGCTCGGCCTGACGCTGCTGGTGACGCTGGCGCTTATCGACGGCAATCTCAGGCGGCAGATCTCCGGCAGCCTGCCGGAACGGGCGCCGAACTTCTTCTTCGTCGACATCCAGAGCGCCGATGTCGCGTCTTTCTCGGCGCTCATCGGCAAGGAGGCGCCGCAGGGCGTGCTGGCCAAGGTGCCGATGCTGCGCGGCCGGGTGATGGCGCTGAACGGTGTCGATGTCGACAAGGTGAAAGTGCCGGCGGAAGGCGCCTGGGTGCTGAGGGGGGACCGCGGCCTGACCTATGACACCAGGCAGCCGGAGAACGCGACGTTGACCGAGGGCAGCTGGTGGCCCGAAAATTACAGCGGCGAACCGCTGGTTTCGTTTTCGGCGCAAGAAGGCAAGGAGATCGGGCTGAAGCTCGGCGACACCATCACCGTCAATGTGCTGGGCCGCAATGTCACGGCCAGGATCGCCAATTTCCGCCAGGTCGAATGGGAGACGATGGGCATCAATTTCGTCATGGTGTTCTCGCCCAACACATTCGCAGGCGCCCCGCATGGCTGGATGGCGACGCTGACCGAAAAGAGTGCCTCGACGGCCGACGACGCCCGCATCCTCAACGCCGTCACCCGCGCCTTCCCGGCGGTGACGACGGTGCGGGTCAAGGACGCGCTCGATGTCGTCAACCGGCTGGTCGGGCAACTCGGCACGGCGATCCGGGCCGCGGCCGGCGTGGCGCTGATCGCCTCGGTGCTGGTGCTGGCCGGCGCGCTTGCCGCCGGCAACCGGGCGCGCATCCACGACGCGGTGGTGCTGAAGACGCTGGGCGCGACGCGCAGGACGCTGATATCGGCCTTCTCGCTCGAATACATGCTGATCGGGCTGGCCACGGCGATCTTCGCGCTGGCGGCAGGCAGCGCCGCCGCCTGGTTCGTCGTCGCGCGCATCATGACATTGCCGTCGCATTTCATGCCCGAGGTGGCGGCGGCGACCATTTTGTTCTCGCTGGTGATCACCGTCGGCATTGGTCTCGCCGGCACCTGGCGGGTGCTCGGCCACAAGGCAGCACCGGTGCTGCGCAACCTGTGACGACAGGCCGGAATGGGCATCCTGGATTAAATCTTGGTAAGAAAGCGGTCCGAAAAGCCGAGGAATCGGCACTTCGCCCCCTCACGAACCGTTACATCCGGTTACGGTCTTGTTCTTGACGCGAATAACCATCATATTTCGCCACAGGCATGCTGGAGCCCTGCCAGCGGCGCCTGGGTCCGGAAGGACCTGACACCGGACGGGGCAGAAGCAAATAGAGGACTACAATGGCTGATCCCATTCGCAACTACCAGACGCGCGCCGTGCCCGGCGTCAGCGTCGGTGCCGACATCGATCAGGGCCTGCGCGCCTACATGATCAAGGTTTACAATCTGATGGGGCTTGGCCTCCTCATCACCGGTCTTGCCGCCGTCGGCACGATCATGCTGGCTACAACCACCGATCCGGCTTCGGCTGTCGCGACGCTGCCGAGCGGCGAGATGCTGACCTCCTTCGGCTACGCGATCTTCGGCTCGCCGCTGCGCTGGGTGGTGATGCTGGCGCCGCTGGCCGCCGTGTTCTTCCTGTCGTTCAGGATTCAGTCGATGAGCGTCGCTGCCGCGCAGACCACGTTCTGGGTCTATGCCGGTCTCGTCGGCCTGTCGCTGTCGTCGATCTTCCTGGTCTACACCACAGCGAGCATCTCGCAGACCTTCTTCGCCACCGCCGCGGCCTTCGGTGCGCTGTCGCTGTTCGGCTACACGACCAAGCGTGACCTGACGGCGATGGGCTCGTTCCTGATCATGGGCGTGTTCGGCATCATCATCGCGTCGGTGATCAACATCTTCCTGCAGTCGTCGGCTCTGTCTTTCGCCGTCTCGGCGATCGGTGTGCTGGTCTTCGCCGGCCTCACCGCCTACGACACGCAGAAGATCAAGGAGATGTATTTCGAGGGCGATGCTACCGATGTCGCCGGTCGTAAGGCCATCATGGGCGCGCTCAGGCTCTATCTCGACTTCATCAACCTGTTCATGTTCCTGCTGCAGTTCATGGGCGACCGTCGCTAGTTCAGCAGCGCTGGACCATCGAGTTCCAAAAGGGCGGCCCAACGGCCGCCCTTTCCTTTTGTGCCGGGCTTTGCTGTTATTGCAAGCAGAGAAATGGCATGCATAAATTATGAGCATTATTACGATTCGACCCGCGACAGCGGCCGACCTCGACCGGATCACGGACATCTATGCCGACGCGGTGACCCAAGGCACGGCGAGCTATGAGCTGGAGCCGCCAAGCCGCGCCGAGATGGGCACGCGATTCGACGCTTTGGTGGCCGGCGGCTTTCCTTACCTGGTGGCGGAAAAGGACGGCGCCGTGCTCGGCTATGCCTATGCCGGCGCCTTCCGGCCGCGCCCGGCCTATCGCTTCATCGTCGAGGATTCGGTCTATGTCGCGCCCGAGGCCAAGGGCCAGGGCGTCGGACTCAAGCTCATGCAAAGCCTGATCGAGGCGGTGCGGACGGCGGGCTTTCGCCAGATCATCGCGGTGATCGGCGACGGCCGTCCCGACAGTGCCTCGGTGCGGCTGCACGAAAAGCTCGGCTTTCGCCATTCGGGGCGCCTTGAAGGCTCCGGTTACAAGCACGGGCGCTGGCTGGACACGGTGTTCATGCAGCTGTCGCTGAATGGCGGGGCATCGGCGCCACCGATCCCAGTTCGCTGCCGGAGCGGAAGTTTCGCCTTAGAGGGGACTGAAGAAGGAAATGAAGAATTGGGAAATTGGGGAATTGGAGAAACTGAAGAACTGAATAACTGAATAACTGAAGAAGAAGGCGGTTAGATCAGGCGTCGAGTGCCTTTTCATCAATTCTCCAGTTCTTCAATTCCCTGCCTAACCTCCTCCTCAGGCCTCGACCACTTTCAGCTTGCTATCGAATATCCCAAGCACGCGGCCGAGTTCCTGGCCTCGCTTCAAGATACGGCCGCCGGCGGCGATGACGGCAAAGGCGCCTTGCTTGCGGGCCAGTTTCGGATCCTTGACGATCTGGAACAGCGGCACTTCGCTGGTGCGGCGGAATACGGAAAACACCGCGCGGTCTGCGAGATGATCGATGGCGTAGTCGCGCCATTCATTGGCGGCGACCATGCGTCCGTAGAGCCTGAGGATCTGATCCAGCTCGCGCCGGTCGAACCGCACCGGCTGATCGAGGCGCTCGCGTCGCGCCTCGTGCAGCGGGATCAGTATTGCGGATGCGTCCCCATCCCCTGTCCCGCCGCTGTCATCGGTCATGCCTCGATCCTTCAAAATGAATCTTTGCCAACCAAAGTTGGCGTGTTCGCGGCTGAATTGCAAGACCTGGCGAAGCGCCTTGCGCCGCGCTGTTTCCGTCACGTCCAGTCACTTTTTTGAAACGCCGTGTTGGAATTGGTGATGCTTCGCCACATTTCCACCTTTTTTTATCCGCGCTCATGCCCCAATGTCCGACGAATTTACCGGCGTTGCCTGAGACGGTTCGGTCCGGCACCGGCTCGTAAACCCCAAGCCCCCCGCCCACGGGTCTGCGTCGGATCGAACCAACCTCGGCTCTTCTTCGGAAGAACCGGGTGCGACGATCCCAAAACCTAAATGACCGACGTCAGAAGCAAGCTGACGTCGGTTTTTTCATATCTGGTGCGTCGAGTGCGGTTTTTCACCGAGCGTCGCGTCCCCCTCACCCGAATTGCCAACCGAATTGCGAAGGGGCAATTCGGGACAATCCGACCTCTCCCCGAGGGGAGAGGAGATCGCGGCGGCGCTTTACACCTTCTCCCCTCCGGGGAGAAGGTGGCCGCGAAGCGGCCGGATGAGGGGGGCCTCCCATCCACAGTCCTAGCGAAGATGGGGGCGACGCCGGCGTCCGTTACGGCTTGTGAATGAACGCAGCGCCGAGAATGGGGCCGGGCATGCCGTCCTTGCCGACCGACTGCAGCAGCACGGCGCAGCCGCCCTTCTTGGCAATCTCGCTCATCGGCAGTTCGTAGCGCTGTGCCTTGCCATGCCACATGCCGGCGGTTTGGATGCCGGTGACGGCGTTCCAGTAGGTCATCTTGCGGCCGGTATTCTCGCCCTCGCCGACTTTGACCGTCTGCGGCGGGTCGAAATAGACGATGACGACATGGGCGTCGCTGGGGCCGTTGCCGGCATCGCCGGCGTCGATCATCACGCGGTCGCTTGTGCGGCTGACCTTGACGGGGACGCGCATGCCTTCGCCGCTCTTGGCCATGCGGGCGAGCGCGCCATCGACCTCGCCGCGGCTGGCGCCGTTGACGTGGACGCGGCCATTGATGACGGCCTGCGGCGTATAGACGGAGCGGCTGCCGAAGGCGCGCATATAGTCGTATTGCCGCTCGGTGTTCTCCTTGCGGCCCAGCGTGTCCTGCCAGCCGAGATAGTCCCAGTAGTCGACGTGATAGGCGAGCGCGACGATGTCTTCCTTGGCGGCAAGTTCGGAGAACAGCGTATCGGCCGGGGGGCAGGAACTGCAGCCCTGGCTGGTGAACAGTTCGACCACACCCAATGGTTTTTCGATTTGTGGCTTGTCGGACTCGCCGGCATACAAGGCGCTGACAGACGCCGAGAAGGCCAGCGCAAAGGCTGCCAGCCACAATGATTTTCGCGAGGCCATTGCCATTCCGATTCCCGCCGGTGGTGCCGGCTTTATCTTGATTGCTAAAATATGTGGCAGAAGCGGAAGTCAACGGGAAGTCACGTTGCGGTGAAATTTTGCCATTGCAGCCGACCGCAACGGCGCAATAGGAGAAGGTCTGCGCTTCAGGATAGAAACCGATTCGGGCGGCAATCACGATGTGGCAAACGTTTTTGGCGCCGGTCGACCTCTATTGCGAGCGGACCGGCCCGGAATTCTGGTCCGAGCCGGTCAACGCCCTGACCAACCTCGCCTTCATCGCGGCCGGCCTGTGGGGCGTGCGCGAGGTGCGAAGGCTGGGTACCGGCACCTTCGCCGAGGTGCTGGCCTGGTGGGTGGTGGCAATCGGCATCGGCTCGACGATCTTCCACACCTTTGCCACCAAGGGCACGGTCTGGGCCGACGTGCTGCCGATCGCCGGCTTCACGCTGGCCTACACGCTGTTCAACCTGCGCCGCTTCCTCGGCCTGCCATGGGGCAAGGCCATCGCCATCTTCATTGCCTTCTATGTGATTGCCGGGGCGATAACCCTGGCCGTGCCGGACTGGCTGCGCCAGGCGTCGAACGGCACGACGGGCTATCTGCCGCCGTTCCTGGCGCTCGCCTTCTTCGGCACGCTGGTGGCGGCCAGCGGCAATCGGGCCGGCTGGTACAATCTGGCGGGATCGGCGATCTTCGTGGTGTCAGTTGTCTGCCGGATGATCGACCCGCTGGTCTGCGGCAGCTTCCCGCTCGGCACTCACTTCCTCTGGCACATCCTCAACGGGCTGATGCTCGGCGTGCTTCTGGCGGCAGCGGCGCGTTTTGGGGCGCCGAAGGTGAGTGAGTAGTGAGTAGTGAGAGGTTCTTCCCCTACTCACTACTTCCTACTCACTATTTCCTACGCAGCCAAGTCGCGCAGCACGTATTGCAGGATGCCGCCATTCTTGAAGTAATCGAGCTCATCCAGCGTATCGATGCGGCAGATGATCGGCACGTTCCTCACCGTGCCGTCGCCATAGGTGACCTTGGCGATCATCGTCTGGCGCGGTTTGATGGTGCTCAAGCCGTCGATCTCGACCAGCTCGTCTCCCTTGAGGTTGAGCGATGCCCATGAAGTGCCTTCCTCGAAGACGAAGGGGATAACGCCCATGCCGACCAGGTTCGAGCGATGGATGCGCTCGAAGGACTGGGCGATGACCGCGCGGACACCAAGGAGATTGGTTCCCTTGGCCGCCCAGTCGCGCGACGAGCCGTTGCCGTATTCGACGCCGGCGAAGACAACCAGCGGCACGCCTTCCCTTTTGTATTCCATCGCCGCGTCGTAGATCGATTCCTCTTCCTTCGACGGGTAGTGGATGGTGTAGCCGCCCTCGCGGCCGTTCTCGCCCAGCATGTGGTTGCGGATGCGGATGTTGGCGAAGGTGCCGCGCATCATCACCTCGTGATTGCCGCGCCGCGTGCCGTACTGGTTGAAGTCGGCGACGCCGACGCCGTGGTCGGTGAGGTATTTGCCGGCCGGCGAGGCCGCCTTGATCGATCCGGCCGGCGAAATGTGGTCGGTGGTGATCTTGTCGCCGAACAGGCCGAGCACCCGGGCGCCCTTGATGTCGCCGATCTTGCCGAAACCTGACGTCATGCCGGCGAAATAGGGCGGGTTCTGCACATAGGTCGAGTTGTCGTCCCAGGCATAGGTCTGGCCTTCCGGCGCCTTGACGTTCTGCCAGTACTCGTCGCCCTTGAAGACGTCGGCATATTTGCGGGCGAACAGTTCGCGGGTGACGTTCTTCTCGATGAACTCCTGGATCTCGGCCGAGCTTGGCCAGATGTCCTTGAGATAGACCGGGTTGCCGTTCTTGTCCTCACCAAGCGGCTCGGTCGTCAAGTCCTTGGTGACGGTTCCAGCCAGCGCGTGCGCGACGACCAGCGGCGGCGAGGCCAGATAGTTGGCCTGCACGTCGGGCGAAACACGGCCTTCGAAGTTGCGGTTGCCGGACAAGACCGCGGCGGCGATCAAGCCCTTGTCGTTGATGGTCTTGGAGATCGGCGCCGGCAGCGGGCCGGAATTGCCGATGCAGGTGGTGCAGCCGAAGCCGACCAGGTTGAAGCCGATCTGGTCGAGTTCCTTCTGCAGGCCGGATTTCTCCAGATATTCAGCCACCACCTGGCTGCCCGGCGCCAGCGAGGTCTTCACCCATGGCTTCTGCTTCAAACCGAGGCGGTTGGCGTTGCGGGCCAGGAGGCCGGCGCCGATCAGCACGCTCGGGTTCGAGGTGTTGGTGCAGGAGGTGATGGCGGCAATGACGACATCGCCGTGACCGAGATCATGGTCGGTGCCTTCGACGGCGTAGCGCTTGTGGATTTCGGCGGCCTTCTTGTATTCGGTCTCCATCGCCTTGGCGAAGCCTTCCGGAATGCCTTCCAGGGCGACGCGGCCCTCTGGCCGCTTGGGGCCGGCCATCGACGGCACGACGGAGCCAAGTTCCAGCTCGAGCAGGTCGGTGAAGACAGGGTCGGCCGAGCCGGTTTCACGCCACAGGCCTTGCGCCTTGGCATAGGCTTCGACCAGCGCGATGCGGTCTTCGCTGCGGCCGGACATTGTGAGATAGCGGATGGTTTCCGAGTCGACCGGGAAGAAGCCGCAGGTGGCGCCATATTCGGGGGCCATGTTGCCGATGGTGGCGCGGTCGGCCAGCGTCATGTTGGAGAGGCCCGGGCCAAAGAACTCGACGAATTTGCCGACGACGCCCTTCTTGCGCAGCATCTGGGTGACGGTGAGCACGAGGTCGGTGGCGGTGACGCCCTCTTTCAGCTTGCCGGTGAGGCGGAAGCCGATCACCTCAGGCAAAAGCATGGAGACCGGCTGGCCGAGCATGGCCGCCTCGGCCTCGATGCCGCCGACACCCCAGCCGAGCACGCCCAGGCCGTTGATCATGGTGGTGTGCGAATCGGTGCCGACGCAGGTGTCGGGATAGGCGGTGGTTTCGCCGTCCTCGGTGTTGGTCCACACCACCTGGCCGAGATATTCGAGGTTGACCTGGTGGCAGATGCCGGTGCCGGGCGGCACGACGCGGAAGTTGCGGAACGCCTGCTGGCCCCATTTCAGGAATTTGTAGCGCTCCTCGTTGCGCTCATATTCGAGCTCGACATTGCGGGCGAAGGCCATCGGCGTGCCGAATTCGTCGACGATGACGGAATGGTCGATGACGAGGTCGACCGGCACCAGCGGGTTGATCTTCTGCGGATCGCCGCCGAGCGAAGCCATGGCGTCGCGCATCGCGGCAAGGTCGACCACGGCCGGAACGCCGGTGAAGTCCTGCATCAGCACGCGGGCCGGGCGATAGGCGATCTCGACGCCGGCGGTGCCCTTGTCGGTCAGCCAGCCGGCCACCGCCTGGATCGATTCCTTGGTGACGGAGCGGCCGTCCTCGTTGCGCAGCAGGTTTTCCAGCAGCACCTTCATCGAATAGGGCAGCTGAGAGATGCCGGTGAGGCCGTTCTTCTCGGCCTCGATGAGGTCGAAATAGGCATACTCCGCGCCGCCTGCGGTCAGCGTGCGGCGGCAATTGAAACTGTCGAGGGATTTTGACACGTGCGATCCTTGTCTGTTCAGCCTGAAAGGGAACGGACGCCGATGGCATGCAATCACGCGCAAAGGTGCGGGTACGGCCATTTCCGCTGTCCGTTCCCAAGCAACCCGAGCCGTTCAAGGCGGCGCGTGCGCTGGTTCGGCGCTAATTCTGTTCCCGTGCCGACCGCTGGCACGGATGCACCGCATATAGAGAATTTTCTGGAATAGTTCTAGACAGTTGGAAAGCAAATTTGTGCGATGCGGCAGCGACCGCGACACATGGTTTCAGGGCAGGCGAGGAATGCGGCTGATCGCCGAAAATCTGGGCGGCGAGCGAGGCGGCGACGCGGTGTTTTCCGGCATCGGCCTTGCCCTTGAGGAGGGCCAGGCGCTCATCGTCACCGGGCCGAACGGATCGGGCAAGTCGACCTTGCTGCGGGTGATCGCCGGGCTGCTGCCGGTGGCGGAAGGCAGCGTGAGGATCGAGGGTGGCGGCGAAGCGTTCCCGTCTGTTGCCTCGGCCTGTCATTACCTTGGCCACCATAACGCAATGAAGCCGGCGCTCAGCGTGGCTGAGAATTTGCGCTTCTGGCGCGATTTCAATGGCGACGGACAGCTCGGCGTCGAAGAGGCGCTGGAAACGGTCGGGCTCGGCGGCATCGGCCACCTGCCGTTCGGCTATCTATCGACCGGGCAACGGCGCCGCGCGGCGATCGCCAAGCTTTTGGTCAGCCACCGGCCATTGTGGCTGCTGGATGAGCCGACGGCGGGGCTGGACAAGGCTTCGGAGGCGCGGTTCGCGGGACTGATGACGAAGCATTGCGCGGATGGTGGGATGATTGTCGCGGCGACGCATCTGCCGCTGGGGTTGGACGGGGCACAGGCGTTGGTGATGGGGGAAGCCGGTTGATGTGGGTGCTCTACGGCGCCCTCCTCTGCCCTGCCGGGCATCTCCCCCTCAAGGGGGGAGATCGGAACTCGCGTCGGCCTTCGCTAATCTCCAACGTCCGAAGGCCGGCGAGACGCATGAACTGCCAATCTTCCCCCTTGAGGGGGAGATGGCCGGCGGGCCAGAGGGGGGTGCCTTGGCAAAGGCATCTCAAATCATGCTAGCCCTCTTCCTGCGCGACATCCGCCTCAACATCCGTGCCGGCGGCGGGGCGCTGACCGGGGTCATCTTCTTCCTCGCCGTCATCGCCACCATCCCGTTCGGAGTCGGGCCGGATCTGAAGCTGCTGGCTCGCATCGGTCCGGCGATCCTGTGGATCGGTGCGCTGCTGTCCTGCCTGCTCGGCCTCGACCGGCTGTTCCAGTCCGATCGCGAGGACGGCTCACTCGATCTCCTGGTGCTTGGCAATGATCGCCACATGCTGGCCTTGACGGTGCTAGTGAAATGCCTGGCGCATTGGGCGGGCAGCGTGCTGCCGCTGGTCATCGCGGCTCCTTTGCTCGGCCTGTTCATGAACATGGAGCCGCTCGGCATCGGCGCCACGGCGCTGACCCTTCTGGTCGGCACGCCGGCCATCACGTTCATCGGCGCCGCCGGTGCTGCGGTGGCGGTGGCGCTGCCGCGTGGCGGGCTGCTGATCTCGGTGCTGGTGCTGCCGCTGACCATCCCGGTGCTGATCTTCGGTGTTTCGGCAAGCTATGGGGCGACCGCCAATCCCGATCCGTTTTTGCAGCCCTTCCTCATTCTTGCCGCGCTGACCCTGTTTCTTGGCGTGCTGGGTCCGGTCTCGGCGGCGCTGGCGTTGCGCCATGGCACGGATTGACGCGGCGTATGACTGCGGCGCGGCGACCGATTGCGAAGCCGACGGAGCGAGGCTAAGGAAAAGCATGTCTAGACTGGGCGACATGATCGGTTTGGAAGGCCGCACTTCAGCGGGGCCTGCCGCATGAGACTTCCTGTGTCAACCTTTGGCGAGCAAGACGGCTGCGGCGGGGTGTCTGTCTGGATTGTAGAGTGTACCGTCCTGCCAGGTGCGCCAGAGGATTCTGAGCCAAGCTCTGGCAAGGATGCGAACGGCATGAGGGTGTCTGCACCCTCGCTTTCTGGCGTCCTGATAGACCTTTGCAGCCCAAGGGCTGGCATGTCTGGAGTTGTCGGCG
>NZ_RZRU01000037.1 GCF_003997495.1 Mesorhizobium sp. M7A.F.Ca.US.008.03.1.1 | reverse complement strand
TCGGCGGCCTGGTGCTGACGCTGATGACGCTGCCGACGATCATCATCGCGACGCGCGCCGCGCTTGCCGCGGTGCCGCCGTCGATCCGCTCGGCAGCCCTCGGTCTTGGCGCCTCCAAGATGCAGATGGTGTTCCAGCACATCCTGCCGCTTGCCGCGCCCGGCATCCTCACCGGCACCATCATCGGTCTTGCGCGTGCGCTCGGCGAAACCGCGCCGCTGCTCTTGATCGGCATGGTCGCCTTCGTCGCCGATCCACCGACGACGCCTTTCGATCCGGCCACCGCGCTGCCGGTGCAGATCTATATGTGGGCGAACGAGGCCGAACGGGCGTTCGTCGAGCGTATGTCCGGCGCCATCATTATCCTGCTCGTCTTCCTCATGGCCATGAACATCACCGCGATCGTGCTTCGGCGTCGGTTCGAGCGGCGCTGGTAGAAAAAAGGCATTTTGGTATGAACATCATGACCGAACAGTCCCTTGAAAACGCAGTGGGCGACAAGATGAAGTCGAACGAAGTGATCAAAATGCGCGGCGACAAGGTCGGCGTGTTCTACGGCGAGAAGCAGGCGCTGTTCGATGTCGATCTCGACGTCCGCCTGAATCAGGTGACGGCGCTGATCGGCCCCTCGGGCTGCGGCAAGTCCACCTTCCTGCGCTGCCTCAACCGCATGAACGACACCATCGATTCAGCACGGGTAACCGGCAAGATAACCCTCGACGAAGAAGACATCTACGACAAGAACATCGATGTCGTCGAACTCAGGGCGCGCGTCGGCATGGTGTTCCAGAAACCCAATCCGTTCCCAAAGTCGATCTACGAGAACGTCGCCTATGGTCCGCGCATCCATGGATTGGCCAAGCGCAAAGCCGACATGGATCAGATCGTCGAATCGAGCCTGAAGAAGGCGGCAATCTGGAACGAGGTCAAGGACCGTTTGCAGGAACCTGGCACGGGTCTTTCCGGTGGCCAGCAGCAGCGTCTGTGCATTGCACGCGCCATCGCCGTGTCACCCGAGGTGATCCTGATGGACGAACCGTGTTCGGCGCTCGACCCGATCGCCACCGCTCGCGTCGAGGAACTGATCGACGAACTGCGTCAAAACTATACGATCGTCATCGTCACCCATTCGATGCAGCAGGCGGCGCGCGTGTCGCAGCGGACAGCGATGTTCCATCTAGGCTATCTGGTCGAGGAGGGCGCCACCGACAAGATGTTCACCACCCCCGACGACAAACGCACCCAGGACTACATCACCGGCCGGTTCGGCTGAGCTCAGGCATATGAGGGACGAAGATCATGGGTGAACATACCGTCGCATCTTTCGATGAGGATCTGGAGCAGATCAGCCAGCTGATCCGCGACATGGGCGATCTCGCCCGCTCGATGGTCAGTGGCTCGACCAGGGCTTTGCTCAATTCGGACAATGCGCTGGCGCAGCGGGTGGTTTCCGATGACGCCATCATGGATGCACGCCAGCGCGAGCTGGACGATCGCGCCATCACGCTGATCGCCAAGCGCCAGCCAATGGCCAACGATCTGCGTGCGGTGGTCGGTTCGATCCGCATGGCCGGCGACCTCGAGCGCATCGGTGATCTTGCCAAGAACATCGCCAAGCGCGTCGGCACTGTCGGGCTGAGCGTCACGCCGCACGACCTGTCGCATTCGATCGACGGGATGGCGCAGCTGGTGCTGATCCAGGTGCAGGGGGTCGTCGACGAGTATGCCGCCGCTGACCCGGCAGCGCTTGCCACGCTCAGAAACAATGACGAACGCATCGACGTCAAATACACCTCGGTGTTCCGCGAGCTGCTGACCTACATGATGGAAGATCCCCGCAACATCACGGCGTGCACGCACCTGTTGTTCTGCGCCAAGAACCTCGAGCGGATCGGCGATCACGTGACCAACATCGCCGAGAATGCCTATTATGTTTTGACCGGCACGCAGTTGCCAGCCAATCGTCCGAAGCAGGACGAGACGGCAATGTCCGCGCCAGCGGCATGACAGGGGTGACCAGCCGATGATCGCACCACGCATCATGGTGGTGGAGGATGAGGAGCCGCTAGGCGTGCTGCTCCGCTACAATCTTGAATCCGAAGGTTACCAGGTCGAGGTGGTGACGCGCGGCGACGAGGCCGAAATCCGGCTGCAGGAGAACGTTCCCGACCTTCTGGTGCTCGACTGGATGGTGCCGGCGGTTTCCGGTATCGAACTCTGTCGGCGCCTGCGAATGCGTCCCGAGACCGAGCGGCTGCCGATCATCATGCTGACCGCGCGAGGCGAGGAAAGCGACCGCGTGCGCGGCCTGTCGACCGGTGCCGACGATTATCTGGTCAAGCCTTTCTCGACGCCGGAGTTCATGGCCAGGGTCAAGGCGCTGCTGCGCCGGGCCAAGCCGGAAGTGCTGTCCAGCGTGCTCAAGGTCGGCGACATCGTGCTCGATCGCGAGTCGCATCGTGTCTATCGCAAGAAGAGCGAGATCCGGCTCGGGCCGACGGAATTCCGCCTTCTTGAATTCATGATGCGCCATCCAGGCCGCGTGTTCTCGCGCAGCCAGCTGCTCGACAATGTCTGGGGCGAGACGATCTACATCGACGAGCGCACGGTCGATGTGCATGTCGGCCGGCTGCGCAAGGCGGTCAACAATGGCCGCATGCCGGACGTCATCCGCACGATCCGTGGGGCCGGATACGCGATCAGGGAAGATTAAGTTAAGCGACGTTCTTGCCGCCGGGACCGGATCTCGCCTGCGCGCCGGGTGCGAAAATCTCCTGGTCGACGAAGGTCAGTGCGCGCATGGCGCAGCCTTCGCGGATCAGTGGCAGTTCGTTCGGCTCTGTGTCGAAGGAAATCGATTTTGAGTGCTGGCCGCCGGCGGTCTGGACAATCGCCTCGCGCAGTGCCGGCTCGATCAGGTCGAAGGCGGCGGCGCTGACGCCGACCATGGCAACGGGCGCCGGATCGATCAGCGCGAACAGGCTGCCGAGACCGTAGCCGAGCGCTTCGCCGGCCTTGCGATAGGCTTCCCGTTCGGGGCCATCCCTTTCGCGGGCCGCGGTCGCCAGCGCGCGCATGTCGGCGTCGCTGACATCAGCCACAGGTTCAGCGTCTTCGCCCAGCTGCCTTGCATTGCGCCAAATAGCATAGTTGCCGGCATAGGCCTCGACGCAGCCGCGCCGTCCGCAGCGGCAGAGCGCGCCGTTCGGCCGATGGATCATGTGGCCGAACTCGCCGCCCGAGGAGTGGGTGCCGGTGAACAATTCGCCCTTCAGCACCAGGCCCATGCCGATGCCGTGCGACAAAAGGATGGCGATGAAGTCGTCGCGGTAGCGCTGCGGATCGCGCCAGCGCAACGCCACCGCCATCATGTTGCAGTCGTTCTCCATGGTGGCGGGGATGCCGAACGCGTCTTCGAGGATGTCGGCGAAGGCGATATCGGTGTGCGGCGTGATCGGCGACCACAGCATGGCGCGGGAACGGGTGTCGGTGATGCCCTGGATGGCCAGCGCGATACGGGCGATGCTGCGCACGTCCAGGTCGGGATCGTCCAGGCGGCGCCGCACGATTGCCGTGCATTCACCGATCAGCGACTCGCGCGCCATCGTCAGCGTGTCCAGCCGGCGCTGTTCCTCGGATATTACCTGGCCGGCATAGTCGATGACGGCGACGGAGAGGAAGTTCAGCGACAGCACCACGGTCATTACCGCGGCCGCTTCCGGATTGAGGCTGAGGCCGACCTGCGGCCGGCCGCGTTTGAGCGAGCCGGCCTCACTCGGCTTGCTTTCGGTCAGGATGCCTTCGACGATCAGGTCGGATGAGATCGCGGAGATGGTCGAATGGCTGAGGCTTGTGGTCGCGGCGATCTCGGTGCGCGACGGCTGTCCGGCGTGGCGCACCGCCGCGATCACCATCGCGCGGTTGCGGCGGCGCAAATCGTCGTGGCGGATTCCGACCGACATGCTTTTTCATATCCTCCCGGTCGCCGCGGTTCTTCCTGCCCATGGAACGCTGTCGGTGACGCAGGTAAATACTGGCAGAAGCCGCGCACCCTGTCATTTATTTATTCCGAGGCTCGAAAAAAATTCGAAACGACATCAAAATCCATCAGAATCGATGTTGACAGTGTTCGGGCGTTGGCCCAGTATTTTTTCGAGGCTCGAAAAAATAGAGCTTCTGTGCCGGCCTTCGGGTCAGTTTGGTCGCGCCAACGCGGCGCAGGGAGGATAATATGAAAAGATTCACAGCCGCCATTTTGGCGGGTGCCGCTATGTCGCTGACGCTCGCGTCTGTCGCGCAGGCGAAGGACAAGGTCGTCGGCGTTTCGTGGTCCAACTTCCAGGAAGAGCGCTGGAAGACCGACGAGGCGGCCATGAAGACGGCGATCGAGGCCGCCGGCGATAAATACATCTCCGCCGATGCGCAGTCCAATCCCGGCAAGCAGCTTACCGATGTCGAAAGCCTGATCTCGCAGGGCGCCAACTCCCTGATCATCCTGGCGCAGGATGCTTCAGCCATCGGCCCGGCGGTGCAGAAGGCGCTGGACGAAGGCATTCCGGTCGTCGGTTATGACCGGCTGATCGAGAACAAGGACGTCTTCTATCTGACCTTCGACAACAAGGAAGTCGGCCGCATGCAGGCCCGCGAAGTGTTCAAGGTCAAGCCGGAAGGCAACTACGTCTTCATCAAGGGCTCCGGTGCCGATCCCAATGCCGACTTCCTGTTCTCGGGCTCGATGGAAGTGCTCAAGGAAGCTATCGACAGCGGCAAGATCAAGAATGTCGGCGAAGCCTACACGGATGGCTGGCTGCCCGCCAACGCCCAGAAGAACATGGAACAGTTCCTGACCGCCAACGACAACAAGGTCGACGCGGTGGTCGCGGCCAATGACGGCACTGCCGGTGGCGTCGTCGCGGCGCTCACGGCTCAAGGTTTGGCCGGCACCGTGCCGGTCTCGGGGCAGGACGGCGACCACGCCGCGCTGAACCGCATCGCCCTCGGCACGCAAACCGTGTCGGTGTGGAAGGACGCGCGTGAACTCGGCAAGAATGCCGCCGAGATCGCCTCGCAACTGGCCGACGGCAAGAAGACGAGCGACATCGCCGGCGCCAAGGACTTCACGACGCCGGGGGGCAACACCGTTAAATCTCTGTTCCTGACCCCGGTTGCCATCACCAAGGACAATCTCAACGTCGTCATCGACGCTGGCTGGATCAAGAAGGACGAAGTCTGCGCGGGTGTCGCCGCCGGCACCGTCGCGGCCTGTAACTGATCCGACCACTTCGAAATATCTGAACGCCGCGGCCCACAAGCCGCGGCGTTTTCTCAAAGAATTGTGTTTCCGCATCATGCGGGTAGCTTCTAGGCTGAGCTCCGGCACGCGCGCCAGACGGCCAGCCGGTGGGAGGAATCATGACCGATACGACGTCCAACCCGCAGGCCGATACGGCGCGCGCGTCGGAACTCGGCGCCGTCGCCCGGTTCCTGAAGGCGACCGAGATCGACACCCGCATGCTCGGCATGATCGGCGCGCTGCTGGTCATCTGGATTGGGCTGCATGTCATTTCCAGCCTGCGCCTCGGCGTCAACCCGCTCGATTTCGACAGCCGAACCTTTCTCACGCCGCGCAATCTGTGGAACCTGTCGGTACAGACATCCGCGGTTGCCATCATGGCCTGCGGCATGGTGCTGGTCATCGTCATGCGCAACATCGACCTGTCGGTCGGTTCCGCCGAGGGCCTGATCGGCATGGTGATGGGATTTGCCCAGGTGCATTTCCTGGTGCGCTTTGTCGGGCTCGAACTCGGCAATCCATGGATCTGGGTCCTGGCGTTGGTCATCGGCCTGGCGCTCGGGCTGTTGATCGGCGCCTTTCAAGGCTTCGTCATCGCCTATCTCGAAGTGCCCGCCTTTATCGTGACGCTGGGCGGCCTGCTGGTCTGGCGCGGTGCCGCCTGGTGGGTCACATCAGGCCAGACCGTGGCGCCGCTTAACGCCACCTTCCAGCTGATGGGCGGCGGGCCGGCAGGATCGATCGGCGCGACCTGGAGCTGGGTCGTCGGGATCGTCGCCTGCCTCGCCGTGGTGTTTGGGCTGTTCAACGGGCGGGTGCAGCGCAAGCGTTTCCGGTTTCCGTTACGTCCGATCTGGGCCGAGACGCTGCTCGGTGTCGTCACCTGCGGCGCCATCATGGGTGCGGTCTGGCTCGCCAATTCCTACCCCTGGCCGATCGGCATCGTGAACAGATATGCGGCCGCCAACAACATCACCGTTCCCGAAGGCGGCCTGTTCATCGCCCACGGTATCGCCATACCGGTGCTGATGGCTGTCGCCGTCGGGCTGGTCATGACCTTCATCACCAACCGCACCCGT
The DNA here is from genome assembly GCF_003997495.1 of Mesorhizobium sp. M7A.F.Ca.US.008.03.1.1. Classification (GTDB taxonomy): domain Bacteria; phylum Pseudomonadota; class Alphaproteobacteria; order Rhizobiales; family Rhizobiaceae; genus Mesorhizobium. Next base: position 36,396 of record NZ_RZRU01000037.1, on the reverse strand, counting down.
TTCGGCCGCTATGTCTTCGCCATCGGCGGCAATCCCGAGGCGGCCAATCTCGCCGGCATCAACACGCGCTGGATCACCATGAAGGTGTTCATGATCATGGGCGTGCTGGCCACGATCGCCGCGGCGATCTCCTCGGCCCGGCAGAATTCGGCCACCAATGTGCTTGGAACGCTCGACGAGCTGCTCGTCATTGCAGCCGCCGTGATCGGTGGCACGTCGCTAGCCGGCGGGTCGGGAACGATCATCGGCGCCATGCTCGGCGCCCTGCTGATGCAGTCACTGCAGTCCGGCATGGTGCTGCTTGGTGTCGACTCGCCGCTGCAGAGCATCGTCGTCGGCGCCGTCCTGGTGATCGCCGTATGGCTCGACACCGTCTATCGCAAGCGCGTCTAGGAGGGCATGCCATGACTGACAAGACTGCCCCTGCAGCCACCGCGCTGATCGACATGAGGAACATCTCCATTGCGTTTGGCGGCATCCGCGCCGTCGACGACGCCTCGATCGATCTTTTCCCCGGCGAGGTCGTGGCGCTGCTCGGCCACAATGGCGCCGGCAAGTCGACATTGATCAAGATCCTGTCCGGCGCCTACAAGCGCGATTCGGGCCAGATCTTCGTCAACGGCGAGGAGGCATCCATCTCCAATCCACGCGACGCCAAGAAATACGGCATTGAGACGATCTACCAGACGCTGGCCTTGGCCGACAATGTCGATGCCGCCGCCAATCTGTTCCTCGGCCGCGAGCTGATGACCGCCTGGGGCACGCTCGACGACGTTGCCATGGAGGCCGAGGCTCGCAAGGTGATGGGTCGGCTCAATCCCCGGTTCCAGCGTTTCAAGGAGCCGGTGATCAAGCTGTCGGGCGGCCAGCGGCAATCGGTGGCGATCGCGCGTGCGATCCTGTTCAACGCCCGCATCCTGATCATGGACGAGCCGACGGCGGCGCTTGGTCCGCAGGAAACGGCGCAGGTCGGCGAACTGGTCAAGCAACTCAAGTCCGACGGCATCGGCATCTTCCTGATCAGCCACGACATCCACGATGTGTTCGAGCTCGCCGACCGGGTCTGCGTCATGAAGAACGGCCAGGTCGTCGGCACCGCCCGCACCACTGATGTCACCCAGGACGAGGTGCTGGGCATGATCATTCTGGGCAAATGCCCGCCAGGCGCCATTCCCGGACCGGGCGCGCTGAAGATCGCGGCCTGAGATCAAGCCAGATCGCGGTTGCCGGAACCGTGATATGCCAGCCGTAGGGATGGCTTGGCCTTGGCATTGTGTTGGCACGGCGACTTGCCCATAAAGGTCCGACATTGCTCAGGGACCGCACGATCCGTTGAAGAAGCTTTTCCCGATCATCGCCTTTATCGCCGTCGCGCTGATCAGCATGGTGATGGCAGGTTTTGCCTATTTCGCCACGCAGGAAGCCGCGCGCATCAAATTCGAGGCGACTGCCGACGATGCGCTCAACCGGATCGAGAGCCGCATCGACCTGCATCTGTCGCTGCTGCGCTCGACGCAGGCGCTGTTCGACGCCCGCAATGGCGATATTTCTCGCAATGAGTTCAAGGCGTTCTTCACCGCACTCGATGTCGACAAGAATTTCGCCGGCTTGCGCGGTATCGGCTTCCTCAGGCTGGCAAAGGCGGGCGACGAGGCGACGGTCGAACGCGACATGCTGCACGATTATGGCGTCAGTCATCCAATCTACCCGGATACCACGCAACCCTGGCGCACCCCTATCGTGCTGTTCGAACCGCTGGATCCATCCAATCAAGCCGGCATCGGCTACGACATGTTCAGCGAACCGGTGCGGCGTGTGGCGATCGAAAAGGCGATGTCCGATGACCAGCAGCACGCCAGCGGGCTGGTGCTACTGGGCCAGGACACGGGCGCCGCGCAGACGTTCACCGGCTTCTTCGTTTTCGTGCGGCTCAATGTCGAAACCGCTCCCGACGTCATCAATGCTTCGAGATCCTCGACGGCCGGTTTTCTCTATGCTGCCTTTCGGGCTCGCGATCTGTTCCAGACCGCGCTCAGCCGGTCGCCGCTGCTGCCGGTCAACACCGAAATCTATGATGGCGATGGTGCCGTGAACGGCGACAATCTGTTGTTCCGGTCGGAGACGCCGCCGGCTTCCACTTTCGGCGACAGGCTGCTGGTCACCCGAAAGATCATCGTGGCCGGACGGTCATGGACTGTCCTGTTCCGGCCGACAAGCGCCTTCTCGCAGCCGTCGTCGCGCGCTATTCCGGTGATGCTGGGGCTGTTCGGCCTGCTGTTGGCGGGTGCCATCGCGCTGGTGGCGCGCTATCAGGAGCGGGCCTATGAGGCAGCGTCGCGATTGCACGAAACGACGGAAAAGAGCCTGATCGAAAAAGACCTGATGCTGCAGGAGATGAAGCATCGCATCAAGAATTCGATCACCAGGGTGCTGGCTATCGCGCGCCAGACGGCATCGCGGGCTACCGACGTCAACGAGTTTTCCGCGTCCTTCTCGGCCAGGCTGCAGGCGATGGCGGCGTCCCAGGACATGTTGACGCGCTCGCGCTGGCAGAAGGCCGATCTTGGCGATCTCCTGCGCATCGAGCTGGGTCAGGTGTTCGGAAAGGAGCTACCCGATGAGCTGTTGTCGGGACCGCAGGTGCTGCTCGACGAAACCACGACGCAGGCGCTCGGCCTGACCTTCCATGAGCTGGCAACCAATGCGCTAAAATACGGCGAGGCCGGCAATTCCGCCAATTCGCTCAGGAGCGACTGGGCGCTCAAAGTGGACTGGTCTGTGGAAGGGCGTGGGCGCGAGCGGACGCTGGCGCTGAACTGGCGGGAGACCGGAAAAAAGAAAGTCGAGGCGCCGGCCGAGACCGGATTCGGCACCAAGCTGATCGACCTCAATGTCACGCGCGAGCTGCGCGGCACGATCAAGCGCGATTTTCAGGCCGACGGGCTGAAGGTGGAGATCAAGATACCGTTGACTGCTTGAAGGACAGGAAGCCGTTCAGAGACTATGCCAAGCATGGCGGCAGGCGAACCGGCGACCTGAACTTTAAAGGAAGGGGAAGCGGAGCCGGTTGCGGTCTCCGCTTCCCTTAGATTATCGGGTCAGTTGCAGCGGGCCCAGTGGATCGTACCGTCAGCGCGACGATACTTGCAGCGACCAGTTTGCACGTTACGGTACAACAAACCAGAGCCGGCACCGACAGCCGCACCGATCAGCGCGCCCTTGCCGCCACCGACCAAGCCGCCGACACCGGCGCCGATCAGGCCGCCGCCGACGACGTCCTGCTCGGTCGAGGTGCAGCCGCTGAGCGCAGCCACCGCAACCATGGCAATAATCATCTTCCGCATAGAGTCACTCCTCACTTTGTGTCCACACTTTGGTAAGCTCCAACAGCCATTTAGCATGAAATGGCGCCCGTTGCCTGCTCGAATTTATTGTTGGCTAAGATAGTCTTTTTCGGGGCGCGTCATGTTTGACGCAACCACGGTATTTGAAATCTCCGGGGATGCGTCGATACTGCCGTCCCGGCCGACCTTCCACACCACCTGGTCGTAGTCGTCTTCGAGCGCCGGGTCCACCGCAAGGCATTTGGCGACGATGTGTTCGGCCTGCCCCTGCGCGTCGCCCATGGCGAACGGACGTTCGGCGACACATTGCTCGGCGGTTTCGAAAACACTGACGGGGACATGAATCTCACGGCAATCGGCTATCGTGTTCGAGCAGCCGATGACCAGCAGCAATGCGGCGATGTGTTCCATGGCGAAAACGTCCTCTCGCCACAGTAACGGTCCACATTCCGCAAAGTTCCTGCACTGCAAGACCTACCAGCGAATTGGGAGCGACCGAGGGGCCGCAGGTGGTGCGGAAGTCAGTAAACCAGCTGGAAGAAGACGACCGCGACGACAACCGCGGCCAGACCCAGAGCGACAAGGCGCGACGAAGCAGGAGGAACAGGAGCCAGCGGTGGCGCGGAAGCCTCGGAGTCCTCAAACTCGCCCATGGAAATCCGGGCGGCCTGCTCCAGTCTGTTCATGTCGGCAACCGTCAAGGCATTCCTCCCGCACCACGCTGCAAATCCTGCTGCGGAAATGTTCGAAGATGCAACAGGTTCCAGTGGTATCTGGGAAATACAGCATCGGCTTTTATGGTGAACAGCGGGTTAAGAACCTGGTGCGGGTGCGCTCAATCCGTCTCGAAATTGCCGTGCGGAACGACGAGGCGATACTCGAGGCGTCCAGCCGCGATTTCGAGCGTCGCCGTTCCGTTCAGTGATGCCGGCACGACCCGTTCGAGTGCGACGCTGCCGAAGCGCTTTTCGCTAAGCCTGACATCACTGGCTCCGATTGCCTCGGCCCATGTCAGCGACAGGGAGGTTCCCGTGTCGGCGGCGGTCAGGTTGGCTGTAACATTGACGAATCCGCCGGGCCGCGACAGGGCGCCGTAACTCACCGAATTGACGGCGAGTTCATGCATCGCAAGGCCGATGTGCAGTGTAGCGTTGGGATTGAGATATGGGTTTGCCCCCTGAAACCTCAGGCTGCGAACCGGATCGCCGCCATAGCGCCCAACCTGGCCCGATACGAGTTCGCGAAGCGCCGCACCCCGCCAGTTGGAAGAGGTCACGAGATCCTGGGACGAGGCCAGCGATTGCAGCCGGCCGCGAAAGCGTGTCAGGAAATCGCCGATGCTGTCGGAGTAGCGACCGGTCTGGGTGGCTATGCTCTGGATGATCGCCAGCAGGTTTTTCGAGCGATGGCTCACTTCCCGCAACAGCGTCGTCAGGGTCTGCTCACGGCGCTTCTGCTCGGTCGTCTCGACCATCGTGGTGACGACACCCTGCACAGTGCCGCCGTCGCCGTGGTCGGCATCGATCCAGACCTCGAACCAGCGACTGCCATCCTCGACAGGAACGCTGATCTCAAGACGTTGGGGGTTGCCGGATGCGATGACGTCGCGCTTGGCTGTGCCGATGCGGTCGGCCTGCGCCTGGGGCAGGATGCCGATGCTGTCGGCGGTGTCCGAAACCCAGGGCGCACGCATGTTGCGCGCCCATACGGTTTTCATCTCGCGATCCTGGTAGAGAACGGAAATGCCCGCATTGTGCAATGCGTGAAGAAGGGCACGGCCGAGCTGCATGCCGCTTTCGGCAGGATGGAGGGCGATGACTTCATCGCTTTGCACGGCGTCTTTCCTATTTCCGGTCCTGGAACCCATCGGCCAAACTGTCCACCCCAATTCAGGCTGAACGGCTCACCGTTGAATGGGTTCCAAAGAGGTTTCCCGAAAACCTGCCGCCAAAAACGGTCCGCCGGACGGCGTCTTTTGAGGGACACCGCCCGGCGGTGGCTGGAAACCGTTTGAGGGGTGCGGCTTCCAGTGTTCGGCCGTTCGTCCTTACGAGGCCCGTTTGAACAGGCCCGCGAGAAGCGAAATGACCAGGAAAGCCAGGAAGATGAAAAACAATATCTGCGCTATGCCGGCAGATGTACCCGCGATACCGCCGAAACCAAGCGCGCCGGCGATGATTGCAACGACGAGAAATACGAGCGCCCAGTAAAGCATGATCCATCTCCTTCGAATGGTGCGATGAAAACGCGGGTGGTTGTAGTTTGTTCCCACCCTTTGCCGAAAAAGACCGTGCTTGCAATTCGTTCGGCAACCGGACGCGCAATTCTTCGAACCCTCCACTCCCCATCCTGCCTATGCGGCCGCCTTCGCCTGCCGGTCAAAGAACAGTGCCTGGCTGATCAGCGCCTTGACCATGTCGGGATTGAACGGCTTGGTGACCAGGAAGGCCGGTTCCGGCCGTTCGCCAGTCAGCAGGCGCTCGGGGAAGGCGGTGATGAAGATGACCGGCACCGAAGTCGATGACAGGATCTCGTTCACGGCCTCGATGCCGGAACTGCCGTCGGCAAGCTGGATGTCGGCCAGCACCATCTTCGGCCGCGTCTTGCCGAACATCATCACTGCCTCGGCATGCGTGCGCGCCGTTCCAACGACGCGGTGCCCGAGGCTCTCCACCATTTCTTCGATATCCATGGCGATCAACGGTTCATCCTCGATGATCAGGACGTCGGTTGCCACCTGACGGGATATCTCGTTGCTCGCCTGGGCAAGCAGCTCTGAAAACTCCTGGTCGCCGACGTCGAGGATCTCAGCCGCTTCGTCCTCGCTGAAGCCTTCGACCGCCACGAGCAGGAAGGCCTGACGGGGCCGCGGCGCAATCGCATTCAAATTGGCGGCGGTGCGCTGTTCCCAGGCCGATTGCGCCTGCTCCTGTGGAACACGGATGGCGACCGATGTGAACAGTTTGGCGAAAACCTTGTACAGCGCGATGCGGTCGCTCGATGCTTCGGGAAATATCTCGATATCGGCGATGATGGCTTCGAGCATCGCGGCTACCAGCGCATCACCACTCTCTTGCGACCCGGAAACAGCTCGCGAGAAGCGGCGCAGGAAGGGCAGATGTGGTGCGATGGTTGCGGATAAGCTCATGGTAAGACGTCTCCCTCAGAATGACGTGATTGCATAGCAAGCTGAATGCGAGCCCTGACGATAACGCGGATTTTTTGAAAAAGTTCCGCCTCGACGGAACAAATGCCGTGAACGGGCGTTTGTGGTCGGGATGGGCAACCAGACGAGGGCGCCGCTTGCGTTGTGTCGAGTATGATAAGAGCGGCCTTGAGCGCTGGGAATACAAGGGCAAAATGAAGGATATGACGAAAGATATTCTGGCTGGCGCCGAGAGCAGGCGCCGGAACGGCTCCGGTGACGCGCTCGGGCCGAACTCCGAAATCGGACGCAAACTCAAACAATATTACGACGCGCTGGTCTCCGACGATGTGCCGGATCGCTTTTCCAAGTTGCTTAGCCAATTGGAACAGGCTGAACCCGCACAGAAGAAGGACTGAGGCATGGCCGCGGTCTCACAAGGCTTCAAGACTGATCTGCTTGGGGCAATCCCAAGTCTGCGCGCGTTCGCCGTGTCGCTGACGCAAAATGCCGATAAAGCCGATGACCTTGTCCAGGAAACGCTCGTCAAGGCTTGGGACAAGCATGAGAGCTTCCAGCCCGGCACCAATCTCAAAGCGTGGCTTTTCACCATTCTGCGCAACGAGTTCTATTCGCAGATGCGCAAGCGCGGGCGCGAAGTGCAGGACAGCGACGGCATCATGACGGCCAGGCTTGCCGTTCATCCGGCCCAGCACGGCCAGCTCGACCTGAAAGATTTTCGTGGGGCGCTGGAGCAATTGCCGGAGGACCAACGCGAAGCCATCATCCTCATCGGCGCATCTGGTTTCTCCTACGAGGAGGCTGCGGAGATCTGCGGCTGCGCCGTCGGGACGATCAAGAGCCGCGTCAGCCGAGCGCGTACGCGCTTGCAGGAGATCCTGAAAATATCAGGCGAGGACGAGTATGGTCCGGACGCGATTTCGGCCCAGGTAACAGGCTCGCCGGCGAGCTGACCGTTCGCGTCTCAAGCGCGTCCGCAGGCCGCGGCGACCGCTTGCACGAGGTCTTCACCCGAATAGGGTTTGCCAACCAGCGTGACGCCCGGAAACGATGCCTTGATTTCATCGGCATCCGAATAACCGGACGCAAACACGAAAGGTATGCCTGCCGCGCGCAGCCCGGAGGCGAAATCGATCGTCGAGGCGCCGCCCAGCATCAAGTCGACAATGGCTGCATCGAATCGCGTGGCGACCTCCCGGCCATCGACCTCGGTCAGGTCACGGGCGATCACCACCTCATCGGCGCCATGGTCGCGGCAAAGCTGCTCGACATCCATGGCGATGAGAAATTCGTCCTCCAGGACGAGAATCCGCAATCCGTTAAGCAATGTGGGCACAGGCAAAGACTCCTTGAAACGCCGGAGTCATGATCGCTAATTGGCTTGCTGTCATTTAAAAAAGACATGTGGCCAGCGGGCGGAACCTCAACCCTTGCAACGCGTTGAAACGCGGCTCTCCAAGAGCGGGCTTTCGAAGGGGGGTCGAAATGTCAGTCCAGATCAATAGCGCTTTTTCCAACCGCCAATATCCTTGCGAGAACTGCCCATTGCGGCCGTTGCCAATTTTCCGCGACTTCGAAAGACAGGAACTGGCGTTCGTCAGCAAATTCAAGAAGGGCGAACTCACGGTCGACAAGGGCGCCACGGTGTTGGTGGAGGGAAGCCATAGCGCCCATCTCTACACTGTGCTCTCCGGCTGGGCGTTTCGCTACAAGCTGCTACAGGACGGCCGCCGCCAGATCCTCAACTATCTCATGCCCGGCGATCTGATCGGCCTGCAAGGCAGTGTGATGGGCGAGATGCAGCATTCCGTCGAGGCACTGTCACCGATGCTGCTGTGTGTTTTCGAGCGCGAATATCTGCATGAGCTGTACCGCAATCATCCGGGGCTGGCCTACGACATCACCTGGATCGCATCGCGCGAAGAGCGGATGCTGGACGAGAATCTGCTCAGCCTCGGGCGCCGCAGTGCGATCGAGCGCGCTGCCTATCTCATCGCCTTCATCGGCAGCCGCGCCAAGGTCGTCGGACTGAATGGCAATCAATCCGTCCAGATACCGATCACGCAGCAGCATATTGCCGATACGCTCGGCCTGTCGCTGGTTCACACCAACAAGACGATCCGCAAGCTGATGGATCGCGAGCTGATCGTCTGGCGCGACGGCGGCTGCACGGTCTCCGACAATGAAGGGCTCAAGCGGCTCGCCGGCTGGGAAGGGCTGGGTGAAGCGCGCCGGCCATTAATCTGAGGAAGCGCTTTTTTGCCGAGGCCCGCGGACCGGGTGCGCGCCGATACGTTTTCGGCTACTTTGTCCCCAATGCCGGAACCTTGAGGCGCGCAGCGCGTTTGAAACCAAGCAATCACAAGGAGTTAAGCCATGGCCACTGCCGCAGGAAAGACCGCAACCGACGCCCGTGCAAATGCGGACCTGGAAGCCGATATCAGGCAGTTGAAGGCCGACATCGACAAGCTCACCAAACAACTGGCCAAGACCGGCGAGCATGGCTATGGCACCGCGCGCCGCGCAGCCACGGAAGGGGTCGAGCAGTTGCGTGCGCAGGGCGAAGCAGCCTTTGACAGCCTGCGCAGCAATGCCAAGGACATCGAAGCGCAGATGATGGCGAGCGTGCGGGAAAAGCCGGTGACGTCACTGGCGATCGCCGCCGGCGTCGGCTTCCTTTTCGCGCTCATCGCGCGTCGCTAGTCGCACTCCGGATGGGAATGTTGGCAACCCTGATCTCGGGTCTCGCCTCGGGGGAGACCGCGGCCGCCATACACCGGGCTCGCACGGCGGCACTCGTCTATGTGATCGCCATGTCCGCCGCACTTTGCGGTCTCGGCTTTCTGGTCGGGGCCGCCTATATCTGGACGGCGATGCGCTACGGGTCGCTCGCCGCCGCGCTGGGATTTGGTGCCGGTTTCCTGGTGCTCGCCGGACTTATCGTGCTGATCTACCGGATATCCGCAGGTTCGCGCGCCCGGCGCCGGGCGCAGCGCCGCAATGCCGACATGAAGGCGATCGGCATCACCGCCGCACTCGCCGTACTGCCGAGCCTGCTCAAGGGAAAAGGCGGTCTCGGCGTCGTTCTGGGGCCGGCCGTGGCGCTCGCGGCCTACGCCATCTACCGCGAGAATGTGAAATCCGACGATCCGGATGAGAGCGAGCGGAGATAGAGCTGTCGGGAGGTCACTTCGACAGATCTTCCAGGGGCATCGATATTTCGGCAAACACGCCTTCCGGCCGGAATTCATGGGTCACTTCGCTGGAAATGACCTTGGCCAAGCTGCGGCGAATGAGGATCGAGCCGAAGCCGTGCCGATCCGGCGGAGCGACGCGCGGTCCGCCGCTTTCGCGCCAGGTCAGCACAAGGCGCCGGACATCCCTCCTGCCTTGCGTCCTCCAGCCGAGGTCGACCCTCCCTGACGGCACTGACAGCGAGCCATATTTCAGCGCGTTGCTGGCGAGTTCATGCAGGATCAGGCCAAGCCCGACGGCCTGGTCGGGCGACAGCAGCAGGTCGTCGCCGGAGATGGTCATACGCGGCTGCTCGGCCGTTTCGAAAGGTTTGACCTCGATCTGGACGAGTTCACTGATGCCGATGCCACGCCACTCGCGGTCCGACAACAGATTGTGGGCGATGCCCAAGGCCTGAAGCCTGGCGCCGAAGGCCTCGAGGAACTGGCTTGGCTGGCGGGCATGACGCACGGTCTGGGTTGCCAGCGCCTGGACGGTCGCCAAAGTGTTCTTGACGCGATGGTTAAGCTCACGCAGCAGCAGCCGTTGCCGTTCATCGCCGAGCTTGCGCTCGGAGATGTCGTAGTTGACGCCGAAGATCAACGTCGGCTTGCCGTCGCCGTCACGCTCGATGACACGGCCGCGCGTGGCGAGCCAGCGCGGTGGATGAAAGCCCTTCACCCGGTATTCGCCGAAATAGTCGTCGCTGCCGGTCAAGGCGTCGCGAAAGCGGGTTTCGGTCTGGTAGACGTCACGCGGATCGATGGCGGTGAGGATGTCACGCGCCCGCAGCCGGTTCGAGCGCGGCAAGTTGAACAGCTCCGACAGCAAGGTGTCGCATTCGATGATGTCGGTGCGGATGTCCCATGCCCAGCTGGCGAGCGACGCCGCATCGAGTGCGATGGCACGTCGTTTTTCCTCGCGCACCAGTGCGGCCTCGGCGATCGCGCCGCTGCGGGTTGCGTCCTTGAGGGTGAACAGGCTGGCGGCGAGGCCGGCGAGCGCCTTCAACTGGTCGAGCTCGGCGCGGGATGGAAAACCATGCGGCTCGCGGTCGAGCACGCACAGCGTGCCGATGCGGGCACCTGCCACGATCATCGGCGCGCCGGCATAGAAGCGGACATGGTGCTTTCCGGTGACCAGCGGGTTGGTCTTGAAACGGGGGTCCGCCGTTGCATCCATGACCACCATGGGCTCGTCGCCGGCGGCAATCGCATGGGCGCAGAACGAGACGTCGGTCGCGGTTTCGGTCTCGTCCAGGCCGAAGCAGGATTTGAACCACTGCCGTTCGAGGTCGACAAGTGTGACCATGGCCATCGGCACCTGCATCACCGCCGCCGCAAGGCTGCTGACCCGGTCGAAATCAGGGTCGGGCGCCGTATCCAGCATCTCCAACCCGTGCAGCACGGCCAGCCGGTCGACATCCTTGACTGCGCGCGCTATTTTAGCCGGCAGATCGGGTGCTGTTTGCGTCTTGCCAGTCACCCCAATTGCCTCGTCCCGGTCTTCGCCGCCGCATGCTTGCACTGGTGCAAGGCCAGCGCGCTTTTCCGGAACCATCCTAGCGAGGAACCGTTACCCGACAATGATTCGCCAAGCGCGCCAGTTGGTGCAGAATGAGACAGGGATCGAGCATGGCCAAGATCATTCCAGAAAACAAGGCGCGGCAGGGACGATGGGGCTGGCATGGATTTCGAATCCTGATTGCCGCATTGCTTCTGGTGTTTGCTGCGTGGGGCATTGCCGAGATCTATGGTGTGTTGATCAAGGCGCCAACCAGCGATGAACAGCATGTCCCCACACCCAACACCAACCAGCAGGCCCCTGCTGGTTAAAGCCGGTTTGTTCGTTGCAACGCGCCGCATCAGGCGGCTCTCGATTGAGCCGCGCTCGCCGGCACCAGTACATTCAGCGCGCCAGGCTGGATTTCGATTACCGTTTCAGGGTCTAGCCTGACCAGTTCGCCGTCCATGACGGCGCGGAACTTGCGGTTGCTCGAATGGATTTTCAGCACCGTTCTGTTCGTCTGGTGAATTTCGACATGTTCGTTGTCGCGCCATTTGCCGCGCGCCATGTTGAAGAAGAATTTGACCAGTTCGGCGCGTTGCTTCGCCACCGTGACATAGACACCAAGCACGCCGCCCGCCGGATTGTCGGCGTAGGGCAAATGGCCTTCCCCGAACAAATTGTTGGTGATGCCGATGCCGGTGATGCGTGCCGCCATTTCGGCATCGCCGATGCTGAGCGTCACATTCATCGCAGGTGGATTGTTGATCGTCGCCCAAGCCGCCTTGGCCGAGGCGCGGATCTTTCCCAACCGCGAACCGAACTCCATCTTCTGGCGCAGTTGCACCATCTTCGCATGCATGCCGATCGAGAACTGATGCACGAAAGGCTGGCCATTGGCCGTCGCCACGTCGACCGCGATGATTTCGCCGTTGGCGAAGGATTTCAGCGCCCCGTCGAGCGACTGCGGAATGCCCAACCCGCGTGCGAACAGGTTCATGGTCCCGGCCGGCAATATGGCAAGCGCCTTCTTCGTGCCCATCAGCCGGGCGGCCGCGGCGGAAATAGTCCCGTCGCCGCCACCCGCCAGCACGATGTCGACCGAGCGACGCGAAGCCGTGCTGTCGAGCGTTTCCACCACGTCCTTGCCGGCGACGATCTCGATGCTGAGCGAGTGACCGGCAGCCTCCAGCGTCTGATGCATCCTGTCGGAGAAAGCAGTGAGGTCGGTGGTGCGCAAAGTGCCGCCATCCCGGTTCAGCACCGCCGCGAATTTCATGCCCCGCTCCCACCATGTCAGCCAAAAGCGGCCAGGACACACCCAGCCTACGGCTGAAAACGCGGCGGCGACGGAAAGGTTCCCCGGCGGAGCGATCATTCTGTGGTTTCGTTTCCCGGACGACAGCGGTTTTGTCGGAACAACAGACTGGTCACAACGTTGTGAACCTGTAGATGCCGCGTCCGATTTTCCAGCGAAGACGCGGCGCATGAGATCAGGCACGAGGAGAGACTATCATGATCCGCAATCTTTTAGCCACGACCGCACTCGCAACACTGATCGCGACCGGCGCCTATGCGCAGAGCGCGACAAACCCGGCGCCGGCGCAGAGTCCGGCCGCTCAGGAGACAGGCGCCGCAACGGTCCGCGCGGAGGGCAGTATCGTCACCAACATCATCGGTGAGTCCGTCTACAACGGCACCGGCGATGATGCCGAGAACATCGGCAAGGTCAGCGACGTCGTCTTCGACAAGGATGGACAGGCGAAATCCGTTGTCATCGACGTCGGCGGTTTTCTGGGCGTCGGTGCCAAGAGCGTTGCCTTCGACTACGGCAAGCTGCAGTGGGCCGAAAAGAATGGTGACCGTTGGCTGGTAGCCCAGACTACCAAGGACGAGTTGACGGCTCAGGCGGAATTCGACAGCAAGCCCTACGCGCCGGCTCCAGCACCTGCGGCATCGACTGACGCGACCGCACCGACGGCACCCGCTACGACGGATACGGCCCAAAAGCCGGCCGACATGAACGCCGTACAGGCGGAACCGGTGAAGCGTGCGGACGGCAACCTTGCCACCAACATCATCGGTGAAGACGTTTACAACGGAACCGGTGATGACGCGCAGAATATCGGCGAGGTCAACGACATCGTTCTGACCAAGGAAGGCAAGGCCGAATCCCTGGTCATCGGCGTGGGCGGTTTCCTGGGCCTCGGTGCGAAGAACGTGACCTATGACTTCTCCAAGGCACAGTGGGCCGAGAAGAATGGCGACCGCTGGCTGGTCGCCCAGACCACCAAGGAAGAGCTGCAGGCACAGCCGGATTTCGACCGCAAGGCCTATGATCCGGCGCCGGCAACGACGGCTTCCAATGAGCCTGCGGCCACCGCTCCGGCAGCTGTGCCCTCTGACACCACGGCTCCTGCTGTCGCTCCGGCAGGCAAGACCGCCGAAGCTCCGGCAGCGACGACCCCTGACGCTTCGGCTCCCGACCAGACACGGACTGCCGCCATCGACAAGTCGACGTTGACCGAGATGCCGGTCGGCGAGATTCGTGCCGACGACCTGAAGGGCACGACTGTCTACGGCGCCAACGACGCCACGGTCGGCGAGATCGGCGATGTCGTGCTTGCGCCCGACAAGAAGGCCGATGCGGTGATCGTCGATGTCGGCGGCTTCCTCGGCATCGGCGAGAAGGAGGTCGCGGTCGGCATGGATAATCTCAAATTCATGACCGACAAGGACGGCAACAAATATCTTTACACGACCTTCACCAAGGAACAGCTTGAGGCACAAACCGCCTATGACAAGGGCAGCTATGCCGAGAAGCGCGATCAACAGCGGATGATCGTCAGATAACTCCCACCGAGTCAGATACAGGCCCGCGCCGGCAACGACGCGGGCCTTTTCATGTGTGGCGTGGAGGCAGGCCAGCGGCATGGCCGGCGAGGCCGTTCTCTGTCAATTCGGCCAGTGCCAGCGACTGGTCGAGATGTTCGGCCCGCCAGGCGAGCAGCCGTTCGGCGAACTCCAGCCGCACGGCGAGATGGCTGGGGTCGGCCGCGAGATTGTCCAGTTCGCCCGGATCGTTTTCCAGATCGAACAGCAGCGGCGGCAGGTTGCCTCCGAAATGCACATATTTGTAATGTTCCGTGCGCATCACGGCGAGATTGCATTGGCGTGAGGCGATGCCGAAATGGCGTTCGGCCTCGCCCTCGGCGATCGAACGGAAGTCGAACTCCCAATGCGCGGCATCGCGCCACGCGGCCGGGGCTTCTCCGTTCAGGAACGGCTTCAGCGAGGCGCCGTCGAGATGCAGCGCGGGCTCTTCCCCGAGCAGGTCGAGAAGCGTCGGCAAAATGTCGACCGCTTCGGTGAAGCTGTCGACATTGCCGCCGGCCGCGTTGCCGTGGCGCGGATCGCGGATGATCAGCGGAATGTGGTAGCTGCCGTCGAAATAACCGCCCTTGCCCAGCATGAAATGGTCGCCCATCATCTCGGCATGGTCCGAGGTCAGCACGATGATGGTGTCGTCCCACGCGCCCGCGGCCTTAACCGCTTGCCAGACGCGGCCGAACTGCGCGTCGACCTCGGAAATCATGCCGTAATAGATCGCGCGGATGCGGCGAAAATCGTCTTCGCTCCAGTCGTGCACCTTGCCTCTGGCATCGGGGCGAAATTTTATCTGTTTCTGCCGGCCGAGATCATAGGCAAGATAGGGATGGTTTTCCGCCTCTTCCTGCCAGCTTGCCGCGCGCCAGAAGGCCGGGCCGTCAGCCGGATCGTACATTGTGTTGTAGGGCTCCGGCACGACGAAGGGCGGGTGCGGGCTGATGAAGGAAAGATGCGCGAACCACGGCGCGGCGTGCTCCTGTTCGCCAAGCCAGCGCGTGAATTCGCCGGTCAGGAAAGCCGCCGGGGTTTGTTGCCCGGAGTAGACGGGCGGCGCGTTGCTGACGGCAGCCCCGACCGCCGCGCCGGCGGCCACCGGCCGATGGATGTCGGGAGATCCGGCGCTGGCGTCGACCCCTCCCAGCTTCAGCCAGGATAGCCATTGCTTCTGATGCTCGGGCAGCAACTGGCGCACCGTAAAGCCCGGCAGCACGCCTTCATAGCTTTTCAGCCGCGGATCGCCCGGCGCCAGCTGGCGCGGATCGAGCGAGACGTCGGTGTAGCCGAATAGCGTCGGATCATAGCCCAGGGCGCGAGCCGAGAGCGCGATGTTGCCGTGGCGAGAGTCGAGCGGCGTGCCATTGCGGCAGACGCGGTTGTTCATCTGGTAGAGGCCGGTGTAGAGGCAGGCCCGGGCGGGCGAGCAGGGCGCCGCGCCGCCATAGTGCCGCTTGAACAGCACACCCTCCGCGGCCAATGCGTCGGCATTCGGCGTCTTCACGACCGGATGACCGGCGGCGGACAGACAATCACCGCGCCACTGGTCGCATGTGATCAGGAGAATGTTAGGCCGCCTGGCTTTTCCAGTCACTCACGATACCTTTGTCGCGGATGTCGAACGCCGTTCATGGAACCGAATTCTGGCCACGGCGCAAGCCTGACCTGCAAGCCAATTGGTGAACGAACCTTGTTCCATCGTTCACTTTTACAGCACAGTCCATTCTGTGTTTGCCGCCTTTGCGTAAACTGCTCTGGTCCTCATATTGGCGTGGACAGCGGCGAGGGCCGCACATGCACCAACGGAAGGAGCAAGACAATGCTCGACCAGATCAAGGGCCTGCATCACGTCACGTCGATGGCCAGGGATGCCCGCCAGAACAACGATTTCTTCACCAGGAAACTCGGCCAGCGCCGGGTCAAGAAGACCGTCAATTTCGACGCGCCCGACGTCTACCATCTCTACTATGGTGACGAGACCGGCACGCCGGGTTCGGTGATGACCTATTTCCCTTTCCCGGACATCGGCAAGGGCCGGCATGGGGTCGGGGAAGTCGGAACCACCGTCTACTCGGTGCCGGAAGGCACGCTTGCCTATTGGGAAAAACGTTTTGCCGATGAGGGCGTCACCGGACTCTCGCGCGAAGAGACCTTCGGCGAGAAGCGCCTGGCTTTTGCCGGACCGGACGGTGACGGCTTCGCGCTGGTCGAGAGCAAGGGCGACAGCAGAGCGCCCTGGGCGAAAGGCGGTGTTCCGGTCGACCAGGCGATCCGCGGCTTCCACTCGGTGGCGCTCAGGCTGAAGGATGGCGGCGCCACTGAAGAACTGCTGAAGTTCATGGGCTATGAGGAAGTCGACAACTCCGGCAATCTCAGGCGGCTGGCGGTGAAGAACGGCAACGGCGCCGACGTCATCGACATCGAATCGCTGCCGAGCGCGGCTTTCGCCGATCTCGGCGCCGGCTCCGTCCATCACGTCGCCTTCGCGGTCGAGAACCGCGCTAGGCAGCTCGAAGTGCGCAAGGCGTTGATGGATACCGGCTATGGGGTGACGCCGGTGATCGATCGCGACTACTTCTGGGCGATCTATTTCCGCACACCGGGTGGCGTGCTGTTCGAAGTCGCCACCAACGAGCCGGGTTTCGATCGCGACGAGGATACCGCTCATCTGGGCGAGGCGCTGAAGCTGCCGTCGCAACACCAGCACCTGCGGCCGTATCTGGAACAGCATCTGCAGAGACTGGAAGGCTGAGGTCATGAGCAAGGACGCTTACATCCACAAGCTGCTGCCCGGTTCGCCGGGCGGTCCATTGCTGTTCGTCTTCCATGGCACGGGAGGCGATGAGAACCAGCTTCTGTCGCTGGGGCGTGATCTCGCGCCCCAGGCAACCATCATCTCGCCGCGCGGCGATGTATCGGAACAGGGTGCCGCGCGGTTCTTTCGCCGCACCGGCGAGGGCGTCTACGACATGGACGATCTGGCACGGGCGACGGACAAGATGGCGGGCTTCGTCAAGGCGCATGTCGAGGCGGCCCATGTCGGGGCGGCCCATGTCGGGGCGGCAAAGCCATCGGCCGTGCTGGGTCTCGGTTACTCCAACGGCGCCAATGTCCTGGCCTCGGTGGTGTTCGCGGCTCCAGCGCTGATCGACGCGTCGGTGCTGATGCATGCGCTGATCCCTTTCGAGCCGCAGGTCAAGGGCAGCCTCGCCGGCCGCCATATCCTGATGACCGCCGGCAAGCGCGACCCGATCTGCCCGCCGAACCTGACCACGCGGCTCGAGGCCTATTTGCGTGCCGACGGCGCCGATGTCACAGTGGAATGGCACGATGGCGGGCACGAGGTGCGGCCAAACGAGATCGAGGCGGCACGGCGGTTCTTTGCCGACGCTGCCCAAGGAGCATAGCGATGCCTGAACAACTGCCTGAAATCGAACTTGAGGATCGCGGTTCCAAGGGCCGCTATGTCCTGCGTGGACCCGATGGCGCCGAGGCCGAGATGACCTTCACCAAAATCGGTGAGCACCAGATCATCATCGACCACACCGAAGTGCCGGACGTCTTTCGCGGCCAGGGTGCCGGGCTTCGGCTCGTGACCCGCGCCGTCGAGGATGCGCGTGCGGCAGGCAAGAAGATCATCCCGCTCTGCCCGTTCGCCAACGCCCAGTTCCGCCGCCATCAGGAATGGTCGGACGTGCTGAAACGGTAGGGATTTCGTTGCTTGGAAACGGCGCGGCAAGCGGCTGCCATCCTGCCGGGGCGGCTTTGGCATTTGCGCGGGTGGCGCATCCTCCCTAAGTAGATAGGATATATCCTAGCCGCCGCGCCGACAAACGAACCGAATGATCCCCTATGACCGAAACCGATCTCGTTCCCGTCTTCGACGGCCACAACGATACGTTGCTCAGACTCTATCAGTCGAAAGACACGGACGTCGAAAAACTGTTCATCGAGGGGAAATCGGGCGGCCATATCGACCTGCCACGCGCGAAAGCCGGCGGCTTCGCCGGGGGCATGTTCGCCATCTTTCCGCCGCCTGTCGAGAAATCCAGACGCGGTGCCGTACCCCTGGCGCCGAGCTCCGCCGAACCGCTGCCGCCCGAGGTTCCGCGCAATGAGGCGCTGACCTCGACCATCGCGATGGCCTCGATCCTGTTCAGGCTGGAACGGGCCGGAGCGCTCACCGTCTGCCGCAGCGCCGGCGATGTGCGTAATGCCATGGCGCAAGGTTCGATCGCCGCGGTATTCCACATTGAAGGGGTCGAGGCGATCGATCCCGAGCTCACCATGCTCGACGTGCTGCATGAAGCCGGCCTGCGCTCGCTCGGCATCGTCTGGAGCCGTCCGAACGCCTTTGGCCACGGCGTGCCGTTCCGCTTCCCGTCTTCGCCCGACACCGGCCCTGGGCTGACCGATGCCGGCAAGGCGCTGGTCAAGGCCTGCAACCAGTTGAAGATTATGATCGACCTGTCGCATCTCAACGAGAAGGGCTTTCGCGATGTCGCTGATCTCAGCGATGCGCCGCTGGTCGCGACCCATTCCAACGTGCACGCGATCTGCGGCCATTCGCGCAACTTGACCGACTGGCAGCTCGGCGCGATCCGCGAAACCGGCGGCATGGTCGGGCTGAACTTCGCAACCGGCTTCCTGCGCGAGGACGGTCGCATGAATGCCGACACCAGCCTCGACATCATGGTGCGGCATATCGATTCGCTACTGCAGGCGCTGGGTGAGGACGGCGTTGGTCTTGGCTCCGATTTCGACGGCGCCATGATCCCGGCCGTCATCGGCGATGTCGCCGGCCTGCCGAAGCTGATCGATGCATTGACGGCACGCGGTTTCGGCCGCGCGCTGGTCGAGAAAATCGCCTATCGCAACTGGCTCAATATGCTCGAGAAAACGATAGGTTAGAGACAGCCTGCGGTATGGCGTGTGCGGCCCGCCGGCATATGTCGATAAGGACATACTTCGTCGGTGGAAGCCGGTTGCGATTGGGTGGATAGCCGGCAATGCTGAAGAGCTTCACGGATGAGGGCGGCGAATTCGAGCGAACCGATGTCGTCATCGTCGGTGCGGGTTTCACAGGCCTGTCGGCGGCGCTTGAGATGAAGAAGGCCGGCATCGATTTCATCCTGCTCGAAGCACGCGACTGCGTCGGCGGACGCGTCGAGTCCCGACTGAACGGACTTGGCGAACGGATCGATAGTGGCGGCCAGTTCCTGTGCGAGGACATGCCGGAATTGATGGCCCTGGTCGAGGCGCGCGGCAAGACGCTGGTTGAAACCTATGTCGATGGCGATTTCATCACCCAGCCGACGATGTCCGTACAACGAGCAGAGCGGATCTACGACGCGGCAATGGCAATCCGCGAGCGCATGAACGGGATTGATCCGGACGACGCCTCGATTGCCGGACTGACCGTTGCCGACTGGCTTGCCCGCCAGCGCGATTCGGCCGACGCCAAGGCCGTCTTCCGTTCGATGATCGAAGGTCTGTGGTGCATGGCACTGAATCAGATTCCTCTGTGGTATCTGATCGACAATGACCGACGCGTCACCAACGAGGTGCCGGAGCTGCAATATTTCCTGCGCGAAACCATGCATTCGCTGGCCGACGATCTGGCCCGCGACCTTGGCGATCGGTTGCGGCTCAGCGAGCCGGTCACGCGCATCGAGCACCGTTCGCAAGATGTTCTTGTCGTTTCGGCCGGGGGTGCCATCGAGGCGCGCGCGGTTCTGGTTGCAGTCCCGCCGGCGACGGTGACGGAGCTCGCCTTTGCCCCCGCCTTGCCGGCCGGACTGGGGCGGGCGCTTGGCGCTTGGAAAAGCGGCGCGGCTATCAAGATCCTGGTGCGCTATGCCAAACCGTTTTGGCGCGGGCGGGATTTGAACGGTATGGTGATGTGGCTCGATCCGCCGGGGCTGTTTGCCTGCGACGCCGGCAAGGATGTGGAGCATGCCGCGCTCGTCGTGTTCGTCGGCGGGTCGCTCGCGCTGCGTTGGCGTGACCTCGGCGAGGCGGAACTGCGTGCGGAGGTGGTCGGCCGGTTGGAAGCAGCCCTTGGTCCGGATGCCGGTGATGTCATCGATTTCAGTTTGCGTGACTGGACAGAAGATCGCTGGAGCGGCGGCGCGTACAGCGATCTTGTTGTCGATGTTACAGCGACAGACGCCGAGCGAACGATCCTTGCCGGCGCACCGCCGGTGCATCTCGCCTGTTCAGAACTCTCGCCATCGTTTCCGGGGTATGTCGAGGGCGCCATCATTGCCGGGCGCATCGCCGCGCACAAGATCATTGCCGGGCTTCAAGCTCCGGGCTGAGCCTGATCTTTCGAAAAACTGTTTGGTAAGATCGGGTCAGGTTGCGCCTCGGGGCCGCGTGCCATCGAAGCTATGCCCGATTTTGCCCGACTTCGCCCGAAATTCTGTTTCGAATTCGTTACAGTGCCAGTCCTTCGCCACCTCATCGCCGTTACAAAGTGCGGATAAGTTCATTTCACCGCCAAAAGAAACTCAGCGAAGGGGAAGGCAATGCATGCGAAAATCCAGACGATCCGCGGCGAGAGCCGCCTTCAGGCTCCAGAGCGCAATGACCGCCGTCCGAAACTGGCGCTGCGCCAGCGGGCCAGCGACCACCCCATGGCGATGTTCATGGTGCTGGCTGCTTGCGCCTTCGTCGGCATGGCGCTCACGCCCACAATCGGGCCGGCCTTCGCTTCGTTGAATCCGCCGTCCAATCTTGGCGACGGCGCGCAGACGACGACCAGGACCGCGCGTCTGCCGGCGCCGGTGACGGACTTCGCCTGCAAGGGCCAGGCCTGGGGTGCCGAGAGTATCGATTGCCTGCGCGCCATCGCCGAACAGTCCGGAACACACAAGAGCCGCGCCATACGCATGATCGCCAATGCCGCACCCTCGGCCGATATGCCGAATATTTTCTGATTTTGTCGAGCCTGGTCCGAAACCGTTCCCGTTTTGGGATCATGCTCTGGACTCCCCGAGCGCTCCCTCCAGCGCGCTCTTCTTCGGCCCCGCCCCCGGGGGCCACTTTTTTATCCTTTCAAGGCCGCCTGTTCGGCAATGGCGGACAGCACACTGCGCACATCCAGCGTGCTGAACGGCTTTTCCAGGATCTGCGGCCGCTGCTGTGCCGGCAGGGCCTCGATTTCGGCTTTCGCACCGATCAGGTCGCCTGTGACCAGCACGAAACGCCGCGCCAGGTCAGGCTTTTCGGCGAGCAACTCGCGATAGATCGATATGCCGCTGACGCCGGGCATGCGCAGGTCCGAAAAGACGATGTCCGGCGGCATGTGCCCGCTCAAAGTGGCGGCGCCCGATTCCCAGACAGGAACGATCCGCGACTTGATGCCCATCAGTTCGAGAATGTCGGAAAGCGAGCCGGCGACATCCGGCTCGTCGTCGATGATCAAGGCATGGCGCAAGCCGCTCGATCGCGGCTGGTTGTCGCCGGCGGTGGCGAGGCCGGCCACGATGGCCGGCAGTTGGACGACGAAACGCGCGCCTCTCGGCAGCACTTCCTCGAACCAGACATTGCCATTGTGCCGCTCGATGATCGATTTCGAGATCGACAGGCCGATGCCGGTGCCGACGCCGACCGGCTTGGTGGTGAAATAGGATTCGAAGATGCGGCCGCGGATCGCTTCCGGCACGCCGGGCCCATTGTCCTCGACCGAGAAGCAGGGATGGCTCCGGTCGCTGCGGAACGTCCGCACCTTGATCAGCCGGTCGCCGGCAATGCCGGCCAAAGCGTGCTGGCTGTTGATGAGGAAATTCGCCGCCACCTGCGTCACATGGTCGGCGTCGGCCATGGCCAGCAGCGGGCCGGCGGCGAAATCGGTGTCGATGGTGATGCCGCTTGAGCGCGCGCCATAGGCGGTCACTTCGAGTGCCGACCGGATCACCTGGTTGAGGTCGGTCTCGGCTTGTGCCGCGGGATGGAGGCGGACCATCGACAGGAAGCTCTTGACGATGCGGCCGCAGCGCTCGGCCGCCGCACGGACTTTCTCGGCGCGCACCTTGGTCTGCGGGTCGGAGGCGAATTCGTGCAGCAGCGTCGATTGCGCCACAACCACGGCCAGCGGATTGTTGAGCTCGTGCGAGACGCCGGCCAGCAACGAACCCATCGCCGCCATCTTCTCGTTCTGGTGCAGCTTCTCGCGCTGCCGGCCGATCTCCTCCTCGGCGCGCAATTTGTCGCGCAGGTCGCGGATGGAGCCGAAGATCAGGCGACGGTCGGCGACCCGCATCTCGGTCGCCGTCAACTCGATCGGGAACACTTCGCCGGCGGCGTTCTGGGTCACCGTCTCGAGCCGCTGGCCGACCATCGGCGCGCCGCGGCCCGACATGTATTCGGCCCCTGAGGCATAGCCCTTGCGGTAGTAGATCGGCACGATCGTATCGAGCAGGTCCTTGCCGAGGATGTCGCTGCGCTGGAAGCCGAACATCTTCTCGGCAGCCGGATTGAATTCGATGATCGAGCCGGTCTCGTCGATGACGACAATGGCATCGAGCGAGGCCTGCAGCATGGTGCGGCGAATGACCTCGCTGGCGTGGGCGTCGGAGGGCGAGCGCTCGATGGCGTCGCCGATGGCCAGCGCGATGATGTGCAGCGTCGCCTCTTCCTCGTCCGTCCATGCACGCTCGTTGACGCAGTCATTGACCGCCAGCGTGCCCCAGAGATGGCCATGCGCGAAGACCGAGACCGAGAGGAACGACTTGATGTTCTGCTTCTCGAAATCGGTCCTCAGGAAGCCTTTGAGGTCGCGCGTATGGCCGGCGAAGATCTTGCCTTGCCTCTCGTCCTCGGCAAGCCGCTCCAGCAGGGGGTCGGAATTGACGATCGATTGCATGATGACGGTTGGCGACGCCAGTTCGCCGCCGAAAAGAGGGTCGATCCAATAGGCGGCGACGGATTGGGCGAAGCCCTGGCCCGGCAGTTCGCGCAAGCGAAACAGGATGCCGCGCTGGCAATCCAAGGCCCGGCACAGCGTTTCCAGTATGCCGTCCATCTCGCGCTGCCAGTCGCCGGCCTCGCGCAGCCGGCGAACGACACGCACGGCCGCCATCGCCGCGCCCTGCCTGAACCCTTGCATATCGGTGCTTGCTGCTTCAGCGATCATCTTGTGCTGTCATTTCGGAGTCGTGCCAATTCGGCCAGCGAGCAACTGAATCCTTCTGGCCCGGTGCTCAGTTGCCCTCGCCGGCCGGCAGCGAGAAGATATAGCCCTCGCCGCGCACCGTGCGCAGGAATTTCGGATTGGCCGGGTCGGCCTCGATCTTTTTGCGTAGTCGCATGATGCGAATGTCGACCGCGCGCGACGATTCCGGATCTTCGGTGAAACCGATCGCCTCGGAGATGGCGGCGCGGGTCAGCAGCCGGTTGGCGCGGGTGAGGAAAATCTCCAGCACGTCGAACTCACTCTTGGCCATGTCGATCACCGCGCCATTGGCGCCGGTGACCAGCCTGCCGTCGAGATCGGCCTGGAATGGGCCGAAGGTAACGGAACGGCGATCCGTCCCGGCCTTCTTGCCCTGGAGTTCCTTCGGCTGGGGAACCCGGCGCAACACGCTGCGCACCCTGGCCAGCACTTCGCGCAATTCGTAGGGCTTGACGATGTAGTCGTCGGCACCGAGTTCCAGCCCAACGATGCGGTCGAGCGCGGTGCCGGCCGCGGTCGCATAGATGATGCCGATCGGCAGTTTCGAACGCAGCCAGCGGCCGAGCGAGAGGCCGTCCTCGCCGGGCATGGCGATGTCGAGGATGGCGAGATGGAACGACTGCGTCTCAACGAGGCTGCGCGCGGCGGCAGCACTTTCGGCGGTGACCACTTCATAGCCCGCGGCTTCGAGGTATTCGGCAACCGCATCCCTCAGATCGGGCTCGTCCTCGACGATAACAATTCTTGCCCGCACGATGCTTTCGCTCCCACTTTCAGTGGAAAGTAGATTGGGTATAAACATCATGTCCAGCACTCATATCCGGGTTGCCAGGGAACGGTTGGAAAATATGGCCGCACGATCTGTCATTGCGCTTGTTTCCGTTGCCGAAGTGGTGGCGACCGAACTCGCCGATCATCTCGAGCGGCGCGGCCACGACGTGCATCAGGCGCGCCAGCCCTGGGAGGCAGAATCGCTGCTGTCGGGAAAGGGAATCGACGTCGTCGTCGTCGGCGACAGCCTCAGCCAGGCTGAGGGGCGGGACCTGCTCAGACGTTATGGCAGCCAAGGAGGAGGCGGCGAGGGCGGACCGGATTTCATTCTGATCTGCCGCCCGGCCGATCTTGTCGACAAGGTGCTGGCGCTGGAGCTTGGTGCGGCCGACGTCGTCGAGAGCCCGCTCAATGTCCGTGAACTGGCTGCCCGTGTCGGCGGCCTGCTTTCGCGCCGCGGCAGGGGCACCCAGGAACTGATCGTGCTGGAGAACGCGACCGTCGATCTGAGATCGGCCATGGTCATGCATCGCTCCGGCTCCGAGGAACAGCTTTCGCCCGGCCAGGTGGCGCTGCTCAGGTTGTTCCTGGCCAGTCCGCGCAAGGTGCTGACGCGTGACGATATCATCGCCGCGGCACCGGCCGAAAACGCCGACGCCTTCGATCGCTCGATCGATTCGCGCATCGTGCGGCTGCGCCGCAAGCTCGACACCGACACCATCACCACAATACGTGGCGCCGGCTACCGGTTCGATCCGCCGCGGCAATTCGCCGACTGACTGCCGGCTCCCGGCGCAATCCCTTTTTGCGGGCATCGGATTCTCCATCTCTGGGCCCGATGCTTTTGACCCTCAGCGTACCAGCAGAAGCGATGGCCCCACCGGCATGTCACTGCCCATAGTGAGTTCGCTTGCATGGGCGCGGTCCCTGAGAAGCATGGTGGCAAGGCCGGCAAAGCCGAGCAGACCCTGGGCGTAAAGCAGTGCGGACAGCACCGAAGCAGCGAATTTAGTTTTCATCGTCGCAGTTCCCCAAAATGCCAATTCTTCAAAAATGAACCTGTTGCGGGTCGCTTCAGGGTACCCCCGAAGTGCCCGCGCCGCCCACGGAGCCCCCCGTCGCGGCGCGGGCCTTCGGTCCTCTCGGCAGCAAGTTGCCGGAGGCGCCGCGCAAACCCGTCAGCCTAAGGCCGACCCGCCAGAGGGCCTTGAGCCGGGCGATGCGCAGGCTGGAAACAATCCAGACCGTGGCGAAAAACAGTGCGGCATGCAGCGTCGAAATCTCGCCCGAAGTCATCGCGCCGAGCTTTGTCATCGGGGTGCCGGCAACCGTGCCGACGCCGCCGATGATCGCTGGCGCGATGCTGATCCTGAGAAACCAGGACAGCGCGTTCGATTTCGTCCTCATGTTCGTTACCGGCTGTTTTTGTTGCGTCAACTTTGCTCGCGCCCCGTATCCGGATCATGCCGCTTGGAGCCGCGCTTTGTTGCAGGTTGGTTTCGATGTCGGCGGTTGTTCTTTCATATGACGCCAATTCGCACTTTCGTTTGAAGGCGGATACTCATGTTCCCGACTCCTGGTCTTGGCTGCCCGCGCCTGCCGAGTCTGTTCCAGCCAAGTTTATAAGGAGGCGTTTGTTAATCGATAGAAACAAGTTCGAAACATAAACGAGTGTTTTGCGAAATCTTCTCGAAACATGACGTAGGGATAAGCGGCCATCGAATTGGAGCCGGCCCAACCGGCAGAGAGAGGGGACTTCCATCATGCACACCGCCATTTCCGCCAAGCTCATCAACATCACCGCCGCTGCCTTGACTGGGGCAGCACTGCTGCTCGGCGCCGGCTCGGGCGCGGCGCACGCCGCCAACAAGATCGTGGCGCGTGTTTCGCTTTCGCAGCAGGTCATGGAAGTCTCGGTCGATGGCCGACCGACCTTCGCCTGGAAAGTCTCCACCGGCGACCGGGCCCATGTGACGCCGACCGGCTCGTTCAAGCCGACCCGCATGCATGAAATGTGGTATTCGAAGAAATACGACAACGCCCCGATGCCGCACTCGGTCTTCTTCAGCGGTGGCTATGCGGTGCACGCGACCTATGCGATCAAGCGCCTCGGCCAGCCGGCTTCGCATGGCTGCGTGCGGCTGCACCCTGACAACGCCGCCGATTTCTACCAGCTCGTCGAAACCTTCGGCGCGACCAACACCAGCATCGTCATCGTCAAGTAGCAGGCTGGAAACGGTGGCGTGTCAGCATGCTGGCACGCCTCGAGGCTCCCGTCGGAAAACGCTGCGGTATCGAGCGCAGCTCGACCCGGGGTATCGAGCGCAGCTCGACCCGGGTGTATTGAGTACAGCGCAAACCGGCGGTATCGAGCCCAGCCAAAAGAAAGAGGCCGGAAAATTCCCGGCCTCTTTTCTTTCACTTCCATCGATTTGCCCTGCGCATTTCCGGGCGGGACTCCCTCGACCGCCCTAGCTCGGCAGTGCCGGCATCAGCTTGGGATCCGGCTTCTCCGCCAAATGAGGCAGGTCCTTGCTGGCGATGAAGGTGTAGAACATGGGCACGACGAAGAGCGTGAACATGGTGCCGACCAGGATGCCGGTGAAGATGACCAGGCCCATCGAATAGCGGGCCGCCGCACCAGCGCCGCTGGACGTGATCAGCGGCACAACGCCAAGCGCCATCGCCGCTGTCGTCATCAGAATCGGCCGCAGGCGCACCTTGGCCGAGGCGATGATGGCGTCGCGCCGTCGCATGCCATGCTTTTCACGCTGCTGGTTGGCGAACTCGACCAACAGGATGCCGTGCTTGGTTATCAGACCGATCAGTGTGATCAGGCCGACCTGCGTGTAGATGTTGAGCGTGCCGAGGCCCAGATTGAGCGGCACGATCGCGCCGAAGATCGACAGCGGCACCGCCATCATGATGATCAGCGGATCGCGGAAGCTTTCAAACTGCGCCGCCAGCACCAGATAGATGACGACGACGGCGGCCGCGAAAGCGATCAGGATGGTGTTGCCCTGTTCCTTTTCCTGCCGCGATTGACCGGAATAGTCGAGGAAGAAGGTGTCGGGCAAGCTCTCCTTGGCGATGTCCTCCAGCGCCTTCAGCCCGTCGCCAGTGGTGACGCCGGGCAGCGGAAGCGCCGAAATCGTCGACGAATTCAGCTGGTTGAACTGCTCGATTGCCGCCGGCGCCGCATTGGTCGAAATCTTGACCACAGCCGATAGCGGCACCATCTCGCCCGTCACGCTGCGCACGAAGTATTCGCCGAGCTTGTCGGGGTTGTCGCGAAACTCCTGCGGCACCTGCGGGATGATGTCGTAGCTGTTGGAGTCGCGGTCGAACTGCGCCACTTCGGCGCCGCCGACCAGCAAGGTCAGCGTGCGGCCGATATCGGCGATCGGCAGGTTCAGCGCCGCGGCGCGGTCGCGGTCGATGGTCACCGTCACCTCCGGTGCGTCATAAGCCATCGAATTCTGCACGACGATGAAGCGGCCGGACGCTTGCGCCTTGTTCTTGATCTGCTCGGCCACCTCGTACACTTCCGAGGAAGCGCCCGTCGATCGCACCACCATGGAGATGGGCAGGCCGCCGCCGGAGCCCGGCAATGTCGGCGGGGCAAAGACGAAAGCCTCGACACCGGCCACTTTGGCGATACGGGCCGTAATGTCGGCCTGCAGTTCCTTCGAATTGCGCTTGCGTTCCGCCCAGTCCTTGAAGGCATAGCCGACGAAGGCGCTGTTTGTCGTGCCGCCGAAGGCGACGGCCGAGAACTGCGCCCGTGTTTCGGGAATATCCTTCACCAGACCGAGGATCTGGTTGACATATGTCTCGGTGTAATCGGAGGTCGCATAACGTGGCGCCGTCACAATCGAGAGCAAAAAGCCCTGATCCTCTTCCGGCGCCAGTTCGCTCGAGGTCTTGGTGAACATGAAGCCGGTGACACCGACAAGCGCAAGCACGATGATCAGCGTCAATGGGCGATAATTGAGCGACCCGGTGACGGCCCGTTCATAGACATGCTCGACGCGCGCGAAGGTGCCGTCGACAATGCGCTGAAAACGGCCCGGCGTGCCCGACTTCAAGAGGCGTGCCGACATCATCGGGGTGATGGTGATGGCGATGACACCCGAGAGCACCACCGAGCCGGCGAGCGTGACCGCGAATTCACGGAACAGCGCGCCGGTGAGGCCGCCGGTGAAGGCCAGCGGCGCGAACACGGCGGCCAGCGTCATGGTCATGGCAACGATGGCCGACGCGATTTCGCGCATACCGCTGAACGCGGCCTGCATCGGCGACATGTGATCTTCTTCCATATGGCGATGGATGTTCTCCACCACCACGATGGCGTCGTCGACGACCAGGCCAATCGCCAGCACCATGGCCAGCAGCGACAGGAGGTTGATCGAGTAGCCGACAGCAAACAAAAGGAAGCAGACGCCGATCAGCGACAACGGGATGGTGATGATCGGCATCATCACCGACCGGAAGGAACCAAGGAACAGAAGGATGACGACGATGACGATGGCAACCGCCTCGGCGATGGTCTTGAACACCTCTTCGATGGAAGCGCTGATCTGCCCGGTCGCGTCGTAGACGACCTCGATCGTCATGCCTTTCGGCAGCGTCTCCTGAATCTGCGGCACCAGCTTGGTGAGCGCAGCCGCCGTGGTCAGCGGATTGGCCGCCGGCGTTGGGAAGATGGCGAGGAAGGTGCCTGGCTTGCCGTTGAACGAAACCCTGGTGTCGGTGTTCTCGGCCGCGAGTTCGACGCGAGCCACGTCGCGCAACCGCACTACATTGCCGTCGGTAGAGCGCAGTGGCAACTCGGCGAATGCCTCCGGCGTCTGCAATGTCGAGCGCACGGTGATCGAGGAAACGACATACTCGTTCTGGGTGTTGCCGGGCGCCGACAGGAAGTTGGAATTGTTGATCGCCGTCAGCAGTTCGGAGGCCGTCACGCCGCGCGCGGCAAGCTTGACCGGATCGATCCAGACGCGCATCGAGTATTCCTGGGCGCCGAAGATCTGCACGTCGGCAACGCCTTCGACCGTCGACATGCGCGGTCTGATGACGCGCTCGATATACTCCGTCAGCTGCTCCTTCGTCATGTTCGGATTCTGCATCGAGATGTACATCATCGCGAACTGCTGGCCGGTGCCCTTGACGATGACAGGGTCCTTCGATGCGTCCGGCAAAGTGCCGCGCACGCCCTGGACCTTGGACAGAACTTCGGTCAGCGCGACGTCGGGGTTCGAGCCGAGCTTCATCTGCACCGTCACGGTGCTGGAGGACGGGCGGCTGGACGAGGTGACGTAGTCGATGTTTTCGGTCGAGGCGACAGCGCGGGCGATCGGGGCGGAAATGAAGCCCTGGATCAGATCGGCGCTGGCGCCCGGATAGGCCGTGGTGATGGTGATCGCCGTTTCATCGACCTTCGGATACTGCCGGATCGACAGGTTGAAGATGCCCTGGAAACCCAGGAGCAGGATCATGCAGGCAAGGACCGTCGAAAGAACAGGCCGGCGAATGAAGAGATCTGAAAAGCTCATTGCTGGTCGGCCTGCTTGTTCGCCGATTTGGTCGGGTCGATGGTGTTGTCCACAACGACGGACATGCCGTTGAAGAGGCGGTTCTGACCGGCGGTGACGACCACGTCGCCGGCCTTCAGCCCCTCGACGATCTCGACCATGCCTTGATTGCGGCGGCCGGGCTTGACGAACACCTGCGACAGCACGAGCGCGGGCTTGTCACCTTCCGCCGCCGGCTTGGCCGCATCGGCAGCCTTGTCGGTTGGCTTTGCCGCATCGGCGGCAGGCTTGGCTGCATCAGCTGCCGGCTTCATGGCATCGGCCGGCTTGGTGTCCGCAGGCTTGGCATCAGCCGATTTATCGGCTGCCGGCGCCGCGGGTTTTTCATCCGGCTTGGCAGCTGGCGCCGCCTCGGCGGGCTTGGCCGGCTGCACCACGAAGATGTAGTCGCCATAGAGACTTGTCGTCAGCGCCGTCTGCGGCAAGGTCAGCACGTTCTGCTCTTCGGGCAGCTCGACACGCACCTGCACGAACTGGCCGGGGGTCAGCTTGCCATCGGGATTGGCGACTTCCGCCCGGATGTTCACTAGGCGGCTGGACGAGTCGATCTTCGGGTCGATGCCGCGAATGGCGCCTGCAAATGGCCTGTCCTCGCCGCCAAAGCCCAATCGAACCGTCTGGCCTATCTTGAGCAAGGCGAGTTGCTGTTCGGGAACCGAGAAATCGACCCGCATCGTGTCGAGGTCCTGCAATGTCACCACGGCGGTGCCGGGCGCCAGATACTGGCCGATATCGATCCTCGGGATGCCCACCGTGCCGCCGAAAGGCGCCGTCAACTGCTTCTGCTCGAGCACGGCCTGCAGCTTGGTAACTTGGGAGGCCGAGGCCGAGGCCGCCGCACGCGCCGTGTCCAGCGTCGAGTCGGAGCCGACGCCACGCTTGGTCAGTTCGATGGCGCGGGCAAGCGACGTCTGGTCGAGCGCGGCCTGCGCCTTCTGTGCGTCGAGGTCGGCGCGCTCGACGGCGTCATCGAGTTGCAGCAGAACCGCATTGTCCGCCACCTTCTGGTTGGCATGGAAAAGGATGTCCTTGACGATACCGGTGGTCTCGACTGTCAGGTCGACACCACGCACGGCCTTAACCGTGCCGATCGCCTCGACGCCCGGCGTCCAGGCCGAAGGCTTGGCGATGGTCGTCGACACGGTTGCCGGCGGCGGCTTCATCGATGCGAAGTACTGCTTGATGCCGTTGTCGCGCAGGAAGTTGAACCCGACGATGCCGCCGACCACGACGACGAGCAGGGCCAGAACCAGAACAATGATAAAGATACGGAGTATGCGCTTGAACAAGGAAGTCCCCTCAGTCGAAATCCGGCGCGAAGCGCGGATATCGGGACACATATCGACTGCGGGTCCCGATTTCAAATAATGGCGGTCTTACTGTACCGTCTGGACGGTCTTGTCAATTGGGCCTAAGCTTGCGATGGGAGGCACCATGAGAGCCCAAAGACCGAACTCGCGCGAGAAGATTCTCGCTGCGGCGGCTGATGTTGCCCGGGAATCCGGACCAGGCAGCCTGTCGCTGGATGCTGTCGCCAGTCGTGCCGGCGTGTCGAAGGGAGGGCTCCTTTACAACTTCCCGACCAAGGCCAAATTGATGCAAGGTTTGGTCGAAGGCTATCTGCGTGAGTTCGAGCACGCGCTGGAAGCCGCCCGCACAAATGACAAGGACGAAAATCCCCTGGCCGTCTACATCAGGCTGTCGGCCAATGATTGCGAGGAAAAGCAGCCGTCGGCGTCCTGGATATTCTCGGCCATCGCCGAGGATCCCGATTTCATGATGCCGATAAAGACCTTCAAGCGGCAGCTTTTCGAGCGGCTGAAGGGCGAGACGCCGGATCTCAAATCGCTGTTGATCTGCTATCTCGCCATCGAGGGATTGCGCAGCATGAACCTCTTCGATTCGGATGTCCTGTCGAAAGACGAGCGCGAGTTGCTGGTATCGTCCCTGCTCGAGATCGCCAAATAGTCGTCGCCCACCCGCTTTTCGGCAGGCCTGTTCGTGAACGCGGCGCTCACACAGGTTTCATCGTGCGGACATAGCGTCTTCCCAGTTCTCTGCTGCAATGCATCTGCAGTGGGACATGGTGGAGATAGGTTCTAGCGGCGGGGATTCCGGGACCGGATCGTCCGCTGGATCAATCGGCCAGCGCGAAGTGGTTCCTGCCGGCCTTCGGCGTGCGCACCGTCGCCCATTGCAGCCCCGAACCGTTCGCCGCCATCGTTCCGGCAACGCCCGACGCAATTTGCTGCTTGCCTGGGTGCTGACGCTGCCGTGTTCGCTCACGCTCGGCACTGAAAGGCTTCAGCATTTGCTTCCGGCGGCGAGTAGCGGAGTGTCTCCTGGTTGGAACTCCGCGCCAGCGTTGTTCCGGTGCCGCCTGCGAGAGAGCCTGTCTTTGCGCGCCGTGCGGTTCCGGGCTTCGTTTTCGTCCGTGGTTCGGGCTGCTGGGAAAGTAGTTTTAAGCACGAGAATCTGGACATTAGTCTTGACAGAAATACAGATGTTCAATACCCGTCAGGCAATCGAACAAGCCTGCATTATGGGAGGAACGAGCCGTATGGCTTCCAATGTTTCATTGACGGGCCTTGCCCGCGATCTCGAGGAACGCGCCAAGTCGGGCAAGCCTATCCGCATCGGCCTGATCGGCTCGGGCGAGATGGGAACCGACATCGTCACTCGTGTCGCCCATATGTCGGGCATCGAGATCGGCGCCATTTCCGAACTGAACCTGCCTGCCGCCAGCAAGGCCGTCGATATCGCCTTCCAGGAAACCGGGCACGCGCGCGAAGTCTCGAGCGCGTCCGCGATGACGGCGGCGATGGAAGCCGGCAAGGTGGCGGTCACCAACGATGCCAGCCTTGTCATCAACAATGATCTGATCGACGTCGTCATCGACGCCACCGGGGTTCCCGCCGTCGGTGCCGAGATCGGGCTGCGCGCCATGGAACATGGCAAGCATCTGGTGATGATGAATGTCGAGGCCGATGTGACCATCGGCGCCTATCTGAAGAGCGAGGCCGACCGGCTCGGCGTCACCTATTCGCTGGGCGCCGGCGATGAGCCATCCTCCTGCATGGAGTTGATCGAGTTCGTTTCGGCGATGGGGCATCCGATCGTTGCCGCCGGCAAGGGCAAGAACAATCCGCTCAACATCGACGCCATTCCCCCAGACTATGAGGAGGAAGCCAAGCGCCGGCATATGAATGTGCGCATGCTGGTCGAATTCGTCGACGGCTCCAAGACCATGGTCGAGATGGCGGCAATCGCCAATGCCACCGGCCTGGTTCCAGACAAGGCCGGCATGCACGGCCCGGCGGCGACGCTTGGCGAATTGTCCAAGGTGCTGGTGCCACAGAAGGATGGCGGCGTGCTGTCGAAGGTCGGCGTCGTCGACTATTCGATCGGCAAGGGTGTCGCGCCCGGCGTCTTCGTCGTTGCCGACATGTCGCATCCGCGGATCTCCGAGCGCATGGAAGATTTGAAGATGGGCAAAGGCCCGTATTTCACTTTCCATCGTCCCTATCACCTGACCTCGCTCGAAGTGCCGCTGACCTGCGCGCGCGTCGTGCTCTACGGCAAGGCCGACATGGTGCCGCTGGCCAAACCGGTCGCCGAGGTCTGCGCGGTGGCCAAGAAGGACATGAAGCCGGGCGAGAAGCTCGATGCGATAGGCGAATATTGCTACCGCGCCTGGATCATGACGACGCCGGAGGCGCGCGCCGCCAAGGCCATTCCCTGCGGCCTGCTGCAGGGCGGCTCGGTCACTACGCCGATCAAGAAGGGCGAGCTCATAACCTACGCGAATGCAGCGCCCGCGGCGGGCTCCAAGATCGCCGAACTGCGCGCCCGCCAGGACAAGCTCGTCTATGGGACCGTGGGAGCGTGATCATGGCTACAGCCAGCAAAGCCGTCACTGACAGTCGCGCCAATCTGCCCTTCGTCTACCGCCATTACAGCGCCGAGCAGCTCAGGGAGGTGCTCCACAAGATGTACCTGATCCGCCGCTTCGAAGAGGGCGCGGAGGAGTGCTACACGCGCGGTCTCATCCACGGCACCATGCATTTGTCGATCGGCCAGGAAGCCAGCGCCATGGGCATCTGCATGCCGCTTGCCGAGGATGACCAGATCACCTCGACGCATCGCGGTCATGGCCACTGCATTGCCAAGGGTGCCGAGGTCAAGCGCATGTTCGCCGAGTTCTTCGGCAAGACCACAGGCTATTGCAAGGGTCGTGGCGGCTCGATGCACATCGCCGATGTCGGCAAGGGCAATCTCGGCGCCAATGGCATCGTCGGTGGCGGTATCCCGATCGCCGTCGGGGCGGCATTGTCCTCCAAGATGATGAAGACCGGCAAGGTCGTGGTCTCCTTCTTCGGCGATGGCGCCAACAATGAAGGCGCTTTCCACGAGGCGCTCAACATGGCGGCGGTCTGGAAGCTGCCTGTCATTTTCGTCTGCGAGAACAATGGCTATGGCATGTCGACATCGACAGCCCGCTCGACCGCGGTCAAGAACATCGCCGAGCGCGCCGCCGCCTATTCGATGCCGGGCGTCATCGTCAACGGCAACATCTTCTCCGAGGTCGCCGAGGCGTCTCATCAGGCTATCGCTCGAGCCCGCGCCGGCGAGGGGCCGACGCTGATCGAGTCCAAGACCTACCGCCATCGCGGCCATTCCAAGAGCGACCGCAACCGCTATCGCACCAAGGAAGAGATCGAGGACTGGATGTCGAACCGCGATCCGATCACCCTGTTCGAAAGCGAGCTCAGGGAATTCGGCTTCATCGACGACAAGGGCATCGAGGCCATTCGCGATGCCGTGGCGCAAGAGATCGCCGAGGGCATCGAGTTCGCCAAGGCGAGCCCATCGCCCGATATCAGCGAGACCGGAAATTACGTGTACACGGAGCAGGCGTGATGGACGCGATGGTGCGTGAACTGAGCTACGCCCAGGCGATCCAGGAAGCCATGGCGATCGCCATGGACATGGACGAACGCGTTTTCCTGATGGGCGAGGATATCGGTGTCTATGGCGGCGCCTTCCAGGTCACCGGCGACCTGGTCGAACGTTACGGCGCTGACCGCGTCATCGATACGCCGATTTCGGAACTGGGCGGCGCGGGCGTCGCGGTAGGCGCTGCCCTCACGGGCATGCGGCCGATCTTCGAGTTCCAGTTTTCCGATTTCGCCACGCTCGCCATGGAGCAGATCGTCAACCAGGCGGCCAAGATGCGCTTCATGCTGGGCGGCGAGGTTTCGGTTCCCGTGGTGATGCGCTTTCCCGCCGGTTCCGGCACCGGGGCGGCCGCGCAGCACAGCCAGAGTCTCGAGGCCTGGCTCGGCCATGTGCCGGGTCTGAAAGTCATCCAGCCGGCGACCCCGTATGATGCCAAGGGCATGCTTTTGGCGGCGGTCGCCGATCCCGATCCGGTCATGATCTTCGAGCACAAGCTGCTCTACAAGATGAAGGGACCGGTGCCCGAAGGCTATTACACCGTGCCGATCGGCAAGGCCGATATCCGCCGCGAGGGCCGGGACCTGACCATCGTCGCCACCTCGATCATGGTGCAGAAGGCGCTCGACGCGGCTGCCGCGCTGGAGAGCGAAGGCATCGACGTCGAAGTCGTCGATCTCCGGACCATCCGGCCGATGGACAAGCAGACCGTCATCGACAGCGTCAAGAAGACCTCTCGGCTGATGTGTGTCTACGAAGCGGTCAAGACGCTGGGCATCGGCGCCGAAGTCAGCGCCATGATCGCCGAGAGCGAAGCGTTCGATTATCTCGATGCGCCGATCGTGCGGCTGGGCGGCGCCGAAACGCCGATCCCCTACAATCCGGACCTCGAGAAGGCGACGGTGCCGCAAATTCCCGACATCATCACCGCCGCGCGCGACCTCGTGAAAGGGGTCCGCTGAGAAATGCCGACCGAAGTCATTCTTCCCAAGGTCGACATGGACATGGCGACCGGACAGATCTCGCGCTGGTTTGCCGAGGAGGGCGCGCACGTCAAGAAGGGCGATGTGCTGTTCGAGATCGAGACCGATAAGGCGGCGATGGAAATCGACGCGCCGGCCAGCGGCGTCCTGCGCGATGTCACCGGCAAGGAGGGTGTCGATATTGCGGTCGGCGCTGCCGTGGCGTGGATTTATGCCGACGGTGAGGCCTATGGGGCTGATGCTGCTGCGGCAAAGCAGGACATCGCGCCAATCTCGCCACCCGTGGGGGAGATGTCGACGAAGTCGACAGAGGGGCGCGCTGCCCCGCCAACGTCTCATTCTGTCACGCCCCCCTCTGCCCTGCCGGGCATCTCCCCCACAAGGGGGGAGATCGGCCAATCACCATCTGTTGCGCGCGCTACACCTTTGGCTCGCCGTCTGGCCCGTGAGGCCGGCCTTGCCCTCGCAAGCATCACTGGCACAGGCCCGCATGGCCGTGTGGTGAAGGCCGATGTCGATGCCGCGATTGCCGGCGGTGGCGCCAAGGCAGCACCCGCAGCCAAGGCTCCGGCCGGCGCTCCTGCTCCTGCGCCTGCAGTAAAGGCGATGTCGGACGATCAGGTGCTGAAACTGTTCGAACAGGGCTCCTACGAACTCGTCCCGCATGACAATATGCGCAAGACCATTGCGCGGCGCCTGGTCGAGGCCAAGACCACCATTCCGCATTTCTACCTGACGCTTGATTGCGAGCTCGATGCTCTGCTGGCGCTGCGCACGCAGA
>NZ_RZRU01000036.1 GCF_003997495.1 Mesorhizobium sp. M7A.F.Ca.US.008.03.1.1 | reverse complement strand
CAACGCCGCAGGTCTCATGCGGGCCCTCGAAGGGCGAGCACCACAGGCGGTCGTCACGGTGGCGCGGGACCAACGCCCAATCAGCTCTTAAACTGATTCAACGCAATCGTGAGGTTGCCTGATGAGCACGCCCTTTCGCCTGCGCGAAAACGGCGCCGAGCTGTTTGTCCGGCTGACGCCAAAGGCTGCGCTGGACAGGCTCGAAGGCTTCGAGATCACGGCGGACGGGCGAAGCCATCTGAAGGCGCGCGTCCGCGCCGTGCCGGAAAACGGCGCCGCCAATCATGCTCTCGAAAAGCTGCTGGCCAAGGCTCTGGACGTGCCCAGGTCCGCTGTCTCGGTTGTCGCCGGCGGCACCGCGCGTCTGAAGACCGTGCGCATTGAAGGCGATCCGGCGACGTTGGCGAAAAGCATCGAGGCGCTCGGCCATCAGTCCTGATGTCCTTGCTGGAGGGCTCAATCCCCCAGCGGCAAACGCGGATCGTCGACCTTCAACGTGTTCACGCTCTGCTTGATGCGGCGCAGATTCTCCAAAACCCTTGGTCCGCGCGTCTCGGCGACCGAAGTGACGATCATGTCGACGATCGACAGCAGCGCATAGCGCGACGATGTCGGCTTGTAGATATTGCCGTCCTCGAGCGACTGGAAATGGATGACCGTGTCGGCGGCCTTGGCGAGTGCCGAGTCCGGCGGGGTGATGGCGATTGTCGTGGCGCCATATTGCTGGGCGACCTGGACCGCATCGATGACCGATCGCGCATAGCCGGAGACGGAGAAGGCGATCACCGTGGTCTCGGGCGTGGCGACGGCGGCGTACATGCGCTGCAGCTGTCCGTCGATCTGTGCCAGCACCGACACGCCCAGCCTGAACAGCCGGTTCTGCATTTCGGTCGCCATCATCGAGGAAATGCCGCCGGAACCGACGCACAGCACATTGCCCGAAACGGCGATCCGCGCGGCAACGGCGACCAGCGTCGTCATGTCGAGGTTTTCGCTGGCGCGCTGGATGGCCGATATCGCCGCTTCGGTGATGGCGGAAGCGATGCGCTGTTCGCGGGCATCGCGGCTCAACGGCTCCGGGGACAGATACTGGCCGCCGATGGCGATGGCCTGCGCCAGATAGAATTTGAAGTCGCGCAGGCCCTCGCAACCGAGGTTGCGGCAGAACCGCGTCACCGTCGGCTCGCTGACGCCGACGCGCGCGGCAATTTCCGAAATGGCCGCCTTGGAGACAAAGTCGAGGTCGGCCAGGACGAAACCGGCCAGCTTGCGATCCGACTTCGTTCCGTCCTGCGACATCAGCTGCAGGCGCGTGATGATGTCGGCCGGCGTCTTCATGCTGATATTCTCATAGAGGCAGACCCGTCGTCTTGTCGAACAGATGGATGTTGCCGGGAGCGACGCTCACCGGCAGCAGATCGCCCGGCCTGACCGGCACCCTGTCGCGGAACACGGCGCGTACCGTATCAGCACCGATAGCGCCGTAGACATGTGTTTCGGAGCCGGTGGGCTCGACGACATCCACCCTGATCGCCATCGCGTCGACAGCCTCGCCGATGACAAAATGCTCGGGCCGGATGCCAGCCTCTACCACGCTGTCGGCCGGCACCTGTTTACCGGCAAGCGCAAGCCGCCCGCCACCGGCCGATTCGAACCAGGTTTTCTGAGCTGCCGTCTTGAGCGAACCCGAAACGAAACTCATCGACGGCGAGCCGAGGAAGGAGGCGACGAACTTGTTGGCCGGCCTGTCATAGAGTTCCAGCGGCGCCCCGACCTGCTGGATCCTGCCGCGGTCCATCACGACGATGCGGTCGGCCATCGTCATGGCCTCGATCTGGTCGTGGGTGACATAGACGATCGTCGATTTCAGTCGCTGGTGCAGCGCCTTGATCTCGACGCGCATCTGCACGCGCAATTGCGCGTCGAGGTTGGACAGTGGCTCGTCGAACAGGAACACCGACGGTTCGCGCACGATGGCGCGGCCCATGGCGACGCGCTGGCGCTGGCCGCCCGACAGCTGGCGGGGATAGCGGTCGAGATAGGAGAAGAGATTGAGGACCCCCGACGCCTTCTTGACCTTCTCATCGACCACTGTTCGCGTCTCGCCGCGTATCTTCGGGCCAAAGCCGATATTATCTGACGCCTTCAGATGCGGAAACAGTGCATAGGACTGGAACACCATGGCGATGTTGCGCTGCTGCGGCGGCAGCGCATTGGCGCGCACACCGCCAATCAACAGGTCGCCGGAGGTGATCGTCTCCAGCCCTGCCAGCATGCGCAGCAAGGTCGACTTGCCGCAGCCGGACGGGCCGACCAGGACGACGAACTCGCCGCTCTTGATATCGAGGCTGATGTTCTCGAGGATCTTGTGCTGCCCGAAGGATTTCGACAGGTCGCGGAACTCGACGTCGGTCATGCTCACGCTCCCAATATGTCGTCGATGAAGGGCAGGCAACCGGCGGTCAGTCCCGCGTCCACCGGCATCACCACGCCTGTTATTCCCGATGCGCGATCGGACGCAAGGAAAGCGACGGCCTCCGCCACTTCCGCAGCGCTGACGATGCGGCCGAGCGGATAGAGCCGCTGCAATTTGCCGAGGATTTCGGAATCCTTGGCAAGGCGATGGTCCCAGGCGGCGGTGCGGATCGATCCGGGACAGACGACATTGGCGCGCAGGCCGCTGCGGCCGAGTTCGACGGCGATCGCCTTGGCATAGGCGTTGATGCCGGCCTTGGCCGCGGCATAGGCGGGATTGCCGAAATGCGCGATGGCGTTGACAGAGGAGATGAAGACGACGCTGCCCGAGCCGCGGCCAGCCATCGCCTTGACCAGCGGATCGGCGAAATTCATCACGCCGGTCAGGTTGAGGTCGAGTTCCTGCTCTATTCTGTCGGGATCGAGCGCCGAAATCGTCTCGGCGCGCGTCCAGCCGGCATTGTTGACGAGAATGTCGGGCACCCCATCCCGGTCGAGGATCGCGGCGATCGCCGTCGCTATCGATGGCCTGTCGAGAAGATCGAAGACGTGGCGAGAGGCAATGTTGGGATCGTTCAGCGCCTCGCTTGACTGATCGCAGCCGACGACCCTGGCGCCCCTTTGCGCCATCAGCGCCACGATGGCCGTGCCGAGGCCGCCGCCAGCACCCGTCACCACGACAGTCTTGCCCTCGAACTCGGCCCTGCCTTCGAATTCGGTTTGCGAAACCACCGTGCGTCGTCCTCCGGGAGTTCTGACAAATCGCATAAGGCCTAGGCCTGTAAATGTAATTAAGCAACAGAATAATCCGCTTGCAAGCCTTCAAATCATCGATAATGTAGGAAAGTCACATAAATCTTCTGCTCCGGCAGGAAGAGGCGCAGGCGCAAAATCAAAATGGGAGAGATCAAATGAGCCTTGCAAAATGGACTGCCGGCCTGATGGCCGGAATGAGCATGCTGGCAATTGCGGCGCAGGCGGATGCGGGCGAGGTGCGCGTCACCGTCGCCGAGTACAGCGCCAAGACTGCTCCCTATTTCGCCGACGTCAAGAAGGAATTCGAGGCGGCGAACCCCGGCATCACGGTCAAGTTCGAAGTGGTGCCGTGGGATGTGCTGCTGCAGAAGCTGACCACCGACATCACCGCCGGCACCAATGCCGATCTGTCGATCATCGGCACGCGCTGGCTGATCGACTTCGTCCAGCAGGACGTCGCCGAGCCGCTCGACGGCTACATCAAGCCCGACTTCAAGGACCGTTTCATCGACACCTTCCTGTCGCCCTCGATCATGGACGGCAAGACCTATGGCCTGCCGATCGCCGCTTCGGCGCGCGCCATGTACTACAACAAGGAGCTGTTCGAGAAAGCCGGCATCGCCAAGCCGCCGGCAACCTGGACCGAGCTGCAGGACGATGCGCGCAAGATCAAGGCGTTGGGGTCCGGCACGTTCGGCTTCGGCCTGCAGGGCAAGGAGATCGAGACCGACGTCTATTACTACTATGCGATGTGGTCGCAGGGCACCGAGATCCTCAACAAGGACGGCACTTCGGGCCTGAGCACGCCAGGTGCGCTTGAGGCCGCCAAGCTCTACAAGTCGATGATCGACGAAGGCCTGACGGAGCCTGGCGTCACCTCCAACAACCGCGAGGACGTGCAGAACCTGTTCAAGCAGGGCAAGGTCGGCATGATGATCACCGCACCCTTCCTGTCCAACCAGATCAAGGACGAGGCGCCGAACCTGAAATATGGCGTGGCAGCCATTCCTGCCGGACCGACCGGCGCGCGCGGCACCTATGGCGTCACCGATTCCATCATCATGTTCAAGAACTCCAAGAACAAGGACGAGGCCTGGAAGCTGCTCGATTTCCTGTTCACCACGGAGCAGCGCGCCAAGTTCACACAGGGCGAAGGCTTCCTGCCGGTGAACAAGGAAGAGGCGAAAATGGACTACTACGTCAACAATGCCGATCTGGCCGCGTTTACCGCGCTGCTGCCAGACGCCCGCTTCGCGCCGGTCATCCCGGGCTGGGAAGAGGTCGCCCAGATCACGTCGGACGCCATGCAGAAGATCTATCTCGGCGGCGACCCCGAGGCCGGTTTGAAAGACGCAGCCGCCAAGGCCAACGCCGTGCTGAAGAAATAGGGCGTATCTCCCTGCGCCTGTGGCGCGCTCCGCTCAAGCGGGGCGCGCCACGCTTGGTTCCCGGCCCGGTGCAGCGGATCCGAAATTCGCATAAGCAGACCTTCTGATCCAGCGCACCGAGGTTGCAGGCCAGCCGATGCAAAACCGTTTCTTGCCCTATCTCCTGACCTTGCCCAGCCTGCTTCTGGCGGCGGTGGTCATCTTCTGGCCGGTCTGGGACCTGATCCAGATCTCGACGCATGACGTCAGCCGCTTCGGCCAGCTTCGCGACTTCAACGACTTCGCCAATTTCGCGGCACTCGCTGCCGATCCCGACTTCACTGCCGCGCTTTGGCGCACCGGCCAATGGACGGTGATGGTGGTCGGCGGCGCGCTTCTCTTGTCGATCCCGGTGGCGATGATCCTCAACACCGATTTCTATGGCCGCGGCATCGCCCGCGTCATCATCATGCTGCCCTGGGCGGTGTCGCTGACCATGACTGCGGTGGTCTGGCGCTGGGCGTTGAGCGGCGAAAGCGGCATGCTCAATTCGGCGCTGATCGGCCTCGGCCTCATCG
Source organism: Mesorhizobium sp. M7A.F.Ca.US.008.03.1.1 (assembly GCF_003997495.1). Lineage (GTDB taxonomy): Bacteria > Pseudomonadota > Alphaproteobacteria > Rhizobiales > Rhizobiaceae > Mesorhizobium. The sequence goes on along the minus strand of NZ_RZRU01000036.1, from coordinate 39,022 downwards.
ACCATAACATCCAGTGGCTGGCGAGCGCCGAGACCGCCTTTCCGATGCAAGTGCTGATCGGCATCCTGGTGACGGTGCCGTTCACGACGACGATCTTCCTCGGCGGGCTGTCGTCGATCCCCGACGACCTCTACGAGGCGGCGGCGCTCGAAGGGGCGACGCCGCTGCAGCAGTTCCGCGAGATCACCTTCCCGCTCCTGAAACCGTTCATCAACATCGCCATCGTGCTCAACACCATCTACGTCTTCAATTCCTTCCCGATCATCTGGGTGATGACGCAAGGCGGGCCGGCCAACTCGACCGACATCCTGGTCACCCATCTCTACAAGCTGGCTTTCCGCATCGGCAAACTCGGCGAAGCATCGGCGGTGTCGCTGGTGATGTTCGCCATCTTGCTGGTCTTCACCATGATCTATGTGCGGCTGGCGATGCGGGAGCAACGCACATGACGAGCAAGCTGAAGCGCTCCATCATCGCCTGGCTTTTGCTGGCGCCGCTGATCGTGGTGACGCTCTTTCCCTTCGCCGTGATGTTCCTGACCGCGGTCAAGCCAAGACAGGAAGTGCTGTCGCCGACTTGGTGGCCGAGCGAATTCCGCTGGTCCAACTTCTCCGACATGTGGGTGGCGACCGGCTTCGGCCAGGCGCTGCTCAATTCGCTCTACGTGTCTGTGATCGCCACCGTCGGCGCCATCCTGATCTCGGTTCCTGCGGCCTATGCGATGTCGCGCTTCCGCTTTGCCGGCTACGGCGCCTTGCGGCAGTTCCTGCTGATCTCGCAGATGATCTCGCCGATCGTGCTGGTGCTCGGCCTGTTCCGGCTGATGGCGGCCTGGGGCCTGGTCGAGAGCACGACGGCGCTCGGCTTCATCTACATGGCCTTCAACGTCGCCTTCACGGTGTGGATGCTGCAGAGCTATTTCGACACCATCCCGCGCGATCTCGAGGAGGCCGCCTGGATGGAAGGCGCCGGCCGCTGGCTGACCTTGCGCAAGGTGTTCCTGCCGCTCTGCCTGCCGGCGATCGCGGTGACGGCGATCTTCACCTTCATCAACGCCTGGAACGAATTCGTCGTGGCGCTCACCATGCTGCGCAGCCAGGAAAGCTACACGCTGCCGATCCAGGTGTTCTCGCTGGTCGCCGGTCGCTACACCATCGAATGGCATCACGTCATGGCCGCGACGCTGCTGGCGACCTTGCCGGTGGCCATCCTGTTCATCTGGCTGCAGCGCTACCTCGTTCGCGGGCTGGCGCTCGGGGCGGTCAAATAGCGCCTATTCACGGACGGAGCTTTCATGCGCATTTTCACCGCCTCGCTGGCGACGGAAACCAACACCTTCTCGCCGGTGCCGACCGATAGGGCTTCGTTCGAGATGGCGTTCTATGCCGGGCCCGGCAAACATCCGGAAACACCGACGCTGTGCTCCTCGCCGATGGTGGCGCTTCGCCGGCGTGCGGTGGCCGAAAGCCTCGATGTCATCGAGGGCACCGCCACCTGGGCGGAGCCGGGCGGCCTGGTGCAGCGCCAGACCTATGAGGCGCTGCGCGACGAGGTCCTTGGCCAGCTCGAGGCGGCGCTCCCGGTCGATGCTGTCATCCTCGGCCTGCATGGCGCCATGGTGGCGCAAGGCTATGACGATTGCGAAGGCGACCTGCTCGAACGGGTTCGCGCCATGGTCGGGCCGGAGGTGGTGATCGCCGTGGAACTCGATCCGCACAGCCATCTGACACCGAAGCGCGTGGCGGCCTCCGATATCCTCGCCTACTTCCTCGAATTTCCGCACACCGATTTCTACGAGCGTGGCGAACATGTCGTCGAGCTTGGCCTGGCAGCAGTGCGCGGTGAGATCAAGCCGGTCATCTCGACCTTCGACTGCCGCATGATCCAGGTGCTGCCGACCAGCCGCGAGCCGATGCGCTCCTTCGTCGACCGCATCAAGGCGCTGCACGGCAAGGATGGTGTGCTGTCAGTCTCGGTCATCCATGGCTTCATGGCGGCCGACGTGGCCGAAATGGGCACGCGCATCCTGGTCGTCACCGACAATGACAGGGCCAAGGGCGATGCGCTGGCGGAACGGCTGGGGCGGGAACTCTACGCGCTGCGCGAAAAGACGGCGATGACGATGCTGAACGCCGCCGACGGCATCGACCGCGCCTTGGCCGTACGCGCCAAGAATCCGGGCAAGCCGGTGGTCATCGCCGATATCTGGGACAATCCCGGCGGCGGTGTGCCAGGCGACGGCACCTTCGTGCTGCGCCAGATGCTGGCGCGTGGCCTGGACAAATTCGGCGTGGCGACGATCTGGGATCCGATCGCCGTCACCTTCTGCCTGGCGGCCGGCGAGGGCGCGGTCATCGACCTGCGCTTCGGCGGCAAGGCCGGGCCGCAGGCCGGCGAGCCGATCGACGCGCGCGTGCGCGTGCTGAAGGCGGTCCCCGAGGGTTGGCAAAGTTTCGGGCCAAGCCGGGTGACGCTTGGGCCGACGGCGCTGGTCCGCCTCGAAGGCACCGAAGTCGACATCATCCTCAACACCAATCGCACGCAGACCTTCGAGCCGGATATCTTCTCCAACATCGGCGTCGATCCGCTGGCCAAGGACATGCTGCTGATCAAGTCGACCAATCATTTCTACGCCGGCTTCGAGCCGATCGCCGCCGAGATCATCTATGTCTCGGCGCCGAGTTCGTATCCCAGCAATCCGGCGGTGACCAACTACACCAAGCTGACGCGGCCGGTGTGGCCGCGGGTTGCGGATCCTTGGAAGGGAGACGCTGGTATTCTCCCCCCTTGAGGGGGAGATTACTCCTGCTACACCAACCCGCGCTTGGCCATCATCGCTTCCGGTGACGGCATCTTGCCGCGGAAGGCGGTGTAGAGTTCTTCCGGATCCTTCGAACCGCCGGCGGCGTAAATGTTCTTGCGCAGCCGCTCGGCGAGCGCCGGGTTGAAGGGGTCGCCGGTTTCCTCGAAGGCGGCGAAAGCATCGGCGTCGAGCACTTCCGACCACATGTAGGAATAGTAGCCAGCCGAATAGCCGTCGCCGGAAAAGACATGGCCGAAATGCGGGGTGCGGTGGCGCATGGCGATGGTGTCCGGCATGTGCAGCTTCTCGAGCGTTTCGGCTTCGAAACGAAGCGGCGCTTCCGGCGCATCCGGCCGGGCGTGATAGGCCATGTCGATCAGCGCCGAGGCAGTGAATTCGACCGTGGCGAAGCCGGCGCCGAACGTGCGCGCGGCCAGCATCTTGTCGAGCAGCGCCTTGGGCATCGGCTTGCCGGTCTTGACATGCAGCGCATGCTTTTCCAGCACTGCCGGCACGGTCAGCCAATGTTCATAGAGCTGCGAGGGCAATTCGACGAAATCGCGGCTGACCGAGGTGCCGGCGACCGACGGCCAGGTGACGTCGGTCAGCATGCCGTGCAGCGCATGGCCGAATTCGTGGAACAGCGTCTTCGCCTCGTCGACCGACAGCAGGGCCGGCTCGCCCACCGGCGGCTTGGCGAAGTTCATGATGTTGTAGATCACCGGCTTCGAGCCGTGGCCGAGCCTGTAGCCGGACTGCAGCGCGCTCATCCAGGCGCCGGAACGCTTTGACGGCCGCGCGAAATAGTCGGCGAGGAACAGGCCGCGCTCGCTGCCGTCGGCATTTTTCACCACGAAGACACGGGCGTCGGGGTGCCAGGCTGCGATGCCTTTCTTCTCCTCGAAGGTGATGCCGAACAGCCGTGTCGCCACGTCGAAGCAGGCATCGATGATCCGGTCGAGCTGCAGATAGGGTTTCAGTTCCGCCTCGTCGAAGGCGAATTTTTCCGCGCGCAGCTTTTCCTGGTAGAAGCGCCAGTCCCAGGCGGCGAATTTTTCATTGCTGCCGGCCTCCGTCGCCAACCGTTGCAATTCGGTCTGATCGCTTGCTGCCTTCTCCAGCGCCTTCTCCCACACCGGATCGAGTAGCGCGTGCACCGCCTTCGGCGTCTTGGCCATGGTGTCATCGAGCTTCAGCGCGGCGAAAGAGGCATAGCCGAGCAGCTTTGCCTTTTCGGCCCGCAGGCGCAGCATGTCGCGCACCACGTTCGTGTTGTCGGTGGCGCCGCCATTCTGCCCGCGCATGGTGAAGGCGCGGAAGGCGATCTCGCGCAGATCGCGGCGTTCGGAGAAGGTCGAGAACGGCTCATAGATCGAGCGCGACAGAGTGACGGCATAGCGGCCCTTCTGCCCACGCATTTCGGCGGCCTCGGCCATGGAGCTTTTCACGAAGTCCGGTAGGCCGGCAAGGTCGGCCCCATCGAGGAACAGCGCCCAGTCGCGCTCGTCGGCCAGCACGTTCTGGCCGAAGCTGGTGCCGAGCGAAGACAATTCCTCGCTGATGCGTGCCAGCCGTTTCTTGCCGTCGGCGTCGAGCTTGGCGCCGGAACGGACGAAGCCCTTCCAGGTCTTTTCCAGCACCCGCAGGGTCTCAGCGTCGAGCTTCAGGCTCTCACGGCGCTGGTAGAGATCGTCGATGCGGGCAAACAGCCGCTCATTCATCGAAATCGCCGAGAAATGCCTGGACATTTTCGGCGAGATATCGCGCTCCAGCGCCTGTATCGCGTCATTGGTGTAGGCGCCGGCGCGGCACCAGAAGATCGATGAGACGCGGTCGAGTGCTTCGCCGCCGAGTTCCAGCGCGGCAAGCGTGTTCTCGATGGTCGGCGCATCCTTGTTGCCGGCGATCGCCTCGATCTCGGCCTCGTGCGCCTTCAGCGCCGCATCGAAGATCGGGGAGAAGTCGCCGTCGCCAATGCGCGTGAAATCGGGCAGGCCGAGCGGCCCCTGCCACGCGGTCAGCGGATGGGCGGCGAGGTCGACGGCTTTCGTGGAAGGCATGGACAGTCTTTCGTTGGTGGGGGCAGGCAGGTGGGTCGTACCCGATGTAGGACGCGGCCGGCCGACCCGCAATATGCGGATTTGGCCGATATCGGCCTCAGAAGCCGTCGCAGTTTTCGGCGATCGCCGCTTGCGAACTGGCGGTGATGCGGTTGTCGGTGACCGCAAAGGTTTCCTGCATCAGCATGTCGTTGTTGGGGAAATCGTAGCAGGCGACCACAGTGGTGACGCCATCTTCGCTCTTCTCGATCCTGTGCCGGATCGCCGCACCGGCAACGGCACCTTTCCATTCGTCGACCGAAGCGATGAATTCCTGCTTGCTTTGCACGATGCCGAGGTCGTCCAGCTTGATGCGGACATCGTCGGCTAGCAGGTCGGACAGTTCGGTGCGGTCGGCGACCAGCAGCGCCGAATACCAGCGGCCGATGAGGGCACGATCATCGGCGCGGGCGGCAATAATGGCTGTCAGCAGCGAGGCCGCCGTCAAAGCGGTCGACCGGATGTTCACCACCTTGCGCGCCGTTGTCTTCATCCCAGCTCCGGCCGTTCGAAATCGCCGGTCTCCTTATTCATCGTCCAGAGTTCGCCGGTCGAGATATCGAACCAGGCCCCATGCAGCGACAGTCGCCCCTTGCCCTCGAGAATCGAGACGCAGGGAAAGGTCCGGAGGTTGGCGATGGAATAGCGGATCGAGATGCGCTCCAGCGCGGTCTGGCGCTCCGACGCAGTCATGAAGGTGCTGGAGGAGACGGTTTCGGCCGCCGGCGCGATCAGGCTCATCCACTTGCCGATGAAGTCGCCCGGCGACAGCGGCGCGGAATTGGTGTCGAGCGCGGCACGGATGCCGCCACAGCGGCCATGGCCCATGACGACGATGTTCTTGACCTTGAGGCTCTGCACGGCGAATTCAAGCGCCGCCGAGGTCGAATGGAACTCGCCGTCGGGAGCATAGGGCGGCACCAGATTGCCGACATTGCGCAGCACGAAGAGTTCGCCGGGCCCGGCGTCGAAGATCGCCTCGGGCGCCGAACGCGAATCGCAGCAGGCGACGATCATCGTCTCCGGCGCCTGGCCTTCGCGAGCGAGATCTCGATAACGCCCGCTCTCTGTGAGATAGCGGCCATTCATGAAATTGCGGTAGCCGGCGAGAAGATGTTCAGGGAGATGGGACATGGGCGGCGTCTGGAGCCTTTCCGGGTTGGATGCGGCAGCTCGTTGCGGTCTAAAGAGGCTCTAGCGGCAAAAGCCGGTCGCGAGCAATGCAGAATTATGAGGGCTGGCTAGAAATGCCATGCATCGAGCGCAACCTTGGCCAACAGCTTTACGCCCAGATGGCGACGGGAATGCCAAAGCTGTCGCGGCCAGGCGGGTCGGGAAACGGCCGCGCCTCGCCGCCGGCGATGCGACCGGCGATCAGCGTCATCGCGGCTGCGTCGAGGAAGTCATCAGTGGCGGCACCATGGGGCGGCGGCTGGTCGAGAAAGTCCTTCTCATAGCCGTGCCGGCAGAGCAGCGCCTTGCGTTCCGCCATGCCAGCCGGATTGATGCTGCCCTTGATCTTCTTCGGCAGTTGCATGGCCTGATCGCCGTTCAAGCGGCAGAAAGCGACTTCCGGATGGGATTCGAACACGCGGCCGCGCAAATCGGGTCGCGCGATCAGCAGGGCGTCGATCTCGCGGATCTTGGCAAAAATGCCGAACGCCTGGATCGAGACGCCGCGCGGCGGATCGGATGTGGTCAGGGCCACCTCGCTTGCCCTGATGTGCGCGGCATACCAGGCTTCGACGGTGGTGAAGTCGTTGGTGTCCGCATAGAGCGCTGCACGGGAGGGGATCGAGAAGACGCTGGATTGGCGTGCCCCGAGCAGCGGTCGCACCAGCGCTTCGGGGCCGCGCCCCCCTTTGCCCGACAATTCGGGCAGGCCGATCGGCATGTCGACGGCGATGACAGCGTTTTCGGGAAGGGATGCTAGCAGGGCAGTGAAAGTTGCAAAGACACCGACCGACGGTGCCATGCCAAAAATGCGCCGGACGGCGATCCAGCCGGCCTTGCAGCCGTCGACGCCGACAAGCACGGCCTCGGTCGATGTCACGCCCGGCGGCCCCGCCCCGGATGCGTGAGGTGGCGAAGCTGGACCATCGCCATCGGATGCGACAGGCTCTGCGCATCGGTTTCGAGCTGCAGTTCGTCGCCGCCGCGCTTGGCGGTGCGCGCCAGGATCTCGTAGACCGCCGCCGTCGTCGACTGCAGCGCCTTGATCGGCGGCTGGCCGGACAGGATGCGTGCCAGGTAGACGGCCGCCGTCAGATCGCCCAGGCCATTCGGCGGCTTGTCGATCAGGCGATGTTCGGCGAGCAGCGCCTGGCTGCTATCGAGCAGGAGATTGCCGGTGCCGCCCGTCATCATCGACGGCGCCGAGGTGACCAGCATGGTCGATGGTCCGGCGTGGAGCGCAGCCGCGATCACCGATTTCAGGTCTGGCAACGCGGCGCCGGCCATCCATTCCAGTTCGTAGCGGTTGGGGGTGGCTATGTCGGCGATCGGCATCAGCCGGTCGCGCATGGCGATGGCGGTTGGCTCGGGCACATAGAGGCCGCCCGAATCACCCATCACCGGATCGCAGATATAGACGGCGCCGGGCGTCCTTGCCTTCACGGCGGCGACCAGCGAGGCGACGGCCTCGGCCTGGCCGGCCTCGCCGAGATAACCGGACAACACGGCGCCGACCTCACCCAGCCATGGTGCCCGCTCGAGATCGGCCATCAGCGCCTTGAACTGGTCGAGCGGCGGCACGATCCGTGTTGCCCGTCCATGGCCGGGATGCCAGGGCAGGATGACGGTCGGCACCGCCCAGACGGGGAAACCCAGGGTCTCCAGCGCAAAGACGGCGGCACGGTTGCCGACCGAGCCGCGCGCGACATGGCTGGAAATGACGATGACCGCACGCGGCGCGTCGGTTTGTTCGGCGCTCATTGTCGTTTGATTCCTAACTGCCCCGGATGACGTAAAGCACGAGCCAGACCATCAGGCCCAGCGCCAGCAGCAGGCCGAGCGTGCGGCCAAAGCGGGTGCCCCAGACTTCGATCGGATCGGCACGATCGGCATCGGCCGCGGTGACGTGATCGTGCATGCCTTTCGCGGCCCGCGATACGAACGAGTTGCCGGCCGGATCCGTCTCGCGCGCAATGCGCTCGAGGATACGGCGCGATTCCTTCTCGCTGTCCTGGTGCTCCGCCATGATGATGTCCCGTTTTGCCGGACCTTATCGCGTTCGCACGGCCAATCACAGAGCCTTGCAGCGGCATCGGGCCTGCCAGGCGCGGGCTGCCGGCGCGGGCGGTTTTCTTGCGCGCTGATTGTGGTAATGCTTCGCGTGCAACTTCTACCGAGGGACCCCATCATGCTTGCCCAGCGCCTTGCCTCGCCGTCCACGTTCCGCACGCTGCCCGCCTTCCTGATGATGGCGATCGTGCTGCCACTGCTTGCAGGCTGCGGTTACAACACCATCCCGACGGCGGAAGAAAACGCCAGGGCGGCATGGAGCGAGGTGCTGAACCAGTATCAGCGCCGCGCCGACCTCATCCCCAACCTGGTCGAGACGGTCAAGGGCTATGCCTCGCATGAAAAGGATACGCTCGACGCGGTGGTCGAGGCGCGCGCCAAGGCAACGCAGATCACGGTGACACCGGAAACGCTGAAGGATCCCGAAGCCCTCAAGAAGTTTCAGGATGCCCAAGCGGGGCTGACCAGCGCGCTGTCGCGGCTGATCGCGGTCTCGGAAGCCTATCCCGACCTCAAGGCCAACCAGAATTTCCTGGCGCTGCAAGCCCAGCTCGAAGGCACCGAGAACCGCATCGCGGTGTCGCGGCGCGACTACATCCAGGCGGTCAGGGACTACAATCTGACGCTGAGGACGTTCCCCTCGGTGCTGTGGGCGACCTTCTGGTTCCGCGGCAACGAGCCCTTCGCCAATTTCACCGTCGACGAAGACAAGATGCAACCGCCGAAGGTCGATTTCGGCACGAAGCAGGGTGGGTGATCCGCGAAATCGGCAAAGCTGCTCTTTGCGACAATACGGACCGCAGGCGTGTCCACACCCCCCTCTGTCCTGCCGGACATCTCCCCCTCAAGGGGGGAGATTGGCAGTTTCGCCGACTGCGCCATTTCTCAAACGCTTGAGATTGGCGAAACCATTGGCGACAGTCGATCTCCCCCCTTGAGGGGGAGATGTCCGGCAGGACAGAGGGGGGCGCGACGGATCGCTAGCCTTGGCGTGCTGTATGCCATTCTAAGTTTTCTCTTCCTCCCCGTCACAGCCCTCGCCGCAGACCTGCCGGCGTTGACCGGCCGTGTCGTCGACAATGCCGGCATCATCGATGCTGCTACCGAGGCAGCGCTGACGCAGAAGCTCGCCGACTTCGAGACGACGAGCTCCAACCAGATCGTCGTCGCCACGATCCCCAGCCTTGAGGGCGAGCAGATCGAGCCCTATGCGACCCGGCTGTTCCGTTCATGGAAACTCGGCCAGGCCAAGGAGAACAACGGCGTGCTGTTGCTGGTGGCGATGAACGATCGCAAGATGCGCATCGAGGTCGGCTATGGCCTGGAAGGCACACTCACCAATCTGCAAAGCAAGCGGGTCATCGAAGACGACATGATGCCGGCCTTCCGGGCCGGCGATTTCTCCGGCGGCATTTCCAAAGCCGTTGACGACATGGTCTTGGTGCTGGAAGGCAGCAGGTGACGACATGACCGCATACATCAGCCCCTTCCGGCACAGCCGTTTCGTGACCCTAACAGGCGGTGCCATGTTGGCCATGGCGATCCTGCTCGTTGGCTTCACTGCTTTCGCGGCGGACCTGCCCGTTCTCACCGGGCGTGTCGTCGACAATGCCGGCATCATCGACGCCGCGACCAAGGCGGCGCTGATGCGGAAGCTCGCCGATTTCGAGACAAAAGGCTCCGACCAGATCGTCGTGGCGACGATCCCGAGCCTCGATGGCGAGGAGATCGAGCCTTACGCCAACCGGCTGTTCCGCTTCTGGAAGCTCGGCCAGGCGAAGGAAAACAATGGCGTGCTGCTGCTGGTGGCCCCGAACGACCGCAAGATGCGCATCGAGGTCGGTTATGGGCTGGAAGGCACGCTGACCGACCTGCACACCAAGCTGATCATCGAAAACGACATGGTGCCGGCGTTTCGCGCCGGCGATTTCTCCGGCGGCATCACCAAGGCCGTCGACGACATGATCATGGTGCTGGAAGGCAATCCGGAGGAGCTGGAGGCGCGCGGCGAGCGCAACCAGCAGGCGCCCTCCGATTCCGACGATTTGTTCTTCGCCGTCTTCATCAGCATCTGGGCGATCATCTTCTTCGGCAGCATCGCGGTTTCCGTTTTACCGCCGATCTTCGGCCAGAAGCTCGGTCCCGGCCGCTATCGCTGGCTCGGCATGACCTTCGAGCCAAGCCGGCGGTCCTCCGGAGGCGGCTGGTCGTCGGGAAGTTCGGGCGGCGGCTGGTCTTCAGGGTCAAGCGGCGGTGGCGGCTTTTCCGGCGGCGGCGGTTCGTCCGGCGGCGGCGGCTCGTCGGGAAGCTGGTGACGGCATGACGATACCCAGCATCAGCCTGTCGAAACGCGACCGCCTCGCCTCGGCTGTCCTGATTGCTACGGTCGTGCTGTTCTCATGCGTCATGGCCTACGCGGCCGACCTGCCGGCGCTGACCGGCCGTGTTGTCGACAATGCCGGCATCATCGATGCCGCGACCAAGACGGCGCTGACGCGGAAGCTCGCCGATTTCGAGACAAAAGGTTCCGACCAGATCGTCGTAGCGACGATCCCCAGCCTCGATGGCGAGGAGATCGAGCCCTACGCCAACCGGCTGTTCCGCTTCTGGAAACTTGGCCAGGCGGGCGAGAACAATGGCGTGCTCCTGCTGGTTGCCCCGAACGACCGCAAGATGCGCATCGAGGTCGGTTATGGGCTGGAAGGTACGCTGACCGACCTGCATACCAAGCTCATCATCGAAAATGACATGGTGCCGGCCTTCCGCGCCGGGGACTTCTCCGGCGGCATCAGCAAAGCCGTCGATGACATGGTCATGGTGCTGCAAGGCAATCCGGAGGAGCTGGAAGCGCGAGGCAAGCGCAATCCCGCCGATGACGGCACGTCCATCGATCCGATCGTTGCCGTGTTCCTGATCCTGTGGGCGACGATGTTTTTCGGCGGGATGGCGATGGCGTTCCTGCCGCCGATGTTCGGCACGAAGCTGTCGCCGGGCGTGTACAAATGGCTGGGCATGACGTTTCGTTATGGCCGCGGGCCGAGCGGGTACTCGGGCAGTGGCTGGACAACCGGTTCGTCGTCGGGCAGCGGCTGGTCTTCGGGTTCGGGCAGCGGCTGGTCATCGGGGTCAAGCGGCGGTGGCGGGTTTTCCGGTGGCGGCGGCTCGTCGGGTGGTGGCGGTTCTTCAGGAAGCTGGTGAGAGATCATGGCAATACGACCAATCAACCCGCAGGATCATGAGCGCATCGCAACCGCGATCCGCGCCGCCGAGGAGAAAACCGACGGCGAGATCTACTGCGTCGTGGCGCATGCCAGCGACGGCTATCTCTTCCCGGCCGCCTTCATGGCGACCGTGTGCATGCTGATCGTCAGCCTGGCGGTCGGCTACGGCCTGGAGGCCTGGTGGCTATCGATCCGGCTGCCGCATTTCGTACTCGCCCAGCTTCTGGCGCTTGCCTGCGTGCTGGCCTTGTTGTGGGCACTGCCCGGCGTACGCATCCACCTGGTGCCGAGGCGGCTGCGCTACCAGGCGGCACACGCCAACGCGATCAAGCAGTTCCTTGCCCGCAACGTCCACCGCACCACGGCGCGCACCGGCGTGCTGGTCTTCGTCTCGATCGCCGAGCGCTATGCCGAAGTGGTCGCCGATTCGGGCATCGATGCCAAGGTCGGCCAGCATGTCTGGGATGGCGTCGTGCGCGACCTTACCGCGCATGCCGGCGACGACCGGCTTGCCGACGGCTTCGTCAAGGCGATCGAGCAGGTTGGTGCGGTGCTGGCCGAGCATTTCCCGGTCACAGTGGGCGACAGCAACGAACTTGACGACCATCTCGTCGAAATCTGAGTTCTTCCGGAGAGGCCTAGAAGCCTCTCACTGAGGCGATGATCGCCTGTGAGAAAGCAGCCGGCGGGCCGCCCGGACTCTTGCAATCGGGCGATGCGGGTTTATGGTTAACAAATCATGAATACGCTGACGATCGACATCCGGAAAGCCGACCCGCGCGATGCCAGTGCCATCGCCGAGGTGCATCTGGAGGCCTGGCGCGGCGCCTATTCCGGCATCATTCCGCACCGGACCCTGACATCGATGATCAACCGTCGAGGCGCCGACTGGTGGGCGAATGCGATTCGACGCGCCGCCACCGTTCTCGTCGTCGAAATCGGCGGCAAGATCGCCGGCTATGCGACGATCGGCAAGAACCGCGCTCGTGAACTCAGGCAGCAAGGCGAAATCTACGAATTGTACCTGCGTCCGGAATATCAGGGCATCGGGCTCGGCAGCCGCCTGTTTTCGGCGGCCAAGGCGCGGCTGGCCGATCACGGGCTGAAAGGCATGGTGGTTTGGGCGCTGGAGGACAACCAGAACGCGCTTGCCTTCTATGCCGGCGCCGGTGGCCGCGACGTTGCGGAAGGCGTCGAGATCTTCGAGCAGAAGGCGCTCAAGAAGGTCGCTTTCGTCTGGGAATGACAGCCCGGCCTTTCGGCAATTGGGCGTTCCCTTCGCACCCAGCACCATTCGCCGCATTGCACCATGACGCGCCGCCCGCTATCGATCGTCCATCGAGAGAGGGATTTTAAGCCATGCGCATCGAAGCCATAGCCAGCGGAAAGAATCCGCCTGAGGACGTCAACGTCATCATCGAGGTGCCGATCGGCGGCGAGCCGATCAAGTACGAGATGGACAAGGAGGCCGGCACGCTGTTCGTCGACCGCTTCCTGCACACCTCGATGCGCTACCCCGGCAATTACGGCTTCGTGCCGCACACGCTGTCGGGCGACGGCGATCCGATCGACGTGCTGGTCTGCAACACGCGCGCGCTGGTGCCGGGCTGCGTCATCAACGTGCGGCCGATCGGCGTGCTGATCATGGAAGACAATGCCGGTCAGGATGAGAAGATCATCGCCGTGCCGTCGCCCAAACTGACGCTGCGCTACGAGAACGTCACCGAATACACTCAGCTGCCCGACATCACGCGCCAGCAGGTGCAGCACTTCTTCGAGCACTACAAGGATCTCGAGCCCGGCAAATGGGTCAAGATCGAAGGCTGGCACGATTCCAAATATGCCAAGAAGATGATCGTCGACGCGATCGAGCGGGCCAAGGCGAGCAAGTAGCTGGGCTTCGTCATACCAGGGCGGAGCAGCCGCAAAGCGGCGTCGCGGAGACCCTGGTATCCATGCCGTGACGCCAAGCGACGTGCGCGGCGGAACGGAATTCTGCAACGCTGCGGCGGTGTTGAGGTCGCGGCATGGATCCCTTGGGCTGCGGAGCAGCTCCAGGGGTCTGCGCCGCGTCGCTACGCTCCTTGCTCCGACCGTGCATGACGAAGCTACGGGCGCGATGGCCAACCTCCACTGTGCTTAATTATCCACCCGGCCGAAAGCCGGCACTTTGCCGATGACGGCGTGTCTGTCCTTGCCGCAGGCGAAGGTGCGTGCCTTGTCGTCGGCAAGCTTGCGCGCCTGGTCGTTGGCGGCGGGATTGCCGGTGGCCAGCACCAGGCCGACGGTGCAGCCGTCGCGGGCATCCATCTGGCCGACCTTGGCGACGAGCAGCACCTCGGTCGGCTTTTTCTCGTCCTCGGGATTGCTGATCGAGCGGCGATGGATGGCGGCATAGGGCACTGCCTTGTCGCCCTTGGTCTCGATGCGCCATTCGATCTTGGCTCCGGACGAATTGAAGCCGGAAAAGCTTTCCCAGACCCTCGTCATGTCGCCGCCGGGCGGAAAGCCGTAGAACAGCGATTCACGGGCGTCGTCATAGGCGATCAGCACGGGATAGCCGCGATAGCCCGAACAGGCGAGTTCGGCCCAGTCGCCGTCGCCTTCTTCTGCCTGTGCGTAGGTCACGCAGTCCTTTTTCGAATCCAGATCGGTGTAGGCGCTGGAAATGCCGTCGGCTTGCGCCGCCTGTCCGAGACCGACCAGAACAAGCGGGATCAGAATGGCACGCATGGCGGTCAATCTCCGTTGCAAGCCGCCGCAGCGTAGCGCCAAACGCTATTTCTTCAAGCTGGCTTCGATCAGCAGGTCGGCGTTGCGGGAAACCGCTTGCGCCGGGCCGCCGAGCCCGAACAGCTGGCCGCTGATATAGGCGCCCTCGATCAGCAGCAGCAGGCCGTCGCCGAGCGTGTCAGGGTCTTGCGCGCCCATCTCAACCGCCATGGCGCGCAGGCGACGGCGCAATTCCTGCTTGTTGGCCTCGCTGACCACGCGGGCCGGATGGCTGTGGTCGGGATATTCGACCGCCGCATTTGTCATGCCGCAGCCGCGATAGTCCGCCACCTGCGTGCGCTTGCCGATGCGGGTCAGGAAAGCCTTAATCTGCGCGCGCGGGTCGCCGGGATGAGCGGCGACCGCCTCGTCGAAACGCTCCCAATATTCAAGATCGTACTGCCTGAGATAGGAGGCGGCCAGCTCGTCCTTGGACGGAAAGCTACGGTAGAGGCTGGGCTTGGTGACGCCGGCACGCTTGACGATCTCGTCGACGCCGATCGCCCTGATGCCGCGCCGGTAGAACAGGTCATAGGCCACATCGAGGATCTTCTTGGCGGCCTTCGGCGGAGCGGATGCATGACCGTCGCTGATGGTCAGTTCAATATTTTTGTCGGTTGGCATCGTGTCACTCGATTGACAATGTTACCGATCGGTACGTATACATGCTCCCACCCTGCAACGTACCGGTCAGTAACATGATAGCTCAATCCCGCCCATTTGGCCAGCGCTACGCTTTCGTCGTGGTTGGCGTCATCTTCCTCTGCCTGCTGGTCGCGGCTGGCCTGCGGTCCGCTCCCGCCGTCATGATGCTGCCGCTGGAAAACAGTTTCGGCTGGCGCCGCGACATCATCTCGCTGGCCGCCGGTGTCGGCATTCTGCTTTACGGTTTGACGGGGCCATTTGCCGCAGCCTTGATGGAGCGCATCGGGTTGCGCCGCACGCTGCTCGCCTCGCTGGTGGTGATGTCGGGCTCGACCGCGCTCAGCCTGCTGATGACCAAGCCGTGGCATCTGTTCATCACCTGGGGCGTGTTCTCGGGCATTGGTTCCGGTGCTGTCGCCAGCGTGCTCGGCGCCACTATCGTCAACCGCTGGTTCAAGACCAATCGCGGCCTTGTCATGGGATTGATGTCGGCCTCCAGCGCCTCGGGCATGCTGGTGTTCCTACCGCTGATCGCCGCTCTGGCGCAGTCGGGCGGCTGGCAGCCGGTTGTCATAGCGGTCGCGATCGCGACCGCTGCCCTGATACCGCTGGTCTGGCTGCTGGTGCCGGAGCGGCCGGCATCGATCGGCATGGTGCGTTATGGCGCCGAGGCCGACGACGTGCCGCCGACATCGCCCGCGTCGCAAGGCAATTTCCTCGCGCACACGCTCAACACGCTGCGCCGCGCTGCCGGCACAAGGGTGTTCTGGTATCTGTTCGCCACCTTCTTCGTCTGCGGCTTCACCACCAACGGGCTGGTCGGCACGCATCTGATCGCGTTCTGCGGCGACATGGGCATCGGCGAAGTGCAGGCCGCCGGCCTGCTGTCGATGATGGGCATTTTCGACCTGATCGGCACGACATTGTCGGGCTGGCTCACCGATCGCTACGACCCGCGCAAGCTGCTCGGCGTCTATTACGGCATCCGTGGCCTGTCGCTGATCTACCTGCCCTATTCCGGTTTCTCGGCGACCAGCCTGATCATCTTCGCCGTGCTTTACGGTCTCGACTGGATCGCCACCGTGCCGCCGACGCTGAGGCTCGCCAATGAGGCGTTCGGCGACCGCAGCGGGCCGATCGTGTTCGGCTGGATCGTCGCCGGCCACCAGATCGGTGCAGCCACAGCCGCCGCCTTTGGTGGCACCATGCGCGAGTTGCAGGGCAATTACGAACTGGCCTTCCTGATCGCCGGCATGACGGCAATCGCCGCTGCCTGTATCTCGCTGCTGATCAACACCAGCAAGCCGGCATTCGAGCCGGAGCCGCAGGCGGCGTAGGCGCGGCGGCGGGCGCTGATCTCCCCCACGAGGGGGGAGATCAGCCGCTTGGTTGTCGATTGTTATCAAACCTTCATCATCCCGAGATGCGCCTGAAACATTGACGCTGGACCTTGGTGGCAACGTTCAAGCCACCCAGGAGACAGCCATGAACAAGCTCTCGATCACCCGCCGCGCTTTCGTCACCTCCGCCGGCGCCGTTGGCCTGGCCGGCGTTTCGAGCCTGGCGCTGCCCTACTATTCGCGCGCCAGCCAGCGGCCGGCCTTCACCCATGGCGTCCAGTCGGGCGATGTCGACGCAACCAGCGGCATGGTGTGGACGCGTACCGACCGCCCGTCGCGCGTCATGTTCGAAGTGTCGTCGACGGAGAATTTCGCCAATGCAACGCGCCTGGCGCCGCTCGATACGTCGCCGGCCAGCGATTACACGGTCAAGCGCCTGCTCACCGACCTCGCTTCGGACCAGGACATCTTCTATCGGATGACGGCAGCCGATCTCGCCGACATCAACGCCGTTTCCGAGCCGATCACCGGGCGCTTCAGGACGGCGCCGGCCTCGAAGCGCGACATCCGCTTTGCCTGGTCGGGCGACACCGCCGGCCAGGGCTGGGGCATCGACGAGACCGGCATGAAGACCTATGCCACGATCGGCAAGCATACGCCCGACTTCTTCCTGCATTCTGGCGACACCATCTATGCCGACGGCGCCATGAAGGACGAGGTCGACCTGCCCGGCGGCGGCAAGTGGAAGAACGTCGTGCTGATCGACGGCAAGCGCAAGGTCGCCGAGACGCTGGAGGAGTACCGGGACCAGTGGAAATACAACATGATGGACAGGAACGTGCTCGGCCTCAGCGCCATCTGCCCGACCTTCTACCAGTGGGACGACCATGAAGTTCTGAACAACTGGTCGGATTCGAAGGATCTCAGCGCCGACAGCCGCTATACGGAAAAATCCATCCACGTGCTGGCGGCCCGTGCGGCGCGCGCTTTCCACGAGATGACGACGATCCGCTACGAACCGTCCGAGCCCGGCCGCGTCTATCGCAAGATCGCTTATGGACCGCTGCTTGACGTGTTCTTCCTCGACATGCGTTCCTATCGCGGCCCCAACGGTCCCGACATGCAGGACGAGATGACGCCGCAATCGCGCATGCTCGGCGAACAGCAGACGAAATGGCTGAAGCGCGAACTGGCGAATTCCAAGGCGACCTGGAAAATCATCGCCGCCGACATGCCGCTCGGCCTCGTCGTCTGGGACGATGGCACCAAGAAAGTCGGCGCCGAAGCGGTCAGCAATGGCGACAATGGCCTGCCAAAAGGGCGCGAGCTCGAGATCGCCGACCTGCTGCGCTTCATCAAGAATGCCGGCATCAGCAACACCGTATGGCTCACCGCAGATGTGCATTACACGGCCGCGCATTATTACAACCCGGACAAGGCGCAGTTCCAGGATTTCAATCCATTCTGGGAATTCGTCTCGGGTCCGATCCATGCCGGAACGTTCGGGCCGAACGATTTCGACATGACGTTCGGTCCGGAGCTGAAGTTCATCAAGGCGCCGACCGCCGAACAGGGACAGAACCTGCCGCCCTCGGCTGGTCTGCAATTCTTCGGGCTGGTCGATATTTCAGGCGCTAGCGAGCAGATGACGGTGCGGCTGATGGATCGCGACGACAACGAACTCTACAAGGTGACGCTCGACCCAGTGCGGTCGGCATAAGCGCGCCTTTTCGCCCTTCCAAAAGGGAAGGGGGGTAAAGTCGTCCTAGTCCGGGTAGCAGACCATGGGGATATTCGGCCAGACGGCGCTGTCGCAGTTGGCGGTGTCCCGCCGCTGCTTGAAGGCGGCGCTGACCGGGCCGGTCACCACCGGGTCGACGCCGTCGGGCGCGTCGGCGAAAATCTGCTCGGCCGACTGTGCCTCCGACGGCAAGGCAGGCCGTGATTCCTTCATCGTCGCGGCCGACTGCGCGGCGTTGGCCGCCAGCAGGACAGCGAAGGCAACGGACGCGATGAGCGGCCAGAATCGGTTGAGTTTATCGGTCATGACGTTCGAACTGCCCGGGCCCTGAAAGGTTCCCGCCTTGGTTAACGAAATCATCTCACACGCAGATGCTTAAGATTTGATGAGTATTTGGTGACGCGCCTCCTCTTTCGCAACTGCGAAAAACCCTGTATGAGCCGCGCAACCGAAAGAGGCAGCGCCTTTTGGCCTGCTGCCTGCAACGCTTCCGAGACCAGAACATGAAAATCCGTAATATCGCGATCATCGCGCACGTCGACCATGGAAAGACCACCCTGGTCGACCAGCTTTTGAAGCAGTCCGGCTCCTTCCGAGACAACCAGCGCGTCGCCGAGCGCGCCATGGATTCCAACGACCTCGAAAAGGAACGCGGCATCACCATCCTGGCCAAGGCGACCTCGGTCGACTGGAAGGACACCCGCATCAACATCGTCGACACCCCCGGCCACGCTGATTTTGGCGGCGAGGTCGAACGCATCCTGTCTATGGTGGACTCGGCCATCGTGCTGGTCGACGCCGCCGAAGGGCCGATGCCGCAGACCAAGTTCGTCGTCGGCAAGGCGCTCAAGGTCGGCCTGAAGCCGATCGTCGTCATCAACAAGATCGACCGTCCGGACGCCCGTCATGTCGAGGTGGTCAACGAGGTGTTCGACCTTTTCGCCGCGCTCGACGCCACCGACGAGCAGCTCGACTTCCCGATTCTGTACGGTTCAGGCCGCGATGGCTGGGTTTCGGAAAATCCGGAAGGACCGAAGGACCAACAGCTGGCGCCGCTATTCGACCTCGTCATCAAGCATGTGCCGGAGCCGACCGTTCATCCCGGCCCGTTCCGCATGATCGGCACCATCCTGGAAGCCAATCCGTTCCTCGGCCGGATCATCACCGGCCGCATCGAGAGCGGCACGCTGAAGGCCAACCAGCCGGTCAAGGTGCTGCACCATGACGGTACCCAGATCGAAACCGGCCGTATTTCGAAGATCCTGGCCTTCCGCGGCCTCGAGCGCCAGCCGATCGAAGAAGCCCAGGCGGGCGACATCGTCGCCATTGCCGGCCTGTCGAAGGGCACCGTCGCCGACACGTTCTGCGACCTGAGCGTGAGCGAACCGCTGCATGCGCAGCCGATCGATCCGCCGACCGTGACCATGTCCTTCCTGGTCAACGACAGTCCGCTGGCCGGCACCGAAGGCGACAAGGTGACCAGCCGCGTCATCCGCGACCGCCTGCTGCGCGAAGCCGAAGGCAATGTCGCGCTGAAGATCGAGGAATCGCCTGACAAGGATTCGTTCTTCGTCTCCGGCCGTGGCGAATTGCAGTTGGCCGTGCTGATCGAGACGATGCGCCGCGAGGGTTTCGAGATTGCCGTGTCGCGTCCGCGCGTCGTCATGCAGGAGGCCGAAAATGGCGACCTGCTCGAGCCAATCGAAGAAGTCGTCATCGACGTCGACGAGGAGCATGCCGGCGTCGTCGTGCAGAAGATGTCCGAGCGCAAGGCCGAGATGGTCGAGCTGCGCCCATCGGGCGGCGACCGCCAGCGCATCGTCTTCCACGCGCCGACGCGCGGCCTGATCGGCTACCAGTCGGAACTGTTGACCGACACGCGCGGCACCGCCGTGATGAACCGGCTGTTCCATGCCTATGAGCCTTACAAGGGCGAATTGCCCGGCCGCACCAATGGCGTGCTGATCTCCAACGAGCAGGGCGAGGCGGTGGCCTACGCCATGTGGAACCTGGAAGACCGCGGCCCGATGGTCATCGATCCCGGCGTCAAGGTCTATCAGGGCATGATCATCGGCATCCATTCCAGAGACAACGATCTCGAAGTGAACGTGCTCAAGGGCAAGAAGCTGACCAACATCCGCGCCGCCGGCAAGGACGAGGCGGTCAAGCTGACGCCGCCGATCCGCATGACGCTGGAGAAGGCCTTGGCCTGGATCCAGGACGACGAACTGGTCGAGGTGACGCCGAAGACCATCCGTCTGCGCAAACTCTATCTCGATCCGAACGAGCGCAAGCGCTTCGAGAAGTCGGCCAAGGTGGTCGGCGCGGCGTAAGCTTCTTTATTTCCAAAAAGGGGCGGAGCAAACCAGTGCTCCGCCCCTTTTTCGTTCATCCACCGGCAGCCGCGACGATGGCCTGCCGATCGGCCTCGCCGGCCAGATCGATGCGGATCGTGATCCCCGCGCGGGCCGGCTTGCGCAGGGCCTTTGCTCCATCCGGGTCAACGATGAGCAGCAGCTTCTCTTCCAGCGCCTGAAGCCGTGACCGCGAGATGCCGAGTTCGCCGGCGAGCAGCCGGTCGAGTCGCAGCGATATCGGCATTTCGAGCCCAAGCTGGAGTTCCAACACGGCCGCGGCTTCCATCGTGTCGCCGAGCCTACGCTTGTGAACGCTGACATCGGCGAATTCCTCGACGCGCCCGATCCGGTTGCGCAACGCGATTACATCGAAGGCATGACGGTGAGCGAGTGCAGGATCGTTGCATTCGAGCGCCGCCAGCAGCGCCGGGTCGATGTCGCGGCGGTTGCAGCGCTCGAAAATGCCGAAGTTCCAGGAATTGTCGCACTCGATGCAGCGGTAGATCAGCCAGACATCGATGCGTTTGCCATTGGCGTTGACGCGGAATTTCCCGGTGCTGCAATAGGCCTTCACAGTGCCGCAGCGGTTGCAGTTGATGAGCGGTCGAGGTGCGGTTTTGGGCGCGATCGCCCAGTGGATACGCAGAAGTCCAGACATGCCGATAAGCCCTTCCCATCGGGAAGTTCATCAGGCCGGCGATGTCGAGATGCCCATGCGGGCGCGGCGTGGCGAGAGGCTGCGGTTTTTGGAAATCGGGTGTCACGGGCAAAAGCCGCGCGACGCGGTTCAGCAGTGCCAAACCGGTCTCGAACCGCCGCCCAGAAGAACACATGAAAATGAAAACAGACACCGCGAATGCGGCGTCGTGCAGTGTGTCGGGGGAGTTGACGAGACCGGCGGTTACGTAGGCAAAGTGACGCTCGAAATTGTTTCGCGGCAGCCTTTCTAGCCGCGAGATGCCGGACCGACAAGCGTCATTTGTCGGTGCTACCGCAGCTGAGCCACTTGCGCTAATGTCTGATATCTATGGTTTTCAACCGAGATCCTGGCCCATGCACCTCACCTCGCTGCTCATCTTCGCCGCCGCTTTGTTCGTTGCCGCCGGTTCGCCCGGTCCGTCGATCGCGGCGCTCGTCGCGCGGGTCATCTCGAAAGGGTTTCGCGACGTGTTCCCGTTCCTGCTCGCCATGTGGATCGGCGAGGGCATCTGGCTGTCACTGGCGGTGTTCGGCCTGGCTGTCGTGGCGCAGACCTTCCATTTCGCCTTCGTCGTCGTGAAATGGGTCGGCGTCGCCTATCTCGCTTACCTCGCCTGGAAGATGTGGACCGCGCCTGTCGATGCAAAGGAGGGCGAGATGCCACGCGAGGATTCGGCGATAAAACTGTTCTTCACCGGCATGGCGGTGACGCTCGGCAATCCCAAGATCATGATGTTCTACCTGGCGCTGCTGCCGACCATCATCGACCTCGCTTCGGTCAGCATCGTGGGCTGGGTCGAACTGACGGCGACCATGGCCGTGGTGCTGGTCGCCATCGACCTCGCCTGGGTGCTCGCCGCATCGCAGGCGCGCAAGCTCCTGAAGAGCAAGCGCTCCATGAAAATCGCCAACCGCATCAGCGCCACGACGATGGCCGGCGCAGCCGCGGCCATCGCGGCGCGATCCTGAGCCGAAGCGTCAGCCCATCATGTTGATGATCGGCGCGATCTCGACGTTGCAGTTCGGCTCCATCAGAATCGGACAGTCCCTGGCCTTGCTGGCAGCGTCGTCGATGTCTTTCGCTTCGATGATCGAGTAGCCGCCGGTCGGGTTGCTGCCGCCATTGTTCTCGATCTTGCCACCGGGCAGCACCGTTTTCGACATGCCGACGGGATTGCCTTGATCGACAACGGCCGAGCCCAGCTTTCCGAACCAGCCTGTCCAGGCGTCTGTCATCGCCTTACGCTCCACCTCGGTCGTCGGCATCTTGCCCGAGCCGTGATAGATGTAGAGAAATTTCGCCATGTTCTCCTCCCTGATCAGCGGCATCGAACCGACATGCGGTCATGCCGCCTGCCGATCATCGGACCAAACCGGCAAACAAGCAACGAGAATGCGAAGTTGCTAATATAAGGCATGGCTGGGTTCAAGCCGCCGAGCCTCACCGCGCCATGGCATGGTATTCGTCGTTCGGCCGCATATCGATTGCCGCGGCCACCCGGTTCGACATGTTGAAGAAGGCAGCGGTCGAGGCGATGTCCCAGATGTCGCGATCGGTGAAGCCGGCCTGACGCAGCGCGGCCCGGTCGGTCTCGACGATTTTGGCCGGCTCTTCGGTCAGCTTGACGGCGAATTCAAGCATTGCCGTCTGCCTGGGCGAAAGATCGGCGGCGCGGAAATTCATCACCATCATTTCGCCGAGCGCCGGGTCGCCTGAGAGCTGGCGCACCGCAGCGCCGTGCGCTGTCAGGCAATAGTAGCAATGGTTGATCGAGGAGACGGCGACCGCGATCATCTCGCGCTCCAGCTTCGACAGGCCGGACTCACCCAGCATCAAATCGTTGTACATGTCGGTGAAGGCGCGCAGCTTCTTGTCGTCGAAGGCATAGGCCTTGAGCACGTTGGGGACGAGGCCGAGCTTCTCCTCGCATTTGGCGAAATAGGTTTTCGTCGCCTCGCTCAGCTCTCCCTGGCCAAGGTCAAGCGCGCTGATTTTGCCGGTCATGGATCATTTCTCCTCGTTAGGCGATGCTTGTTGCCGAATTCCGATATTTCTTTGCAAGCCGTCAAACCTTTGTCGCCAAACAGCGGTCATCTGCTACCATAGTCGTAAAAGCATTGACGGGAGGGAAGTGCGTCATGGCCAGCGTGAAATCCGCGAGCAAGCCGAAGAAAAAAGCCACGGCAGCGATTAAAGCGGAGGAAAGGCCAGCCAGGCTTGCGGACTATCTGCTCGCCCGCGCGCCAGCTGAAGACATTGCTCCCTACGATGTGGCCGACCTGGAACGTGCCGCCGATCTCGCCGGCCAGGCAGTCGCCATTCACAGGAAAGGCGAGTGCGTCGTCGCCGTCGATGCCGATTCGGGCGTTGTGCGAGACGGCCGCCCGATGACGGTTGTCACGGTCGTCAACGACAACATGCCGTTCCTGTTCGATTCCATCCTCGGCGAGATCACCGAGACATCAGGCGAACCGACCCTGGTCACCCATCCGGTCATCGTCGTTCGCCACGGCAAGGGCGGCGTGGACGAAATCCTCGGCGACGGCAATTTCGCCAAGGACGATGGCAGCCACGACCGGCTGAGCGTCATCCATGTCCACATCCCGCGGCTGACATCCGAGCAGGCGAGCGGATTGAGCGAGCGACTGCGCAAGATCCTCGGCCAGGTTCATGCCGCCGTCCACGACTGGAGGCCGATGCTGGCCCGCCTCGATCAGGCGATCTCGGAATTCCGCTATTCGGCCGTGCCGCTCGACAAGAAGAGCGTTGCCGAGGCGATCGCCTTCCTGGAGTGGCTGCGCGACGACAATTTCACCTTCCTTGGCATGCGCGAGTTCAAATACACCGGCGGCGAGGAAAGCGGCACGCTGGAGCGCGCCGAAAAGCCTGGCCTCGGCATCCTGTCCGATCCCGACGTGCTGGTGCTGAGGCGCGGCACCGAAGCGGTGACGACGACGCCGGAGATCCGCGCCTTCCTGCATGGGCCGGAGCCGCTGATCGTCACCAAGGCCAATGCCAAGTCTTCCGTGCACCGCCGCATCTATCTCGATTATATCGGCGTCAAGACCTACACCGCCAAGGGCACGCTCGCGGGCGAATTGCGCATCGTCGGCCTGTTCACCTCGACCGCCTACACGCGTTCGGTGATGAAGATCCCGTATCTCAGGTCCAAGGCCGAAACCATCATCGCCAAGTCCGGCTTCGACCGGCACGATCATTCCGGCAAGGCGCTGATCAACGTGCTGGAAAGCTATCCGCGCGACGAGCTGTTCCAGGTGCCGGTGCCGATCCTGAGGAAGCACGCCGCCGCCATTCTGGGCCTGATCGAGCGGCCGCGTGTGCGGGCGCTGGTGCGCGCCGACCAGTTCGACCGTTTCGTCTCGATCCTCGTCTTCGTGCCGCGCGACCGTTACGACAGCGTGGTGCGCGAGAAGATCGGCTCCTATCTGAAGACCATATTCGAAGGCCGGCTGTCGGCCTACTACCCGGCCTTCCCCGAGGGTGGGCTGGCGCGCGTGCATTTCATCATCGGCCGCTCCGGTGGCAAGACGCCGAAGGTCGAGCAAGCGACGATAGAGGCGGCGATCCGCGACATCGTGCGCACCTGGGAGGACGCCCTGTCCGATGCGGCCGAGGCCAATGGCGGCGACCAGGCTTTGAAGGCGATCGCCGCGCGGCTGCCTGAAAGCTACCGCGATTCGTTCAGCGCGGCGGTGGCGCTGACTGACGCCGGGCGCATCGCCAAGATCAGCGCCGGCAATCCGATCGCCATCGACTATTATCGCCATGGCGAGCAGAAGCCGCATCAGGCGGCGCTGAAGATCTATCACCATGGCAGCCCGGTGGCGCTGTCGCGCCGCGTGCCGGTGCTGGAAAACATCGGCTTCCGCGTCATCAGCGAACGCACCTTCGAGGTTGGCGACGACCTGCCCGGCACGATCAATACTGATCGCCCCGGACTGGTCTTCATTCACGACATGGAACTGGAGAACAGCTACGGCAAGCCGATCGACCTGACCGATGGCGGCGCGCTGTTCGAGGACGCATTCCTCTCCGTCTGGCGCGGCGACGTCGACAATGACGGCTATAACGGCCTCGCCCAGACCGCCGGCCTGTGGTCTGGCGAGATCACCATCCTGCGCGCCTATGGCCGCTATTTGCAGCAAGTGGGCATTCCGCAAAGCCAGGATTTCATCGCCGCCGCGCTCAACCGCTATCCCGACATCGCGCGTGGCCTGCATGCGCTGTTCATCGCCCGACTTGGCCCGACAGCAGAGACCGAAGGCGCTGTAGCCGCAAAGCACCTCAAGGCCAAGATCAAGGACGCGCTGGAAGACGTTCCCAACATCGACGACGACACTATCTTCCGGCGCTACCTCAATCTGATCGAAGCTTCGCTGCGCACCAATCATTTCGTTGCCGATACGAAAGAAAAGGGCCAGTCGCTGGCGATCAAGCTGGACTCGCACGCGGTCGAGGGCTTGCCGGCGCCGCGGCCGTGGCGGGAGATCTTCGTCTACGGTTCCGAGGTCGAAGGCCTGCATCTGCGGTTCGGCCCGGTGGCGCGCGGTGGCCTGCGCTGGTCCGACCGCGCCCAGGACTACCGCACCGAGGTGCTCGGCCTGGTCAAGGCACAGCAGGTCAAGAATGCCGTCATCGTGCCGGTCGGCGCCAAGGGCGGCTTCTATCCGAAGAAGCTGCCAATGAGCGCCGGTCGCGACGCGATCTTCGAGGCCGGCACCTCGGCCTACAAGAATTTCGTCTCCAGCCTGCTGTCGATCACCGACAATATCGGTCTCGATGGTGTCATCCCGCCGGCCGGCGTCATCAGACGCGACCAGGACGATCCGTATTTCGTCGTTGCCGCCGACAAGGG
Source organism: Mesorhizobium sp. M7A.F.Ca.US.008.03.1.1 (assembly GCF_003997495.1). GTDB lineage: Bacteria > Pseudomonadota > Alphaproteobacteria > Rhizobiales > Rhizobiaceae > Mesorhizobium. The sequence continues at coordinate 13,225 of NZ_RZRU01000036.1, read as the reverse complement.
CACTGCGACCTTCTCCGACACCGCCAACGCGATCTCGGAGAAGCACGGCTTCTGGCTCGACGACGCCTTCGCCAGCGGCGGCTCGGCCGGCTACGACCATAAGAAGATGGGCATCACCGCCAAGGGCGCCTGGGAAGCGGTCAAGCGGCATTTCCGCGAGATCAACCGCGACATCCAGACCTCGTCCTTCACCGTCGTCGGTGTCGGCGACATGTCCGGCGACGTGTTCGGCAACGGCATGCTTTTGTCGCCGAAAACCCGGCTGATCGCCGCCTTCGACCATCGCGATATCTTCATCGATCCCGATCCCGACATGGCAGCCTCGATGGCCGAGCGCGAGCGCATGTTCGCGCTGCCGCGTTCGAGCTGGCAGGACTACGACAAGACGAAACTGTCGGAAGGCGGCATCATCGTCTCGCGCAACCAGAAATCGATCACCTTGCCGGCGGCGGCGGCGGCGGCGATCGGCCTGGCCAAGACCACCGCCACGCCGGTCGAGATCATGACCGCCATCCTCAAGGCGCCGGTCGATCTTCTGTGGTTCGGCGGTATCGGCACGTATTTGCGGGCATCGACCGAGACCAATGCCGAGGTCGGCGACCGCGCCAACGATGCCATTCGCATCACCGCGCTCGACGTCCGGGCGAAAGTGATCGGCGAGGGCGCCAATCTCGGCGTCACGCAGCGGGCGCGCATCGAGTTCGGCATGAATGGCGGCCGCTGCAACTCCGACGCCATCGACAATTCGGGCGGCGTGAACTGCTCCGACGTCGAGGTCAACATCAAGATCGCGCTGGCGTCCGCCATGCGCAAGGGGTCGCTGACGCGCCCGGCACGCAACAAGCTGCTGGCCGAGATGACCGACGAGGTCGGCTCGCTGGTGCTGTCCAACAACTACCAGCAGACGCTGGCGCTTTCGATCGCCCGCAAGCGCGGCCTGGCCGACATTGCGCATCAGAGCCGTTTCATGACGGCGCTGGAGGCGCGCGGCCTGCTCGACCGCGCCGTCGAGACGCTGCCGTCGCCGGCAGCGCTTGCCGAGCGCGAAGCGCGTGGCGAACCGCTGACCAGAGCCGAACTCGGCGTGCTGCTCGCCTATGCTAAGATCGTGCTGTTTTCCGATATCGTCGCCAGCGACGTGCCTGATGACGCGCATTTCGATCGCGACCTGATGGGCTATTTCCCCGACCGGATGGCGAAGAAATACGCCACCGAGATCCATGGCCACAGGCTGCGCCGCGAGATCATCACGCGGGTCGTCGCCAACGATCTGGTCAATCGCGGCGGCCCGTCCTTCGTCAATCGGCTGCAGGAAGCCACGGGGCGCACCGCCGCCGACGTGGTGCGGACCTTCGCGATGGTGCGCGACGGTTTTGCCTTGCCGGCGCTCTATCGCGAGATCGACGCGCTCGACAACCAGATCGACGGCCAGGTGCAACTCGATCTCTATCAGATGGTCAGCCGGCTGATCTATGTGACCAGCGGCTGGTATCTCAAGAACGATGCCGGCACCGCACCCCTCAGCCAGCGCATCGCCGAGTTGCAGGAAGCCCGCAAGGCGCTGGAGCCCAAGCTCGTTTCGCTGCTGCCGGCCTTTTCACGCGAGCGGATCGAGGAGAAGCGGCACGGGCTGTTCAAAGCCGGCGCGCCGGAAAGGCTGGCCGAACAACTGGCGCTGAGCGAGGTGGCGGAACTCATCCCCGACATCGCGCTGACGGCGCGCACCGCGGGCGCCGACATCGTCGCCGCGGCCAAGGCGTTCTTCGCCGTCAGCGATGCCTTCCGCATCCCGCGTGTCGAGGACGCCGGACGCTCGATCACGCCTTCGGACTATTACGACCAACTCGCTCTGTCGCGCGCCACCGACACGATCGGTGCGGCACGGCGCGGCATCGCGGTGGCGGCACTCACCGGCCATGCCAACACGGCCGATCCGGTGGCGGCCTGGCTGGAAGCCGGCGGCGAGCGGGTGGCGCGCATCCGCGAGCGGCTGCAGGCGTTGACCGAGGGCGGCGACATCACCGTGTCGCGTCTGTCGGTGGCGTCGGGGCTGATGACCGATCTGACGGGGATGTGAACCGTCGACGATCACCACACGCATCATGGGATGCGTGTGGCTCTTTTCGAATGCCATCCGCTTCGAAACTAGCGTCAACAAGCTCACCAGGAATGTTTGAGCGTGCCGACGATTTTCAGCCGGTCGCCGTAAAATTCGGTCCCGTAATAGCTGGTCGTCAAATACTTCCGGTCGAACAGGTTCGTTGCGTTCAAGGCCAATGTCACGTCCTTGGTCATCTTGTAGCTAATCGCCGCATCCACCAGTGCGTAGCCGCCAATCGAAATGGTGTTCGCGTCATCCCCGTAGGTTTGTCCGATATAGCGCACGCCACCGCCGATGGTCAGGTCGCCACGCCGTCCTTCCTCGGGAAGCATATAGTCAACCCAGGCTGACGCCAGGTGGCGAGGAACGCGCTGCGGCCGATTGCCGGCATTCCCGCCAATGCCGTCTTCCAGGATCTCGGCATCCCAGTAGGAATAGGCAAACGTCAGGTTCAGGTTTTCTGCAATGGCGGCCTTGCCCTCGAGTTCGATGCCGCGGACGCCAACCTTGCCGATCTGCTGCTGGACAACAGGGGTGACATAGGTCGGAACATTGGTTTGGGTAAGGTCGAAGACCGCTGCCGTGAACAGGCCGTCGAAGCCGTCGGGCTTGTACTTGATGCCTGCCTCATATTGCTTGCCCTCTTGAGGCCTCAGCGAACCCGAGACCGCATAGCCGTTGGCGCTCGGCGCCACGAGCGGCTGGAAGCTTTCCGAATAGTTGGCGTAGACCGCGAGGTTCGGGGTGAATTTGTAGGTCAGGCCGGCGCGCTTGGTGAAGGCGGATGCGGTGTCGTCGTCCTGCGTTCCCCAGTCGAGATAGTCCGCTGTCGTATGGACGCGGTCCCATCGCCCGCCGAGGGTGGCGATCCAGCGGTCGTCAAACGTCAATTGCTCCTGGGCATAGACACCGACCGCCTGTTGCTTGACCCGCCAGTTCACGTAGGGGCCGAGGTTGATGCAGGACAGACCGCAATAGGTCGGATTGTTGATGTCGATGGGGCCGGCGGTGCCGAAGAGGATGTTTTCGCGGGTGTTGTCGTTGGTGTAGTCGACGCCGACAAGCGTCTTGCTGTCGATCGCGTCCCAGCGCGTATCGTATTGCAACTGATTGTCGAAGGCATAGCGGTTGGACAGGCCGTCGACCGAAAATGCCGTGCGGTCCGCCGTGGGGTCAAGCGACGCGCCGTAGACCTGGGCGTAGTCGAGGCTCAAATGCGTGTAGCGGGCATTGGAGCGGAAGGTGAGGTTCTCGTTGAGCTCATGCTCGAACTGGTAGCCGATATCCACCTGCTCGGTGTTGAAGCGGTTGAAATCCGGCTCGCCCAGGAATGTGCCGATGTCGATATTGGCGCCAGTCGGGACGCCGCGTGCGCCTGTGCCATCTCGCTTGTAATAGTCGGTCAGGATGGTGAGCGACGTTCCTTCCTCGGGCTTGATGGTCAACGCGGGCGCGATGTAAAGCCGATCGTCGTTGGAATAATCCCATCCTTGATCGCCATCCTTGGCCAGCCCGGTGAGCCGGTAGGTCCACACGCCATCGGGGTCGATCGGCCCGCCAAAATCAACGCCAACCTCCTTGTTGCCGTCGCCATAGGACGTGTAAATCTCCCCCTGCTTCTGGTCCATCGGCCGCTTGGTGATGGCATTGACCAGTCCGCCAGGACCGTTGAGACCAAAAAGCGTCGATGTCGATCCCTTCAGGACCTCCACGCGCTGAAGTCCGTAAGGTTCGAGACGGCTGGCCGTGAACCAAGCGGGGATCCGCGCCGTGAGACCATCGCGATAGGTGCCGAGCGATGTCTGGTCGAAACCGCGGATACGGATATAGTCATATCGGTCATCGTTGCCGAATTCGTCGGTGAGGACGCTGGATGTGTAGGCCACGGCCTGCTGGAGGCTTTCGACATGGCGCGCCTCCAGTTCCTTCTGGGTTACAACTGAAACCGAGGCGGGAACGTCGACGATCGGCGTATCGGTCTTGGTGGCAATCGCCGTATCGTTGGCGACGATCGTTTGATCGGGCCCGACAACGCGGTCCGACTTGCCGGTGACGACGATTGTTTCCAGTTGGGTTGCATCGTCCGGCGAAACGTCCTGGGTCCGGCCGGCCCCCACCGCTCCAAAAGATGCCACTATCAAGGCACTGCTCGCAATCATTCGCTTTGTCTGAGTGCGCAACAATGCCTGTCGACCAATCGTCATCTCTTATCCCCTGTCAGACCAAATATCAAGCAGTTCGACGGTCACCTTTCCGACCCTGCGCGAGCGCAATAAGTCAAAGCGGACAAAAATAGTCAACTTAATAATCAAGAAATCCGGCGCCGGTGGCAATCGCTGCGAAGCTGGGGGGAGGACGGCGTCAGACCTTCCGTCCGACTTTCCCCTCACGAGAAAAAACAACGGCTTGGTCCGCGTAGCGGACGAAAGCCAATTGCTGGACTTTCGAACAGTGAACGCCCGGCAGGGGCAAGGGACGGCACCAAGCTTCGTTCATTGCATGAGCGCATGAAACATGCAGACATGGCGCCCGATACGGAACCGGTGCCCGGGGGATCATGATGACGGTAGAGACAGTGCAGCGTGCGTCCGGGCGCGGCATCTGGGGATGGATGCTGTTCGACTGGGCGGCGCAGCCGTTCTTCACCGTCGTCACCACCTTCATCTTCGGGCCTTACTTCGTGTCGCGGATGGCGAGCGATCCGGAGACCGGCCAGGCGGCCTGGGGCTATGGCATCGCCGCGGCCGGCCTTGTCATTGCGGTGCTGTCGCCCATACTCGGCTCGATCGCCGACCAGACCGGACCGCGCAAGCCTTGGATCGCATTCTTTGCCGCGGTCAAGGTCACTTGCCTTTGCCTGCTTTGGTTCGCGGCCCCCGGTTCGAACCTTTTCCTGGTCGTGCTGTTTTTCTCGCTGGCGTCGGTTGCGGCCGAGTTTTCGACCGTGTTCAACGATTCGATGATGCCGCGCCTGGTGCCGAAGAGCGAGATCGGCCGGATCTCCAACATGGCCTGGGGCCTTGGCTATCTCGGCGGCATGATCGCGCTGATCTTCGTCGTCGCCTGCCTGGCCGGTTCGCCGGAGACCGGCAAGACGATCATCGGCATCGACCCGCTCTTCGGACTCGACCCAAAGCTCGGCGAGGATGCGCGCGCAACCGGGCCTTTGTCAGCCGGCTGGTACTTCCTGTTCATCCTGCCGATGTTCTTTTTCACCCCCGATGCCATCAAGGGCCTGCCGATCGGCCCTGCGGTGCGAGAGGGGTTGGCGGAGCTGAAAGTGACACTGGGGGAGGTGCGCAAGCGCAGCGGCATCTTCCGCTTCCTCGTCGCCCGCATGATCTATCAGGACGGTGTCAACGCGCTGCTGGCGTTGGGTGGCACTTTCGCAGCAGCGATGTTCCACTGGTCGATCACCGAAATCGGTATTTTCGGCATCATTCTCAACGTCGTCGCCATCTTCGGCTGCCTGGTTGCAGCGCGCCTCGACACGGCGCTTGGCTCCAAAACCATCGTCATGATCTCGCTTGTCCTGCTCAGCATTGCCACGATCGGCATCGTCTCGACCGGACCGGGCTATACTTTATTCGGCCTCTGGATGATGCCTGGACCGGACAGCGGCGGCCTGTTCGGCACGGCGGCGGAAAAGGCCTACATCTTCTTTGGCCTGTTAATCGGCGTGGCTTTCGGGCCGGTGCAGGCGTCGTCGCGATCCTACATGGCGCGCAGCGTTACGGCGGCAGAATCCGGCCGTTATTTCGGCATTTACGCGCTGGCCGGGCGGGCGACCAGTTTTCTGGCGCCGTTCATGGTCGCGTCCGTCACCCTGGCCAGCGGCTCGGCGCGGCTCGGCATGGCGGTGATCGTGCTGTTCCTCGGGATCGGCATGGCGATCCTGATCAAGACGCCCTATCCGGCGGACCGGCCGGCGGAGTGACGTTACCCTCCCCCTTGTGGGGTGAGCAGCCGGTTCGCGAAGCGAACTCATCGTGCCAGTGGCACGATGAAAGGCCGGCGAACGCCGGGACGCTGCGAAGCAGCGGGGACCCGGCAGGGTGGATCGACTAACCACGCCCGGCCCTTCGCAGGCTCAGGGCGTTCGAAGCTCGAAAAGCCAAGCAATTGGCTTTTCGGGCCTCAATGCCTAAAATGCCTGATCCCCGTAAACACCATGGCGATGCCGTGCTCGTCGGCAGCGGCGATGACGTCCTTGTCGTTCATCGAGCCACCCGGCTGGATGACGGCAGTGGCGCCGGCGGCGATCGCCGACAGCAATCCGTCGGCGAAGGGGAAGAAGGCGTCGGAGGCGACGACCGAGCCCTTGGTCAGCGGTTCGGCGAGGCCCGCTGCCTCGGCGGCGTCGAGTGCCTTGCGGGCGGCGATGCGTGAGGAATCGACCCGGCTCATCTGGCCGGCGCCGATACCGACGGTGGCGCCGTCCCTGACATAGACGATGGCGTTGGACTTGACGTGCTTGGCGATGCGGAAGGCGAATTTCAGGTCGGCCATTTCGGCCGGCGTCGGCGCCCTCCTGGTCATTACTTTCAGTTCGAGGTCGTCGACGACGGCGTTGTCCCGGCCCTGGATGAGCAGGCCGCCGGCGACGGATTTGACCGTCGTGCCCGGCGTGCGCGGGTCCGGCAGCCCACCTGTGACCAGCAGGCGCAAATTCTTCTTCGCCGCGACGATGGCCGCTGCCTCGTCGGTGGCGCCGGGCGCGATGATCACCTCGGTGAAGGTCTTGACGATCTCCTCGGCGGCTTCGGCGTCGAGGATGCGGTTGACGGCGATGATGCCGCCGAAGGCCGAGACCGGATCGCAGGCCAGCGCCTTGGCGTAGGCCGCCTTCAGCGAGGTGCCTTCGGCAACGCCGCACGGGTTGGCGTGCTTGATAATGGCGACGGCGGCGGAACGGTCGGGGTCGAACTCGCCGACCAGTTCGAAGGCGGCGTCGGTGTCGTTGATGTTGTTGTAGGACAGCTGCTTGCCCTGCAGCTGGCGCGCCGTGGCGACGCCCGGCCGCTTGTCGCCATTGATATAGAAGCCAGCGCTCTGATGCGGGTTCTCGCCATAACGCATCACCTCGACCAGCCTGCCGCCAAAGGCGCGCCACATCGGGTGTTCGATCTCGAGCGCTTCGGCGAACCAGCCGGAGATCGCCGCGTCATAGGTGGCGGTGCGGGCGAAGGCCTTGGCCGCCAGCTTCTTGCGGAAATCCAGCGACAGCGAGCCGATGTTCATCTCCAGCGCGTTCAGCACCGAGGCATAGTCGCCGGGATCGGTGACGATGGCGACATAGGCGTGGTTCTTGGCCGAGGCGCGGATCATCGCCGGCCCGCCAATGTCGATGTTCTCGACGATCGACGCATAGTCGGCGCCGGAGCGGCGGACCTCCTCGAACGGATAGAGATTGGAGACGACGAGATCGATCGGTTCGATGCCGTATTTGCGCATTGCCGCGGAATGCTCAGGATCGTCGCGCACGCCAAGCAGCGCGCCATGCACGATGGGATGCAAGGTCTTGACGCGGCCATCCATGATCTCGGGAAAGCCGGTGAGCTCGGAGACGTCGCGCACCGCCAGGCCTGCTTCAGTGATCGCCTTTGCCGTCCCGCCGGTCGAGACCAGCTCTACGCCTGCGGCTGCCAGCGCTTTGGCGAAATCGATCAGGCCGGTTTTGTCGAAAACGGAGAGCAAGGCGCGACGCACGGGAACAAGGTCTGGTGCGGGAATGTTCTTGGCGGCGACGGCCATGGGCTGGCGGCCTTTCACGACTGGTGTGATGGATGCCCGCGCCCGTAGCACATGACATCAGGAAATCAAACCGGAAGCGCCGCCAGGCTGTTTGTTTGCGGCATGGTGTTATCCGAAAAGTAGGCAGCTTTTCGGCATCATGCTCGATATGATCAGTTGTTTTCCGGATAACCGGCGATGCTGGTGCGGGTCAGCTGCCAGTGAACTTCGGCGACTTCCGAGGCCTTGAAGGCAAGCACGATCTGGCGGCTGCGGCGCGGGCCGCCAAGGCCGGCGAAATAGATCGATTCCTCGACTTCCGGCACCACTTCGGCTGATGTGAACACCCAGGTGTCGGCCTGATCGGCGGCCAGCACCAGGCGGTCATGCTCGTCCTGCAAAAGGTTGACGTCGGGATGAACGTGGAAGCGGACGGTGACGAAGTCGCGGCCATTGTTGCGGATCGCCGCATTGCCGGGCCGCTGGAAGCGGTCCCGGCCGGCCAGCACATTGCCGTTCGACGACAGTTTCAGCTCGCGCTCATGCAGGAAGCCGAAGCGCGGGACATAGCCGTCATGGCGGGCGATGAAGCCCTGAATGCCCTTCTGGTCGATGCGCTTGCACTGCACATGCTGCGGGCCGCCGATCAGCGGCGAACCGAGCAGGTCGTTGACGCGCAACGAATGGCTGAAGCGCGCCGACGAAGTGTCGTTGATGGTGGCGGTCGAGTGCGCGGCAGTGGCGCGCGCCAGCGGCCGGAATTCAGCCGCGCCATAGGTGTCGATGCCGGCATTGACGATGTAATGCTGGCGCCCTGACGACAGTTCGAAGGCGAGACAGCTGGCATGTGCGGCATTGGACACGTCGACCGGCGGCGGCGGGCCGGTGTCGGCGATGACCGTGGTGCCGCCCATCGACAGGCGCTCATAGCCGGAATGCGGCGCATGCAGCAGCGGCGCGCCAGCGGTGTCGTCGTGGCGCAGGATGGTGGCGATGCGGTCGTGGATGGTGGCGCCCATGCCGTTGAAGCGGGCGAGGCTGCCATCCTGATGGCGGAAGAAGCGCAGCGCCGGCAGCATGCGGTCGATGGCGCCGATCAGCGCCTGCGGCGGCGTTTCCGCCTGGTTGGCATAGGTCTGGCGCAGCGGCAGAAGGTCGGCGAGGATTTCCAGGACGACCATCGGATTGCGCGAAATGTGCCCGCCATCGGCGAGGATCTGGCGGTCGAGTTCCTCGGCAAGATTGCGGGTCGCGCCACGCAGCGCCGATGCCGGCGCCGGCAGGGACAAGGCAGCGAAGGCGAGCGCGATGCGGGCCCGCAGCCTGTCCTTGCCGTCGGGCATTTCGCGCGCCATCGACCTGAGGTAGCGGATCTGGATGGCAACCGACTTCAGGAAGGCGCGGTAGAAAGGGAACTCGGCGCCCTGCAATACGACCGAGGAGTGCTGCAACCAGGCGATGATGCGCTTGGCCGTCGTGCCGGGCTCCCAGGCGATGCCGGAAATATGGCTGCCATGCATGGTGATCCAGTCGGAGACCAGGGCGCGGGCATTGGCGGCGGCAAGCTCGGTGCCGGCGGCGCGCATGTGGCGCAGCCAGCGAAAGCCGTGCAGCGTCTTCTGCCAGCCGTGATTGGGTACGTGGATCTGGAAAGGCGACTTGCCGCCGGTCTCGACCAGATGCCCCGACAGGGGATAGCGGCCGTAATAGATCTCGAGTGCGATCTGCGGGTCGGCGAGGCGCAGGTCCGGCGGTGCGATCAGCACTCGTTCCGGCGTGCGGCCGGAATAGCGCCAGCGATAGACAGGCCCGGCGCGCAGGCGCCGGCGCGTTTTGCGCCAGAACTCCTTCGCGACAAGCGTCCACAGACGCGTCGTGCTGCTGGCAGCAAGTGCCAAAACCCCTCCTGGTCGTCCTCTTACCCCGGCGTCGAGTCTACATGATTGCACGATTCGTGCGAAGGCGAATTCCACGAGCCCGGGCCGGCTCACCTGGTTCTGCCTCCGAACCTGCCTAAAAAGTCAGTAAATCCGGCAGTTCAATCCCTAGCCGGCTCGCCGCATGCGAGCGGCGAAGAAGCCGTCGAGGCCCGAGCGTTCCGGCGCGCCGAGGTCCAGGTCGGCGGGCGTGGTGCGCAGCGTGCCTTGCGGCGTCAGGAACGGATCGATGCCGGCGATCTCGCCTTGCCGCAACGGATCGTTGCTGATTTCAGGCGTGCCGGCCAGAAAGGCGCGATAGAGATTCTCGCCTTCGAGCGGATCGAGCGAACAGTTGGAAAAGACGATCCTGCCGCCGGGCTTCACCAGCGTCACAGTGCGGGCGAGCAGCCTGCGTTGCAGGTCGGCCAGTTTCTCCACATCGGCCGCCGTCTTGGTCCATGGCACATCGGGATGGCGCCGCACCGTTCCGGTCGACGAGCAGGGCGCGTCGAGGAGAACAGCGTCGAACAGTTCTTCCGGCTCATATTTGAGCAGGTCGGCCTGGACGATTTCGGCCGACAGGCCGAGACGGTCGAGATTCTGCGTCAGCCGCACGAGCCGGTTTTTTGACGTGTCGACGGCGGTGACCTTCGCGCCGGCAACGATCAGCTGTGCGGTCTTGCCGCCGGGCGCGGCGCAGAGATCGGCAACCCGCAATCCCGTGACATCGCCGAACAGCCGGGCGGGCAGGCTGGCCGCGGCGTCCTGGACCCACCAGGCGCCCTCGGCAAAGCCAGGCAATTCAGTGACAGGACCGATAAGATTCTCGACCCGCACCGTGCCTGTCTGCAGGACGATGCCGCCGAGCTTTTCCGCCCAGAGTCCCGGATCGGCCTTGACCGAGAAGTCGACCGGCGCCTCAACGCGATGCGCTTCGAGGATCTGTCCGGCCTTCTCGTTGCCGTAGGTGGTCTTCAGCCGGTCGGAAAACCATTTGGGCGCCTCGTCGGTGGCGGCAAGGGCGGCAGGCAATTCCGTTTCCTTGGCCCGTGCCAACGTGCGCAGAACGCCATTGACGAGGCCGGAAAAACGCTGCGTGCGCGGATCGGACTTGGCGTGGGTCACCGCAATGTCGACGGCGGCGCTGTCGGGAATATCGAGGAAGAGGATCTGGGCCGCCGCCACATGCAATATGTGCGACAAAGCGGTGGCGTTGGGCGGCAGCGGCTTTTCCACGCGCCGCGCCAGCAGCCCTGATATGGTCATGCGATAGCGCAGCGCTGTGACCAGAATGGCGCGGACGAGGCCGCGATCGCGCAAATCGAGCGCCTTGTATTGCGGATGGCCGTTTTCGTGATCGGTCAGGCCGTCAAGCGGGGTCCTGGCGTCGATGACGGCGGCAAGCAGACGCGCCGCCGCCTTGCGGGCGGCGAGGCCGGCAACGAAGTCGCCGCCGTCCCTGTGTTCCTGATCGCCTGAAACCGTGCGTCGAGGTCCTCTGTCCGCCACGCTCACGACCACCGGCCCTTGGGCCCGGTCGGATTGCGACCCCATGGGTTGGATTTGGGCTTGGCGGGCTCGGTCGGCTGCTCGAGCTGCGCTGCCTGGCCCCACGGGCCGGATGGCCGCTGTTCGTCCGCCTGGCGTGGCGTTGGGGCCTGGCGCGGTGTTTCGCTGTCGGCCATGTCGCGCGCCATCGCCTGCAAGGCTGCGATGCGGTTCTCAGTGGCGGGGTGGGTGGAGAACAGGCTGTCCATGCGCTCGCCGTGAAGAGGATTGATGATGAAGAGATGCGCGGTCGCGGGATTGCGCTCGGCATCGGGGTTGCGGATGCGTTCGGCGCCGCGGGCGATCTTGTCAAGCGCCGATGCCAGCCAGAGCGGGTGTCCACAGATTTTGGCGCCGCGCCGGTCGGCCTCGTATTCGCGGGTGCGGCTGACCGCCATCTGCACGACCATCGCTGCAAAGGGCGCTACGATCATCGCCGCCAGCACGCCGACAAAGCCGAAGGGATTGTTGTCGCGATTGCCACTGAAAAAGAAGGCGAAATTGCCGAGCATCGAGATGGCGCCGGCAAAGGTGGCGACGATCGTCATGGTGAGCGTGTCGCGGTGCTGCACATGGGCGAGCTCGTGCGCCATGACCGCTGCGACCTCTTCAGGCGTCAGCGCCTGCAACAGGCCGGTGGAGGCAGCCACCGCCGCGTTCTGCGGATTGCGGCCGGTGGCAAAGGCGTTCGGCTGCGGGTTGTCGATCAGATAGGTCTTCGGCATCGGCAGACCGGCCTGTTTGGCCATTGCCTGGACGATGGCGTAATATTCGGGTGCGTTCCTTTCGTCGACCTCGACGGCACGGTTCATCGACAGCACCATCTTGTCGGCGTTCCAGTAGCTGAACAGATTGGTGCCGGCGGCGAACAGAAAGGCGATCATCATGCCTCCGGTTCCGCCGATCAAAAAGCCGACGCCCATGAACAGCGCGGTCATCGCGGCAAGAAGCATGGCGGTGCGGATGGTGTTCATCGTCTGCTCCTGTCCGGGGGATAGCGAAAAGGGGTCGATCGTCGTGGGCTCATGGCTATATGATGGGAAACACCGGTTCCTGTTTCAATCCGCTGGAAATATCGCATGAACGACGAGACCAGTAAAATAGAGGCCGACGGCGTCGAGCCAAAGGCGTTGACACCGGAAGCCAGACGCGCGCTCGCGGAAGCCGAAGCAAGGCGTGTGAAGTATCTGGAAAAGGAGGCCGCGCTGCCGAAGGAGATCGGCGGCCGAGGCGGCAAGGAGCCAGGGCGCTACGGCGACTGGGAGGTAAAGGGCCTGACCAGCGACTTCTAAGGGTGTGTTGATATTCAGGTGATGCCGGTCTGCAAACGGCGGTTCCCTGCGCTTCCGGTGCTCATATGTGGACGGCCCCCTGCCTGCAAGGGCTGGAATTGATTGTTTGTCGGATCGCTTGCGCTCATATGTCCGGCCTTTTTGTGCGGGCATAGTGACCGCTGGCCAAGATGGGCTTGCGCGACGGCGAGTTCCAAACACGTACGCGGCATTGTCTGCCGGTGAGCACCTCGGAGTGTCCCGCCTGTCCCGGTTCGACCGATCAAACCATCTCTTCCTTTGCTTGCAAGTTCCGGCCTTCGGCGTCGCCGTTAACCCGACGCCGAATTCTTTGGGTTTGTCAGAGTTGCGCCGGCGCTGCCGCCGGGAGAGCACTGGCGATAGGGCGATAATGCTCGCCGCTCACCATCAGTTTCCAGGCGATGCGCGCCAACTTGTTGGCCAGCGCCACCGCTGCTAGCTTGAAGGCCTTGCGCGCCAGCAGCGCCTCCAGCCATGGCCAGCGCCGTTTGCTGCCGCGCCGCATGTGCTGGATGAGGGCAGTGGCGCCCGCCACCAGCACGCTTCGAAGCATCTCGTCGCCAGCGCGGGTAATCACGCCAAGCCTGTTTCTGCCTGCCGTCGAATGGTTC